>NZ_SBHN01000023.1 GCF_006980715.1 Telmatospirillum sp. J64-1
AAACGTAGACCGCCGCCAGAGATCAAGCTCTGGCGGCGGTTTTGTTAAGGGCAAAGCAGCCTCGATTTGCCACCTAAAAGGCCGATCCTCCCCCGCGCAAAGGTCTCCATGCTGAGGAGCCGCGAAGCGGCGTCTCGAAGCATGGACTAGCGTTCAGCCTCTTTATAAAAGGCAAAGGAGCAAAGGGGCCAAGCCCCTTTGCGGGTTTGGGCTGCGCCCAGGAAAACCCTCAGCCCTTCAGATGTTCCTTCAGGCGCGGCATCAGTTCCACCAGATTGCAGGGCCGGTGGCGGGAATCGAGCTGCCATTTCAGGATCTCGTCCCAGCCGTCGCGGCAGGCGCCCGGTGAACCCGGCAGGGCGAAGAGATAGGTGCCGTTGGCAACGCCCCCCGTGGCGCGGGACTGGATGGTGGAACTGCCGATCTTGGCGACGCTGATCCAGCGGAACATCTCGCCGAAGCCGACGATTTCCTTGTCGTAGACGGCATGGAAGGCTTCGGGGGTGACGTCGCGCCCCGTCACGCCGGTACCGCCGGTCGAGATCACCACATCCACCCCCGGATCGTCGATCCAGGCCCGCAGTTGGGCGGTGATGTCGGCCACATCATCCTTGACGATCACCCTGGCGGCGACCTTGTGTCCGGCTTCCTCGATGCGTTCGACCAGGGTACGGCCGGATTTGTCGTCTTCCTCGCTGCGTGTGTCCGAAACGGTCATCACCGCGATGTTGACGGGCAGAAAGGGCTTGGTTTCGTCAATTCGAGACATTCTTGGCCACCTGTCGCTGCACTCGGTCCATGGCATCATAAAGCGGCCATTCCCCCGAGACGAGATGATCGAGCGAAAGAGCCGGCTGGCCCATACGGTGGCGGTAAATCCAGAAATTGGACATCACTTTTTCGATGAAGATCCGAGTTTCCCGCGCCGGGATGCTTTCGATGAACAGCAGCGGATCGCCCTGGTAGTCCAGGGTGTCGAGCCAGCGCTGCAGATTGCCCGGCCCGCTGTTATAGGCGACCACCAGCTTGAACAGATTGCCCTGCACCGCCGGATCGTCCAGCAGACGCTGGATATAGGTCTGGCCCAGGCTGAGATTGTATTCCGGGTCGAGCAGCCGGCTCCGCTCCACCGGGCCGCCGGCCAGGAAACGCGCCGTCGCCGGCATCAGCTGCATCAGCCCCGCCGCACCCGCCGGGCTGACCGCCGTGGGGACGAAGGTGGATTCCTGGCGCACGATGGCGAAGACCAGCGCCTTGTCCACCTTCCAGCCGCCCTGGGGCTGCCAGGGCGGCATCGGGAAGCTGACGGCATCATGGAAGCGGCCGTCCTGCGAAGCCACGACGCTGCCAAGGCGCAAGGCCACTTCCGGCATTCCCCCGGCATTGGCCAGGGCCAGCAAGGCCGTCGTCAGGGCTGGAGTAGCACTGGGGGCGAGGCGGCGGATCTCCTCCTCCGCCAAGTCGCGGCGTCCGATCTGCATCAGCCCCAGGATGCGCTTGCCGCGCTCGACGCGCTGGATCAGCTCGGCGTCCAGGTCGGTGAAGGGCGCCTGTTCCCACGAGAAAGTGGAGCCCATGTTCAGCGCCCGGCGGGCCAGTTGGCCGTAGAAGGTACGGGAATGCTCGGCGGCGATCTCCAGCCAGTGATTGACCGCCTCGGGCCGCCGGGTGACCAAGTTGGCCCGTCCCGCCCAATAGGCCCCGGCGGCGATCATCCAGCCCGAGCCGTCATCCCGGCCGCGCGCCACCGCCTCGAAATGCGGGCGCGCCTTTTCATGGTCGCCCTGGCGCCATAGGGCCAGGGCCAGCTTCCAATGGGCCCAGGGGATGACGTCGCCGGACCGCTTCGCCACCGGCGTCAGCAATTCGATGACCCGCTTGTCCTCGCCCGCCGCGAAGAAACCGGCCCCGACCAGGGTCCGCAAGTCGTCGGCATCGTATTGATCCAGCGCCAGCTTGACCCGGGGCTCGTCGAGCATCGCCAGCACCGACTCGGCCTGGCCCTGGCGGACCATGCTGCGGGCGCGGGTCTTGATCTCGCGGATCTTGTTGCGCTGGGCAGCGCTGAGGCCCGTGCGCTCGTAGCTGAGGTCTTCCCAATCGGCGCCGGTATTGCGTGTCCGGATGCCGGTGCCGTCCAGATAGCTGCTTTGCGGCGACTTGATCTTCTGGCCGGGGGCGCGCTTGCGGGCCAGGCTATAAATCCTGTCGGCGTCGGGATGGTCGGCATATTCCGCCATCCAGGCGACCAGTTCGGCGGCGGGGGATTTGTAATGGGGATGAAGCAGCCGCTGCGCCAGCACATGGCCCAACAGCATCCGGTCTTCAAGCTGGGCGATCAGGCGATCCGCCTGCCCCCACTGCCCCTTGCCTTGAAGCTCGAATATCCTGGTATAGCGTCCGGCATCCGCAACCGAGAGCGGCTTGGGGATCTCAGCCTTGCGGCCCTGCCGGATGGCGCCGGAGCCCAAGGTAGCGACTTTGTCGCCGGCCGTGGAGGCGGGCGTGCTTTCGGCCGAGGCCGGGCCCGACAGGGCCATCGTCGCGGCCAGCAAGGCTGGCAGCAGCTTCTTTCGCACGTCTCGGTCTCCGCGCGTTATGGAACGACATCATCATGAACCGCGACGGTTATAGATGCCGTTCCGAGGGCGCTGCAAGCATCACAAGGGAGGGGAGACTCCAACTTTTGGAGAAAGGCTTAAAAAATATTAAGGAAATCAATCTTCTGGCGCAGTGTAACAAAATCGCGCCAAGCCTCCCTCTTTTGACCGGGCGTGCGCAGCAGGAAAGCCGGATGGAAGGTCGCCAGCGCCGCCACCGGACGCTGAAGCCCCGGCGTGGCATAGTCGAACCAGCGTCCGCGCAGCCGGGAGATCGGCTCGTTGCGGGCCAGCAGCGCCGAGGCGGCGGCACCGCCCAGCAGCAGCATCACCGCCGGGTCCACCAGTTCCACATGCCGCTCGACGAAGGGCAGCATCATCTCGACCTCGGGCAGGGACGGCTTGCGGTTCCCCGGCGGGCGCCAGGGGAGTATATTGGTGATGTAGCAGGTGCTGCGGTCCAGTCCGATCGAGGCCAGCATACGGTCGAGCAACTGCCCGCTCACCCCGACGAAGGGGCGGCCGATGCGGTCCTCGTCGGCGCCGGGGGCTTCGCCGACCAGCATGACCTGCGCCTTGGGATTGCCGTCGCCGAAGACGGTCCTCCGCGCCGTCATCTTCAACGGACAGGCCTCGAAGGAATCGATCGCGGCATACAATTCATCAAGACTCTTGCATTCTGCCGCAAGATGCGCTGCGTTGCTTCTCTGCTCGGGGGCTCTTTGTTCAAGGGTCCCGCGTCCTATTTCCGGACGCGGGGCCGTTTCCGGGTGGAAGGTTGGCGGCGGCGATGCCGGACGGACAGGCGCAGCGGCACGCGCGGCAGCGGCGTAGCGATCCACCGGGATCTCGCCGATGGCTTCGTCGACACCGGCATCGACGTACCAGCGCAGAAGCTCGTATGCCGACTGAGTAATAGACATGCGCAGGAACCGACCTTTACGAAATATTCTGACGCGACCCTCGGCCGCGCTCGTGATATAGAGCACATCAGCGTAAGAGAGTTGCCTGACTAGGGGAAGGACTATGGAACGGGAATCGATGGAATTTGACGTGGTGATCGTCGGCGCCGGGCCATCTGGCCTGGCTGCCGCGATCCGCCTGCGTCAGCTTGCCCAGGACGCCGGACGCGAACTTTCCGTCTGCGTGCTGGAAAAAGGTTCGGAAGTGGGCGCGCATATCCTGTCCGGCGCCTGTTTCGAACCCCATGCCCTGGACGAGTTGATTCCCGACTGGCGTGAAAAGGGAGCGCCGCTGAACACCCCGGTCACGGAAGACAGCTTCCTGCTGCTGACCGAGACCAAGGCGATCAAGTCCCCCCTGACGCCGCCGCAGATGCAGAATCACGGCAATTACATCATCAGCCTGGGCAATCTCTGTCGCTGGCTGGCGACCCAGGCCGAGGAACTGGGCGTCGAGATCTTCCCCGGCTTCGCCGCCGCCGAAGTGCTCTATCACGAGGACGGCCGGGTCAAAGGCGTCGCCACCGGCGACATGGGGGTCGGCCGCGACGGCCAGCCCACCGCCCATTTCGAACCGGGCGTCGAGCTTCATGCCCGCCAGACCATCTTCGCCGAAGGCTGCCGCGGCTCGCTGACCAAGACCCTGTTCGAGCGCTTCGACCTACGCAAGGACTGCGACCCGCAGACCTATGGCATCGGCATCAAGGAATTGTGGGAGATCGACCCGGCCAAGCACAAGGCGGGCAAGGTCGTCCACACCGTGGGCTGGCCGCTGACCAGCGACGTCTATGGCGGCTCCTTCCTCTATCACCTGGAGAACAACCAGGTGGCGGTGGGCTTCGTGATCGGGCTGGACTACCAGAACCCGCATCTCTCGCCCTTCGACGAATTCCAGCGCTTCAAGACCCACCCGGCCATCCGCGACACCTTCGAGGGCGGGCGGCGCATCGCCTATGGCGCGCGCGCCATTTCCGAGGGCGGCTTCCAGTCGATCCCCAAGCTGACCTTCCCCGGCGGCCTGCTGATCGGCGATACGGCAGGCTTCCTGAACGTGCCCAAGATCAAGGGCAGCCACACCGCCATGAAGTCGGGCATGACCGCCGCCGAGGCCGTCTTCGACCTGCTGGCCTCCAGCAACGAACAGGCCCACGAAGCCACGGCCTATCCCGAGAAGCTGAAGCAGACCTGGCTGTGGGACGAATTGCACCGCGCCCGCAACATCCGCCCCTCCTTCCACAAGGGGCTGTGGGGCGGCCTCGCCTATTCGGCGATCGACACCTATCTGTTCCGGGGCAAGGCGCCGTGGACCTTCCACAACCACGAGGACCATACCCAGTTGAAGAAGGCCAGCGAAGCGCCGAGGATCGACTATCCCAAGCCCGACGGCGTGTTGACCTTCGACAAGCTGTCCTCGGTCTTCATCTCCAACACCAATCATGAAGAGGATCAGCCGATCCATCTTCAGCTGAAGAATCCCTCGGTGCCGGTCGAGATCAACTTGGCCCAGTACGATGCGCCCGAGCAGCGCTACTGCCCGGCCGGCGTCTACGAAATCGTGCGGGAGGATGACGGCGGCAACCCACGCTTGCAGATCAACGCCCAGAATTGCGTCCACTGCAAGACCTGCGACATCAAGGACCCCACCCAGAACATCAATTGGGTGGTGCCGCAGGGTGGCGGCGGGCCGAATTATCCCAATATGTAACCCCTTGAAGGGCCGGACTAATTTCAGTCCGGCCCTTTCCTTTCCGGCCGCCGCTACTACTTTAGAGGAAGCGGAATCCCTTGTTGTGTCCCAGGACCGTGGGCTAGAGTCCGCCCGCCCTCCCCTTTTGGAGTGGTCGCGGACGCTCCCGGACAGGGAGTGCCGTGCGGTCGAGTGTTGGAGTTGGTGATGACCCCAATGGCTGTCCGTCTCAGCCCCGCCTTTCGTCGTGCAGCGATTCTTGGTGCCCTGGCCCTTCTGCCCGCCTGTGCTGCCGCCCATAGCGAGAAGAACCCGGTGCAGCACCAACCGGCCGAGATCGCCCAGGAAATCTCCATGGGCCGTTCCGGCTTCGGCAATTACCTTGCCGCCCGGCATGCCCAGGGCCAGTTCGCCGCCGGTGAAGCCGCCAGCTTCTATCTTCACGCCCTGGAAAGCGACCCCGAGAACCCCGAACTGCTGTCGCGCGCCTTCGTGCTGATGGCGATCGAGGGCGACATGGAACAGGCCGAGGAACTGGCCCGCCGCCTGCTGACCTTCGAAGACACCAACAGCCTCGCCCGCCTGCTGCTGGCGTCCCGCGCCGCCAAGGCCGGGGACTGGTCCATGGCCGAGCGCCATGTGGAATTCCTGCCCAAGCGCGGCCTGGGCAGCTTCATGACGCCGCTGATCAGCGCCTGGGCCCGCGTCGGCGCCGGTGATTACGACAAGGCGCTGACGGCCTTGCAGCCCTTGTCTGAAACCAGCAGTTTCGCCGCCATCCACGATTTCCACGCCGCCCTGATCAGCGACCTCGCCGACCAGCCCAAGGTGGCGGAGGATTACTACCGCAACACCGTGGCCGGCACCGCGGGCCTGACCCTGCGCTCGATCCGCGCCGTCGGCTCCTTCTATCAGCGCACCGGCCAGATGGACAAGGCGCAGGCCCTCTACACCCGCTACCAGAGCCACAATCCGGAAGCCGTGCTGTTCGACAGCGCCCGCATGCTGGCGCAGGGTTCCTCGGTGGAACGGCCGGTGGCCGATGCGCGCCAGGGCATGGCCGAGGCCTTCTTCGGCGCCGCCACCACAATGCGCCAGAGCAACGCGCCGGACATGGCCCTGCTGTTCGCCCGCATGGCCCTGGACCTGGAGCCCAACCTGCCGCTGGCCTATTTGCTGGTCGGCGACCTGCTGCAGGGGCTGAACCGCCTGGAAGAGGCCAATGCCGCCTATCTCGCCATCGATCCTTCCGAGGAATTGTGGTGGACTACCCAGTTGCGGGTGGCGGGCAACCTCAACGAAATGGGCCGCAGCGACGAAGCCATCGCCTTGCTGCGCGACCTCGCCGCCAAGGACCCGATGCGCCACGACGCCCTGGTCAGCCTGGGCGAAGTCCTGCGCGGCACCAGGAAGTTCCCCGAAGCCATCGACGCCTATTCCGAGGCCCTGACACGGCTGGAGAGAATCGAGCGCCACCACTGGCCGCTGCTCTATTCGCGCGGCATCGCCTACGAGCAATCCGACCGCTGGCCGGAGGCCGAGCGCGACTTCCTGCAGGCGCTCGAACTGGAACCGGACCAGCCCTACGTGCTCAACTATCTCGGCTATAGCTGGGTCGAGCGGGGCGTCCACCTGGACCAGGCCAAGCGCATGATCCAGAAGGCGGTCGAGCTGCGCCCCAATGACGGCTATATCGTCGACAGCCTGGGCTGGGTTCTCTACAAGACCGGCGATTATCCGGGGGCGGTGCAGTATCTGGAACGCGCCGTCGAGCTGCGCCCCGCCGATCCGGTGATCAACGACCATTTCGGCGATGCCCTGTGGAAGGTCGGCCGTACCGAGGAAGCCCGCTTCCAGTGGCGCCGAGCGCTCAGCCACAATCCCGAGCCCGACCTGCAGGCCAAGATCGAGCAGAAGCTCAAGCAGGGCCTGCCATGAGCGACCCTGCGCTGGATCTCTTCGCTCCGGCCAAGGTCAATCTCACCCTGCATGTCACCGGCCGCCGGGAAGACGGATATCACCTGCTGGAAAGCCTGGTGGTCTTCGCCGGAGCCGGCGACCGCCTGCGCCTGTGGCCCGCCGAGGAGCTGACGCTCTCCCTGGCCGGTCCCCAGGCCGACAAGCTGCGCGGCGAAGATCCCGCCGACAATCTGGTCCTCAAGGCCGCCCGCGCCCTGGCCGCCTGGGCCGGAATCCCACCCCGCGCGCGGATCGAGCTCCACAAGCACCTGCCGGTGGCCTCGGGCATCGGCGGCGGCTCGGCCGATGCGGCCGCCGCCCTGACCGGACTGGCGCGCCTGTGGAAGCTGGACGTCCCGGCGGCGGAGATGCACAAGATCGGCCTGTCCCTGGGCGCCGACATCCCCGTCTGCCTGGCCGGACGGCCCATGCGCATGGAAGGCGTGGGCGACGGCCTGACCCCCGCCCCTGTCTTGCCTCCGGCCTGGCTGGTCCTGGTCAATCCCGGCATCGCCCTGTCCACCCCGGCCGTCTTCCGCGCCCGCAGCGGCGATTTCCTGCCCGCCGATCCCTTGACCGAGTCCCCCGCCGACGCCCGCGCCCTGGCCGAGGCCCTGAGCCGCCGCCGCAACGACCTGACCGACGCCGCCATCTCCCTGGCTCCCGTCATCGCCGATTGCCTGTCGGCGCTGGACGCCCAGCCCGGCTGCCTGATCGCCCGCATGTCCGGCAGCGGCGCCACCTGCTTCGGCCTCTTCGGGGCGGAAGAAGAAGCCCGCAGCGCCGCCCGCATTCTCGGCCTGACCCGCCCCCAATGGTGGTTGTCCGCCTGCCCCTTGCTGCCTGCGGAAAAATCCTAAAACACCCCCTTGCGTCCCCACCGATTCCGGAATATTCTCCGCCTCCCTTCCCGGTGGGGCGTAGCCAAGCGGTAAGGCAGCGGTTTTTGGTACCGCCATTCCCTGGTTCGAATCCAGGCGCCCCAGCCATCTTCCACATCCCCCGACAGACCAGCGGCCAGCCGCTTTCCCATCATCCGCACGGCCCCTGCCATGGGTAAGCCGTTCACTGCGGCAGCAGGCGTTTCAGGTCGTCGCGGATGATCCTGTAGCAATCGCAGGAGACTTCCTCCAGTCCCGCCGGGTCCGTGATGGTGATATATCCCCGCGTGTGACGGATCAGACCGGCCTTTTGCAGGATATTGAGGGTCACGGTCACCCCTGCCCGCCGGACGCCCAGCATGACGGCGAGATATTCATGGGTGAGGGCGAAGGTGTCGCCGGCCCGGTCCCGGCTCATCAGCAGCCAGCGGGCGCAGCGTTCCTCGAGGCTGTGGAGGCGGTTGCAGGCCGCCGTCTGGGCGACCTGGTTGAAATGCACCTGGGCGAAGCGCAGCAGCTTCACCCGCAATGTCTCGCTCTGGCGCAGGGCGGCGGTGAGCATCTGTGCCGGCATCTGCCATCCGTCGCCCGGAATCTGCATCTCGCACCGACAGATCATCCGATCCGTTTCCAGCAGGATGGGCGTGCCGACCAGTCCCTCGTTGCCGATCGTGCCGACCTCGACCGCACCGCCATCGGGCAGGATATTGATCACGGAAGCACAACCGCGCTCGATGAACCATACATGCAAGATAGGCTCATCGGACCTGTAGTAGATCATTTTGTGCGGCAAGGAAACGCGGCTCAGATAGGGTCGGATCAACTTCTCTTCATCTGGAGTAAGACTGCCCAGAATGAAGTTACGACTCTCCATAAGAATTTTCTCCGGCATCGCTGTGCGAGACTGCTTACCGGTTCAACAGCCGGACGCTTACACAAGTTCAGCCGGCAAAAATTGTCACAGCCTTCTCTGCTGTCTGTACGCAAGCGTACAGACAGCAGAGAAAATTATCTGGATAACTTTCCAGCGATATTGAAACGTGGATCTGATTTCTATGGATGTGCCGAGCAACGGAACGACGACCA
Organism: Telmatospirillum sp. J64-1; assembly: GCF_006980715.1. GTDB lineage: Bacteria > Pseudomonadota > Alphaproteobacteria > Rhodospirillales > Magnetospirillaceae > Oleiliquidispirillum > Oleiliquidispirillum nitrogeniifigens. The sequence goes on from NZ_SBHN01000023.1 coordinate 9,176, forward strand.
TCGCCCTGCTGGAGGACGACAAGGCGGTACGGATCGCCGTGACATTGCTGCTCGAGGCCCAGGGAATCCACGTCATCGCCGGGTCTTCCGGTACGGAACTGGCGGACCAGATCGCCACGAGCGGCATCCAGCCGCATCTCCTCGTCGCCGATTATCTGCTCGGCACGCAAACCGCCCTCGATGAAGTGCCCAAGGTGACCGCGCTTTGCGCCCCGGATGCGAAAGTGGTCATCACGACGGGCGACACCTCGCCCGACACCCAGGCCCGGATCGCCGCGCAGGGATGGGGACTCCTCATCAAGCCCTACCGGCCCGAGGACCTGCTCTCCAATATCGAGCAAAAGCCGGAAGAGGCCGTCTAGAACCGTTTCCGCTCGAACACCGCGCGGGCTTGTCGCTTCCCGGCTACTTCCCTCTGGCGATCAACCATTTCCGGGCTTCCATGATGCCGTCCGACACCGCGCTTGGCCCGGCCGCGGCGGAGACGATGGCCATATGCTTCTCCGCCTTGCGGCGGATGGCGGGATCGGGGGACAGCGCCGCCAGGGAAAGCCATTTGAGGCTTTCCGCCGGATTGCTCTCCACCCCTTGGCCCAGGGCATAGAGCAGACCCAGGTTGAACTGCGCCGGGACATGGCCGTCCTCGGCGGCCTTGCGGTACCATTTCGCCGCCTCGGCGTCGTCCTGCCCCACGCCCTTGCCCATCTGATACATCCAGGCCAGGTTATGCTGCGCCTCGGCCAAGCCCTGTTCGGCGGCGGGTCGGATATGAGCCAGCGCCTTGCCGGGATCGGGGGCGGTGCCGAAACCGTTGAGATACATATGACCGAGATTGGCCTTGGCCGCCGACGAACCCTGCGCGGCGCTCTTCTCGAACCAGGCCAGCGCCTCCCTGTCGTCGCGGGCCAGCCCCACCCCCTGGTGCAGCAACTGGCCCAGACCGTTCTGGGCATCGGCATCGCCCTGCTCGGCGGCGGCACGGAACAGGATCGCGGCCTTCTCCGGCGAAGCCTCGACACCGGCGCCGCGCAGATGCAACACGCCGAGCAGATAGGCGGCCGGTGCATATCCCTTCCCCGCCGCCCGGCGCAGCAAGGCGACCGCCACGGCGGGTTCGGCCTCGGCCTTGCCGGAAAAGATCAGGACGGCGGCGAGATATTGCGCCTGCGGGTCCCCGGCCTCGACCGCCTCCGCCAGGCTGGGCTGGGCATCCCCGGCCCGGGCCGGGCCGCCCGTCAGGACGAAGGCGGCAAGGCCTGCGGCGAGAAGAAGGGCGGAACTGTGCATGGCGGAATCTCCTGGAAGCCGAGGTCAGTTGGCGGCGCTGTCGCCGGGCCCGCTCTGGGACGAAGAGGAGGTGTTGACGGTCTGGCTGTTGTTGACCGTGGTGCTGGTATTGGCCGACGAGCCCTGGTTGCCGTGGCTGTTCTGGCTGTTGTTGTAATCCAGCCAGGCCGAAGACCCGCCTTCGAGGATCTGCGTGATCTCGGTCATGTTGCCGATGGAGGTCGAGTTGGAATTGTAGTTGGTCACGTACTGGTTCAGCGTCCCCACGCCGCCGGCGCCACCGCCGCCATTCCTGCGGGTCAGTTCGACCTGCGCGGCGAAGGAGGGATTGCGGGCGGGAAAGCTGTAGGATTCCGTGCCCATGGGCTGGGCGAAGGAAGGAACCGACGCCAGGACGAAAGGGGAAAGCACCGCCAAGCCGAGGATTGCCCGTTTCATGATCTGATCTCCGCGGGAGAGGAAAGGGAAAAAGACCGGGTGGGCGAAGCATCGCCCACCCGGAAGGCAGGGGTTACGGGGTGACGTTGTAGGGCAGCGGAGCCAGGCCGCCGACGCGGTTGGTCACGCTGGACATATTGCCGAACGAGCTGGCCGCCACGGTGCTGACCGCGATGGGCGTGCCGTACTGGTCGGCCAGTTTGCCGAGATGGCTGTAGCCGCTGACCACCAGATCGGTGGCGATCGCACGGGAATCGTTGTTCATGTAGCTGAACTGGGTCAGGTCAGCGATGGCGATGCTGTTGGTCACGAAATCCGGCGGGTTGGAAGCAGCATTGGCCACGACGGGGGCATCGGGACCGACGGTGATGCTGTGCAGGTTGCCCGCCGCCGTGGCCGACAGGTTCAGGTTGGCGTTCACGACCTCCCGGCCGAGGGCGGTGGCCTGATTGTTTCCCTGCTCGATCAAACCGAACTGGGCCGCCATGGCGGCGGCGACCAGGGCGTCATGCGACTGGTTGCCGGTGGGGACGGCCAGCGCGGTGACGAGGCCGGCCGCCAGCGCCTGCAGATATTCCGACGGCGTGTCCACGGCATTGAAGTCGCCGAAGGCCACCTGACCGTCATGCACGAAGGTCGCGACGTCGCTCTGCACGCTGGCCAGGTTGGAGATGGAGGTGGCGGAGGCGTCCAGACGGCCCAGATGATCGCGGGCATCCAGCGCTTCGAAGGTCGGCAGGTCGGTCAGGTCGATATTCATCACCTGAATGATGGCGCCAATATTCCCCGCGGCCGCCAGGGCAGCGGCCAGGGCATCGCCATCGATCTCGACACCGCCGCCACCGCCGCCGCCGCCGCCGCCACCACCGGCACCACCGCCACCGCCACCGGCACCACCGCCGGCACCACCCAGGCCGGCATTGACGTTCAGCGCACCCGCCAGGGCGAGGGCGAGGGCATTCTGGTCAAGCGAGGCATTCTGGACAGCGACGATCGGCAGGTAATTGGTGTCGCCTTCGGCCGCCAGGAATTGGGTGCGGTTGACATTGGTGAAGGAGGTCTGGTCCCCGACGCTGACCTGCAGGCGTTCGAGTTGGGTGATCCCCGTCGGGATGAAGGTGTTGGTGGCATCGATATCGATACCGATCCTGATCGTCTGATCGACGGTGTTGTTCCAGGTCCAATTAACGGCATCGAAGGCGGCGGCCGGCGTGGCGGCAGCCATCCCCGCGAAGGCCAGGGCTGCCGCCGAGGCCTTCAACATCGACTTACGAGAGGTCATGATTATTCCTTTCATTATTGAGGTAGCCATCCATGAACTTCGTCTCCATCACCCGGCAGTCTTCGCGGCTGGGGAGACCGAGGAAATCCGTCATGATCTGGTAAGCGGCCATCTCGACGACGGATCTGATGCCGAGCTGAAGGGGTTCGTTCTGGATACGGCCCGCATCGAACTCGACAAGCTGTGTGCCGAAGAAACGAAAGACGTTCGCTTCGACTTCGTAGCCGTGGATCTGTTTCTGCAAAGACGTCACATAGTTGACGTCGAAGGTGCGTGAGTTGACGACGCGCAGGTCCAGGCCGACATTCATGATGACCGACCGGCCGCCGCCGCCGATGCCCGAGATCGCGAGGCGTGCGCCTTCCGAAACGATGTTGTAGTTCAGCTCGGTCAGCGCCCCCAGGATCACGAAGTCGCTGCCGCGGATCATGCCCGGCTGCGGCCCCGCCTCGCGCGGCGTCAGGTTCTGCTCGACCATCTTCAACTGCGCGAGCGGGATGCGCAGGTCGAAGCGTTCCACCAGGCGCGCCTTGCGCGTCTTGTAAAGCGCGCTCATCAGCATTTCCGCGATCCCTTGCGAGGACCAGGTGCTGTTATGATTGACGCCGCTGCGGAACTGCCCGGTCTTGTCGGCGATCTCGCCCACCGCGAAGGACGGCAGGTTGCTGCCACCGGTCGTGCCCAGCTCCGAAAGACATTGGCTGTAAGGCGTGTGATTGGTGGTGACCGGAAAGCTGAAAGACGGCCGGACGCCTTCGGCGGGATAATGTCCCGGCGCCGCGCAACCGGCCAAGGCAAGGAAGCCCAAAGGCGCGGCTTTCTTCATGATTCGTCTCATCGCACTCCTCTCGAGGCCTTGTGACCCTTCACACCCGACGCGCCACGCCTGTAACGGATATTATTATTCCGTCTTCCACGAGATCTTTGATCGTCTTTCAGAAGACTTCCGTGGCTGCAGTCGGACTGTGTCAAAAAGAGAGCACAAAAAATATATGGCAATAGAGGCAATCCAGCATTACATGCGTATTTCTGACATTCTCCTTCCGCGAGAATTCGGATAGAGGAGTCGCAAAAAGGGAATCCCTTGGTGGTAACCGCCGGGAGCGGCAGAGAGCCCCTCCCCTCTCCATCAGGCCAGATGACAAAGGGGCCTGCCGGTGCCAAATATCCAAGGCAAGACCATCGTAAGTCCTTGCTACGGCAGGGGAGGATGTCATGACCCTCATGGCCAAGGTAGGAACCGGGCTTTCGGCAGCCCTGGTCGCAATCTCACTGGCCGGGCCGTCTATGGCGCAGATCAGTGACCAGCCCTTCAGCTTCTCCCGGGCAGGACAGGAGGCCGTCGGCATGAGCATGGCCTATCGCCAGGCCATGCTGCGCGACCGGTTGGAAGGCATCCGCCCCAACCAGATGATCCGCACGCCGCAAGGAATGGTGCTGGATGTGGAGCGCTTCCACGGTCAGGCCTTCATGCGCCAGCCCGCGGCCCCTTATCTCCCCCGCGAGCAGGCATATTGGGGCGAGAACACACAGCCCTGGCTGTGGTGGTCGCGGCCGCCCGCCGCGCCGGACTGGTTCAGCGGCCTTTCGGAAGACGGCCCCATCACCGCCGCCACCGCCCCGACCAGCGCGTCTTCCATCGACCGCTGGATCGCACAACTCGACGACCTGGGACGGATGTGACGAAGACCGGTCTGCCGCCTCGGGCCGGACCGTGAAATGAGAAAGGCGGCGCCGCCGGGGACATCTGCCCGACAGCGCCGCCTTGGAACGGACGACAGGAAAAAAGGAACTAGCGGCGGTCGAAATCCCCGCACCAATCCCCGGCGCTGGTTTCCGGCCAGGACCAGACACGCCCGCCCAGACGGCCGATCACGGGACTGTGCCGGCGGCAAAGACCGTGCGTCGCCTTCTGCCCGCTGCCTTCCGCCACCCAGAAGCGGCAACTGGCGCAAAACTCCTCACCGGCGGCGTCATCCGTGAGGGTCGTGCTGCGCGCCAGGTCCTTCACCCCCTGAAGGCCCCGGTTGCGATAGGCCGCCGCGATCTCCAGTTCGTATTTCTCCGCCAGTTCCCGCTTCTTCTGCGACCACTCGGTGCTGCCGGTTCCGCCTTCCTGGATCAGCTCGTTCAGCTTCTCGTACAAGAGCGCCTCGGCCCGCAGGCCGAAGCCTTCCAGCAGCTTCATCTCCTCGCGGCTGCGCGACAGGATGTCGCCGGCATAGCGGATGCCGTTCTTGGCCAATGCGTTCAGCGACCTTGTCGAAAGGCCTAAACAATAAATGGGGATGCAAGGAACAAGACTATCCTCATAGTCCTTCCTTACCGGAACGACAATGTCTTCCGAAAAAATCATATTTCCCATAACAATACCCCGCACGTGAATTTCCGATACAATTATTCAAGAAGAATTCACTCCCATCTTTCTTATTTTCAGACAATTCACCAGCCGATCTCAACCCGGGATTTTGAGTTAACCCCTTTGAAACTCCAGAAGAGCGGCACGGAATACGGAAGAGGAGGCAAAGCGCCTCCGCGTGCCGAACAGAAGGGGGCGCAGCCTGTTTACCCTCTTGTCCCGCCCTCATTGCCGAACAGGAGGTGGCCGTGTATCTCGCCCGCTTTTCCTATGATGTGCTGCCGATCAACCGCCGGAACGCCATCGACTTCATCCGCAAGGAGGTCGAGGCGGCACGCGCCAATGGCCTGAAGGCACGGCTGCTGATTCCCCTGACGCGCAGCCATGGCGGCGCGGCCCTGCTGTTCGAAGTCGAATTGACGAGCCTGGACCAGCTCGACCAATTCCGTCAGCGCGGCGTGGGATCGAGCGAGGATACGGGAAACTGGATGCACGCCTTCAGCGAGATCCTGACCGCGCCGCCTGCCGTGGAGATCCTGCGCGTGGCCGAAACGGCGGGGGACTGAACGGAACCGCCCAGCCCCCACCCGATATCAGGAGGTCACGCGCTCCGCTGGCGGATGCCGTCGAGGAAAGCGGTGACGTGGATCTGCAATTGCTCCACCTGATGGCGCAATTCGGCCGCCTGGGTGGAAACTTCCTCGGCGGCCTCGCGGGTTTCCGAAGACGCCGTCCGCATGCTGCCGATGGTGCCGGAAACCTCCGACGCCCCGGCCGAGGCCTCGCTCATGTTGCGGGCGATTTCCTGGGTCGCCGCGCCCTGCTCCTCGACCGCCGAAGCGATGCTGGCCGAGATTTCGTCGATGGTGCCGATCCTGCTGCTGATTCCGGTAATCGCCTGGCTGGTTTCGCCGGTGGCCTGCTGGACGGCGAGGATCTGGCTGGAAATCTCCTCCGTCGCCTTGGCAGTCTGGGTCGCCAGGGCCTTCACCTCGCTCGCCACCACGGCGAAGCCCTTGCCGGCCTCGCCCGCGCGGGCGGCCTCGATGGTGGCGTTCAGTGCCAGCAGATTGGTCTGATTGGCGATCGAGCCGATCAGATCCGCCACTTCCCCGATCCGCCGTGCCGCCTCGTTCAGGCTTTCGACCTTGCCGGTGGCGCCGTCGGCATCGGCGACGGCGGTGGCGGTCAGGCTGGTGGCGCGGGCGATCAGCGTGCCGATCTCGCTGCTCGAAGCCGCCAGTTCCTCGGACGCGGCCGCGACCGAATCCACGTTCCGCGCGGTCTGTTCGGCGGCCGAGGACACCGTGGTCGCCTGCAGGGAAGTCGTCTCGGCGGCCTGCAGCATGAGCTGGGCCCGCTGACCGAAGAGGTCGGCCATGCCCACCAGGGCCTTGACGACACCGCCGACCTGAGCCTCGAACTGTTCGGCGATGCGCAGCCTTTCCTCTTCCGTCCGGCGCTTCTGGTCCTCTTCCATCTGCCGCATGGCCTGGGCCTGCTGCTCGGCCTTGCGGGCGTTCTGCCGCAGCACCTCCAGCGACTGCGCGATGCTGCCGATCTCGTCCCCGCGCTCGACGCCTTCCACGGCGCTGTCGTTATCCCCGCGCGCTAGGCCGAGGATGCGCGCCGTCAGCGTCGCCAGCGGCCTGCTGACGCGCCGCTCGAAGGCCAGGATGATCACCAGGGCGATGACCAGCACGACCGTCATGCCCAGTCCCGTCACCACGAGGCGTTCCAGGGCGGCCGCACGATTGGCCTCCGCCACGCCCTTGGCCTCCTCCAGCGGCACTTCCCGCATATTCACCAAGGTCGCCAGCGCGGCATTGTTCCGGGTCCGCATCTCGGCGACGCCGAGGGCGTAATTGGCATCGCCGCGGGCGGAAGCGAAGAGGTCGGCGAACATCGCGCCGATCTCGCCCATATAGACCCGCTCCACATCCCGCACGGCATTCTCGATGGGACGGTTGCCCAGGGATTGCGAGGCGGCCCGGATATTGTCCCAGAACAGTTCGATACGCCCTTGCAGGTTCAGCCACAGATCCATGTCCGCGGCGGACATCGGGCCGCCCGAGGCCACCGTATTGACCATCAAGGTGGTCCGCCGGCCGGTGGCGTCGCGCAGGTTCAAGGCATCGAAGGCCATGTCGACATAGACCCCCGTCACCGGCGCCAACTGCTTGAGCGTCAGCGCCAGCGAGGTGGAGACGTTCATCACCAGATCGTTGATGCGCATCATCTCCGGCGTATAGGCCCCCACCACCGACGCAGTTCGGGCCTCGGGTCCCTGGGCGATCTGGCGGAGTGTCTCCTGCCGCACCCGCGCCAAGGCCTGTACCGTTTCCGCAAGCCGTTCCCGAAGCGCGGCATCCTCCTCGCGCAGCCCCTCGCGGATGGCTGACAAGGCGGTATCGGTATTGGCGATCTGCCGCTGAAAGCCTTCCAGTTCCGCCTGGCTGGCCGCTTGGGGCGCCCGCAGGGCGGCATTCAACGCCCCGCGCTCCACATTCAAGTGATGCAGCGTCGCAAGACCGCCTGCGAACGCATCGAGATAGCGCAGGCTTTCCTCCGCCCGCGCATAATGTTCCCTCTCTTGGAGGATGACGAATCCGCTCGCTAGCAGGGCCAACAGGGAAAGCACGAGAATCGCGGCCCTGAGGGAAGCGCGGACACTGACCTGAAGTTTCATTTCTACTCCTGATAGCGCCCATGGCGCGCCGTTAACCCACTCGATACCTAAGGTTTCTATATCCCAATGGTTAATACAGCCTCAACTATCGTATATCCCGTATACCCCTCCATGCTTGAGCTTGATAATGACTCGCACTTGCGATAAAGCTGTATATTCTCGCATGAGATAAAGGGGTATTCTCCGATGAAGCTGTTCGCTGCCGCTGCGCTCCTGGCCGGTGGTCTCGCCGCACAACCGGCCCTGGCGGCCTCGCCCGATACCCGGGCCGTTCTGACCACCTATGCCGATATCGCCCATGCCGTTTACGAGGATTCGCTGATCAGCGCGAAGGCCCTGCAAAGCGCCATCGACGCCCTGGTCGCCCAGCCCAGCCCCGACACGCTGGAAGCGGCGCGGCAAGCCTGGATCGCCGCGCGCGTGCCTTACCAGCAGTCGGAGGTCTATCGCTTCGGCAATCCCATCGTCGACGATTGGGAAGGGCGGGTGAATGCCTGGCCGCTGGACGAGGGCCTGATCGATTACGTCGACCAGGATTATTACGGCAACGAATCGGGCGAGAACCTTCTGTTCACCGCCAATGTCATCGCCAGCACCTCCCTGACCATCAACGGCAAGACCGTCGATACCTCGCAGATCACCAAGGACTTGCTGCGCGACGTGCTGCACGAGGCCGAAGAGGTCGAGGCCAATGTCGCCACCGGCTACCACGCCATCGAATTCCTGCTCTGGGGTCAGGACCTGAACGGCACCGAGGCCGGCGCCGGGAACCGTCCCCATACCGATTACGACCTGCAGAACTGCACCGGCGGCAATTGCGACCGCCGCGCCGCCTATCTCCAGACGGCAGCCGCCATGCTGGTGGAAGACCTGGAGGAAATGACCGGGTATTGGAGCGCCGAGGGAGAAGCGCGGGTCGAATTGCTCGGCCTGCCGGAAGAGGAAGCCCTGGGCCGCATCGTCACCGGCATGGGCAGCCTGTCCTATGGCGAATTGGCGGGCGAGCGCATGAAGCTGGGCCTGATGCTCCACGATCCGGAGGAAGAGCACGACTGCTTCAGCGACAACACCCACAACTCGCACTATTACAACGCCCTGGGCATCCGCAATGTCTATCTCGGCAGCTATCGCCGGATCGACGGCACCGAGGTCAGCGGCCCCAGCCTGTCCAGCCTCGCCGTGGCCAAGGATGCGGCAGCGGATGCCGACATGAAGGCCAAGCTGGACGCCACCATGGACAGCATGACCGTGCTGGTGCAGACGGCCGAGGCCGGTGAAGCCTATGACCAGATGATCGGCGCCGGCAACGTGGAAGGCAATGCCAAGGTCCAGGCCGCCATCGACTCCCTGGTGGGCCAGACCCGCAGCCTGGAGAAGGTGGTCGCCGCGCTGAGCCTGTCGGCGGTCAAGTTCGAAGGCTCCGACAGCCTGGACGCCCCGGAAAAGGTCGGCCAGTAAGCAGGATGGGGCGGGTGCCGCGGCACCCGCCCTTTTGCGATTCCAAGAGGAATGCAGCCGTGAGACATCTTATCGCCGCAAGCCTGGTCGTGATGACCGCCCTGGCTCCGGCCCTGGCGCTCGACCTCGATTTTTCGGCGCCCGAACCGGGCGAGGAAATGCAGGGCGGCGCCACCACCCATGCCAAGCTGCTGAACCGCGACGCCTTCTCCCATCCCTCGGCCAATATGAGCTTCGCCAAGGAGATGGATTTCAAGATCGGCAACGGCTTCTTCCGCCGCCTGTGGGTCACCGCGCCCAGCTCGACCAAGGCAGCCGACGGGCTGGGGCCGCTGTTCAACGCCCGCGGCTGCCAGAACTGCCATCTCAAGGACGGGCGCGGCAAGCCGCCCGCCAGCAATGACGAAGATGCCGTCTCGATGTTCCTGCGCCTCTCCATCCCGCCCCAGAACGAGGAACAGAGGGCGCTGCTGGAGTCCAGGCGCGTCAATGTCATCCCCGAGCCGGTCTATGGCGGGCAATTGCAGAATTTCTCCCTCGCCGGACATGTGGCGGAAGGCCGCATGGTGATCGAATACGAGGAAATCCCGGTGGAATTGTCCGAGGGCGAGCAGGCCTCCCTGCGCAAGCCCGCCTATTCCATTGCCAATCTGGGCTATGGCGAGATGCATCCCGAAGTCATGATCTCGCCCCGCATCGCCCCACCGATGATCGGGCTGGGGCTACTGGAAGCGATTCCGGAAGAGGCGATCCTGGCCCTGGCCGATCCCGACGACGCCGATGGCGACGGCATTTCCGGCAAGCCGCAACGGGTGTGGAGCCTGGAAGAGGACCGGGTGATGCTGGGCCGCTTCGGCTGGAAGGCCGGCACGCCGAGCGTGGCGCAGCAAAGCGCCGAGGCCTTCGCCGGCGACATGGGCCTGTCCACCCCCCTGGTGCCGCTGAATTCCGGCGACTGCACCCCCGCCCAGCAGGCCTGCCTCGACGCCCCCCATGGCGGGGACCCACAATATGACGGCTATGAAGTGCCCCAGGAAGTGCTGGACCTGGTGTCCTTCTACGCCCGCAACCTCGCTTTGCCGCCGCGCCGCGACGTGGCCGATCCCCAGGTTCTGCACGGCAAGCGCGTCTTCCATGAAAGCGGCTGTGCCGCCTGCCATACGCCCAGCCATGTCACCGCCGTTCTTCCCGACCGGCCCGAGCAGTCGGGCCAGAAAATCTGGCCCTATACCGACCTGCTGCTGCACGACATGGGCGAGGGACTGGCCGACAACCGCCCGGAAGGCGCGGCATCGGGCAGCGAATGGCGCACCGCACCGCTCTGGGGCATCGGCCTGACCGAGACGGTCAACGGCCATACCTATCTGCTGCATGACGGCCGGGCGCGCGATGTTCTGGAAGCCGTTCTGTGGCATGGCGGCGAGGCCCAGGCCGCCCGCGACCGCGTGATCGCCATGCCCAAGGCCGACCGCGACGCCCTGCTGCGTTTCCTGAATTCCCTCTAGGAGCCGATGGTGAAATCCTTCCTGACCGTCCTGCTGATGGGCAGCGCCCTCTTCTCCTCCGCCGCCTGGGCCGAGCCCGACTACAAGGCCCTGGCCCTTTCGGTGGCCGAGGGACAGGTCATCCCCGGCTATCAGCGCTTCACCGATGCCGCCGCCGCGCTCGGGCGGCAGGCGGAAGGCTTCTGCGCCGCTCCCGATGCCGAGAAGCTGGAGCCCCTGCGCCAGGGCTATCACGGCGTGATGGATGCCTGGCAAGGGGTGCAGCATGTCTCCTTCGGCCCGGTCGAGGCCTTTTCGCGCGGGCAGCGCGTGCAGTTCTGGCCCGACAAGAAGAATGCCAGCGACCGCCAGATGGGACAGTTGCTGAAATCGCGGAACGACAGCATCCTGGAAGGCGGACGCTTCACCTTCGCCAGCGTCGCCGTCCAGGGCCTGCCCGCCTTGGAATACCTGCTGTTCGGCGAACAGGCAGAACGCCTTCTGGACGGCGAGGACAGCGCCTTCCGCTGCCGCCTCGTCTCCGCCATCGCCCACAACCTGACCGGCATCGGCCAGGAACTAAGCGAGGACTGGACCAAGCCCGGCGGCTTCCGCGACGGCATCGCCACGGCCGGCGAGCCTTCCAGCCCCTATGCTTCCGCCGCCGAGGCGGCCTCGCAGATGTTCAACGCCCTGCATACCCAGGTCGAGGCCCTGGCCGACGTGAAACTGGCCTATCCCATGGGCGACAGCCCCGAACAGGCCCGCACCATCCGTCTGGAATCCTGGCGCTCGGCCCGTTCGGCCCGCAACCTCGCCGTCAATATCGAAGCCCTGAACGCCTTCTATGCCGGCGGCGGCGGACAAGGCTTCTCCCGCGCCCTGGTGGCGGAAGGCCGGGCGGATCTGGACGAGCGGCTGCGCGCCGCGCTGGAACGCGCCCTGGCCAAGACCCGCGCCCTGGAAGGCCCGATGGAAACGGTCATGGCCACGCCGGAAGGCTGGACGCAGCTCGATGCCATCCGCGCCGACCTCAAGGAGGCCTCCACCCTTCTGGGCGCCGAGATCGCCCCGGCGCTGAACATCAGGATTGGTTTCAATGCACTCGATGGTGATTGACCGCCGCCGCTTCCTGGTCCTGGCGGCGGCGGCAGGCCTGCCGCTGAAAGGCGCCCATGCCGCCGAAGGGCCGGTTTTCCTCAGCGCCCGCTCGGACGCGGCCGGACAACATGTCTTCGCCGCCTTCGACCACCAAGGGGCGAAGGTCTTCGAGATCGACCTGCCGGGACGCGGCCACGGCATCGCCCTGTCGCCCGACAAGAGCATTGCCGTCATGATGGCGCGGCGGCCGGGCAGCTTCGCCGTCGCCGCCCATCTTCCCAGCGGCCGTGAACTGGGCTGGCTCACCGCCCCGCCCGACCGGCATTTCCACGGCCATGCCGCCTTTTCCGGCGACGGGCGGCTGCTCTTCACCTCGGAGAACGATTTCGAGAATGACGGGCGCGGCGTCATCGGCATCTGGGACAGCGCCACCTGGCGCCGGGTCGGAGAGATTCCCTCCTACGGCATCGAACCCCACGACATCCGCATGCGGCCCGACGGGCGAACCCTGGTGGTCGCCAATGGCGGCATCCGCACCCATCCCGGATACGGCCGGGCCAAGCTGAATATCGAGGACATGGACTCCTCGCTGGTCCATCTCGACAGCCGCACCGGCGCCCTGCTGGGACAATGGCGGCTGGACGAAAGCCTCCGCCTGCTCAGCATGCGCCATCTCGCCCTGTTCGGACAGGACGGCGTGGCCCTGGCCTGCCAGCACCAGGGGGGCGAGGACGAGGCCGTGCCGCTGGTCGGTTTCCAGCATGGTTCCGGCGCCCTTGCCCTGGTGGACCAGCCCGCCGACTGGGCGGGGCAGACGGCCAATTACGCCGGCAGCATCTGCGTGGACCGGAGCGGGCGCCTGGCCGCCGCCTCCTGCCCGCGCGGCAACCGCGTCGGCTTCTGGGACACGGCGAGCAAGCGCTTCCTCGGCAGCGTCAAGATTCCCGACGGCTGCGGCGTGGCGGCGGGCGCGGGCGCCGGTGAGATCGTCATGAGCAGCGGCCTGGGCGGCGCCTGGACATGGTCGGAAAGCGGCGAAACGGCGGAATTGCCGGGGCGCTATCTGCGCTCGGGCCGCTGGGACAACCACCTTCTGGCCCTCCTCTGATGGTTTTCGGCGTCCTGTACCTTTGGGAATGAAAGGGCGTGCCTGCATCCTTCGCGCTCTCCCCGAAGGCATATTTCCCCGCCTTCGCAAGGCGGCATAGGCCGCATGAATACCCCTCCTTTTACGAACTTTATTGCATTTCGTACCCGAGGGTATTATTGAGAATGATTATTGATATCGTACCTTAGTCTGAACGCAGGATCGCAGGAGCAAGGCAATGGATGAGATTTCTGGAAACGAGCCTTCTGGGAATACGCTTTCTGGAAATGCGCTTGCCGAACCACCGGCCACCGGAACCGACCTTGCCGCCCCTTCGATTCCGTCCGGGCCGGAGGCTGCTCCGGCCGGATTGGAAGGCGGTCCGACCGGGCTGGAAGGCGCTCCGGCCGGACTGGAGGGCGCTCCGGCCGGACTGGACGGAGCCCCTGCGGGCCTCGACCTCTCGGCCCCTGTCCCGACCGGAGCGGAATTGTCCGGTTTCGACAAGGTACTCGACCTGATGGCGGCCGGCGGGCCGATCATGTATGTGCTCGCCGCCCTGTCGATCCTGGCCGCCGCCCTGGTCGTCATGAAGGTGATCCAGTTCACCCTGGCCCGCGCCTGGGGCAACGGCACCGCCGACCGCGCCTTGGAATTGTGGCATGGCGGCCGGGGCGACGAAGCCCTGCCCGTCCTGGAAGCCCATCCCAATCCCGTCGCCCGCGTGCTGGACACCGCCATCCGCGGACGGCTGCGCGGCACCCTGAGCGAAGAAAAGCTGCGCGAGGAAACGACCCGCGTCGCCGGGCTGCAGTTGGACGAGCTGAAATCCGGCCTGCGCTTCCTGGCCCTGGTCGCCACGCTGAGCCCGCTGCTCGGCCTGCTGGGCACGGTGATGGGCATGATCGACGCCTTCCAGGCGCTGGAAGGTGCTGGCAACCGCGTCGATCCCTCGATCCTGTCGGGCGGCATCTGGGTCGCGCTGCTGACCACGGCGGCGGGCCTGGTGGTCGCCATCCCGGCGGCGGCGGCCCATCACTGGCTGGAAGGCGTCGTCGACCGCATCGCGCGCCGCATGGAGGATTCCGCCACCCAGGTCTTCACCCACACCCCGGCGGAAAACCTGTTCCGCGGCCAGCGCGGCCTCGCCCTGCAAAGCGCCGAATGACATGCGTCTGCACCGTCCGTCCCGTACCCGGCAACTGGTCAGCCTGACACCGCTGATCGACGTGGTCTTCATCCTGCTGGTCTTCTTCATGCTGGCGTCGAGCTTCAACGACTGGCGGGGCCTGTCCCTTTCCTCCCCCGCCCAGGTGACGTCGCGAAGCGCCGCCAATCCGGCCCTGCTGGTCCGCGTCACCCAGGAAGGCATCATCATCGAGGACCGGACGCTCGATGCCGCCGGTTTCGAAACCGAATTGCAGAAGATCCTGCAAACCACACCCGACCGCCGGGTCATCCTGCGGCCCGAGGACCAGGTGGCCCTGCAGCGCATCGTGGAGGTGATGGATCAGGCTGCCGCCCTGGGCGCGACCAATGTGTCGCTGTCGCGTCCTTGAGGAGCCGGTGAAGCCATGGAATTCCGCAAGACCGAAGAGAGAGAACAGCCGGAAAACGTTCTGCCGCTGATCAATGTCGTCTTCCTGCTGCTGATCTTCTTCATGATCGCCGGCGTGCTGGAGAAGGCCGACCTGTTCGACGTGGAACCGCCCGTCATGGCCAGCGGGACCGAGGCCGAGGCCGGCGAAGGCCTGCTGCTGATCGCCGCCGACGGACGCCTAGCCTTCGAGGGCAACGAAATCACCGCCGACAGCCTGGACAAGGCCGTCGCCGCCTTCCGCGCTCGGGAGCCCGACATGCTCCTGCGCCTGAAGGCCGATGGCGCGGCCCCGGCCGAGCATGTGATCGAAGTGATGGAAATGCTGAAGGAAGCGGGCGTGGAACGGGTGATGCTGCTCGCCCTGGAGCGGCGGTCATGACGCAGATCCGTATGCGCAAGCGGCACTGGCCCGTGGCCATTGCCGTGGCCGTGGGACTGCACGCCGCAGCCGCCTTCAGCCTGAACAAGGAAGAACCGAAACCCGGCGCCCCCATGCCCGGCCTTCAAGGCTTCGAGGTCGCCCTGGCACCTGCCGGGGCCGCTGCCGGCGCCACCGCCAGCGCGCCGCCGCCACCGCCCGTGGTTGAGCCTGAGCCTGAGCCTGAGCCTGAGCCGGAACCCGAGCCCGAACCCGAGGTCGAACCGGAACCCGAGCCTGAACCGGAAGCCGTGCCGGTGACCGAGGCCGAGCCGGTCAAGCCCGAACCGAAGCCGGAGCCCAAGCCCAAGCCCAAGCCGGAACCCAAGCCGAAACCGGAACCGAAGCCCAAGCCGCAGCCGAAGCCCCAACCCAAGCCGCAGCCCGAACCGCAGCCGCGCACCGAGGCGCCGCCTTCCCCCAACCCGGTCACGGAAGCAGCCCCCGGCCCCACCGCCGAGGCGGGCAATCAGGGCCAGGTCGGCGCTGCCGCCCAGGGCACGGCCGGCCAAGGCGAAAGCGCCGCGCCCAGCGGTGGCGGCAGGCCCGGTGCCACCCCGACCTATCTGGGCCAGATTCAGGCCTGGCTGGAACGGCACAAGGAATATCCCCGCCACGCCCAGATCCGCCGCCAGCAGGGCACCGTCATGCTGCGCTTCGCCATCGACCGGGGCGGCAATGTGCTGAGCTGGAAGATCGAAAAGGGCTCGGGCTACCCCCTGCTCGACCGCGCCGTCGAAAAGCTGATCCAGGAGGCTTCTCCCCTGCCCCCCATGCCTGCGGACATGTCCGGCAACCGTCTGGAATTGGTCGTGCCGATCCAGTTCTTCATGCGCTGAGCGAAGAGGAAAGAAAAGGCCAGGGTCCGTCAGGAACCCTGGCCTTTTCCGTTTTCGTCCTACCAGGCCCCGCCCAGGGCCCGGTACAGGCCGACCACCGAGGTCAGGCGCGCGAGACGGACCTGTTCCAGGGCGTCTTCCTGCTGGAACAGGCTGCGCTGGGCATCCAGCACGCTCAGGAAATCGATGGCCCCGGTGCGGTAGCGCACTTCCGCCAGTTCATAGGCCTGCCGCGCCTGGACGGCGGAGGCTTCCTGCGCCCGCTGCAACTCGTCGCTGAAGCGCACCGCCGCCAGCGCGTCCTCCACATCCTGGAAGGCCGAAATCACGGCCGAGCGGTAATTGGCGACGACTTCCGCCTCGCGGGCCTCGGCGGCGTCGCGCTGACCGGCCAGGCGGTTGCCGTCGAACAGGGGCGCGGTCAGACCGGCCGCCAAGCTGCTGATCAGGCCCGAGGGCGAGAACAGGTTGGCGAGTTCGTCGCTGGAATAGCCGGTGCTGCCGGTCAGGCGGATGGACGGGAACATGGCCGCGCGGGCGGCACCCAGATTGGCCTGGGCGGCGACAAGCTGGGCCTCGGCACGGCGCAGGTCGGGACGGCGTTCCAGCACTTCCGCCGGGATACCGGGACTGATGGCGGGCAGGCTGATGCTTTGCAGGCTTTCCCCTTCCAGCGCCAGGTCCTGGGGCGGCAGGCCGAGCAGGGCCGCCAGGGCATTGCGGGTCTGCACCCGCGACTGTTCCAGCGACGGCAGATTGGCACGCAGGCTGGCAACGGCCAGACGCTGCTGGGCGAGGTCGAGGCCCGAGGCGGTGCCGAAGCTTTCCCGCGTCTCGACCAGGGACAGCACCCGTTCGGCAATCGCCAGGATGCGCCGGGCATTGGCGATGCGGTCATTGGCGGACAGATACTGGAAATAGGCCGTGGCGACCTGCGCGGCGAGGCTCAGCTCGGCCGCCCGGTGATCGAACTCGCTGGCCGCATAGGAGGCCTCGGCGGCTTCGGCGGCATAGCGGTTGCGGCCCCAGACATCCACCTCGTAGGCGGCGCTCAGGCCCAGGCGGAAGGCGTTGCTGGTGCGGCCTTCGCCGCTCCAGTTGCGGGTGGCGCTGCCCGAGCCATCGAGCGTCGGCAGCAGCCCCGCCCCCGCCACCTCGACCTGGGCGATGGCCTGGGCGATACGCTGGCGCGACGCGGCCAAATCGGGATTGTTCGCGGCGGCCTGATCGAGCAGGCGCGTCAGTTCCGGGCTTTCGAAGGCCGTCCACCAGGAGGCATCGGGCACGGCGGCCACGCCCTGCTGTCCGCCCGAGGTCCAGGCGGCAGGCACGGCCACGGCGGGACGCTCACCCAAGGTCTGGGGAGCGCAGCCGCCAACGGCGAAGGCCATCGCCACGGCGAGAAGAAGGGGTCGGTTGGTTGCCATATGTCCGTTTCTCAATCAGAGGCCAGCGCCACCACGGGGTCTAGCCGGGCCGCCTTGCGCGCCGGCAGGAAACCGAAGACGAGGCCGGTGCCGGCGGCGCAGAAGAAGGCGACGAGGACCGGCGTGAGCGAGAATTCCACCGGGCTGCCCAGCCTGCCGATCAGCCAGCCGGTGGCAAGCCCCCCGGCCACGCCCAGCAGGCCGCCGGTGCAGCAAACCACCAGCGCCTCGGTCAGGAATTGCATCTGGATGTTGATGCCACGCGCGCCGGTCGCCATGCGGATGCCGATCTCGCGGGTACGCTCGGTGACGCTGACCAGCATGATGTTCATCACGCCGATCCCGCCCACCAGCAGCGAGATGGCGGCGATCGAGCCCAGCAGCAGGCGGAAGGTATCCTGCGTGCGGCCCACGCTTTCCAGCAGCGCGGCCATGTTGCGGACCTGGAAATCGACCCGGCCGTGGCGGGCCAGCAGCAGCGATTCGATGCTTTCCTGCACCGCGTTCATGTCGGCGGTAGGTTCGACCTGCACGGTGATGTTGCGCAGATGGCGCTGGCCGATCAGGCGCAGCTGCCCGGTGCTCAAGGGAACGAGGACCATGTCGTCCTGGTCCATGCCCTGCGGCGAGGCGCCTTTTTCCTCCAGCACGCCGATCACCTGGAAGGGAACGTTCCTGATCAGGATGTAACGCCCCAGCGGGCTGCGCCCGTCGGGGAACAGCGCCTGCGCCACCGTCCCGCCCAGCACCGCCACCGGCGCGTATTCCAGCGTGTCGTTCTCGTCGAAGAACACGCCTTGCGCCACCCGCCAGTTGCGCGCCTGGGGGAAGGCGGACGAGGTGGCGGTGATGCTGGTCTGGTGATCCAGATTGTCCGCCCGCAGGGTCTGGGTGGTGTTGATCTCGGGCACCGAGGCGGCGACACCGGGCAGGCGCCCGATCTCGATGGCGTCCTCGGGCGTCAGGCTGGTGCTGGCCCCGGCCATGCGCATGTTGGGCGCGCCGGGGCGGACCAGCAGCAGATCGGTCCCCATGGCCGAGATGTTGTCGATCACCGCCTTCTTGGCGCCGTCGCCGATGGCCAGCATGGCGATCACCGAACCGACGCCGATGACGATGCCCAGCAGGGTCAGGATGGTGCGGAAGATGTTGCCGCGCATGGAGCGGAAGGCCATGCGCACCGCTTCGCCCATGTCCGAGAGGACATTGCCGTTCCGCGCGTCGGAGGGCGGCAGGGACTGCCCCGTCTCCTCTTCGGCCTCCTCGGCGATCTCGTCGGAAACGATGAGCCCGTCGGCGATGCGGATGCGGCGCTTGGCCTCCTTCGCCACATCGGCGTCATGGGTGATCAGGATGACCGTGTGGCCCTTGGCGTTGAGCTCGCGCAAGAGGTCCATGACCTCGCGCCCGCTGCGGCTGTCCAGGGCGCCGGTGGGCTCGTCGGCCAGGATCACCCGCCCGCCGTTGATCAGGGCGCGGGCGATGGAGACGCGCTGCTGCTGGCCGCCCGAAAGCTGCGACGGCCGGTGATCCAGCCGGTCTCCCAGGCCCAGGCGCTCCAGCACGGACCGCGCCCGCTCCTGCCGCTCGGCACGGGGATGACCGGCATAGATGGCCGGGATCTCCACATTCTCGACGGCGGTGGCGGTAGGCAGCAGGTTGTATTGCTGGAAGACGAAGCCGAAGACATCGCGGCGCAGCCGCGCCAGGGCATCGCGGCCCAGCCCGGCCACGTCCTGCCCGTCCAGCAGGTAATGCCCGCCGCTGGGCCGGTCCAGGCAGCCCAGGATATTCATCAGCGTGGACTTGCCCGAGCCCGACGCGCCCAGGATGGCGACGAATTCGCCGGGATAGATATCGAGCGAGATTCCGTGCAGGACCTGGGTTTCCAGCCCGCCGCGACGGAAGCTCTTGGTGATGTCGCGGAGCGAGATCAGCGGCCGGGTCATGAGCCGATCCTGGGTGCACCGCCGATACGGGGGGACCGGCCCGCGCCCGGCCCCATGCCGGGGCCGCCGGCCATGTCCGGACGATAGGCGCCGCCGGAATTCAGTACCACGCGCTCGCCTTCCTCGATCCCTTCGACGATCTGGATGCTGATGCGGTCGGAGATGCCGACACGCACCGGGCGCGTCTCCAGCTCGCCGCTTTCGGTCAGCACCTGCACGACCCGCCGTCCCCGCTCCCCACCGGGCTGCACGGCGGCCATCGGCACCAGGACCGCATCCTCGACCCTGTCCTGGATGAAGAAGACCTGGGCCGACATCTGCGGCAACAGGCGGCGGTCGGTGTTGTCGACCTCGAACAGGGCGTTATAGAGCACCACGTCGTTGACCACTTCCGGCGTCGGCAGGATCTGGCGCAGCTTGCCCGTCCAGCGGCGGTTGGTATCGCCCAGGATGGTGAAATAGGCGTCCATCCCCGGCTGCAGCTTGCCCACATCGGCTTCCGAGACCTGGGTCCGCACGGTCATGGTTTCGAGGTCGGCGATCTGCAGGATGATCGGCGCCTGCTGGTTGGCGTTCAGGGTCTGGCCCTGGCGGGCGCTCAGGGACATCACCGTGCCCGCCATCGGGGCACGGATCTGGGTATAGCTGAGATTGGCCTCGTCGGCCTCGAGGGTCGAACGCGCCTTGGAGATCTCGGCTTCCAGCACGGCAAGGCGGGCCCGCGAGGCCTCCACCTCCGCCGTCGCGGCGTCGAAGGCTTCACGGCTGGTGGCATTGGCCTTCAACAGGCCTTGCTGGCGCTGGTGCTGCTGCTCGGCCAGGCGCAGCATGGCGCGGCGTTCGGCCAACTGGGCTTCCAGCCCGACCAGGGTGGCGCGGTCGGCCTCGACCCGGGCGCGGTAGACGGTGGGGTCCAGCTCGGCCAGCAGGTCGCCTTCATGCACGAAATCGCCGGGCTGGACATGGATGGTCATCAACTGGCCCGAAATCTGCGCGCCGACATCCACATATTCCTGCGGTTCGACCTTGCCCAGGGCCGAAACGCTGCGTTCAAGGCTGCCGCGCTGGGCGATGGCGGTGACATGGGTGACGGGCGGATCGCCCGCCGTGGCGAAATACCAGCCGCCCAGGCCCAGGGCTGCAGCCGCGACGAGCAGTCCGGCAATCAGGAAATTCTTCATCGACGGCGCTCCCACCTCTGGGCCCATTCGGCGCGGATTTCGGGCGAAACCTCGGCCAATGTCTCAATCAAAATGGAATCGATCAGGCTGTGCATATTGTTCATCCGTTCACGCAACTGCGCGAAGGCCGCCTCATAGGCTGCGGCATCCATCCCTTCGCTCCGCAGCAGGCGGGCGACCTCGCGCCGCGCCTCGGCCATCGCCCGGCTCCGTTCGGTCAATTCCTCTTGGTTCTCCTCGAGCTTCGCGGCGAAAAGCGGACGCGCCGCCTCGGGGGCCGAATGCACCATCCGCTCGATTCCGCCCTGCCCCTTGCCCCGTTCCGGCTGCGCCAGGAAGCGCCCGCCGAAAGCCGCCGCGGCAAAGAGGTTGAGACAGACCGAAAGGATCAGCGCGCCCAGCAGAAGACGTGCCATCCGGCCGCTTACGATCATCGGATTTCCTCCAATTCGAAGGCCACCTCATAAGGCAGGGAGGCCATCTCGGTCGCTTCCTGCGCGACCTCGTCCTGAAGCGGCGGAACCAGTCCCGCCGCCCCCACATACAGACCCAGCAGCACCGATGCCGCCATGGCGGCGCCGCCGCCGAAATGCATCTGCCAGCGCGCCAGCGGCCATGGGAAGACGAAACGCCGTCGCCGCGCCGCCTGGCGGCGTGGGCTTCGGGCCGGGATGGCGGCGATGCGCGCGCGCAGATCCGGCCCGGCCTCCCGCACCGGCAGCGCGGACAGAAGACCGTCCAGATGCCGCGCCCGGTCGAGAAGCGCACGGGCCTCGGCCGAGCGGGCGAGCAGCGCCTCGGCGGCGCGGCGTTCCTCCTCCGGCCATGCCGCGAGCTCCGCACCATGGATGTCGAGCCGGTCCTGAAAGCCGGACAGGTCGCTCATTACTCCGTCTCCTCTTGCAGACGCCCGCGCAGGCTGCGCTTGGCGCGCACCAGCAGCTGTTCCAGCGCCCCGACCGAAATCCCCAGGACTTCCGCCGCCTGCGCATTGCTCAACCCGGTCTCGTAGATCAGCGCCAGGGCCGCGCGCTGGCGTTCGGGCAGATCGGCCATGGCCGCCTTCAGCCGCCGCTCCTCCTGTCCGGCGGCGATGGACGAAACCACGTCCTCGGCCGGGTCCTGGGGTTCGGGCACGGCCTCCAGCGCTTCGTGACGCGGGCGGCGGTGAAGGTCCAGGCAGCGGTTGGTCACCACCCGCCACAGCCAGGTGGAGAACTTCGCCTCACCCGGGCGCCAGGACTCGGCCCGGTCCCAGACCTTCAGAAAAGCATCCTGCACCACATCCTCCGCGTCACTGCGCGATCCCAGAATTCTCTGCGCAAGGCCGAACGCCCGGTCCAGATGGCGGTCCATCAAGGTCCGGAAAGCCGCCTCGTCCCCTTCGGCAATGCGCGCCAGCAAGCGGTCATCCGCGTCATCACGAAAGAAAAGAGGCATTCCAATCCCGTTCAGGACAGCCAGCGAGCCGACGGCAGAGCCGAGGCCGGGGCCGGTTGATGTAGCTTTCACGGATGAAGCAGGCCGATCCTACGCCCTTGGGAAAATATTTCGAAAGGGGAAGGACAAACGGCGAGCGGCCGACGAGGTTTCCCCTGTCGGCCGCGCTCAGCAAATGAAGTTTTCAGGAAGATCAGCTATCGGCCCAACGGCGCATCAGGTTGTGATAGATGCCGGTGAGTTCGACCAGGGCCTGGTGGTCCTTGCCGAGATCCGAGGTCAGGCCCTGAATGGCCTTGTCCAGCTGGAACATCAGGGTCCGCTGGCCCTCGTCGCGCACCATGCTCTGCAGCCAGAAGAAGGACGCGACGCGGGCACCGCGCGTCACCGGCGACACGTGATGCAGGCTGGTCGAAGGATAAAGGACCATGTGCCCGGCCGGCAGCTTCACCCGGTGCACGCCATAGGTGTCCTCGACGCAAAGCTCCCCGCCGTCATATTCCTCGGGCTCGGACAGGAAGAGGGTGCAGGACAGATCGGTGCGGATGCGGAAATCGGTGCCGCGCAGCGGACGGATCGAATTGTCCACATGGGTCCCGAAGAATTCGTTGCTGGCATAGCGGTTGAACAGCGGCGGATAGACCTTCAGCGGCAGGGCGGCGGAAATGAAGAGCGGATTCCGCTCCAGCGCATCCAGGATCAGGTTCCCCACCTGCCGGGCCGCCGCCGATCCTTCGGGCAACTGCATGTTACGCTTGGCCAGGGCCGATTGATGCCCCGAGGTCACATTGCCGTCCACCCATTCGGCCTGATCGATGATCTCGCGGCAATGCTTGACCTGCGCTTTGGAGAGAACCTCGGGAATACGGAACATCATGGCGGAATCTCCTGAAAACGCCGGCCTTCATGCTGATGAAGGCCGGCGCGATTGCCTAGAACCGAACGTTCGCGGTCAACAGTGCTGAACGCCCCGGCGCAACCAAAGCGAAAGCCCCTACATGCGATGCGTCATAGATGGTTTCGTCAAGCAAATTCAAGACATTCAGCTGCAAATCCAGCCTGTCGTTGACCCGATAACTGGCCATCGCATCGAAACGCCAATACGGATCGAACTTCATGGTATTGGCATCGTTGACATAACGGCGGTCGGTATAGAAGGCGCCGCCGCCCAAGGTGAAGGCCGAGGTGACGTCGTAGGTCGTCCACAGGCTGAAGCTGTGCGGGGCGATGAATTTCAGGAGATTCCCTTCATTCGTTCCGGCACCGTCATCCCGCAGGACGGCATCCAGGTAGGTATAGCCCCCCCAGACCGACCAGGCTTCGGTAATCTTGCCGGCGATCCCCAGTTCCACGCCGTCGACGCGGGTATTGCCGATCAAGGCGACCTCGCCCGTTGCCGGATCCGTGGCGCGCTGATTGGTCTTCTCGGTACGGAAGACGGCAGCGGTCAGCGACAGCCTTTCGTTGAGCAGATCCCATTTGGTCCCGATTTCGAAGCTGTGGCTGCGCTCGGGATCCAGTTCGGCGCGGTTGCCGCCCAGATTGCCGCCGGCCGGGCCATCGGCTCCACCCGACATGCCCTCGGTCTCGCCCGAGGGATTGGACGACGTACCGTAATTGAAATAGATGCTGGCATTGGACACGGGTTTGTAGACGATGCCCGCCTGATAGTTGAGGAAGGAAGACGAACTGCTGACGTCTCCGCTTTCCACCTTGTAATCATCCCAACGCAGCCCGCCATTCACCATCCACTGATCCGTCAGAGTGATGGTATCGAACAGATAGATAGCCTTGTTGTGATTGACGACCGGTCTGCTCTCCCCCGTGGCGGTCAGCAGGGGGTTGGTCGGCAAATGGACGTCCGGATTGTGGATGGGGCTGATCACCGTCGGCTGGTTCGCGCTGCTATAGCCGCGGTTGCGCCCTTCTTCCCGGCTGATCTCGAAGCCGAACACCAGATCATGCTTGATGGTGCCGGTTTCGAACTTCGCCAGGACGTCGGTCTGGTTCAGCAGGCTGGTGGTGTCGCGATTGCTGCTGCGGAAGGCGCGCGCGACCTCTCCGGCAGCGGCCTGGGCGGCGGTCTGGCTGGGACGGGTCAGGGCGTAATCGTTGTTCATCCACGAATAGCGCGTGGCGTTCCGCAAGGTCACGGCATCGTTCAGGTCATGCTCGACCGTCAGGGTCGCCAGGTCCGTCTGCGTCTCACGGAAGTCACGATTGACGAAACCGTAGAAGGTCTTGCGGGAGACATCCGCCGGCTTGCCGGTGCGCGGATCGAAGGGATGGCCGAAATCCGGCATCTCGTCGGTCTGCAGGTGATAGTAGCTGAGCGTCGCGCGGGTCGGGCTGTTCAGGCCGACCGTGATCGACGGCGCGAACCCCATCTTGGTGAAATCGACATGGTCACGCCCCGCGACCTCGGCATCATGCCACATGGCATTGAGGCGGATGGCGACATTCTCGTTGACCATGTAGTTGCCGTCGACGGTGACGCGCTTGGTGGCGTCGGTGCCGATGGTCGCGCTGCCATGGGCAAAGTTTTCGGCCTGCGGCGTCTTGCTGACCATGTTGATGGTACCGCCGGTCGAGCCGCGACCGGCATAAGCCGAACCCGGGCCCTTGTTGATCTCGACCTGTTCGAGGTTGAACACCTCGTAATTGATGCGGCCCAGGTTCCGCATGCCGTCGACCATCATGTCGGTGCTGGCTTCGAAACCGCGAATGAAGGGCCGATCC
Source organism: Telmatospirillum sp. J64-1 (assembly GCF_006980715.1). Lineage (GTDB taxonomy): Bacteria > Pseudomonadota > Alphaproteobacteria > Rhodospirillales > Magnetospirillaceae > Oleiliquidispirillum > Oleiliquidispirillum nitrogeniifigens. Next base: position 33,954 of record NZ_SBHN01000023.1, read on the forward strand.
CCCACCGGCGTGCCGCCTTCGCCGGAGCCGAGCGTGATGCCCGGCGTGGTGCGCAGCACATCGGTCAGCGAGGTGAAGCCGCGATCCTCCATCATCTGCTGGTTGATGATGGTCACCGTGCGCGGCGTATCGAGCAGGGGCGCGGTTAGTTTATGATTGGCGGAATGATCGGCCTTGTAGCCGTCGCTTTCCGTCGTCCCCTCAACGGAAATGGCCGGCAATTCCACCGGCTGGCTTTCCTCTGCCTGCTGGGCCTGGGCCTCGGCATAGAAAGCGGTCATGGCGGTAATGGTCAGGCCCGTCGCCAGCGCCACACGGGGCACTATGGTGCGGACTTTTACGGCTGAAGCCCTTTGAAAACTCGACATTGGCTGTCCTTTTCTGAACCCGAAGCGGAGAGGGTTGTCAGGGTTCTCTCCACCACCCCTTGCGAACGCAAATAAGAATAATTATTAACAACAGAATCCGAGCCGGCACAAACCGGCCCTTTCTGCCGCGTTGCGACGGCAGATCAACCTCCGGGCACTCCCCTGCAATTAGGAGGAGGCCTCCCCGTCTTTTTTGATAATAAGAATCGGAATCATTCTCAACCATTTTTCAGCGAACGAAGAAGAAAGAAGAAAAACCTCTTTCGCTTCTTCTCCGCCCTTGAGCGCGTTTCGTTCCGAGGAAGTCAGGCGAAGGCGCGGCGCTTGAGCGGCCCCGGGAGGAGCACGTCACGCAGAGCCCAAAGCCGGTACCGTCAGAATGGAAACGGCTCTAATCCAGAGCCGCCTCGTGCTGGGGAATAACGGCTGAAAAGAGGGGCGCTTCGCCCACCACCGGCACCACGACTCCAAAGGCCGAGCCCTTGCCCAGACGGGAGCGGACCCAGATGCGGTGCCCCAGCAATTCGCCGGTGCGCTGCACGATGGACAGGCCCAGCCCCAGGCCCTTGCGGCGGTCCCGTTCGGGATTGCCGATCTGGTAGAAGTCCTCGAAGATGAGGTTCAGGCGGTCCTCGGGGATGCCGGGGCCGGTATCCCAGACTTCGATCGACAGCCTGTCGCCGCGCCGGCGGCAGCCCAGCAGGATGCGCCCCTCGCCGGTATAGCGGATGGCATTGACGACCAGGTTGCGGACCATGCGCTGCAGCAGCACGGGGTCCGAACGCACCACCGCCGAACAGGGAACCATGGACAAGCGCAGCCCCACCGCCATGGCTTCCGGCGCGCAATCCCGGGCCAGGGCGATAAGAATCTGGTTGACCGGCAGGTCGCGGATCTCGGGCTTGACGATCCCCGCCTCCAGGGTCGAAACGTCGAGCAGGGTGTTGAGCAGCGAATTGGCGCCTTCCAGGGCCTCGACCGCCCGCTCCGTCACCTCCCGCAGCTTCTCGTCCTTCTGACGCAGCATCAGCACGTCGAGGAACAGGCGGGTCGCCTGAAGCGGCTGGCGCAGGTCGTGGCTGGCGGCGGCCAGGAAGCGGGATTTGGCTTCCTGCGCCCGCTGGGCCTCCATATTGGCCGCCGTCAACAGCAGATTGGCATCGTTGAGCGCATGGCTACGCTGCGCCAGGGCTTCATGGGACAAAGCCAGCGCCCGCTGCGCCGCCCGTTCGCGCCGCAGGCCCCGCGTCGTCAGGAAGGCCAGCCCCAGAACCGCCGTCATCCCCAATCCCGCCAGCAGGAGGTTGCGGTAGAATCGGTTGCGCCATTCGGCCATGACGAGATCGGCATCGATCTCGGCCACGACGACCAGCCCCAGGTCATGGAGATGGCGCCAGCTGATGATGCTCTCTCCGGCAGTACGGCTGGACGTCTCCTGATAGGTCCCGGACAGGCCCGTCGGCAAATGATCGTGCAGCAGCGCGCTTCCCGCGATGCTGTGCCCGCCTTGTTCGCTCTCGGGGCTTTCGAAGATGACGCTGCCGTCGGTGCGATAGACGGCCAGACGGGTATTCATCCCCCGGCCCAAGGTCGCGATCTCGCCGAGCAGGGGGGGCGGCAGATAGGCCAGGATCACGCCCTTGAAACTGCCGTCGGGGCCGCTGATGCGGCGGCTGATGGTGAAGCCGCGCGCGCCGGTCGCGCGCCCTTCGAGGGACGGCCCCAGATGAGACGCCAAGCCTTGCGCATGGAGGCGGAAATAATCGCGGTCGGAAACTTCGAGGCGCGCGATGGGGAAACGCAATGTCCCCAGCAGGACGACCCCCTTGGCGTCGATGAGCCACAGGCTGCCCACCTGGGGCAAGGGCCGCGCCCGCTCCCGCAGGCGCAGCCAAGCGGAATAGGAAGTCGAGATCGGGTAGTCCAGTTCGGTGGTCGCCAGATAGTCGGCTTCCTGTTCGAGGATCAGGTCCGTGACCTCGACCACGCGCCGCATATGCTCGTCCAGCAGCAAAGCGGTGTCGGCCGCCACGGCACGGGCCCGCAGCAAGGATTCGCGATAATCAGTGATGATTGCCGCCGACCAGAAAAAGGCTCCGATCAGCGTCAGCAGCAGAACCGCTCCCCAGACGCCCCAACTTGGCCGGATGGCAGTCCAGAAGGTTTCTTTCCGCGAAGCCATCCACTCCCCTCGAAGGCCACAGCAGCCTTCTTACTCTTCAAGGCTGTATTATATCAACCCGTTCCTTTCTGTGGTAAAATCTCGACAGGTCTCCGGATAGAAATGTTCGTGCAGAAATTAGAAAGGCTCCAGTCCCTGGAAGTAGGCGCGCGCCAAGTTCTTTCCGCTCCCCTGGTTGTCAACATAATGGACAAAACCCCATAAAATGTCATACTAGACTACGGGAAGAAACAGCCCGATCATGCCTGTCCGGCATCGGAGAAGAGTGAAGGTGGCGGAAGAGAGGGGAAGAACATGCCCATTACATGGCGCGATGCCCTGAATGTTGGAGAAGAAGACATCGACAGCGACCACCGCCAGCTCGTCGAGATGATCAACAGCTTCGAGAAGGCGATCAGCGGTCCGCAGATCGACCACAAGGCCGTTGCACGACTCATCCTCGGCCTGTTCCAGTACACCAAGGATCATTTCGAGCGGGAAGAGGCGTTGCAGCGCCGCATCCGCTATCCCTATTACGAGTCCCATTGCAAGGCTCACCGCGACGTGATCCGCGAGTTGCACAGCATCATCGAGGGATACGGGAAACTGAAGGAAGAAGGCCGGCGCGACGCCATCGTCCGCCATCTGGCCAGCTTCCTGCGCGACTGGCTGATCAAGCACATCATCGAGAGCGACCTGCGCATGGCTCCCTATATCAAGGAGTACAATCGCAACAAGACCCTAGGTTCGAAGAAGCCCCTTGTCGCGCGTGTCCGCTGAGCCCGGCACCCCACGGGGAGGCACAAAGGCTTTTTCCGCTTCTTCCCACTGAGGCAAGGGCTCAGCGTTTTGCTGCCACCGTCCCGCGAGGACCGGTTGGCAGGCGGCGATCTATCGCCGAGATACTAGGAGAATAAAGATGCCGATCGTCTGGCGCGATGCCTTGGGCGTAGGAGAACCCGTCATCGACGGCGACCACAAATATCTGATCAAGCTGATCAACGAGTTCGAGGCCGCGACCGAAGGCCGCATCGACCATACCGCCATCGCCAGCATCATCAGCCATCTGTTCGGATACACCCAGGACCACTTCGCCCGGGAAGAAGCCCTGCAGCGCGCGGCGCGCTATCCCTTCTACGAATCCCACCGCCAGGCCCATCAGGAACTGATCCGTAAGCTGAACGTTCTGCACGAACGCTACTGCGCCGCCAAGGACGGCCCGGAACGGGACGAGATGGTGCGCGACCTGGCTATCTTCCTGCGGGAATGGCTGGTCAACCACATCATCGAGCAGGACCTGCGGCTGAAGCCTTTCGTGGTCAAGGCCCCCGTCAAGACCACGGACGCCTGAACCGGCGCCCCCTCCCCTGAACGACCTTTGGTAAGGGGGCGGACGATCCCGCCCCCCTGGTCTTGCCCCTTCTCGTGGAGGCCTTCGGCTCAGGCCTGCGCGGGGCGGAAGCAGGACAGGGCGGTGCTGGACATATGCATCAGCAGGTCGCCGGCCTGGCGCGTACCGGCAAGATACTCGTCCATGGATTTCTGCAGCATCCGCATCTGCACATCCACAGCCTCCTGCGGCGACTGGCAATGACGCAGGCGTTCCAGGGCTTCCATGTTGGTCTGAAAGACCGAATTGGTCATGTTCGCCAACTGGCTGTTCAGCTCGCTCCAGTCCTCGGCCATGCTCTGCATCGCCCGCATCATGTCCTCGCTGTCGAAGCGCGGCAGCAGGGCCATCGGCTCGACGGTGCTGGCCTTGGCCTGATTTCTCCGTTCACTCATACCGGTCTCCTCTTCCCATGTTCCGAAACCGGGAAAGAGCCTACATCGTTCCCTCTTCCCTGAAGACCTCGCAGAAGCGCTACGCCCCCAGGGGGAGCACCCCCCTCTCCCATGGGCGTACCCCCTCACGAACGGGAGCAATACGGGAAAATCGGGAAACCGCAGATTAAGACGGCGAGACTCAGCGCTTCGGCCGTTTCAGCGCCAGGGGATGATGCCCCCCGACCAGGGCCTGAAGGCGGTCTTCCTGGACATGGGTGTAGATCTGCGTGGTGGCGATGTCGGCATGGCCGAGCATCTGCTGCACGCTGCGCAGGTCGGCCCCGCCCGCCAGGAGATGGCTGGCGAAGGAATGGCGCAGCACATGGGGCGAGACGCGGCGAGGATCGATCCCCGCTTCGAGGGCCAGGATCTGCAGCATCTTGGCGAAGCCGTCCCGGGTGAGATGGCCCGAGGCGCTGTCGGAAGGAAAAAGCCAGCGCGAGGTCTTCTTGCCCAGCATCTCCTGGCGCTCGGGCAGCCAGAGCTTCACCGCCTCGCGGGCGGGCTGGCCCAGGGGGATCATGCGTTCCTTGGCCCCCTTGCCGCGCACGATGATCACCTCGGGATCGCGGGCCACCGCGGCGAAGGGCAGGCCGACCAGTTCCGAGACGCGCATGCCGGTGGCATAGATCAGTTCGAGCAGGACCAGCGCCCGCCGGTCGCGCTTCCGCGCCGCCAGCAGCAATCCGTCGACCTCGGCCTTCGACAGGTATTTCGGCAAGGGCTGGCCCAGGCGCGGCGTGTCGAGCGTGAGGCTGGGATCTTCCTTGCGCACCGCCTCGGCATAGAGGAAGCGATGGAACTGGCGCAGGGTCGAAAGACGCCGCGCCGCCGTGCGCGGGGCCAACCCTTGTGCGGCCAGGGCGCTCATATAGGCGCGCAAATCCTCGACCGAGGCGGCATGGACGGCCACGCCCCGCCCCTCCAGGAAGCCGGAAAGGTCGTCGAGGTCGCGGCGATAGGCTTCCAGCGTATTGGCGGCCGCCCCGCGCTCGGCCGCCATCATCTCAAGGAAGGTCTCGATATGGCGGGACATTCCTGCCGGTCTTCCTTCGCGTAACGAATGAACTCAACCCTGCCGCACCCCCACAAGCGGGATGCCGAGCCAGGCCCGGAAGACCCGGCGGCAGCGAGGATGCCCGCCTTCGCGGGCATCCTGACGGCTGCTAGACCCCGGTGGCGATGGCCGCTTCCAGGGCCAGGCGGCGCGCTTCGGCATCCAGGCCGACAAGGCGCAGGCTGGCGACGACGCGGTACAGGCTGGTGGCCTCGGCCCGCGTCGGTCCGCCCTCACCCAGCGAAACCAGGCCCAGCAGAACGGTCTCGCCCAGGCGCAGATCCTCGGCGGCGATGCGCAGGGCATGCCACAGGGCGGGCTGGGGCATGTTGACCTGGGTCAGGATCGGACGCTCCATCAGCGGCACCCAATCTTCCGTCCGGATCGGCTCGCCCAGGGCGTCGAGCATGCTGTAGAGCACGGCGCTGCGGCGCATTTCCTGTTCGGGCGTCTCGGCGGGACGGGCCTTGCGCCACTTGTCGAGAACGTCCTCGGGACGCGGCACCCCTTCCTCGGTATCGACGATGCGCAGCAGCGGCCACAGACCGGCAACGGTGGCGGCGGCATCGGGATTGTTGCGGCTGGCGCGGGCGGCGACATCGCCCCAGACCCGCGCGCCGTCGATCTCGCCCGCCGCCAGCAAGGCGCGGGCAGCATGGCCCGAGAACCACACCAGTTCAGAGGAAGGACGCAGCGACAGGATCAAGGGCGCATAGATGCGCGAGGCATCGGCGAAGCGCCCGTCATTCTGCGCCCGGTTCAGCGCGCGGGCGATGATCTCGGCCCGCACGTTGGGCGCGGCTTCCATCTGCGCCAGACGGAAGAACAGGGCATGGCCGCGCGCCCCCAGGGCGGTATCAACCTGGCTGAGAGGGGCCCCCAATTCCTGTTCGGTGAAGGTCGTGTTGTTATAGAGATCGCGCAGAATCTGCGTCGACAGAGCACCGAAGCGCTCGGCCCGCTCGGCGGCGCGCAGGCGGATCTCCATTGCGGTCTCGTCATTGGCGGCGATCGCCGCCAGGACCGCCGGACGCCGGCTCTCGACGACATCCGTGGGCAGCGGCAGCTTGGCCTGGATCAGCGCGGCCAGTTGCAGCGGATCGGGGTCGTTCAGCGACTTGATCGGATCGTTCCGGCGCTGGCCCATGATGGTTTCCGCCGCGGCAAAGAAGGCCGGGTCCTGATGCCCCTGCTCGCGCAGCAATTCCAGCGTCAGCCCGGCCTCGCGCATCCTGCCGTCGAGCAATTGGCAGAAAGCCTGGCCCTTGGTCAGGTAATCGGAGGGGCTGCGCTTGATCAGGACGGGCAGTTCGCGGCAGGCCCCCTTGGTGTCGCCGCGCAGCAGCAAGGCGTCGAACTTGAAGCGCTGGATCTCGGGCGTCACCGCGCTGGCCGGAACGGCCTGCAGCAGGCGCATCATCCCGTCCACGTCGCCCATGGCCCACAGGCGCTCGAAGCGCAATTTCAGCAGGGATTCGCCGTTGCCCTTGCCCTCGGGCACGCGGGCCGTGCTCAGCAGCAGGCGGCGCGACAGGTCGCGCATGGCGGGCGAATCGCTGACGGCAGGCAGATGGGGCAGCAGGCGCTGGACCAGCGCCAGGCGAGTGCCGCTCCACATATCCAGGCCGAAACCGCCCTGGGCTTCCTCGAGAATGCCGACGGCGGCGGCGGAAGGCGCCTTCAGCTCCTGCACCTCGATCCAGGGAATGTCGCTTCGCGGCGCCACCTCCCGCTCCACCGGAGCCGCCGCGGGTTCGGACGGCCAATCCTGGAACGATTGCTCGCCCTGGGGCGCAGGCGATGGCATGCCGCCCCCCGGCAGGGGCAGCAGCCGCAAAGGCGCCGAAATGTCGGATGGCGCAGCCGAAGCCGCCATCACCGGGCCGGTCATGGCCGCCGCGACCACAAGGGCCGCGACGGCCCGACGGCTAACGTCTGAAACGTTCATCTGGGATGACTTTCTCCACCATGGCGGTGGGCGCGGGCATGTCGGAGGTCGCCAGCCAAACACCACCACCGATAACGGCAAAGAGGAAAAGCAGGAAAAGAAGGCTCAGGAACTTGGTCATGTTGTGCTCGGCACCGTTACTCGCGTGTGGACAGCGCCCGCCTCCACGGCTACAAGCCCGAAGCGGACCGGCGGAAGTCGCCGCCAGCTCTGTCCATCATGGCCTCGCCATGGTAAACAGACGGCAAAGAGCGGACGACAATTTTGCCCCTGGCAACAACCGACGGATGCTCTTTTTGCTCGCCGGACCCAAGAAGGCTTGGCCCAAACAACCTATTCTGTTAGGGCCTTGCGGATTGTGATAGGGTTCGACCATGGCGAAACTGCGGCAGTCTATCTTCCTCGGCTGCGGCTTTCAACGCCGCCGGAGCGTTTATGTCCTCTGACCCTTGTGATACTTTTGTCCGGCCGAACCGGACCGTTGTCCTGATCGGCCTCATGGGTGCCGGAAAAAGCTGCATCGGCCGCAAATTGGCGGCCCGCCTGCACATGCCCTTCCTGGACGCCGATACCGAGATCGAAGCCGCCGCAGGCATGCCGATCACCGAAATCTTCACGCGGTTCGGCGAAGCCCATTTCCGCGAAGGCGAACGCCGCGTCATCGGCCGCCTGCTGGAAGGCAAGCCCTGCATCCTGGCCACCGGCGGCGGCGCCTTCATGGACGGCCAGACCCGCAGCCTGATCCGCGACCGGGCCATTTCCGTCTGGCTGCGCGCCGATCTCGACCTGCTGGTCAAGCGCACCGCCGGACGCGGACACCGGCCGCTGCTGAACCAGGGCGATCCGCGCCAGACCCTGGCGGCCCTCATGGAGAAGAGATATCCCGTGTATGCCCAAGCCGATATCGTCGTGGATAGTGCCGACGAAGTCCCCGAAGTCACCGTCAAGCGCGTTCTGGAAGCCCTGGCCTGCCATCAGGCGGTGACGCCATGAGCACGACCGAACTGACCGTCTCGCTGGGCGAGCGATCCTACGCCATCCATGTCGGGCGCGGCCTGATCGACCGCGCGGGCGCGCTGATGGCCCCGGTGATGCGCCAGAAGCGCGCCTTCGTGGTCAGCGACGACAACGTGGCGCCGCTCTATCTCGACCGGCTGGGCAAGTCCTTCGATGCGGCAGGCATCCGCCACGCCCATGCGGTGCTGCCGGCAGGCGAGGCGACCAAGGATTTCGCCCATCTCGAAGGCCTGCTGGACGCGATGCTGGAGGCACGCTGCGAGCGCGACACCATGATCGTCGCCCTGGGCGGCGGGGTGATCGGCGACATCACCGGCTTTGCCGCCTCGGTGCTGCTGCGCGGCGTCGATTTCGTGCAGATCCCCACCACCCTGCTGTCCCAGGTCGACAGTTCGGTGGGCGGCAAGACCGGCATCAACACCCGCCACGGCAAGAATCTGGTCGGCAGCTTCCACCAGCCGCGCATGGTCCTGGCCGATACCGAGACCCTGTCCACCCTGCCCCGGCGGGAATTGCAGGCCGGATATGCCGAGGTGCTGAAATACGGCCTGATCGACGATCCGGCCTTCTTCGCATGGCTGGAAGAGAACGGCGCGCGCCTGCTGGCGGGCGACGAGGACGTCCAGCGCCAGGCGGTGGTCACGAGCTGCGCCGCCAAGGCCCGCATCGTCGCCCTGGACGAAAAGGAAAACGGCCTGCGCGCCCTGCTCAATCTCGGCCATACCTTCGGCCATGCCCTGGAAGCCGAAGCCGGTTACGGCGCCGGCCTGCTGCATGGCGAGGCGGTGTCGATCGGCATGGTCATGGCCTTCGAGCTTTCCGCCCGCATGGGCCTGGCCCCGCGCGAGGATGTCGAGCGCCTGGTCCGCCATCTGCGCGCCCTGGACATGCCCGTCACGCCGCCCCGCCTGCCGGGGGTGGACTGGGACGCCCGCGTGCTGTTGGGGCACATGGCCAGCGACAAGAAGGTCAAGGAAGGCAAGGTCACCTTCGTCCTTGCCCGAGGCATCGGCCAAGCTTATCTCGACCGCGACGTGGACCCCGAACAAGTACTGGGCGTCCTGGCCGATTCCCTGACGACCGGCTGACGCCAAGAGACGAACACTCCCATGCTCCTCACCCTTCTGGCCGTCCTGTTCCTGCTGCTGCTGTCGGCCTTCTTCTCTGCCTCGGAAACGGCATTGACCGCGGCATCGAAGCCGCTGATGCACCAGATGGAGCAGGAGGGCGACCGGCGCGCCAGCTTCGTCAACCGCCTGCACGAGGCCAAGGACCGCATGCTGGGCACCATCCTGCTCGGCAACAACCTCGTCAACATCCTGGCCTCGGCCCTGACCACCAGCTTGCTGATCAGCCTCTATGGCGAGGCGGGCGTGGCCTATGCCACCGTCGGGCTGACGGTCGTGGTGCTGATCTTCGGCGAGATCATGCCCAAGACCTACGCCATCAACAATGCCAACAAGCTGGCCCTGATCGTGGCCCTGCCGTTGCGCATCCTGTCGGTGGTACTGGCCCCGGTGGTGGTGGTGATCGAGGTGATCGTGCGCGCCACCATGCGCCTGTTCGGCGGCAAGCAAGCGGCCAAGATGAGCCTGACCGAGGCCCTGGCCGAGCTGCGCGGCGCCATCGAATTGCACACCACCGAGGAAGTGAAGCACGAGCGCGCCATGCTGCGTTCGATCCTCGACCTGGACGAGGTCGAGGTGGCCGAGATCATGACCCATCGCCGCAACATGGTCACCATCGACGCCAGCCAGCCGGCCTCGGCCATCGTCGATCAGGTGCTGGCCAGCCCGTTCACCCGCCTGCCGCTGTGGCAGGGCGAACAGGACAACGTGGTCGGCATCCTGCACGCCAAGGCGCTGCTGCGCGCCGTGCGCGCCCATCCCGGCGACCTGGACGAGCTGGACGTGGTGTCGCTGGCCTCGCCGCCCTGGTTCATTCCCGATTCCACCAGCCTGTTCGACCAGCTTCAGGCCTTCCGCGACCGGCGCGAGCATTTTGCCATCGTGGTGGACGAATACGGCGCCCTGCTGGGCATCGTCACCCTGGAAGACATCCTGGAAGAGATCGTCGGCGAAATCTCGGACGAGCACGATATCGCCGTGCTGGGCGTGCGGCCGCAGACCGACGGCTCCTATGTGGTGGACGGCAACGTCACCATCCGCGACCTGAACCGGGAATTCGACTGGCGCCTGCCCGACGAGGAGGCCTCGACCATCGCCGGGCTGGTGCTGCACGAATCCCGGCTGATCCCGGAAGTGGGGCAAAGCTTCATGTTCCACGGCTTCCGTTTCGACGTGGTGCGCCGCCACCGCAACCAGCTGACCGCCATCCGCATCACCCCGCCGCCGCGCGACAGCCTCGAAGACAAGGCATAGGCTCCCGCTTGACCGCAATGCAGCATCTTCCCATCTGACAGCCATGCCTCTCTCACCGCCCGCAGACCGCGAACACATCCATACCCGCAAGGTCACCTGCACCGGCTATCGCCGTGCCGATGGGCTGTGGGACATCGAAGGCCACATGACCGACGTCAAGACCTACGCCTTCCCCAACAAGGATCGCGGCGGCATCGCGGCGGGCGAGCCGATCCACGAGATGTGGCTGCGCGTGACCCTGGACGACGACATGCTGATCCATGCGGTCGAGGCGGTGACCGACCATTCCCCCTTCACCCTCTGTCCGTCCATCGCCCCCAGCTTCTCCGAACTGAAGGGCCTGCGCATCGACAAGGGCTTCATGCGGGAATTGCGCAGCCGCTTCGGCGGCCGCCAGGGCTGCACCCATCTGGTGGAGCTGTTCGGCCCGCTGGCCACCACCGCCTTCCAGACCATCTATCCCCTGCGCAAGAAGCGCATGGAGACGGAGGGCAAGACGCCGCGCCCCGGCCTGCTCGACACCTGCCACGCCCTGGCCTCGGACAGCGAGGTGGTGCGGCGGGAATGGCCGGAATTCTATACGGGGCCGAAGGCCGAGGCCTGAAGCGGCGGTAACATTGCCGTCACAAGCTGCAAACTCTTGCCATTTTTTCTACTCATACTCCTCCGGCTGATCATGTAGCGGTCGGAGGGAAACGCTCATGCAGGGTATACGCGACGACCGTATCGACTTCTTTCGTGGCCTTGCCCTGGTCTTCATCTTCTGGGACCACATTCCCGGCAACGTGCTGGGCGACGTCACGATCCGTAATTTCGGCCTCAGCGATGCGGCCGAGATGTTCGTCTTCCTGGCCGGCTATGTCGCGACGCTGGCCTATCGGAACGTGCTGCTCCGCGACGGCTTCGCCGCCGCCTGCGGCCGCATCCTGCGCCGTGCCTGGACGCTGTATATCGCCCATATCTTCCTGCTGGTCCTGCTGATCGGCGCCGTATCCCTCGCCAACAGCCATGTCGAGACGCGCGATTTCGTCCAGGAGATGCATCTCGCCTATTTCGTCAGCCATCCCGAACAGGCGATGATCGAAGCGCTGACGCTGCGCTTCAAGCCGCATCTGATGGACCCGCTGCCGCTCTACATCATCCTGATGCTGGCCTTCGCGGCGATGCTGCCCTTGCTGGTGAAATATCCGCTGGCCAGCCTGGCGGCCTCCGGCGGCCTCTATGCGCTGGCTCTGCATTTCGACTGGAACCTGCCCTCCGAGACGGGCGGGGGATGGTTCTTCAATCCGCTGGCCTGGCAGTTCCTGTTCTTCCTGGGCGGCGTGGCCGCCTTGTACCGGGGCGTGCCCTTCGCCGCGCCCAGGGCGCCGAACCGCTGGCTGCTGTCCGCCGCCCTGGTCGTCCTGGCCTTGTCCGCCGCCCTGGTCTGGACCTGGGGCCGACCCGAGCTCCACGACGCGCTGATCGCGCCAACCCTGGGGCAATGGCTCTATCCCATCGACAAGACCAACTTGGACCCGCTGCGGCTGATCCATTTCCTCTCGCTGGCCTATTGCACCGCCATCCTGATTCCCCGGGGCGTCTGGCTCGATACTCCCCTGCCCCGCCAGATCCGGCTGATGGGGCGCCATTCGCTGGAGGTCTTCTGCTTGGGAGTCCTGCTGGCGCCCATCGCCGACGCCCTGTGCACCCTGGCGGGAGACGGACTGGCGGTCCAAATCACGGTCGGGCTGGCCGGGGTTGCCGTGATGACGGCCTTCGCCGCCTTGCGGGAATGGGGACGGCACATGACCGTCCGCAAGCCCGCCCAGGCCTAGCAGTCTGCGGAAAAAACCGCTGTTTTCCTCGTCATTCCGCGAAAGCGGGAACCCAGGCTGCCGCAGCATCAGTATTGAGCGCTTCGCATTTCCACAAGCCCCCACATGCCCCCCGCTTTCGCGGGGGTGGCGAGGCGGTGCAGACAGAGCCGACTTTCTCCGCAGCCTCTAGCGGATCTGCTGGCCGATGCGCAGCAGGTTGCCGCTGGGGTCGCTGATGTGGAATTCGCGCATGCCCCAGGGCTTGTCCTCCAGCCGCCCGACCGAGGTCAGTCCGGAGGCGAGGACTTCGTAGTAAAGCGCGGTGACATCGTTGACGCGGAGATAGCAGCCGGCACCATCGGCCGAGACCTGCCCCTCGGGCACCCAGAAATGCAGCTCGATCTGTCCGCGCGCCAGGACGGCATAATCGTCGTAGCGGGCCTGGAGGCCGAAACCCAGGCAGCGATAAAAGCCGACCGTTTCATCCAGGTCGAAGGCAGCCAGGATGGGAATCGCCTTGCCGTCCACCGTCGGGACCACGTCCTTCAGCCTTTTCCGCCCCAGCATATGCGTTGCGCCTCCTTCCTGGTTCTTTCTGCGACATCTGGGCAGGGCGGCGCATTGCCGCAACGGCAATGAAAGCTAACCCGCCCGCTCTCGCCCCTGCTTTTCCACCCAGGGCGATCACACCCCAATCCCACAAAAAACTTACAGTTATTGATGATTAAAAATTGTTCTATTTTTTAATTGCACAGAAACCGATCACCCTGGAGGTGTGGATGGCCGAACCGGAACGGATTCTGACTTTGACTCGGCAGGCTTCCGCCATTACCGAGAGCAAGATAGAGCGCATCAACGCCATCACCGCCAGCACGCGCATCCTGGCCCTGAACGCCATGATCGAAGCGACGCGCGCCGGCGAGGCGGGACGGGGTTTCGCCGTTGTCGCCAACGAAGTCAAGGGGGTTTCGGGCAACATCACCCTGGTTGCCAACGAATTGACGACCGAATTGCGCGGCGCCCTGCACGAGCTGGAGGAACTGGGCGCCCGTATGATCGACCAGATGCGCGGGCAGCGCCTGGCCGATCTCAGCCTCAACATGATCGAGATCATCGACCGCAATCTTTATGAACGCTCCTGCGACGTACGCTGGTGGGCGACCGACCAAGCCATCGTCGAGGCCGCCAGCAATCCCGGCCCAGCCACCTGTTCCCATGCCGCCGAACGCCTGGGCGTGATCATCAATTCTTATACCGTCTATTGCGATCTGTGGGTGGCCGGACTGGATGGCACCATCCTGGCCAATGCGCAATCCGGTCGCTTCCCCCATGTCTGCGGACGCTCGGTCGCCAAGACCGCTTGGTTCCAGGACGCCATGAAGACCGCCAGCGGCGAGGAATTCGTCGCCATGGATATCGAAGCCAACGACCTTCTGGGCGGCCAAGCCGTCGCCACCTATGCCACCGCCATCCGCGAAGGCGGCCTGACCCATGGCCCCGTGGTGGGCGTGCTGGGCATCCATTTCGACTGGACTCCCCAGGCTGCGGCGGTGGTCGAGGGCGTGCGCCTGGGCGCCGACGAGAAAAACCGCACGCGCTGCCTGCTGCTGGACCGCAATTTCCGCGTCATCGCCGCTTCCGACGGCAACGGCATCCTGCGGGAACGCTATCCTTTGGAAACCGGCGGCAAGGACATGGGCAGCTATATCAGCCCCGAGGGACAAGTCGTCGGCTTCGCCCTCACCCCGGGTTACGAAACCTATCGCGGCCTGGGCTGGTACGGCGCCATCATCCAGGACCCGCTTCCCACCCAATGACGCGAAAGGAGGGGTGCCGGGCGCCCCTCCGTCCTCAGGCTGCGGACGAAGCAGTTACCGCCCACAGCAGATCGTCGCCCCCGCGGAAGCGGCGGCCCATGTTGAGGAGCATGGAGATGTAAGCCGCTAGAAAGGGATGAAGCGGCTCCATGGACTCCCGCTTCCGCGGGAGTGACGAGAAGAGGCGTCGGGCGCCCTTCCTCTTAATCGCCTCTTAAACGCTATACGAGGAGCGACAGGACCGCTGGTCCTCCCTTCCGCAGATTCCGTTCGGCATCCATCACCGCCAGTTCAGTCTTGCGGGCCAGGGCCTCGACCTCGCGGGCTTCCGGCGTGTCCTTTCCGGCCTGCTGGCGCAGGCGCAGGGCCTGTTTCTGCATGATCGCCTTCAATTCCTTGGACAGGCGGCGCGCCAGAAGAATGAACTCCTCATCCTTGGTGGGCCGAAGGATTTTCCTTTCCTCTCCGTCCTTGTCCTTCGTTTCGGCCTGCCGGATCGCCGCCTGCGCCTCCGCCTCGGCCTTTCCGGCATTCTCCGGCCGGGAAGCGGCGGCCTGCTGTTCCGCCTGCTGCTGTCCTGAAGGCACCGACGCAGCGGAGGCCACGGTCACGCTGCCGCCCCCTTCCGCGCCATAGGCTGCGGCGGCCGAGGACAATTCCCGCGCCAGCCTCTTGGCCTGGCGGGCGATGGCCTTCGGATCGCCGAAGGAGAACATGCGCAGCATCCGGATCTGCTCCTTCAGCCGGAGCAACTTGGCCTTGGCCGCCGCCTTGCGCGTTTCCGAGGGTTTCGAGGTGGTACGACGCAGATGCTCCAGCGCCTGGAGGGCCTTTTCCGCCTTCTCGTCCCGTTCCTGGGCGAAGGGGGCGGGCTTGTCCTGCCCGGCTTGGCCGTTCCGCCAGGAAAGGGAAGGCGCGGACGCGGAATGCGCACCAAGATGAACGACCATGAAGCCTCCTGCCCTCGACCCGCTCAAGAAGGGATGATTCGGGCAAGGATACTCCACTTCCGGTCGCAAGAAAAGAATGAGAGAGGAGAGAAAAGAAGCTGGGCAGCTTTCCGGAGGGAGGTCCGGGGAGACCGAATCTCCCTCCCTGCTTCCATCCCTATTGTGCCATTTCTTGCCGGGCCGTCATTCCGCCGCCTGGGCGAGCCCTAGAGTGTGAAGAACGTCGATGGTTTCCCCGTCCGTGACCGGCATCTCCCTCAGGGAGATCGTCGTGCCGTTGTTCAATGCCGCCACAACGGTTTCGCCAGGAGCGATGATCAGGTCATCGCCGCAGTGATCGGGTTCGTTGACCTGGGCGATGATGCGCTTGGTCCCGTGACGATTGGTGATCGCGATTTCAGTCTTCATCAATCCTCCGCGGCATTCCGTCAGAAAATAGGCGGAGGCGGGACAACCCACCCCCGCCCGGAGAGAGAGGAGCGTAATGGCCTTCAAAACCCACCGCCAAAGAGAGAGAGAAGCCTGGCGGTACGGATCGCTTTTCCGCGCCGATGAGAAAACGAGGAGCGCGCTTCCGTATAATTACAGTGGGGATCGAAGACGAAGACTGAAACACTTCAGATGGCGAAAGAACGGCAATCCTTTCGGATGAAAGCGTGAAATCGTTTCTTCCCTTGCCGTTTCTTTCTTACGCCGCCTTTTGACCGCTCTCGCCCACCAATTCTACTATATCGCGCATGATCGCCGTCAAATCGTAATCCTTGGGGGTGTAGATGCGCGCGCATCCCGCCGCCCGCAGGGTCTTCTCGTCCTCGGGCGGAATGATGCCGCCCGCCACCACCGGGATGTCGCCCAGCCCCGCCTTGCGCATGCGGTCCAGCACTTCGGTGACCAAGGGCACATGGCTGCCCGACAGAATGGACAGCCCGACCACGTGCACGCCTTCTTCCAGGGCGGCATTGACGATTTGGGCCGGGGTCAGGCGGATGCCTTCATAGACCACTTCCATGCCCGCATCGCGCGCACGCACGGCGATCTGCTCGGCCCCGTTGGAATGGCCGTCCAGGCCGGGTTTGCCCACCAGCATCTTGATGCGGCGGCCAAGCTGGGCGGAGATTTCCTCGACCCGGCCCTGCACCGCCTTCATGTCGTCGCGTCCGGCATGCGAGGCGGCACGGCCCACCCCGGTCGGGGCGCGGTATTCGCCGAAGATCTCGCGCAGGAGACCCGCCCATTCGCCGGTGGTGACACCGGCATGGGCGCAGGCGATGGAGGGTTCCATGATGTTGCGGCCTTCCTGGGCGGCAGCACGCAGCTCGGCCAGGGCCTTCTCCACCGCCTGGCCGTCGCGGCTGGCCCGCCAGGCCTTCAGGCTTTCGATCTGGGCCTGTTCGGCGGCGGGATCGACGGTCAGGATGGAGCCTTCGCCCGTGGTCAGCGGGCTGGGTTCGGCATCGGTGAACTTGTTGACGCCGACGACGATCTGCTCGCCCCCCTCGATGGCGGCGATGCGGCGGGTATTCGATTCCACCAGCTTCTGCTTCATGTAGCTGGATTCCACCGCCGCGATGGCGCCGCCCATGGCATCGATGCGGGCCAGTTCCTCGCGCGCCAGCAGCTTCAACTCCTCGACCTTCTCAGCGATCACGCGGGAACCGTCGAAGATATCGCCATATTCCAGCAGGTCCGTCTCGAAGGCGACGATCTGCTGCAGGCGCAGCGACCATTGCTGGTCCCAGGGACGCGGCAGGCCCAGGGCCTCGTTCCAGGCGGGCAGCTGTACGGCGCGGGCACGGGCATCCTTGGACAGGGTGACGGCCAGCATCTCCAGCAGGATGCGGTAGACGTTGTTTTCCGGCTGCTGCTCGGTCAGGCCCAGGGAATTGACCTGCACGCCATAGCGGAAGCGGCGCATCTTGGCGTCCTCGATGCCGTAGCGCTCGCGGCAGATTTCATCCCACAGCTGGGTGAAGGCGCGCATCTTGCACATTTCGGTGATGAAGCGGATGCCCGCATTCACGAAGAAGCTGATGCGCCCCACCACCTGGGCGAAATCGGCCGGAGGCACCTGGCCCGAGGCCTGGACCGTGTCCAGCACCGCCTGGGCGGTGGCCAGGGCGAAGGCCAGTTCCTGTTCCGGCGTGGCGCCTGCCTCCTGCAGGTGGTAGGAGCAGACGTTCATCGGATTCCATTTCGGCACCTCCTTGTAGGTGAAGGAGATGACGTCCGCCGTCAGGCGCATCGAGGGCTCGGGCGGGAAGATGTAGGTCCCGCGCGAGAGATATTCCTTGATGATGTCGTTCTGCGTGGTGCCCGCCAGCGAGGAACGCGCCGCGCCCTGGCGCTCGGCCACCGCGATGTAGAGCGACAGCAGCCAGGCCGCCGTCGCGTTGATGGTCATCGAGGTGTTCATCCTGTCCAGGGGAATGCCCTCGAACAGGGTTTCCATATCGCCGATATGGCTGACCGGCACCCCGACCTTCCCCACCTCGCCCCGCGCCAGGACATGATCGGAATCATATCCCGTCTGCGTCGGCAGGTCGAAGGCGACCGACAGGCCGGTCTGGCCGCGCGAAAGATTCGTGCGGAACAGCTTGTTGGTTTCGGCGGCCGAGGAATGGCCGGAATATGTACGGAAAAGCCAGGGCTTTTCGCGCGAAGGTATATCCTTTCGGGGTTCGGCGGCGGGGGTGGGGATCATCCTATAACTCCACGAAAGCGAATACTTCAGCGGTCGTATGCTACCTATTGTCGCCAGATGGCGACAAAAAATTACTTAGTACCTTGCCTGTGCGAAATAAACTATCATTTTGTGCATTGCGAAGAAAGGGGCAAAACGCTACAAGAGAGCGAGAAGTCCCGGCAGCTCACAGCCTGTGGGATTGAGATTGGGGTGTCGTGCGGCGTCTTCCAGCCTTTGGCGGGCGCCCTCGACCAAGGAAGGAGAATCGGCATGAGCGAAGCGGCGCAAATGGTCGAACCCCGGCCCGGCCAGGCGAAGAAGGATCTCTACGAGATCGGCGAGATTCCCCCGCTCGGCCATGTCCCGAAGCAGATGTATGCCTGGGCGATCCGGCGCGAGCGCCATTGCACGCCCGACACGGCCATGCAATGCGAAGTGGTCGAGACGCCCGAGATCGACAGCAACGAAGTGCTGGTCATGGTCATGGCCGCAGGCGTCAACTACAACGGCGTCTGGGCCTCGCTCGGCAAACCCATCTCTCCCTTCGACTACCACAAGGCGCCCTACCATATCGCCGGTTCGGATGCCTCGGGCATCGTCTGGAAGGTCGGCAGCAAGGTGAAGCGCTGGAAGGTCGGCGACGAGGTCGTGGTGCATTGCAACCAGACCGACGGCGACGACGAGGAATGCAATGGTGGCGACCCCATGTTCTCGCCCAGCCAGCGCATCTGGGGCTACGAGACGCCCGACGGCTCCTTCGCCCAGTTCACCCGCGTCCAGGCCCAGCAATTGATGCACCGCCCCAAGCATCTGACCTGGGAGGAATCGGGCTGCTACGTCCTGACGCTGGCGACCGCCTACCGCATGCTGTTCGGCCATCGCCCGCATATCCTGCGGCCCGGCCAGAACGTGCTGGTCTGGGGCGCTTCGGGCGGGCTGGGCTCGATGGCCATCCAGCTGATCGCGACGGCGGGCGCCCATGCCATCGGCGTGATCTCGGAAGAGGACAAGCGCGACTTCGTGATGGGGCTGGGCGCCAAGGGCGTGCTGAACCGCAAGAACTTCAACTGCTGGGGCCAGTTGCCCGATGTCGACGGCGACCCCGCCGTCTTTGCCGATTACATGAAACGGGTGCGCGAATTCGGCAAGGCGATCTGGGAGATCACCGGCAAGGGCAACGACGTCGACTTCGTCTTCGAACATCCCGGCGAGGCCACCTTCCCGGTGTCCTGCAACGTCGTCAAGCGCGGCGGCATGGTGGTGTTCTGCGCCGGCACCACCGGCTTCAACCTGACCTTCGACGCCCGCTTCGTGTGGATGCGCCAGAAGCGCATCCAGGGCAGCCACTTCGCCAACCTGCTGCAATCGGCCCAGGCCAACCAGTTGGTGATCGAACGCCGCATCGACCCCTGCATGTCCGAGGTCTTTGCCTGGGACGACATCCCGGCCGCGCATATGAAGATGCTGCGCAACGAACACAAGCCCGGCAACATGGCCGTCCTGGTCCAGGCCCGAGTCCCGGGCCGCCGCACCATCGAGGAATGCATCGAGGGCTGATGTTTTGTGAAGAATCGTAAAGAAACGCTTTTGGCCCGCCTGCACCTTTCGAGACGCCGCTTCGCGGCTCCTCAAGATGAGGCTAATTGTCAGAGAAAGACACCTCACCCTGAGGAGGCCCGCAGGGCCGTCTCGAAGGATGCCTGGCGCTCAATCGTTTCTTTCACAAGCTCTGTCCGCGCAAACCAGTAAGGGGCCGGAGGATGCTTCCGCCCCACCCGCCTTTCCATCGGAGACCACACCCATGAATGCCATCGCTCCGCAGGATGTGCTTCTCGCCGACCTTCTGCCCCTTTGTGCCTCCGCCCTCGGCTCCATCCGCAAAGTGCAGGATGCGGCCAAGCAGGGCGTGCTCCAGCTCGTGGCGCCGCAAGGAAAGATCGACGGCGCCCTGCTGGAGGCCAACCAATTCGCCGCCCATGGCTATGCCTGGCTGGCGACCTATGTGGAAGCCCTGGCGCAGATGCTGGGCTGGGCCGAGCGCCTGAAGGAAGAGGGCAAGCTGGGCGAGTTGGAAAGCCTGATCCTTCAGGCCGCCTATGGCGAATATCTCGACCAGATCTTCGGCGGCATCCCCATGAGCCAGGGCGAAGTGGTCCGCCCCGCCGATTTCGGCATCGCAGCCCCCCAGCGCCACAAGCTCAGCAGCCCGGAAATCGCGGCCCTGCGCGAGAACGGCAATACCGCCGCCGTGCGTAACCGCATCGCCGAACTGGCCGCCGACGGCAATTTCGGCGCACTGGGCCTGGGCGACGAGACGCTGGAGATGATTCGCGACCAATTCCGTCGCTTCAGCGAGGAACAGGTCATCCCCCATGCCCATGAATGGCACCTGAAGGACGAACTGATCCCGCTTGACGTGGTCGAGCAGGTCGCCGAGATGGGCGTCTTCGGCCTCACCCTGCCCGAGGAATATGGCGGGCTTGGCATGGGCAAGACCGCCATGTGCGTGGTCACCGAGGAACTCTCGCGCGGCTATATCGGCGTCGGCAGCCTGGGCACCCGGTCGGAAATCGCGGGCGAACTGATCCGCCTGGGCGGTACCGAGGAGCAGAAGCGGCATTACCTGCCCAAGATCGCCTCGGGCGAGATCCTGCCCACCGCCGTCTTCACCGAGCCCAATACCGGCTCGGACCTCGGCTCCCTGCGCACCCGCGCGGTCAAGGAAGGCGACGTCTACAAGGTCACCGGTGCCAAGACCTGGATCACCCATGCCGCCCGCACCGACATGATGACCCTGCTGGTGCGCACCGATCCCGACAGCAAGGATTGGCGCGGCCTGTCCATGTTCCTGGCCGAAAAGCCGCGCGGCACCGACGAGGATCCCTTCCCCGCCCAGGGCATGACCGGCGGCGAGATCAAGGTGCTGGGCTATCGCGGCATGAAGGAATACGAGTTGGGCTTCGACGGTTTCGAAGTGCCCGCTGCCAACCTGCTGGGCGGTGTCGAGGGCCAGGGCTTCAAGCAGCTGATGGAAACCTTCGAATCGGCCCGCATCCAGACCGCCGCCCGCGCCGTCGGCGTGGCCCAATGTGCCATGGAAACCGGGATGCGCTACGCCCAGGAACGCATCCAGTTCGGCAAGCCGCTTTACGCCTTCCCCCGCGTCTCGGGCAAGCTGGCCTGGATGATCGTGGAAATCATGATCGCCCGCCAGCTCACCTATTTCTCGGCGCGCCAGAAGGACAGCGACAAGCGCTGCGACATCGAGGCCGGCATGGCCAAGCTGCTGGGCGCCCGCGTCGCCTGGTCCTGCGCCGACAACGCCCTGCAGATCCACGGCGGCAACGGCTATGCCGAGGAATACCCGATCAGCCGCATCCTCTGCGATGCCCGCATCCTCAACATCTTCGAGGGCGCGGCGGAGATCCAGGCCCAGGTCATCGCCCGCGGCTTGCTGGGGCGGTGACCTGACCAGGGGAGCGGCATTCGAGGGGGGAGCCGCTCCCCTGCACCAACCCCCTGGTGCCGCCGGAGAATCCGCCCCATATTCGGGCGATGACCGAAGCAGCCCTCGATGTCCGCGACCTGACCAAGTCCTTCGGGCCTGTCCAGGCGGTGCGCGGCCTGTCCTTTTCCGTGCCCGCAGGCTCCACCACGGCCCTGCTGGGCGGCAACGGCGCGGGCAAGACCACCACCATTTCCATGCTGCTGGGGCTGCTGCTGCCGAGTTCGGGCAGCATCCGCGTGCTGGGTGAGGACATGGTACGCCACCGCCACCGGGTGCTGCCGCGGCTGAATTTCTCCTCGCCCTATGTCGACCTACCCCATCGCCTGAGCGTGCGCGAGAATCTGGTCGTCTACGGCCATCTCTACGGCATCCGCAACCTTAAGCAGCGCATCGCGCAACTGGCCGAGGAACTGGACCTGACGGACCTGCTGAAACGCCCGGCGGGCAAGCTGTCGGCGGGGCAAAAGACGCGGGTGGCGCTGGCGAAGGCCCTGCTGAACGAGCCTGATCTGCTGCTTCTGGATGAGCCCACCGCCTCGCTCGACCCCGATACCGCCGATTGGGTCCGCGGCTGGTTCCAGGCCTATCAGCAACGCACCGGCGCGACGATCCTGCTGGCCTCGCACAACATGACCGAGGTCGAGCGCATGTGCGACAACGTGCTGATGATGCGTGCCGGAGAGATCGTCGATCAGGGATCGCCCCAGGACCTGCTGTCGCGCTATGGCCGCGAGACCATGGAGGACGTCTTCCTCGACATCGCCCGCTCGCGCCGCAAGGACGAGGCCGTGCAATGACCCGGCAGGTCCGCCATCATGCCAGCACTTGGTCGGGCTTCTCGCCCCGACGGGTCTACGCCCTGGTGCTGCGCCATGTCTTCGTGCTGCGCGGGTCCTGGCCCCGCCTTGTTGAGATGGCCTATTGGCCCACCGTGCAGATGGTCATGTGGGGCTTCATCACCCAGTTCTTCGCCGGCCATTCCGACTGGGTGGCGCAGGCAGCCGGCGTACTGCTGGCCGCCGTGCTGCTGTGGGACGTGATGTTCCGGGGCAATCTGGGCCTGTCGCTGTCCTTCATGGAAGAGATGTGGTCGCGCAACCTGGGCCATCTGGCGGTCAGCCCCCTGCGCCCCGGCGAGATGGTCGTCGCCCTGATGACCATGAGCCTGCTGCGCACCACCATCGGCCTGCTGCCCGCCGCCCTGCTGGCGATCCCGCTCTATCACTACAACATCTTCACCCTGGGCCTGCCGCTGGTCGCCTTCTTCGGCAATCTGCTGGTCACCGGCTGGGCGGTGGGGCTGGCCGTTTCCGCCATGGTGCTGCGCTTCGGCCTGGGCGCGGAAAGCCTGGCCTGGGCGCTGATCTTCGCCCTGGCGCCGTTGAGCGGCATCTACTATCCAATCGAGGTGCTGCCGCACTGGCTGCAACCCGTCGCCTGGGCGCTGCCGGCCTCCCACGTCTTCGAAGGCATGCGCTCGGTCCTGTTCGGCCACGGCTTCCGCTGGGACCTGCTGTTCAACGCTGTGGCGCTGAACGCCCTCTATCTCGGCAGCGCCACAATCCTGTTCCTGTGGGTCCACCACATCGCCCGCAAGCGCGGCCTGCTGCTGAATATGGGCGAATGACTAAAAGATCAGGCTGAGCAGCCCGACCACGACGATCAGGCCGATCAGGAAAATGATGAGAACGGTGCGACCGAGGCAACCGAACATCGTTACCTCCTCGACATCAGAACAGCGAGACGAGAAGCGCGATCAATCCGATCACGACCAGCAGCCCGATCACGAAAATCGCCAGCGCCGTCTTACCGATGAATTCGAACATCCGAGCCTCCTTCCTTTGGAGCGGCCAAGCGCGCGGAGGCGCGCACTTGGACAGGGCGCAAAAATCTTCCCGGAGCGTGAGGCAGCGTCCCTGCATCACGTTCTAGAAAGTGAACGCACGGCAACCCGGAAAGGTTCGGAGGTTTTGCTTCGGCGGAAGCTGGATCAGCGCTGGGCTATCCGCGCCACGGTAGCCGTGGTCGAGAAACCGGCCTGCAATTCGGCCAGCACCACGCGCCCGCCCCAGCCCTGGACCAAGTCGGCGCCGACCACCTTGTCGATGGTGTAGTCCGCCCCCTTGACCAGCACGTCGGGGCGCAAGCCCTCGATCACCCGCAAGGGGGTATCCTCGCCGAAGATCACTACCGCATCAACCGAGGACAGCGAGGCCAGCACGGTGGCGCGGGCGGCTTCCGACTGGACGGGACGCTGGGGGCCCTTCAGGCGCGAGACGGAAGCATCGGAATTCAGCCCCACCACCAGCCGGTCGCAGGCGGCCCGGGCCTGGGCCAGCAGCGAGACATGGCCGGGATGCAGCAGGTCGAAGCAGCCATTGGTGAAGCCCACGCGCAGGCCCTTGCGGCGCCATTGCGCGATGCGGTCCTTCGCCGCTTCCAGGGTCAGCACCTTGCTTTCGGCGCTGGTGAGATCGCTGTGATGCAGGGCGGCGATAAGATCGGCGGCATAGGCGACGGCGGTCCCGACCTTGCCGACCACGATACCGGCGGCGGTATTGGCGAGCCGCGCCGCATCCTCCAGCGGCACGCCCGCCGCGACGGCGGCGGCGACGGTGGCGATCACCGTGTCCCCGGCGCCCGAGACGTCGAAGACCTCGCGCGCTTCGGCGGGCAGGTGGCGCACCGCGCCGTCCTCGGTCACCAGGGTCATGCCGTCCTGGCTGCGAGTGACCAGCACGGCGGGGACCTCGCAGCTGGTCATCAGCCAGCGCGCCGCCGTGACGATGTCGTCATCGCTGCCGACCGGCATCTTGGTCGCCTCGGCCAGTTCCTTGCGGTTGGGCGTCAGCAGGCTGGCGCCGCGATAGATGGTGTAGTTAGTGCCCTTAGGATCGACAATCACCGGCTTGCCGGCAACACGGGCGGCGGCGATCAGCCGTTGCAGCACGGTCGGAGAGAAGACACCCTTGCCGTAATCCGACAGCAGCAGGACCGAAGCCTCGCCCACCAGCCGCTCGACATGCTGGATCAGCTGCTCGCGCGTATGTTCCGACAGCGGCGCCGAGGTTTCCTGGTCGGCCCGCAACAATTGCTGGCTGCCCGCGACATAGCGGATCTTCACCGTAGTCTGCCGCCCCTGCTCCACCACCAGGCAGGGATCGACATCGGAATGCTCGCCGACCAGCCCGGCCAGGTCGCGCCCCGCCACGTCGTCGCCGATCACCGAGACGAAAGCCGGTGCCGCCCCCAGGGCCACCAGATTGCGCACCACGTTGCCGGCACCACCCAGCATGGTGCTGTCGCGCTGGATGCGCAGCACGGGGATCGGCGCCTCGGGGGAAATGCGCTCCACCTCGCCATAGACGAAGCGGTCGAGCATCACATCCCCGACGCAGAGCACGGCGGCCCCGTTCAGATTTTCCACATGGGCGGCAAGCAGGGACTGGTCGGTCATGAAATCGGGTCCTTCGGCAAGCGCGGCAAAGCAGCCGGCTTGCCCTAGCGCAACTGACGCTTCCGCGCAAGCGGAAGGGTGCAGGAAAGACGTAAAGAGAGGGTTACCGGTCCGCCAGAACCCGTTCCAGCGGCAGCATGATCGTCACGGTCGTGCCCCGGCCGACCGTGCTGGACAGGTTGAGCCGCCCACCATGCAATTCGATGAAGCGGCGCGCCAAGGGCAGGCCCAGGCCGGTGCCGCGTTCCCCGCTGAGGGCACTATTGCCCGCCTGCCCGAAGGGCTCCAGCACGGTGGCGATCTTGTCGGCGGGAATGCCCATGCCGTTGTCCCGCACCTCCAGGCACAGCATCCCGTCCTCATGGCGCATTCCCAGCACCACGCAGCCGCCCGGCGGCGTGAACTTGACGGCATTGGACAGAAGGTTCAGCAGCGCCTGGCGCAGCAGCCGCACATCCCCCCGCACCGCGGGCATCCGTTCGGGCAGGTCGCGCTGCAGGCTCACCCCGCCGCGCGCGGCCCGATCGGCCAGCATCGACAGGACATGGCGGATTTCCTCGTCCAGATCGACCCGTTCCTCGTGCAGTTCCATGCGCCCGGCTTCGATCTTGGACAGGTCCAGGATGTCGTTGATCAGCCCCAGCAGATGCTGCCCCGAGAAATGGATGTCGGCGGCATATTCGGCATAGCGGGCATGCCCCAGCGGACCGAAGAACTGCCCCGTCAGCACTTCCGAGAAGCCGAGGATGGCATTGAGCGGCGTGCGCAATTCGTGGCTCATATTGGCCAGGAAATCGGACTTGGCGGCATTGTTCCGCTCGGCCCGGGCCTTGGCCTCGGTTAGTTCCTGCTCCAGGCGCTTATGCTCGCTGATGTCCTGGACCAGCGTGAAATATCCCAGCACCCGTCCGTCGGCACTGACATGCGGCACCAGATTGGCGCAGTACCAGCTTTCGCCGTCCACCTGTGAGATGCCCTCGAACCGCGCCGGATGCCCCGCCAGCACCCTGTCGACATCGGGCTTGATACGGTTATAGACGGTTTCGCCCAGCAGATCGGACAGGCGCTTGCCGACGATATCCTCGGCCGGCAGGCCGTAGAATTCCTCGTAGCGGCGATTGACGAACTGGAAGATTTCGTCGGCATCCACATAGGAAACCAGGGCCGGTACGGAATCGGCGATCAGCCGGATCCGTTCGGCGGCCAGCAGGGCCTCTTCCTCGGCCAGCTTGCGGTCGGTGATGTCCACATGCATCACCAGCGCCCCCTGCAGCACCCGTTCCGTGCCGTCCCCTTGCGTGCCCGGCAGCCTTTTGCGATGCAACGGGGAGACATAGCAGCGGAACCAGCGCCTCACCGGACCGGCGAGGAAAGCGTATTCCATCTGGTAATTCGCCAGAAGGCCGTCCAGGACCGAGCGGACCCCCTGGACGATCTCCTCCGCCTCGGCGGGATCATTCCTCATGATCGCGGCATAGAGGGAAAGATAATCGGCACCCACGCCGGAAAGGGCCGGGTCGATGCCGTTGAGGGCGGCAAAGCGGGTCCAGGCGGCATTGACGGCGAGAACCGTGCCTTTGCGGTCAAGGACAGCCACATGGGCCGGCACGGCATCGAGGAAATCGCCAAAGGCGCCCTCGTCCAGCACCATGCCCAGTGCCTCGCCTGCAACGTCCGTCGGCAGGAAACGTAGCGACGACATTTTTCCCTCAAATAGCCTCCAGGCCATCCCCGCAGACAGTATGGCCGGATAGAACCTATTAACATAGAAGGAAAAATCGTGCCACCCGCACCCGCCGCGGACGGGCCTGGACGGTTACATCATCATCTGACGGAAATAATTGACCGTCTCCCGCAAGCCGTCTTCCAGCGGCACCTTGGGTTCCCAGCCCATTTCCTCGCGCGCCACGGTGATGTCGGGACGGCGCTGGGTCGGGTCGTCGACCGGCAGCGGCCTGAATTCGATGCGCGAGCGGGAATTGGTCTGGCGCAGCACCATCTCGGCCAGTTCCAGCATGGTGAACTCGCCGGGATTGCCCACATTGACCGGCCCGGTCAGCTTGGGATGGTCCATAAGCCGGACGAAGGCCTCGATCATGTCGTCCACATAGCAGAAGGAACGGGTCTGCTGGCCGTCGCCATAGATGGTAATGGGCTCGCCCTTCAGCGCCTGGACGACGAAGTTCGACACCACGCGGCCGTCATTAGGGTGCATGCGCGGGCCATAGGTGTTGAAGATGCGCGCCACGCGGATCTCCACATTGTGCTGGCGGTGATAGTCAAAGAACAGCGTCTCGGCGCAGCGCTTGCCCTCGTCGTAGCAGGCGCGCGGGCCGATGGGATTGACGTTGCCCCAATAGGCTTCGACCTGGGGATGGACCAGCGGATTGCCGTAGACCTCGCTGGTCGAGGCCTGGAAGATCTTGGCCCGCGTGCGTTTGGCCAGGCCCAGCATGTTGATGGCGCCATGCACGCTGGTCTTGGTCGTCTGGACCGGGTCGAACTGGTAGTGGATGGGCGAGGCCGGGCAGGCGAGATTGTAGATTTCGTCCACTTCCACATAAAGCGGGAAGGTGACGTCGTGGCGCATGACCTCGAAGCGGGGATTGTCCATCAGACGGGCCACATTCTCGCGCCGGCCGGTGAAGTAATTGTCGACGCACAAGACGTCATGGCCGTCGGCCAGAAGACGCTCGCAAAGATGGGAGCCCAGAAAGCCGGCCCCGCCGGTGACGAGAATGCGTTTTGAAACCTGCATAGTCCTTGCGCCTCCTTAGCCGGGTTCAGGGAGGGGCGCCCGGAAAGGCGCCGCCTTCAAGTCTGTAGAAACCGCTGGCGCTCTCCCTCGAGCGCCAGCGCCGTCAGTCGTCCGCTGGCATAGGCACCGGTATCGATGCCGATGCGGTTGGTGCGTGTCTCGGGGCGGGGGACGATGGTATGGCCGTGCACCACCACCTTGCCGAAATCCGCCTTCGATTCGAGGAAGTCGCCCCGGATCCACATCAGGTCCGCCGGATTCTGGCGCTCCAGCGGAATCCCGGGCCGCACGCCCGCATGGGCGAAGAAGTAGTCCCCCTCCTGGTGGCTGACCGCCAGCCCTTCCAGGAAAGCCTTGTGTTCCGGAGGCAGGGCCGCCTCCAGCGCCAGCCGCAGGGCCTCGGTTTCGCCCAGAGTGGCCGGCATTTCCGGTGTTTCCCCCAGATAGCTTCCCAGGGTTTCCAGCCCGCCATTGATCAGCCAAGTCGGCCCCACCGCCTGTCCCTGCAGGAAGCGCAGAAGGAAATCCTCGTGATTTCCCCGCAGGGTTTTCCATTCGAAGCCGGGCGCGGGACCGGCCACCAGCCGGTCCAGCACTTCGCGCGAATGGGCGCCGCGATCGATGTAGTCGCCCAGGAAAACCACCAGCCGCCGCGAGGCGCTGGCCTGTTCGGCATCGTCTTCGATCAGGGCGAGCAATGAATCCAGCAAGTCGGCACGGCCGTGGACGTCACCGATGGCGTAGACAATACTGCCGTCAGGAACACAAGACATGCGGGCTGCTCTCTTGATCGGGCTGAAAAACATTTCTCCTCTGGTTGTAAACGGTGCACGATGCTATGACTTTGCCGTAACATCGGCCGTCTACCCGTGCGCGGCAAGCGGGGCAGATGGGTAGCGACGAAAGGCACGGGGGATGAACGCGACGGTGCAAGGCCCACTCGGCGCAAAGCAGGAAGTGGTAACCCAAGAGGCGCTGCTTTTTCAGGCCGCCGAACGTTTGTCCAAGATTCGCCAGGGATGGATCGGCATCCACCTGCACCTGTCCCAATTGCGCCCCTACAACCGGCAGGACGCGCATCTGCGCATTGCCTTGCGCATGTTCGATCCCCTGGTGAACGGCCATCGGTCGCAATTGTTCCTGCTGACCAATTCCGACATCGTCCTACTGTGCCGCGACGTGCCGCTGCGCGACCTGGATGAACTCGTCTACAAATTGCGCGCGCTGTTCGCCAAGGACCCGCTGACCTTCTCCGATTCCGGCGACGGCCGCGACCGCTTCTGCACCTGGTACGAACTGGCCGAGGATTACGAGGCCTTCTTCGCCATGGCGCGCGAGATGGACGAGGAAGCCCGCCGCCGCATGCGCCAGCAGCAGCCCGAGGGGGCTTCCCTGCCGCCGCTGGAGCCCAAGCGCCTGGGCGAATTGCTGCACCAGCTGGGCACCATCGACGTCTCGCCCTTCGTGCGCCGGCAGGCCGCCATCGACATCGCCACCGGCTCCCATGCCGGGGTCATCTTCCAGGAATTCTTCTTCTCGGTCGCCGATCTGCAGCGTGCGGTCGCGCCCGATACCGGGCTTCTCGGCAATCGCTGGCTGTTCCAGCATATGAGCGAGACGCTGGACCGCCGCATGCTGGGCGTGCTGTCCGACCTCAAGCTGAAATCCCTGCCTCCGGCGGCCAGCGTCAACCTGAATGTCGGCACCACCATCAATCCCAGCTTCAAGGAATTCGTCGCCGCCATCGAAAAGCGGGTGAAGCTGATCGTCGAAGTGCAGCTGATCGACGTCTTCTCGGATCTCGGCGCCTTCTTCTTCGCCCGCGACTGGCTGCAGGAACGGGGCCACCGGGTCCTGCTCGACGGCCTCAACCCGCTGTCGCTGCAATTCTCCGACATCACCCAATACGGCGCCGATCTGGTCAAGCTGAACTGGAGCCCCGACTATACCGAGGGCGGCACCGGCGAAGAGGTGCAGGAAGGCCTGCTGCGTTTCGGCCTGGACAAGGCCATCCTGGCCCGCTGCGATTCCGAAAGCGCCATACGCTGGGGCATGGAAACCGGCATCACCAAGTTCCAGGGCCGCTATGTCGACGCCATGCTGGCCGCCTATACCATGGCCGGATGTCCCCAGGGCAAGCCCTTGGGCTGCACGCTGGGGCAATGCATCAGCCGGCGCGGCGTGCTGTCCGGCGCGCCGCGGGCCGAATGCGGCGACCTGACCCGACTCGACGCTTTCCCCCGGATGCAGGCACCGCGGCGATAATGGCTATGACAGTGCAGAAGACCCAGATCCAGCAGCGCCTTCCGGCGCAGGAACACCTGCTTCTCGATTACCTCAACCGGCTCGACAAGCACCGCAAGGACCGCCACGCCGTCCATATCCATCTCTCGCGGCTGATGGCGCAGAACCGGCGCGAGCATCACGTGCGCATTGCCGCCAATACCTTCGACAGCCTGGTCCGCATGCTGAAGGGACAGATCTTCGTGCTGGGCAATTCGGACCTGATGTTCGTCTTCAAGGAGGCGGCGCTGGATGACGTGGAAGCGGCGATCATCAAGCTACGCTTCCTGTTCTCCGACGACCCCATGCTGGCCGACGACACCGAGGACCGCCAGGGCGTCTTCGCCACCTGGTATGCGCTGGCCAAGGATTACGACAAGGTGATCGAGCTGAGCCGCCGCATGGTGGCCGAGGAAGAACAGCGCCGCGCCCAGGAATTGCAGAAATCCCAGGGGGCGAACGTTGCCCGTTCGCGCCCGCGCAGCACAGACGACCTGACGCCGGAACTGCTGGCCCGTTGCGAACAGGCGCTGGTCCAGGCCGACCTCGCCAACCTGCTGCGCCGCCAGGCCATCTGCGCCATCGTCGGCAAGGGCGCGCCCGAACCGGTCTTCAACGAGCTTTTCATCTCGATCGCCGATCTGCGCGACACCCTGCTGCCCAACGTCAACCTCAATTCCTCGCGCTGGCTGTTCCAGCAATTGACGGAAACGCTGGACCGCCGCGTGCTGGCCCTGCTGAACAAGCATGACGACCGCACCATCGCCGGCAATGTCAGCATCAATCTCAACGTCGCCACGCTGCTGTCGCCCGATTTCCTGACCTTCGACGACAACATCAAGGCCGGAGCGCGCGGAACCATCGTTCTGGAATTGCAGAAGGTGGACATCTTCGCCGACCTGGGCGCCTATCTCTTCGCCCGCGACTTCGCCCACGAACGCGGCTACCGCATCTGCATCGACGGCATGAACCACATGACCCTGCCCTTCATCGATCGCGGACGGCTGGGCGCCGACCTGGTCAAGGTGGTGTGGGACGACGACATGCTACAGGGCAACCAGGCAAGCCGCGAACGCCTGGCCGAGGCCATCGAGCGCACCGGCCCCAGCCGCGTCATCCTGTGCCGCTGCGACACCCAGGAAGCCATCACCCTGGGCCACAGCCTCGGCATCACCCTGTTCCAGGGCCGCCATGTGGAAAATCTGCTGGCGGCGGAAATGCGCCGCCGCAACGGCGGCTTCGTGCGCGGGCGGATACGGTAAGGCTTCAGCCGTTACCGCCTGAAAAGGCTTTTGGCCCGCCCCGCCCTTCGCGACGGTCCTATTCCGACGCGCCGTTCCCCAGCAATTCGTCGCGATCCAGCATCATGCGGTCCTCGCCGCAGACGATGTAGAGGCGCCGATAGGATTTCAGCAGCGCCTCGACCCAGGCTTCCCCGGCCTCCTCGCCCAGCGCCTCGGGGCGGTCGGGGTCCACATGCAGCACAACGCTGTCCTTGTCGTCGTTGAAGGAGACGACGATGCCGCAGAGGTCGGGGCGCATGTCCTCGGGGAAGTTTTCCTCCATCAGCCAGAAGCATTCGAAGTTCCGGCAGGATTGCGGCCGCGTCTCATGGATGGCGCAGCCCCGGTCGGTGCAATGCCCGCACCATTGGTTTTCCGGCTTGCCGGTTTCCGGCACACGGAAGAAATGGCAACAGATGGTGCAGGGTCCGCAGCTACGCATGAAGGCTCTCCAAATCGCTCCGCGCCGTGGTAGCCCGTAGCAGCCCATCCTGCAATGACGAATGGGAGGGAAGGCTTGCACCGGCCCCGCCAGAAGCTAAGCTGTAACGGTTGATACGAACGCGCAAGAAAGCGCGCCGGAGGAAGCATGTCTGGGAAATGGCCGTCGCTGGCCTTGCTGGCGGCATCGGAGGTGTTGGCCCTGGCCTTGTGGTTTTCCGCCTCGGCCGTGGTGCCGTCCTTGCGTGCGGAATACGGGCTGGAGCCCTTCCACGCCTCGCTGTTCACCAGCGCCGTCCAGGCCGGTTTCGTCGCCGGCACCCTGGCCAGCGCCCTGCTGGGCCTTGCGGACCGCCTCGATCCCCGCCGTTTCTTCATGGCCTGCGCCCTGGTCGCGGGTGGCGCCAATGCCCTGATCCTGGTGGCCGATCCCACATCCTATTCGGTGACGTTGCTGCGCTTCGTCACCGGCATGTGCATGGCTGGGATCTATCCCGTCGGCATGAAGATGGCGGCAAGCTGGGCCAAGGGAGATGTCGGGCTGCTGGTCGGCATCCTGGTCGGCGCACTGACCTTCGGCTCGGCCTCGCCGCATCTGTTCAACGCCCTGGGCGGCATCGACTGGCGCTTCACCATCGGCGCCACCTCCCTGGCCGCGCTGGGGGCGGCGGTGATAATCAATTTTGTTCGTCTGGGCCCCAATCTCGGCCCCGCCCCCCGCTTCACGCCCGGCATGGCCCTGCGCGCCTGGCAGGTGAAATCCATCCGCCTCGCCAATCTCGGCTATCTCGGCCATATGTGGGAACTCTACGCCATGTGGGCGTGGATCGCCGTCTTCCTGCATGCCAGTTTCGAGCTTTCCATGCCGGGCAGCGACGCCGCCTATTGGTCGCGCCTCGCGGCCTTCGCGACGGTGGCCGCCGGGGCGGTGGGCAGCCTGGCCGGAGGCTTTTTCGCCGACCGTTGGGGACGCACCACCCTGACCATGCTGGCGATGGCGGTCAGCGGCAGCTGCGCCTTGCTCGTCGGCTTCCTGTTCGGCGCCCATCCCTGGCTGCTGGTCGCCCTGTGCCTGGTCTGGGGGGCCAGCATCGTCGCCGATTCCGCGCAATTCTCGGCCAGCGTCGCGGAACTGTCGGACCGTTCGCAGATCGGCACCATGCTGACGGTGCAGACATGCCTGGGCTTCCTGCTGACCCTGCTGACCATCCATCTGGTGCCCTGGCTGGCGGAACAGGTGAGCTGGCGCTATGCCTTCGCCAGCCTCGCCATCGGCCCCTTCCTGGGTGTCTGGGCCATGAGCAGGCTGCGCGCCCACCCCGATTCCGTCCGTCTGGCCGGCGGCAACCGCTGAAAGCATGGGGGCGTGGCCGCGAATGAGGAAAAATAATTCCCAAATGCTCGCTTGCAGCCCCTCGGCAAGCCCCCTATGTTTCTACCCATCGAGTTTGCTTTGGGCCGAAGACAGGTCACGTTCTTCAGTGACGACCCTGATGTTCCCCTGACGAATTTGATTGCTCCCCTCATAATTCTGTGTGGGGAAACGCCGGAAAGGGAGACATCCATGTCCACTGGCACCGTGAAATGGTTCAACAGCACCAAAGGCTACGGCTTCATTCAGCCTGACGACGGCACCGCCGACGTCTTCGTCCACATCTCCGCCGTCGAGCGCGCCGGCCTGGGCAACCTCCGCGAAGGCCAGAAGCTGTCCTTCGAGGCCCAGCGCGACCAGCGCAGCGGCAAGACCTCGGCCGGCAACCTGCGCGAAATCTAAGCGCGGCAGCCTTTGCCGGAAAAGATCAAGGGGCGGCTTCGGCCGCCCCTTTTTCTTTGGCTATGAACGCCTCTGCCGGCTCCATGGACTCCCGCTTCCGCGGGAGTGACGAGGAAAAAAGGGGTTGTCAGCCGTCTGAGCCGCGATGCGGCGTCCTCAGCTGCGCTGCCCGCCGGCCTCCTGCTGCTCGGCCAGTCTCTCGGCCGCCCGACGATCGGCGCGCGAGGGCAGAGGCTGGCCGGGATTGTTGATCCAGGCGGCGATGTCGTTCAGCACCACCTCGGCCTGCAGGTCGCGCATCAGCAGATGATAGCCCTGGGGATAGAGGGCCACGGTCGGGCTGGCGCCGTTGCGCGGCAATTCGCTGATCATGCGGAAGGTCGGACGCGGCGGCACGATCTCGTCGCGCTCGCCATAGAGCACCAGGGTCGGCACGGTCAGGCGGCGGCCCGCCGCCAGGGCTTCATCCATCAGATCGACCAAGCCATAGATGGCATCGGCGCGGGTTTCCTTGATCACCAGCGGATCGCGGGACAGGGCGCGCAGCATCTCGATATTGTCCGAGGGCGTGACCTTGATGACGCCCTTGCCCGACAGCTTCAGGCTGGGGAAGGTATTGGCCACCACCCACAGCGCCGCCGATTGGAAGGGATTCATGGTCGAACGCCCCCAGACCGCCGGGGCGGAAAGGATCACGCCGTCCACCTCGGGCGGGTTGGGACGGGTCATGGTCGCCATGACCACCGCGCCGCCCATGCTTTCCCCCAGCAGATAGACCGGCACGCCGGGATGGCGTTCGCGCACCATGGCGACCATGCGCTTGGCATCCTCGACCAGGGCATCGGCCCCGGCCCAGATGCCGGGGAAAGGCGCTTGGCCGAAGCCGCGCTGGTCATAGGCATAGACGGCCACGCCGCGCGCCGACAGATGCTCGCCGGCGCCGGTATAGGCCTTGGAATAATCGTTGAAGCCGTGCAGCGCCACCACCGCCGCCGTCACCTCCTGTCCCTCCGGCAACCAGGAGCGCAGGGGCAAGGCCGGCGCCTTGGCAGCCGCCGAGATCCCCTCCTCCCCTCTCACGGAAGGGGGAGAAAAGGACACTCCCAAGGGCTGCCCCTGCGAAGTGCAGGCGATCATCGCTGCGGCGGCCAGGACGACAAGGACGCGGAAAGCGTGTTTGAAAGGCGTCGGACGGACGTTTTTCACAAGCGGGCTCTACCAATGGAATCTGGGGGCCAGCGCGGAGACAACCGCCGCCGCGTCTTCGTCTACCCAATATAAGGTATGCCCCCAGTGAAGCCAGCGTCCCGTTTCTACCTCTCCTTTTGCGCGTCACGGGCCGTCCCTGTGAGCTGCAGGAAGATGTCCTCGAGGTCGGCTTCCTCGGTCGAGAGATCGGCCACGCCCAGCCCGCCGGCATGGCAGGCCGAAAGGATGGCGTCGATGGGCGTGCGGCTGGGCTTGTAGTGGAAGACCAAGCGGCCTTCCTCATCCAGCTCGGCCGAGAAGGGCGACAATTCCCCCGGCACCGCCGTCAGCGGTCGGTCCGGCGTGATGCGCAGGACCTTGGAATCCAGGCGGCGGAGCAGTTTCTGCTTGGGCTCGCAGGCCACCACCTCACCCCGGTCGATGATGGCGATCTCGTCGCAGAGCTCTTCCGCCTCTTCCAGGTAATGGGTGGTCAGGACGACCGTGGTGCCGGCCATGTTCAGCTGGCGCACATAGGCCCACAGATTCTGGCGCAATTCTATGTCCACCCCGGCGGTGGGCTCGTCCAGCACCAGGATCGGCGGCGAATGGACCATGGCCTTGGCCACCAGCAGGCGCCGCCGCATCCCGCCCGAGAGGGTGCGGGCATAGGAATCGGCCTTGTCGGTCAGTCCCACCGCTTCCAGGATTTCGTCGGTGCGGCGCTGGGACTTGGGCACGCCATACATGCCCGCCTGGACCTCCAGCAATTCGCGCGGCGTGAAGAAGGGGTCGAGGTTCAACTCCTGCGGCACCACGCCGATAGCGAGGCGGGCCTGGCGTTCGGCCTTGTCGATGTCGTGGCCCCACACCTTCACGCTGCCCGTGCTCTTGGTCACCAGACCGGCAAGGATGTTGATCAGGGTGGATTTTCCGGCACCGTTGGGGCCCAGCAAGGCAAAGAAGGAGCCGCGCGGAATCGCCAGGGACACGTCTCGCAGGGCATGTTTGGGCGCCCCGCGACCGCGATAAATTTTGTTCAGTCCGTCGATCTCGACGGCATTGGTGGGAAGCGCATCGCTCATCTATGGTGGCCCTAACTCGGTTTGGCTATACAAGATGTCGTTGAACCTGGGGCGCACATGGGTATCATCCGCCCATCATACCGGTCAAACGGATAGGCATCCCCCTACCTCTACGAGGCGTGATCATGCAGCAGCAGGAAGTGATCGAGGTCAAGACCAAGACCGTCGCATGCGACGGCGGCGGCGGCCCCTTGGGTCATCCCATGATTTATATGACCTTCAAACCCGGCGACACCGAAGTCGTCTGCCCTTATTGCTCGCGCACCTACAAGCTGCTGCCGGGCGCCAAGGACGATCATCATTGAGCCGGACTTGGCATCATTAAAGCCCGCCAGGTCCGTTTTTAAAGCCCTTCCCTTCCCCTCTGTCCCCGGCTTGCGCCAGAGCCGCCTGCCGCGGGACGCTAGATCGTAGGTGCGCGCATGAGCGGGACCACCCCCCGCCACGTCTTCCTCGTGGACGGCTCCGGATTCATCTTCCGCGCCTTCCACGCTCTTCCGCCCATGACCCGTGCCGACGGCACCCCGGTCAATGCGGTCTACGGCTTCGTCAATATGCTGATGAAGCTGTTGCAGGACACGGATGCCGATCATCTGGCGGTGATCTTCGACGCCAGCGGCCCCACCTTCCGCAGCGACATCTACCCGCAGTACAAGGCCCACCGCCCCGAACTGCCGGAAGAGCTGATCCCGCAATTCCCCCTGATCCGCGAGGCGACGCGGGCCTTCAACGTCTCCTGCCTGGAATTGCAGGGATACGAAGCCGACGACTTGATCGCCACCTATACCCGCGAGGCGGTGGAACGGGGGGCGCGCGTGACCATCGTGTCCTCGGACAAGGACCTGATGCAATTGGTAGGCGAGCGGGTGGACATGCTCGACCCCATCAAGAACCGCGTCATCGGCCCCGATCAGGTGCGCGAGAAATTCTTCGTCGGCCCCGAGCGCGTGGTGGATGTCCAGGCCCTGGCGGGCGATCCCACCGACAACGTCCCCGGCGTGCCCGGCATCGGCATCAAGACCGCCGCCCAGTTGATCCAGGATTACGGTGACCTGGAAACGCTGCTGGCCCGCGCGGGCGAGATCAAGCAGCCCAAGCGCCGCCAGACCCTGCTCGACAATGCCGAGGCCGCCCGCATCTCGCAGCAATTGGTGCGCCTCTGCGTCGATTGCCCGCTGCCCGAGCCGATGGAAAGCCTGGCGGTGCGCCAGGCCGATGCGGAATTCCTGCTGAACTTCCTCAGCCAGCAGGGCTTCAAGTCGATCCTGGGCCGGGTGCAGAGCCATCTCGCCGCCAAGGGCGCGGTGCGGGCCGAGATCGCCCCCGCCGCCGCCCCGGTGAAGCCCGAATACGAACTGGTCCTGACCGTCGAGGACCTGGACAGGTGGATCGCCCTGGCCCGCAAGGCCGGAATCATCGGCCTGGACAGCGAGACCACCGGCCTGGACGCCATGAGCTGCGATCTGGTCGGCATTTCCATGGCCGTCGCGCCGGGCAAGGCCTGCTACATCCCACTGCGCCACACCCCGACCGAGGCCCAGGGCAGCCTTGCGCTGTCCGCGCCCGAGGAAAATGCCGAGGCCGTCCGCCTGATTCCGCTGGACCAAGCGGTCGAGCGGCTGGCGCCGCTGCTGGCCGATCCCGCCGTGCTGAAGGTCGGGCATAACATCAAATACGACCTTCAGGTCCTGGACCGCCACGGCTTGGCGGTCTCGCCCATCGACGACACCATGCTGCTGTCCTACGTGCTGGACGGCGGCGCCCATGGTCACGGGCTGGACGAGCTGTGCTCGCTGCACCTGAACCATGAAACCATCAAGTTCGCCGATGTCTGCGGCACCGGCAAGGCGCAGATCACCTTCGACAAGGTGCCGCTGGACCGGGCGCTCGACTATGCCGCCGAGGATGCGGACGTCACCCTGCGCCTGCACAGCCTGCTCAAGCCGCGCCTGGTGGCCGAGCACATGGTCACGGTCTACGAGACGCTGGAACGCCCCCTGGTGCCGGTCCTGGCCGCCATGGAACGCGAAGGCATCAAGGTCGATGCCGCCGAGCTGAAGGCCCTGTCCGAGGATTTCGGCCGCCGTCTAGCCACTTTCGAGGAAGAGATCCACAAACTGGCCGGGCGCACGTTCAATATCGGCTCGCCCAAACAATTGGGCGAGATCCTGTTCGACGAGCTCGGCCTGCCCGGCGGCAAGAAAAGCAAGACCGGGGCCTATTCCACCGGCGCCGATATCCTGGAAAACCTTGCCGCCCAGGGCCACGACCTGCCCGCCCGCGTGCTCGACTGGCGCCAGTTGGCCAAGCTGAAAAGCACCTATGCCGATGCCTTGGGCGGCCAGATCAATCCGAAGACCGGGCGCATCCATACCAGCTATTCCATGGCCGTCACCACGACGGGCCGCCTGTCTTCCTCGGACCCGAACCTGCAGAACATCCCGATCCGCAGCGAGGACGGGCGCAAGATCCGCCGCGCCTTCGTGGCGCCCGAGGGCTGCAAGCTGCTGTCGGCCGACTATTCGCAGATCGAGCTGCGCTTGGTGGCCCACGTGGCGAATATCGAGGGGCTGAAACAGGCCTTCCACGAGGGCACCGACATTCATGCCGTCACCGCCAGCCAGGTCTTCGGCGTGCCGGTCGAGGGTATGGACCCGATGATCCGCCGTCAGGCCAAGGCCATCAATTTCGGCATCATCTACGGCATCAGCGCCTTCGGCCTGGCGAACCAGCTGGGCATCCCCCAGGGCGAGGCGAAGCGCTATATCGAGGCCTATTTCGCCCGCTATCCGGAAATCCGCGACTATATGGAGCGGACCAAGGAAGAGGCGCGAGAAAAGGGCTTCGTGACCACGCCCTTCGGCCGCAAATGCTTCACGCCGGGCATCAAGGACCGCAACGGCGCCATGCGCAGCTTCGCCGAGCGCGCGGCCATCAACGCGCCCATCCAGGGCGGGGCCGCCGACATCATCAAGCGCGCCATGCTGCGCCTGCCTCCGGCCCTGGCCGCGGCGGGGCTGTCGGCCAAGATGCTGCTGCAGGTGCATGACGAATTGGTCTTCGAAGTGCCCGATGCCGAGGTCGAGGCCACCCGTGCCCTGGTCAAGCAGGTGATGGAAAGCGCCGCCAGCCTGGACGTGCCGCTGGTGGTCGAGACCGGTGCGGCGGAGAATTGGGCGCTCGCGCATTAGGCTTCTGTTCTTTCTCCCGTCATTCCCGCGCAAGCGGAGGTGACGGAGAGAATGGGAGGCGGCGCAAAACCAAAACAATGTGAACGACAGCAGACAGGGGGGTGAATGGGGATGGACGCAGCAACGCTGCATCTGGTGGTCGTGTTCGCCGTGTTGGTGGCCACCCTGGTCGCCTTCATGAAGGAATGGGTACCGCCCGAAATGGTGGCGCTCTGCGTGCCGCCGGTGCTGCTGATCAGCGGCGTGCTGACGCCCAACGAAGTGTTGGACACCCTGTCCAACAACGCCATGTTCACCATCGCCTGCATGTTCGTCCTCAGCGCCGCGCTGGAACGAACGGGCTGTATCGAGGCGCTGGGCAATGCCGTCACCCGCATGGCCGGGGAAAGCGCCCTGCTGGGTTTTGCCGGGCTGATCGCCTTTGCCGTCGTGACTTCGGCCTTCATCAACAACACCCCGGTGGTGGTGATCCTGATCCCGGTGGCGATCCGCCTGGCCCAGCATTTCCACCTGGCGCCGTCGCGCCTGCTGATCCCGCTGTCCTATGCCGCTATCCTGGGGGGCACCTGCACCCTGATCGGCACCTCGACCAATCTGGTGGTGGACGGTGTGGCCCGGCAGATGGGACAGCCCGCCTTCGGCGTGTTCGAGATCACCGGACTGGGCGTCTGCATGGCCGTCATCGGCCTGATCTATCTGATCATCGTCCAACGCTTCATGCCCGACCGCATGACCCCGTCCTTCCTGCTGGCCGAGGCCCCCGCACGCCGTTTCCTGACCGAAGTGGCCGTTCCCAGCGGCTCGCCCCTGATCGGCCAGTCCATCTCGGAAAGCAGGCTGGACGCCATTCCCGCCGCCCGCATCGTCGACCTGATCCGCGACGACGAATCACTGCGCGACGCCCTCTCCTCGGTCCGGCTGCAAAGCGGCGACCGTCTGGTCATCAAGGCCGATGTCGCCGGGCTGATGGCCCTGCGCGAGCGGGCCGGCATCGTCTTCGACGCGGAGCTTGAAGAGATCGGCACCCGCAGCACGACCATTGCCGAAGGCGTGGTCGGGCCGGGTTCGTCGCTGGTCAGCCGCAAGCTCGCCAGCGCCCAGGTCCGCCGCCATTTCGGCGTCTATATCGTCGCCGTCCATCGCCAGGGCGAGAATCTGCGCGACTTCGAGGGCACCCGTCTGGCCGTAGGCGACACCCTGCTGCTGGAAGGCCGCAACGAGGACATCCGCAAGCTGATCGAGGCGGGCGAGCTGATCAACATCACCGAGCCCCAGGAACGCCCCCTGCGCCGTGACAAAGCCCCCATCGCCGTGATCGCGGTGGCCGCAGTGATCGGGCTGGCCGCCTTCGACATCATGCCCATCGCTGGGCTGGCGCTGATCGCCGCCGTGGCGGTGGTGCTGCTGCGCTGTATCGAACCTGCCGACCTGCTGCGCGCCGTCCATTGGCCGGTGCTGCTGATCATCTTCGGCATGCTGAGCCTGGGCCTCGCCATGGACAAGACCGGGGCCGCCGCCCTGATCGCCCAGCATTCGGTGGCCATGGTCGGGGCGTTGGGGCCGATCGCCGTGCTAGCGATGCTCTATCTGCTGACCTCGATCCTAACCGAGATCGTGACCAACGCCGCCGTCGCCGTGCTGGTCACGCCGATCGCCATCGGCATGGCCTACCAGATGGGCCTCGACCCCCGCCCCTTCATCGTCGCCGTGATGTTCGGCGGCAGCGCCAGCTTCGCCACCCCCATCGGCTATCAGACCAATACCCTGGTTTATACGGCGGGCGGCTATCGCTGGTTCGATTTCGTGCGGATCGGCGCTCCCTTGAACTTCATCTTCTGGATCGCCGCGACCCTGCTGATCCCCGTCTTCTGGCCATTGCAGCCGCTCTAGCACCGTCCCACATTCCGGCGGTGGGGGAACCACCACCAGGAGATGTGCGATGCCGGAATCCGGCCCCTTCTTCGACACGGGCGGGATCAGCCTGGAACGGCTGCGCCGGGACACCCCGGGATGCAGCGAAGTCCTTCACCTGAACAATGCCGGTGCGGCGCTGATGCCGCTGCCGGTGCATCGCGCCCAGGTCGGACATCTCGCCCGCGAATTGATGCGCGGCGGAACCCGTGCCGCCCGCGAGGCCGCCGAGGACGCCGAGGGCTTCTACTCCGCCGCCGCGAAGCTGCTGGGCTGCGGCAGGGATGAAATCGCCTTTGCCGTCAGCGCCACCCAGGCCTGGCAGACCGCCTTCCATGCCCTGGACCTGAAACGCGGCAGCCGCGTCCTGATCGGACGGGCCGAATATGGCAGC
The DNA here is from genome assembly GCF_006980715.1 of Telmatospirillum sp. J64-1. Classification (GTDB taxonomy): domain Bacteria; phylum Pseudomonadota; class Alphaproteobacteria; order Rhodospirillales; family Magnetospirillaceae; genus Oleiliquidispirillum; species Oleiliquidispirillum nitrogeniifigens. The sequence continues at coordinate 75,235 of NZ_SBHN01000023.1, forward strand.
AACCTGATGAGCCTCTATCAGGAGGCCAGGCGAAGAGGGCTGGAGATCGAGATCCTGCCCGACGATGCCGCCACCGGCAGCGTCTCGCTGGAGGCCCTGGCCGCCGCCCTGGAACGTCCGGCGGGCCTGCTTGCCGTCACCCATCTCGCCAGCACCGGCGGAGCCGTCGCCCCGGCCCGCGAGATCGGCGCCCTGGCCCGGCGGCAGGGCGTTCCCTTCCTGCTCGACGCCTGTCAGACGGTCGGCCAGATGCCGGTGGACGTGAAAAGAATCGGCTGCGACATGCTGGCCGCGACAGGGCGGAAATGGCTGCGCGGTCCGCGCGGCAGCGGCCTGCTCTATGTCCGCGGCGAGATGCTGGACCGCCTGTGCCCGCCCCTGCCCGACCTCGCTGGTTTCCGCTGGACCGGGCCGGAAGATTTCGTCCCGCGCGGCGCGGCCCGCCGCTTCGAGCAATACGAACATTCCCTGGCCGCGCGCATCGCCCTGACCCAGGCGATCCTCTATTGCCTGGAGGTCGGCCCGGAAACCATCTGGCAGGATGTGCGCCGCCTGGCCGACAAGCTGCGGAAAGACTTGTCCGCCGTTCCCGGCGTGACGCTCCAGGAATGCGGCGCCCCGCTGGCCGGTATCGTCACCTTCGAATTGGAGCGCATGTCTGCGGCGCAGGCGGCACAGGCCCTGGCGGCGAAAGGAATCAATGTTTCCGTCGCGGAAGCCGGGGCGGCGCCGCTGGATTTCGCGGAACGGGGCCTGACGGCCCTGCTGCGCGCCTCGCCGCATTACTACAACACGGAAGGCGAGATCGCCCGCTTCTGCGAGACGTTGCGGAAACTGTAGGGGCGGAAACTATAGGGGCGGAAACTGTCGGGAAGGTGGCCAGCCCCCGAAAGCAGCCTCTTGGCATCTTTGTGTCTTGGTCGCTTTCTAAACGCGAGGAACCGCCAAGACAGAAAGACACCAAGGCCAAGAATAGAGACAAAAAGAGTCTCTGCGGAGCAGTAGGCTCCGCTGTCATGGCCAGAAAAGAAAAAGGGCGGCAATCCGAAGATTGCCGCCCTTCTTTTTTAGATCAGGTCGACGCGCTCGGCCTGCGGGCCCTTCTGGCCCATGCTGACCGACATGCGCACGCGCTGGTCGGTTTCCAGGGCACGGAGACCCGAGCGTTCCAGCGCCTTGATGTGGACGAACACGTCCTTGCCGCCCTCATCGGGAGCGACAAAGCCGAAGCCCTTGTCGGCGCTGAAGAACTTGACGGTGCCTTCGACCGTTTCGGAAGGCATCGACATGTGGCCGCCACCACGCGGAGCGGAGCGGGGAGACGCGACGGCGGTGCTGCTGTCGACGCTATGCACGTTCATGACCTGCGGGCCACGCTGGCCCGGGCCCAGGTCGCAAACGATGGTTGCGCCTTCCTCGACTTCACCCAGACCGGCGCGGGTCAGCACGGAGACGTGCAGGAACGCGTCCTGCGAACCGTCCGTCGGCGCGACGAAGCCGAAGCCCTTCGAGGCGTTGAACCACTTCACCGTAGCGGTGACGTTCGGAGTATCCACAACCGCTTGGCGGGGGGCACCACCACCGAAGCCCATCGAGGGGCTGCGGCTGGGCATCCGAGGCTCAAAGGCCGCCTCGAAATCATCCCCACGCCCACCACGCCGCGGGCGATCGCCAAAGTTGTCGCGCTTCCATGCCATGTTCTAACTTCCAGTCCGTTAGGTATCTTAATCTACTCGTCTGTCGCCGCTGGCCTACTCAGCCTCGGCCGTTCCGACCTTCCACCCTGTCCCCCGGCGCGTCCCCGCGATGACGGGAACTGGTCCGGCGTTTTCCAGGCCACAGCCCAAAGCCTGGAATACAAGGCGGTTGTGTCGGCTTCGTCCTGCCGCAACGTATTCCTGTTTTGCCCACTCGATCTCGAAGTCAGCGACCATGGCGGGGCGCTTCCGTGCCAACACGACCTTTCCCGGCGGCTCGGGGCCGCAGGGCTCGGAAAGACGTATCAGCGGTTACCAACTCCATCCCGGATGTCCAAGGTGGCGAGACCGACTACTCATCATAGCACTATTCTGTCCGCCGTCACTGTTCTTGACGAGGAAGAATGTGTGAAAAAGAAAGCGTGTCCTTCTTGCCACAGGCCATTCGGCCAAGTCCTTCTATACGGAAGGAAAGGTGATCGCCATAGCTAGGCGAGCATTACCTCCTTTTCGCTTAGGCTTTCCTGGAGGTCGTGGTCACGCAGGAAGACCCATTCCTTGCCGTTCGACAGATCCGCACGGAAGCGATAGCCGGATGCACAGAAATCCTTCAGCGCCTCGGGCTCGTCGATGCGGTTCTCGATCATGAAGCGGGCCATCATGCCGCGCGCGCGCTTGGCCATCAGGCCGATGACCTTGGCCTGGCCGCCCTTGACCTCCTTGAAGACCGGCGTGATCAGGGGCACCGACAGGCGCTTGGCCCCCACCGCCTTGAAATATTCCGTCGAGGCCAGGTTGACGATGACCGGGCTCGCATGGCCGGCGACGGCGGCTTCCGCCGCCTGGGCGAGACGCGCCCCCCAGAAGTCGTACAGATCGTTGCCGCGCGGATTCGCCATCCGCGTCCCCATCTCCAGGCGGTAGGGCTGGATCAGGTCGAAGGGGCGCAGAAGGCCGTAAAGGCCGGACAGAATGCCCAGATGGTCCTGTGCCCAGGTCAGGTCCTCCACCCCCAGCGTCGAAGCCTCCAGGCCGATATAGGTGTCACCGGCGAAAGCGAGGACCGCCTGTTTGGCGTTCTGCGGCGTAAAAGGCGTGGAAAAGGAGCGGAAGCGTTCATAATTCATATCCGCAAGGCTGGGGCTGATGTCCATCAGGCGGGACAGATCGGCCCGCGACAGCCCCCGTGCCGTTTCCACCAGGATCGCCGTTTCCTCGAGGAAGGCGGGCTGGGTATGGGGCAAGGGCAGCACGGGCGGATCGAAGTCCAGCTTCTTGGCGGGCGACAGCAGGGCCAGCATGACAGGGCTCTCCGTTTGGCAATGAAACCACAAGGCTTCTACCCCAGCCGAGGCAGCCCCACCAGACCAAATGGGCTGGAAATTCTGGCCCGGAGCGGCGGCACCGGTTAAGGTGCCGCTTCGTTTAATCGAGAGGTGATCATGTCCGACCAGATCCGCGCTTCGCATATCCTCCTGATGTATCAGGGCTCGATGCGCTCGACCGCCACCCGCTCGCGCGAAGAAGCGGAAACCCAGATTGCCGAACTGAAGGCCCGTATCGACAACGGCGCCGAGTTCGCCGACGTCGCCCGCGAATTCTCCGATTGCCCCTCCTCCGCCGAAGGCGGCAGCCTAGGCAGCTTCGGCCGCGGCATGATGGTCAAGGGCTTCGAGGACGCCGCCTTCGCCCTGCAGCCCGGCGAAGTTTCCGGCGTGGTCGAGACGCCGTTCGGCTTCCACCTGATCCAGCGCACCGCCTGATCATGCTCGCGGTCTACGGCATCAAGAGCTGCGACACCTGCCGCAAGGCCCGTGCCTGGCTCGAGTCCCAGGGCATCGCCCACCATTGGCACGATCTGCGCGCCGATGGCCTGGACCAGGCGATGCTGGACCGCTGGATCGGCAGGCTGGGCTGGGAGGCGCTGCTCAACAAGCGCGGCACCACTTGGCGCGGCCTGCCGGCCGAACAGACCGCCGGTCTCAACGAAGACAAGGCGAAGGCGCTGATGCTGGCCCATCCGGCCCTGATCAAGCGCCCCGTCTTCGAACGCGACGGCATGGTCGTCCTGGGCTTCACCGACGCCCAGAAGGCACAGCTGGCCGCCCCCACGCCCGCCTAGGCACAGGAGAGCATCATGGCCGAGTCACCCGACAAGCTGCGGAAAAGCGACGAGGAATGGCGGGCCGAACTGACGCCCGAGCAATACAATATATGCCGTTGCGGCGGCACCGAGGCGCCCTTCACCGGCAAGTACTGGGACACCAAGACACCGGGCATCTATGTCTGCGCCTGCTGCGGCAACGAATTGTTCAGCAGCGAGACGAAATACGATTCCGGCAGTGGCTGGCCCAGCTTCTTCGCCCCCATCCGCGAGGACGCCGTCGCCACCCGCCTCGACACCAGTCACGGCATGATCCGCGACGAAGCGATCTGCGCCCGCTGCGAAGCCCATCTGGGCCACGTCTTCAACGACGGCCCCCGCCCGACGGGCATGCGCTGGTGCATGAACTCCGCCTCGCTCAGGCTGATCCCGAAAGAAGCGTAAAGAAGCGAAACAGCCCGTTTCATTCCTGAAACAGTTTTCCGGCCGGGGCCACGCCCCGCGCCGGAATTTTTTTTATTCTTTTTCAATGCCTTTCATCTCTCCAGCCGAGTTGGCACGACGAATGCAATCATTGGGGCAGCCGGAGCCGGTGGGTTGATCCCCCGGTACCGGGGACACGGAAGCCCCGACCGGAGAGGACGCCTTTTCGGCAGCCTTGGTATCTGCGTGCAGACGAAATCCTACGGAGGGAAACAGATGAAAAAGTCGCTTCTGACCGGCGTTGCCGCCGCCGCCCTGATGTTCTCGGCGTCGGCTTGGGCCACGGACATCGATGGCAGCTACAACGAAGCCGGCACCGGCGCTGGTGACGCGATCGCGGGTATGGGCAATATCGTCGACTCCCAGAACGATAGCAGCACCAACCTGAACCTGTCGGCGAACGACAATTCGGTCACCGACTCCTACAATGAAACCAACCTCAACCTGTCGGCGAACGACAACTCGGTCACCGACTCCAACAACGAAACCCATCTGAACCTGTCGGCGAACGACAACTCGATCACCGACTCCCACAACGACAACAGCACCAATGTCGCGGTGGCCGTCGACGTGGATGCCACGATCGACAGCAGCGACAACTCGATCACCGACTCCCATAACGACAACAGCGACAACTCGATCGCTGACTCCTACAACACCGCTATCAGCGACTCCTTCAACGACAACAGCACCAACACCGCGACCAGCACCACGACGACGACCAGCGGCAGCTACAACAACACCTTCAACACGACGGAGCTGACGATGGAAAACACCATCGACATGTCCTCGTCGAACACCGACACCTCCTTCACGCTGAGCGCCGGTCCGTCGCGTGGCGGCGATGCCACCTCGGGCGAAACCTCGGCCACTCCCACGGCCGCCGTGGATGCCACCAACACCGCCGGTGCCTTCGACGGTGAAGTCAGCGGCCTGACCGGCGGCACCACCGGCGCTGCCGTTGACGGCGTGGCCGGCGGCGAATCCACCGCCACGGCCGGCGGTTCGACCAGCGGGGCTGGCGGTCTGGCCGTTTCCCTGCAGGGCAACCTGGGCCTGTCCGCTGCCGGTGCCGACGCCGATGGCGCCGACGGTGCCGAAGCCAATGCCGGTGGCGTGGGCGTGACCGTTCCGGTCTCCGTCGCCGTGACCGACGAATCCGGCGGCGGCAACGGCGCTGGTTCCCAGGGCAACGCCAATGTCGACTCCGCCGCGACCGGCGGCAACGGCGGCACCAACAGCCCGACGGCTGATGCCGATCTGGCTCAGGCCGGTGAATCCCGCGCCAATGCCGGCAACGGCGGCAACGCCAACACCACCGCCACGGGCGGCGAAGGCGGCGATGCCAGCGCGATCGCCGAAAGCGGCAACGGTGGCGCGGCCACCGGCAGCCTGACCGGCGCGGGCGGCAATGCCGAGCAGACCGCCGCGGCCAACCTGGACACCCAGGTCTTCGGCGGCGACGCTTGGGGTGGTTCGGCTGGCAACGTGACCGCCAGCTTCTCGACCGGCGCCCTGGGCTCGGTCAGCTTCAATCAGGTCAACGGCCTGACCGCGCTGTCCATGAGCACCGGCATCAACACCCACCAGCTGCAGTCGGTCAACATCAACGCCCACTCGTCCTTCCGTTAAGGACGAAGACCGGCCGGCGGGAATTCCTCCCGCCGGCCGTGTCGCGTTGTGCGCATGTGATGGAGAGAGCAATGACTGTACGGATTGCCACTGTGGCCGCCTGTGCCCTCTTCCTGGCCGCTCCGGCCTGGGCGGGGGAACTGGATGCCCTCGCAGGCTGGCAGGAAATGCCGGGAGAAGAACTGGCCAGCGCCGCCGGCCGCTACGACAACTTCGAGATCAACACCAACGTCACCCAGAACAACAACACCAATATCGACAGCGCCAACAACAACAACACCATCGGCCTCGGCAACGGCGCGAGCATGAACAACGGCGCCATCGGCAATGTCGGCATGTCCCATAACAGCGGTGTCCTGACCGTGATGCAGAACACCGGGAACCTGGTGAACATGAACCATGCCATGAGCGTGAACGTCTATTTGCAATAGCCGTCACGCCCGGACGGGAGAGACGCGATGCCCCGCAAAACCCCGCTGTCCCACAAGACTCCGTTGATCGCCGCCGCCTTGGCTGTCTGCCTTTACGGCGGCAGCGCCGTTTCTGCCGCGGCCGGAGAAGTACGGGCCCATGTCGCCGGAGCCAGTTTCTCGATGCCGGTGATCAGCATGAAGGAAGCCCGTTTCAAGCGAGTGGTGCAGCAGGAATACGACTTTTCCTGCGGCTCGGCCGCCATCGCCACGCTGTTGACCTATCATTACGGCCGTCCCACGCCCGAGAAGGAAGTCTTCAAGGCCATGTGGGAGAACGGCGACCAGCAGGCCATCCGCAAGCACGGTTTTTCGCTGCTGGACATGAAAGCCTATCTCGCGACCCACGGATTGCGCTCCGACGGGTTCCGGGTACCGCTGGACAAGCTGATCGAAGTCGGCGTTCCCGCCGTCACCCTGATCGACACCAAGGGCTATCGCCACTTCGTGGTGATCAAGGGCATCCGCGACGGGCGCATCCTCATCGGTGATCCCGCCCTGGGCGTGAAGACTATGGGGCGGGAGGATTTCGAGAAGATCTGGAGCGGCGTGCTTTTCGTGATCCGTGACGAAACGCCGGTGGGCCAGGCCAGCTTCAATCAGGTCGAGGAATGGGGGTTGCAGCCATCTTCTCCGCTGGAGACCGGGTTCCAACGGCGAGGGCTGGGGTCAGCCACCCTGCCCTTGCATCACCTTACCTTGCCCTTGCGCAGCGGTAGCATCGGCGGCTTCTAGGAGCCGCCTGATCTGTTTTCCGGCGCGGAAACGGAGAGACTCCACGAATGAACGACAACAACAATATCCAACCCAGATCGCATCCTGCACGCAACCGCCTTGCCGTCGCGGCCATCGCCGGCAGCCTGGCCCTGGCCGGGTTCTCCGCCGGTGCCGCCGCCCTGGAAGGGCCGGCGACCTTCGCCGAATTCTCGCCCCTGGGCGCGGAAGAGATGAACGAGCTGCGCGGCGGTATGAGCTTCGGCAACCTGACCTTCAACTTCGCCGTCGACATCCGCACCACCGTCGAGACCGCAACCGGCGATATCGGCCTGACCACCCGCCTGACCCTCGATCAGATGGGCAATATCCAGGACGTGGTCAGCGACGTGGTGAAGAACGGCATGGACGGCATCACCTTCACCACGCCCAACGGAACCGGCACGGATATCGGCCTCGTCGTCGGCCCGGACGGCGCCGTGCCCGATGCCGCGGCCCTGGCCGAGGCCATCACCGCCGAGGCGACCCGGGTATTGCACCAGATCTCCTCCAACTCGGTCGGCGTCGTCATCAGCAACAATCTCAACGACGTGACCGTCAACAACGCCACCGACTTCCACATCACGGCACCCGGCTTCAACAACGCCGTGACGCATTTCAACAGCGTCGCCAATGCCGCCCGCGTCGCACGCGAAGCGGCCCGGCTCGGCCATCGCTACTGACAGCCTGATCCGCCCTCCGGCGGGCTGGCGGACAAAGGCCCGGACGGAAACGTCCGGGCCTTTTGTCCGTCCGGCCGGACCATCCGCCCCCGGCCATAAAAAGAACCCGGCCCCCTTGCGGGGACCGGGTGATGCCGGGAGGCAGGCGGTCAGAAGCTGAAAGGCGTGCGCAGGATCATCCGCATGTCCGGCGCATCCTCGGTCAAGCCGGCGCCGACGCTGAAATTGATGCCGAAATCGTCCCGCAGCTGGTAGTTCACGCCGAAGGTCAGCGCGCCCACATGCAGGGTTTCGGTGGAGTATTTCACGCCGTCGATCCGCGTGTCGGTGGGATAGATGTAGTCGTAGGAATAGCTGAGCGAGAAGGAAGTGCGCTCGTTCATCGCCAGGCCCATGCCGACGCTGAAGCGGATCGAATCGCCGGGATCGACACGCTCGACCAGCGCGCCGCCGATCGACTTGTTAATGTCGCGGGCGATGTTCCACATATAGCCGATATTCCCGAAGAACACGACCGGGTCGCTGGGCATCAGGAAGGTGACGCTGGGCTCGATCCCCCAGAAGCCCGAACCGGTCGGCAATTCGGTTTCCAGCCCGGCCGTCGGGCCGCTGGTGGTGCGCGAGACGTCATAGGGGCCGCGGCCGCTGTCGCTCTTGACGCGCAGATTGGCGATCAGCACCGGCTCGCCGGGACGGGCCTCGTTCAGCTGGTAATGCAGCGCCGCCTCGATATCGCCCAGGTCGTGGCTGCTGATATCGGTGGTGGCCGTCGTCGTCTCGGTGGCGAGAATGGTATTGGTGGTGCGGTCCGAGCGGTAGACATAGGGGATGCGGATTTCCCCTTCCAGGCGGTTCATGATCCCCGTGCGGACGCCCAGGGTCGCCGTCACGGTCTCGCGCCGGGCCTGCGTCGCCTCGAAGGCACCGATCAGAACCGTATCGAGCACGGCGGCGCCGCCGACGACGAAACGGTTGGACGAGGTATGGCTGAATTCCAGGGACGGCTCGATGACGAAACGGCCGGGCGGCGTCAGCACATTCGTCCCGCGCGGCGCATCCACGCTCCCCTGGGTCTGCGGCTGGGATTGCTGCTGGGGCTGCGGTTGCGGCTGGGGCTGGGGTTGCTGCTGCATGGTCTGGGCCGGAGCGGGAGCCTGAACCGTCTGTATCCGCGCCGCGCCACCGGCCTGGGCGAGCGGAACCGCCGCAGGCCGAGGTCCGGCGAAAGTGCCGATCTGATATCCCGGCCCGCCCAGTCCGGCCTCGATCAAGGCCATCTTCTGGCGCTGCGCCTCCAGTTCCTGGCTCTGGCGGTCCATCTCACCCTGCTGATACGCCGCCAGGGCCTTCAAGGCCTCCATATCGCGCTTGAGTTGTTCGATATCCTTGTCCGCCTGGTTTTGCTGCACGGCAATCGGAGGAGCCGGCTCAATCTCTCCAGCCCCAGCTCCACCGGCCGCTGCAAGCCCGCCAGTCAGGGCGAGCACGGCGGCGGATGTCATTAATCTCGGCTTCATGGACACCTCGGGTAGTGAGATCGGGCTATGGCGCGGGGCGGCCTGCACAAAGTAAAGCCCACACACGCACCGTAATTCTGCGTGGTCCTGGAAATAAAACTTCAAGGCGACGCCTGTGAGCGAATATACGAGCGATGCCGCAGCGCCTCCATCCCACCCGCCCGGATGCTCCTCCTCTTCACCATCCACGCCGGGAACATGGACAAAGGGATGAAACGACGTACCAAAAGGAGCGATTCGGATGGGGAGAACAGAGAGCGGAGCCTACGCAACCGGGCTAGGAAGGGGGCGTCTCTCCCCCAATTCTCCACCCATAGGGGGTCAACCCACCTGACGGTTGACCCAGGCGGAGGAGCCTAGGGCCAGGGTAGTAAGCTGTCTGCACCGTGGCTGCCCATCCCCACGCGACGTATAACAATATCCGTTCGCGTGCCCCTGACGTCAGCGCAAACGGCGTTTTCTCCCCATTACTGCGAGACGCAATGACACTTCACATGAACTGTCGGAACAATTCTTCGGTAACGAAGGATATGCTCAAGTCTCTGGGCAGCGATTACTTGGCGAATCTTCTTCTAGAACAGGCCGTAAAAGATCCTGACCTTCTGGAACGGCTTCGCCCTGCCCTGCCTGCCCGCGCCCAGCCTCCCGCCACGGTGGAAAACAACCGGACGGCACCCAGATTGGTCGGCCGCAGCCCGGCCATGCAACGTGTACGCGAAACCCTTGCCAAATTCGCCGCCACTCGCGCCCCGGTCCTGATCACCGGCGAAAGCGGCACCGGCAAGGAAGTCGCGGCGCATTTCATCCATGCCGGTTCGCCCTGCGCGTCCGGCCCCTTCGTCGCCATCAATTGCGCAGCCCTGCCGCCGACCCTGATCGCATCGGAATTGTTCGGCCATGAAAAGGGTGCCTTCACCGGCGCCGATCAGCGCCGCATCGGCCGCCTTCAGGCCGCCGACGGCGGCACGGTCTTCCTGGACGAGATCGGCGACCTGCCGCTCGACCTGCAGGCCCATCTGCTTCGTTTCCTCCAGGAAGGCACCATCGACCGCGTCGGCGGCTCGCAACCGATCACCGTCAATGCCCGCATCGTCGCGGCCACCAACGTGCCGCTGCGCCAGGCCGTGGCCGAGGGCCGCTTCCGCGAGGACCTGTTCTATCGCCTCAACGTCCTGAGCGTGGAAATGCCGCCCCTGCGCGAAAGGGGCGACGACGTGATCCTGCTGTTCGGCCATTTCCTCGAACGCTTCGCCGCCGAGATCGGCCGCCCCGTCCATGGCCTGTCGCAGGAAGCCGCGCAGGTCGTGCAGACCCATCCCTGGCCGGGCAATATCCGCGAACTGATCGCCTGCGTCCGCCGCGCCGTGGTGATGGCCGAGGGCGAATGGATCCAGGCCGAGGACCTGGGCCTGCCTCCCCCGCCCCGACGCGGGCGCAGCGGCCTGCCGATGCTCAAGACCGCCCGCGAAGAGGTCGAGGAAAGCCTGATCCGCAAGGCCCTGACCCTGCATCGGCGCAACATCACGCGCGCCGCCGAACAGTTGGGCATCTCGCGGGTCACCCTCTACCGCCTGATCGAGAAATACGAAATCCCCTTGCCCAGCGAAACCCAGGGCGGAACGGCCTGACGGCCCCCACCTTGTCCGGCGGCGTTCCGGCTTCCGCCATCCCGGAAACGCCCCGGACAAGGAAAGGCTGGACGAAGTTGCGGCGAACGAAGAAATATCTTAAAATTTTTATGGTTATTTCTTCGGACGGGACCGCAAGCCATGAAGATCGCCGTCGCCGTGGGGGCCGACTGGAACAGAACCGCAGGCCATGCCGGTCAATGCCGCCGCTGGCTGGTCTTCCTTGCGCAGCCCGACTCCCCGCCGACGGAAGCGACCCGCGTCGAACTGCCCAAGGAACTGGTCTTCCATCACTTCAAGGACGACCGTCCCCACCCCCTGGGCGACGTCGCCGTGGTCATCGCTGCCAGTGCCGGCGAAAGCTTCAAGCGGCGTATGGAAAAGCGCGGCATCGAAGCCGCCCTGACCGCCGAGTCCGATCCCGCCAAGGCTGCCGCCGACTGGCTCGCCCACCGCCTCGCCCCGCCCAAACCGCGTCCGGTGGGGGAATTGCTGTGCAAGGTCAGGGACCTGTTCTCGGACCACCGCTGAGAACCGGCCCCTCGTTCATCCTTCGAGACGGCCCTTTCGGGCCTCCTCAGGATGAAGGCGAGGCGAACCATAAAGAGGTTCCAAGGGCCCGAGGCCCTTGGCGAGTGCAGGGCGGCGCCCTGCGTTCTTCCCCCTAATGCTGCTCGCGCGTGGCCGAGAAGCGGATTTCCGGGAAATCCTGCTGGGCGCGGCCGAGCTGCCAGGAATTGCGGGCCAGATAGACCAGGGCGCCGTCGCGGTCCTCGGCCATGTTGCTGCTGTTGGCTTCCTGGAATTTCTTCAGCATGGCCTTGTCCTCGCAATCGACCCAGCGGGCCGTCTCGAAGGGCGCTTCCTCGAAACCGGCCTTGATGTTGTATTCGGTCTCGATCCGGGTGCTCAGCACTTCGAATTGCAGATAGCCGACCACGCCGACGATCCAGGCCGAACCGGCCAGCGGCTTGAAGACCTGGCTGACGCCTTCCTCGGCCAGATCCTCCAGCGCGCGGCGCAGCTGCTTGGCACGCATGGGATCGTCCAGGCGCACGCGGCGCAGGACTTCCGGGGCGAAGCTGGGGATGCCGGTGACCTGCAGATCCTCGCCTTCGGTCAGGGTGTCGCCGATACGCAGGTTGCCGTGGTTGGGAATGCCGATGATGTCGCCGGGGAAGGCTTCCTCGGCCAGTTCGCGGTCGCGGGCCAGAAAGAACATCGGGTTGTAGACGGCGATCGCCTTGCCCGAACGGACATGCTTGAGCTTCATGCCGCGCTTGAAGCGGCCCGAGCACAGCCGCACGAAGGCCACGCGGTCGCGGTGGTTGGGGTCCATGTTGGCCTGGACCTTGAACACGAAGCCGGTGACTTTCTCTTCTTCCGGCGCGATCTCGCGCGGCTGGGCGCTCTGCGGCTGGGGCGGGGGCGCGTATTGGGCCAGGCCGCCCAGCAATTCGCGCACGCCAAAGGTCTTCAGCGCGCTGCCGAAGAAGACGGGCGTCAGATGACCGGCCCGATAGGATTCGAGGTCGAAGGGTGGACAGGCGGCACGGGCCAATTCCACTTCCTCGCGCAGCTTCTCCGCATTGGCCGCGCCCACCACCTCGTCCAGCCGCGCATCCTCCAGCGACACGTCCACCGTCTCGGTGACGATATGGTCGCCCCGGCCCGGATCGAACAGCAGCACCCGGTCGTTGACCAGGTCGTAGCAGCCCTTCAGGTCGCGGCCCATGCCGATGGGCCAGGTCAGCGGCGTGACGTCCAGCGCCAGGGTCTTCTCGATCTCGTCCAGCAGCTCGAACGGCTCCAGGCCCTCGCGGTCCACCTTGTTGACGAAAGTGATGATCGGCACGTCGCGCATGCGGCAGACTTCGAACAGCTTGCGCGTCTGCGTCTCGATGCCCTTCGCCGCATCCAGCACCATGACCGCCGAGTCCACCGCCGTCAGGGTACGGTAGGTATCCTCGCTGAAGTCTTCGTGGCCGGGGGTGTCGAGCAGGTTGAAGGTCAGCCCCTCATGCTCGAAGGTCATCACCGAGGCGGTGACGGAGATGCCGCGCTCGCGTTCGATCTTCATCCAGTCCGAGCGGGTACGGCGCTGCTCGCCGCGCGCACGCACGGCCCCGGCCGCCTGGATGGCGCCGCCGAACATCAGAAGCTTTTCGGTCAGCGTCGTCTTACCGGCGTCAGGATGCGAGATGATGGCGAAGGTACGCCGCGTGGAAACGATGTCGGAGAGTGTGTCAGTCATGCCGCGTGTTTTCCGGGCTGGCCCTGAGAAAATCAAGAATTCTTTCAGCGCATCGGGCTGGCATAGAGCAGGCCGCCGCGCGTCCACAGATCGTTGAGGCCCCGTTCCAGCTGCAACGGAGACTTCGCGCCGAGATGGCGCTCGAAGATTTCCCCGTAATTGCCCACCGTGCGCAGGATGCGATAGGCCCATTCGTCGTCCAGGCCCAACGGCCCGCCGATCCCCGGCACGCTGCCCAGCAGGCGGCGGTTTTCCGGGTTGCCGTGGCTGCGCATCTCCGGCGCGTTGGCCTGCGTGATCTCCCGTTCCTCGGCCTCGATCATGACGAAGATCACCCAGCGCAGGATATTGAACCAGGCCGGGTCGTCGTCCCGCACCGCCGGCGTCATGGGCTCCTTGGAAATCCGCTCGGGCAGGATCAGGAAATCGTCGGGATTCGGCGCGGCGCTCAGGCGGAGCGCCATCAGGAGAAGACTGTCACTGGTATAGAGATCGCAGCGATCGGTGAAGAAGGCGGTCTTCATTTCCTGCTCGGAATTGAAGACCATCAGACGCAGGTCGAGACGGTGAACCTGCAGGTAATCCGTCAGGTTCTGATGCGCCGTGGTACCGGCCTGGACGCAGACCGACGCGCCGGCAGGAACTTCGCTCAGCCGCGTCACGCCCTGGCTGCGCCGCATCATGAAGGCCTGGCCGTCATAGAAGATGGTGCTGGCGAAATGGACCCCCATGGCGGCATCCCGCGAATAGGTCCAGGTGGTGCTGCGGAACAGGACGTCCACCTCGCCCGTCTGGAGGGCCGGGATCCGCGTCTGGACGCCGAGCGGCACGAATTTCACCCGCTCGCCGTCGCCCAGAACGGCGGCCGCGAGGGCTCGGCAGAAATCGACCTCGAAACCGGTCCAGCGGCCATTTTCCATGACCGAGGCGAAACCCGGCACATTGGGCGGGACCCCGCAATGGAGCATCCCCCGCCGCCGCACCTCTTCAAGGGTCTGACTCGCCTGAACCATATGTGCACTCGCCACGAAGATCAGAAGCGAGAGGAACAGAACGAGAAAACGGGACATGGGACACGTCCATTGTCATATCGGAGCGCCAAAGCTAGTATACCTCTTAGCCGGGTTCAATGCGACGGGCACCCGAACGGAAAGCAGGGCGAATCATGAAAGCCTTCCGCATGGGGGTAAGAACCCGCCTGATGATCAGTCTGGTGGGGGCGGCTGCATTCACGATCATCGCCAGCGGTGTGGCCATCGACGCCTTCACCCGGCTGAAGCGTGAATTGTCGGAAATCTCCTCCTATGAATTGCCGACCCTGATCGCGGCCCACAACCTGGCCCAGCAGGCCGAGGCCACCGTGTCCGCCGCGCCGGCCGTCGCCGCGTCGCTGATGCATTCCCAGCGCCAGACCGCCTTCTACCGTATCCGCGACCAGGAAGCCCGGCTGAACGAATTGCTGGACCTCCTGTCGGGCATGCCGGGCGTCTCTTCCGAGCAGATCAACGCCATCGCCTTCGAGCAGCGTTTGCTGAGCGCCACCTTCCACGGTTTGAACACGGCGGCGCGCCGTCATATCGACGCTCGTCTGCGCAAGCAGGCGCTGCTGGACGATCTCGCCCAGCTCCAGTCCGCCCCGAACGAACAGGCGCCGTCGCGCCAGGCCCTGGACCTGCTGCTGCAGGGGGGACTGGCCCAGCATTACCGCGAGATCGACCGGCTCGAAGCGGAATTCCTCCGCCTTGTGCAATCCGCCGCCCTGGCCGATGACCCGGACCTGGAACAGATCCGGCAGATCGGGATCGGGGAGAACGGTCTTTTCACGCAGCGCCGCCGCGAACTGGCCGCCCAGAGCGAG
Organism: Telmatospirillum sp. J64-1; assembly: GCF_006980715.1. GTDB lineage: Bacteria > Pseudomonadota > Alphaproteobacteria > Rhodospirillales > Magnetospirillaceae > Oleiliquidispirillum > Oleiliquidispirillum nitrogeniifigens. The sequence goes on from NZ_SBHN01000023.1 coordinate 90,314, forward strand.
TTGGAAGGGCTGCTGATCCGCCATGCCCATCTTTCCGACCGGCTGATCTTCACCGTCAGCGAACTCAGCCATGCCGCCCAGCGGCGCATCGAGGCCTCCACGACCGAAAGCCAAGACCTGCTGGCGTCCCACAGCCGGCTGCTGATCCTGCTGACTCTCCTCTGCCTGCTGGGCGTCCTCGCCCTCGCCGCCTATGTCTCGCGGACCATTCTGCGGCGCATCGAGGACCTGAAGACGGCGATGGTGGCCGGTGCCGCCGGCGAGAAAGTGGAAATCCCCCTCCAGGGCCAGGACGAGATCACCGACATGGCCCGCGCGCTGCGGGTCTTCGTCTCGGCCCGCGACACCGCCGAAGCCGCCTTGCGCGCCAGCGAACAGCGCTTCCGCGATATCGCCGAGGCGGGCTCGGAATGGCTGTGGGAACGGGGCCCGGACCTGAAATTCACCTATATCTCGGAACGCCCGGACAGCCTTGCCGCCCTGCTTTCGGCGACGATGTACGGCCGCCTGATGCCCGAACGTCTCGCCGAGGCGGAAGACGAGATGGCATGGCGCCGTCATCTCGATCAGCTGCGCCGCCACGAATCCTTCCGCGATTTCCGCTACCGCCTGAAAGGGCCGGACGGACGCTGGATTCATGCCCGGCTCAGCGGCAGGCCGATCTTCGCGGAAGACGGCACCTTGCTCGGCTATCGCGGCACCGGCACCGACATCACCCAGGAGGTCGAGGCCCAGGAGAAGGCCGCGGCGGCCCAGCAGCGCCTCATCGACGCGGTGGACAACATCCCAGAAGGCTTCCTGCTGCTGGCTCCGGACGGCAAGGTCCTGCTGGCCAACAGCCACTTCCGCAACCTGTTCCCCCAGGGCGCCGACCTCGAAACGCTGCTGCCCGAGGGAAAAGACGGGCGGAGCGGCGTCACCGAGCGCCATGTGAACGGGCGCTGGCTGCATATCCGCAAGCATCGCATGACCGATGGTTCCATCGTCGGGATGTTCATCGACATCACCGACACCAAGATCCGCGAGGAGGAATTGCGCGAGGCCAAGGAGGCCGCCGAGGAAGCGGACCTGGAGAAGACCCGTTTCCTGGCCGCCGCCAGCCACGACCTGCGCCAGCCCCTGCAAGCCCTGGGCATGTTCTCGGCGACCCTGGCCGAACGCGACCTGCCGCCGGAGGAAAGGGCCCTGGTGGGCAAGATCCAGGGCTCGCTGGAAGCGCTGGAAAGCCTGTTCGACGCCTTGCTCGACCTCTCAAGGCTGGATGCCGGCGTGGTCGAGCCGGTGCCGACCACCTTCCCGATCAATGCCATGCTGGCACGTATCGCCGCCGATTTCGCGCCCCTCGCCCAGGCCAAGGGGCTGCGCCTGGCGGTGCGGCCGCTGCCGCTGCTGACCCATACCGACCCGGCCCTGCTGGAACGCATCCTGCGCAACCTGGTATCCAATGCCGTGCGCTACACCCGGAGGGGCGGCGTGCTGGTCGGCTGCCGCCGGCGCGGATCCATGCTGCGCATCGAGGTCTGGGACACCGGCCCCGGTATTCCCGAAGACAAGGTCGGGGAGATCTTCCATGAATTCGTCCAGTTGGAAGCCCCTGCCAAGGGAAATAAAGGACTTGGACTGGGACTGGCTATTGTTGAACGCACCGCCGCTTTGCTAGGACTTCATCTGGAGGTTCGGTCGCGTCTGGGGCGAGGCTCGACTTTCGGCATAGAGATCCCCCTGGCCCAAGGCGCCGCGCCGCGTCCGGTGCCCATGCCCCAGGCCGCCACCGACGACCTGAGCGGCCGCACCATCCTGGTCATCGACGACGAAAACAACGTGCGCGAGGCGTTGCGCCTGCTGTTCGAGGCCTGGAACTGCCGGACCTACTCGGCGGCCTCCGCCGCCGAGGCGCTGGCCCTGCTGGAAAAGAAAAAGATCCGACTCGACGCCATCGTCGCCGATTACCGCCTGTGCGGCGGCCTGACCGGCGGCGCTGCGATCGAGGACATCCGGCGCCAGCAGCAGGCCCCCGTTCCGGCCCTGCTGGTCACCGGCGACACCGCGCCCGACCGCCTGCGCGAGGCGCTGAGCCACGGCCTGCCGCTGCTGCACAAGCCCGTCAGACCCGAAAGACTACGCAGTCTTCTGTCGCAAGAATTAGAGAAAACACCCCAATCCTTGGTAGAGAATCAGGCCTGACGTAAATCTCCACACAGAGAACAATTTCTTAACAAAGAAGAACGACACTGAAAGAGAAAGGTCAAGGCTTTGGTATAACTGGCATTATGCCTGTCATATGACCATGGAGTTAGACCGCCGTATTGGCCCACAAATAAGTTGCTTTCAATTCCCCTAAAGCTATTTTGGGCGTAGCAATAGCTGCATTCCGGTATGGAATGAGGTATCCTTCGAGCCGATGGGGGTAGGTATGGCAGTGGTCACAGACGGCCCGTCGCATATGGTGAGGGACAAGGTCATGAAAATTATGATCGCAGATGATCATGAGTTGTTTCGGGACGGGCTCCGCCACGTCCTCGACCAGCTGGGTGACGGCCTGACGATTATCGAGGCGAGCGATTATGCCGAGGCCTTGGAAAAGGCCTCGACCGAAGAAGGCCTGGACATCGTGCTGATGGACCTGGCCATGCCCGGCATGCCTTGGGGCGAGGGCCTGCAAGCCCTGCGCGAGCGTCTGCCCGAGGAAGTGCCGATCATCGTCCTGTCGGCATCGGACGATCGCCGCCATGTCCTGCAGGCCGTCAATATCGGTGCCGCCGGCTTCATCCCCAAGACGTCCAGCTCCCGCGTCATGCTGAGCGCGCTCAAGCTGGTCCTGTCGGGCGGCGTCTATCTGCCTCCGGCCCTGCTGGAGCAAAGCGCCTCCAGCCAGCCGATGATGGACAATCCCGGCAGCCCCTTCGGTGCCGAGAACACCGCTTCCTTCCTGACGCCGCGCCAGCGCGAGGTCCTGACCCTGCTGGGCCAGGGCAAGTCGAACAAGGAAATCGCCCGCGTCCTGCAACTGGCGGAAGGAACCGTCAAGCTGCATGTCACCGCGATCCTGAAGGCGCTGAACGTCAACAACCGCACCCGTGCGGTGGTCGCCGCCGCCCAGCTTGGCCTGACCTCGCCCGACAACGTGTCGAGCATCAGCCATTAAGCGGCTCCGGGGCCGTCCACCCCGTCCCGCAGGACGGATGGCAGGCATCCGGGCGAGGCGAGACATATTCGACGTTCTGTATTGTCTTCCTGCTTAGACCTGCCGGCCCCGGCCCCCTCCAGGGGCGGGCGGCAGGCCCAAGCTCCCTTCCCGACCTCTCGCGATTCCGCTGTCCTTCCGGGACAGAAAAAAGCGGCGCAAGCCGGAAGGCATGCGCCGCAGTTTGGGGGTCTTTGGTGACCAGCCGGAGGTCACCCTCTCCTACGGGACCAATAAACGCACTTCTTACTGAGCGGTACCGCCCGGCGCGGGCTGCTGCTCGGCATCCTGCGGCGCGCTGCCCTGCTGACCCGCCTGATCCGGATCGACATAGGCTTCGGCCTGTTCAAGCTGTTCGCGGGTGGCGTTGACGGTCACCTGTTCCGGAGTGATTTCCAGGCTGTCCCAGTTCAGCGCTACCTTGCGGTCGCCCATGCCCAGGAAGCCACCCACCGAAACCACGGCATGAGTGATTTGGCCGTTGTCGCGGTCGATGATCAGGCTGTCGATATTACCGAGATTCTCGCCCTGCGGATTGACCGCGCTGCGGCCGACGATGTCATCGCTTGGGATGGCGTTCTGCGGCAGTTGGGCCTGCAGTTGCTCCATGTCGTCAGCGGCGGCGCCGACCTCGAGCTGCTGACCAGCACCCTGCTGCTGGGGAGCAGCCGCCGGATCTTCGGCGGGCTGAGCCCCCTGCGCCCAAACCGGGGTGGAAAGCATCAGAGCGATGGCGGCAGGGCTGATTATGCGCTTGAGCATCTAGGAATTCCTCCGTGTTGCCATTCGTCCTTGGAATACGTCCCTGGAATGGGATGCGTCCCTTGCGGGGCGGAGCGATATGCCCGCCCGCCACTCACTGGGACTAACGCCCCCGGCTCGCCGGGAGTTCCCCCTTTCTTTCGGGGAGGGAGCCCGGACTTTCGGGGAAAAACCAAGCATCCCATGGAGATGGAACGGGAAATTCCGGACCTGCCGGGCACGAAAAAGAGGCCGGCGCGAGGCCGGCCTTAAGTTAGCAGGGAGGTATCGGTACACGACACCGGCAGTGCCATGCCCTATGGGAAACAACGGCGGCGCAACATGAAAGGTTCCGCCGTCCCGGCCTGACCGAATCCTCTGCGCGTCCGCTCCCCCCAGCATTGCAAAAAACGCCGGGGAAGGCGGCCGCACCGCCGGGTTTCACCCGATCCGGCCGGGGCCGCCGGTCCGTGGTCTCAGTTGGCCAGCTGCCAGCTTCCATCGGGCTGCTGGCAGGCGGTGCCGCGGGCTTCCTGGGCGCGCCCCTCGATATAGATGGTATGGACATAATCGCGGCAGTTCCGGTTGCCGTCCTGATAGCTGCGCACCGGCGTCACCGTACCGCTGGCATTGCTTTCCGGATTGTTCCAGGTGATCGAACTGTTGGAGGCCAGGGCCTGACGCTCGGCCTGGGCGGCCTGGTTCTGGGCCGGCTCGCTGAGACGCGCGCCGACCTGACGGCCGAGATAGGCGCCCAGCAGCGTGCCCGCCGCCGTCGCCGCCAACTGGCCCGAACCGCGTCCGAACTGCGCGCCCGCCAAGGCCCCGGCCGCAGCGCCGCCCAGGGTCCCCACCGTTTCGCCGCTCATCCCCGTTCCGCCGGCGCCCCCTTGCGCGCAGGAGGCAAGCATGGCCGCCGAGAGCAGCGCCGCGACGCTCTTCTTGATGTTCTTCATCCGACTTCCTCCGTCTCTATAGCGTTTCGCTGTCCTTAAAATAGCGAGGGCGGCGCAATGCGCCGCCCTCTCCTTCCGTTCTCCTCCTTTTGTCACAGCATCACCCGGCACGCCGCCGCCCACCGACCATGGGGCGCGGCATCCCGGAGCGCCCGCGCGGCATGGGTGAGCGCAGATCGCCGTCCATCAGGTTGCGCAGGCGGCGCCGCGCCCGGGACAACCGGGATTTCACCGTGCCCATGGGAACGCCCAGGGCTTCGGCCGCGTCTTCGTATTGCATGCCTTCCAGGCCGACCATCAGGACCACCTGCTGTTCCTGTTCGGGCAGGTCGTCGAAGGCACGGGCCAGATCGGTCAGGGTGACGCTATGGTATTGGCGGGCAGGGCAGGACAGAACCTGGTGCTCGTCAAGCAAAGGCACCGTATTCGTCACGGAAGAGTGGCGGAGATACTGGTTGATATAAAGGTTATGGAGAATAGTGAACAACCAAGCACGAAGATTGCTTCCTTGGCGCCACAAATGTTCCCTTGATATAGCGCGCTCTAGACAGTCCTGGACAAGGTCCTCTGCATGAACCGAATCCCGGACAAGGACACGAGCATAACGCCGCAGGTTGGGGATGTGCTCGGAAACCATGAGTGCGAATTCCGCCATGTCCTTCACCTTTTGCGGGGGGAAAATAACGACGAACGTCGTGGATGGGGCTCGTCTCTGCTCCCGGGAGTCTGTCAGTCTATATCCGTTGGATAGGCCAAGAGGTGTGGAGACCAACCGATGAAATTAAGTTGAACTGATGGAGTAATCCCTAATCGGACAGGGAGACGCGAACGGCCGCCGCCCCCGAACGAAGGGGCGGCGGCCTGCGGTCCGAAAGGACGGAACGGCGGGAAACGCTTACCGAAGGGTCAGGAAATGTGCTTCTTTTCCTCTTCCTTCACCTCCTCGACATCCTCAACCATGTGCTCCATGTCTTCCTCGCCCAGCAGCTTCTGGGCATTGTCGAAAATCTCGCTCTCCTCTTCCTGGACATGGTGCTCGACCATTTCCTTGATCTGCTGGATGCATTTCAGCCAAGCGTCGCTGTCGATGGGCTGCTTCTCGGCCTCGCCCAGCATCTTCTCCACTTCGTGATGCTCCTCGGTGGCCTCGTCGATCATGTCCTTCTGCTTCTCATGCAGAGGCGGGTAGAAGACCTTCTCCTCGGCATGGGCATGAGCGATCAATTCCTGCTTCAGCTTGTGGAACAATTCCTCGCGGTCCTTCTTGGCGCCGTTCGAGGTCTGTTCGATCTGGCTGAACAGATCACGCACCCGCTGATGGTCCTGCTTGAGCATCTCGAAGAGTTGATTCGAAGCCATGGATGCGTACTCCGTTGTTGCTGACGTCGTGGTCCTGGCAAGCAAACATTCGACGCAGCAAATGGTTCCTTGGGGAGTACGCCCCATGACGCGGCGCCCCCGATAACGGGCAATCGGGCCTATGCCCGACCGCCCCCCGCCCCAGATCAACAAGGCCACCCTTGCCCCGGAGCACAGTCAATGAGCCATGATGCCCACGAGACCATGCCGTTGTGGCAGGACGGAAAGACCTTTCCCGAGCTTGATCCCCTGCGCGAAGCGGTGCAGACGGAGATCTGCATCATTGGGGCCGGCATCGCCGGATTGACCACCGCCTATCTGCTGGCGCGCGCCGGGCGTCAGGTTCTGGTGCTCGACCGGGGCGGGGTCGGCTGCGGCGAGACGGGGCGCTCGACCGCCCATATCGCCAGCGCCGTGGACGATCATTACGCGGAACTGAGCAACCTGCTGGGCGCCGAGGCCGCCCGGCTGGTCGCCGCCAGCCATGGCGCGGCCATCGACATGATCGAGCGCATCCAGGCCGAGGAAGGCATCGACTGCGCCTTCCAGCGCCTGGACGGCTGGCTTTATCCCGGCGAAGGCGGCACCGAGCAGGAGATGCGCGACGAGGTGAAGGCGGCCCGTGCGGCCGGACTGGCCGATGCGGAATTGCGCGACCATGCGCCGGTGGCGGGATTGGGCAAGGGCCCGGCCATCCGCTTCCCCAACCAGGCGCAGTTCGATCCCTATCGCTATGTCCTGGGCCTGGCCGAGGCGGTCAGGCGTCATGGCGGGCGCATCCATACCGGCTCGCCGGTCCATGGCGTCAGCGATGGCGACACGGTCCGCGTCAGCGTGGGCAAATCCCTTCAGGTCACCGCGCAGGCCGCCGTCGTCGCCACCTGCACCCCCATCAACGACCGCATCACCCTGCATTCCAAGCAGAGCCCCGACCGCACCTATGTCATCGCCGCCCCCGTCGCCGCCGGCTCCGTGCCCTTCGGCCTCTATTGGGACAATGACGAGCCCTATCATTACGTCCGCCTGCACCGCATGGAGGACGGCACCGAGGTGCTGATCGTCGGCGGCGAAGATCACCGCACCGGCCGCCCGGCGGAAGGCGAGCAGCGCTGGAAACGCCTGGAGGACTGGGCGCGCAAGCGCTTTCCCACCATGGGCGAGGTCCGCTGGCGCTGGTCGGGCCATATTATCGAACCGGCGGACGGCATCGCCTTCGCCGGACGCAACCCAGGAGAGAGGAACGTCTATGTCGCCACGGGGGATTCCGGCAACGGCATCACCCACGGCACCATCGCCGGCATGATCATCTCGGACCTGATCCAAGGCCGGGACAATCCCTGGGCCGCCCTCTACGATCCCAGCCGCGTGACCATGAAGGCCGCCGCCGAATATGCCAGCGACAACCTTCAAGTGGCCGAGCATTACGCCCGCTGGCTGGGCGGTGGCGATGTCGAAAGCACCACCGACATCGCCCCCGGCCAGGGCGCGATCATCGCCCATGGCCTGAGCCATCTGGCCGTCTACCGCGACGAATTAGGCCATCTGCACAAGCGCTCGGCGGTCTGCTCGCACATGAAATGCCTGGTGCGCTGGAACGATGCCGAGAAAAGCTGGGACTGCCCCTGCCACGGCTCGCGTTTCGACCGCTACGGGAACGTGGTCAACGGCCCGGCGACACGCTCCCTGGCTTCGCCGGAGGATTGAAATGCCCTGAGCGCCAGCCCTTCCCTCTCCCCACCCATTCGGCGACAGGTCGGAAGACATATTGCACCCCTACCGTGCATTCGGCGTACCCATAAGGGTGACCGGGTCTTTGATCCCTCCTCTTCTGCACCTTCTTCCTGCCCCTTCCGCCGGGGCCAGGCATCGGGCCGGATGTGGTGGGATAGCGGGATCGGTCCAAGCAGAAAACAATGCCGACCGACCTGGAGGGAGGAGAGAGTATGATGGAGCATCCGGCCATTCCACCAGTCCCCGCCAGCATCCTGATGACCGTGGAGCCTGCGGGCGGCGCCTGGACGCGCAGCGTCGAACTGGCCCGGGAATTATGCGATGCGGGGTCCGAGGTGACCCTGGCCGTGACCGGCGGCTCCCTCTCTCCCGACCAGCGGGCCCTGGCCTACCGCATCCCGGGCCTGGACATGCAGGAGAATGCGTCCTCGCGACCGGAAGAATGCGCCGATTGGCTGCTGGACCTGGAAGACGCCCTGTCGCCCCGGGTGGTCCATCTCAACGGCTGCCTCGAGGGCGCCCTGCCCTGGCGCACCCGCACCGTCATGTCCGTCCATCCCGGCCAGTTGACCCGGCCGCCCCAGGCGAACGATCCCGATAGCTGGGCCCGCCAGCGCGAAACCCTGCGCCGCAGCCTGACCGCCGCCGATCTGGTGGTAGCACCCAGCCATGCCGTGCTGTCCCTGCTGGTGGAAAGCTACGGGCTGTCCGGCGGACGCATCATTCCCCCCGGCCGCGACCCCTCCGCCTTCGCACCGGCGGACAAGGAACCGCTGATTCTGGGCGTCGGCCGAGTCTGGGAATCGGCCAAGAATTTCTCGCTGCTCGACGACATCGCGCCGCTGCTGAACTGGCCGATGGTCGTTGCGGGCGACAACCGCACCCCTGCGGGCGAGGCGATCCGCCTGGACAACGTCTCGCTGCTGGGCCGCCTGCCCCAAGGGCAATTGGCCGCGTGGTATGCCCGCGCCGCCATCTTCGTCTATCCCTCGCGTTTCGAACCCTCGGGCCTGTCGGTGCTGGAAGCCGCGCTGTCGGGTTGCGCCCTGGTCCTGGCCGATACGCCTTCCTTGCGGGAAATCTGGACGGGGGCGGCCCTCTTCGCCTGCCCTGACGATCCCGCCGCCTTTGCCGCCAGGCTGCGCCAGCTGGCCGAGGACCGCTCCCTGCGCGAGGCCATGGGCCATGCCGCCCGCAGCCGCGCCCTGCGCTATGGTTCGCGCCGCATGGCCGAAGCCTATTGCGCCGCCTATGGCGAGGCCCTCGCCACATCCTCCATGCGCAGTCCGGCCGCCGCCATGCAATTGCCGCTGTAAGGGAACCCTCGCGCCCGCCTCCTGTTCGTCCTTGAAGAGCCGCAGGGCAGGAGGCGGAAATGGCCCGCAAGGACGAAGACACCGAAATCCTCGAAGACGGCAGCATCTACTTCATCTATCGCCCCAAGAAAGGGGCCGAGGAAGTGGAAGACCTGTCGGATGTGCAGCGCTTCTTCGTGGTCCTCAGCCCCCGAGGCAAGAAACGCCTGCGCCGCCTGGTGCTGGGGCGCAAGAAGATGGCGCGCATCGACGCGCATCAGCGTCATTGGGGCTTCGTCGATCAGGTGGCGCAAAGCGGCACGACGGTCGAGCGCGACCTGCAGGGCAAGAGCGGCGCGGAAGCCGGCGGACGCCCCGAGGAACCCGCCCGTCCCGCCGGGGAGGGGCATTACCTGATCCTGCGCCACGGCAACCACACCCATCTCGCCTACAGCCTGCAGCTCCCCAGCGAGCCCGGCGAGGCCCAGAAGGAATTGCATATCGAGCCCGAGGGCTCCTACGTGCTGTCGGTCAAGAACCCGCAGAAGCCTTCCCCCAAGGAAGCCGGATTGCCCTCGCAGCGCAAGGCCGACCTGCCCAGGCGGCTGGAGGAGGTCTTCCACGACCGTAAATTCGCCCCCGCCGATCCCCCCGACTTCCTCGACTACGAGGGAATGGAACTGCTTCTGGTGGGCGCGCGCGAGGATGCCGAGGCGGAACTGGACGTCGACCTGCCCCACGGCTGCGAGGACCCCGACCAAGCCGGAATCTTCCGCGAATTGCACATGATCAAGTCCCGCCATCCCATCGAACCCCTGACCAAAGGCGAGTGGACCTGACGTAAACGCAGCCTTGGCAGACAAGCCCGGCAGTCCCAGGTGACGATGCAAAAGCAGAAGCCGTGATAAGGGGAGAGTTTCATGCCACGCGATAGCCAACTCCGCCGCTCCGACCTCGTCGAAACGGCGTCCCTTGGCTTCGGCCGCGCCGCCGCCGCGAAGAAATATGGCGCCATCCGCACCGCCAGCATGGTCCTGTCGGCCCGCCTTTCGCCCGAGGACCAGACGGTTCAGTCCATGCCCGACGCCAGCCCGACCAAATGGCATCTGGGCCATACCACCTGGTTCTTCGAAACGCTGGTCCTGGCGCCCCATATGCCGGGCTACCGCCCCTTCGATCCGGATTTCGCCTATCTCTTCAATTCCTATTATGAGGCCCTGGGCGAGCGTCATCCCCGCCCGGCGCGGGGCATGCTGACCCGTCCCAGCCTGGACCACATCATGGATTACCGCATCCATGTGGACGAAGCCGTCCAGCGCCTGATCGTCCAGGCCCAGGATGCCGTCTGGGCCTCGGTGGCGCCCCTGCTGGAGCTGGGGCTGAACCACGAGCAGCAGCATCAGGAACTGATCCTGACCGACATCCTGCATCTCTTCTCCCTCAATCCCCTGCGTCCGGCCTTCAGCGCCGCGCCGCCGCCCGTTTCCTCCCCTGCGCCGCCGCTGACCTGGATCGATTTCGAGGGCGGCATCCATACCATCGGCCATGACGCCGCCGATCCGGCCTTCGCCTACGACAACGAAGGTCCCCGACACGAGGTCCTGTTGCGCCCCTTCCGCTTGGCCAGCCGCGTCGTCACCAATGGCGAATATGCCGCCTTCGTCGCCGATGGCGGCTACGAGCGGCCGGATTTCTGGCTGTCCGACGGCTGGGCGCAGGTGAGGGCGGAAAGATGGCGCCATCCCCTTTACTGGCGGCGGACGGAGGAAGGCGGCTGGGAGGAGATGACCCTGCTCGGCCCCCTGGACCTCGACCCCCATGCCCCGGTGCGGCATCTCAGCTTCTACGAGGCCTCCGCCTATGCGAACTGGGCGGGCAAGCGCCTGCCCAGCGAAGCGGAATGGGAAGTGGCCGCCGTCTCTCTCGGCCCCGATGCGCCCGAGAAGGGCAATTTCGCCGACGGGCCGCTGCTGCCCCGCGCCGCCAGGGGGACCGGGCTGAGCCAGATGTTCGGCGATGTCTGGGAATGGACCTGCAGTCCCTACATCCCCTATCCGGGCTTCCGCCCGGCCTCCGGCGCGGTGGGCGAATATAACGGCAAGTTCATGTGCAACCAGATGGTGCTGCGCGGAGGATCCTGCGTCACGCCCTCCGGCCATATCCGGCCCAGCTACCGCAATTTCTTCTATCCCTCGGCCCGCTGGCAGGTGGCGGGAATCCGACTTGCGGAGGACGCATGAAGCATCAGAAAGCCCACCACGACCTTCTCGAGGAATTCCGCAAGGCCGTGGTGACCGGCCTGTCGGCCCCACGCAAGGAAGTATCCTGCAAGTTTCTCTATGACGAGCGTGGATCGGCCCTGTTCGAGCGTATCTGCGAGCTGGAGGAATACTACCCCACCCGCACCGAGATGGGCCTGTTGCAGCATTATAGCCGCGACATCGCCCGGCGCATGGGGCCGGGCTGCCGCTTGGTGGAATTCGGCAGCGGCTCGACCCGCAAGGTCCGCATCCTGCTCGAGGCGCTGGAGCGCCCGGCCTGCTATCTGCCGGTGGACATCTCGCGCGAGCATCTGCTGGCCCAGGCCCGCCTGCTGGCCTTCGACTATCCCGACCTTGCGGTCCTGCCGATCTGCGCCGATTTCACCCAATCCTTCGCCCTGCCCCGCCTAGAAAGCGGGGCGGGCGCGACGCTCGGCTTCTTTCCCGGCTCGACCATCGGCAATTTCACCCCGGCCCAGGCCCGCGATTTCCTGAGCCGCACCGCCCGCCTGCTGGGGCCGAAGGGGGCCATGCTGGTGGGAGTCGACCTGCGCAAGGCCCCTGAGATCCTGCATGCCGCCTATGACGACCGCGAAGGCGTGACGGCGGAATTCAACCTGAACCTTCTGGCCCGCATCAACCGCGAGTTGGACGGGGATTTCGACCTCGCCGCCTTCCGCCACCGCGCCCGCTGGAACGACGAGGACAGCCGGGTGGAAATGCATCTGGAAAGCCGCCATGGCCAGACGGCCCGGGCCTGCGGCCACGATTTCTCCTTCGCCGCCGGCGAGACGATCCATACCGAGAATTCCTACAAATACTCGGTGGAAGGCTTCCGCCGCCTGGCCCGGGAGGCCGGTTTCGCGACCGAGAAGACCTATGTGGACGATGCCGGGCTGTTCAGCCTGCACCTGCTGCGGCCGGTGTGAGGCGGCAGGCCATGCTTCGAGACGGCCCTTCGGGCCTCCTCAGCATGAGATTTATCTTATTGAAAGGAAATAAGAAATTAGCCTCACCCTGAGGAGGCCGCATAGCGGCCGTCTCGAAGGGCGAGGCGGCCCAGCCCCCTACAGCAGCCCCAATTCCTTCAACTCGCGCAGCATCTCGGGCGGCATCTCGGCGATGTCGCCGCCCGCCATGTCCGCGGGCGCGTCCTCGGGCTTGAGATAGCGCCAGCCCTGGAAGGGCCGCTTGGGCTGGGGCATGGTCTCGACGAGTTCCGCATCGAGTTCCAGCAGGCAGAAAGGCCGCCCGTCGTCTTCCTTGTCCTCATGCACGGCCAGCACCTTCTGGCGGGCAACGATGCTGCCCTTGACCACCCAGTAGATCGAGCCGCCCGCGCATAATTCCTCGGCCCGGCGGGGGATCATGCGGGTGCGGTGGAAGACCATGCCATGGTCCTTCAGGCGTTGGGACTGGATGCGGCGCAGATGGCCGACATCCTCGATGCCGACGGCAAGCTTGACGAGATGGATCATGGCCCGCGCTGTACCCCATCAGCGCGGGCCGCCGCAAGTACGGAAATGGCTGAAGCCTTCCCGAGGACGCGAAAAGATCACTCCATCAGGCCGACGATCGTCCGTTGGCCGCTGCGCTGGGCCAGGTCGCGGGCGGTTTCGCCCTCGGCATTGCGCAAGTCGGGATTGGCCCCGGCCTGGCGCAGCAGCGCCACGGTCGAGCCGTTGCCCTGCCAGACCGCATACATCAGGGCCGTCCAGCCGTTACCAGCCTGAATGTCGGGATTGGCGCCCCGGTCCAGCAGCAGGCGGACGATGGCGTCATGGCCCTGCAAGGCCGCCCCCATCAAGGGGGTCTTGCCGTCCAGATTGACCAGGTTGGGATTGGCGCCCGCACTCAGCAGAGCCCTGGTGCTGTCGGCATCGCCGTTCCAGGCGGCATACATCAGGGCCGTCGCCCGGTCATTCGAGGGCAGGTCGGGCTGGGCGCCCCGGTCGAGCAGCAGACGCACCAGATCGGCCCGCCCCCGTTCGGCCGCCACCACCAAGGCTGGACGGCCATTGGCGAAACTGGTATTGGCATCGGCCCCGCTGTCCAGGGCGGCCTGCAGGGCGGCGGGATTGTCCATCATGTTGATCTGCAGCGGACGGACCGCCTGGACCACCGCCGCCTGCTGCCGGGGCGGATAGAGCGGGACCGGACCATCCTGCGAGAGCTGAGGCGACTGGTAGACGATCACGGTTCCGGGCGGGTCCTCCGGCACGGGACGGAGCAGGCTTTCCGGTTCGGTGAATTGCGGCGGCTGGCTTTCGGCCAATTGCCGCTCTTCCACCTGACGGCGCAGTTCGGCTTCCTGCCGGGCGCGCTGTTCTTCCTCCAGGCGCATGGCCTCCTGCAATTCCCGTTCAGCCTGTTCCCGCCTTTCGGCCTCGGCTATCTGACGCTGCGCCTCTTCCTGCTCGCGCCGTTCCGCCACACGGCGCAGCACCGGGTGATCCGGCGCCAGCGACAGGCCCAGGTCGAGATATTCCTGCGCCCGCGCCATGTCCCCCCGCCGTTCGGCCGTCACCGACAGGTCGGCATACCGTCCGGCCAAGGCACGGATACCGGCCAAGGCGCGCGGTTCGTCCGGCACCAGGGCCAGCACTTCGCGATAGGTTTCCAGCGCGTTGTCGCCGGGCGGCCTGGTCAGGGCCAGGGCGCGGGCCTGGTCCTCGGCCTTGCCCAGAAGCTCGGCTACCCTCTCCTCCAGGGAAGGCTGTTCGGGTTCCGGGGCCGGGGCTTGAACCTCGACCGGAGCCGGAGCGGGCTCGGGCGCCACCGCCGTTTCCACCTCCGCCTCGGGCGCCCGCAGCGGCTGCGGCTCGGGCCGGGACAGGTCGAGCGGAGCCACCGACAGCAATTGCGGCGGCTGCGGCCCCTCGGGCGCGCGCGCCTCCAGTTCCGGCGCCAAGGGAACCGCCGGAGGCTCGTCCGGCACCGCCACGCTCGGCAGCGAGACGCCCGGCGCCTCGACCTGGATGCCCTCCGCCAGGATCGGCGGTTCCTCAGGATCGGGCATGGGATCGCTGGCATCGGGCAGCGAAGCGATCTGCGTCGGGCGGGCTTCCTCGTAGACCGGCAGGGCCTCCTCGTACCGGCCCAATTGGTCGGTAAGGTAATCCTCGCCGACATAGGCCGGATTGGCGGCCACCTCCGGCTCCGCCCGTGTCACGTCCCGCACCCCCTGATACAGCAGCACCCCTGCCCCGGCGGAGATCACCAGGGCAGCGGCCACGGCGGTAGCATGGACCCGGCGCCGTGCGGGGCGTTCCTCTTCGTCGTCGAAAGGCAGCGGCAGGTCGTCCTTGGCCGTCAGGGGAATCCTGCCCGGCGACAAGGGCTCCGTGGAATGCCCGTCATCGCCGTCCTTGACCGCGATGGCCTCCACATGGACCGCCTGGATGGGATCGGCGGGATAGGCGAAGAACAGCGCGTTGGTGGCGATCAGGCCCGCCTGGCGCGGCAGGCCTTTGGCATGATGGGCGATCCGCGCCAGGGCCTCGGGGGCGAAGATGTCGCGCGTCGCGCCCGCCTGTTTCAGGCGATGGCGCAGCAGGGCGACCAGCTCCGCCTCGGGCAGCGCTTCCATGCGGCGGCGCCAGACCACCGGACGGCGGGGACAGCGGAAGACCGCCCGTTCCATCTGCCCGTCGATCTCGGGCCGCCCGGCCAGGACCAGTTGCAGCCGCGTGCTGCCCAAGGTCTGGGGATCGGCCAGTTCCAGCAGGCGCTGCAATTCCTCCTCGCCCGCCTTCTCGGCATCATCGACCATCAGCACCAGCATGCGGTCGGCACCGATTCCGCCGCGATGGCGCCTCAGGGCCTCGAAGACCTGGCGCGTGACCGGCCGCCCCTCCGAGGGCGGCTCGGCCTTCAGGCGCAGGATTTCCGCCTCCGCCGCCAGATCCTCGTTCAGCAGGTCAAGAAGCGCGGTCTTGCCGATGCCGCCCTCGCCCAGCAGCAGGATCACGCCGCGCCGCTTCTCCACCGCCCGCGCCACATCGCGCAACGCCGCCTCGGTGGAGGTACCGCGCATCAGCCACCTCGTTTCCCCCTCGTTCCGGAAGGGCTTCGTCTGCAAGCCGTAGAAGGACAGGATCTGGTCGAACATTCATTCCCCCGCTGCTTCAATCTTGCTGCCGCCCCGTCAGGCAGGCGGATGCGCCGCCCTTTACGGACTCCGCGCATCTGCGAGGAACGCCTTCACTCGACGGAAGTTCCACCCCCTCTCCTTTTGCACCGCCCGTTGTGACGGAACGGTGTGGTCATACTCGCCGTTCTGCATGCCGAGCGATGCTGTAGACGAAAAGGGAGAAGCATGCCCCGCCCAATCATCCCCCTGATGGCGGCCGGATTGGCCGTCACCTTGACCGCAGGCTGCGCGACGCGCCCGACCGAAACGGCGATCCTCGATTGCTGGACCCTGACGCCCGAACAATTGGCCGACGCCGCTGCACGCGGCCAATGCCGCGACGCCTTTGCCCGCTATGCCGAGGAACGCGGCATCGCCACCTCCCCCGACATCTTCTCCACGCCAAGCGGCGGATCAGGAGCCGGGATCGGCTTGGCCTCCGCCCCTGGCGACGCGAGCGGAGACGCTGGCGGCGGAACCGGCAGTGGAGGAAGTAGCGGCGGTGCCGGAGACGGCGGTTCCGGTGGAGGTGATGGTGGCTCCGGCGGCAGTGATGGTGGTTCCGGTGACGGGGATGGTGGCTCCGGCGCAGGTGACGGCGGCTCCGGTGGGGGCGATGCTGGCTCCGGCGGCGGGGATGGCGGCTCCGGTGGCGGGGACGGCGGTTCCGGCGGAGGTGACGGCGGTTCCGGTGGCGGGGACGGTGGTTCCGGTGGCGGGGACGGCGGCTCCGGTGGGGGCGATGGTGGCTCCG
>NZ_SBHN01000024.1 GCF_006980715.1 Telmatospirillum sp. J64-1
ACCAGCAGGCTTTCCGAGCCGTCGGTATCGACCAGGGCGCTGTCGATCTCCAGCGCGATCCACTCGTTCTCCACCCCGGCGGCATCGTCCACCGCCAGCGTCGGCGCATCGGCAACGGCTTCGATGAAGACTTCCATCTTGGCCGAGATGATGGCCGTGCTGCCATTGGCTTCCCGGCTGATCGCCTCCACCAGGAAGACATGCTCTCCGCTGTGATGTTCGGGGCGGACCAGATAGAGATTGGTCAGTTCCTGGGCGGTGAAGGTCCAGACGCCGGGCGCGACCTGAACGCCCACAGCACGTCCGGTTTCGTCGCTGAAGGAGAAACCTTCCGGCACGTCGCGCAGCGTCACCGAAAGGGTTTCCCGGCCTCTGTCGCTATCGTTCAGCGAGGCGCGGATGTCCAGGCGAATCGGCTCGTCTTCGAGTCCCGAGGCATCGGACACCAGAAGAGTCGGCGTCTGGGCGACAGGCGGTTGCCCGTCCTCGTCTTCCGGCAGGGGGGCATCGCCCGGCGGGGGTTCCGGAACCTCCAGACTGGGGAGGGGCTGCCCGGCGGCGGCGGTCATGCCGGTCCAGTCATCATCGCCAAGGGTCGGTGGGAGAACGTCGAGCGTCCGGACCATATCCTCAGTCCGGGGAAGATCGTCCTCCTCCTCTTCCTCGTCTTCTTCTCTCTGATCGGCAGCAGGCTGTGCCGTGCCGGGCTGGACCGCATCGAACTCGGCTTCGACCACATGGTCCGTTTCCGTGGGCCGGTAGTCGTCGCCTACGATGGTCGAGGGATTGGCAAGAGTGCTGCCGACAGCAGCTTGATCCGCAAGGATGCTCTCCAACGTCTGACGCCGTCCGCTCTGGACATTGGCATGGGAGAACAATTCCTCGCGCTGGGCCTCCTGGCTGTCGGGCGAGAGGTCGTGCTCGACGGCATCATCGAGGGGAGAATGGCCTTTGCCGTGCAAATGCAATTGCTCGGCGACATCGACCTCGCCTTCAGCCGGGTTTTCAATGACTGCTTCGCCGTTCGGCTTCACGTCTGCCATTTCAATTCCCCCTCTTCATGAAACAGGTTTCTTGTCGTTCCGATCAGCGTTCGCGGAAGGCGTGGGTCAGCGAGACATGGATCGGTTTCAAGAGATATTGCAGCAGGGTCTTCTGGCCGGTCAGGATGTCTGCCTGAACGGTCATGCCGGGCAGGATCGCATTCTGATCGGGGTCATTGCCGACATAGCTGCGGTCCAGACGCACGAGGCCGCGGTAATAGGGCTGGCCGTCCTTTTCATCCACATAGGTCGTCGCCGAGACGCTCTCGAGTTGGCCCGGAACCGAGCCGTAGCGGACGAAGTCATAGGTGGCGAACTTGACCGTCACCGGCTGTCCCTCATGGACATGGCCGATGTCACGCGGCGACAGCTTCGCCTCGACCAGCAATTCGTCATCGACGGGCACGACTTCCATCAGCAGGCCGCCGGCCGGGACCACGGCGCCGCCGTTGCGCACCTGCAGGTTCTGCACGAAACCGCGGGCGGGCGAGAGGACATCCAGGCGGCGCACCTGGTCTTCCAGGCGCCCGATGGCCTCGTTGAGCTGCGACAATTCGGCGGTCACCGTGCCCAATTCGCCCAAAGCGTCCTGGCGCATGTTGGAATCCAGGTCGATGAGGCGTTCGCGCAATTCCTCGACGCTGCGCTGTGCCGTCTCGCGCTGCCCTTCCAGGCGCGAAATCTCGCTTTCCATGGCGGCATGCTGGCGGCTGATCTCGAAGAAGGCGATCTTGGTCGCATGGCCGGCGTCGAACAGTGTGCGGCGCATCTCGACTTCCTCGGCCAGCAAAGCCAGTTGCGAGCGGGTAGCGGTGATCTGGCGCGATGCCGCATCCATCTCGGCCTGTTCCTGGGCCAGTTCCCCGAGCAGCACGGCGCGGCGGGTGGACCAGCGTTCCAGATTGGCGCGATGGATGTCGATCTGGTCGCGCACCAGATGGGAATAGCGGTCATCGGCGAAGGAGAAATCCGGCTCGCGCCCTTCGGCGAAGGCGCGCAGGCGTTCGGCGCGCAGCCGCAATCCCACCTGCCGGGCCCGCACCTGTTCCAGTTCCGCCTCGGCCTGGACCGGATGCAGCCGCACCAGCGGCTGACCGGCCTCCACCATCTCCCGGTCGCGGACCAGGACGTCCTGCACGATGCCGCCTTCCAGATGCTGCACCACATGGACCTTGGTCCGCGGTACCACCGAGCCCGTGGTCACGGCCACTTCGTCGACTTGCATGAAATGGGCCCAGACCAGGAAGGCCAGGACGATGGCGCAGACGATGGCGACGGCCAGCGAGGCCAGCCAGGACATACCGCGCTCCTCCAGCAGGACGAACTGCGCCAGATAGCGGATCTGGCGGCCGCCACGGCGAATGGGACGCAGCTCTGCGCTTCCGGCTGGGGGGCTGGCGGTGGTCATGGCGAACTCTCCAAACGCGACAGGTTTTATTCTGCTTACAACTTGAAACTAAAAGAGACTGGGCGGCAGGCGTTCCAGCACCTGTTTCGCCGGTCCCATCATCCGGACCTGCCCCTGCACCATGACGACGATCTTGTCGGCCAGGCGCAGATGGCTGGGACGATGGGTGACGAGGAAGACGGTGGAATGACCCTTCATGCGTTCCAGGACCTTCATGAATTGCTGGTCGCCGATGAAGTCCAGGCCGTTGGCCGGTTCGTCGAACAGGGTGACCGGCGCGCGCTTGAGATAGGCCCGCGCCAGGGACAGGCGCTGCAGCAGGTTCGAGGGCAGGCGGCGTGTGCGGCCGTCGCCGATGCGCGTCTCGAAGCCCTGCGGCAGGGCCAGGATCTCGTCCAGGCATCCGGCCTCATTGCAGGCCCAGCGCAATTCCTCGTCCGAGGCGGTGGGCTTGGCCAAGCGCAGATTTTGGGCGATGGTGCCGAAGAAGACCTCGCAATGCTGCGGCACATAGGCCACGGCCGAGCGCAGGTCGATGGGATCGACCTGGCGGATGTCCACATCGTCGAGGCGGATGCTGCCCGCCTGGGGCCGGTACATGCCGAGGATCAGCTTGAGGATCGTGGATTTGCCCGAGCCGTTGGGGCCCACCACCGCGATCACCTCGCCCGGCTCGGCGGTGATACTTACGCCCGCGACGGCCGGATCGGATTCGGCCACATAGCGCATGGAAACCTGATTGAGCACCACCTTGCCCTTGTAGGTCTGGGGCGGCTGAGAGGACGGGCTTTCCGGACGTTCCGGTTTGACCTGCATCAGGCGGTTGATCTGGGTGATGGAAGAGCGCATGCGCTCGATCTGCGATAGGGTCGAGAAGCCGGTCTGCAGCGGCCGCAGCACCCACCAGACTAGGATCATCGAGGCCATCAGGGCGCCCACCGTCATCGTCCCGTCGAGCGCCGACAGCACCCCCCAGGCCAGGGTGATCAGCCCGGCGAAGATGACGATGCCCTGCGCCACGGCCGAGGAAAGGGCGGTCATCTGCGCCGAACGGTGGCTCGCCAGGGCAGCCTCGGCGGAGAGGGCGCGGAAGCGTTCCGCCCAGGCTCCCTCGGCGCTGGCGCCCTTGATGTCGGTCATCTTGGACAGCGCCTCGACCAGGAATTCCTGGCGCCGTGAAGCGGCTTGGCCGGCGGCGTTTACCGCCTTGCGCACGAAGGACAGGATCACCAGGCCGACCGCCACGTACAGCAGGATGGCGGCGATGGGCACCAGGACGATGGGACCGGCCAGGATCGCCATGACGATCAGGAAGATCGTGGCGAAGGGCAGTTCGAAGACGACGGTGGCGAGCGAGCCGGTGAAGAATTCGCGGATGACCTCGAAATCCTTCAGCCGCGCGACCTGCGAGGAAATATTCGCCATTTCCGTATAGGGCGGCGCCAAGCCGATGAGGCGCTGGAAGATGGCGGTGCCCAGGATGTGGTCGAGCCTTGCCCCCAGATAGGCGATCATGCGCGCGCGCAGGGCCTTCAGGGCGAAATCGCCGATCAGGGCGATGGCGATGCCGGCCAGCATGAATAGCAGCGTGATCTGCGACCCGGTGGCGACCACCTTGTCGTAGACGCCCATGATGAAGAGCGGCGTCGCCAGGACCAGGATATTGGCGATCAGGGTGACCGCCAGGGCCCGCAGGATCAGCGGCCGGAAGCGCCGGATCACGCTGCCGACGAAGGGGCCGGTCTCGGTCTGGGCCTGCGGCTTCTCGGTATTGGGCTGGAAGACATAGACCAATCCCCGCGCCTTGGTGGCGGGAATATCCACGTAATCCTGACGGTCGGGGTCGAAGACGTGGAGCGTCTCGCCGTCATGGCGGACAATGACCTTCGCGGCTCCCTCATCCGGCACGAACAGGCAGGGCGCCAGACGGGGGTCCATGTGGTCGAGGCGCAGCTTCAGGGACCGGCTGGTATAGCCCAGTCCCGCCATGACGTTCAGGAAATCCGTCACGTCCAGTTGATCGACGAAATGGGGCAGGGTCTCGGCCACGCGGCGGGTATCCCCCTCCCAATCCAGCGCGGCGAGCAGCGGCAGCAGGCAGGCGGCCAGATCGGTGACGGCCTTGAAGCCGCCCAGCGAACCCGAAAGCAGGTGTTCCTGAGACAGGACCTCGGCCTGGCGGGGAGTCGACCAGGAAAGGGCCGGAGCGGTCTGGGCGACGGTGCTCATGCCACCACCTCCGCGGTCTTGTCGCCGGACAGCGGGGGCGTCGCCGGAGCCCGGCCGCGCAGGGACGGATCCTCGCGCGGGTTCAGCCGGCCGTCGACGATTTCATAGCGGCGGTCGGCCAGTTTCAGCAGCGACGGGCGCAGGGTGACCAGGATCATGGTGATCTCGCCCTTCAATTCCTCCAGGGCCTGGCGCAGGCGTTCGTCGCCTTGCCCATCCATGGCGGTGTTGGCTTCATCGAACAGCAGGACGCGCGGCTTCAGGGCCAGGACACGGGCAATGGCGATGCGCTGGCGGATGCCGCGCGGCATCGAATCCGAAGCGCCGTCGGCAATGCGGGTCAGGAAGCCCTGGGGCATGGTCGCCACCAATTCGTCCAGTCCCAGCCGGTGGGCCGCTTCCAGCGCCGGTTTGCGCAATTCCTTGCGGAACATGGTCAGGTTGTCGAGCAGGGTGCCGCGGAACAGCTGCGCTTGGCTGGCGAGATAGCCGATGCCGCCATGGGCCAGGGACTCGCGGTCCCAGTCGCCGATCGGTACGCCGTCGAGCAGAACCTGCCCTTCGTTGGGCTGGATGCTGCCCCGGATCAGGCCGAGCAATGCCGATTTGCCGCAGCCATTGGCCCCGGAAATGCCGATGCATTCGCCCGGCGCCACCGTCAGGTCGAGGCCGGAGAACAGGTCTTCCTCGGCGCCTTCCCAGCGAAAGCGCACGGATTTCAACTCGATGGCGCCACGTACCTTGGCACGGTGAGGGTTGGCCGGGCGGGCGGGATGGGGCAGGGCGAAGATTTCCTCGGCCCGCTGGCGGGACAGGCGCACTCCCTGAAGGCGTGTCCAATAGGAAACGGCGCGCTGGATCGGCTGCATGGCCCGGCCGGCGAGCAGGGTGCAGGCCGCCAGCCCGCCCACCGTCAGGGCATTGTCGATGACGAAGGTCGAGCCGTAGGCGACCACCGCCACCATGGTCAACTGTCCGAACAGGCCCGACACGGCGAGCGCAGAAGTGTTGCGCATGACGATGTCGTGATTGGCTTTGGCGACCGCTTCCTGCAGGCGCACATAGCGTTGCAGCATCTGGCCTTCCATCGCCATGGACTTGACGCTGTGGATGCCGCCCAGGACCTCGATGTTGAAGCTCAGCCGGCGGTCGCGCACCGTGTTGTATTCGGCGATGGCCTTGCGCAGGCCGGTGGCCTGGCGCAGCACGATCAGCCCGAAGAGAAGGAGAAGGGCCAGCGGCACCAGGACCAGCGACCCGGCCAGCAGCCAGATCAGCCCCAGGAAGACCGCGACGAAGGGCAGGTCGAGCGCCAGGGTGACGCCGTTGTCGGCGACATTCTCCTTGATCGCCGGAATGGCCGACATGCGCTCGAAATGAACGCCCGTGCCGTCGCGTTCCAGCACATGCTCGGGCGTGCCCAGCAGATGGTTGAAGGCGGCGACGGACGCGGCATGCTCGAAGCGGGCACCGACCCAGCCGGTGATGGCCGAACGCGCCACACGCAGCACCGATTCCAGGATGAAGGCCGTGGCGACGCCCAGGACGAG
This sequence comes from Telmatospirillum sp. J64-1, assembly GCF_006980715.1. Lineage (GTDB taxonomy): Bacteria > Pseudomonadota > Alphaproteobacteria > Rhodospirillales > Magnetospirillaceae > Oleiliquidispirillum > Oleiliquidispirillum nitrogeniifigens. The sequence goes on from NZ_SBHN01000024.1 coordinate 6,231, forward strand.
AAGCAGCAGAGTGCCGTGGGAGGCATTGGGGATGATGCGGTCATAGACCTGCAGCAGCGCGAAAGGCAGGGCCAGGGCGAGGAGATTGAGGAAAAGCGAGGCGAGCGCAAGGATGGGAAGGCTTTTCCGCAGCAGTCCGAAGCTGCGCAGCGTCACTTTTGTATCAGACTTCCGATCCTTCGCGTGCATACCCTGTTTCCTTGGACCAGCATCAATGGCTTGAGACTTTCCCCTAAAGGAGAGGTCCCTAGCGGACAGGTGGCACGACCATACCTCGCCTACTCCACATTAGGAGAAGAAGTATCAATTTTATCTATTCTGTCTATTTCCGAAATGTAAAAAAATGTGACGAAAAGTGTTTGCATTCCCCGTTCGACTCCTCCGGCAGGCTCCCGGGCCGGAGAACGCCTCAAAAAGGAAAGGCTCCGGCGGGCCATGCCGCCGGAGCCTTTCTTCTTCCTTCAGGCCGGGTCTGCTCAGATCGAGCGGATCAGGCCGCCATCGACGCGGATCACCGAGCCGGTGACATAGCTGGCCGGTGCGCTGCACAGGAAGGTGGCGACCGAGGCGAATTCCTCGACACTGCCGTAGCGCCCGGCGGGGATGGTGGCGCGGGACTGGGCGGCCACCTCCTCGACGCTCTTGCCGCTGCGCTTGGCCGCGCCTTCGTCCAGTTCGGCCACGCGCTCGGTGCCGATACGGCCGGGAACGATGACGTTCACGGTCACCCCGTCGCGTGCCACTTCCTGGGACACGGTCTTGGCCCAGGCTACCAGCGAGGCCCGCAGGGCGTTGGAGATGCCCAGGTTGGGAATCGGCTGGACCACGCCGGAGGAGGCGATCAGCAGAACGCGGCCCCAGCCATTGGCCTGCATGCCCGGAAGCGCGGCGCTGCCCAGCTCGATCAGGCGCAGGACCATCTGCTGGAACTGTGCCGACCAGGTTTCAGAGGGCACGCCCAGGGTGGGGCCGGCCGGCGGGCCGCCGGAATTCAGCACCAGGACGTCCACGCCGCCCAGCTTCTGCCCGGCGGCCTCGATGATGGCCTGTGCGGCCTTCTCGTCGGCCAGATCCACCGAGAGGATTTCGGCGGACCCGCCCTTCGCGGCGATCTCGTCCGCTGCCGCCTGCAGCCGGTCGAGCGACCGGCCGCAGAGCAGGACCTTGGCGCCTTCGGCGGCAAGCTGATCGGCAATTCCCCTGCCCAGGCCGCGCGTGGCGCCCAGAACGACGGCGCGCTTGCCTTTCAAGCCTAGTTCCATGTCAGTTCCATCCCTTCATCTTCTTTTCCATGCGGGCGATCATGGCGGTCAGGTCGTCATGATCCTCGGCGCTGAACACCGGACCCGGCGCCCGCACCTTCGACGAGGCCAGGATGCCACGACGATGCAGGATTTCCTTGCGCACGGCCAGGCCCATGCCGGGCTGGTATTCGTGGCGCAGCAGGGGCAGGTAGATGTCGTAGAGGTCTTCGGCCTTCTCGGTCTCGCCCTTGCGGAACAGATCGACCACCTGGACCAGCACTTCGGGATAGGAGAAGCCGGACATGGCGCCGTCGGCGCCGCGGCGCATTTCCTGGCACAGATGGATGGCGCCGTTGCCGCACAGGATGCTGATGCGGCGCTGGCCCTTGGCCTCCAGCTTGCGGATCGCCGACAGCTTGTTCAGGCCGGGGAATTCCTCGTGCTTGAGCATGACGAATTGCGGGAATTCCTCGATCAGGCGCGACAAAGCGGGGACAGAAATGCTGACGCCGGTGAATTGCGGATAGTCCTGGAAGACGACCGGCACGTCCGCGCCCAGGGTCTGGAAGACGGTGCGGAAATAGTTCACCACCTGCTCGTCGGTCTTCAGGCCGGTGCCGGGCGCGATCATCACCCCGGCGGCGCCGGCGTCCATCACGTCGCCGACGAAATTCTTCATGTTGTCCAGGCCCGGAGAGCTGGCACCGACGACCACCGGCACGCGGCCGTTCACGCGCTTCAGCACGTGATTGGCATAGAGGCGGGATTCGTCGGCGGTCAGCTTCTGCGCTTCGCCCATCATGCCCAGGATGGTGAAGCCGGTGACACCGCTGTCGATGTAGAACTCGACCAGGCGGTCGGTGCTCTCCAGGTCCAGCCGTCCGTCTTCGCTGAAGGGCGTGACGGAGATGATGTAGACGCCGCTGGTGTCGCCGTTGATGGAAAAGGCCACTCTTACCTCCTGCTAAATCTCTCCGAGCTTTCGGAGAATTGCGTGTTTCACGTTTTCGATATGACGCTCCATGGCCTTGCGGGCCTTGGTCTCGTCGTGGTCGGCGATGGCGTCCAGGATGGTGAGATGCTCCTGTGCGCCGGGATCGCGCCGTTCCGGCAATTGGCGGGTGTTGAAGATGCGGGTCTTCAGGCGCAGGTTCTGGACCATCTGCATCAGCATGGCGTTGCCGGTCGCCGCCGCGATGCTGTTGTGGAAGTCGTCGTCCACCCGCCAATGGTTCTCGCTTTCCGGCTCCGCTTCCCGCTGCAGTTCCTGCAGGGAACGGCGGAGACGGTCGATGGTCGCCGCATTCATCCGGCTCGCGGCCAGGCGGGCGCCTTCGCCTTCGAGCACGCGCCGGATATGCAGCACCTCGATGATCTCGCGGACCGGGATGTCGCGGACCTGGAGCAGGCGGCCATGGGCACGTTCGACGATGCCGTCGCTTTCCAGCTTGTTCAGGGCCTCGCGGACGGGAGTCCGGCTCATATCCATCAGGTCGGCCAGGCGGCGTTCCTGCAATTGCGCGCCGGCGGGCAGTTCGCCGCTGATGACCATGGCCAGCAGGCGTTCGAAGGCGATGCTGGCGAGGCGGCGATCGGCGAGGCCGTCGGTCGAAAGAGCTTCAATCATGGCAGTTCCTATCCTTGCGCCTGAGCCGCAGGAGAGCGGCGCAGGAAGCGGCCCGCGCGGGCGGGCCCGACGGAGGTGTCTTGCCATGCGATCTGGCCGTTGACCATCACCAGATGAATACCCGCCGCCGGTTGTTGCGGCTCGTCATAGCTCGCCCTGTCCTTGACGGTGGCGGGATCGAAGACGGTGATGTCGGCGAAATAGCCTTCGCGGATCAGCCCGCGCTCGGGCAGACCGAAATTCGCCGCCGCCAGGCCGGTCATGCGGCGCACCGCCTCTTCGGTCGTCAGCACCTTCTCCTCGCGGGCGTAATGGCCCAGAACGCGGGGAAAGCTGCCCCACAGCCGCGGATGGGGATGCCGGTCATGGGGCAGGCCGTCCGAGCCGATCATGGTATGGGGGAAGGCGAGGATGCGCTTGATGTCTTCCTCGTCCATCATGAAGTAGATGGCCCCGCCGGGCAGCAGCCGCCGCGCCGCTTCCTCCCCGGAACAGCCCCAGTCGCGGGCGATGTCGGCGATATCGCGTCCGGCTTGGTCGGGATGGGGTTCCGACCAGGATAGCCGGACGCGCATCGAGCCGTCGCAGCGTTCCGGCAGCAGCACCGTCGAGGCGGCGGCGTAAGGATAGAGGTCGAGCATGACCTCCTGCTCGTCCATGGCCTGCGAGATGCGGGCCAGGGTCGTCTTCGACAGGCCCCAATTCTCGGCGCCGTTGATCTTGTGGTGGGAGATGACGACCGGCACGTTGGCGGCGCGGCCGATGGTCAGGGTTTCCTCCACCGAATCCACCACGCCCGAGGCCTCGTCGCGCATATGGGTGGCATACAGCCCGCCATGCCTGGCGACCACCTGGGCGAGCGCGATCACTTCCTCGGTCGGGGCCTGGCGGGCGCCCGCATAGAACAGGCCGGTGCTCATGCCGCTGGCGCCGTCGCGCAGGGCCTCGTCCAGGCGTGCCGACATGGCCTCGATTTCCGCCTCGGTGGCGGGGCGGTGGCAGAAATCCATCACCGAGGCGCGCAAGGTGGTGTGGCCGACCAGGGCGACGACATTGACCGCCGGGCGGGCCTCCTCCACCGCCGCGACGTAATCGCGGAAGCGGTGGAAGCGGAAGACGCCGGCTTCGCCCAGGATGCCGAGCGGCGCGACGAGATCGGTATCCTCGGCGCGGAAGGGGGCGAGGCTGGCGCCGCAATTGCCCACCACCACCGTGGTGATGCCCTGGCTGACCTTGGCGGGCATGGCGGGATCGATCAGCACCGCGCGGTCGTCATGGGTATGCACGTCGATGAAGCCGGGGGCGATGGCCAATCCGTCCAGGTCGATGACGCGGCGGGCCTCGATGCCTCGGCCGTCGCCGACATGGACGATGCGGTCGTCCCTGATGCCCAGGCAGGCGGCATAGGCGGGGGAGCCGGTGCCGTCGACGATGAAGCCGCCCGTCAGAAGAAGGTCGCAAGGCATGGAGGAAGGGGTATCAGACAACGGAAGGCTCCCAGGTCTCGTCCAAGGTGGAGACGGCACCACTGATCAGATTGACGGAGAGCAAGAACGAACTGTCGCGGCTGTCGCCCACCGGGGCGATGGCGGCGATGGCCTGTTCGAGACTTGCGCGATATTCCCGCAGCGCCCGATGCGCCTTGGGGATGGTGACGGCGGCGAAGCGGAAGGATGTCCCCGGCTGCAACTGCGCCAGCCGGCCCAGATCGGCGCCGATGACGGTGGCGATCTTGGGATAGCCGCCGGTGGTCTGGCGGTCGGCCAGCAGGGCGATGGGCTGGCCGTTGCCGGGAACCTGGATGCTGCCGATGGCGATGCCGTCGGAAACGATGTCGAAGCCGCCTTTATGCTCCATCACCGGGCCGTCCAGGCGGCTGCCCATGCGGTCGCTCTTGCCCGAGACGGTGAAGCTTTCGCCCAGGAAGGCCTGGAGGCTGGCGGCGGTGAAGTAATCGTCCTGCGGCCCCAGGATGACGCGGATCGGCCCTTCGTCCCGGCGGCGGGCCGCCTCGGGCAGGGCGAGGTTGGGGCGCTGCGGCAGGCCGGATTCGCGCAGCGGCAGTGCGGTATTGGCGCCCAGCGGGGCGGGGATGGGGCCGATTCCGTAGCGGACATGGGTCGAGCGGCTGCCCATCAGCGGCGGCAGGTCGAAGCCGCCCGCCACGGCGAGATAGCCGTAGACGGCATCGGGTGCGCCACCGATCTCGACCACCGATCCCGGCTCCAGGTCGAGGGAGCGCCAGGCGGAGAGCTTCCGGCCGTCCACGGAGATGGCGAAGTCGCCTCCCGTCACGGCGATGCGGGCTCCCTCGTCGCAGCGGAAGCGGCCGCCGGTGAAGGCGAATTCCAGGCAGGCCTCGCTTTGGTCGTTCTCCACCAGGGCGTTGGCGAGGCGCAGGGCGGCCTCGTCCATGGCGCCCGATTCCGGCACGCCGAGGGCGAGGAAGCCGCGCCGTCCCAGGTCCTGGACGGTGACGCAGGGGCCGGACTGAAGGATTGTGAGCGTGCTCATGCCGCCTCCTCCGATTCGGCCACGTCCTCGCCCTTTTCCGCCAGGGCCGACAGGCGGTCGAATTCCGCCGGGGAGATGGCGTGGAAGGAGACGAAATCGCCGGCGGCGAACAGCACGGGATGGTTCCGGCGCGGATCGAAGGCGCGCACGGGCGTGCGCCCCAGCAGGTTCCAGCCGCTGGGCGTGGGGATCGAGGCCACGGCGGCCTGCTTGCCGCCGATGGAGATCGAGCCTGCCGGCGTCATCATGCGCGGCGACTGGCGGCGCGGCGTGTGCAGGCTTTCGGGCAGACCGCCCAGATAGGTGAAGCCGGGGGCGAAGCCGATCATGAAGACCCGGAAGGACGCCCCGCTATGCAGGGCGATGACCTCGTCGGTGGTGAGGCCGTGCTGGCGCGCCACGTCTTCCAGGTCCTCGCCATGCTTCCCGCCATAGGCCACCGGCACATGCCAGCGGCGCGCCGCCTTGCCTTGCGCTTCGGTCGCCGCGGCCAGGGGGGCGATAGCGGCGACGAGCGCTTCGCGCTCCACCGCCAGCGGGTCGTAGCGCAGCAGCAGCGAACGATAGGTGGGCAGCACCTCCTGCACGCCCGCCAGCCGGGCCGCGCTCACCGCCCGGGCCAGCGCGACCACCTTCAGGTTGATCTCTTCCGACACGTCCTGGCCGAACTCGCAGACCAGATGGCCGTCTCCGGCATCCAGGAAGCGGGGGGTGGAGGGGTGGTCCGTCTGTGTTCCCATGTCCTGCGTCATCCCATGCTGTTCGGCAAAAAGGTAACGATTCCAGGGAAAACAGCCAGGAAGAGTGTGAAGAACACCATGATCAGGAAGAAGGGGAAGGTAGCCCAGGCGATCTCACCGATCTTCATGCCGGTCAGCGACTGGATGACCACCAGGTTGAACCCCACCGGCGGCGTGATCTGGGCCAGTTCGATGACCAGGATCATGAAGACGCCGAACCAGATCGGGTCGAAGCCGGCGGCGACCACCAGGGGCAGGGTGACGGGCAGGGTCATGACCATGATCGACAGCCCTTCCAGCACGCAGCCCAGCACCACGTAGAAGGCCAGCAGCAGCACGATCAGGGCCAGCGGCGACAGCTCGAACTGGGTCAGCCATTCCACCGCCATGCGGGGAATGCCCAGGAAGCCCAGGGCCACCGACAGGAAGACGGCACCGGCGATGATCAGGCTGATCATGCTGATGGTGCAGGCCGCGCCGATCAGGGCGTCGAGCAGGCCGCGCAGGGTCATGGTCCGCTGCAGCAGGGCAATGGCGAGCGATCCGGCGACGCCGACGGCGGCGGCTTCGCTGGGGCTGGCGATGCCGGCATACATGGAACCGACGACGGCGAGGATCAGCGACAGCACCGGCAGCAGGTCGACCAGGGCGCGCAGGCGCTGGCTCCAGGGCATGGCGGGTTCGGCGGCGGGCACCGTGGCCGGACGCAGCATCGAGGCCACGGCGATATAGATCATGTAGAGCGCGGCGCAGAGCAGGCCGGGAATGATGCCCGCGATGAACAGCTTGATGATCGAGGTCTGGGACAGTACGCCATAGATGATCAGCATGGTGCTGGGCGGGATCAGGAAGCCCAGTGTTCCCGCCCCGGCCAGCGAGCCGATGACGAGGTTGCGGTCATAGCCGCGCTTCAGCAATTCGCTGGCGGTGATGCGGCCGACCGTGGCGGTGGTGGCGGCCGACGAGCCCGAAACGGCGGCGAACAGGGTACAGCCCAGGACATTGGCATGGATCAGGCGGCCGGGCAGGCGGGTGGTCCAGGGGGCGAGGCCGCTGAACAGCATTTCCGACATGCGGGTGCGGAACAGGATTTCCGCCATCAGGATGAACAGGGGCAGGGCGATCAGTTCGGCCCCCGTCGTCGAATTGTAGACGACCTGTCCCAGCAGGCGTTCGACCGGCATGCTGCGGAACATCATCAGCAGCGAGGACCCGACTCCGAGCAGGGCCATCGCCACCCAGACACCCGTGCCCAGGAAGAGTGCAAGCAGCCCGATAAGTGCGACGACAGGAATGGCCATGACTGTTGTTCCGTCCTATGACGCCAGGGGCGCTCTAATCTTTGTCGAGGACCGAGGCTCTCGCGAGGTCCGCGGGATAGCCGCACAGGATGCGGGCGATGCGGGCGAAGAGCTGGATTTCGAAAATGACGATGCCGGCCAGCATGACGGTCTGGGGAATGACCAGGGGCGTCAGCATGGGCGTCGAGGCCACCGTGCCGTTGCGCCAGGATTGCAGGGTCATGGTGGCGAAGGCATAGAGCAGCAGGCCGACGATGGCCGCCGAGACCAGGGTGGCGAAGATGTCCAGGCCGTCGCGGGCGCGCGGCGACAGGTGGTCGAGCAGCAGGGTGATGCGGACATGCGCGCCGCGCTCCAGCGCCGGTCCGGCGGCGAGGAAGGTCACGGCTCCGGCCAGGTAACCGGCATATTCCCAGGTGAACTGGACGCTGAAGCCGAAGAAGCTGCGGGTGACCACTTCGAAGGACACGAGCAGGAAGATCAGCGCCAGGGCCAGCGCGGCCAGATAGACGCTCATCGTCGAGACGGCCCGGATCCAGCGGAGGGGGAGAGGGAGGCTCCTGCGAGCCTCCCGTCCATGGACCGGTTGGGGGGCGAGATCCATCGCCATCTCAGCGCCCGGTTTCCTTCAGGTAGTCGGCGATGATCTGTCCCGACGAGCCGCCGACCCGGTTGATGAAGTCCTGCCAGATGGGCTTGCCGGCGGCTTCGAGTTCTTCCGCGAAGCTGCTGCCGACTTCGGTGACGGTCATGCCGTTGCTGGCCAGCGTGGCGGTGTTGTCGGCATCCACCTTGGCGGCGGCTGCCCAGAATTCCGGCTGCAGGCGGGCGGCGACCTCTTCGATGGCGGCGCGGTCGGCCTCGGAAAGCTTGTTCCAGCTATCCATGTTGATGGTCATGACGTCGGAGGCCTGCTGCCAGTTGAAGCGGCTGAAATGGCTGAGCAGGTCCCAGAAGCTGCCGTCCACGCCCGAGGAGCTGGAGGTGGTGACGCCCTTCAGCGCGCCCGAGGCCAGGGCGGGCATGACCTCGCCCCAGGGCAGCTGCACCGGAGAAGCGCCCAGCGCCGAGAAGAAGCGGCTGCCGTTCTGGTCGATGGTGCGGATCACCACGCCTTTCAGGTCGGCGGCGGATTCGACGGGCTTGCCGGTAAAGACGCCCTGGCCCGGCCACGGCACGGCGAACAGGAATTTCTGGTTGAATTGCGCGGCGATGCGTTCGTATTCCGGCCAGATATGCTTGTGCAGGATCGCCGCGTCTTCCTGGTTGCGGGTCAGGAAGGGCAGGGACTCGATGCCCAGGAACGGAGCATCTCCGACCTGCTGGGTGATCAGCATCTGGGCCATGGGCACCAGGCCGTCCCGCACCGAGCGCATCAGTTCCGGGCCCTTCAGCCCCAGTTCCCCGCCGGCATGGATGCGCAGGGCCACGTTGCCGTTGGTGGCCTTCTCGACTTCCTCGGCGAAACGATGGGCGTTGGTAACGTGGTAATTGCCTTCCGGCCAGACCATCGCGACATCCAGAACGGTCTTGGCCTCGGCTTCGCTGTGGAAAGCGCCGAAAGAGGCTATGGCGGCAACACCGCAAAAGGTGGCCCGGGCGATGAATTTCATAATCACGCGCAGTCTCCTGCCTAGGGTCGTTGAGGGCAGTTTGAGTTCCGAAGGCGGCGTCGCCACATACCGTTCAGCGCACCGTCGGTATACCAATGACATTCCAGCGGCGCAAGGTCAACAAACAATGACCATTCCCGGGGCATTTTTTTATGTGCTTGTTTATTGAGCAGGATGGCGCTTAAAGTGGCGTTACCGAACCAATGGGGAAACCATGCGTACGATCGATTTGAACTGTGACTGCGGCGAAAGCTACGGGGCCTACACCATGGGCAACGACGAGGAGATGCTGAAAATCGTCTCCTCGGCGAATATCGCATGCGGATTCCATGCCGGAGATCCGCTGGTGCTGCACCGCACGCTCAGCCTGGCGAAGGAAAACGGGGTCGGGGTGGGGGCGCATCCCTCCTTCCTCGACCAATGGGGCTTCGGGCGGCGCCGGATCGAGGTCGACAATCTGCGGGAGCTGGAGCAGATCCTGGTCTATCAGATCGCCGCCGTCCAAGGCGTGGCGCAGACCCTTGGCCTGAAGGTGCGCCATGTGAAGCCGCATGGCTCGCTGGGCAACATGGCGGCGGAGGATTACGACCTCGCCCTGGCCATCGGCCGGGCGATCAAGGCCGTGGACCCGACGATGCTCTACCTTACCTCGCCGGGCAACCAGACCCAGCGCGCGGCCGAGGACCTGGGACTGCCCATCGGCATGGAGATCTTCGCCGACCGCGCCTATGACGAGGCGGGCAACCTGATGTCCCGCCGCCGCGAGGGGGCGATCATCCACGATGCCGATTATGCCGCCGAGCGCATCCTGCGCATCCTGGAGGAAGAGGCGATCACCACCGTCGACGGCAAGAAGATCCCGGTGAAGGCCGATACCATCTGCGTCCACGGCGACAATCCCAATGCCGTGGCGATGGCCCGCAAGCTGCGCGACCGCTTGGTCGAAGCGGGCTACGAGATCCGTCCCATGTGGAAGACCAAGGCGGAAGCCTGATTCCGCCGGGTGGAGGGCTTCAGGACGGGGGAGGGTGGATTGCCGGTTCGGTGTTTCCTGTCCATACTCCGTGAAATTCCAGTTTCCGGGTATGGCCATGGCACCTGCTGAACGATCCTTTCTCTCCCGCGTCCGCAACGCCTTGCCGGACCTGCATCCGGCGGAAAGGCGGCTGGGCGAGTTCCTCTGCGATTTCCCGGGGGAATTGGCAAGCTACTCGGCCCAGGAACTCGCCAAGCTCGCCAATGTGTCCAAGGCCACGGTGTCGCGCTTCGTGCGGCGTCTCGGCTATGAATCCTATGAAGAGGCGCGGCGGCATGCGCGGGCCGAGGGGCAGACGGGATCGCGGCTCTTTCTCGCCCTGCCCTCCGGCGATGGCGCGGAGGCGTCGCTGGCCGCCAATATCGAACAGGGCAAGGCCAATCTCGACCGCACCTTCGCCACCATCTCCCAGGTGGAAATCGATGCCGTCGCGCGGGCCATGCTGGCGGCGCGCAAGGTCTGGGTGCTGGGCTTCCGCGCCAGCCATCCCTTCGCGACCTACCTGCAATGGCAACTGACGCAAGTTATTGAAAATATTGTCGCGATTCCCTCCGGGGGGGAAACGCTGGGCGAGCATCTGGTGAGCATCCGCCCGGAGGATTGCGTCATCGTCTTCGGACTGCGGCGGCGTGTGGCGCGGATGGAGCCGATCCTCAAGGTCATCGGCCGGTCGGGCGCCAAATTCCTGTATGTCACCGACGAGGGGCTGGACCCTTATCGGGAAGCCGACTGGCATTTCCGCTGCCAGACCCTGGCCCCCGGCCCCCTGTTCAATCACGTTGCCGTCATGGCGGTGTGCCATCTGCTGGCGACCCGCGCCATAGAGATTGCCGGAGCCGAAGGGCGGGGGCGTTTGCGCGGTATCGAGATGCTCAACGACATGCTGGACGAACTGTAACCGGCGCAGCTCTGCCCTCCGAATAGACACCTCCTTCCGACACCGCTTATTTTTTAAGCAGAAGAATCTTTGCCGGTCCAGCGTCCCCGGGGCGGGTTGGGAGGATAAGGCTTTGGGTGGTCATGAAATTTCAGTTTCTCAGTAAACCGGCATGAAACATGCATCGTCATTCCCGAAGGCGCATGCGGTCCGGGGCAGGGTCGTGCGGCGCCGAAAGGTCCCATGCTGGAAGGAGACACACGTGGTCAAACCCATTCTTCTCGCGGCCGCCGCCGCCATCTCCTGCGTCTCGGTCGCCCAGGCCGAAACTCTGTCCTTCACCGTGCTCGGCCAGCCCGCCGGTTCGGGCAAGATCGCCCAGGACAAGGAAGCGCCCTTCTTCGAAGCCCTGGCCCAGCATTCGGGCCTCGACGTGACGGTCCAGTACCGGCCGGTCGATGTGGCGGGCATCCCGGATTCGGACGGTCTGCGCGTGTTGCGCTCGGGGCTGTTCGACATCGTCTCGCTGCGCGGTCCGCAGGTCAGCCGTGACGAGCCCACCATCCTCGGCCTCGATCTCGTCGGACTGAACACCAGCTTCGCGGCGGGCAAGGTCCATACCGAGGCCTTCGTCGATACGGTGGACGCCCGCCTGCAGGAACGTTTCAACGCCAAGCTGCTGGGCGTCTGGCCTGCGGGTCCCCAGGTCATCTTCTGCAAGCCCGAGATCGGCGGCCTTGCCGACCTGAAGGGATTGAAGGTCCGCGTGGGCGACCAGAGCGCGGCCAATTTCATGGCAGGCCTTGGCGCGACCGGGGTGCCGATGCCGTTCGGCGAGGTGCAGCAGGCCCTGTCGCGCGGCGTGGTCGATTGCGCCATCACCGGCCCGGCTTCGGCCAATTCCGCCGGTTGGCCGGAAGCCGCTACCACCGTCCTGCCGCTGGCGCTGCAACTGGCCGTCAACGGCTATGCCATCAATCTCGACACCTGGAACAAGATGTCGCCGGATGCCCAGGAAAAGCTCCAGGCGGCCATCGACGGTCTGGTGAGCGATATCTGGGCCTATTCCGAGGAACTCTACGAAGACGCCATGCGCTGCAATGCCGGCGCCGAGCCCTGCACCCAGGGCAAGAAATATGCGCTGAAGGAGGTGCCGGTTTCCGAGGCCGATATCGCCACGGTCTCCGCCGCCGTCAGCGGAACTTCGCTGCCGGTCTGGGCCAAGCAATGCAATGCCGTCTATGCCGGGTGTGAAGAGGAATGGCGCGCCAAGGTCGGCGCGAAGCTGGGTCTCTGATCTGCCGTGAATGAGGGAGAAGAATAGTGAGAAGGTTTTCTCGGTTCGCAGGAATCGTGTTCGGCGTGATGATGATTTCTCTCTCCTTCGTGATTGCGGCGGAGACGATCCTGCGGAAGTTCTTCTCCTTCTCCTTCGGCGGGGTCGATGAACTAGGCGGCTATGCCGTCGCCATCGCCGCGCCCCTGGCCTTTACCGTGGCTGCGGTCGAGCAATCCCATATCCGCATCAACCTTCTGTACACGCGCCTGCCGGAAGGGGTGAAGGCCGCGCTCAATGCCCTGGCGGCGGTTTCGATGGGGATTCTGTCGCTCTATCTGCTGCATTTCACCCTCCGCACCGTCCGGGATACCCAGGCCTACCAGTCCATCGCCCAGACTCCCTGGGCGACACCGCTGATCTATCCGCAATCCATCTGGCTGGCGGCGATGGCCCTCTTCGCCGTCGCCGCCGTGATCCTGTCGGCAAAGGCCTGCTACCTGCTGCTGCGCCGGGACTGGACGGGCCTGAACCGCCGCTTCGGCCCCGGCTCGGTCGAGGAGGAGCTTCAGGTCGAGCTGGATGACCTGAAGAAGCGCGGGGAAGCGAAACAATGAGCATTCTTTTCGTGGGCATCGGCTTTCTCGCCATGCTGCTTCTCATGTTCCTGAGCGTGCCGGTCGCCGTCGTCATCGTCGCGGTGGGGGCGGTGGGCGGCTATCTCGTCTATGGGGCGCCGCTGGTCGATATGATGGGCGGCGTCATCTGGAGCAGCCTCAACAGTCCCTACATCCTCGCCATTCCCCTGTTCATGATGCTGGGCGAGCTGCTGCTGCGCGGCGGCATCGCCGACCGCATGTATGACGCGCTGGCGGTCTGGCTGGGACGGCTGCCGGGCGGCCTGTTGCACACCAATATCGCCACCTGCACCTTGTTCTCGGCGACGTCGGGCTCGTCGGTGGCGACGGCGGCGACGGTCGGCACCATCGCCCTGCCGGCGCTGGAGCAGCGCAACTATCCCCTCAAGCCCTCGCTGGGCACGCTGGCGGCGGGGGGAACGCTGGGCATCCTAATCCCGCCCAGCATCAACCTGCTGGTCTATGGCGCGCTGGCCAATACCTCGGTGGGGCAGCTGTTCGCCGCCGGCCTCATCCCCGGCCTGCTGCTGGCCTTCAGCTTCTCGGTCTATATCTTCCTTTTCGAGCGCGGGGCGGGACGGAATGGCGGCAAGGCCGCGGAAATTCCGCTTAGCGTCAAGTTGTCCTATCTGCGCTTCCTGGTCCCGCCCTTCATCATCTTCGGCGTGGTCATGGGCAGTATCTATGGCGGCCTTGCGACTCCCACCGAATCCGCCGCTTTGGGCGTGGTCATCGCGCTGGGCTTCGTGTGGTGGAGCGGGCGCCTGTCCCTCGACCTGCTGGTCACCTGCTCGTTGCAGGCGGCGCGGACCACCGGGATGGTGGTGATCGTCCTGGCCTGCGCCCTGCTGCTCAATGTCACGATTTCCATGCTGGGCGTCACCCAGGCCGTCACCCAATGGGTCGGCTCCTTCGGTTTCGACCGGCTGACCCTGCTGCTGGTGATGATCCTCTTCTACCTGATCCTGGGCGCCTTCATGGATGCGATGTCGATGCTGGTCCTGACCGTTCCCATCGCCGTGCCGATGATGGCGGCGGTGGGCGTCGATCCCATCTGGTTCGGCATTTTCATCGTGCTGATGTGCGAGATCGCCCTGATCACCCCGCCGGTCGGCATGAACCTTTTCGTGGTGCAAGGGGTGCGGCGGGACGGCGGCAGCTTCGCCGACGTGATCTGGGGATCGCTGCCTTACGTCTTTATCATGCTGGGCTTCACAATCCTGCTGATCATCTGGCCGCAGATCGTGATGTGGCTGCCCGACATGCTGGCGGGCCGATGATGAGGCCGCACTTCACGAGACGCCTGCTGGTCATCAATCCCAACACCAATCCCGCCGTTACCGGGCTGATCCGCGAGGCCGCGCGCGAAGCGGCGGCACCGGATGTCGAGATCCTCGCGGTCAACCCGGCGCAGGGGCCGTTCTCGATCGAGACGCGCCAGCACCGCGCGTCCGCCGTGCCCCAGGTCCTGTCCCTGATACGCCAGCAAAGTCACGGGAAAATCGATGGCTGCATCCTGGCCTGTTTCGACGATATCGCCGTCGCCGAAGCCCGCGAGATGCTGCGTGTGCCGGTGGTGGATCTGTGCGAGGCGGGAATCGCGGCAGCCCTTTCCCTGGGCAAGCGCTTCGCCGTCGTCACCACCTTCGATGGCGCCGTCCCGACCATCACCCGTCATATCGCCCGCTTCGGCGCCGCAGGCCAAGGCTGTGTGCGGGCCGCCGGTATCGGCGTGGCGGCGGCTGCGGCGCAATCGGCAGAGACGGAAGCGCTGCTGCTGGACACCATCGCGCGTGCCATCCGCGACGACGGTGCCGAGGCGATCCTGCTGGGCTCGGGCGGCTTGGCCGGTGCCGCGCCGAGGCTGGCCCGGCGCTTTTCCATCCCCGTCATCGACGGGGTGGCGGCGGCCATCTGGAAAGTGTCTTCCAGCGAGCCGGTTTTTCTTCCCTACCGTTGAGAAACAGGCGGGGCCGTTTTCCGCCCCGGGGCTCCGTTCCTGACGGTGCCGAGGAAGTCCTCGGCGACCTGGAGCGGGGCCCTGGTGGCGAGGCTGACGGCGACGAACAGGACGGTGGAGACGATGATCCCCCATACCCCGGCGGGCAGGCCGAGGAAGGAATTGCCGGTCATCTGGACGTAGAGGACGAACAGGCCGGTGCCGACGACGCTGGCCAGCACCCCGGCCGCCGTGCCGCCCTTCCAGTAGAAGGCGCCGATGGTCGCCGGAACGATCACCACCAGCCCCGCCGAGGCCGCCACGGACAGCACCGCGATCAGGTCGAGCTGCAATTGGGCGAAGGCCCAGGACAGGATGGCGATCGCCGGGATGACGACCTTGCCGACCCGCAATTGCAGCTTTTCCGTCGGTTCCTTGCTGAGATTGCCGTAGACGTCGCGGGCGAACATCGACGACAGGGTGAGCAGGATTGAGTCGATGGTCGAGATGGCCGCGGCCATGATCGCCACCATCACCACCACCCCCAGAACGGGCGGCACGAATTCCGACGACAACAGGGTCGGCGTCGCCATGTCGGCGCGTTCCAGCCCGGGGAAGGCGGCCAGGGCGGCGAAGCCCCACAGCACCGAGATCAGCGTGTAGAGGAAGCCGAAGACCAGGAAGCCCATCAGCATGGCGCGCATCGACCGCAGCGAGGACGGCATGAACAGGCGCTGGCTGACCTGGGGGTTGGACAGGCAGAAGAAGAACCAGGGAATGGTCAGGCCCAGGAAGGTCACGAAGCTGAACAGGCCCGGCCCCGGCACGCTCAGATGGCTTGGCTTCTCCGCCGCCAGGGTCTCGAACAGGCCGGTGAAGCCGCCCAGCTGGGCCAGCACCACGATCACCACCACGGAGGAGGCGATGATCATCAGCAATGCCTGCAGCGAATCGGTCCACATCACCGAGCGGATGCCGGCGATATAGGAAAAGACGATGGCGACGAAGGTCGCCAGCATGACGCCGGTGGTGAAGGGAATGGCGCCGTTGGTCATCCCGCTCATCAGATAGCCGATGCCGGTCAGCTGCACGGCGGCATAGGGAATCAGGAAGACGCAGCTGAACACGGCGACGACGACGGCGACCATCTTGCTGTCATAGCGGTGGCCCAGCATCTCGCTGGGCGTGACGAAGCCGTATTTCTTGCCCACCACCCAGAATTTGGGCCCGAAGATGGCGACCATGGAGACGCCGGCGAAATAGATGATCTCGAAGCCGAGCGCCCCGACGCCGCCGGCATAGGTCAGCCCGGCCAGTCCGACCATCATGAAGGCGCTGAAGGTCGTGGCGCTGTAGCTGAGGGACGAGACCAGCCCGTTCATCTTCCTGTTGCCGAGGAAATAGGCCGTCATGTCGAGCGCCCGGCCCTGGCGGGCGAGAAGGGCGACGGCGGTGGCGATGACCACATAGAGGCCGATGCCCCACCAGATCGCGGCCGCGCTCATTCCCCGTCCTCCCAGTGGCGGGTGAGATGGTGATTGGCGAAGATGACCAGCAGCCCGATCACGCTCCAGAACAGGAAGGCACCCCACCAGGCCTGGACGTCGCGCAGCAAAGTGTAGGGGACGAGATAACTGAGGATGATCAGGACACCCCAGAACAAGAGCCATTTGTTGACAGCCATGGACGACCCTTCTTCACATTGCGCTGGCGCTGTTTGTCGGGAACAGGGCTCGGAACGACTTGGACAGGGCTACTCGGCAGGGAAGGCCGGGCCGAATATCCTGAATGCAAATAATCGGAAAGACTTCGCCGAGTCCAGGGATTCGCCCAAGGCAATAGGCCGCCCGTGCAGAGAGGCAGGGGCGGCGGATTGTCTTAGTGTCATGATTTCAAAGAACTTTCGTCGCTCCCGCGAAAGCGGGAGCCCATGTCGGCTTCGGAAGGCGCAGCGGCAGCATGGATGCCCGCCGGTACGGGCATGACGGAAATGATTGATGTCAGGCCGAGGCCTGGAGGGCGGTCATGTCGGTATGGGTGGCGATGATGCGGTTCAGTTCGGCCATGTCGCGGAAGGTGGCGCTGACGCCCTGGCGCAGCAGCTTTTCTTCATGGCCGTCGCGGATATGGCTGGCGCCGCAATAGCCGAAGCAGGTCATTCCGGCCATGCGGGCGGCGATGGCGCCGAGCGGGCTGTCCTCGATCACCAGGCAGCGGGCGGGGGACACGCCGAACTGGGCGGCGGCGTGAAGGAACAGGTCGGGCGCCGGTTTGGGGCGGCTCACATGGTCGGCGCTGTAGACATGCCGTCCGAACAGGGAAGCGAGGCCGGTGACCGACAGGCTGTGGGCGATGCGGTGGACGGGGCTGTTCGAGGCGACGCAGACGGGGACGTCTAGGGCGGCGATGGCGTCGGCCACGCCCAGGCAGGGCGCCAGGGAGTGGGCGAACAATTCCTCCCGCCGCTGGCGGTAAAGGGTGAAGAAGGTCTCCGTGGGGCGGATGCCGTAATATTCCTCGACCCAGTCGCACATGGCGCCCTCGGACAGGCCGACCAGGGATGTCAGGATGTCCTCGGCGCTCATGGGGATGCCGCAGGCGGCGAAGGCCTCGGCCTCCGCCTCTGCCGACAGCACTTCGCTGTCCACCAGAACGCCGTCGCAGTCGAAAATAACCAGATCGAACATTATCGAGCCTTGGATAGAGAGAAGAACCGGGAAAGGGAAATCACCGCAGGGTCGGGTCCAGGCGGTCGCGCAGCCAGTCGCCGAGCAGGCTGACGGCCAGGGTGGTGAGGATGATGGTGATGGCCGGGGCCAGCATGATCCACGGCGCCGTCGTCAGGTATTCCCTGCCATAGCCGACCATGCTGCCCAGGCTGGTCTGCGGCGGCTGGACGCCGAGGCCGAGGAAGGACAGGCCGCTTTCCATCAGGATGATCTCGGGGAAGACGATGGTCATCGAGACGATCAGGGTGGAGGCGGTGTTGGGCAGGATGTGGCGGAAATAGACCCGCGCGGGCGAGGCGCCGAGCTGGCGCACGGCGGCGGCATAGCCCTGGCCGCTGGAGGACAGCGCCAGGCCGCGGGCGATGCGGGCATAGCGTTCCCAACCGAGCAGGCCCATCAGGCAGACGAACAGCACCAGCGAATTGCCGAAGAAGGCCAGCACCGCCAGGGCCAGGATCAGGAAGGGCAAGGCGGCCTGGAAGTCGGCCAGCATCAGGACGATTTGCTCGACGACGCCCCGGAAATGCGCCGCCAGGAAGCCCAGCGTGGTGCCCAGCACCGCCGACAGCACGGCCGCGCCGAAGGCGATCAGCAGCGAGACGCGGATCGAGACGATCAGGCGCGACAGCACGTCGCGGCCCAGTTCATCGGTGCCCAGCCAATGGCCGGGCGTGCCGGGCGGGGCCAGGCGGTTGCGTAGGTCGAGGGCGGTGATGCCGTAGGGCGCCAGGATATCGGCCAGCAGGGCGACCAACACCATCGCCACCACCCAGCCCCCGGCCAGCCAGACCGCCAGCGGCACCGGCGGACGGCTCGGGCGGAAGCTGCCGGCGGGATGGCTGGCTTCGGTGCTTTCGGACATCTGGTCCGGGGAAATGGGCGTGTCTTTCATCGCAAGGCTCCCTCCGGGCATCTCAATGTCCGCCCCGGGCGGCGGGGGCTTGGCGCAGGCGCGGGTCGAGCACGCCGTACAGCAGGTCGACGATCAGGTTGGCGGCGACCATGGTGGCGGCGACCAGCAGCAGGATGGTCTGCACCACGGCGAGGTCGCGGTTGGCCACGGCGGTCACCAGCATCCGGCCGATACCGGGCCACGAGAACACGCTTTCCACCACCACCGCCCCGGCGATCAGATTGCCGACCATGAAGCCGATGATGGTGACGGTGGGGATCATGGCATTGGGTAGGACATGCCCGACCACCACCCGCCGCCACGGCACGCCCTTGGCGCTGGCGGTGCGGACATAGGGCTGGTTCAGGACCTCCAGCATGGCGCTGCGGGTGAAGCGGGCCAGGATGGCGGCGCCGCCGATGCCCAGGGTCAGGACCGGCAGCACGGCATGCAGCAGGGTCTGGTTGCCGCCCGAGGGCAGCCAGCCCAGCTTCACCGCAAACAGCAGCACCAGCAGCAGGCTCAGCACGAAGCTGGGCACGGTGAAGCCGGCGATGGCGAGGACCATCACGGCGCGGTCGATGGCGCTGTCGCGGTGCAGGGCGGCATAGATGCCGGCGGGAATGCCCAGGCCGATCTTGATCAGCAGGGCCGGAACCGTCAGCGCCAGCGTCGCCGGCACCCGGTCCAGCACCATGTCCAGGGCCGGGCGGCCGTCGCGCATGGACATGCCCAGATCCCCCTGCGCCAGGGCGCCGAAATAGGCGAAATACTGGACCCAGATCGGCTCGTCGAGGCCCCAGGAGGCGCGGAAGGCGGCGATGGCTTCCGGCGATGCCTCGGCGCCCATGATCAGCATGGCGGGGTCGCCGGACAGGCGCAGCACCACGAAGGCGAAGGTGACGACCAGGACGATGGTCAGCGCCGCCCGGCCGAGTCGCAGGGAGAGAAAGCGCAGCATGGGCAGGGGACTCCGTTACTGGCGGGAGACGAGATGGCAGGCAACCCGCCTTGTCCCGTCCACGGGCGTCAGGGACGGCAGGCTGTCCCGGCAGCGGGCCTCGGCGACCGGGCAGCGCGGATGGAAGGCGCAGCCGGAGGGGCGGTCGGCGGGATTGGGCGGATCGCCCTGCAACGGCTGCCGACGGATCTTGCCCCGCCCCGGTTCCGGCGAGGCGGCGACCAGGGCCTGGGTATAGGGGTGGAGCGGCGCCTGGAAGAGGTCTTCGGCCGTCCCTTCCTCGACGATGCGGCCGAGATAGATGACGGCGATGCGGTGGCTGATCTGCCGCACCACGCGCAGGTCGTGGCTGATGAACAGCATGCCGATGCCCAGGTTGTCCTGCAGCTTCTGCAACAGGGTCACCACCTGGGCCTGGATCGAGACGTCCAGGGCCGAGACCGGCTCGTCGCAGACCAGCAGGCGCGGCTCGGTCGCCAAAGCGCGGGCGATGACGGCGCGCTGGCGCTGGCCGCCCGAGAGTTCATGGGGATAGCGCGCGGCATGGACCGGGCTCAGCCCCACCAGGGACAGCAGGGACAGGGCGCGTTCGTCCCGTTCTTCCCGTGCGCCGATATCGTGGATGTCGAGCGGTTCCCGCACCTGCACGCCGATGGTCAGGCGGCGGTCGAGGGCGGCGAGCGGGTCCTGGAAGATCATCTGCATGCGGGTGCGCTGGCGCCGCCAGGCGGGCGAACCGGTGGGCGGCAGGGGTTCGCCCTCGAAACGAACCTCGCCCGCATCCAGCGGTTCCAGCCCCAGCACCATCCGCCCGGTGGTGGACTTGCCGGAGCCGGATTCGCCGACGAAGCCCAAGGTTTCGCCCGGCGCGACGCTAAGATCGACGCCGTCCACCGCATGGATGTCGAGGACGCGGCCGAACAGGCCCTGGCGCATCCGATAGGTCCGGCCGAGATTGCGGGCGTCCAGCAGGGCGCTCACGCGGCGTCTCCGGTCATGCGGCCGCTCGTGCCGCTTGCCGCGGGCGAGGCGGTATCGTTCAGGCAGTTGACGCGGCGGCCCCGCCCGGCCTCGCGCAGCCGGGGCTGGGTGCTGCGGCAGGCATTGATCCGGCGGGGGCAGCGCGGCCCGAAGGCGCAGCCGGGCGGCAGGGCGCGCATGTCGGGCACCGTGCCCGGAATGGGATCGAGCGGCTGGCGCGGCCCGGTCAGGCGCGGCAGGGCGCGCAGCAATCCCTCGGCATAGGGGTGGAGGGGACGGGCGAAGAGGTCGTCGGAAGGGGCTTCCTCGACGATCTGCCCGGCATACATCACCGCCACGCGGTCGCAATGCTCCGCCACCAGCCCGAGATCGTGGCTGATGAGCACCAGGGCCATGTTGCGCTCGCGCCGCAGTTGGCCCAGCAGGTCGAGGATCTGCACCTGGATGGTGGCGTCCAGGGCGGTGGTCGGCTCGTCGGCGATCAGCAGGTCCGGATTGCCCGCCAGGGCCATGGCGATCATCACCCGCTGGTTCTGCCCGCCCGACAATTCATGCGGATAGGCGTTCAGGCGGCGGGCGGCGTCGGGAATGCCGACGATATCGAGTAGCCGCTTCGCTTCCGCGCGGGCGGCCTCGCCGGTCAATCCCTGATGCAGGCGCAGCGCCTCGGCCAATTGGCGGCCGATGCGCAGCACCGGGTTGAGGGCGCTGGCAGGATCCTGGAAGATCATGCCGATGCGCCCGCCCCGGATATCGTCAAGAAGGGCGGGCGGCGCCCCGATCAGTTCCGTGCCGCCGATGCGGGCGCTGCCTTCGACCCGTGCCTTGCGCGGCAGCAGGCCGAGGGCGGCGAGCCAGGTGATCGACTTGCCGCATCCGGATTCGCCGACCATGCCCAGCGCCTCGCCGGGCGCGATGTCGAGGGAAAGGCCACGCAAGGTGGCCACCCCATCGAACGCGACCCGCAGGTCACGCAGGGAAAGCAGCGCCGCCATCGCCGTCAGCCCCAGTTGCCGGCGCGGAAGTCCACGGCGAAGGCCGGGGCCGCCTTCCACTTCAGCGCCTTGGGCTTGGCGGTGAAGGTGGCGTTCTGGTGCAGCACCGTATAGGCCGGATCCTCGCGTTCGCAGATTTCCATCATGCGGCGGAAGGCCTTCTTGCGTTCGGCGTGGTCGGTGGAGGTTTCGAGCACGGCGGCCAGCAGGTTGGCTTCCTTGTTCTCCCACTCACCGACCTGCTGCTGCTGGCCGTTGGGGCCGTGCTGGTTGACGATCGAGGAGACCGGATCGCTGAAGGGGGCGGAATTGGACCAGTCGCGGACCGCGCGGGTGGGCGAACGTTCCAGGATCTGCGACCAGTTCTCCTTCATCTCGATCTGGACGTTGAGGCCGACCTGGCGCCACATCTCGACCAGCACCTGCGCCGTCGGGACCTGGGCGGTGTAGTAGTTGTTGAGCAGGCGATAGGGGATCGGCTCGCCCTTGTATCCGGCCTGCTTGACCATGTCGGCGGCAAGCTTGGGATCGAAGGCCGGAACGTCCCAGTCCGAGACGAACATGTCGCCGTAGTAATCCCATTGCAGCCCCTTCGGCACCACGGTCCGGCCCGCCCACAGGGCGTCGACGATGGCCTGGCGGTCGATGGCATGGGTCATGGCGCGGCGGATCAGCGGGTTTTCGAGCTGCGGGTGATGCTTGTCGAAAACGATCAGGCGGTGGTTGAGGATGGTGCCGCCCTGGACCTCGAAGGCGGGATTGGCTTCGATCTCGGCGATCTGGTCCGGCGGGATGTCGCAGGCGAACTGGTATTCGCCCGACAGCAGGCCGGCGATACGGCTGGGGACTTCGCTGACCGCGACGAAGCGGATCCGCTTGAGCGGCGGGCGGCCGCCCCAGTATTCGTCATGGGCTTCCAGCGTCAGCGAGGTGTCGGGCACCATCTCCACCACCTTGTAGGGGCCGGTGGTGATCGGCTTGCGCGCCCAGTCGAGATAGCTGTTGGCCTCTTCCCAGCCCCGGCGGCTCATGATTTCCGAACCGTAGCGGGCGATGCGGCCTTCCAGGGTGACGTCGGGCGAGGCGTTGACGAAGCGGACGGTGTATTTGTCCACCGCCTCGACGCGCACCAGGTCGGGCCAGTTGCGGCGGGCGACGGCGGGCACCTCGGGGGGCAGTTCCATGCCCGCGCGGGGCTGCGGGATGCCGTCGCCGGAGACGGAGACGGTGGTGCGGTTGGCCGGTTCGGTGGTGCCGAAGGCGCGTTCGCGGCTGAAGCTGAAGACCACATCCTCGGCGGTCAGTTCATCACCGTTGTGGAACTTGACGCCCTGGCGCAGGGTCAGTTCGACTGTCTTGTCGTCGATGCGCCGCCATTCGGTGGCGAGCAGCGGAACGGGCTCCAGCTTGTTGCCCCAGTTGCGGCCGATCAGACCTTCCCACAGCGAGGAGAAGAACACCCGCTCGCCCACATTGGACTGCTCGCGCAGGACGTCCAGCGTGTTGGTGTTGGTGATCTTCTGGACGGCGATGGTGATCGAGGGGCGGGGATCGGCGGAAGCGAGGGCGAAGCGCGGCAGCAGCAGGGTGCCGCCGGCGGCACCGGCGACGCCCAGGAAGGAACGGCGGGACAAGTCGAGCATGGTTGATCTCCGCATACGGGAAGACGGAAGACGAAAAACGGTGGAGCAAATCAGCGGGTGCGGGCGAGCAGGGCCTCGCTGGCGGTGACCCGCTTTTCCAGGCCGCGCGGCGTGGCGCGGTAATGGGTCAGCGTCCGTTCGGCATGGCGCAGGCGCCAGGACAGCGCCTTCTGGGCGTAGTCCTTGACGAGACCGGCATAGGCCGGGTCCTCGGCCAGGTTGGTGAACTGGTGGGGATCGTCGCGCAGGTCGAAGAACAGCGGCGGCAGCGCGGCGAAATGGACGTATTTGTAGCGTTCGTCCTGCACGACGCAGAGGCTGGCCTCGTCCATGCTCACGCCCGTGCCGGTCTCGGCGGCGGAATAATGGATGTCGCGGAAGTCGTATTCGTAATGCAGCTCGGTGCGCCAGTCGGCGGGGCGTTGGCCGTGCAGCAGCGGCAGCAGCGAGCGGCCGTCGCAGGCGCGCGGGACCTCGCCGCCCAGCCAGTCCAGGATCGTCGGCATGATATCGACGCTTTCGGTGAAGGCGCTTTCCACCGCACCGGCGCGGGCGTCGTTGCCCGGCATCTTGATCACCAGCGGGATGCGGAAGCTCTCGTCGAAATAGCCGATCTTGCCCAGCAGGTAGTGGTCGCCCAGCTGTTCGGCATGGTCGCTGGTGAAGATGATCAGGGTATCGTCCCACTGGCCGGTCTCGTCGAGATGGGCGAAGACCTTGCCCAGGCCGTCATCGACTTCGCGCATCAGGCCGCAATAGGTGGCGCGCATCTGGCGGATGGCGGCTTCGTCCATGGCGGCGCCGGAGCCTTCGGCACCTTGGAAGAAGGAGCCCTGGCGGATGTTGTCGATGTAGAAGCGCAGCAGCGGATGCTGGGCGGCCTCGGAATCCGGCGTCTCGGCGCGGATCGGGGCGGGCATGTCCTCGGGGCGATAGAGGGCGTGATAGGGCGCCGAGGCGACGAAGGGCGGATGCGGCCGCCAATAGCCGAGATGCAGGAAGAAGGGGTTGCCCCGCTTGCCGTGCAGATAGCGCAGGGCGCAATCGGTGAAATAGCTGGTGTCGGACAATTCGCGCGGGATGCGGGCGGGGCGGTCGGTGGCGCCGGGAATGGAGTCCTCGCCCTCGGGCAGCCAGATATCGGTGCGTTCCGGCGGCAGGGGGTAGCCCTGGCCTGCGACCCAGCCGAAATAGCCTTCCATGTCCGGCTCGAAGGAGCCGACCGAGCGGAAGCCTTCCATGATGTCGCCGAGTTGCAGGAAGCGCGGATCGTTGACGCTGGTGGCGCGCGGATCGGGTGTGGTGGTGGTGTAGCCGATCAGGGCCGGGTCATAGCCGACTTCGCGCAGCGCCATGCCGAGGGTGAAATGGCGGCTGTCCAACGGCACGGTGTTCTGCACCGCCCGGTGGTTCATCATGTACAGCCCGGTCAGCAGGCTGGCCCGCGCCGGGCCGCAGGGCACCGCCGTGGTGACATGGTTGCGGAAGGTCACGCCCTCGCGGCACAGGCGGTCGAGATTGGGCGTCTCGAGGAAGGGCTCGCGCCCTTGCCGGCGCATCAGATGGGGGATGAAATCCGCCCGCCATTGGTCCACGACGATGAGAAGGACATTCTTGCGCATGCTGTCTCGGTCCTGAGCAGGAGAGGCGATGGTGTGGAGATTTTCTCCATATTGACCCGTGCCTGTGGCCGGGGTGGCGCCGCGTCGCTGCTATAGGTGCCAAGAAAAAGGCAAGGCGTAAAAAGAAGGAATCGTGAAATCTGGGCGGGCTATGCGGAAAGTAAGGGTGAAAAACTCCGAATTCTTATGACCGTGCGATGGCCGAGGCCAGGGTCTCCACCACCAGCAGCTTGGCGAAGGCCGCGCCGAGCTGTCCGTTCACCGGCGGCGGATCGACCGGCACGGTGATCAAGGCGAGGTCGCAGCGGCGGGCCAGCGGGCTGGCGGCGCGGCTGGTCACGGCGGCGGTATAGACGCCTGCGGATTTGGCGGCCTGCTGGAATTGCAGGGTGGCCGGGGTCACACCGGTCTCCGACACCGCGATGGCGGTGCAGCCCGAATCCAGCCCGACCATGATCTCGTGGGCCAGCAAGGGGTCCTGATAAGCCTGGGCGACCAGTCCCAGGCGCTGCAGGCGGTAGGACAGCATACTGGCGACCATGCCGGAGATGCCGCCGCCGAAGATGTCGATGCGGCGGCTGGTCTTCAGGCGCTGCGCCAGGGCCTCGACGGTGGCGGGGTCGAGGCCCTGTGCCGTCGCCGTCATGGAGGCGGTAAGCTGCGCCGCCAAAGCGCTGCCCTGCTGGCGGGGGGCGAGCGCATCGGCCTGGCGGTGGGCCAGGTCGGCGGCCAGGTTCAGCTTGAAATCGGCGAAGCCCCGATAGCCGAGCAGGCGGCAGAAGCGGATGACGCTGGCTTGGCCGCTTTGGGAAAAGGCGGCGACTTCGTCCAGCGACGAACGCAGCACCTTGTCGGGATTGTCCAGCACGTATTTCCCGATGCGCGACAGGGCCTCGGGCATGTCCTCGATGGCGGCCCGGATGCGGATAAGCGCGGTGGTCATAAAATTCTCTCTAGCACGGCGTCGGCGGTCGGAGGCGGTGCGGGCGCCACCGGTTTCCTCGGCCAGAATGGCCGATAAGGAACATTACGCAACAAAATTAGATCTTTTTTGTGTTACCACCGATAGCTTGCGGCGCGGGGATATTCGCCTGCGCCTAACCCCGGGTGGAGGAATGGCGGCGGATTCTCAAGGCGGGGAAGAGGATCGCAACTTCAGGATTATGGCCTAGCGCCTTCCTGCAAGGGACGCGCGGGGAGTCCCGGCTGGGTAATTTTATTTCAACGGCTTGCGGCTGGCGGCAGCATTCGGTGGGAATGGTTCCATTGCCTTGGATTTTTCTATCTGGTATATTAGTATATGTGACGCTGGCCTGCCGTTCCGGCCATTGCAGTGCGCAAGACGCTCTTAGCAGTCCCTCCTGCCGGGAGCAACAGAACCAACGAAGAGGAAAACCATGAAAGCAGTGATGAAGCTGGTCGCAACCGCAGCCGTGGGGATCATGGCCACTGTCGGTGCTGCGCAGGCCCAGCAGGTAACCTTCCGTTCCTCCGACACCCATCCCGCCGACTATCCGACCGTCCAGGCCGTCGAATTTATGTCCGAAATCCTGAAGAAGGAAACGGACGGCCGCCTGAGCATCCAGGTCTTCCATTCCGGCCAGTTGGGTGAGGAGCGGGATACCGTCCAGCAGACGCAGTTCGGTGTGATCGACATGCTGCGCGTCAATCTGGCGCTGCTGAACAACATCGCCCCGATCACCCGCGTGCCCGGCCTGCCCTTCCTGTTCCGCTCGGAAGAGCACATGTACAAGGTGATGGACGGCGAGATCGGGCAGGAAATCATGAAGGCGCTGGAGCCGCATGGTCTGGTCGGCCTGGCCTATTACGATTCCGGCACGCGCAACTTCTACAATTCCCGCCGTCCCGTGCGCACGCTGGAAGACATGAAGGGCCTGAAGATCCGCGTCCAGCAGTCGGACCTGTTCATCGACACCATGCGGGCCCTGGGCGCTAACCCGACGCCGATGCCCTTCGGCGAAGTCTATAGCGGCCTGCAGACCGGCGTGATCGACGGCGCCGAGAACAACTGGCCCAGCTATCACAGCACCCGCCATTTCGAGGTCTCCAAGTATTACTCGCTGTCCGGCCACACCATGGCGCCGGAAATCCTGGTGATGTCCAAGCGCAGCTGGGACAAGCTGTCGGCCGAGGACCAGGAACTGGTCCGCAAGGCTGCCCAGGAATCGGTCGCCAAGATGCGCGAGCTGTGGAAGGAGCGTGAAGCCCAGTCCCGTGAAGCGGTCATCGCCGCCGGTGCGGAAATCCATGAAGTGGACATGGATGCCTTCATGAAGGCGGTCGAGCCGGTCTATGCCAAGCATGTCACCGACCCGCAGATGCAGGACATGGTTGAGCGCATCCGCGCTGTGCAATAACGCCATGTGTGCCGCGCCGGCTTGCCGGCGCGGCTTTTTCATTTAGAGAAGTAGCATGAAATCTCTGCTCCACTTCCTGACCCGTCTGCTCGATGTGGTCAGCCGGCTGGCCTTGTGGATCGGTGCGACGGGCTTGTTCCTGATGACCGCCGCCGTCGCTTGGCAGGTCTGGGGGCGTTTCGTCCTCAATGACACCCCTTCATGGACGGAACCCGTTTCCCTGTTCCTGATGCTCTGGTTCATTCTGCTGGTCGCTGCGGTCGGAGTGCGCGAGCGGTTTCACCTTGGTCTGGACCTGTTCCGCGACATCGTGCCCGAGCCGGTGCGCGTGGCCATGGACCTTTTCAGCTTCGTCATCGTCGGCGTGTTCGGCGGTACGATGGCCTATTACGGCATGGATCTGGTGCGCGGAACCTGGGCCGCGACCATTCCCGTCCTCAACATTCCCGAAGGCACGTCCTATCTGGCGCTGGTCTTCTCGGGCGTCCTGATCGTGCTGTTCTCGATCGAGCGGGTCCTGGTCCTGCTGGTCGAACGCCGGGCACAGGCCGGTGCCGAAGCCCTGGCCCAGGCGCATGCCGATGCCGCCCTCAAGCTTTCCCAGCAGACTAAGTAAGGACTTCGCATCATGGAACTGACGGTCCTTTTCGGCACCTTCGCCGTGCTGCTGGTGCTGGGCGTGCCGATTGCCTTCGTCCTCGCCATTTCCTCCCTGGCGACCATCCTCTACATGGGCCTGCCGCCGCTGATCGTTTTTCAGCGCATGTCCTCGGGCATGAACGCTTTCGCCCTGATGGCGATTCCCTTCTTCATCTATGCCGGCGAGTTGATGCTGCGCGGCGCCATCGCGGAAAAGCTGGTCCGGCTGGCGGCGGCGATGATCGGCCATCTGCGCGGCGGGCTGGGGCTGGTCAACGTCACCGCCTCGACCATGTTCGGCGGCGTTTCCGGCTCGGCCGTGGCCGATGCCTCGGCGGTCGGCGGGCTGATGATCCCGCAGATGAAGAAGCGCGGCTATGACGTGGATTATTCCGTCAACGTGACGGTGACCTCGGGCATCATCGCCCTGATGATCCCGCCCAGCCACAACCTGATCATCTATTCGATCTCGGCGGGCGGCATGATCTCGATCGCCGACCTGTTCACCGCCGGTATCCTGCCCGGCCTGCTGCTGGCGGTCATGCTGATGGTCGCGGCCTATTGGGTGGCCCGCAAGCGCGGCTATCCGGCCGAGGCCTTCCCCGGCTGGGCGATGCTGGGGCGCATCTTCGTCGCGGCGGTGCCCGGCCTGCTCCTGATCGCCATCATCGTCGGCGGCGTGCGCTCGGGTAT
Source organism: Telmatospirillum sp. J64-1 (assembly GCF_006980715.1). GTDB lineage: Bacteria > Pseudomonadota > Alphaproteobacteria > Rhodospirillales > Magnetospirillaceae > Oleiliquidispirillum > Oleiliquidispirillum nitrogeniifigens. The sequence continues at coordinate 34,569 of NZ_SBHN01000024.1, forward strand.
CTTCACCGCGACCGAAAGCTCGATGATCGCGGTGGTCTACGCCCTGCTGATCACCCTGCTGGTCTATCGCAGCCTGAGCTGGAGCGACTTCGTCATCGCCACCACGGGGGCCGCGAAGACCACCGCCATGGTGCTGCTGGTCATCGGTTCGGCGGCGTCCTTCGGCTGGCTGCTGGCGCTGTTGCAGGTGCCCACGGCGATGGTCGAGCTGATGCAGTCGGTCAGCGACAATCCCCTGATCATCTTCCTGCTGATCAACCTGCTGCTGCTGGTGCTTGGCTGCTTCATGGACATGTCGCCGCTGATCATCATCACCACGCCGATCTTCCTGCCGGTCATCACCTATTTCGGCATGGATCCGGTGCATTTCGGCATCGTGCTGATCCTCAACCTCGGGATCGGTCTGGCGACGCCGCCGGTGGGATCGCTGCTCTTCGTCGGCTGCGCCGTCGGCAAGATACCGATCATGCAGGCGGTGCGGACCATCTGGCCCTTCTACCTGGCCTGCATCGTCACCCTGCTTCTGGTGACTTATATCCCGGAAATCTCGCTCTTCCTGCCGCGTGTCCTGGGATAAGCGGCTCTCTCCCACCTCGACCCGGCTGCCGTAAGGCAGCCGGGTCTTTTTTTGCCCGCTTCTCCCGCTTGAAGCGCGACGAGCCAAAAAAGAAGCCCCGCCGAAGCGGGGCCCAAGTTTAGGGAGGAAACGAAGAAAAAAGCTGGGGTCAGGACCGGACCAGCGCGGCCATCGCCTGCGCCATGCCCTTGGCCTCGATGGCGGCCAGGGATTCGGTGACGCGGGCGGCAAGGCCGGGGATGCGGGTTAGGTCCTCGCCCCACAGCCGGGTCTCGGCCAGCAGGGTGGAGACCAGCGCCTGCGGATCGGCGCCATGGGCGGCCCAGGCGTCGCGCAGGATGGCGATCACGGCGGCGTCATCGCGGATGGGATAGCTGCCGGCGTCGCGGCGGCCGGTATAGGCGCCGTCCACCATCTCGCCGCGATAGAAGCGCAGCAGGGCGGCCAGCGAGAAGGACAGGCCCGCCGGGGCCTCGCCATGGGCGGCGACGGAATCCTTCAGGCTGGGCAGGACGCGGACCTGCCACTTCGACACGGAATTCAGCGCGATCGAGATCAGTTCGTGCCGGATATAGGGATTGCCGAAGCGCTCCATGATGGTCTTGGCGTAGTCCTGCCGCTCGGCCTCGGGCAGGGGCACGAAGGGCACGATCTCCTCGAACATCACCTTGTTCAGATAGGCCGAGACGGTGGGGTCGTCCATCATCGACTTCACCGTGTCCAGCCCGGCGACGAAGGCGGGCAGGGAGGCGGCGGTATGGGCGCCGTTGAGGATGCGCACCTTGCGGGTGCGATAGGGCTGCAGGTCGTCGGTCCAGACCACGTTCAGCCCCGCCTTGTGCAGCGGGAAGCGCTCGGCGATCTCGGCGGGGCCTTCGATCACCCAGACATGGAAGGGCTCGCCGGCCACGGTCAGGCCGTCCTGATAGCCCCAGCGGGCGAACAGCTCTTCCGCTTCGTCGCGCGGGAAGCCGGGGACGATGCGGTCCACCAGGGTATTGAGGAAATGATTGTGCTGTTCGACCCAGGCGGCGAAGCCGTCTTCCACGCCCCAGCGTTCGGCATGGCGCAGTACGATGCGCTTCAGCGTGGCGCCGTTGGCCTCGATCAGTTCGCAGGGCAGGATCACAAGGCCGCTCTCGGCGCTGCCGCCCAGGGCCTTGTAACGGGCCAGCAGCAGGGCCGCCAGCTTGGCCGGATAGCTGTCGGGGCAGGTGCCGTCCTTATAAGCCTCTTCCACATCGGCGATGCCGGCTTCCGTGGTGTTGGAGACGACGAAGCGCAGATCGGGCGAGACGGCATGGGCCAGCATCCGGTCCCATTCCCGATAGGGATTGAGGGTGTCGGAGACGCAGCTGACGACGCGGCGGGTTTCGACTTCCTTGCCGTTCTCGATCCCGCGCAGCAGCACCGTATAGAGGTTGTCCTGCTCCTTCAGGAGACCGGCGATGCCCTGATCCAGGGGCTGGGCGATGGCAACGCCCGCCTTGAGGTGACCGGCGCCGTTGGCGACGTCGATCATCCAGTCGACGAAGCCGCGCAGGAAATTGCCGTCGCCGATTTGCAGGACGGCGACGGGAAGGACGGGGGCGCCGGCAGTATGGTCTGCCGCGATCTTGCCGCTGGCGAGGTCTTGCCGGTTCAGGCGCTGCATGCTGAAAATCTCCTTGGACGGCTTATTATCGGATGTCGGGATCAGGGGACGAGGGCGGTGGCTTCGCGGGCCAAGCGCTCGATCTCGTCCCAGCGCTTCTCGCGCACGGCATCGGCGGGGGTCAGCCAGGTGCCGCCCAAGGCGAAGACATTGGGCAGGGCCAGGATCTCGGTGACCATCTCGGCGCGGATGCCGCCCGTGGGGCAGAAGCGCACATCCTGCAGCAGGGGAGCCATGCCCTTCAGGGCGGGCGCGCCGCCGCTGAGCATGGCGGGGAAGAATTTCTGCTCCAGGAAGCCGTGCTCGCGGGCGATCAGCGCCTCGCTGACGGTGGCGATGCCCGGCAGATAGGGCAGGCCGGTGTCATGGGCGGCCTGGGCCAGCTTGTCGGTCAGGCCGGGGCTGACGAGGAAGCGGGCACCGGCATCGCGGGCCTGGGCGAAATGTTCGGGCCGCGTCAGCGTGCCCAGGCCGACGACGGCTTCGGGCACCTTGGCGGCGATGGCCTCGGCGCAGGCCAGGGCGGCTTCCGTGCGCAGGGTCACTTCCAGCATGCGCAGGCCGCCCGCGACCAGGGCGCGGGCCAGGGAAACGGCATCCTCGGGCTGGTCGAGGACGAGGACCGGGACGATGCGCGGACCGGTGATCAGGGGTTCGAAAAGCGGTGTGGTCATGACGGCCTCCTTACAAAGGGGCAAGGCTGTGCATCGCCTCGCGCGGGATGATGGCGCCGCGATGCTGGATGACCTGGGCGGCCAGGCGATGGGCGGCGCGGGCGGCCTCGAGGGGGGATTTGTCCTGCAGGCGGGCGGCGAGATAGCCCGCGCTGAAGCTGTCACCGGCCGCCGTGGTATCGACGACCGTCTCGACCCGTTCGGCGGGGACGACGACGTCTCCGTCCTCGCTGCAGAGGATGCAGCCCGGGTCCTCGCGCTTCAGTACGATCTCGGGAATGCGGAAGCCGCGCAGGCGGGCCAGAACGGCGGCCTCGTCGGCATCATCGTAAAGCTCGCGCAGGTCGCAGACGCCGGGCAGGGCGATGTCGGTGTGACGGAACATCTCGTCATAGGCGCGGCGCGCGGTCTCGCGGTCAGGCCACAGCCGGGGGCGCCAGTTGGTGTCGAAGGCGATGCGTCCGCCGCGGCGGCGCAGGCGCTCGGCCAGGGCGAAGAAGCGTGCCCGTCCGGCCTCGCCCCAGATCGCCAGGCTGATGCCCGAGAGATAGAGCAGGTCATAGCCTTCGAGCGCGGCTTCGAGCGCCGGGGTTCCCGGCAGGGCGAAGAGGTCGCGGGCCGGGGCCTGGTCGCGCCAGTAGAGGAAGCGCCGCTCGCCCGCCGCATCGGTCTCGATCATGTAGAGGCCGGGCAGGCGTCCGCGCACGCGCAGCACATGGCCGGTGCCGATGCCTTCCGCCTCCCACGAGGCCTGCATCTCGTCGCTGGTGGGATCGTCGCCCAGGGCGGTGACGTAATCGACGGGAACGCCCAGGCGGGCCATGTAGATGGCCGTGTTCAAGGTGTCTCCGCCGAAGCCCATGGAAAGCAAGCCGTCCGGGCGGCGGCACAATTCCACCATGCATTCGCCCAAGGCGGCGATGCGGCGCGGTGAAGGAGGCATTCCCGTTTCTCCCATTCTTTTTCTGTATACTAGTATATCAGTCTATTTTTGCGCAAGAGCGAAGGGCCATGCGCTGGTGGGCGGCGATCCGTTCGCGATGGGCCGTATAGAGGCCGCTGGCGATGATCACGCCGGTGCCGATAAAGGTCCAGAGATCCGGAATGGCGTCGAAGACCAGATAGCCGAGCACGGCCGCCCAGACGAGCTGGATATAGGTATAGGGCGCCAGGACCGAAGCCTCGGCGAAGCGATAAGCACGGATCAGCAGGAACTGTCCCAGCGCCGAGATTCCGCCGATGGCGGCGGCCACGCCCAGCTGGGCCGGGGTCGGCACGACGAAGCTGAAGGGCACCAGGATCGTCATCACCACCAGCCCGGTCACGGCGCTCCAGATCAGGGTGGTGGAGGCGCCGTCATGGCCGGACATCTTTCGCGTGATGACGATGCCCAGGGCGAAGGCGACGGCGGACAGAAGCGGAAAGATGGAAGCCATCTGGAAGGACTCGCCGCCCGGCCGCAACACGATCATGACGCCCGTCAGCCCGACCAGGACGGCGACCCAGCGCCGCCAGCCGACCTTCTCTCCCAGCAGGGGAATGGAGAAGGCGGTGACGAAGGCCGGTGCGACGAAGCTGGCGGCGGAGGCTTCGGCGAGCGGCAGATAGCCGATGCCGGTGATGAAGAAGACGGCCGCCACCGCCATGGCGAAGCCGCGCAGGAGCTGCAGGCTGGGGCGGGCGGGATAGAGAACCCGGCGGCCCTGGTGGAAGGCCACCGGCAGGATGAACAGCGTGAAGGCGAGATAGCGCAGCCAGGCGATCTCGACCGGCGGCAGCGACTGGTTGAGATATTTCGCCAGGGCGTCGGAGCAGGAAAAAAGGGCAACGGCAGTGACGACGAGAAGAATGCCTTGGACCGGCTCGTCGGCGCGCAGGGAAGTCACGGGGGCCTGGGCCGCCGGTTCCGGAGTCCCGCTCATAGGGGTTCTTCCTGTGGAGGTGAACGGAAGGAAGGCCCGCGCGCCTGCATCCCTTGCGGGAGGCGTCGCGGACCTTCCAGCCCGTCAGCTTACATCACCGCGCCCATTTGCCACGGAGCGAATTCATCCGAGCCGAAGCCCAGTTCCTCGCTCTTGGTCTTGCGGCCCGAGGCGGTTTCCAGGATGAGTTGGAAGATCTGCTCGCCCACTTCCGCGATGGTGGCATCACCGGTGGCGATGGTGCCGCAATCGATGTCCATGTCGTCGGGCATGCGCTGGAACAAGGGCGTGTTGGTCGCCAGCTTCAGGCTGGGCGAGGGCTTACAGCCGAAGACCGAACCGCGCCCCGTGGTGAAGCAGATGACATTGGCGCCGCCCGCCACCTGGCCGGTGGCCGAGACGGGGTCGTAGCCGGGCGTGTCCATGAAGACCAGCCCCTTGCCGGTGACCGGCTCGGCATAGCGCACGACATCGACCAGATTGGTGGTGCCGGCCTTGGCGACCGCGCCCAGCGACTTTTCAAGGATAGTGGTCAGGCCACCCTTCTTGTTGCCGGGCGAGGGGTTGTTGTTCATCTCGCCGCCGGTGCGGGTGGTGTATTCCTCCCACCAGCGGATGCGCTCGACCAGCTTCTCGCCGACTTCGCGGGTGGCGGCGCGGCGGGTCAGCAGATGCTCGGCGCCATAGACTTCAGGTGTTTCGCTGAGGATGGCGGTGCCGCCGTTGCGCACCAGCAGGTCGACGGCATGGCCCAAGGCGGGATTGGCGGTGATGCCCGAATAGCCGTCCGAGCCGCCGCATTGCAGCCCCAGGACCAGATGGCTGGCCGGGACCGTCTGGCGGGTCACGTCATTGACCTTGGGCAGCAGCTTCTCGATGAACTTGATGCCTTCGCGCACCGAGGTGCTGGTGCCGCCGGATTCCTGGATCGACAGGGTGTGCAGGCGCTCGCCCGGGGTCAGCCCCTCGGCCTCGACCAAGCTGTCCACCTGGTTGACCTCGCAGCCCAGGCCGAGCAGCAGCACCGCGCCGAAATTGGGATGGCGAGCATAGCCGGCGATGGTCCGGCGCAGGGAATCGATGGCCTCGCCCTGGTTGGCCATGCCGCAGCCATAGCCATGGGTCAGCGCCACCACGCCGTCGATATTGGGATAATCGGCCAGGGCATTGCCCCGGAAGTGATCGGCGATCATGCGGGCGGCGGTGGCCGAGCAATTCACCGAGGTCAGGATGCCGATATAATTGCGCGTCGCCACCTGCCCGTCGGGGCGGACGATGCCCTGGAAGGTGGCGCGCTCGGCCTCGGGGATGAAGTCGGTCGGCACGGCATCGGCGCCGAAGGCGTAATCCCGCGAGAAATTGTCGCCCATGCTCACATTGTGGACGTGCACATGGTCGCCGGGCGCGATGGCCTCGGAGGCGAAGCCGATGATCTGGTTGTACTTGCGTACCGGCTCGCCCGGCGCGATGGCCTGGACGGCGATCTTGTGACCGGCCGGGATCGTGGTCCTGGTGACGGCATCGCTGCCGGGGACGGGAGTCTCCGGCAGGATGTCCATGCCCGCGACGACGACATTGTCGGCGGGATGCAGGCGAATCGTCAGTGAAGCCATGGCATTTCCTTCCCTGTGTGAGCGCGGGCGGCCGTCCTCACAGCTTGTATGCTTTTTTAGCCAGATTGTAGGCGAGGTCCTTCGCCAGTTCGTGGGCTTCGTCCTCGGGCAGGCGATGCTCCGCGACCAGGCGCGCCAGGAAGGCGCAGTCGATGCGGCGGGCCACGTCGTGGCGCGCGGGGATCGAGCAGAAGGCGCGGGTATCGTCGTTGAAGCCGACGGTGTTGTAGAAGCCGGCGGTCTCGGTGACCATCTCGCGGAAACGGCGCATGCCTTCCGGGCTGTCGTGGAACCACCAGGCCGGGCCCAGGCGCAGGGCGGGATAATGACCGGCCAGCGGCGCCAGTTCACGGGAATAGGTGGTTTCGTCCAGCGTGAACAGGATGATGGTCAGGTCGCGCTCGTTGCCGAAGCGGTCGAGCAGCGGCTTCAGCGCGCGGACATATTCGGTCTGCGAGGGGATGTCGGCGCCCTTGTCGCGGCCGAAACGCTCGAAGACCTGCGGGTTGTGGTTGCGGAACGAGCCGGGATGGATCTGCATGACCAGCCCGTCCTCCAGGCTCATGCGCGCCATTTCCGTCAGCATCTGGCCGCGGAACAGCTCGGCCTCGGCCGGGGTGACGTTGCCCTTCAGCGCCTTGTCGAACAGGCGGGCGGCCTCGTCCTGGGGCAGATCGGCGGTGGTCGCGGTGGGGTGGCCGTGGTCGGTCGAGGTGGCGCCGAATTCCTTGAAATAGGCGCGGCGCTTAGCCAGGGCGGCCAGATAGCCGGTCCAGGTGGCGGTGTTCTCGCCGGTCAGGCCGCCCAGGGCTTCCACATTGGCGGCGAAGCCTTCGAATTCGGGGTCGACCACCGGGTCGGGACGGAAGGCGGTGACGACGCGGCCGGTCCAGCCGCTGTCACGGATGGCGCGGTGGTGCTCCAGCGTATCCAGCGGGGATTCGGTGGTGCAGAGGACTTCGATGTTGAAACGCTCGAACAGGGCGCGGGGGCGGAATTCGGGACGGTTCAGGCAGTCCTGGATCTGGTCGTAGATGCGGTCGGCGCTTTCGGCGCTCAAGCGCTCGGTGACGCCGAAGACGGTCTCAAAAGCGTGTTCCAGCCACATCCGGGTCGGCGTGCCGCGGAAGAGGTGCCAGTTGGACGCCAGGATGCGCCAGATCTTGCGCGAATCCGTCTCCACCGGGCTGCCGTCGAGGCGGCGCACGCCCAGGCTCTCGATGCTGATGCCCTGGCTGTAGAGCATGCGGAAGGCGTAGTGGTCGGGCTTGACGAAAAGCGATGCCGGGTCGGGGAAGGGCTCGTTCTTGGCGAACCAGGCCGGATCGGTATGGCCATGCGGGCTGATGATCGGCAGGTCTCGGACCTCGGAATACAGGCTACGGGCGATCCCGCGCTGGATGGGGTCGCTCGGGAAAAGCCGGTCGGGGTGGAGCATCGCTTCTCTCTTGGCTGTCTGTGTGTCTGTGTGGGGCAGGGTCTGCCCGGATCATTCCGCTTAAAGTATACTAATATATCAGTCGCATCTGCAAGCCTTTGCCTGAGCGTCCGGCCGGGAATTAAGGGCTAGGCCATCGGTCCTGGCGGCGGTCCTGCGGCGGCTGCGTTCCGGACAGCGAAGAGCGGGGCTTTCCGCTCTGCGCCAAGGGGTTGGCCCGCCCCGGCGGGAGATGGCGGCGGCGAGGCCGGTACGCGGAGCCTGCCGCTGTGGTTGCGTGAGCCAGGATGATATGCGACCTGACCAATATGTTTAATCTCCACCGGGTCGAAAGAGGTTGGAGGACGGAGAGGGAATAAATATACTAGTATATATGTTGCCGCAGAGGCTGCGGATACGGTTTCGAGGTGCTTGCATCAGGCTCGCCAAAACGACGGCCATATTCTAAGACTCCCTGAGGGCTGATCCGTCGACTGCATTGTTTTAAAACCGTGCCACTTTCAAGAACAGGTGCGGAAAGGAAGGCTGAATGGAACTGGAAGCGAAAAAGGCCGAATCCGCGCCGGCTGGCCGTCGCCAGCGGGTGAAACCCGTGGCGCGGCCGGCGCAGCGGGGCACTTCGATTGCCGCCGTCATCTACCGCGACCTGCGCCACGAGATCGTCTCGTTGAGCCGCAAGCCGGGCGAGGCCATTTCGGAAAAGCAGATCGCCGAAACCTATGGTGTCAGCCGCACGCCGGTGCGCGAGGCGATGCTGAAGCTTGCCGACGAATCCCTGATCGAGATCTTTCCGCAATCGGGCACCTTCGTCTCGCGCATCCCGCTGGCGGCCCTGCCGGAATCCATCACCATCCGCCGCGTGCTGGAAGAAGCTTCGGTGAAATATGCCGCCGAACGCGCCTCGCGCAGCCAGATCGTCCAATTGCAGGCGATCATCGAGCGGCAGAGGGAAGCGGAAGCGACCGAGGATTACGAGGCGTTTCACCAAGCCGACGAAGCCTTCCATGCCGCCCTGGCCGAAGCGGCGGGCCTGCCGGGATTGTGGGGCGTTGCCCAGCAAGTCAAGGTCCAGGTGGACCGCTACCGCCGCCTGACGCTGCCGGTGCTGGGGCGGATCAAGGTGGTTATCGCCGAACATGAAGCCATCCTCGAAGCCGTTGCGTCCCATGATCCCGAGCGGGCGGTCCAGGCGCTGAACGTGCATCTGGACGACCTGCAAGGCACGATCGAGGAGGCGCGGGACAAGCATCCCCTTTACTTCTCCATTCCCGAGGAAAACTGAGCGCTTGTTCATGCTTCGAGACAACCCGTTGGGTTTCCTCAGCATGAGGTTTGTTTTATTAGCCTCGTCCTGAGGAGCCGCCTTGGCGGCGTCTCGAAGGACGGGGCGGGCCAACGCCGGGGCAGGAGGGGCGGAGCCTCCTGCCCCCACCGGGATCACAGGTTCAGCGAGCGCCGCAAGGCGTCGAGATGGACCATGGCGGTAACGCCGTCGACGATGGTCGGGGCGTTGGACTCTTCCCCGCGCAGCGCCTTCACCACATCGGCCAGCAAGGCGTGGTAGCCCTTGAAGTCCTCGTTGGCCGCCGCCGTGAAGTTCGGCTTCCAGGTCAGCGTGTCCACGTCATTGGCCAGGGTTGCTGCCGGGTCTTCCGACTTGAAGGGCGGGTTGCGGTGCCAGCGCACCTCGATCACGTCGTCGATTTCCAGGCGGTTGTGGTCGCCCATGATCTCGATTCTTTCGACCGGCGTGCCGCGCGACTGCACCGTGCCCATGGCGATGCTGCCGATGGCGCCGCATTCGAAATCGATGGCGGCATGGAACAGCAGGCGGCCCGGGCCGTTCTCGACCTTGCGCGCCCGGATCTCGCGGATCGGCGAGACGAAGAAGGGCGCCAGGTCCATGTAGTGGACGCAGTGATGCAGGAAGAAGCCGGTATAATCGACATTGCCGGCGAAATAGGTCGGCGCCGTCATGTAATAGCCGGTCAACCCCAGCACCCGTCCGAACTCGCCCGAGGACAGGACGTTGCGGGCGATCTTGTTGCCCACCGAATAGCGCTTCATGAAGCCCAAGGTCAGCGCCTTGCCCGCCTTTTCCGAGGCGGCAAGCAATTCGCGGGCTTCCGCGGCATTCGAGGCCGGGGGCTTTTCCATGAAGACCGGCAGGCCGCGCGCCAGGGCGGCCTTGCCGAAGGCCAGATGCTGGGCCGGGCCGACGGCCATGCCGACGGCGTCGATATCCTTCCTGGCGATCAGCGCCTCGGCATCGTTGGTCAGTTCGCTCACGCCGAACTGACGCCCGGCAGCGGCCAGCCTTTCGCCATTGGTATCGCACAGGGCCACGATCTGGACGTCATGGCGCATCAATTGCGGCAGCAGCATCTGGGTCGCATGAATGCCGCAGCCGATCCAGCCGATCTTGAGAGTCATCGCCGATACCTCGTGAGGGACAAGTGGGAACGCATGAACTCGACGCTGGCGGCCAGGCGCTCGCTTTCGTCTTCATGCGGGGCGCGCCATTGGGCGAAGGGCACGCCGAAGCGGTCGTCGTTGCGGCGGAAGGGCTCCAGCGAGATCGGGCCCTGATAGCCGACCTCGTGCAGGGCGCGGCAGACGGCCACCCAGTCGGTGGCGCCGGTGCCGGGGAAGCCGCGATGGTTTTCATTGGCCTGGAAATGGATCAGGCGCGATCCGGCCAAGCGGATGGCCTCGGGGATCGAGGACTCTTCCATATGCATGTGGAAAGTATCGAGCATCACGCCGACGGCCGGGTGATCGACCGCGTCGAGCAATTCCATGGCCTGCAAGGTGGTGCACAGCACGTCGCTCTCGAAGCGGTTCAGCGGCTCGACGGCCAGCTTCACGCCGACGCTTTCGGCATGGTCGCCGGCAGCCTTCAGCCCGGCCACGCAGCGTTCCTTGCGGGCCAGCCGCTCCTGCTCGCTGACCGGGGCCGGGGGGCGGCCGGCGAAGACCAGCGGATTGCCCGTCAGCGGACCGCCGACGATGGGCGCTTCCAGGGCGGCGGCGCAATCGGCGGCATAGCGCAGGTAATCAACCCCGGCCTGATGGGCGGCGGGATCGTCGCTGGAAAGGTTGCGTTCCAGGTTGACGCGGGCCGCCAGCACCACGTCCAGCCCGGCATCGGACAGGGCGCGGCGCGTCTCTTTCAGGTCCAGCTCGCCCTTTTCCGGGACGAGGAGTTCGACGAAGTCGAAGCCAAGCTGCTTCATCTTCCCGAAGAGGGGGAAATGCTCGGCCGTGAAGGGCCGGGCGTATTGCATCGAGATTAGACCGATAGGGTTCATGATGGGTTGACCTTAAAGCAAGGACTTAGCCTTTGACGGCCCCTTGGGTGAGACCGCCGACGAGGCGGCGCTGGACAAAGAGGAACAGGACAACGGCGGGCAGGGCGCCGACCACGCCGCCGGCCGATAGCAGGCCCCATTCGATCTGGTATTCGCCGATCAGGGTCTGGATCGCCACGGTCATGGTGCGCGTGTTGCGGCCGCCCAGGGTCAGGGCGTAGAGATATTCGTTCCAGGCGGTGATGAAGATGTAGATGCCGGTCGAGATGATGCCGGGCAGGGCCAGCGGCAGCACCACGCGGCGCAGGGCCGCCAGCCGCGAACAGCCGTCGGTCATCGCCGCTTCGTCCAGGCTGCGCGGAATGGCGTTGATGTAGCTGGTCAGCATCCACACCGAGAAGGGAATGGCCACGGTCGAATTGGCCAGGATCAGTGCGATATGCGTATCCAGCAGGCCCAGCCGCCGCATCAGGATGAACAGCGGCAGGATCAGCAGCACCACCGGGAACATGTTGACGACCAGGAACTGGGTCATCAGCACGTTGCGGCCGGGAAAGCGGAAGCGCGAGATGGCATAGGCCGCCGTTACCGACACGGTCAGGCCCAGCACCACCGTTCCCAGGGCGACGATCAGGCTGTGCCCCATATTGGTGAGGAAGGAGGTGCGGGCCAGCAGGCGCTCGTAATTCTCGAAGGACCAGCTCAGCGGCGTCACCGCCACGCCCTGCGCCGACAGGTGCTGCGCCGGAGTCATGGAGGTGAAGAACATCCACAGATAGGGCCCGATGGCGAAGAAGACGATGGCCAGGACCGGGATATGGGTGGTCAGCAGGCTGCGCCAGAGCGGCTCTTTGCGTTTCATCGGTCGGCCTCCTTGCGGGTGCGGGCGAGATAGAGCGCCACCACGCCGGCCAGCAGCAGGGTGAAGACCACGGCGATGGCCGAGCCATAGCCGAAATCGAGATTCTGGCGGGCCTTGACGAAGGCGTAGAGCGGCAGGGTATGGGTGGCATAGCCGGGACCGCCGCCGGTCATGACGTAGATCACGTCGATGGAATTGGCGACCCAGATGATGCGCAGCAGGGCGGCCGTGATCAGCACCCCGGCGAGGCCGGGCAGGGTGATGTGGATGAACTGCTTCCACGAGCTGGCGCCGTCGATCGAGGCGGCCTCGTAATGGCTTTTCGGAATGCCCTGAAGCCCGGCCAGGATCATCACCATGAAGAAGGGGAAGCCCTGCCAGACCAGCGTCACGACGATGGCATAAAGCGCGCGGTCGGGATCGGCCAGCCAGGGCACCGCCGTCTGGATGATCGACAGGCGCAGCAGCAGGTCGTTCAGCACGCCGGTATTGGAATCATAGATCCAGCGCCACATCAGGGCGATGACCACGCTGGGCAGCGCCCAGGGGATGATCACCAGCGCCCGGGCCAGCCCGCGCCAGAAGAAGGTGCGGTTCAGCAGGATGGCGGCGACCAAGCCCAGGGCCATCTGCAGGGGAACGGTCAGGCCGATCCAGATGGCGGTATGGCCCAGCGAGATCCAGAAGACCTCGTCCTGCATGAGCCGGACGTAATTGTCGAAGCCGACGAACTGGGTCGCCCTCGGCCGGGACAGCACGAAGTCGTAGAGGCTGGTGACCAGGGCCTCGATCATCGGCAGGAAGACGATCAGGAGCGTCACCAGGACCGCCGGGGTCATCAGCACATAAGGAAGAAGCCTGCGCCGCGACGGCATGCGCACGCCATCCAGCGCTGCGATCGCTTGGTTGCTCATCGCATCACCCATTATGGAAACAGGAAAACAAGGGTGGTGGGGAAGGCCCGGCCGCGACGGTCAGCCCGTCGCAGCCGGGGCAGGCATCACTGCGCGTAGAGCGCCTCGATCTCCTGCATCATCCTCTCCGCCGAAATGCGGCCGGTCAGGGCGCGCTGCATGGTCGTCGGCCAGACGGTGTTGACGAAGTCCGAAGTCTCCTGCGTTTGGGGCAGCAAGGCGGCGAAGGGCATCGAGGCCACGGTGGCATCGACGAAGCGCTTGTCGTGCAGCGTCCAGTTTTCCGAACCGCTCTTGGTCACGGTCAGCTGGCCGGTGGCCTGGTTGAACAGCACGTTGTTCTCGGCCTCGGCCAGGAAGGAGATCCACTTCCAGGCGGCGTCCTTCACCTTGGACGAGGAGAAGATCGCCAGCGATTCGTCGCCATAAAGGGTCCAGGGCTTCTCGCCGCATTGCGGCACCGGCACCGCCGAGACCTTGTCGCCCAGGGCCTGGGCGATGTCGTTGGCCGAGCCGATATGGTGGATGGTCATGGCCGTCTTGCCCGCCTTGAAGGCGCCGATGATTTCCTGGAAGCCGTCATTGGGGGCGGACGGCGGGAAGACCTTGTGCTCGCGGAACAGGTCGACCAGCCATTGATTGGCCTTGATCAGTTCCGGCGTAGTCAGGCCGCCCTTCTCGAACTTGGCGCCATGGCCCAGGACGAAGGTGCCCCAATGGTCGTGGCCGCCCCGGCCGCCGCGGAAGCCGAAGCCGTAGATATCGGGCGTGCCGTCGCCATTCTCGTCGATGGTCAGGGTCTTGGCGGCGTGCAGGAATTCCTCGCAGGTCTTCGGCGGGGTGAGGCCGGCCTGCTCGAACAGATCGGTGCGGTAATAGAGGTAAAGAACCACATACTGGACCGGCAGGTAGTATTGCTTGCCGTCCGGTCCTGCATTGATTTCCAGGATGTTGTCGATCAGGTCGTCCTTGCCCGCCCAGGCCGCGATGCGGTCATCCAGCGGCTCCAGGGCCTCCATGTCCACCAGGCGCGGCTGGGCGAACAGCTTGACCATCGCCGCATCCGGGGCGTTGCCGCCGACCAGATTGGTGTAGAGCGAGTCGTAATAGCTGTTCCAGGGAACGTTCTCGGCGTCGATCTTGATGCCGGGATTGGCTTTCTCGAACTTCTCGACCAGTTCCGACATAGGGTTTTCGGGATTGTCGAAATGGTACCAGAAATGAACTGTTTCTTGAGCATTCGCGGCGCCGGTCAGCATCAGCGCCGCCGCCATTCCGAATGTCGCCATGATTTTTTTCATTTGTTCCTCCCTAGGAAAGAGTAGGCGCTCTTTGTACTAGTCGGTCGCCCTCCTCATCTGCCGCGCCGCCTCGCCGGCAGCCGCCAGAGACTGGCGGGCGGCGGCGAGGGAATGGGTCATCTGCAGGAAGCCGTGAATGACGCCGGGCACCACCGTCAGCGGGTCCTTGCGCCCCAGGGTCTCGAGGCGGGCGGACAGGGACAGGGTGTCGGAAAGCAGGGGGTCGATCCCGGCCGCCAGCAGGAACAGCGGCGGCAGCCCGGCCAGCGCCGCGTCGTCGGCGCGCAAAGGGGAAGCCAGAACGTTGTCGCGGGCGGCGTGGTCGGGCAGGTACCAATCCCAATAGCGTTGCATCTTGGCCGTGGTCAGGCCCGGACCCTGGGCAAAGAAGCGGTGCGAGGGGGTGTCGTGATCGGCGGCGAAGACGCCGTAGAAGAACAATCCACCCGCCGGCAGGGGGCGTCCCTGTTCCTGTTCATGCAGCATGGCGGCCAGGACCAGGTTGGCGCCCGCCGAATCGCCCGCCACCAGCAGCGGGCCCGGCGTCAGGCCGAAATCTTCGGGCCGCTCCTGCACGGCGCGCAGGCTGGCGATGACGTCCATCAGCCCGGCAGGGAAGGGATGTTCCGGCGCCAGCCGGTAATCGGGCAGCAGCACGGGGAGCCCTGAGTCGCAGGCCAGCACGCGGGCGCAGCGTTCGTGGGATTCGGGGCTGCACAGGGCGAAGCCGCCGCCATGGGCGAAAAGGATCGCGCCGCTTCCGGCATTGGGCGGGACCAGCACCTTGATGCGGCAGGGGGCGGAGGACAAAGCGGGGTCGGCCGGTATCGTAATCTCGCTGACCGCCGCCATGGGCGGCAGATCGGTGTTCCAGCGCCTGTTGCCTTCTTCCGTCATCGCCCGCCCTTCGGCGGGCGGCAGCAGGGTGGGATCGGGGACCGGCCCCAGCTCGCGGGCGAGCTGCTCGAGGAGGGCGGCCATCTCGGCCGACAGGGTGGCGTCCAGTTCGGGGGATTGGGCGGTCATGGCAGGATACCGCTGTCGGCGAAGATGTCGTCGCCGACATCGACGATGGTGGCGATATGGTGGCCCAGCAGGCGCACCGCCTCGTCGCCGTCGCGGCGGGCCACGGCCTCGACGATGGGCCAATGGCGCTTGGCCGTCATCATCAGGTCGCGGACCTCGTCGGATTGGGCGATCTTGAAGCGGTGGTTGTGGACCAGGCAGCGATGCAGGATCGGCTGGAGGGCCGGTAGATTGGCGTCGCTGAACAGCCGCCGGTGAAAGTCGCGGTCGATTTCCGCCAGCAGGTATTCGTCATTCGCCTCTGCCGCTTCCTCCATGGCGCGGACCAGCGCGGCCAGGTCGTCGTTGAGGCGGCGGCTGGGGGATTTGACGGTGCGGCGGATGGCGCGGCATTCCATCATGTGGCGCAGGCGGAACATCTCCACCGCCTCGTCGGCGGTGCAGGTCGACACATGGGTGCCCCGGCGCCCCTGGCGGACCACCAGCCCCTCGTCTTGCAGGCGCAGCAGGGCTTCGCGTACACGGCCCTGGCTGCAGCTGAAGCGGGCGGCGAGGTCGAGTTCCGTCAGCGCTTCACCGGGCTCCAGCTCGCCGAGCATGATGTCGCGCTTGAGCGTCTCAAACACGTCATCCATATGCGCGGACCGGGAAAAAGCCTCCCCGGAAGAGCGGGCAGGTGAAGCTGGGGGCATGCGTCGAGCCTCGTTCCATCGGTTATTGATATTGACATTGATAATCCGCGTACGATAACAAGGCAAGAAAGAATTGAAGGAGGAAGGGTGATGGCTGCAATTACCCTGGAAAGCGTCCGCAAGGCGTATGGGGACTTTCAGGTCGTGCACGGTATCGACCTGGCGATTGCCGAGGGTGAATTCGTGGTCCTGGTGGGGCCGTCCGGCTGCGGCAAGTCCACCTTGCTGCGCATGATCGCGGGCCTGGAGGACATCACCTCCGGGACCATCCAGATCGGGAACCGCATGGTCAACCACTTGCCGCCGTCCGAGCGCAACATCGCCATGGTGTTCCAGGATTACGCGCTCTATCCGCATATGAGCGTGGAGGCCAATATGGGCTTCGGGCTCAGCATGCGCGGCGCCAAGCCCGCCGAGATCAAGCCCCGCGTGGCCGAGGCCGCGCGCATCCTGAAGATCGAGCCCTTCCTCGAACGCCGCCCGGCCCAATTGTCCGGCGGCCAGCGCCAGCGCGTCGCCATGGGCCGGGCCATCGTCCGTCATCCCGACGCCTTCCTGTTCGACGAGCCGCTGTCGAACCTGGACGCCTCGCTGCGGATCGAGATGCGCCTGGAAATGGCCAAGCTCCATCGCAGCATGCAGGCCACCACCGTCTATGTGACCCATGATCAGGTCGAGGCGATGACGCTCGCCGACCGCATCGTGGTCATGAATGCCGGGCGGGTCGAGCAGGTGGGGCCGCCGCTGGAACTCTACCGCCGCCCCCAGACCCTTTTCGTCGCGCGCTTCATCGGCAGCCCGACCATGAACACCATGCTCTGTCCGGTCGAGGCCAGCGCCAACGGCATGGCCCTGCGCCTGCCGCTTCAGGCGGTGCCGGTGCATCTGCCCGGCAATGGCGCGGTGACGGATCAGGTCATCCTGGGCATCCGGCCCGAGGACCTGTCGCCCTGTTCCGAATCCGAGGCCTGGTGGACGGGGGAAGTCTCCGTCGTCGAGCATCTGGGCAGCCAGGCCTTCGCCCATGTGGATGTCGGGGCGGAACGCCTGCTGACCGTCGAATTGTCCCGCGAATCCACTGTCGCGGCGGGCGACCGCCTCAGCCTGCGCGGCTCGCTGCCCCATCTCCACCTGTTCCACGCAGAAACCGAACGGCGCCTGTCGGTCGCCACGCCGGAACTGGTGGTTCCCAAGGTCTCGTAGGAAAAAGAGCCGCACTGATTCCGCCCGGATTCCGCCCGTTCCATTCGTCACCCCCGCGAAAGCGGGGGTCCATGTCGGGGCCCAACGGGATATGTACCGTTAAAAAGCGGCTTCATGGATTCCCGCTTTCGCGGGAATGACGAGGATGAGGCCCCGCCTCAGCGGTGCCAGACGCGGTCCAGGCGGACGAAGCGGTTGACGCCGATGAGCAGCAGCACGGTCATCAGGATGATCAGGGTGCTGACCGCATTGACGGTGTTTTCCAGGCTGAAGGTCGCCTCGGCATAGATCCGCACCGGCAGGGTCTGCATGCGGGCCGTGGTCAGGAAGGCCGTGACCGTCACCTCCCCGAAGGAAATCAGGAAGCCGATGATCCCCGCCGCCAGCATGCCCGGCGTGAGCTGCGGCAGGATGATGTAGCGCAGACGGTCGAAGGGGCCCGCGCCCAATCCGGCCCCGGCCTCTTCCAGGGTCTTGTCCAGCTGCGCGACCGAGGTGCGCAGCAGGGCCAGGGTGAAGGGGGCGATCAGCACCACATGCACCGCCAGCAGGCCCAGGAAGGGCGGGATCTCCATGAACCATTGCAGCAGGCGCAGCATGCCCAGGGCGATGGCGATGCCGGGCAGGGCCAGCGGCAGCATGAACATCGCCATGATGATCTCGCGCCCGGGCAGGGGGTGGCGGGCCAGGGCGAAGGCCGCCGGCAGGCTGAGAGCCAGGGCGACGATCACCGAAGCGAAGGCGAGCTGCAGCGACACGATGAAGGCGTCGATGTAGCGGACATTGTCGAAGATCAGCCCGTACCATTTCCAGGTGAAGCCGACGAAGGTGGCGACCGTGGCCTGCGGGCTGTCGTTGACCGAGCTGACGACCACCAGGACCATGGGGAAGAGCAGCATGGCCATGGATAGCAGAAGCAGCAGCCGGGCGACCCACGGCCCCAGAGCCTCGATGACGGCGGAGGCGCCATGGGCCAGCGCCGTGGGCAGTTCCAGGCGGGGCAGGGACAGGGGGCGCTTGCCTGAGGTCCAGGGCATCAGCCGCCCGATCACCCAGCCGATCAGGGCGCTGGCGGCCAGCGAGGCGACGAGCATCAGCATCGCCATGGCCGAGGCCTTGGGGTGGTTGAGCAGTTGGATGGCCTCTTCGAAGACCACCATGCCGCTGGTCCAGACATTCTTCCCGCCCAGCAGGGTGGCGCTGACATAGGCGGTCGAGGTCATCAGGAAGACGATGACCAGCCCCGAGCGCAGGCCGGGCAGGGAAAGCGGCAGGATGACGGAGAAGAAGCGCTGGATGGGCGGCGCGCCCAGGCTGGCGGCGGCTTCCTCGACCCGCCGGTCGACCGATTGCAGCGAGTCGTAGAGCGACATCACCATATAGGGCAGGAAGACCTGGATCAGGGCGACGCCGACCGAGAACCAATTGAACAGCAGCCGTGGCTCGGGCAGGCCGAAGAAGGTGACGATCTGGGAGACGACGCCCGCCGGCGAGAGGATCAGCATGATCCCCAGCGAGCGCACCACCACATTGGTCAGCAGCGGCACCAGGATCAGCGCGACGCCCGCCGCCCGCCAGCGCGGCGGCAGCCTGACCAGCCATAGGGCGATGGGATAGCCGAGGACGGCCGAGATCACGGACACGCCCGCCCCCAGCAGCAGCGTGTCGAAGAAGATGGTGCGGTAATAGCCGTCGCCGATGATCAGCCCGTATTGTTCCAGGGACGGGAGCAGCGACAGCGGCTCGAACAGGTCCGCCGTGGGCTGGAAACTCAGCAGGGTGACCACACCCAGCGGCAGGGCGAAGGCGGCCAGCAGCCAAAGCCCCAGGGGGGCGACCAGCAGGCCGCCCAGGGCGGACCGCCGCCTCGGCTTGGGCGATGAAATCGCTTCGGTGGAAAGCAGGGCAGCGGTCTGGGTCATGGCGTCAGCTCGTGATTTCGCGGTTGAAGCGCTGGGTCCAGGCCGACTGGTTCTTGACCACCACGTCCCAATCGAAATCGACCAGGGTCGCCACCTGTTCCTCGCCGACGATCAGTTTTTCCCGCAGGTCGTCGGGCATGGTGATGTTCTTGACGGTGGGGCTGTAATAGATCTCGCGGCTATAGGCGAGCTGGCAGGGTTCGGACAGGTGCAGGTTGACCCATTCCTCGGCCAGCTTCTGGTGCGGCGTGCCCTCGGTGATGCAGGCCACGTTCATCGCCACGGCTTGGCCTTCCTCGGGCGTGGCGATGGCGATGTTGGGATTGCGGCTTTCGGCGTAGGAGCGGGTGAAGCTGCCGAATTCGATGGAAACATCGCCGATCTTCTGGTCGAACATGGTGAACAGCTGGTCCTGGCTGCCTTGCAGCGCGGGGAAGGGCTTCAGTTCGGCGATCTTCTTGAAGGCGATGTCGATATCGGTCTCGCTGCCGCCCCAGACCTTGGCGGTCATCAGCAGGGCCGCCGTGCCCTGGGCGCCGGGATAGGTCGGCCAGATGATGCGGCCGCGCAATTCGGGGCGCCACAAATCCTTCCACGAGGTGATCGGCTCCACCTTGGTCTTGTCGTAGACGATGGTTACCGGGTTGAAGGCCACGCCGTAGCCGCCCTGGCGGGCGATGTCGTAGAGATGCTCGTAGGCCGGCACGGATTCGCTGGCGGGCTGGGTCACGCGGTCGCGGACGGCCTGGCGGCTTTCGAAGATGTTCAGGTAGATCACGTCGAAGCTGGGGCGGCCGCGTTCGGCATAGGCGCGGCTGCGGCGGTCGGGAGTGCCGCCCAGCACGAAGTTGATCCTGACGCCGTATTTCTCTTCGAGCGGCTTGGCGATGAATTCCCGTGTGATTCGTTCCTGGGCTCCGCCCCAGATGCCGACGGTCAATTCGTCGCCCTTCTTGATCTGGGCATTGGCGGAACGGGTGAAGATTGCCGGTGTCACCAGGGCGGAGCTTGCCGCCAAAGCGAGTTTTCCGAAGCGACGGCGGGAGATGTTGCTGGAAAAGTCGGTCATGTAGTCCTCAACTCCATTAGGCGTGAGCCAGGGGTTCCGAAAGAAAGGCCACGGCGGAAGAATCGCCGAACAGCCAGATGGCGGCGCCGGTTTCGGGAGGCGTCTCGGAGGAGGGGCGGATGAGGCGGATGGACTGGCCGGCGGCCTCCACCGTCATTTCCACGTCGTCGCCCAGATAGGTGACTTCCCTGACCTTGGCCTCGGTCATGAAGGGCTGGCTGCGTTCCGGGGGATTGTGCGACCAGCCGAGGCGGGCGGCGCGCAGCACCATGTGATTGGCGCCCAGCGGCGCGGCTTCCGGCAGGGTGGCGACGAGGCCGCAATCGGCGACGAAGACCTTTCCCTCGGGGCCGGGAACGGCTTTCCCCCGCAGCACCGTGCGGGCGCCGAGGAAGGAGGCGGTGAACAGGCGGTGGGGACGTTCCGACAGGGTGACCGGCGGCGCGTCCTCGACCAGTTCGCCGCTAGCCATGACCACGATGCGGTCGCTCATGCTCAGGGCTTCGTCCTGGTCATGGGTGACGAACAGGGTGGTGATGCCCAGTTCCTGCTGGATGCGGCGGATCTCCACGCGCATTTCCGCGCGCAGCGTGGCGTCCAGATTGCTCAGCGGCTCGTCGAGAAGCAGCACGTCGGGACGGATGACCAGGGCGCGGGCCAGGGCGATGCGTTGCTGCTGCCCGCCCGAAAGTTGCGCGGGATAGCGCTCGGCCAGATGGGCCAGGCCGACGATCTCCAGCGCCTCGCCGACGCGCTGACGGCGCTCGGCGGACGGCAGGCGGCGCATCTTCAGGCCGAATTCCACGTTGCCGAAGACGGTCATGTGGGGGAACAGGGCGTAATTCTGGAAGACCATGCCGATATTGCGGCGGTGGGGCGGCTGGCGATGCACCTGCTGGCCATCGATCAGGATCATGCCGCGTGTCGGCTCGATGAAACCGGCCACCATGCGCAGGGTCGTCGTCTTGCCGCAGCCCGAGGGGCCGAGAAGGCTGACCAGCTGGCCGCGCTCGATCTCGAGGGAAAGGGACTTCACGGCAAGCGTCTCGCCGTAGCGCTTTTCCAGACTGACTAAGGACAGATAGCTCATCGTCGCTCCCATAAGTGCTGGAAGCTTCTTCGCAAGCGCTATGCCAATGCACGGCGGAACGGGGAGAGGGACGGGATTCCGGGAAAGTTCGTTCGCGCAGAAAATATGCACGGATGGTGTGCTTCCGTAATTATGCATATTTTTTGTGCATAAATGACCCCATTGTGCGCAATCATGCGCCCGAGGCGTTTTCCGTGGCCTTCGGTTGACACTGCCGGAGGGGTGAGGGATGACTAGGGCCGGCAGTAAGAAAGAAGGGGCGGAGGATGGTGAAGAAAGGAGGCGTCAAGGCGGTCCTGCCGGACCAGATGCGTCTGGAGTTGGCCGACGACATCCTGACCGGCCGCATAAAGCCGGGCGCGCGCCTGAGCGAGCAGCATCTGGCGGAGCGGTTCGGCGTCTCCCGGACGCCCGTGCGCGAAGCGCTGAAGCAGCTGGCGGCGACGGGGTTGGTGGAAAGCCGCCCCCATTGCGGCGTGGTCGTGGTCGCCATTCCGGCGGATCATTTGGGCGAGATGTTCGAACTGGTCGCCGATCTGGAAGCGATTTGCGCCCGCAACGCCGCCATGCGCATGACGCCGCAGGAAAGGCGCGCCTTGCAGGTGATCCACGAGCATAGCCGGGAATGCGTGCTGGCCGGGGATTTCGAGAGCTATGACGCAATCAATCTAAGCTTCCACGAAGCCATCTTGAAGGGCGCCCATAACCGCTATCTCAGCGATTGCGCCTTCGCCGCCCGTGCCAGGATCGCCCCGTTCCGCCGCGCGCAATTCCGCTTGCTGGGCCGCCTGTCCCAGTCCTTCGTCGAGCATGACGCCATCATGGATGCCATTCACAAAGGGGATGGCGGCGGGGCTGCGTCCTTGATGCTCAAGCATGTGGCCGCCTCGGCCAGCGCCTCCGACAAATATCTGTCCGCCATGCCGGGTCTTCTCGAAGGGGCGGAGGCCCGGGAGGAAAGGAGCGCCCCCGAAACCGAGGGCGCGAAAGATTGCACACAATACTCAAAAGTGTGAATAAAAACTAATCAGACTCCTTCGGAAACTGTTTCGTTTTTAGGCATTCCAGCGGGAAGCGGGCGACTTCCTCGACCAGTTCCACGAAGCGGGCGGCGGCATGGTCGGCCACCAGCGCGCCTTTCTCGGCGCTGGCCGCCGTGGCGTCGCCGCAGGCGCCATGGGGATTGAGGTCCTGGGTCTGCCAGCCGAAGCCCACGCGTCCTTCCGGCGTCAGGAAACGATATTCCCCTTCCATTTCCTCGGAGAGGGAGACGAAATTCAGCGCCTCTTCCATCTTCACCAGATCGGGGCGCAGATGCAGCATCAGCGAGGTTTCCACCGCGCCGCCATGGATGCCGTGCTTCAGTTCCTCCTTGGTGAAGAGATCAGGCGGCATGCCCATGCGCGACCAGCCGACCGTCACCACGAACATGCCCAGGCGCACGCGCAGGTCGCGGGCGACGATATCCATGATCTGGGGCTGGCCGCCATGGCTGTTGAGCAGCACCAGGCGGCGGAAGCCGGCACGGTGGACGGATTCGCCGATCTCGGTGCAGACCCGCGTCAGCGTCTCGGCCGACAGGGTCAGCGTGCCGGTAAAGCCCAGATGTTCGTTGCTTTTGCCGACCGCCTGCATGGGCAGGACCAGGGCCTGCATGTCGCCGGGCATCTTCGTCAGGGCCAGGTCCAGCAGGCCCTGGTTGATGCAGGCATCGACATAGACCGGCAGATGCGGGCCGTGCTGTTCGATGGCGGCGACGGGCAGGATCACCACCGTCCGGTCCTTGTCCATCGTCTCGAAATCGCAGGTGGTCAATTCGTGCCAGTAGCGGCGCGGGGCGAGGCTCATTTCAATACTCCCGTGGAATGGTTTTTCGCGGATTCCTGCCGCTTCAGCGGCCTTCGAGCACGGCCAGGTCCTCGGCGTCGAAGCGGGTCGGAATGCCGTGGCGGATCAGTTCGGCGAAGTCCTGGTTGGGGATCATGGTGGTCAGGCAATACATCTTGCCCTTGCCGGTATTCTCGACCTCATGCACCGAGCCGGCGGGAAGGACCAGCACGTCCCCGGCCTTGAGCGTGGTCTCGTGGCCGTCGCATCTGGCTTTCCCCTCTCCCTTCAGGACGAAGAACATCTCCTGCGCCGCCGAATGGCTGTTGGGAGGGGTCTTGCCGCCTTCCTCGAAGATCTCGATCACGGTGATCCAGGGCACGCCGTCGCCCACGGTATCGACGACGATGCCGAAGTAGTTCGAGTCGTCTTCGGTGATGCGGTAGCAGGGATAATCGGCGAGGGACTTCTTGATCGGCGTCATGACGCTCTCTCGGTTTGGGATGCGGATCGCTTTCTCGCAGCAATGTTCGTGCCACCCCTTTCGATGGGACGGGGCGGCGGATCTGGCATGAAGATTGAATGTCTCCGAAGCGTTTTGTTCAGGAGGAGACATGAACGACCCCCTCAATGCCTTCTGCCCCGGCGCCCAGCCCTCTTTGATGGGACGGCCCGGCGGTCCGCTGTCGGGTCTGAGTTTTGGCGCCAAGGATCTCTTCGACGTCGAAGGCTGGATTACGGGGGCGGGAAATCCCGACTGGGCGCGGACCCATGCCCCGGCCGAGCACACCGCCTCGGCGGTCTCGGCCCTGCTGGCGGCGGGCGCGACCCTGGTCGGCAAGACCCAGACGGATGAACTGGCTTACAGCCTGAACGGCGAGAACGCCCATTACGGCACGCCGGTCAATCCCCAGGCGCCGGAGCGGATCCCCGGCGGCTCGTCCAGCGGATCGGCCTCGGCCGTGGCGGGTGCCCTGGTGGACACGGCGTTGGGTACTGATACCGGCGGTTCCATCCGCATTCCGGCCTCCTATTGCGGTATCTTCGGCATGCGGCCCAGCCATGGTGTCATCCCGGCCGACGGGCTGGTGCCCTTGGCGCCCAGCTTCGACACGATCGGCTGGTTCGCCCGCGATGCTTCCATCCTGCGCAAGGTCGGCGAGGCGCTTCTGCCCTCCGGCCGGGGCGGCGTGCCGGTCAAGCGCATCCTGCTCGCCGAGGATGCCTTCGCCCTGCTCGATGCCCCGGTGCGGGATGCCCTGATCCCGGCGTTGGCCCGTTTCCCCCTGGAGGATTCGGTGATCGTCGCGCCGGAGGGGCTGGCGGAATGGCTGCCGGTCTTCCGCATCCTCCAGGGATGGGAGATCTGGCAGACCCATGGCGCCTGGATCCGCGCCACCGATCCCGCCTTCGGTCCCGGCATCCGCGAACGTTTCGACTGGGCCTCCACCATCACCGGGGAACAGGTCGCCGCCGCCCAGGCCAAGCGGGCCGACATTCGTGCCCGGATGGAAGCCCTGGTGCCGCCGGGAACGGTGTTGTGTCTGCCCAGTGCACCCGGTCCGGCCCCCTTCCTGCGGACGCCGCCCGCCGAGCTGGAAGCCTTCCGCAACCGGGCGCTCAGTCTGACCTGCATCGCCGGGCTGTCGGGCCTGCCGCAGATTTCCCTACCGGGGGTCAAGGTCGAGGGCTGTCCCATCGGCCTGTCCCTGATCGGCGCGCGGGGCAGCGATCTTTCCCTGCTGGCCTGCGTCGAGCGCCACAGCCTTCCGCAACCCGCCACCGAGCAGTGACCGCCATGACCTTTTCCCAGAAGAAACTGCCCTTGGGCTCCTCCGCCGCGAATCAGTGGCAGGTTTCCGAAACCGCCGTCGACCTGGTGCGACGCCCCGTGGCGCCCCGGCCCGTCAGTGTCCGGGGCGAGCCGCAATCCCTGACGCTGGACCTGGCGCGCAGCGCCATCGTCGTCATCGACATGCAGAACGACTTCTGCCACCCCGAGGGCTGGCTGGCCCATATCGGCGTCGATGTCGCCCCCGCCCGCACTCCCATCGATCCCTTGCGGAAGGCGCTTCCGGCCCTGCGCCGGGCCGGGGTGCCGGTCATCTGGGTCAATTGGGGCAACCGGCCCGATCTGCTCAATCTCAGCCCGTCGCTGCTGCATGTCTACAAGCCGACCGGCGAAGGGGTGGGGCTGGGCGACCCCCTGCCGTCCAGGGGCGCACCGGTCCTGCAGAAAGATTCCTGGGCGGCGGCGGTGGTCGACGAACTGCCGGTCGAGGAGGGCGACATCCGCGTCGACAAATACCGGATGAGCGGTTTCTGGGACACGCCGCTGGATTCGATCCTGCGCAACCTGAAGGTAGAGACCCTGCTCTTCGCCGGGGTCAATGCCGATCAATGCGTCCTCTGCACGCTGCAGGACGCCAATTTCCTGGGCTATGACTGCATCCTTCTCGAGGATTGCAGCGCCACCACCTCGCCCGATTACTGCTGGCAGGCGACGCTTTACAACGTGAAGCAATGCTTCGGCTTCGTGACGAACAGCACCGACCTGCTGGCGGGGCTGGCCGAATGAACAGGCCGCCCTTTGCCGTGACGGGCCCGGAAACCGTCTCCATGACCACCCGCGACGGGGTGCGGCTGGATGCGGATCTCTATCGTCCCGACGCGGCGGGGGAATTCCCGGTCCTGCTGATGCGCCAGCCCTATGGACGGCGCATCGCCTCGACCGTGGTTTTCGCCCATCCCCGCTGGTATGCCGCCCAGGGCTATCTGGTGGTCATACAGGATGTGCGCGGGCGGGGCAGCTCCGAAGGCCGGTTCCGCCTCTTCGCCGACGATGTCGCCGATGGCGGCGAAAGCGTCTCCTGGGCGGCAAGACTGCCCGGTTCCAGCGGGCGCGTCGGCATGTACGGCTTTTCCTATCAGGCCAACACCCAAT
The DNA here is from genome assembly GCF_006980715.1 of Telmatospirillum sp. J64-1. Classification (GTDB taxonomy): domain Bacteria; phylum Pseudomonadota; class Alphaproteobacteria; order Rhodospirillales; family Magnetospirillaceae; genus Oleiliquidispirillum; species Oleiliquidispirillum nitrogeniifigens. Next base: position 60,608 of record NZ_SBHN01000024.1, read on the forward strand.
TGCTGGCCCTGGCCTCGGGCGCGCCGGAATTGGCTGCTTTGTGCCCGACCATGACGGGCTGGGACATGCATTCCGACTGGGCCTATGAAGGCGGCGCCTTCTGTTTCGCCGGCGGTCTCGGCTGGGGCATTCAGATGGCGGCGGAACAGGCGCGTCTGGCCGGGGACGAAGAGGCCTTCCAGGCCCTTTTCGCCGCCTCCCGCGCCTTGCCCGTCCATGCCGCCCGCCCGGCCTGGCCGCCGGTGATGGAGAAGTACGGCCATTACGGCCATTACCCCGATTGGATCGAAAACCCGGCCCCCGGCGACTATTGGGACGGCATCGCCCCCCGTGCCGCCCTGGAGGGCAAGGCGATGGACGTGCCTATGCTGCATATCGGCGGCTGGTACGATTCCTTCCTGATGGGGACATTGAACTGCTACCGGGCGGCCAGGGCGCGTTCTTCCGCGCCGCAGAAGCTGGTCATCGGCCCCTGGACGCACCTTCCCTGGGGGCGGCGTGTCGGGGGCGTGGATTTCGGCCCCGAGGCCGTGGCCGCCATCGACCGGTTGCAGCTTGCCTGGTTCGACCGCTTTCTGAAGGGCGTGGAGAACGGTATCGAGGACGAGTCGCCGGTACGGCTGTTCGACCTCGCCGCCCGGACGTGGCGGACCTTCGAGGACTGGCCGCAGCCCCGGCCCCTGGCCCTGTTCACGGACAGCGACGGGCTGGCCGCCACCACGCAATCGGGCGTCCTTGCAGCGGACCGACCGGCAGAGATGGCCGAGGACAGTTTCGTCCATGATCCCTGGCGTCCGGTTCCCTTCCTCGGCGGCCACAATGCCCAGCCGGGGGGAATGCAGGAACGCGGCGCCGTCGACGACCGCAGCGATGTCCTGTGCTTTACCACCGCGCCGTTGGACCGGGACATGTGCTTGGCCGGAGAAGTGTCGCTGACGCTGTCGGTGAGCGCCGATTGCCCGAGTTTCGATATCAGCGCGATTCTCTCCCAGGTCACGCCCGAGGGGAAGGTCTACAACCTCACCCAGGGCTATCGGCGCGTGGATGGCGTCCCTGTCGGGCCGGTCACGCTTTCCCTGCGCGCCCTTTGCGCCACCCTGCCGGCGGGCCATGCCCTGCGCCTGTCCATCGCCGCCGCCAATTTCCCGGCTTTCGCCGTCAATCCGGGAACGGGCCAGGCCTTCGCCGAGGCCCGCTCCATCGACAATCAGGTCGTGACGCTGACCGTCACCCATGGCGGGACGGCACCGTCGCGGCTCGACCTGCCGCTTTGCCCGTCCGCGACCGGCTTTCGCTGACAATCCCAAACAGGAGACGAGACGTGCCCGAGATCAATCTGCCGGACGTTCTGGCCGAAGTGACCGACGCCTTCATGGAATACGAGAAGGCCCTGGTGACCAATGACGTGGAGGTCCTGGACAAGCTGTTCTGGAACAGCCCGCACACCTTGCGCTACGGCGCCGGAGAAAATCTCTACGGCTACGAGGAAATCGCCGCCTTCCGCGCCGCCCGCCCGTCGAGCGGGCTGGACCGCAGCCTGACCCGCACCGTCATCACCACCTACGGCCGGGATTTCGCCACCGCCAACACGGAATTCGTCCGCCCCGGCATCGCCAAGATCGGCCGGCAGAGCCAGACCTGGATGCGCACCCCCGAAGGCTGGCGCGTGGTGGCCGCGCATGTCTCCTTCATGGCGGCCTGAGACGCCGCCAGAGCCTGGTTTCCAAAGCGAAGGATTTCCCCATGCTACATACGCGCACCTCTCTCTCGGGCATGGTCACGGCGCCCCATCATCTGGCGGCCCAGGCCGGTGCCGACGTGCTGCGCGAGGGCGGCAATGCGGTCGAGGCGATGGTCGCCGCGGCTTCGACCATCGCCGTCGTCTATCCGCATATGAATGCCATCGGCGGCGATGGCTTTTGGCTGATCGCGGAACCGGGCAAGGCGCCGGTGGCCGTCAGGGCCTGTGGGCCTGCGGCCCGGGCGGCCTCTCCCGCCTTCTATCGCGAGCGGGGCATGGCGGTGATCCCGGCGCGCGGTCCCCAGGCGGCCCTGACCGTAGCCGGGGCCGTCGGAGGCTGGGCCGAGGCCCTGGCGGTGGCGGCGCCTTGGGGAAATCCCCTGCCGTTGCAGCGCCTGCTCGGCGATGCCGTCCGCCATGCCCGGGACGGCATCGTGGTCACGCCGTCCCAGCACAGGCTGACCCGGGATAAACTGCCGGAATTGCAGGATGTGCCGGGCTTTTCCGATGTCTTCGCGCAAGGCGGGGCACCGGCTGTCCATTCCGTCCTGCGTCAGCCCGCTTTGGCCGAGACGCTGCGCCGCCTTGGTGAGGCCGGGCTCGACGATTTCTATCGGGGCGACGTGGCCCGCAGTAATGCCGCCTTCCTGGAGCGCATCGATAGCCCGCTGCGGCTGGCCGATCTCGAAGCCTATCGTGCCCGGCGGGTGAAGCCGCTCGGTCTCGACCTGCCGATGGGGTGCGTCTTCAACATGCCGCCGCCGACCCAGGGCGTTTCCTCGCTGATGATCCTGGGCCTGTTCGAGCGTCTGGGCGTCAACAGCGCCGAGGGCTTCGAGCATGTCCACGGCCTGGTCGAGGCGACCAAGCGGGCCTTCTTGCTGCGCAACGCCTATGTCGGCGATCCGGACCGGATGAGCGCCGATCCGCAGGTCTGGCTGACGCCCGCCGTCCTGGCCCAGGAAGCCGGACGGATCGACCGGACGCGGGCGGCGCCCTGGCCGCAGCCGACCGTTCCCGGCGATACCGTCTGGATGGGCGCCGCCGACAAGGACGGGCGCGTGGTCAGCTATATCCAGAGCATCTTCTGGGAATTCGGCAGTGGCGTCGTCGTACCGGAAACCGGCGTGCTGTGGCAGAATCGCGGATCGAGCTTCACGCTGCATGACGGCCCCAACGCACTGGCCCCGGAACGGCTGCCCTTCCATACGCTGAACCCGGCCATGGCCCAGTTCGCCGACGGCCGCATCCTGGCCTATGGCACCATGGGCGGCGAAGGCCAGCCGCAGACCCAGGCGGCGGTGTTCAGCCGCTATGCCCTGTTCGGCCAGGACCTGCAGGCGGCGGTAACCGCCCCGCGCTGGCTGCTCGGCCGCACCTGGGGAGCGGAGACCACGACGCTGAAGCTGGAGAACCGCTTCGATCCGGAGCTGATCGCGCAATTGCGGGAGGTCGGGCACGACATCGAGGTGGTCGGGCCGTTCGAGGACATGATGGGCCATGCCGGGGGCGTCGTCTTCCATCCCTCGGGCGTGATCGAAGGGGCCAGCGACCCGCGCTCGGACGGTTCCTGCGCGGCGGTTTGAGCCGGTGTTGCCCGTCCTGAGTGGAGGCGAAGCCTGAAAAAGGCCACTTGCCGCACCTCCGCTTCCCCTCCAAGATCGGGGAACAGCCTGGGCGCTTCCGGTCCGGGGCCTGGAAAGGACGGGTGACGTGACGTTGATGAAGCTAGAGAATTGGTCCCGGCGTGCGAAAATTCAGCATCTTCGGACCATTCTCGCCGTCGCGGACAACCCCAGCTTGCTGGAGGCCTCGAAGGAGCTGGGGCTGACCCAGCCGGCGGTCACGAAAATCATCCGCGAGGTCGAGAAAAGCCTCGGCGTCGAGCTGTTCATCCGCACGAGCCGGGGCACCCAGCCGACGGAATTCGGCCTGCTCCTGACCAAGCATGCCCGGCTGATCTTCTCGCAGCTCGACCGGGCGGTCGAGGAGATCGTCGACGTCAAGGAGGGGGCGCGGGGCCGGGTGACCGTCGGCGCCCTGATCGCGGGCAGCGCCTCGATCCTGCCCCGGGCCGTCGCCCGTATTCACCGGGAAAAGCCGGGCATTCGCATCACCGTGATCGAGGGGACCTACGATTTCCTGATCCCCATGCTCACCCGCAACGACCTCGATTTCATCGTGGGGCGGCTGCCGTCCTACCGCTACCGGCGGGATGTGGAGGTCGAGGCGCTGTATCAGGAAGAGGTCGCCCTGGTGGTCCGCCCGGGTCATCCGGCGCTCGCGCTTGAAAAGCCGACTTTGCCGCAGCTTCTGGACTGGCCGTGGATCCTGCCGCTGCCCGATACCACGCTGCGGCAGCAGATCGAGGCGGCCTTCCACGATCTTGGCCTGGATCTTCCGGCCTCGCCCTGCGATTCGATCTCGGTGGTGACCAATCGCAGCCTCGTCCTCGAGGAGGACTTCATCTGCGCCTTCCCCTGGCGGGTCGTGCGGGTGGAGGTGCAGGCGGGCATGCTCCAGCGGCTCAATCTTTCCTCCGCCCTGTCCTTCGGTCCCGTCGGCATTTCCCGTCACAAGGGCGTGGCCCTCTCGCGTGCCGCCGAATCCCTGATCGATGCCATCCGCCTGGCCGGGAAAGAGGAAAGCCAGGCCGCCGGTCCCTTCTCCGGCCCGGCCGAACGGGACCGGAAAAGCCGCTAGATCCGGCCATGCCGGGGCGGCTCTTGTTATGCCGCGCGGTTATAGAAGCGGGAGAAACATTCATTTCCCTTCATAGCCGCTCTCTTGTTAGCCTCCATACAAACAGAGCTGCCGCCGCATAAGGCAGCCGCGAACAAAGAACCAAAGAAGGAAGCCACAGGCCGCTGTGGCCCCAGGGAGAACACCATGATCGATCTGCATCAGGTCTGTTATGCGCGCTTGGGCACCCGCGATCTCGCCGAAGCCGTGCGCTTCGCGACGGAGATCGTCGGTCTCGAACTCGTCCGTCAGGAAGGCAAGCGGGCCTATCTGCGGGCGGATAACAGCGATCATACCCTCTGCTATTTCGAGGGCGACCCGCGGGACCATACCCTGGCCTTCGAACTGTCCTCGGCCGACGCCCTCGACGCCGCGGCGGCCGAACTGGAGCGGGCGGAATACCGGGTCGTCATGGGCACGCCCGACGAGGCGGAAGAGCGGCGCGTGTCGCGCTTCATCGCCTTCCGTGACCCCACCGGCAACAAGATCGAACTGGTCGTGCGGCCCCAGCGCATCGGACGGCGCTATTTCCCCGCCCGCGATGCCGGCATCACCAGCTTCAGCCATGTCGGCCTGTGCAGCACCAATCCGCCGCGCGACGAGGTCTTCTGGACCACCATCTGCAACGGCCGGGTCAGCGACTGGATCGGCACCTCGCCCCTGCTGCGGATCGACGAGGTTCATCACACGCTGGCGCTGTTCCCCACCGACCGGCCGGGTATCCAGCATATCAACCACCAGGTCGAATCCATCGATGACGTGATGCGGTCCTGGTATTTCATGCAGCGCCACAACGTCAACGTGGTCTTCGGGCCGGGCCGGCATCCCACCTCGGGCGCCATGTTCCTCTATTTCGAGGGCCCCGAGGGCATGATCTTCGAATACTCCACCGGCGTCGCCCTCATCCACGACGAAGCCTCGCATCATCCGCGTCAGTTCCCGGCCGCGCCGGAAGGCTTCTGCATGTGGGGCTCCAAGCCGAACATCAAAGAATTCAAATAAGCCGGAACAAGTGGAAGGCAGGACGTCCATGACCAAGATGACTGTGTCTGAACAGGCCCAGCCGGTGCCTTATGCCGTCTCCGCCCGCGAAGAGGCGGAAGTGCTGGTGCGCCGTGCCGCCCGCGCCCTGGCGCGCCACGGCCTGGTCCATGCCTATGGCCATTGCAGCCTGCGCCTGGATAGCGACCATTTCCTGGTATGCGCCGCCAAGCCCATGGGGCTGATCGAGCCGGGCGAAGCCGGGACGGTGGTCCCCGTCCATGGCCCGCTGCCCGAGGGCGTGCTGGGCGAGGTCCGCATCCACCAGATGATCTATCGCCGCCGTCCCGATGTCGGCGGGGTGGTGCGCAGCATGCCGCCCAAGGCCATGTCGCTCAGCACCCTGCGGCGCACGCCTTCGCCGCGCCATGGCTTCGGTTCGTATTTCGCGCCGCGCCCGCCGCTGTGGGACAATCCCATGCTGCTGCGCGACGACGCCCAGGCCGCCGCTTTGGCCGAGACGCTGGGCGACGGGCGGTCGCTGGTGATGCGCGGCAACGGCGTGGTCACGGCCGCCGAGACCTTGGAACAGGCGGTGGTTTTCACCTGGTATCTGGAAGATGCCGCGCGGGTCGAGCTGGATTGCCTCGCCGTCGGGTCCGCCGCCGAGCCGGCCTTCCTGACGCCCGAGGAAACCGTTCTGCGCGCCACCGGTGCCGGGCGCATCTACGAGCGGATGTGGGACTACCTGACTAGCGGTGATCCGGAATGACAGGGCGAGGCCAGGGTCCCGCGAACTGCGCCTCCTATTCCATCCCTGCCGAGCCCTCGTCCCTTCCTCAGGCGGCAGAGGATAAGACACGCTCCCAGGAGGCGGCGGTTCAACCCGGAATCGGCGGCGTTTCCCCCAGCCCTATGGGGGAGGAACTGCCGTTCCCTGTCCTGAAACGGGCCAGCCGCGCCCTGGCGACCGTGGAAGAGCGCCTGGCCGCTATCCTGGCCGCCGTCGTCTTCCTGCTGCTGCTGGGCAATATCGTCACCCGCTCGGCGGGCATGGCCGTCTTCTGGATCGACGAGGCGGCGGTGCTGGCGATGGTGTGGATGGCGTTCTTCGCCGCCTCCAGCGCCATCGAGCGCGGCAGCAATATCGCCGTCACCCTGTTCTCCGATGCGCTGCCGCTCTTGGGGCGGCGGCTGGCGGCGGTTGCCGTCGATGGGATCATGCTGCTGTTCATTCTGGGCTTCGCCCTCATGGTCTGGCGCTGGTTCGACCCGCTGGGCGTACTGGCGGCCGGGGGTGACCTGGAGGAATTCTCCGCCACCACCTTCAACTTCATCTACAGCGAGCCGACGCAATCGCTGGACATGCCGAAATTCTGGTTCTGGACGGTGCTGCCGCTCTTCGTGCTGGGGGCGTCCTTCCACTGTCTGTCCAACTTGCTGTCCAGCCTGGGCGTTTTGCTCGGAAAGGGGAGGTGAGTGATGGTCCTGGTTTCCTTCCTGTCCATTCTCGCCCTCGGCGTTCCCGTCGCCTATGTGCTGGTCATCACGGCGCTGATCTACATCCTGCTTAGCGGCAACGAGGTTCTGCTGCTGTCTTTCCCCCAGCAATTCTTCGGAGGGCTGGAGAATTACGGCCTGCTGGCCCTGCCGCTGTTCATCCTGGTCGGCGAGTTCATGAACGAGGGCGGCATCGCCCGGCGGCTGATCGCCATGGCGGCGGCCTTCATCGGGCCGGTGCGCGGCGGCCTGGCCTATGTCAACCTGCTCGCCAACATGATGATGGCCTCGATCCTGGGTTCGACCGTGGCCCAGATCACCATCATGACCCGCATGGCCGTGCCGGAGATGGAACGGGCGGGCTATTCCAAGGACATGGCGGTGGCGATCACGGCGGCGGGCGGCCTGCTCTCGCCGATCATTCCGCCTTCCATGCTGTTCGTGGTGTTCGGCGTCATCGCCCAGATTTCCATCGGCGATTTGTTCATCGCCGGCATCATTCCCGGCCTGTTGCTCTCGGCCAGCTTCTTCGGCGTTCTCTACTGGCTGGGGATCAAGCACGGCTTTCCCCGGATCAAGGCGGCGACGCCGTCCGAACGTCTGGGCGCCATCCGTGACGGCCTGCCCGCTGCCCTGATCCCGCTGACCATCATCGGCAGCATCCTGGGCGGCATCGCGACGCCGACCGAGGCCGCCGCCCTGGCCGCCGTGGCCGCCTTGCTGGTCGGGCGCTTCGTCTACCGCGACCTGGATTTGCGGCAGATCGGCCCCGCCTTCCTGCGAACGGCGCGCAATTCGGCCATCGTGCTGGTGCTGATCGCCGCCGCCCAGGTCTTCGGCTGGGTGATCACCTACGAGAACCTGCCCGCCCTGGTCGCCGGCTGGCTGCAATCGGTCTCGGACTCGCCGCTGGTCTTCCTGCTGCTGGTCAATGCCGTCCTGCTGGTCATCGGCATGGTGATCGACCCGCTGGCGGCGCTGATCCTGATCGTGCCGGTCCTGCTGCCGATCGCCACCGATGTCTATGCCCTCAATCCCTTCCATTTCGGCGTGATCGTCTGCCTCAACCTGGTGCTGGGGCTGCTGACGCCGCCGGTGGGGTCGGGGCTGTTCACCGCGGCGGTGATGTCCGGGGTCAAGGCCGAGCGGCTGGCCTGGGTGGCCTTGCCCTTCCTGGTCGCGACGGCGCTGGTCCTGCTGCTGCTGATCCTGGTGCCGCAGCTCGTCGTGGGGCTGCTGTGATGAGGCCGGTCGGGACAGTCGCCGTTCTCGGCGGCGGCACCATCGGGGCCGGATGGGCCGGGCTGTTCGCCGCCCATGGCCTGACGGTGCGGGTCGCCGATCCGGGCGAGGGCGTGGCCGGGCGCGTGGCCGAGGCGGTCGCCAACGCCCATGCCGTCGCCCGCGCCCTGGGCCAGGGCGTCCAGGAGCCCAGTTCTCCGCAGGTCACCGCCTCGCTGGAAGAGGCCGTGTCGGGGGCGGATTTCATCCAGGAGACGCTGCCCGAACGCCTGGCGCTGAAATACGACGTCTTCCGCGCGGTGGAAGAGGTGGCGGGGCCGGATGTCGTCATCGCCTCCAGTTCCTCGGGGCTGAGCCCCAGCGAATTGCAGCAGGGCCTGCGCCATCCCGAGCGGCTGGTCATCGGCCATCCCTGCAACCCGCCCTACCTGATGCCGGTGGTCGAGGTGGTGGGCGGCGGCAGGACCAGCGCCGAGGCGGTCGCGCAGGCGCTGGCCTTCTATCGCGGTCTGGGCAAGCAGGCCCTGCATGTCCGGCGCGAGGCGCCGGGCCATCTGGTCAACCGGCTGCAGGCGGCCTTGTGGCGCGAGGCGGTGCATCTGGTGGCCGAAGGCTATGCCTCGGTCGAGGATGTCGATGCCGCCGTGACCCAGGGGCTGGGGCCGCGCTGGGCGGTCTGCGGACCGCATACGATCTTCCATTTGGCGGGTGGTCCCGCCGGCATGGAGAAATTCCTCAAGGACCTCGGCGGCGAGGTCGAGAGATGGTGGGCCAGCCTTGGCCAGCCCTCGCTCACGCCCGAGGTCCAGGCCGCCCTGATCGACGGCATGGCCGCCGCCGCCAAGGACCGCCCGGTGGCGCAACTCGCCGCCGAACGGGACCGCGTGGTGGTCGGCGTCTTGAAGGCCGTCGCCGCAGAACGGCGCAAGGCCAACGCAGAATAAGGGCTGAAAAAGCCTGGGAATGTAGGAGGAAACCATGAATTTCAAGAAAATCGCCATCGCCGCCGTGACCGCCCTGGCTTTCACGTCCAGCGCTGTGGCGGCCAAGGATTTGCGGCTGGGCCTGATCACGCCGCCTTCGCATCAATGGAGCAAGACGGCCACCGAGATGGCCGAGGAGATCGCCAAGGAAACCAATGGCGAGATCAACATCCTGATCTTCCCCTCCGGCCAGCTCGGCACCGAGGCCCAGATGATGCAGATGTTGCAAAGCGGGGCCTTGGACATGGCCTTCCTGGCCATCGGCGAGGTGGCCAACCGCCGGGCCGATTTCGGCGCCTTCTTCGCGCCCTTCCTGGTCAAGGACGTGGACCAGGCCAGCCGTCTCCTCCGTGGCGAGACGGCTCAGAAGATGCTGGAGGACCTGCGGCCGCTGGGCCTGGTCGGCCTGGGCTACGGCATGGCCGGGATGCGCCAGATCGTCATGCGCGGCAAGGTCGCCAGCCAGCAGGACTTGGCAGGGCGCAAAGTCCGCACCATGCCGATCCAGGCCGAGCGCGATTTCTGGTCGAAGGTGGGCGCCGCGCCGACGCCGATCCCGCTGCCCTCGCTTTATGACGCCTTCGCCAACGGGCAGGTCGACGGCATGCAGATCGACTTCGAGGGCACCTGGAACACCCGCTATGTCGATCATGCCGGCACGGTCATCGAATCCAATCACATGATGCTGCCGATGGTCGCCGTCGCCTCGGCCCGTACCTGGCAGGGCCTGACCGAGGAACAGCGCGACCTGATCCACCGGAAGGCCGCCGAGCGTCTGGACGATATGGTGAAGTCCTACGCTACCATCGACCAGGACTACCTCGACAAGATCAAGGAACATGGTGCCAACGTGATCAAGGTCGACCGCAGCTTCTTCGGCCCGTCGGTCGATGCCTGGTACGAGGAATGGCGCGCCAAGGCTCCGTCCCTTGAAGCGCTCGAAAAGGAAGTGGCCGCCTATTAAGGCGGATTGAGAGGCTGCGGCGGCGGGATCTTCCGCAGCCTTTCGACCAGACGAAAACCATCCGGAATGTTCAACGTGTCCGTCGCATCGGCGGGACCGAACAGGGGAGAATTGTTTGATGTCCCTCAACACTGCTGAGATCGCACAGGCTTCCAAGCTCGATGGAGCCCGCCGTGACGCGCTGCATTTCATCGACGGCGCGTTCACGACGGGGAGCACGGGGCGGAGCTGGCAGAATCGCAGCCCGATCGACAACAGCGTGATCGGGCTGGTGCACGAGGCGGGCGAGGCCGAGGTCGATGCCGCCGTGACGGCGGCGCGGCGGGCGCTGACGGGCGAGTGGGGCAGGATGAGCGTGGAGGCGCGCTGCACCCTGCTGGGCGCGGTGGCCGATGAGATCAACCGCCGCTTCGACGAGTTCCTGGCCGCCGAATGCCTCGATACCGGCAAGCCGGTCAGCCTGGCCAGCCATATCGACATCCCGCGCGGCGCGGCGAACTTCAAGATGTTCACCGATGTCATCAAGACCGTCTCGACCGAATTCTTCCCCACCCCCACCCCCGACGGCACCGGCGCGATCAATTACGCCTTGCGCAAGCCCAAGGGCGTGATCGGCGTGATCAGCCCGTGGAACCTGCCGCTTCTGCTGATGACCTGGAAGGTCGGCCCGGCCCTGGCCTGCGGCAATACCGTGGTGGTCAAGCCGTCGGAGGAGACGCCGCTGACCACCACCCTGCTGGGCGAGGTGATGAACGCGGTGGGGATGCCCAAGGGCGTGTTCAACGTCGTCCACGGCTTCGGCCCCAATTCGGCCGGTGAGTTCCTGACCCGCCACAAGGGCGTGGACGCCATCACCTTTACCGGCGAGACCCGCACCGGCGAGGCGATCATGAAGGCCGCCGCCGACGGCGTGCGCCCGGTTTCCTTCGAGCTGGGCGGCAAGAACGCCGCCATCGTCTTCGCCGATGCCGATCTCGACAAGGCCATCGAGGGCACCATGCGCTCGGCCTTCGCCAATTGCGGCCAGGTCTGCTTGGGCACCGAGCGGGTCTATGTCCAGCGCCCGGTCTTCGAGGACTTCGTCGCCCGCCTCAAGGCCGGGGCGGAGGGCTTGAAGCTCGGCCATCCCGAGGACAAGGGCGTCACTCTCGGCCCGCTGGTCAGCCAGGAGCATCGCGACAAGGTGCTGTCCTATTACCGCAAGGCGGTCGAGGAAGGCGCCATTGTGGTGACCGGCGGCGGCATCCCCGAGATGCCCGCCCATTTGGCCGAGGGCGCCTGGGTGCAGCCGACCATCTGGACCGGCCTGCCCGAAACGGCCGCGGTGGTGCGCGAGGAGATCTTCGGCCCCTGCTGCCATATCCAGCCCTTCGACACCGAGGAAGAGGCGATTCATCTCGCCAACGATACCCCCTACGGCCTGGCCTGCGCGGTCTGGACCGAGAACCTGTCGCGCGCCCATCGCGTCGCTGCGCGCATGGAGGTGGGGCTGTGCTGGGTCAATTCCTGGTTCCTGCGCGACCTGCGCACGCCCTTCGGCGGCTCGAAGGCTTCCGGCATCGGCCGCGAGGGCGGGCTCCACTCGCTGGAGTTCTACACCGAGCTGTCCAACGTCTGCATCAAGCTGTGAGGCCGTCCCATGTCTGAAGCGAATATCCAAGAAGCCGCCGACCGGCTGTGGCAGGCGGCGCAAAGCGGCCAGCCTTGCGCCCCGGTGCGCGACCTGATCGAGGGCGGCGACATCCAGGCCGCCTATGCGATCCAGGAGATCAACACCAAGCGAGGCCTGGAGGCCGGGCGGCGGCTGGTCGGGCGCAAGATCGGCCTGACCAGCAAGGCGGTGCAGGCCCAGCTCGGCGTCGACCAGCCCGATTACGGCATGTTGTTCGCCGACATGGCGGTGGCCGAGGGCGAGGACATTGCCTTGTCCGCGGTCAGCCAGCCCAAGGTCGAGGCCGAGATCGCCTTCATCTTAGGGGCCGATCTGGATGACGAGCGCGTCACGCCCACCGATGTGATGAATGCCGTGGATTATGCCGTCGCCGCCATCGAGGTGGTGGGCTCGCGCGTGGCCAATTGGGACATCCGCATCTTTGACACCATCGCCGACAACGCCTCCTCGGGTCTTTACGTGCTGGGCAGCGAGCCGAAGCGCCTGGGCGAATTCGACCCGCGCCTGTGCGGCATGGTGATGGAGCGCAAGGGCGAGCCGGTCTCGGTCGGCGCCGGGGCGGCCTGCCTGGGCAATCCCCTGACGGCGGCGTGGTGGCTGGCCCGGGTGATGGCCAAGGCCGGACGCCCGCTCAGGAAGGGCGACACCATCTTGAGCGGCGCCCTGGGGCCGATGGTCGCGGCGCAGCCGGGGGATGTCTTCGAGGCCCGCATCAACGGCCTGGGCGCGGTGCGCGCCTCGTTCGGGAAGGAGTGAAGCATGAGCGGCAAGATCAAATGCGCGATCATCGGTTCGGGCAATATCGGCACCGATCTGATGATCAAGATCATGCGCACCTCCAAGAACCTGGAGATGGGCGCGATGGTCGGCATCGACCCCGCCTCCGACGGCCTGGCGCGGGCCGCCCGCATGGGCGTGGCGACCACCCATGACGGCATCGAGGGCCTGACCCGCCTGCCCGAATACAAGGACATCCAGGTCGTCTTCGACGCCACCTCGGCCAAGGCCCACCTGACCAACGACGCCATCCTGCGCCGCGACGGCAAGAAGGTGATCGACCTGACGCCGGCGGCCGTCGGACCCTTCATCATCCCGGTGGTGAACCTCAAGGACAATCTGGACCAGCCCAACGTCAACATGGTCACTTGCGGCGGCCAGGCGACGATCCCCATCGTCCATGCCGTCCGGCGCGTCGCCAAAAGGCTGGTCTATGGCGAGATCGTCGCTTCGATCAGCTCGAAATCGGCCGGTCCCGGCACGCGCGCCAATATCGACGAATTCACCGAGACCACGTCCAAGGCCATCGAGACTGTCGGCGGGGCGGAAAAGGGCAAGGCGATCATCATCCTCAACCCCGCCGAGCCGCCGCTGATCATGCGCGACACCGTCTTCACCCTCTCGCAAGGCGCAAGCCCCGAAGAGATCGAGGCCTCGATCAACGAGATGGTCGCCGAGGTGCAGAAATACGTGCCCGGCTACCGCCTCAAGCAGAAGGTGCAGTTCGAGCATATCGGCGACAATGCCCCGGTCAACATCCCCGGCATCGGCGAGGTCTCGGGCTTAAAGACCTCGGTCTTCCTCGAGGTCGAGGGCGCGGCCCATTACCTGCCGGCCTATGCCGGCAATCTCGACATCATGACCTCGGCCGCGCTGGTCACCGCCGACCGCTGGGCCGAAAGCAAGCTCAAGATGGAGGCCGCATAACATGGCCCGCAAGACCAAGGACAAGCTCTACATCCAGGACGTCACGCTGCGTGACGGCATGCATGCCATCCGTCATCAATACACCATCCCCCAGGTGCGCGCGATCGCCCGCGCCCTGCAAAAGGCCCGCGTGGATTCCATCGAGGTCGCCCATGGCGACGGGCTGCAGGGCTCGTCCTTCAATTACGGCTTCGGCAAGACCACCGATCTCGACTGGATCGAGGCCGTGGCCGGCGAGCTGACCGAGGCGGAAGTGGCGGTGCTGCTGCTGCCGGGCATCGGCACCGTCCATGATCTCAAGGAAGCCTATTCCGCCGGGGCACGTTCCGTGCGCGTGGCCACCCATTGCACCGAGGCCGATGTCTCGCGCCAGCATATCGAGGCGGCGCGCGAGATGGGCATGGACACCATCGGCTTCCTGATGATGAGCCACATGATCCCGGCCCAGGAGCTGGTCGCCCAGGCCAAGCTGATGGAAAGCTATGGCGCCGAATGCGTCTATGTCGTCGATTCCGCCGGCGCCCTGCTGCCCGACCAGGTGGCCGAGCGGGTGCGGGCCTTCCGCCAGGAGCTGAAGCCCGAGACCGAGATCGGCATCCATGCCCATCACAACCTCTCCATGGGGGTCGCCAATTCGGTGGCCGCCGTCCAGGAAGGGGCGGTGCGGGTCGATGCCTCGCTGGCCGGCATGGGGGCGGGCGCGGGCAATGCGCCGCTGGAAGTCTGCATCGCCGTCTTCGAACGCATGGGGATCGAGACCGGCTGTGACCTGCACACGCTGATGGATGCCGCCGACGATTTGGTGCGCCCGCTCCAGGACCGCCCGGTGCGCGTCGACCGCGAAAGCCTGTCGCTGGGCTTTGCCGGGGTCTATTCGAGCTTCCTGCGCCATGCCGAGAATGCGTCCAAGACCTACGGCATCGATACCCGCCAGATCCTGGTGGAACTGGGCCGGCGCCGCATGGTCGGCGGCCAGGAGGACATGATCGTCGACGTGGCCCTGGATCTGGTGGCCCGGCAAAAGGAAGGAGCGGCACAATGAGCACGATGGAGATCAAGCGCGACATGGCCAGCCTGGCCGCCGTGGTCGACGAGGCGGCGCGCACCGCCACCGCCATTCCGCAATTGACCGAGCGGGTGCCGGACCTCACCGTCGAGGACGGCTATGCCATCCAGGCGCTGTCCCTGGCCCGGCGCCTGGGCCGGGGCGAGCGGCGGATCGGCGTCAAGATGGGCCTGACCAGCCGCGCCAAGATGGCCCAGGTGGGTGTGGACGAGGTGATCTGGGGCCGCCTGACCGATGCCATGCGCCTGGAAGAGGGCGGGGCGATGAGCCGGGCCAATTACGTTCATCCGCGCATCGAGCCCGAGATCGTCTTCCTGATGAAGAAGCCTCTCTCGGGCGAGGTCAGCCCGCTGGAGGCGCTGGCCGCCGTCGAGGCGATCGCGCCGGCGATGGAGGTGATCGACTCGCGCTACCAGAACTTCAAGTTCGCGCTGCCCGACGTGGTCGCCGACAATTCCTCCTCCTCGGGCTTCGTGCTGGGCAATTGGCACAAGCCTGAGACCGCCATCGACAATCTCGGCATCATCCTCGAAGCCGACGGGCGGGCGGTGCAGGTGGGATCGACGGCGGCCATCCTCGGCCATCCCCTGCGCTCGCTGGTCGCCGCCGCGCGCTTGGTCTCGCGCTGGGGCGAGCGGCTCAATCCCGGCGACATCGTGCTGGCCGGCGGGGCGACGGCCGCCCATGCCCTGGCGCCGGGCATGCATGTCCGGGCTGTCTACCAGAATCTGGGCGCGGTGTCGCTCACCGTCACGGAGTAGCCGATCATGCCTGTCGTCGACATCACCCTGATCGAGGGGCGGACGCCCGAGAAGAAGCTGGCCCTGATCCGCAAGGTCACCGAGGCCGTGGTCGAAGCCATCGACGCGCCGCGCGACTCGGTCCGCGTCATCCTGCGCGAGGTGCCCGGCGAACACTTCGCCGCAGGCGGAAACCCAAAGAAAATGCCTCCCGGCCTGGAATAGTCACGGACCAGCCGGGGACTTGGGTGGTGCGTCCTTCTCTTGTCCCAGGACGCACCGCCCCTTTTCCCGTTTCCGCCTATTCGGCGGCCTTGGTGGTGGAAAGGGAAATGGCCGATTTGGCGCGGGCCAGTTCCTGTTCGAGGAAATGCCTGTCTTCAGGCGACAGGGGCTCGGTATTGCCGCCCAGGGCGCCGTCCTGAAGGTTCTTCTCCAGCAGCAGGAAGGAGGTCTTCGACATATGGGCAGAGATCAGGGCGCAGGCGGTATCGGCATCGCGGGCCAGCGCCGCTTCCATCATCTTCCTGTGTTCGTCGAGATGGTCGCGGTGGGGCAGCTGGAGCTTCGCCATGGTCAGGCGGCGATAGCGGGTGTTCAGGTCGAAGAAATGGCCGCTGAGATGCAGCAGCCACGAGGATTTGCAGCCGGCGATCAGCGCCCGGTGAAAGGCACCGTGCCGTTCCTCCCAGGCATCGTCATAGCCGCCTTCGGGACAGTCGCGATGATATTTGGCAAGATGATGGAAGGCGCCGACCAGATCGGCTTCCCAACGGTCGTCGCCGCGTTCGATGGCCTGCCGCAGGGCGGCGGCCTCGATCATCTGGCGCATCCGCATCACGTCGGCAAGATCGGTCAGGGAAATGGGCGAAACCCAGAAGCCGCGCTGTCCTTCGGTGTAGACCAGGCGCTCGGCGACCAGACGCGACAGCGCTTCCCGCAAGGGCGTCACCCCGACCTGGTAGCGCTCTTGCAGGTCATCGAGCCGCAGTTTCATGTTCGGCTCCAGCGCACCCGTGATGATGTCGCGTTTCATCCGGTTGAACGCTTCGGAGGCTATCGTTTTGTCAGCCATGAGACCTCACACTTCGGTATATCGGCGCGTCGCCTCGCTGCCGCAATGGGCTTACATATTTCAGCATAATTTGTGAGAAAAGAAAAAAATATATTTTTTCTTGCAATCTTCTCCCACTCCCGTACTCTGTTATCAGACCTCGAATACGAGGCAAGTACCGCCGGTCAACACGGCGGAGGAGGCTTTGAAGGAGCGTGACTCCTGATCGCTCCGCAATGGGAGAAACGTCATGAAAAAAGCGCTGCTAGCGGCTGCCGCCGCCGGTATGGTGTCGTGGACTCTTTCCGGTGCCGCGATGGCGGCAGAGCGTGCCCAGATCATTACCGCGCCAGTGGGCTCTATTGTCCATACTGTGGGGTCGGCTATTGCCAGCGTGGTTTCCCAAAATACCGATCTCGATCTGCTGGCCGTCCCGATGTCGGGACCGCAGGTGCTGGTGCCGCAGCTCAATTCCGGGCGAGGCGAGTTCACGCTGATCAACGCCGCCGACGCCTACGAGGCCCTGCGCGGCGAGCCGCCCGCCTATCGTGCCCCCAATGCCAACCTGCGCCTGGTCGCCGTCGGTTTCACCAATGAACTGGGGCTGATCACGCCGCGCAATTCCCCCATCCGCACCGCCGAGGACATTCGCGGCAAGAGGGTGACGGGGGTATTCTCCGCCCATCAGACCTGCCAGAAACTGGCGACCGCCCAATTGGCCAATCTGGGCCTGACCTGGGATGACGTCCGGGTCGTTCCCGTCACCCATTCCCGCCAGGCCGTGCAGGCGATCGGCGAGGGCCGGGCCGATGTGGCGATGTGCGTTCCCCTGGGCCAGGCGATCGTGCGCGAGGTCAATGCGCAGACGCCCATCCGCTTCATCAGCATGAATGATGCCGAGGATGCGGTGCAGAAGGTCCGCCAGCACTTCCCGACCGGCAGGCTGGTGAGCTATCCGGCGGGTAGCGCGGACGGCGTTCTCGAGGACGTGAATATCTGGAGCTATCCCTTCTATCTCGTCGCCCACAAGGACGTGTCGCCGGATGCCGTCCATACCGTCCTGACCACGTTGGCGGAAAACATGGACGACCTGCGCGCCGTCAGCGGAGTCTTCAACCGCTGGGACCCGCAGGCCATGGCCGATCCCGACATGACCATCCCGGTCCATGAAGGCGCCGTCCGCTTCTTCACCGAGCGGGGCCAGTGGGATGACGCCCTGCAATCGGCCCAGGAAAAGCTGCTCGACGAGACGCAGACGGTCGCAGGCAAAGGCTGACCGCCGGAAGGCGGCCCCTGGGAAAGCGGCTGCCTTCTTCCCGTCCTGACCACCGATGCTGTCTGGGAGTCCCCCATGTCCGATCGTAATGCGAGTCCGGAAACGGAGAGCCATGTCCGCGTCCTGCCCGGACCCTGGCCTGTCGTGGCCCGTATCCTTCTTGCCGCGATTCCCCTTTTCGGGATCGTCTATGCCTTCAAGCTGCCCTCCTATGTCGGTTATTCCATGTGGAGCGAGCAGGCGGCCCTGCTGGTCCTGGGAATGGGGCTGGCGGCGTCCTTCCTGCTGGTCCCGGCCAGGAAGACGGAGACCCCGCAGGGGCCTTCGGCGCTGGATGTCGGCTTTGCCGCGCTCAGCCTGATCGTCACGCTGCGCACGACCTTTCAGTACGAGGAACTCGTTGCCTCGGGCTTCCTCGGTACCGGTGCCGCCTATTACGTCACCATCCTGTCCGCTGCCGCCACGATCCTGCTGATCCTCGAGGCGCTGCGGCGTCTGACGGGATGGATCATGGTGGTGCTCGTCGCGGTCTTCCTGGCCTATGCCTATGGCGCCAATGTGATGCCCGGCCCCTTCCGGGGAAATGCGCCCGAAACCGATTTCCTGCTGGCCTATCTGCATCTGGATTCTGCGGGCGTCCTGGGCACCGCGCTGTCGGTCGTCGTTACCACGGTGATTGCCTATGTCCTGCTGGGGGTCGCGCTGTTCCGCCTGGGCGGCGGCGAGATGTTCCTCAATCTCGCCTTGGCGGTGATGGGGCGCTTCAGCGGCGGTTCGGCGAAATCGGCGGTCATGGCGTCTTCGATGTTCGGGGCGATCTCGGGCAGCGCCGTCGCCAATGTGGCGACCACCGGCATCGTCACCATTCCCCTGATGAAGAAGGGCGGCTATCGCCCCGCCCAGGCCGGTGCGGTTGAGGCCGTGGCCTCGACGGGCGGGCAGCTTCTGCCGCCGATCATGGGGGCGGCCGCCTTCATCATGTCCGACTTCCTGCAGGTGCCCTATACCCAGGTGGCGCTGGCCGCGCTGCTGCCGGCCCTGATCTTCTATTTCGCGCTGTTCATGCAGATCCATCTCTATGCCGCCCGGCACGGCATCCGACCGCTGGAGCCGCAGGAACGCCCGCGCGTCAAGGACAGCCTGAAGCGCCACTGGCCCTTCCTGGTGCCGCTCGTCCTGCTGGTCTATCTGCTGTTCTTCCGGGGCTGGCAGCCCGAACAGGCGGCGCTGGCGAGCCTGGTCCTGGTCGTCGCCGCCGCGCTGGTGGTGCGCGAGGTGCCGGTCACGCTGAAATCCCTGTTCGCGGTGCTGGAGAGGGCGGGGCGCAGCCTGCTCGAGATCATCGTCATCACGGCGGCGGCGGGGTTGATCATCGGCGTCCTGTCGATCACCGGGCTCAGCTTCTCGCTCGGCGTCTCCATCGCCGAGGCCAGCGGTTCTAACATCCTGCTTCTGCTGCTAGTCACGGCGCTGACCGCCATCGTCTTCGGCATGGGGATGCCGACCACCGCCGTCTACGTGCTGATGGCGACGCTGCTGGCGCCCGCCCTGGTGGCGGCCGGGGTCAATGCCATGGCGGCCCATCTGTTCGTCCTTTATTTCGGCGTGCTGTCGATGATCACGCCGCCGGTCTGCCTGGCCTCCTTCACGGCGGCGTCGCTGGCCCGCGCGCCCTTCATGCGCACCGGCTGCGAATCCCTGCGCTTCGGCGCCGTCGCCTTCATCGTGCCCTTCCTGTTCGCCAGCGAGCCCGCCTTGCTGCTTCAGGATGCTTCCTGGACCCAGGTGGGCCAGGCGCTGGTGACGGCGATCATCGGCTGCCTTCTCTTCGCCGCGGCGATCGAAGGCTATCTCTTCGACCTTCTGACCCTTCCCTTGCGCCTTCTGGCCGGTCTCGGCGGGCTGCTGCTGCTGATCCCGGCCTCGGCGGAGTACCTGCCCATGGCTGCGGGAAGCGACCAGGTCGGCTTCGTCATTGGCGCCGTGGTCCTGGTCGTGAACTGGTGGCGGGGGCGTGCCATGCGGGGCGAGAGACGCAGCGTCTCGGCCCTTTCCCCCATCGGCAAAGAAAATCCTACGGAGTAAACAGCCATGAACAACATCACCCTCAAGTCGCACCCGGACTCGGCGCGCACGGCTGGCCGCAATGCCGGGGACATGGTGGATGACCGCATCGAGGACGGTGTCTTCCGTGTCGATCGCAGCGTCTATACGGATCGCGACATCTTCGCGCAGGAACTTGCGCGCATCTTCACCCGGACCTGGGTCTTCCTCTGCCATGAAAGCCAGGTGCCCGAGCCGGGGGATTATTTCTCGACCTATATCGGCGAGCAGCCCGTCTTCGTCATTCGCGGCAAGGATGGCGAGGTCCGCTCCTTCCTCAATGCCTGCGCCCATCGCGGCGCCGTGCTGACGCCCCGCCGCCAGGGCCGGGCGCTGACCCTGACCTGCCGCTTCCATGGCTGGTGCTTCAATGCCGAAGGGCGCTGCACCAAGATCAAGAACGAGAAGGAAGGCTGGCCCGAAGCCTCCATCCGCAGCGAGATGTCGCTCAAGCCGGTGGCGCGGGTCGCCAGCTACAGGGGCTTCGTCTTCGGCTGCCTCGATCCGGATGTCGCCGATCTCGAAACCTCGCTGGCCGGGGCCAAGGAATTCATCGACCTGCTGGCCGACCAGTCGCCCGAGGGTCTGGAAGTGGTCAGCGGCAGTTCCGACTACATCATCCGCGGCAATTGGAAGATGCAGGCCGAGAACGGCGTCGACGGCTATCATGTCGGCACCGTCCACCGCGTCTTCGCCTCGGCGATGGCCAATCGCGAGCAGCGCGACGGCGTGGAAGGCGTGCGCAAGACCGAGGCGGGCCGCATCGCCGGCGGCGTTCCCACCGGCTGCTACGACCTGGGCCAGGGCCATATGATGATCTGGGCCGGCCGCTCGACGCCCGAGGCCGCGCCGCTATGGGAAGCCCGCGACCGCCTGCTCGCCACCTATCCGGAGGGCAAGGTGCGCTGGATGATCGAGCGCGGGCGCAATCTCTGCCTCTTCCCCAATGTGCTGCTGATGGACCAGCCCTCGACCCAGATCCGGGTGTTCCGTCCGCTCGATGTCGACCGCACCCTGGTCAGCGTCTATTGCATCGCCCCCAAGGGCGAAAGCCCCGAAGCCCGCGCCGCCCGCCTGCGCAAGTTCGAGGACTTCTACATGGTGACCGGCATGGCCACGCCCGACGATCTGGCGGCGCTGGAGGATTGCGAAAGCGGCGCCAAGGCGACGGGGGCGCGCTGGAACGACATGACGCGCGGCCTCGCCACCATGACCGAAGGCCCCGACGAGGTGGCGGCGGAACTGGGGGCGAAACCGGTGACCAGCAATTCCTGCTGGGATTTTGAAACGCTCTATCACGGCTTCTATCGCCGCTGGAGCGAATTGATGACCGAGACGCAGGAGGGCTGAGGGATGACGATGGTTGAAACGAAGGCGGCGCCGGTCACGCGCGATGCCGTGGAAGAGCTGCTGTTCCTCGAGGCCGATCTGCTCGACCGGCGCCAATGGGACGAATGGCTCTCGCTCTACACCCCCGACGCGGTGTTCTGGGTGCCGTCCTGGCGCAACGAGGACCAGACGGTCGAAAATCCGGAACTGGAGCTGAACCTCATCTACATCAATGGCCGTGGCGGGCTGGAAGACCGCGTCTTCCGCTTCGATTCCGGCGATTCCTATGCCTCGCTGCCCCTGCCGGCGACCAGTCATGTCGTCGGCTCGGTGCGCCTGCTCCGCCAGACGGACGAGCAGGTGGAGGCCGGCGCGAAATGGATCGTCGCCACCATGAGCCATCGGCGCGGCACGCAGATCCGTTCCGGCTGGTACGACTATGTCCTGCGCCGCACCGAGCATGGCCTGCGCATCGCCCGCAAGAAGGTGACCCTTCTCGAGACGGCCATCGACGGCACCATCGACGTCTACAATCTCTAGGAAAGGCGGTCATCATGGAAATGCTCGCCTTGTGCAAGACGGAATCCGGTCCGGCCGGCGTGGGGCTGCGCCGGGTCCGGATTCCCGAGCCGGGGCCGGGGGAGATCCTGGTCAAGGTCCGCTTCGGCGGGCTCTGCGGCACCGATATGCAGATCTACCACTGGGCGCCGCGCATGGCCCGCCGCATGACCGCGCTGCCGCGCGTCCTGGGCCATGAAATCAGCGGCACCGTCGCGGCGGTCGGGGAAGGCGTCTTCTCCGTCGCCCGGGGCGACCATGTCAGCCTGGAAAGCCATCTGTCCTGCGGTAAATGCCGTCAGTGCCTGATGGACCAGGCTCATCTCTGCCCCCATACGCAATATCCCGGCATCGATTTCGATGGCGGATTCGCGGAATGGGTGGTGGTTCCGGCCCGCATCGCCTGGGTCCATCCCCCCGGCGTGTCCGATGAGGTGGCGACGCTGATGGAGCCCTTCGGCATCGCCGTCCATGCCTGCCTGGAAGGCACCGGCGTGGCCGGGCAGGCGGTGCTGGTCAGCGGCTGCGGCCCCATCGGCCTGATGGCGGTGGGCGCGGCACGGGCCCTGGGGGCGAGCATGATCATCGCCAGCGATCCCAATCCCTTGCGGCGGCACAAGGCGCAGGAGATGGGGGCCGACCGGCTGGTCGATCCGGGCGAGGAAGACCTGCTGGCGGTCGCGAAGGACATGACCGGCGGCTATGGCGTCGATGTGGCGCTGGAATTTTCCGGGGCGGAGGCCGGGTTCCGTGCCTCCATCGCCTCGGTGCGCAAGGGCGGCGACTTCCGCCTCGTCGGCGCGCCCTCCCATCCGATCAGCCTCGACCTGACGCAGTGGCTGCTGCAATGCCCGACCATCCACAACATCCATGGCCGCCGGATCTGGCGGACATGGCAGCAGGCGGTGGACCTGCTGACGCGCAAGCGGATCGATCTCGGCCCCCTGGTGTCGCATGTCCTGCCGCTGCGCGACGGCGTGCGGGCCTTCGACCTCGTGCTCCAGGGGCAGGCGGTCAAACCCCTCCTTGAAATGACAGACTGAAGCGGGGCGAGCATGCATCAGACGAAGACGGGCCATACCGTCACCTGCATCTTCGAGAACGGCCATGCGGCGCAACTGTCCATCCGTCCCAGCGAGACCGTCTATCAGGCGGCGCTGCGCGCGGGCCTGTCGCTGGAAACCGATTGCCGCGAAGGCGGCTGTGGCGTGTGCAAGGCGACCTTGTGCAGCGGGCAGGGCGACCTGGGCGATTTCAGCGACGAAGCCCTGTCGGACCAGGAGGTCGAGGAAGGCTTCATCCTGACCTGCCAGTTCCGCCCCGCCTCGGATGTGGTGATCCAGTTCCCCTACGACGCCGAACAACGGGAAAAGGCCGCCGTTACCGGCAGGCTGCAGACGGTGGAACGCGCCGCCGAGGACGTGATGCGGCTGGTCATCCGCCCCGAGGAGGGCTTCCCGCCTTTCCTGCCCGGGCAATATGCCAATATCGCCGGGCCGGGGATGGCGGGAACTCGCAGCTATTCCTTCGCCAATGCACCGGGACAGGCCGAGGAACTGGAATTTTTCGTCCGGCTGCTGCCCCGGGGCGAGATGAGCGATTATCTGCGCGAGCGGGCCAGGCCGGGCGATGCGATCCAGCTTTTCGGCCCGCTGGGCCAGTTCTTCCTGCGCCCCCCGGTCCGGCCGGTCCTGATGGTGGCCGGGGGAACCGGCCTCGCGCCCATGCTCAGCATGGTGCGGCAGATCGCCCAGAGCATCGATGCGCCGCCGCCGGGGACGCTGCTTTACGGCGCCAACCGCCCGGAAGAGCTGTTCGCGGAAGAGGAACTGGCCGCTTTCGGCGACTGGCTGACGGTTCACCGGATCGTGAAGGAGGCGCCGGCAGGCGATTGGACGGGCCCTTGCGGCTTCGTCACCGATTTCCTCGAGGCGGAAATTCTGTCCGTCGCGCGGGAAAGCGACGCCTATCTCTGCGGCCCACCCGCGATGATCGACGAGGCCCGGCGGCGGCTGACGGCGGCAGGCGTACCGGCCAAGCGCATCCATGCCGAAAAATTCGTCGCGGCGGTTTCGAAACCGTGAGGGAATACCAAGCCTCTTGTCCTTGGCCGTGAATCCGGCGACCCTGCCATGGGGCAGGCCGTGCGACCATTGAGCGGAACGCCATCGGCCGTCCTTCTGGTCATGCGGAGGGGGACAGATGGTGGCGCTTTCGGCGAATTTGGGCTTTCTCTTTACCGACCGGCCGCTGCCCGAGGCCATTCTCGCGGCCAAGGCGGCCGGTTTTTCCGCCGTGGAATGCCATTGGCCTTATGATTTCGATCCGGCGGAGATCAAGGCGGCGCTCGATGCCACCGGCCTGCCGATGGTCGGCATCAATACCTTGCGGGGCGATCTGGCGCGCGGCGAGAACGGGCTTGCGGCCTTGTCCGGCCGCGAAGAGGAGGCCCGCGCCGTCATCCGCCAGGCCGTGGAGTACGCGGCGGCGATCGGCGCGGCCAATGTCCATGTCATGGCGGGCAGGAAGGGGCATGGGGCCGAAACGGCGACCTTCGTCGCCAATCTGCGTTTCGCCGCCGAACTGGCGGGCGCACATGGCATCGGTATCCTGATCGAGCCGCTGAACCCTCATGACGCCCCGGACTATTTCCTGAATTCCATCCAGACGGCCCGCGCCGTCATTGAAACGGTCGGGGCGCCCAATCTGAAGATCATGTTCGATTGCTACCACCAGCAGCGTCTGGGCGGCGAGTTGATCGGCACCTTCCTGCGCCACAAGGACCTGATCGGACATGTCCAGTTCGCTTCGGCGCCCGATCGTGCCGAGCCCGACCACGGCGAGGTCGATTACGCTTGGCTCCTGCCAGCACTCCGGCGGCTCGGCTATGCGGGCCGGTTCGGCGCGGAATACAGGCCCGTGAGCGGCAGCATGGACTGGATGAGGATGTTCCATGCCGAAGATGGAGCCCCGGCCGGATAGCTTTTCCTCGCTATTCCCCCGGTCCTGCAGGGCATCCATCCAGGATGGCTAGGCTTGCGGAGGCGGCGGATCCCCTTAGATATTTGCCGCCGTGCTCGCCGCTGCTCGACCGAGGGCGGTGACCGGTCTTCACGTTGATGCTTGCTTGAAAGAGGAGTATTGCCGATGAAGATCGCGCAGATTGCCCCGCTGGCCGAGGCCGTCCCTCCCAAGCTGTATGGCGGGACCGAGCGGATCGTCTCCTATCTCACCGAGGAACTCGTCCGCCAGGGACATGACGTCACCTTGTTCGCCAGCGGCGATTCCGAGACCGCTGCGACGCTGGTGCCGTGCTCTCCGAAGGCGCTTCGCCTCGACCCGGATGTCCGCGACCCGGTTCCCCATATCCTGACCATGATCGAGGAGGTCCGCCGCCGGGCAGGCGACTTCGATATTCTGCACTTCCACATTGACTTGATGCATTTTCCGACCTTCCGGGAGATCGCGCAGCGGACCGTGACGACGCTGCACGGGCGGCTGGACCTGCCCGACCTGCAGCCCTTCTATCGCAGCTTCCCGGACTTCCCGCTGGTATCGATTTCCGACGACCAGCGCCGCCCGATGCCCCCCGGCAATTGGGTGGGCACCGTCCATCACGGCCTGCCGCGCGATCTTCTGACCTTCACGCCCTTCCCGCGCGAGGGTTATCTCGCCTTCCTCGGCCGGATCTCGCCGGAGAAGCGTCCCGATCTGGCGATTGAGATCGCGCGGCGGAGCGGGCTGCCCCTCAAGATGGCGGCGAAGGTGGACGAGGCCGACCGCGACTATTTCGAAAGCCGCATCCGGCCCCTGCTGGACGACCCGCTGGTCGAATTCATCGGCGAGATCGGCGAGTCCGAGAAGAGCGCTTTCCTGGGCAATGCCCGGGCGCTGCTGTTCCCCATCGATTGGCCCGAACCCTTCGGCCTGGTCATGATCGAGGCGATGGCCTGCGGTACCCCCGTGATCGCCTTCCGCCGCGGCTCCGTCCCCGAGGTGATCGAGCACGGGCTGACCGGCTTCATCGTGGAAACGGTCGAGGAAGCCGTCCAGGCGCTGGACCGCCTGGACGAGTTGAGCCGGCTGGAAGTGCGCCGTCGCTTCGAGAAGCGATTCTCCGCCGAGAGGATGGCGCGGGATTACCTGGCGATCTATCGCTCGCTGACGGAGCCTTCCCGGCAGCCGCTTCAGGTCGCGTGACGGAACGGCGGAGGAGGTTCCATGACCCAGACCCTGCCCCAGGGCGAACTCGGTACGATGCCGGGGGGCACGCCCGTCTTCTACATCCCGGCCACCGCCTCCCTGCAGGAGCGGCGGCCGCGCACCTTGAAGCATGGCGATACCTTTGCGGTCTTCGACCATAACGGCGACATCGTTTCCGGGCCGGGCAGTCCGGAGGGGCTGTTTCATTCCGATACCCGGCATCTCTCGCATATGGACCTGACATTGCACGGGGCCCGGCCTCTGATGCTGAGCTCGACGCTGCGGGCCGACAACGCCACGCTCACCTGCGACCTGACCAACCCGGACATCTACCGGGATGGTGAACTGGTCCTGGAGCACGACCTGGTGCATGTCAGGCGGACGAAGTTCCTCTGGCGCGGGGCCTGTTTCGAGCGGCTGGGCATCCGCAATTTCTCGGGCGCGAAGCAGCAACTGCGGCTCGATCTGCATTTCGCCGCCGATTTCGCCGACCTCTTCGAGGTGCGCGGCAATGTCCGCAAGAAGCGGGGGACGATGGCTTCCCCCAGTGTCGACGAGGATGCCGTCGTCCTCCGCTATACCGGGCTGGACGGGAGACAGCGCCTGACCTGCCTGCGCTTCGAGCCGGTCCCCGACCGGCTGAGCGCGGAGAATGCCTCCTTCGACATCACGCTGCCGCCGCATGGCAATTGCACGATCTTCATCGAGATCACCTTCGCCGAGCCGGACCGCAGCGCCTCGCCCGCCCGGCTGTTTCGCTCCGGCCTGCGCGAGGCCCGCCACGCCTTGCGCGATTCCTCGTCCCGCATGACCGCCGTGGCGACCTCGAACGAGATCTTCAACGAGGTGGCGCGGCGTGCCGTGGCCGATCTGCGCATGCTGGTCACGGACACGCCGGAAGGGCCTTTCCCCTATGCCGGGATACCCTGGTTCAGCACCGCCTTCGGGCGGGATGCGATCATCACGGCGCTGGAATGCCTGTGGATGGACCCCGATCTCAGCCGTGGCGTCCTGCGCTTCCTGGCGGCGCGCCAGGCGGCGACGGAGGACCCGGAGGCGGATGCCGAACCCGGGAAGATCCTTCACGAGACGCGCCAGGGCGAGATGGCGGCCCTGGGCGAGGTCCCCTTCCGCCGCTATTACGGCAGTGTCGATTCGACGCCGCTCTTCATCGTTCTCGCCGGGGCCTATTACCAGCGCACAGGCGATCTGGAGACCATCCGGACCATCTGGCCCAATATCCAGGCGGCGCTGTCCTGGATCGACCGATATGGTGACCGGGACGGCGACGGCTTCGTCGAATACGGCCGCCGCACGGAGCAGGGCTTGGCCAATCAGGGCTGGAAGGACAGCCATGATTCCATCTTCCACGCGGACGGCCAATTGGCGCGGGGGCCGATCGCCCTGGTCGAGGTGCAGGGCTATGTCTATGCCGCGAAGCAAGCCGCCGCCGCGCTCGCCCGCGCCTTGGGCGAGGTCGGGCAGGGCACGCAGCTGGAATTGCAGGCCGAGGCCCTGCGGGAGCGTTTCGAGGCCAGCTTCTGGGACGAGGAGCTGGGGACTTATGTCCTGGCGCTGGACGGCGACAAGCGGCCTTGCCGCGTCGTCTCCTCCAATGCCGGCCATGCGCTGTTCACCGGCATCGCCGCCCCGGAACGGGCGAGGCGCGTCGCCTCCACCCTGATGGACAGCCGTTCCTTCTGCGGCTGGGGCATCCGCACGATCGCTGCCGGCCAGTCCCGCTACAATCCCATGAGCTATCACAACGGCTCCGTCTGGCCGCATGACAACGCCCTGATCGCGCTGGGCTTCGCGCGCTACGGCCTGATGAACGACGCCGCCCGCCTACTCGACGGCCTCTTCGAAGCGGCGAGCCATATGGATCTGCGGCGCCTGCCCGAATTGTTCTGCGGCTTCGCCCGGCGGCCGGGACGAGGGCCGACCCTCTATCCCGTGGCCTGCATCCCCCAGGCCTGGGCGGCGGTGGCGCCGTTGGCGCTGCTCCAGGCCTGCCTGGGGTTGCGAATCAAGCCGGAGAGCGGCGTGGTCTGCTTCGAACGCCCCGTGCTGCCGCGCTGTCTCGACGAGGTGACGATCCGGGGCCTGCGCCTGAACGCGGGTAGCATCGACATCCAGTTGAAGCGCCATATCAACGACGTGGCGGTGACCGTCCTGGACCGTAGCGCGGAGATCGAGGTGGTCAGTATCCGCTAGAGCGCCGATACGGAAATCATATCTTCGCCTCCTATTTGCTGGCCGTCGGGCGGACGACGATTTCGCTGACATCGACATCGGCGGGCTGCTCGATGGCGAAGCGCACGGCGCGGGCGATGGCATCCGGCTGCAAGGCGATGGCGCGAAAGGTCTTCATCGCCTCGGCCGCCACCGGATCGGTGATCGTGTCGGCCAGTTCGCTCTCGACGACTCCGGGATGGATACAGGTGACTCGGATATTGTCGTGCTCCTGCCGCAAGCCGTCGGAGATCGCCCGCACGGCGAATTTTGTGGCGCAATAGACTGAGGCGGTGGGCGAGACCACCAATGCGCCGATCGAGGCGATGTTGACGACATGGCCCGAGCCTCTGGCGGTCATCTCGGGCAGCACCGCCGCGATGCCGTAGAGCACGCCCTTGATGTTGACGTCGACCATGCGGTCCCATTCCTCGACCTTCAGAGAGGCCAGGGGCGAGAGCGGCATGATGCCGGCATTGTTGACGATCACGTCGACGCGGCCGAAGGCCTGGCGCGCCGCCTCGGCGAAGGCGGCGACATCCTCGCGGCTGGTGACGTCCAGGCGGTGGGTCAGGGCCGTGCCGCCTTTTCCGTTGATCTCTTTGGCTAAGCTTTCGAGCCGATCGGTGCGGCGCGCGCCGAGCATAAGTTTCGCGCCGGCAGCGCCAAGTTCGCGGGCAATGGCGGCGCCGATGCCGCTCGATGCGCCGGTAATGAGGATGACCTTGTCGAGGGACATGACATTCTTCCTTCGCGGTTGAGAAGAGGGCCGCCATGCAGCGGTTGCCACGAAGATAGTTCTGCCCCATTGTCGCGATAAGACGACAATATACGACCACGCTGGGAAGAGATTCTAACCAATGCAGCCGGACTTCAACGCCTTCGCGGTCTTCGCCCTGGTGGCGGAGGAAAAGAGCTTCCGTGCCGCTGCCGGCCGCATGGGCGTCACCCGCTCGGCGGTCAGCCAGACCATCCGGCGGCTGGAGGAGAGCCTGGGGATCGCGCTCGTCCGGCGCACGACGCGCAGCGTCAGCCTGACCGAGGAGGGCGAGCGTCTCTATTCGGATCTGACGCCCGCTTTGGCGGAGATGCGGACGGCGATCGAGGCCGTTGGCAATCTGCGTGGACGTCCGCGCGGGCAATTGCGCCTGGCGGTCTCCTCGATTGCCGAACGCTTCCTGTCGGGCCCCTTCCTCGCGCGCTTCGCCGAGGCCCATCCCGAGATCCAGCTCGACATCACCGTCACGGACGAGGAATTCGACATCGTCGCGGCGGGATATGATGCCGGCGTCAGACTCGGCGAGGTGATCGAGCAGGACATGATCGCCGTTCCGGTCGGCGGCGAGGTACGGCAGATCGCTGTCTGCGCGCCCGCCTACCGCATGCGTTTCGGGACGCCGTCACATCCCCGCGAACTGGCCGCCCATCGCTGCATCGGCTGGCGCCCCGCGCCCAAGGCCGCCCCTTATCGGTGGGAATTCACCGAGAACGGCAAGGAATTCAGCGTCTCCGTGGCGCCCGAGATCACGACCAACGACATGGCGCTGATGATCAAGCTGGCCCTTGCCGGTGCCGGCATCACCGGCGGCATCGAGGACAGCTTCCGCCCCTGGCTCGACCGCGGCGAACTCGAACGGGTACTCGAGGAATACTGCCCCCCTTTCCCCGGCTTCTACCTCTACTATCCAAGCCGCCGCAACCTGGCACCCAAGCTCAGGGCCCTGGTCGAGCATCTGCGAAGGGACAGGGAAGGTTTGGTGGAGGAGGGAGGAGAGAGGGGAGGCGCCTTTGTGGCGCCACCGGGAGGCTTCGGTCGTTCAGAATAAAAGGCAAGGCGTCCGTTGAGAAATCCTTCAGGGCCAGGATTACAGGCGCAGAGATCCGCCGAATGCCCGTCGCAGTCGTGGCACGGCATGGTCGATGAAAGCGCGTACGGCGCCACCACTGCCCCGACGCGGCTGGAAGACCAGATGCACCGGAATCGGCTCGGGTTCGTAATCTTGAAGAAGGGGAACCAGAGACCCGTCCGCGATCTGCCGTTCAACCTGATAGGATAAGGGGCGCACGATCCCCATTCCCCGCTCGGCGGCCTCGATCGCCGCAGCTGCGCTGTTCAGCGCGAGGCGGCATGTCACCCGGACCGAGCGAACGCGGCGTGCAGAGGCGCCCTCGCGATAACGCCAAAGCTCCTGGGCTCCGGCTTCGTTCAATCCGATGCACCAATGCTCCAGCAAGTCCGAGGGATGTTCCGGCGGCGGGTGTTGGGCGAGATAGGCTGGAGCGGCGCAAGTCAGTCTGCGCACCTCGCCGATCCTGACCGCCGTCATGGACGAGTCCGGCAGATCCGCAAGGCGAACGGCGACGTCCACGCCCTCTCCGGTAAGGTCGACCATGCGGTTCAGGAGGAGCACGCGAACCTGCACATGGGGATGCGCGGCCAAAAAGCTCTCGACGACAGGCATCACATTCAGGCGCCCGAACAATTCCGGTGTCGTGACGACCACGCTGCCGCTGATAGCGATGTCTCGCGATCGCGTTTCCAGATGGGCGAGTTCTTCGAGAATGAGCCTGTATGTCGCGGCATGGCGGGCACCGGCCTCGGTGACAGAAAAGCGCCGCGTCGTACGCACAAGAAGCCGTTCACCAGCGCTCGCCTCGAGACGTGCGACGGCCCGTGTCACCGACGCCGGAGAATAGCCGAGCTTGCGGGCGGCGGCTGCGAGTGAGCCGGTGTCAACGATCGCGACAAATATCGACATCGCTTCGAGACGGTCCATCAGTATTTCCAATTCTGAAACTAAGCCTTACAAGATTCCCTAATTATACCGGATACAGAAATACACTAGCTTTCATCGAAAGATGAAAGGATTGTATGATGACAACACGCTATGGGGTCCAACATGTCGGCGACGTCGACGTTTTCTACCGCGAGGCGGGGTCAAGGGACGCGCCGGTGATCCTGCTGCTGCACGGCTTTCCGACCGCGAGCCACATGTTTCGAGACCTGATCCCTCTTCTTGCGGATCGTTTTCGGCTCATCGCGCCGGACCTGCCCGGTTTCGGACAGACCAAGGCTCCGCCGCGCGGGACGTTCGACTACACTTTCGACCGCCTTGCCGATGTGATCGAGGGCTTCACGGAGGCCATGTCGCTCGATCGCTACGCGCTCTATATCTTCGACTACGGAGCGCCGGTGGGCCTGCGTCTGGCGATGCGCCATCCTGAACGGGTATCCGCGATCATCTCGCAGAACGGCAACGCCTATGTCGAGGGGTTCAGCGATGAATGGGGGCCGTGGGAGGCCTATTGGCGCGAGCCGAACGCCGTGAACCGAGAAGCATGCCGCCCCTCGCTCGCGCCGGACACGATCCGGAACTGGCAGTATGGCACCGGAGCCAATCCGGACCTTTTGTCGCCCGACGGCTACGAACTCGACAT
This sequence comes from Telmatospirillum sp. J64-1, assembly GCF_006980715.1. GTDB lineage: Bacteria > Pseudomonadota > Alphaproteobacteria > Rhodospirillales > Magnetospirillaceae > Oleiliquidispirillum > Oleiliquidispirillum nitrogeniifigens. Next base: position 92,136 of record NZ_SBHN01000024.1, read on the forward strand.
CGCCTACATGGCGCGGCCGGGTGCGGAGGAGATCCAGCTCGATCTGATCCTCAACTATCACAGCAACGTCGCGCTCTATCCGGCCTTCCAATCCTATTTTCGCGAGCACCGTCCGCCGCTTCTCGCTGTCTGGGGACGTCATGATCCGGCGTTTCTGCCCGCCGGCGCCGTCGCTTATCAGCGAGACCTTCCGGATGCGAGGGTTCATCTGCTCGACGCCGGGCATTTCGCGCTGGAAACGCATGCGGAGGAGGTGGCGACATTGATGCGCGCGTTCCTCGACAGCGCGATCGATCCCGCCACCGTGAAAACATAGCGCCGTTCCAGGAGTGAAGCCGGCTTCATGGCATGAACTGCTCATTGTTTGAGATGAGCTTTCATGCCCGATGAGGCCCTTGTTCCGAGAGGCGGATCCCGAAGCGCTGGCGAAAGAGATTCGGCGGCAGGCCGGTCAGCTTCTGGAAGACCTTGCGGAAGGCTGCGGGATCGCCATAGCCCACCGACCATGCGATGCCCCACCTTGGATCCCCGTTTTCGCGGGGATGACGGGAAATTGGAGCTATGGGCGTTTTTCCGCAGCCTGCTAAGCCGCGCCGGGCTGTCCGATGGCCTGGCTATACATCTGGAGGGCGACCTCGAAACGCTCATCGAAGCTGCCGCTCAAGAGGGAAGCGGCATACGCGGCCAGGAGCGGAAATTTCTCGAAGCGGGAGGATCTGAAGAGCGCAAGCGTCTCCTGGTCCGGTTTGCCTTCGGGCCATTTTTCGTGGAAACGTTGCTCTTCGATGCAGAATCCGATGATGAAGGCCGAGAGGTTGAAGAGCTGGTGGACCGCCTTGTCCGGCTCCAGGCCCGCCCGCACGAGGCGATCCAGCCACCATTCCCCAAGCACGAGCACGTTTTCGCTGGCTTCGTAGCGCCCGGCAAAGACCTGCGCCCCGTCGCGATATGTCAGCAGGGCTGCGCGGAAGGCCCGCGCCACGGTGAAGATGTCCGCCCCCTCCTGGAGGCGGGCGTCGAGCGCCGGGGCGATGATGGCGTCCGCCATCGCGTCGAGCAGCGCATCCTTCGAGGCGAAATGCCAATAGAGAGTGGGGGCCTGGACCTTCAGCCTTTCGGCGAGCATGCGCATGCTCAACCCCTCGATCCCGACTTCGTCGAGTGCGGCGAGCGCGGCCATCACAATGCTGTTCCGATCGATTTTTCTCTGGCTCATGGCATCTCCCTCTTGAAACTCTAACACCGTTAGATTTACCCTAACAAGGTTAGAGTGGTGGGACTCATGTGAATGCGGCCGTGCTGATCCGGCCCGAGGACTGCCCTGCCGGCTCGCGATCAGTGGAAAGAGGTGGACCTCATGAATGCTTCCGACCCTAACGTCGTCAGCACTGTCGAACAGCTGCGCGAACTCTATGACATGCCTGCGGACATGATCCTGAAGGTCAAGCAGCCCTATCTGCACGAACATGCTATTCACTACATCGCGCTGGCTCCCTTCATCTGTTTCGCATCGGGAACGGATGAGGGCTTCGATGCGTCGCCCCGTGGCGGGACACCGGGCTTTGTCCGCGTCCTTGATCAGAAGACGATCGCCCTTCCCGATTGGCCCGGGAACAACAAGCTCGAAACGATGACAAACCTGCTGCGCAATCCGCGTTGCGGCGTGTTGTTCATGGTGCCGAAGCTGGATTCGTTCCTGCGCATCAACGGGGTCGCGGAACTTTCCCGGGCCCCCCAATTGCTGTCGTTGTTTTCCGAGAACGGCAAGACACCCAAGCTCGTGATCCGCATCAGCGTCGCGGAAGTCTATTTCCATTGCGGCAAGGCTTTTCGCCGATCCGGGATCTGGATGCCGGAAAGCTGGCCCGATGTAAGCGGTTTTCCGAAAACCGGCAAGATCATCCAGGACATCGTCAAATTGCCGGAGGAAACGGCGGCGGTCATCGAAGACACCTACCAGCACGGCCTCAAGACGGAATTGTATTGAGCTTTCTTACAGGAGGCCTATCCGCCTGATACGCCATGGAAAATGCGACATGCGCGCGAAGGGGGCGCATGTCGCGGGACGTATAAATTTTCCGGATAGGTCTCATCGGGCGAAGCGATTTCCATCGGCTTTCCGCAGCCTTTAAGTCAGGCCCATCGCGTTCAGCAGTCGAAAGAGGGTTCTGATGAAACTCCGCTCATTTCTTGCAAGCACTGCGGTGGTTCTGGCGCTTGTTGGTACTGCCCCCGCCTTTGCGGAAACCGTATCTTCCGCAGCAATTGCCGGCTACGTCCAGGTCGCCGACCACTACACCTTCCCGCTCGGGGATATGAAGATCGTCGCCCTTTCTGATGGGACTGTCCCGCAAGACCTGCACCAATTGCTGACAGGAGCGTCGCCCGAGGAAGTGGACGGATTGCTTGCGCGCTCCTTCCAGTCCAATCCCGTCGAGGCTTCCATCAATGCCTATCTCATCGAGGAGGGCGACCGGCGCATTCTTGTCGATGTGGGCTCGGGCCAACTGTTCGGCCCCGGTAATGGCGGCAAGCTCTTCGACAGTCTCGCCGCCATCGGCGTGTCTCCGGGCGACATCACGGATATCCTGCTCACCCATATCCATACCGACCATACCGGAGGGCTCGTGCTGGATGGCAAGGCGGCATTCCCCAATGCGATCGTCCATGTCAGCGCTCCCGAACTGTCCTTCTTTCTGGATGCCTCGAATTCCGAGAAGACGGGATACGCCCGGCAGTATTTTGACGAAGCGGAGCAGACGGTCGGGGTCTATGAGAGGGCCGGCAAGGTCAAGACCTTCCAGGACAACGAGACGATTCTGCCCGGAATCCTGGCCACGATCCATCCCGGCCATACGCCGGGAAGCGCGTTCTTCACGGTGACGAGCAAGGGGGAAACGATCGTTTTCGTCGGCGATATCCTCCATGTCGCCTCCGTCCAGCTTCCCCAGCCCTCCGTCACGATCCTCTACGACGTCGACCCTGACGCGGCGGAAGCGACACGCAAGGCGGCCCTCGCCGACCTTGCCAGGACGCGTCAACTGATCGCCGCGCCGCATCTTCCCTTTCCGGGCGTGGGATATGTCCGCTCCGAAGGGGGCGAGTCCTATTCCTGGCATCCGGTCGAGTACCGGAACCGCGCAGGCCGGTAGGGATTTCCTCCGGCAGCACCCGCCGCCGGAATCACGGAGGAGAGCGGGTTAGAGCCGGTTCCGTTCGAACGGAACCGGCTCTAACCTCTGCGTGACGCGCCCCTCACGGGGCCGCTCAAACGCCGCGTGGGCTCATCGCGCTTTTCGTCTGATTTCATCAGAACGAAAAGCGCTCTAGGAACGCCCCTGGATTCTCGCGGCGGCGAATATCTGTTCCCGCAGCCACGTATGAGCAGCATCGCTGCTCATACGCTGATGCCAGAACGCACTCATCTGGAAGCGGGGCAGTTCCAAGGGGGGATCGAGCAGGTCGAGCGTGGTGTTGAAGCGCTGCAGGAAACGGCGTGGCAAGGTGCAGATGCAGTCGCTGTTCATCAGCACCAAGGGGGCCAGCGCATAATTCTGGACCGACACGGAGACGCGGCGCTCCCGCCCAAGAGCGGCCAGGGCCTGATCGATCATGCCCGTGAAGCTGCCGCCGCTGGTCGAGATCAGGAGATGATCCAGGGCGCAGAATTCGTCGAGCGTGAAGGGTCTGTTTCCTCGCGGGTGCTGCCGCCTCTGGGCCGTGACGAATTCCTCGTCGAACAGCGTCCTGCTGATCAGGCCGTCCGGGACATCGCCCGCCGCGCCGATGAAGATATCCACATTCCCCTCTGCGAGGTCGGCGGCGACTTGCCCCTTGTTCGGAACAACGAAGGCCAGCCGAAGATGAGGCGCCTTGGCCTTGAGCAGAGGGACAAGGTCCGGGGCAAGGAGCGCAGCGGGATTGTCCGTGGCGGCGATCCGGAACACCCTGGTGCTTGTGGCCGGGGCGAAAACCTGCGCGAGATTGGCGAAGTCCCGCAGCTGTTCGATGATCCTGGCCAGCTCAGGCTGAATGGCCGTCGCGTGGGGTGTCGGAACCATCCCCCGTCCAGAGGCCGCCGGAATGAGGAGAGGATCATCGAACAGCTGCCTCAGGCGCGTGAGACGCGCCGACAAGGCCGGCTGCGAGATGCCGAGCCGGGCCGCAGCATGTGTAACATTCTGCTCTTTCAACAGAGCATCGAGGGCAAGCAGCAAGCCGCCATCGATGTCGTGCACGCGGTCACGCAATTGGAATCAGCCCTCATCCAGCAGGAAAAGCACATGGGCGCTGCTATAGGATACGCAGCTATGCTGCTATAAGGATATACGTGCTCCCGGCCCATTCCCGCCAGCCTCAACATGGGAGGCGAGACGCAGGTGCTGACCTATCGTCGTCAACCGGGCCCCCATGCTTGGGGCGCAGGCGATCAACAGAGGCCCTTCCTCGCCTTAGCTTCGGCGCACCGACCGGACCGGCCATAACGGTTTCATGCCCCCGGACAGAAGGTGCGCGGTTGCCGGTCTAGGGATGAATTGTCGGCAGGGCATCGGGCTCTGGCGTGGAAACGACGGTTCGCCGCACCGTCTGGTGGAGTGCGGTAATGGGCGGCGCTGTCATGCCATTCAAAGGCTTACAGGAATGATGGCGGGCCGTGCGGGATAGCGATGAGAACTATGTCTACTCCATCGCCCTCCATGACCCTACTAAATAGACGATTGACGGCGGTTACGCTGCCAATGATCTTTTGTGCGTGGCGCACATCATGAAACGACGCGAGGTATTGGCGGATGGAAATCGACAAGGAAAAGGTTGACGATGCAATCTTGGCCCTGCTGTTCCTGTCGCTCGACCGCGACGGGCGCTCGTGGAAGAGCTTCGATTGGGACGCCATGAACCGGCTGCACGAAAAGGGTTACATCGGTAATCCTGTCAGCAAGATGAAATCCGTCATCTTGACCGATGAAGGTGCGGAGCGGTCGGAGCAACTGTTTCGGGCGCTGTTCTGCAAGCCTGAATAGGCGAACTGCATCCGTTTACGAGCGCCTACGCACACGACCAAAATCGTGCTGCTGCCATTCCTCAATCGTCCACATGCCCGGCGGCTTAGTGGGTTCCTTGCCGGCGAGTGCCATCCATTTCACGATTGCGCGCCACGCCCTGTCATCGCAACGGAAATTGCCTCGCCAGAAACCGCGCTCCTGGACATCATCCGGCGTGAAGTCCGCCTTGCCGCAAAACTCGGCAAGGATTCTTCGCTCATGCGGTTCCAGATGCAGGGGGTTCGGTTGATCCGGGCGGCTGTCAGCCTCGGCCAATTCCGTCTGGCGCTGTTCTCTCCTGTCCTCCCGCTCGACTATCTGGCGCACACGTTCACGCGAGATCCGGTAATCCCGTGCTAGGGCCGGAAAGGTCTCGCCAGCTCGCCGGCGTCTTAGAATCTCCCGATTGCGTTCTTCGGTCATGGCGAAGCCGCCTCGCCAACTACTCTGACAGTATCGGCATACTACACTCTTTGCTCACCAGATGAAGATGCGATCAGGATGGCAGGGTTTCAGGCCAGCCCCTTCCCATATCCTGATCCTGTCCATTCGCCCGGCCTCCGCTTTGCTCTGGCCGGGCCGGTCGCTTGGGGGCGCTGCCCCCTGGCGCGGCACAAGGGCGGCCGGGCGGTATCCCCAGCCTTCCGCGCGGATGCCAGCTTTCGCACCTTCGTTATGACTTCGATCCGCTTGTGCAGGCCGGG
>NZ_SBHN01000025.1 GCF_006980715.1 Telmatospirillum sp. J64-1
GGTGCCGGAGCGGCCGCCTGCGTGGGCGCGGGAGCCGGTGCGGCGGCAGGTGCGGGAGCAGGCGGCGCGGCGGGCCGGGCCTCGGGCGCGGGAACCACCGCCACCGGAGGCGGCGGCGGAGCCGGCTGCGGGGCAGCTTCGGCAACCGGCAGCTCCGGCACCGGCTGATAGGGCACGGGCTGCACGCCGACGCCTTGAGGGGCGCTTTCGGCCAGGGCCGGCGGCTCGATCCCCGGCGGCAGGCCCTCGAAGCCGGTATCAGGGGTGGGCATGCGCGGTTCCGGCAGAACCGGCGGAGCCGCCGGGCTTTCCGGCGGCGGCAGCAGCCGTTCGGCACCGGCAATGGTCTCGCCCGAACCCAGGCGCTCGTAGATCAGCTTGTCGCGGTTGGGCACGTCCATTCCGCCGGGATTTTCGGGCCGGATCTTGACCGGCGTGCCGTCGGCGCGGATGACGGGAATTTCCGACGGAGCCACCAGACGGTTGTCATCGCCGCCGAACAGCAGCGACCAGCCCGCGGCCCCCGCGCCGCCCAGCACGGCGACGCCGATGATCCCCAGGATCAGCCACTTGGTGCCGCCGCCACGCCGTTCTTCGTGGTCGTCATAGGCCTGACGCTCGGGAATGACATCGACCACATCACGGTCGTCATCCTGACGCGGCTCCATGTCGAAATCGGGTTCTTCCCGGTCGTCACGGAAACGGGGCGCCATCAACGCATCTCCTTCTTGGGTTCAACGCCAAAGGTTTGCAGGCCCGAGGCGATCACGAAAGCCACGCCCTGGATTAGGGCCAGGCGGGCCAGAGACAGGTCGCGGTCCTCGGCAATGAGGAAACGAAGCTGGGTATCGTCCTTACCCTTGTTCCACAGCCCGTGGAAGGCGGCGGCCAGGTCGTAGAGATAGAAGGCCACGCGATGGGGCTCGTGGGCTTCGGCGGCGTTCTCCACCATGCGCGGCCAGTTGGCCATCAGGCGGACCAGCGCCAGTTCCGCCGGATCGCTCAGGCGTTCCAGCTTGGCCCCCAGCAGGCCCTCGGGCGACAGATCCTCGCCGGCGAACATCTCTTCCGCATGGCGCATCACCGAATGGATGCGGGCATGGGCGTATTGCACGTAGAAGACCGGGTTGTCGCGCGACTGTTCCAGCACCTTCTCAAGATCGAAGTCCAGATGGGCGTCGTTCTTGCGGGTCAGCATGATGAAGCGGACCACGTCCTTGCCGACTTCGTCCACCACCTCGCGCAGGGTGACGAAGGTGCCCGCGCGCTTGGACATGCGCACCGGCTCGCCGCCCTTCAGCAGGTTGACCATCTGGCAGAGCTTGACGTCCAGGTCGCCCTTACCCTCGGTGATCGCCTTGACGGCAGCCTGCATGCGCTTGACATAGCCGCCATGGTCGGCACCCCAGACGTCGATCATCTCGGTGAAGCCGCGCTTGAACTTATCCTGGTGATAGGCGATGTCGGAGGAGAAATAGGTGCCGCTGCCGTCGGACTTCCGCAGCGGGCGGTCCACGTCGTCGCCGAACTGGGTGGCCTTGAACAGGGTCTGGGGGCGCGGTTCCCAATCGTCGGGCAGCTTGCCCTTGGGCGGCTCCAGCACACCAGTATAGATCAGGCCGCGTTCTTCCAGATAGGCCAGCGCCTGCTCCACCGCGCCCGATTCCACAAGCTTGCGCTCGGAGGTGAAGACGTCATGGGTGACGCCCAGGGCCTTCAGGTCCTCGCGGATCAGGTCCATCATCGAGTCGATGGCGAACTGGCGGAAGACGGGCAGCCATTCGGCTTCCGGCGCGTCCTTCCATTTGTCGCCCTCGCGTTCGGCCAGGGCTTGGCCGACGGGCTTCAGGTAGTCACCCGGATACAGGCCTTCGGGGATCTCGGCGATCTCCTCGCCCAGGGCCTCGCGATAGCGGATATGCGCCGAACGGGCCAGCACGTCCACCTGGGCACCGGCATCGTTGACATAATATTCCTTGGTCACACCGAAACCGGCCTTGGCCAGCAGCAGCGCCAGGGCGTCGCCGAAGACGGCACCGCGGCCATGGCCCACATGCATCGGGCCCGTGGGATTGGCCGAGACATATTCGACATTGACCTTGCGGCCCTGGCCCAGGGTCGAATCGCCATAGGACGTCCCGGCGCGCAAGGCATCGCGCAGCCGCTCGTACCAGAAGGAATCGGCAAGGCGCAGATTGATGAAGCCCGGCCCGGCGATCTCGACCGCCGTCACGGCCTCATGTCCACGCAGGGCCTCGGCCAGCATCTCGGCAAGGTCGCGCGGCTTCTTGCCGGCCTGCTTGCTCAGCACCATCGCCGCATTGGTCGAAACGTCGCCATGAGAGGGATCGCGCGGCGGCTCGGTCGTGACCTTCGACAGATCCATGCCCGAAGGCAGCGAGCCCGCCCCCACCAGATCCTCGACAATCTTATGAAGATAGGCTTCGAACTCTTTGAAAAGATTCATGGTTTTTCTTGCATATCAAAAAGGCGACGATACTCGTCCAGGGCGAAACGGTCGGTCATGCTGGCGATGTAGTCCGCCACCAGACGGGCCGTCTTGGGGCTGCCGCTTCCCTCGCTGCCGCGCTGCAGATGCGGCGGCAGGCATTCGGGCTCGGCCAGAAGCAGGTTGAACAGATCCTTCACCACGCGCCGCGCCTTGCTGGTCATGCGGTTGACCATGTAATGGCGGTACATGTTGGCGAACAGGAACTTCTTCAGTGCCGCATCGTTCTCGCGCATCTCCGCCGAGAACGCCACCAGCGGGCGGCCCAGCTGGCGCACATCATCGGCGGTCTGGATGCCGAATTCGTTAATGCGACGGCGGGTTTCCTCGATGCAGTCCATGATCATGATGCCGATCAGGCGGCGCACCGCCTCGTGGATCTGCAGCGAGGCATCGGCCTCGGGATAAAGGGCGCGGACCTCGGCGAAGACCGGACCGACTAGCGGCACGTCGCGCAAATCCTCGATCCTGAACAGGCCGGCGCGCAGCCCGTCGTCGATGTCGTGATTGTTGTAGGCGATATCGTCGGCCAGGGCCGCCACCTGCGCCTCGGCACTGGGATAGGTGTCCAGTTCCAGGTCGTGGCCGTCCACATATTCGGCGATGGCACCGGGCAGCGGCCGGGTATGGCTGGGACCGGTCAGGGGGCCGTTATGCTTGACCAGCCCTTCCAGCGTTTCCCAGGTCAGGTTCAGGCCATCGAAATCGGCGTAGCGCTTTTCCAGCTTGGTGACGATGCGCAGCGATTGGGCATTGTGGTCGAAGCCGCCATAGGGCGCCGTGACCTCCTGCAGCGCATCCTCGCCGGCATGGCCGAAACAGGTATGCCCCAGGTCATGCGCCAGGGCCAGCGCCTCGGAGAGGTCCTCGTTCAGCCCCAGAACCCGGCTGATGGACCGGGCGATCTGCGCCACTTCCAGCGAATGAGTCAGGCGCGTGCGGAAATTGTCGCCTTCGTGATAGACGAAGACCTGGGTCTTGTATTGCAGCCGCCGAAAGGCCGCGCAATGGATGATGCGGTCGCGGTCGCGCTGGAAAGGCGAGCGAGTCTGGCTTTCCGTTTCGGCGTGAAGGCGCCCCCGGCTCTGCTCCGGATTGCAGGCGTAAGGCGCCAAAGGCTGGTCGACTGTCATGCTGGCGACACTACCCTTGCGCAGCCGAACAGGCAATATCCATCCCCCATGCTTTCGTCCCTTCCCGTTTTTGACACCTCTTCACCCGGATTGGACAAAAGCAACGTTTGACAAAGCGGCATGGCGGATTACATAGCGGCGCAGTATGTTATACTGCTGTAGCCTGTTCGTCCGGCTGCATCCCTTAGGAGACCACAATGGCTGAAGCCGCCACCGATACCCGCCTGAACCTGACCGAAAGCGCCGCAAAGCGCGTGCAGTTCCTGATGAAGGCCGAGGGCAATCCCAACCTGATGCTGCGCGTCAGCGTTTCCGGCGGTGGCTGCTCGGGCTTTCAATACGGCTTTTCGCTCGACGAAGCCCGGAACGACGACGACATCCTGTTCGAGCAGCATGGCGTGAAGCTGGTCGTGGACGAGGCCTCTCTCGACCTGCTCGCCGGCTCCAATGTCGATTACGTCGAGGAATTGGTCGGCGCCGCCTTCCGCATCACCAATCCCAATGCCAGCTCGACCTGCGGCTGCGGCTCGTCCTTCTCGCTCTGAGCCGCGCCTTGCTGACTATCGCCACCTGGAATGTCAATTCCGTCAAAGCCCGCATGACCAACGTCCTGGACTGGCTGAGGGAAGCCGGTCCGGATGTGGTCCTGTTCCAAGAAACCAAGACCGTGGACGGCGAATTCCCGCGCCTCGAATTCGAGAGCATGGGCTATCACATCGCCCTGTGCGGCCAGAAAACCTATAACGGCGTCGCCATCCTGTCGCGCCGCCCGATCCTGGAAACCTCGACCCGCCTGCCCGGCGACGTGCAGCAGGGCGAGGCGCGCTATATCGAAGGCGTGCTGGAAGGCGGCCTGCGCGTGGCCTCCATCTACGTGCCGATGGGGCAGTCGCCCGAGTCCGACCGCTTTCCCTTCAAGCTCAATTTCCTCGACGGCGTCTATGAGCGGGCGCGGGAATTGCTGCCCCTGGAACAGCCCTTCGTGCTGGGCGGCGACTACAACGTGGCGCCCGAGGACGGCGACGTGCCCGATGCTCAGCAGATGGACGGACAGATCCTGTTCCATCCCGAGGAGCGGGCGCGGATGCGCAAGCTGTTCCATCTCGGCCTGACGGATGCCTATCGCGCCCTCAATCCCGAGCCCCATCGCTATTCCTGGTGGGACTACCGCGCCGGAGCCTGGCAACAGGATCACGGCCTGCGCATCGACCACCTGCTGCTCTCCCCCCAGGCCGCCGACCGCCTGACAGAATCCGGCATCGACCGCAAGCCGCGCGGCCGCGAGAAGGCCTCGGACCATACGCCGGTCTGGTGCAAGCTGGACCTGTAGGTGCGTTATCCGGAAGGGAAGCCAGGGCTTGCGAAAACCTGCCCGAGGACGGCCCCATGCTGAGACACCGCTCTGAAGCAGCCTCTCAGCATGGGGGTATAAGGCATTGAAATTTCTTCGTCTTGAGGAAGGCGCGAGGCGGGTTGCTCAACCTCCGGGATGAGGCAAGACAGCGCAAGGCTGTCTCCGGTCACGCCCCGATCGCCCTCTGATTTTCGGCGATCACGCGCACCACCGTCAGCACGATGTCCCGCGCCGTCACCGGCTTCTCCAGGAAGGCATCGGCCCCGGCGGACAGGGCCTGGTCGCGGATGAAATCCTCGCCATTGCCGGTCAGCATGACCAGCGCCATGCCGTTGATCTGGTCCTTGGGATGGGTGCGGACGCGATGGATGAATTGCAGTCCGTCCACCCCTTCCATGAACCAGTCGCACATCACCAGATCGACCGGCCGCTCATCCAGCATGGACAGGGCCTGCTGGCCGTTATATGCGATCCGCACGTCGGTGACGCCCATGCCCTGGAACAGGGTCGCCAGCAGGTCGCCAAAATTGGCGTTGTCGTCCACCACCAGAACCCGCAGCTTGGTCCAATCCAGCGGCTTGGACTGGCCCGTCATGCGGATACCGGCGGCTTCGCGTGCTTCCGCCTGCTTCCCCTCGCACCAGGGCTGATAGGCGCGGTCGTGGGACAGGATGTGATCCTTCAGCCAACTGCGCAGGAATTCCAGCACCTCATCCGCCCGCACGCTTTCCGGCTCGGCTTCATAGCGCCGGGAGATGCCCTGCAGCTTCCCGATCAGCGCGGCATGGCTTTCCCGGTGTTCATCCAGTTCCGGATAGCCGCAGAGTTCGAGAAGCTTTTCCTCGCGGGCGAAATGATAGTCGGTGTAGTCGGCCAAGGCCCGCAACACGCTGCCCAGGGTGCTGAACTCCTCGCGGTCGCCGATGGCGTCCTGGACATGGTTGATCAGCTCGACCAGCACCTTGTGATCGGCATCGACGAAATCGACGCCGATCCGCATGCTTTCATCCCAGCGCAGATAGGACATCTCCCCCTCCTTCCCGCTGTTTCAGCGCGCCTTCTCGAGCTGCGACACGTCACGCACGGCACCACGGGCGGCGCTGGTGGTCATGGCCGCATAGGCGCGCAGGGCGGCCGAGACAGCCCGCTTGCGGTTGACCGGCTTCCAGGCATTGGCGCCCCTGTCTTCCATCGCGCGGCGGCGATGAGCCAGTTCCTCATCCGTCAGGCGCACGCTGATGCTGCGGTTGGGGATGTCGATGTCGATGATATCGCCTGCCTCGACCAGGCCGATGGCGCCGCCTTCGGCGGCTTCCGGCGAGACATGGCCGATGGACAGGCCCGACGTGCCGCCCGAGAAGCGCCCGTCGGTGATCAGGGCGCAGGATTTGCCCAGGCCGCGGCTCTTTAGATAGCTGGTGGGATAGAGCATTTCCTGCATGCCCGGCCCGCCGCGCGGCCCTTCGTAGCGCACGATGACCACGTCGCCTTCCTTGACCTCGCCACCCAGGATCTTGGCGACGGCTTCTTCCTGGCTTTCGCAGATGACGACCGGGCCGGAGAATTTCAGGATCGAGGCATCGACGCCCGCCGTCTTCACGATGCAGCCGTCCAGGGCGATGTTGCCGTAGAGGACGGCCAAGCCGCCATCCTTGCTATAGGCATGCTCGACACTGCGGATGCAGCCCTTCTCGCGGTCGGTATCGAGCGTCTCGTAGCGGCGCTGGGTGCTGAAGGCTTCCGTAGTGCGCACACCGCCCGGCGAGGCGCGGAAGAAGGTGCGGACCTCCTCGCTGGCATTACCGGCGACATCGTTCCGGTCCAGCGACTCGCCCATGGTGCGGGCATGCACGGTAGGCACGTCGCGGTGGATCAACCCGGCACGATCCAGTTCGGCCAGGATGCCGACGACACCGCCGGCGCGATGCACGTCTTCCATGTGGTAATCGGGCGTCGAGGGCGCGACCTTGCAGAGATGCGGCACGCGGCGCGACAGGCGGTCGATATCGGCCATGGTGAAGGGGATCTGCCCCTCTTCTGCGGCGGCCAGCAGATGCAGCACGGTATTGGTCGAACCGCCCATGGCGATATCCAGCGTCATGGCGTTCTCGAAGGCCTTGAAGCTGGCGATGTTGCGCGGCAGGACCGATTCGTCGCCCTGTTCGTAGTAGCGCTTGGTCAATTCGACGATGCGGCGGCCCGCTTCCAGGAACAGTTCCTTGCGGTCGGCATGGGTGGCGACCAGCGAACCGTTGCCGGGCAGCGACAGGCCCAGGGCTTCGGTCAGGCAGTTCATCGAATTGGCGGTGAACATGCCCGAGCAGGAGCCGCAGGTCGGGCAGGCCGAGCGTTCATAGGCCAGGGATTGCTCGTCCGAGACCCGTTCATCGGCACCGGCGACCATGGCATCAACCAGGTCGAGCGCCACTTCCTTGCCCTCGACGATGATCTTGCCCGCTTCCATCGGACCGCCCGAGACGAAGATCACCGGAATGTTCAGGCGCATCGCGGCCATCAGCATGCCGGGCGTGATCTTATCGCAGTTGGAGATGCAGACGATGGCGTCGGCGCAATGGGCGTTGACCATGTATTCCACCGCGTCGGCGATCAACTCGCGCGAGGGCAGCGAATAGAGCATGCCGCCATGGCCCATGGCGATACCGTCATCGACGGCGATGGTGTTGAATTCCTTGGCGACGCCGCCCGCCTTTTCGATCTCGCGCGCGACCAGCTGGCCCATGTCCTTCAGATGCACATGCCCCGGTACGAATTGCGTGAAGGAATTCGCAATGGCGATGATCGGCTTGCCGAAATCCTCGTCCTTCATGCCCGTCGCGCGCCAAAGACCACGGGCACCGGCCATGTTGCGGCCATGGGTGGAAGTGCGGGAACGGTACTCGATCATGGGGACTCCGTCATCGCCATTGGTAAAGTTCTAAATTGACTGGCAAAGATAGACGCCCAAGCGCCTGTTTCATAGACATTTCAGCAGGAGGCAAGCCGGTATTTCGCAGACGGAATACTCTCTGGCCGGAGCAGGGCTTTCCCGGCATAATCCGCCGCCATGAACGACGCCGATCTGCCTTCCCTCCGCGCCGCCGGGCGCATCGCCGCCGAGGTGATGGACGCCCTAGCCCCCCTGGTCGTGCCGAGCGTGTCCACCGCCGCCCTGGATGCCCGCATCCGCGAATTACTGGCCGAACGCGGGGCCGAACCGGCGCTGCTAGGCTATCGCGGCTTTCCGGCGGCAGCCTGCATCTCGGTCAATTCCGTCGTCGCCAACGGCCTTCCCTCCGAGCGCATCGTACTGGGGCCGAAGGATATCGTCGGCATCAATGTGGCCCTGTCCTATCACGGCTGGCACAGCGCCCATAACCGCAGCTTCGCCATGGACGGCGCGCCGAACAGGGTGAAGGAACTGGCACAAGCCGCTGAAGAAGCTTGCCTTGCCGCCTGCGCCCTCGTCCGCCCCGGCGCCAGCGTGGGCGAGCTGGGCCATGCCGTGGAGGCGGTGGCACGGCGCCACGGCTTCAGCGCGCCGCGCGACTTCGGCGGCCATGGCATCGGGCGCGAGCATCACATGGAACCCTATCTGCCCAATAGCGGCAATCCCGGCGAAGGCGAAACCCTGCGCGCGGGCATGGTGCTGGCGATCATGCCCATGATCTGCCTGGGACGGCCCGAAACCAAGATCAAGCCCGACGGCTGGTCGGTGGCGACCAAGGACGGCAAGGCCGCCGCCGAATGGAAGCATTGCGTCCTCGTCACCGCCGAAGGCGGGGAAATCCTGACGCGCGCGGGCTAAGGCAGGACGGGCCGCCGCGCCACATCTTTGTCACTGGCGGCCGGACCGGGCGCACCCCATAGATTACCCGAAAGACGTCAACTGAGAGTGTCGCCATGTCGGGTAAAGGTTTGGGCTTGAAGTTGGCCGGAGCGACCCTCGCTCTAACGGTTCTCGCCTCGGGGTCTGCCGCAGCGGGAGACAAGAGGTATCACGAGAAGTACGAATACTGGGACGGCCATTGCAAGGTCGAGATCAAGCGCAGCCCCGGCGGCTACAAGGAAGAGCGGAAGTGCCGTCCGGGCCATGCCCATCACCAGCCTCCGCGTTTCCGTCATGCCGGCAATGGCGGTCCGCCGCCCTGGGCCCCTGCCCATGGCTATCGCGCCAAGAAAGGCCCGCAGCCGCATTACCATGTCGCCCAGCCTTCCCTGCCCTTCGATTTCGGCCTGGGACGCTGTAACCGCGAGATGCTCGGCTCGATCCTGGGCGGCGCGACCGGCGCCCTGGCGGGCAGCCAGTTCGGCAAGGGTGACGGCAAGCTGGTCGCCACGGCAGGCGGCACGCTGATCGGCGTCCTGATCGGCGGCAGCATCGGCCGTTCCATGGACGGCATCGACCATGCCTGCCTCGGCAATGCCCTGGAATACGTGCCCGACGGCACCCCCATCCGCTGGGACGGCCCGCGCGGCGCCTATCATATGGAGCCGGTACGCACCTTCCAGGTGGCCGATGGCCGCTATTGCCGCGAATTCCAGACCGTGGGCACCATCGGCGGCCGGACCGAACGCCTCTACGGCCAAGCCTGCCGTCAGCCGGACGGGCAATGGGAAGTGCTGCGTTAGAAGGCTCCGGAAAACTCCTGTTTTCATCGTCATTCCCGCTTTCGCGGGGGTGACGATCCGCTGCAGACAGGACCGTCCTTTTCCGCAGCCTCAAAAATCTGACACAGATGAAATGAAGAGAGCCCGTTGCCGGAAATCGGCAACGGGCTCTCAAAGTTTTAATGGGGGCAGAGCCCGCGCTTATGCCGCGCTGAGACGATCCAGGGCCTCGACCAGCTTGGCCTTGGCCAGCGCCCATTCCTCGCGGCGCTCGCGCTGCTCCTCGACCACCTCGGGCTTGGCCTTGGCGAGGAAGGCTTCGTTGCCGAGCTTCTTGTCCACCTTGGCGATCTCACCGTCCAGCTTGGCGATTTCCTTGGTGAGACGGGCCTTCTCCTGGGCAATGTCGATGACGTCGCCCAGCGGCAGGACAGCCGTCGCCTCGTCCACCACCACCTGAACGGCCCCAGCCGTCGGCACGCCCTCGTCCGTGACCTCGATCCTGTCCAGGCGGGCCAGGGTGGCGATCTTGTCGCGATGCGTGTCCAGGCGCTTCCGGGTGACCTCGCTGGCGTCCTTCAGGTAGAGCGGGAAGCGGGCCGAGGGCGGCACGTTCATTTCCGAACGGACGGCGCGCACGGCGGTCACCAGACGCACCACCCAATCCATTTCCGCATCGGCCTCGGCATCCAGCACGCCTTCCAGCTTCGGCCATTCGGCGGAAATCAGGCGGTTGGCGCGGGGATTGGCCACCCCGTCCTGCTCGGCCATCTGCTCCCACAGCTCTTCGGTGATGAAGGGCATGAAGGGATGCAGGACATGCAGGATCATGTCCAACGCCCAGGCGGCGGTGGCGCGCGTCTCGGCTTTGGCCTCGGCGTCATCGCCCTGGAAGATCGGCTTGGCGAATTCCAGGTACCAGTCGCAGAAGGTTCCCCAGGTGAACTGGTAGATGCCCCCGGCGGCATCGTTGAAGCGATATGCCTCGACCGCCTCGCCCACGCGGTCGGCGGTTTCGGCCATCTTGCCGACGATCCAGCGATTGACCGTGTGCTTCACCTTGGCCGGATCGAAATCCGGCTGCGGCAGGCATTCGTTCATCTGGCAGAAACGGGCGGCGTTCCACAGCTTGGTCGAGAAGTTGCGATAGCCCTCGACCCGGCTTTCCGCCAGCTTGATGTCGCGCCCCTGCGCGGCCAGCGCCGTCAGGGTGAAGCGCAGGGCATCGCAGCCGTATTTCTCGATGAGGTCCAGCGGGTCGATGACGTTGCCCTTGGACTTCGACATCTTCTGGCCCTTCTCGTCGCGGACAAGGGCATGGATGTAGATGTGCTTGAAGGGCACCTCGCCCATGAAATGCAGACCCATCATCATCATCCGGGCAACCCAGAAGAAGATGATGTCGAAGCCCGTCACCAGCACGTCGGTCGGGTAATAGCGGTCCAGTTCCGGGGTCTTGTCCGGCCAGCCCAAGGTCGAGAAGGGCCACAGCGCGGACGAGAACCAGGTGTCCAGCACATCCGGGTCGCGGGTCAGCTCGACCTTATGGCCGTAATGCTTCTCCGCGGCCGCCAGGGCTTCCTCCTCGGTCAACTCGACGAAGGGAGTCTGGTCGGGGCCGTACCAGGCGGGAATCTGATGGCCCCACCAGATCTGGCGCGACACGCACCAGGGCTGGATGTTGCGCATCCATTCGAAATAGGTGTTTTCCCAGTGCTTGGGCACGAACTGGGTCTTGCCCGTCTCCACCGCCTCGATGGCCGGCTTGGCGAGCGTGGCGGCATCGACGAACCACTGGTCGGTCAGCCAGGGCTCGATCACCACGCCCGACCGGTCGCCGAAGGGCTGCATCAGGGTGTGGTTGTCGATCTTCTCGAGCAGGCCCAGGGCCTCCATCTCGGCGACCACCTTCTTGCGCGCCTCGAAGCGGTCCATGCCCTGATACTCGGCGGGCACGTTCTCGTTCAGCCGGGCATCGCGGTCGAAAATGTTGATCATCGGCAGATTGTGCCGGCGCCCGACCTCGAAGTCGTTGAAGTCGTGGGCGGGCGTGATCTTGACCGCACCGGTGCCCTTTTCCGGATCGGAATATTCATCGGCCACGATCGGAATCAGGCGGCCGGTGATGGGCAGGACCACATTCTTGCCGACCAGCGCCGTATAGCGCTCGTCCTCGGGATGGACGGCGACGGCGGTATCGCCCAGCATGGTTTCGGGGCGCGTGGTGGCGACGGTGATGAAGGTCCCCTCCATCCCCTCGACCGGGTATTTGAAATGCCACATATGGCCCTGGACTTCGCGCTGCTCGACTTCCAGGTCCGAGATGGCGGTATGCAGCTTGGGGTCCCAGTTGACCAGACGCTTGTCGCGATAGATCAGGCCCTGCTTGTGCAGGTCGACGAAGACCTTGCGCACCGCCTTGGACAGGCCCTCGTCCATGGTGAAGCGTTCGCGCGACCAGTCCGGCGAAGCGCCCAGGCGGCGCAGCTGGCGCGTGATCGTGCCGCCCGACTCGCCCTTCCATTGCCAGACGCGCTCGATGAAGCTGTCGCGTCCCAGATCATGCCGCGTCTTGCCCTCGGCGGCCAATTGGCGCTCGACCACCATCTGCGTGGCGATGCCGGCATGGTCGGTGCCCGGCTGCCACAGCGCGTCACGTCCCCGCATGCGGTAATAGCGGGTCAGGATGTCCTGAAGCGTGAAGGTGAGCGCGTGGCCCATATGCAGGCTGCCGGTGACGTTCGGCGGCGGCATCATGATGGTATAGGGCAAGGTCGAGGGCTTCTGTCCCGCACGGAACGCCCCGGTTTCTTCCCACAACTGGTAATGCTTCGCTTCGACCTCGGCGGGACGATAGGTTTTGTCCAGCATTGCTGACGCGGCTTCTTCTTTGTGCGTTAAAAAACAAACCGGCCCCGGCAAAAGCGGGGCCGGTGAAGGAGCGGGCGGAGATTAAAGCTTCTCGGCCCGGTTGACCATGCGCTCGATCTCCTGCTTGACCAGACGCTCGACCATATAGGGCAAGTTCTGATCCAGCCATTCCTTGAGCATGGGCCGCAGCATCTCGCGTACCATGTCTTCGAGCGTCAGGTTTGTATTGCCGACGCCGACCGTGCGCTGGCGGGCAACGGCTCGGGCGAGTTCCGACAAAGCAGCGGTGGAAGCGGCTTCGACCGGCGGCGCGACCAGACGCTCGACCTCTTCCCGGATCGAGAAGGACGGAGCGGGTTCGTATTCCCGCTTCGGTTCCGGTTCCGGTTCAGGCTCGGGTTCCGGTTCAGGCTCTGGTTCTGGCTCCGGCTCGAACTCAGGTTCCGGTTCGGGCTCAGGCTCAGGCTCAGGTTCTGGCTCGGGTTCCGCTTCGAAACCGGACAGGTCGAAGGCCTCTTCTTCAGGCTCCGGCTCGGGCTCGACCACCATGTCGCCGGTCAGTTCGAGGATATCCTCCTCTTCTTCTTCCGGCTCTGGCTCTGGCTCGGGTTCCGGCTCCGGCGGGGGAGCGGCCTTGGCCTTCTTGGCCTGTTCCTCGGCCTCATCCTCCGAGAGAATGCGGCGGATGGAGGCGAGGATGTCCTCCATCGACGGTTCTTGCTGGGCTTTGTCGTCGCTCATGACTCGACTATGTGCCTTTCCGGAAGGGGGCGGAGCACCGCCCCTGTCCTTCAGTTACCGGGATCGGTGATGATGTCGCTGCCGATCCAACGGCCGCGGGTCTGCTCGTAATGCTCGATGGGGTCGTAGACGGTGACCGGCAGGCCCAAAGCCATGGCGGTCAAGCTGCCGACGGCGCTGCGCAGCTGGAAGGCCGCGACCTGCTCGTCGCGCTGGGCCCGGACCAGGCTGACCTGGGCGTCGAGCAATTCCTGCTCGGCATCCAGGACGTCAAGCACGGTACGGGCGCCGACCAGAGCCTCTTCCCGTACCCCTTCCAGGGCCAGGCGGGCAGCATTGATCTGGCTGTTGAAGGCCTCGATGCTGGCACGGGCCGTCTGCAGGCCTTCCCAGGACTGGGCAGCCAGTTCGATGGCATTGCGGCGCGCTTCGTCGACCTCGATCTGACGCTGTCCGGCGATATGCTTCTGCTGGCGCAGGCGGCCGTAGACGGCTCCGGCCTCATAGAGCGGCACCGTCACATTCACGGTCGCCTGATACTGTTCCACATTGTCGCTGGCGCCTTGGTCCCAACCGCGCAGGGCGGCGCCATTCAGCGAAACGGTCGGCAGCAATTCCCCACGCACCAGATCCACCCCGGCACCGGCGGCGCGGGCGGCATATTCGGTGGACAGGACGGAGGGATTGGCGGCGGCGGCCAGCGTCACCGATTCTTCCAGATTGACCGGCAGGTCGCCAAGACGAGGCGGCTGCTGCAGGTTGCCGGGCTGGATCCCGACCAGCGTCTGGAAAGCGGCGCGCGAGGCTTCGAGATTGCCTTCGGCCAAACGGCGGTCGGCAAGCGCGCGGGCCAAGCGGGCCTCGGCCTGGCTGACGTCGGTGCGAGTGATCTCGCCGACGCGGAAGCGGTCGCTGGCGGCCTCCAGCTGGCGGCGCAGCACTTCCTCGTTGTTCTGGGTCAGCGCCAGCACGGCCTGGTCACGCACCACGTTCAGATAGGCGGTGGCGCTGTTCAGCAGCACGGTCTGTTCGGTCGCCTGCAGCAGGGCCCGCTGGGCCAGCACCGTTTCTTCCGCCTGATTGGTGGCGGCAACCGTGCGCCCACCGCGATACAGGGGCTGCGAGACGTTGATGCCGATGCTGTGGGGAGTGCGGTTGTCGGTGACCGGGCCGCTTTCTATGCGGGTCGCCCCCACATCACCGCTCAAGGAGACGGTGGGACGCCAGCCCGACAGGGCCTGAGGGACGGTCTCGTCAACGGCGCGCAAGGCGGCGCGCTGAGCAAGCAGCGTCGGATTGTTTTCGTAAGCCAAAGCCAAGGCTTCTTCAAGGGTCTGGGCGTTCACAGGCCCGGCGATCAGGGTACCGGCAATGACAAAACCGGCGACGAGGCTGTTTCGCTTTTTCATTCCCCACCTTCTTTCCCGCCGGGCAAGCCAAAGACGGCCGCCTCCCGACGTTTTATTCAGAGGACACAATAACTTCCGAGCAAAGAATATCAAGCGAATTGAACTTGACGGTCAGTACAGGCTCATTCCTCGATCAATCTCGCGCGCCCAGGCGTCAATGCCGCCGCGCAGATTGATTGCATTGTCGAAGCCGTTGCGGCGCAACCATGCGGTCATATGCAGGCTGCGCACGCCGTGATGGCAGATAACCACCAGAGGCCTGTCCCGAGGCAACTCCTCAAGCCTTTCAGGGACTTCGTTCATGGGAATCTTCATGCTGCCGGAAATCAGGCAGATATCGGTTTCCCAGGATTCGCGCACATCCAGAAGGGCCGGCGCCTCGCCAGCGTTCCTCCGCCTTTCCAATTCGACGACGTCGATATCGAAAGGCTGTTCCGCGGCCATATCCGTCCCCTTCCCTCAAGACCCGACAATGCGGCCGGGCGTCACCGCCCGGCATTTCCTCAGAAGACGAAGCCCTGCTGCTTCTCCATACCCGGCAGCAGCGGCGTGCCGGCCTCGAAGAACACGCGGCGCCCGAAAGCATCACCCACGCGCTCGATCAAGGTAGCCTGCCCCATATTGGCAGGACCCGCGACGACCGCAACCAGACGCCCACCATCGGCCAGTTGCTGGCACAGGCCGGGAGGCACCTCTTCCACCGCACCGCTGATGACGATGACGTCATAGGGCGCCTGGGCGGGATATCCCTCGCGCAGCGGACCGTTGACCACGGCCACGTTATGGATCCCCAACTCGTTCAGCACGCTGTTGGCGCGCTGCGACATCTCGTCGTCGGATTCCAGAGCGACCACGGTGCTGGCGATCTTCGACACCACGCCGGCGCAATATCCGGTGGCGCAGCCGATTTCCAGGACCACGTCGGTCGGCTTGATCTCGGCCATCTGCAGCAGGCGGGCCAGCACCATCGGCTCCATCAGGAAGCGGCCGTTGCCGAGCGGCAGATCCTCGTCGATATAAGCGATCCCGCGCATCTGCTTGGGCACGAACAGCTCGCGCGGCAGGGCCTCCATAGCGTCGGTGACCAGCGGATCCGTCACGCGGTTCGTGCGGATCTGGTTCTCCACCATATTGTGCCGTGCGGCAGCGTAATCCATGTTCCAACTCCAGGAAGCCGGTGGGCCTAAAAAAATGCAACCGCCCGCTTTATAATGTGTGCCAGCATTTAACACAATCCCAGCCGCAGTCCTCCGCGCATGGCCGAAAAAAGCCTTCGCAAGGAAAGATAAAAGCGCCTTGACCGCGCCGTCGGCTGGGTCTATAAAGCGCGTCCTCACGATGCGGCAGCGACCTGCAAGGGCGATGCGGCAACGTTGGCCGGGTGGCAGAGTGGCTATGCAGGGGACTGCAAATCCCCGTACATCGGTTCAATTCCGGTCCCGGCCTCCATATGCCAAGTGGTTGATGGATCACGAAAAAATCCTCCAAAAAGAGGGTTGTCGAAGCGATCCGAGGCTGCTATAAGGCAAACATCGGTGCAAGCCGATGAAAATCGTTGAAGATGACATTACGGCTACCGACGCCGAATGTACTGATCCCAGGTAGCTCAGTCGGTAGAGCGAGCGGCTGTTAACCGCTTGGTCGGGGGTTCGAGTCCCTCCCTGGGAGCCAATGCCGAAGGGCCAGTCCGGAAACGGACTGGCCCTTTCGCGTTATCCCGATTTTCCTGAAGCAGCTTGCCTTCAAAGATCCCGGGAGAGAGCCTGGACAGTGTAGCCTGGACTACTCATAATTCATTGTCCCCTTACAATTATGGGCCGTCCAGTTGGATCCTCTCAGTGACGTCATTGCTCTGCTACGGCCGAGCACAGCCGTGGCCAAGCCGATAAGCGGGCGGGGTCGATGGGGGATTCGCTATGCCGCCAACAACGCACCGGGATTCGCGATTATCTTGCGAGGCGAAGCATGGTTGTCGCTGGATGGTGGCGAACCGCTTCCTATCCGGAAGGGCGACTTCCTTCTCCTTCCAACCACCCCCTCCTTCACGATGAGTAGCCATGTGGGGGTGAAGTGTGAGTTCAGAGATCCACTCGACGTTCCTGTTCGACACGGAGAGCAAGAGGGAGAGGCGGAATTCATCGCTTTGGGCGGCACGTTCCGCATCGAACAGATCAACGCTCCGCTACTCCTGGCGCTCCTGCCTTCGATCATCCACATTCCGGCCTCCGAAGGAAGGACAGGGCGGCTCAGCCGCGTGATTGACCTCATCACGGAAGAATGCGGAAGCGATGAGCCGGGAAAGGAAATGCTTCTCCAGCGCCTCCTCGAGGTACTGCTTATCGAGGCGCTCCGCTGGCGTGGCATCGATAAGGATACTGATCGTGCCGGTCTGCTCCGAGGAATGCGCGACCCAATTCTCGCACGAGTGCTCCGGGCCATGCATGCAGACGTCCGAGCAAACTGGACGGTCGCAGGCCTCGCCAAAGTTGCAGGCCTGTCCCGTTCAGCCTTCGCCGCTCGCTTCAGTGACGTGCTTGGGTGCGGGCCAATCGAGTACCTTGCGCGATGGAGGATGGCGTTGGCGAAAGACGCGCTTATCCGGGGAGCCAAAACCCTAGACAAGATCGCCGAGGAGATAGGCTACGAGTCTGCCAGTGCATTCAGCACCGCCTTCCGCAAGCGCCTGGGCTGCTCCCCAGGTCGGTTCGCACGCGAGGCCGCATCAGCCGGCTGAGGGCGTAAATTGGACGATTGGACATTAATTTAAGACTAGCAATTATAGATCGCCCACCTCTCTCGGCATAAGAGAGGACCCTCTAAAGACACGGAGGTCCTCTATGCAAACGATCCTGATCACCGGCTGCTCGTCCGGTTACGGTCTTGAGACCGCTCGCCATTTCCTGGCCAATGGTTGGAACGTCATCGCCACGATGCGAACTCCCAATGCCGAGGTTCTGCCTCCCTCGGATAAGCTGAAGATCCTGCCGCTCGACGTAACAGACGAGAACAGCATCGCAGCGGCCATCGACGCGGCCGGCCCTATTGATGTTCTGGTCAACAATGCAGGCATTGGAGTAGTCGGGGCATTCGAGGCAACGCCGATGTCTCATATTCGCAAGGTCTTCAACACGAACACCTTCGGCGTCATGGCCATGACGCAAGCTGTCATTCCCCAGATGCGCGAGCGCCGTTCAGGCGTGATTGTGAATATCACGTCCACCGTGACCCTCACGACATTCCCGCTCGCAGCAGCATACACCGCCAGCAAGCAGGCAATTGAGGGTTTCACCGGATCCCTGGCACACGAACTCGCATATTTTGGCATCCGCTCGAAGCTTGTGGAACCTGGATACGGCCCGACCACCCGCTTTGCCCAGAACACGGACATCAAAGTTGAAGACCTGATCCCCGAGGAATACGCAGCCTTCGCCGCTCCGATCTTCCAATCCTTCGCAAACCCGCAAGCGACAACGAAGGAGACCGATGTTGCCGAGGCCGTTTGGGCCGCGGTTCACGATAGGTCCGAACAGTTGCACTTTCCCGCAGGTGAGGATGCTGTCGCGCTCGCAAAGGCCCGCTTCGGCTAAGCCCCGCCGCGTTGATCGCGCTGAGGATCAACGTGGAAAGTCAGTCAGGCGGCGGCAGAACCGCCTCCCCACACCTTCCGCCGCCTGACACCTCCCCGCTTTCGGGATTCCGCCAAGCGAAACGAATGGGGAGGCCATACGAAACTTGCCTCCCGCGGCGGTCTACCGCGTCATACAGCGCCGCAGCTCCATCCCTTTCCCGAGCATCTCAAGGGTCAGAATCACACCTAGGCCTGGAGACAGCCCAGGCCTCATTTCTTGGCGAAGGGATTGACCAGCTCGTCGATCAGACGGTGCAATTCCTGGCGCATCTGCGCCTCGTCGCAGCCCATCAGAATGGCATCCTCCAGCGCATCCTGGCAGACTTGCCGGATCTCGGTGATGTTCTGGTTCAATACCTTCAGCTTTTCCAGGCAGGAAACGGGGGCGCCTTCCGGCGTGAGCCAGCGGGGGGCCTGATCCTCGTCTTTCATGGGAACTCCACCATCATCCTCGTTCCTATTATTACGTCTTCCGGAAAGCCGACCAAAGTGCCTTCCGCTTTTTCGCGGCGAGGTCACCCTTCTTCGAGGCGCAGGCTGCCGCCCACCAGCATCTCGGCGCCGTCCGGATCGCAAGGCGTGAGGAGGTCCAGCGGCCCCAGGGGGCCTTCCGGTGCCGCCTTGAGCACCCCCAGGCCAAGCATGCCGCCCCAGCCGTCGCATAGCGCACAAAGCAGCCCGCCGAGCGGCTCGCCCCTCGGCACGCGATGGCGGACCAGCCTGCCCGCAGGCAGAGAGAAAAGACGGGCTCCGGCGAAATAGGCGGCAAAGGCATCGCGGCGGGCGGCACGGCGCTGGGCCGTGGAACGGTTGCGCGCCACCCCCGCCACCTTCAGGCGAAGGCATGGCAGGGAAGGATAATCGGCCAGAATTGCCCGCATCTCGTCCTGCCGCTCCAGGGCAATCAGCAGATCGGGTTCCAGGGCTTCGATCTTCCAGGCCTTCAACCCACGCCCTGCCCCATCGACAAATCCCGAAGTGTTGATGACCAAAGGATTCGGCTGGGCTTTCTGCGCCAGTTTCAGGGCCCCCATCACCAGGGGCAGGTAATGCCCCATGGGATCGGCCGCGCCGACGAAGGCCATGGCATGAGGCGGCAGAATCTCTTCTCCGGCACCGCCATGGAGGGAAACCACACCCGGCGGCCCCGCCAGCTTCTGCCCCACATCCGTATCCAGCAGCAGGCTTCCCCGCACCCGGCTGACGAGCAGCCGGCACAGCGTGCTCTTGCCGCTGCCCGGCCGCCCCAGAACCATCACCCTTCGCCGGGGACGGCGGACCAATTCATCCACCGCAGCGGCCCAATCGGCCGGAATTTCCATCCTTTACTCCCGCGCAGCCCGAATCTCCGCCCTGCACCCTCAGGCTTTCTCAAATGATATCAGAAAAATGTGAAATGAAGCCCATATCATCTTAAACTAAATTTCGCACATGCAGCATGAAGAGAGGAAACTTTAAGTCATTCCAAGATGCATCCGTTTGCAATGCATGCAAACCTAAGGTGACAAATTTCAGTCCTCTGCGGATAATACTTTATTCGTCTTCCTTTTTCAGAAGGTCCGGATTATAGTCCCCAGCGAAGAACATCGGGAGATTCCGAGATGCGCGAGAACGTCCTTGCGATGGCTGCGCTGACGGCCCTGGCCATGGGGCTTGTCCTCGCTTTCGGCAAATCCGCTGCCGCAGCCACCGGACTCTGCATGCTCTGAAAGGCAGACAAGTTCCAATATCCCGAAGCGCGGCCCCGGGGTGAAATCTTTGCCATAGAAGCAAGGAGCCCTGGCAACCGCCTCTTCCCTTCCTCTCCGGCGGTTCACGCGATGGGCGGATGATCGCCGGACTGGCATTTTCCGTGATCGGACAGGATCTCGATCACCCGGCAGTTGGCGACCTTGTGCTGCCCGCACTGCCCCACCATCCGCGCCAATTCCCCTTCCAGCAATTGTAGCCGCCGTATGCGGTCGCGCACGCTCTCCAGGTGACGCCGGGCGATGTCGTCGGCCGTCTCGCAAGGCTGTTCGGGATGCTCGCTCAGAAGCAGCAGATCGCGGATGTCATCCAGGGTGAAGCCCAGCTCCCGGCTATGGCGGATGAAGCGCAGCCGCTCCAGATGCCGTCTTTCGTAAAGGCGCTGATTGCCCTCGCTGCGGTCGGGAAGCGGCATCAAGCCGACCTGCTCGTAATACCGGATCGTCGGAACCTTGCAGCCGCTCTCCTTGGCAAGACGGCCGATGGTGAAGCTCTTTGCCATGGATGTTTCCTCTTGAAGCTCTAGTCGCTAGAGAGATTAGCCTGTGCAGCAGCAATCGGAAACGACTTAGGAGTTGCTGTCATGGGTGCCGCCTGCTGTTCCGGACATGCCAATTTCGATGGCATGTCCAAGGCCTATAAACGGGTGCTTTGGGGCGTCCTCGCCATCAACGCCGTCATGTTCGTGGTCGAGATGGTGGCCGGCGTCGCCGCAGGCTCGCAGGCCCTTCAGGCCGACGCGCTGGATTTCCTGGGCGACAGCGTCACCTACGGCATCAGCCTGGCGGTCATCGGCATGTCGCTACGGGTGCGCGCCACCGCCGCCCTGCTGAAGGGCATCAGCCTGTCGCTGATGGGGGCCTGGATCCTGGGCAGCACCATCTACCGGGTCTTCGTGACCGGCATTCCCTCGGCCGAGATCATGGGCCTCATCGGCTTCCTCGCCCTGGCGGCCAACCTGGTCAGCGTGCTCCTGCTGATGAAGTGGAAGGACGGCGATGCCAATGTCCGCTCGGTCTGGCTGTGCAGCCGCAACGATGCCATCGGCAATGTCGCCGTCCTTCTGGCCGCCAGCGGCGTCTGGGCCTCCGGCACCGCCTGGCCCGACTTGATCGTCGCCAGCCTGATGGCGGGCCTGTTCCTGTGGTCTTCCGTCCAGATCATCCGGCAGGCGCGGCAGGAACTCTCCTCCGCCCGCCAGGCCGCTGCCGCGAAGGAATTACCTCGGGCGCATGAAGACCTCCCGCCAATAGAAGGTCAAAAGCTGCCCCTGTGACTCTCATCTGGTGAAGGAACGGCGCTCCTTTCAGATGGAGGACAGAATGAAGGCAGTCGTCTTTCACGATATCGGCGATATCCGGCTCGACAGCGTGGCCGATCCCGGCATTCAGGAGCCCATGGATGCCATCGTGCGGATCACGGCCTCGGCCATCTGCGGCACCGACCTTCACATGATCCGGGGGACCATGGCGGGCATGAAGCCGGGCACCATCCTGGGACATGAAGGCGTGGGGATCGTGGAGGAGGTCGGGCCGGGAGTCCGCAACCTGAAACCGGGCGACAGGGTGGTCATTCCCTCGACCATCTCCTGCGGCTATTGCTCCTATTGCCGGGCGGGCTACACGGCGCAATGCGACACGGCCAATCCCCACGGCAACCTGGCCGGCACTGCCTTTTTCGGGGGACCGGAGATGACCGGCCCCTTCGACGGCCTGCAGGCGGAATATGCCCGCATCCCCTTCGCCCCGCATAACCTGATCAAGCTGCCCCAGGACATCAGCGACGAACAGGCCATCCTGCTATCGGATATCTTCCCCACCGGCTATTTCGGCGCCGACATGGCCGAGATCACGCCGGGCGATACGGTGGCCGTCTTCGGCTGCGGCCCGGTGGGCCAGTTCGCCATCACTTCGGCCTGGATGAAGGGCGCCCACCGCGTCTTCGCCGTAGATTGCCTGCCCGACCGCCTGGGAATGGCCCGTGCTCAGGGCGCCGAATGCATCGATTTCGCACGCGAAAATCCCATAGAGGTCATCCGCGACCTGACCGGCGGCATCGGCGTCGACAGGGTGATCGATGCGGTCGGCGTGGATGCCGTGGCTCCTGGCGAAGGCAACCCGGCAGAAGTCGAACAGGTCGCGCCCAAGACCAAGCCGCAGGGCGACAACTGGCATCCCGGCAATGCCCCCGGCCAGGCCATCTCCTGGTGCGTCGATGCCGTCTGCAAGGCCGGCACCCTCTCCGTCATTGGCGTCTATCCGCAGACGGTGCAGAGCTTCCCCCTCGGCATGGCGATGATGAAGAACCTGACCTTGAAAATGGGCAACTGCAATCACCGCACCTACATCCCGCTGCTGATCGATGCGGTGCGGTCGGGCGAATGCGACCCGCTGATGGTGCTGACCAAGGTCGAAGCCATGAATGACGTGATCGAAGCCTATAAAGCCTTCGACACGCGCCAACCCGGCTGGATGAAGGTGGAATTGCTGCCCAAGGCGGCATAGCCGCGAGGCCCCCTCCCCCCGATCCTTGCCGACCGGGGGGAGGAAGGCATTCAGCCTTTGGCGGAATGCTGCTCGAAGAAGCGGGCCAGGGTGGCGATGTCACCGGCCTGGTCGTCCGCGAGATGGCTGTAGAGGGCGCCGATTTCCTTGAACATGCGGCCTTGCGGGCGTTCCTCGCCGAGGAATTCGGAGATTTCCTCCATCTCGGCCACCCAGCGCGCCGCCTTCGAAAACATGTCGGGGATGCTCTTGGAAAAGCCGTTGAGAAGGCCCGGCTGGGTGCGGCTCATTTCCTCGTAGAGCGCATCGCCGACGCCCGCCCTCTCCGCGCCCAGGATCATGGCCGAGCCCAGGGCGATCAGCCCCTTGGTGATGCCGCCATAGGACATCTTCAGGGCCGAGGCGGCACCGACCGGCGCATCGAGAACGCGCATCTGCAATCCGAATTCGGACAGGGCCTCCAGCTTGCGCGCCTCTTCCCCGGAAACGTAGAGAGACGGGCCAGCACTGCCTTCCTTCGGCGGCAGGCCGATGATGCTGCCGTCGACGAAGGGCGTGCCGCTGTCTTCCACGACGCCGGCGATCTGCACGGCCGTGTCCGGATTGACGGCATTCAGATCGACGTAGATCGGGCGGCGATCACTCTGCTTCAATTGCGGCGCCAGGGTCTCGGCCAAGGCCAGGGCTTCCTTCGGCGGCACGACGGAAAGCAGGAAGTCCACGTTCAGGACGTCCGCGTCGTTCACGATCGTCATGCCGGCGGCACGGGCGCGTTCGGCGCTGCGTTCGCTGCGGTTCGTCAGAGAGGTGCGGACTTCGACACCGTGCTGGACGAGCCGGGCCGCGAGGGCTGCCCCCATGCCGCCGGGGGCCAGGATGGATACTGTGGGCTTCATTACTTACTCCTCAATCGGCGAGAATGGCGGCACCGGCTTCGGCGACCTTGGCATCCATGTCAGGGCTGGCGCCGCTTACGCCGATCGCGCCGACGCATTCACCCTTGAAAAAAAGCGGCACGCCGCCCGGGAACAGCAGCATGTTGGGCAGGCTGAGCATGGCCTGGGTGCCGTTCTTCAAGGCATCGGCGAAGACCTGCGTGGGCTTCTTGAACAAAGCAGCCGTCCGCGCCTTGGCGACGGCGACATCCACCGTGCCGGCATGAACGCCGTCCATGCGGGCGAAATGCAGCAGATGCCCGCCGTCATCGACAACCGCGATGGAAAGACGAAGGCCGTTCTTCTTCGCCTCTTCCTCGGCTTCGGCCACTGCCAGCCTTGCCGCCTCAAGCGTCAGGACCGCCTTGCCGGGAAGATTCAGCGCGGGTCTTGAACTAGTCTGAGCCATCGGTTCCTCCTTAATGATGCACCAGATCCCGGTGACAGGCCTTTCCGGCCTGGGCCGGGATTCCGTGCGGCTCGCTATGCTGGCCTCCGCCGAGGAGGTAGTTTCCGTTCAGATCGGCAAAGCGGTTGCAGCCGATGAGCGCGAGGCTCTGGTCGATTTCCTTCCGCAGGATCTCGATGGCCCTGTCCGCGCCCTCGCGTCCGGCGACGACCACGCCATACAGGGTCGCCCGGCCGACGAAGACGAAATCCGCCCCCAGGCAACGGGCGATCAAGGCCTCGTAGCCGCGTCGGATGCCGCTATCCATCATGATCGGAATCCGGTCGCCCAGCGCCGCCTTGATCATCGGCAGCGTCTCCAGCGGACTGGGCAGCGGGTCGAAGGACTTGCCGCCGTGATTGGAAACGATGATGCCGTCGATTCCCAGGTCGGCCGCCCGCAGGGCATCCTCGGGATGCTGGATGCCTTTCAGGATGAAGGTCCCCTGCCAGTCGCGGCGGATTTCCTCGATATCCTTCCAGGTCTGGAGGGACGGGCTCTGGCTCCTGAAGAAGGCCGCGACCTCGGCGGCGCTTTTCCCCTCTCCGGCATAGCGGGCCCAGGTGTCAAGGAAAGGCATGCCGCCATGGCGGAGATAATGGGCGATCCAGCCGGGATGGGTGAGCGCCTCGAGCAGGATGGGCAGCTTCAGTCTCAAGGGAAGCGTGAAGCCGTTCCGGGTATCGCGCTCGCGGTTGGGATAGACCGGGTTGTCCACCGTCAGGACCAGCTTCGACAGCCCGGCATCCTTGACGCGGCGCAGGATGTCCGTGGTGATCGCCTTATCCTTAGCCGGATAGATGTGATACCAGATGTGGTCGGGCGCGACCGGGGCAAGCTCCTTTATCGGCGCCGCGCTGGCCCCGGAAATGATGAAGGGGATGTCCGCCGCACGCGCGGCCTCCGCCAGCATGAAATCCGCCCGGTTCCGCAAGAGGGCGGCGAAGCCGGTCGGCGCAATGCCGAAAGGCGAGGCATAGGTACGGCCGAACAGTGTCGCCGTCTGATCCCTGTCCGAGATATCCCCCAGATAGCGGGGCAGGAATCGGTATTGGCGGAATGCCTCCTCGTTGCGAGACAGACCGTGTTCATCTTCGACACCGGACTCAATCAGCTCGAACAGGATGCGCGGCAGACGGCGTTTCGCCATCCGCCTCAGATCCTTGATAGAGAGTGCATTCCGCGGATCCATCTCAGACCTCTTTTTCAGCGAAAATTGGAACGCAGCAAGGCCACGAAATCCTTCAGGGCCATCCCGGGCTGCCCACCGGCCGCGCGGGCGGCTTCGTTGACATGCGACAGGATGCCGATCTCATAGATTTCCCGGGAATTCCCGATCGCGGCGCTGTCGGCGGAAACGGTCCCGGCGATCAGCTTGCGCTCGTCGAGCAAGGCCAGACGCTTGATGCCCGCCTGGCCCAGCCCGACACCGGCATCGTTGAAGAAGACGGCGTGCAGCGCGGGGGCGATCAGGCCGTCGGGCTTGCCGCGGAACAGGGCGGCGTGAGACCCGGTGATGGCGATGGCCCCGGCATCCGAATCCTCGAGCATCGGGGCGGCATCGACGCAGATCACCTTGGGCTTGCCCGGCTCGTCGATCATCGTGTAGCGCTTGCCGCCGCTGATCGGCGGAGGAGTCTGCGTGCAGACCGGGGCCGAGCGCATGCGCTCTGCGCCCTCCCGCACGGTCTGGCCCGGCTTGATGCCCAGACCCTCGGCCACCTGGTTGACGAAGCTGATCACGCCATGCTCGAGCATATGCTCGGCATCGCCGATATGGCAGGTCTGCGCATCCGCCGTCGCGGCCGCCAAACCGATCTGGTCCAGATATTTCAGGCCGGTGATGCCGGCATTGTTTCTGCCGACACCCGCATCATTGAGGATGACCCCCCGGATACCCCATTTGGCGGCGTGATAGGCGTTATACTCGCCACCATAGGAACCAGAGATCAGGACGTTGCCCGGCGAGTCCTCGGTCGCAGTCGCGCTGCTGGAGAAGCAAAGGATTTTCACATCTTCCATGGTTGCTTATTCCTGTGGTCCGAGTTGAGAGATCAAGTCGCTGAGTTCCTCGTATTCGCGGGAGGACAGATTGGACAGCGGCGCCCTCACCTTCCCAGCGCTTCGTCCCACGATATCCACGCCCGCCTTGACGATGCTGACCGCATAGCCCGGCTGCCGTGCCCGGATGCGGCTGTAGGGAGCGAGGAAATCGCGGGTGAATTGCGCCACCGCTACATGGTCGGCGGCAAGAATGGCACGATGGAACATCATGGCGCTCTTCGGCACGAAATTATAAATGGCCGAGGTATAGGTGCTGATGCCCATGCCCATATAGGCCTGGGCATAGACCTCGGCCGTGGGCATGCCGTTGACGCATAGCAGCCTGCTGCCCAGCATCGACCGGATCTTCAGGATTTCCTCGATATCCCCGACACCGTCCTTGAAACCGATCAGGTTCGGGCAGGAATCGACGAGGCGGGCCAGCGTCTCGACCTTGATGCGGCAATTGGCGCGATTGTAGATGATGACGCCCAGGCGGGTCTGGCTGCAGATCGCCCGGATATGCTCATAAAGCCCTTCCTGCGAGGATTCGGTCAGATAGGGCGGCAGCAGCAGAAGCCCGTCCGCGCCCAATTTTTCCGCCTCGGCGGCGAACTCGACCGCCATGCGCGTGCCGTATCCGGTCGCGGCGATGACGGGAATGGACGGCTTCACCTCCACCGCCGCACGGATGACGGCGGAATATTCCGCGGCCGTGAGGGAAAAGAACTCGCCGGCTCCACCGGCCGGGAAAATGGCCGCGGTCCCAAGCTTGCTCATCCACTCGACGCGGCTCTGGAAGGCGCCTTCATTGAACCGGTCGTTTTCATCGAAATCGGTCAACGGAAACGAAAGCAGGCCAGAGGCAATGGCATCCCTTAATTCTGTCGGCGCGTATGAAGCGGCCATAACGGTCTCTCCTTAGAAGGACTATACATCAACACCAATGAAAGGCCATATCCTGCATCGTGCACGATATTCGGGCCACGAAGGGGACACCCCCGGTCACAAGAACGTCTTTATCCGCTATTTCCCCCTGGCTGCAGGCGTTGACAAAGATGGCACTCGCAGGCTCGTCAAATAGACACCGGCAAGAACAATCGCCCCGCCAACGGCGTGATAAACCAGTATCTCTTCCCTAAGAACGAGCCATGACAGGGCAACGTTATAAAGAGGAATGAGATAGAGAAGGATGACGGCCCGGCTGGGGCCGATTTCTGCCGTGATATAGGCATGAACGACGATCAGCAGGGCGCCGGAGACTACCCCCACCAGGGCGATGATCGCCATGCTCTGCATGTCGAATACATAGCTCTCTATGAAATTGTATTCATAGATCATGAAGGGGAAGGCGATGAGGCAGCCGGACAAGGAAATGACGGAAGACCGCTCCACCACCGTCAACCGGCTGGGCCAGAACTTCAGAAGAACGGAATAGGCGGCCCATCCCAATGTCCCGGCGCCGACGATCAGGTCCCCCTGGGTGAATTCCGCCCCCAGGAAAACCCCGAGATCGCCCTTCGAGACGATATAGAGCATCCCGCTCAGGCAGGCGAAAAGTCCGAGGACCTGAAAAATGCTCAGGCGATTCCCGGTGAGGAAACGGTCGAAGATCAGGATCAGCGCCGGGGTGGTGGCATAGATCAGGCCGATATTGGCCGCCGTCGTCGTCTTCGCGCCCCAATAGGTCGCCACCCCGACGGTGAACATTCCCAGAAAAGCAAGCAGAACGATACTGCGGAACTCCTCCCGCAGGATCTCCGCCTTGCGATAGAAAATGCTGACGACGACCGGCGACAGGAGAAGAACGGCCAGCGCCCAGCGCCAGAAGGTCAGGGCCACGGGCGGAACGATGCCATCGGCCATGCGCGCGGCCACGTTGTTGGTGGCAAAGAAAACAGGAACGACGAGCAGCAGCAGATAGACAAGATGCGTCTTCTGGCGCTCCTGGCGAGGGTCCGTGCTCACGCCCTTCCCCTCCGGAGAAGATGCTCCGCAATTCGCTCGGCGACCATCACGGTCGCCAGATGCGTGTTTCCGCTCGGCACGTTCGGCATGATCGAAGCATCCGCGACGGTAAGCCCCTCCAGGCCGATCATCCGCCCCTGGGGATCGACCACCGCTTCCGGATCATCGACCCGGCCCATGCGGCAGGTTCCCGTCACATGGTTCGTCGCCGTGACATTCTCGACGATGAAATCCGCCAGCTTCCTTTCGTCGTTCACGAAAGACTTCACGGGCGTCATGTCCGCGAAATGCGAGATGACCCGATGGGCAATGCCCGGAGACAGCCGCAGCAAGGCGGAGGCAAGCTGTCCCCGGATGGCATTGGCCCGGGAAAGCGCGTTGTAACGATTGAGCTTGGCGGCATTCGTCAGGACGAAGGCGTCGCCGCAGACCGAGCGCAACGCCGGATCGGCCAGCATCTCGGCCGAATGGCGGAAGCCGATCATCATCCTTTCCAGGTCACGGGGATCGCTGAAGAAGTTGAAAGCGACGGAAATCTCCCTCTGCGGGTCCTTCGGGTCGAGCCGGACATCCCCACGCGAAGCCGGCCGCATCAGCACCGGCCCCACCATTGCCATGTGCCTGCCCAAGGCGTGCCAGACGAGATAGCTGCGGATATACATCCCCAGATCGCCCTCCGGCGTATCCGCAAGCCGCGAGGACCAGCGCAGATAGGTCGAAGCAGGCGGGCGGCCGCGCCGCGCATCCCGGCCTTCACGGGTAAGCCAGGCGATGGCGGGCAGAAGAGGATGGTTTTGCAGGTTCCGCCCGACCCCTTCCCTCTCCAGGACGACATCCAGGCCGCAGGCCTTCAGCTGCTCGCCCGGGCCGATGCCGGAACGCAGCAGAAGCGCCGGGGAGAAGATGGCCCCGGCGGCCAGGACGGTATGACGGGCCTGGACCACGAGTTCCGTCCCGTCCTTGCGGCGGGCCACGGCGCCCCTCACCTGGTTCGCCTCAACGATCAGTTTCCGGACATGGGCGTCGGTGACGACGGTCAAATTCGGTCTCGCCCGGGCCGCGCCGTCGAGATAGCAAAGCCCCGCCGATGCTCGCCGTGTTTCATGCCTGGAAATGGGCAGCACGCAATATCCGTCGCGGAAATCCGCGTTCATGTCGGCGATCAGTTCATGACCGCGGGCCGCCGCGATTCCCTCCATCGCCTGGGCCAGCGACGACCACTCCTCCCGCGTCTGGCGGCGGATGGGCAAAGGCCCATCCTGCCCGTGCATGTCGCCCCTGAAGTCGTGGTCCGTTTCTATTTTCCTGAAATACGGCAGCACGCTCGACCAGGACCAACCGGCGGCGCCGGCCTTCTCCCAATCATCGTAATCCTGCGGCATTCCGCGCACGGCCCACATGCCCATGATGGTGGACCCGCCGCCCAGGACGCGGCCCTGCTGGAAAGGAACCGCCGGGGAATTCTCGCGCTGCCGCCAATGCACCTTCAAACCGGGCCAGGTGTAATCCGGGTTGAAAGTCGATAAAGGGAAGATGTCCGCGATGTCCTGCGGAACCCGGTCCGGGTCCACATCACGCCCCGCCTCGAGCAGGATGATCCTGGCGCTGGAACTCTCGGACAGGCGGGCAGCCAGGACAGAGCCCGCCGCACCACCGCCGATGATCAAGTAATCGCATTCCAACATCATTCACCACTCGTTCGGAACACCGCAGTCGGATCGGAAAACCTCGGGGGAGCCGCCGCAGCCGCCCTTCATGAAAGCGGCTACGGCGCAACGTCATGGCAACATCTGATTTGGTAACCACAGGGCCAGTTCAGGGAAGCCGATGACAAGGAAGGCGGCGAGAAGGATCAGCAGGCAGAAGGGGATCGTTCCGCGGATCACGCTGCCCAGCTTGCCTTCCCAGATGCTTTGGATGATGAAGATGTTGATCCCCATCGGCGGCGTGATCTGCGCCAGCTCGACGAACAGGACGACCACGACGCCGAACAGAAGCGGATCGATGTCGTAATGGCCCAGCATCGGGTAGAGCAGCGGGACCATGATGACGATGATCCCAAGGCTTTCGATCAGGCAGCCAAGCAGCGTCAGCAGCAGGAAAACGCACAGGAAGAACTGCAAACGGGTGAGTTCGAGGCCGGTCACAAATTCGGTGATGTCTTCACCGATGCCGGAAAAGCTGACGGCGGCCGAGAAGATGTAGGCGGCAAGCACCAGGAAGAGGATATTGCCGACGAAGATGATGGTGACGCGGGCCGCCTGCAGAAGCTTCGACCAAGTCAGGTTGCCGAAGACGAAGCCGATGATGATCGCCAGGCTGCAACCGATCGTCGCCGCTTCAGTGGTGGTGACGAAACCGCCATACAACAGGCCGATCGTGCCGCCGATCAACAGGATGAACGGAGCGACTTCTCCCAAGGCCTTGATGAACTCGGCCATCGACGCGATGCCCTTTTCCCGCGGGGCGGCGCTGGGAATGATCAGGGCATGCACGGCGAGATAGAGCATGAAGAGGCCGGTCAGCATCAGGCCCGGGATCAGGCCGGCCATGAACAGCTGGGGCACGGATGTCTGCGTGAAGGTGCCATAGATGATCATGGCGATGCTGGGCGGGATGAGAATCCCCAGCGTCCCGCCCGCCGCGAGCGACCCGGCGGCAAGGGGCTGGCTGTAGTTGCGGGCCAGCAGCTGCGGCAGGGCGACACGCCCCAGGGACGCGGCCGTCGCGACGCTCGATCCACTGACCGAGGCGAACAGCGCGCTGCCGGCGATATTGGTTTGCAGAAGCCCCCCGGGAAGCGGCGCCACAAGCTTCGACAGGCCCTTGTAGATACGGCTGGACAGGCCGCTCGCTCCCAGGATCTCGGCCATGAAGATGAACAGGGGCACGGCAGTCAGCGTGAAGCTGTTCATGCTTCCCCAAGTAATGAAGCCAAGACTATTGAGAGCCGGCATTCCTCCCTGGAGATAGAGGTAAATCAGTCCTGGAATAGCGATCGCGATCGGCACCGACATCCCGATTATCAGCAGACCGAGAAAGCTCGAAAAAATAATAAGAATCTCGATTTCAGGACTCATCCTACGCTCCCAAGAGAGTATTCGTTAATTTGGCTCAAGTGGAAGAACCACCTGGGCGATAAGCCTCCCATGGCGAGATAGATCAGGGGGCTTAGGGGGTGGAGTTTCCTGCCTTCTTTCCGCACCGTTTCTGAAGCTGCCTGTCGGCATCGGACGGAAAGGCGGCGTTCACCAGCGCCGAATACAGTACCGGCCTTGTCGCAGGACGCATCTGCGGCTACCGGATGAGGCCGCCTGGAAACGCAGGCGACGTCCAAAAGACGGGTTCAGGATCGCGTTCTCTGGGAAAGCCCGCATGCCCCTGGGGAAAATTTCGAGGTCATGCGGGCTTTCACCGGGGCCTGGACTGGAAGGCCCCGTCGATCATCGAGAACAAGACGCCCCTTCCTCCGGCACGCATCTTCTTCAGGAAGAAGAGGACATGCTGGCATTCTTCGGGTTCGGCTCGTCCTCGTCCTTCAGGCTGCACAGCCGGCGGATGTTGCAGACGACCGTGCCGACGATGGCGGCCGCGAAAGTCACCAGCCCCAGCACCATGGGCAGTTGCGCCAGCCAGAGCGGCGTCCTCAGATGCGTGGGAGCGACATTCCCGGAATGGAAGGATGCCAGGCCGAAGCGCGTGAACACCCACAGCAGCAGAAGGACGAAGAACAAGGTCACGAGATCGAAGACGATCCGGGACAGCAGGCGGTTCTTCTGCGACAGGAGGTCCTGGAGAATCTCGACCCTGTGGAAGCCGTTATTGGCCTGCGTCACGGCGAGACTGAAGAAGGCGAGCGCGGCCAGCATGTAGCCGCCGATTTCGTCGGCCACTTCAAACGAGAAATTGAAGAAGGTGCGCGTGATGATGTCGCTGCCCACGATAACCAGTATGGCCAGGATCGCGATCTCGCTCAGATGACGACACACCCGCACGACGATCCATTCTGAATTGGGATCTTGCGATCCCAATTCCGGATTTTCCACCGTTGGCGCCGCCATGGTCAGCGCCCCACCGCCTGCCGCACTTCAGCAAGCGCCTTCACGGCTTCCTCGCCATGCGAACGGGCCCATTCGTCCCAGTAAGGCTTCATCCGCCGGACGGCCTTCTCGAGTTCCTCGTCGCTCGGTGTGGTGATGGTCATACGCCCGGCATCGAGCTTCTCGATGATCTCGCGATCCTCGTTCAGCATCTTTTCCATGTTCCACTGGGCGACTTCCTGGGCGGCCGCGCGGACCTTCTCCTGGTTCTCGGGAGAGAGGCGGTTGAACGCGCTGGCATTGGCGATGATGTAGACGTTGTTGTAGTTGAGGCCCAACAGATAGCCGTGGGTCAGCATGTCCTGCCAAAGCTCGGCCCCGACGCTGCCGGTCAGGATCCCGTCCACCACGCCGCGGTCAAGCGCCGAGGGGACTTCGGAAGCGCCGATCGAGACCGAGCTGCCGCCGAACCGGCGGACGAATTCACCCTGCTCGGGCGAGGCGACACGCAGCCTCATGCCGCTGATGGCGCTGATCGAGGGGATTTCCTTGCGGGCCCAGACATACTGCATCGGATAGGCATAACCGGCGAGCAGCACGATGCCACGGTCGGCATAGGCCTTCTCGACATAGGGCTGCAGGACTTCGGAGGCCTTGCGGAACTCTTCCTCGGTCTGGATGAGGAAAGGCAGCTTGAGCAGCGCGCCGATCGGGACATTGCCCGTGAAGAAGAGATCGTCGCCCATCTGCACCACGTTCTGCGCAACGGCCGAAGTGATGTCGCTGGTCGAAATCTGCAGGGTTCCCGCCAGATGCAGGCGCACCCTCACCTCATTCTCGGTCTCTTCGGTGATCTTGTCGGCCAGCATCCGGGCGCCGACGCTGGTGGTGAATTGCGGCGCCGATTGGTGGGTGTAGAAAGACCACCTTTCCGCAGCGCCGGAAACCGCTGACACGGACAGTGCGGCAACAAACGCAGCGCCGCCGACTGCATAACGCAGGCATCGGAACATAACCATTCCTCCCAAGCCGTCATTCGCTCGATTTTCGAGCCGTCTCTGTTTTTGTCATCAAGGACATGGCGGACTATCATGCACGATCCACGATGTTGTCAAACAGAATCGTGCATGATATAGGGTATTGCATGATGTCACGAAGGCACGAAAGTCCGGATTTCCTTGGCTTTCCGGGGAATCAGAGACAGCGATTGAGGAGGCGAAAATGAGGCTGCTGCGATTTGGAACACCTGGCGCAGAGGCTCCCGGCATCCTGGATATGTCGAACCGGATCCGCGACCTGTCCTCCGTCATCCCCGACCTGAATGGGGAGGCGCTGTCCGAGGCCTCGCTGTCGAGAATCCGCGCGATCGACCCGGAGACCCTGCCCCTCGCCTCGCCGGATGTGCGCATCGGGCCGTGCGTGGCCGGGATATCCAAAATCATCGGCGTGGGCATGAACTATTCCGACCATGCCGAGGAAATAAACGCCCCCCTGCCCAAGCACCCCATTCTGTTCTCGAAGCCGCCGAGTTCCATCTGCGGCCCGTATGACGACATATTGCGCCCCAAAGGTTCAGAAAAGCTTGACTGGGAAGTTGAGCTTGCGGTTGTAATTGGCAGGACCGCTGCGAACGTGACACGAGAAGCGAGCATGGATCATGTGGCGGGCTTCTGCCTCTTCAACGACATCACGGAACGGGGATGGATCGAGGCCTCGGGCCAGATGATCAACGGCAAAAGCGCCGACACCTTCTCGCCCCTCGGGCCATGGCTCGTCACCCCCGACGAAATTCCGGACGTGAAGAATCTGGAACTTTTCCTGGAGGTTAACGGGGAAAGAAGGCAGCGGGGCAACACGCGGACGATGATCTTTGATATTCCGACGCTGATCAGCCATATCAGCGGCCTGATGACCCTTCAGCCGGGAGACGTCATCACGACCGGCACGCCTCCGGGCGTCGGTATGAGGATGAACCCGCCCTGTTACCTGCAGCCCGGCGACAAGATGCGCCTCGGCATCGCGGGCCTAGGGGAACAATCCCAGGCTGTATGCCAGCGGTAACGGAGGGGCTGGCCCCTGTTTTTCCGGGACCAGCCGCACTCCCTCCCCTTTTCTTGAGATGAACGAATAACCTTTTTTCTAGTACGCCCTTAATATTGACTCTCTACAGCCGAGAATATCTTTCACGGGACATCCTGCTTCATGACTGGAGGGCATATGCGCAAACCAACCGCGCGGTCACAAGCCGCGGAGGTTCAACCAAGAACCGGCAGCCGGTCCACCGGCGGTTCCGTGAGAGGATTGGTCAAGACCACGCTGACAGAGCGGACCTATGAAGCCCTGAAAGAGCGTATCCTGGACCAGCGCCTCGCAGCGGGCGCCCGGCTGAACATCGATGCCCTGTCCCGGGAATTGAACGTCAGTTCCTCGCCAATCCGCGAGGCCCTGGTGCGGCTGGAAACAGAGCGACTCGTCATCTCCGAGCTTTACGCAGGCTATTCGGTGGCCCCGCAGCCGACGACCGAATATCTGCACGATCTGCTGGATTTCCGCATCCAGATCGAAGGCTATTGCGCCCGCATCGGAGCCCAGGCCAAGCGGAAATCCACGATCAACGAGCTTCGCCGCGCCCTTGAAAAAATGGGGCAGAGCCCGAAGATCGGCACGAAATACAAGGAGTATCAGAAACTTGTCCATGCCGACGGCAAGTTCCACGAGATCATCGTGAACAGCGCGAACAATCAGGTCTGCTCGGATATATACGCCTCTCTCAATCCGATCATGCTGCAGTCGAGGCTGTACCACGACACCGAAAGCAACGAGGCGCGCCTGAAGGCGGTCCTCGACGAACACCGCCGTATCCTGGCCGCCTTCGAGAATGGCGACGGCGCCGAAGCCGAAGCCGCCGTCCGCGCCCATCTCGAAGGGGGACGGAAACGTCTGCTTGATGGCGGAACGAAGAAGACCGCCGCTCCCGCCCTCCGCAAGGTGAGCGCGGGAAGCTGATCGCCTCGTGACGCCCGTACCGAACGAAGGCCTCCGGGACTGGGGCCTGCGTTCCGGGCCCCGTCCCGGCCGACGGGGATAAGAAAAAGCTGTCACGCAAGGTTATCTTTCATTTCTTCATTTTCACCCCGATTACTTTTGACTTCAGCCCCTAAGAGAACGGCAAGGGCTTCCGAGGCCGCAGCAGTCCTCGGCCAGATATTCCGGCCCGCAGAAAAACGACCTAGAAGGAGGATGCTATGCCCATCACAGGCAACATGATCATCGGCGCCGATTCCGTCCGCGGTGGCGAGAGCGAGATTTACGCCGTCAACCCGGCCAGCGGCGAGCGCCTGGAGCCTGCCTTCGGCGGCGGCGGCGCGGCCGAGGTGGAACGGGCCTGCGCGCTGGCGGAAGAGGCCTTCGATGCCTTCCGCGAAACCGGCCTTGAAGCGCGGGCGGCCTTCCTGGAGGCCATCGCCGCTCAGATCCTCGATCTCGGTGATGAGCTGATCGAGCGGGCGATGGCCGAGACCGGCCTGCCGCGCGCCCGGCTGGAAGGCGAGCGCGGCCGCACCGTGGGCCAGCTCCGCCTCTTCGCCAAGGTCGTGCGCGAGGGCAGCTGGCTCGATGCCCGCATCGACCCCGCCTTGCCCGACCGCCAGCCGCTGCCGCGCCCGGATCTGCGTCAGCGCCATATCGCGCTCGGCCCGGTCGCAGTGTTCGGCGCCAGCAACTTCCCGCTGGCCTTCTCGGTCGGCGGCGGCGACACCGCCTCGGCCCTGGCCGCCGGCTGCCCGGTGGTGGTCAAGGCCCATTCCGCCCATCCCGGCACCTCGGAACTGGTCGGCCGCGCCATCCAGGCCGCCGTCACCGCCTGCGGCCTGCCCGAAGGCGTCTTCTCGATGCTGTTCGGCTCGGGCAGCCAGATCGGCACGGCCTTGGTCGCCGATCCGCGCATCAAGGCCGTCGGCTTCACCGGCTCGCGCCGGGGCGGCACAGCACTGATGGAAGTGGCGGCCGCGCGCCCCGAGCCCATCCCGGTCTATGCCGAGATGAGCAGCATCAATCCGGTCTTCCTGATGCCTGCCGCCCTGGCTGCGCGGGCCGATGCCCTGGGCAAGGGCTTCGTCGCCTCGCTGACCATGGGGGGGGGGCAGTTCTGCACCAATCCCGGCATCCTGCTGGCGGTCGACGGCCCCGATCTGGAAACCTTCCTGGCCTCTGCCGTCGAAGCCCTGGGCGGTGCCGCCCCGGCGACCATGCTGACGCCGGGCATCCATGCCGCCTTTGACGAGGGCGTCGCCGCCCTGGCGGGCAACAAGGCGGTGCAGACCCTGGCGCGCGGCCAGTCCTGCACCGGCCCCAACCAATGCCAGTCGGCGCTGTTCGCCACCACGGCAGAAGCCTTCCTGGCCGATCCGTCCTTGCAGGAAGAAGTCTTCGGCTCGGCCTCGCTGCTGATCCGCTGCCCCGACCTCGCTACCATGGCCGTCATCGCCGGGAAGCTGGAAGGCCAGCTGACCGCGACTCTGCAGATGGACGGCGCCGATATCGAGGCCGTGCGCGGCCTGATCCCGGTGCTGGAACGCAAGGCCGGGCGCATCCTCGCCAATGGCTGGCCCACCGGCGTCGAGGTCTGCGAGGCGATGGTCCATGGCGGTCCCTTCCCCGCCACCTCGGACAGCCGCACCACCTCGGTCGGCACGCTTGCCATCCGCCGCTTCCTGCGCCCGGTCTGCTACCAGGACCTGCCTGCCGAGCTGCTGCCCGAGGCCCTGCGCGACGGCAACCCGCTCGGCCTGTGGCGCCGCCTCGACGGCGAGTTCGGCCGCAAGTAAGGAAAGCCTTGCTGAAACGGAAAGCCCCCCGCCAGAAGCGGGGGGCTTTTTTTCTGCATGAAAAGACGGTGCGCAGCCTCTCAGGCGGCGACCCGGGTGGCTTCGGCCAGGGTCTTGCGGGTATGGGTGGCGATCATCAATTCCTCGTCGGTGGGAATGACCCAGACCGAGACGGGGCTGTCGGGCGTGCTGATACGGGGGCCGTGGGCTTCGTTGGCCTCGGCATCGAAATCGATGCCCAGCCACGCGGCTTGTTCGCAGACCAGCGCCCGGATCTCGCGGGAATTCTGGCCGATCCCCGCCGTGAAGACCAAGGCGTCCAGCCCCCCGACGGCGGCAGTGAGCGACCCCAATTCGCGGCAGATGCGATAGACGAACAAGTCCACCGCTTCGCGGGCGCGCGGGTCGTCGCTAGCCATCAGCACGCGCATGTCGTTGCTGACCCCCGACACGCCGAGCAGCCCCGACTTCTTGTAGAGCATCGACTCGATGTCCTTGACGCTCATGCCCTTCTGTTCGAGCAGGTAGAACACCACGCCGACATCGAGGGAACCGCTGCGGGTGCCCATGGGCAGGCCTTCCAGCGCGGTGAAGCCCATGGTGCTGGCATGGCTGCGCCCGCCTTTCAGGGCGCACATGCTGGCGCCGGAGCCGAGATGGGCGACCACCACCCTGCCCTCCGCCGCCCGGGCATCGTACTGGTGCAAGGCCCCGGCGATATATTCGTAGGACAGGCCGTGGAAACCGTAGCGGCGCACCCCTTCCTCGGTCAGTTCGCGCGGCAGGGCGAAGGTCTGGGCGACCGCCGGATTGCTGCGGTGGAAGGCGGTGTCGAAACAGGCCACCTGCGGCAGGTCGGGATGGATCTTGGCCAGGGCGCAGATCGGCGACAGGTTGTAGGACTGGTGCAGCGGCGCCAGAGGCACCAGCTTTTCCAACTGCTCCAGCACCTCCGGCGTGACCAGCGTCGGCTTGGTGAAATCGGTCCCGCCATGGACCACGCGATGGCCCGCGGCCACCAGTTCGGCGCCGTCCAGATGGTCCTCCACCCAGTCGAGCAGATAGCGCAGCAGAACCTCGTGGCTGGTCTTGGGATCGTCCCAGCGGTGATCGGCGGTCCTGACGCCATCGGGCCCGGCGGCGACGAAACGCGGCGCCACATACATGCCCTCGACCTGCCCCTTGCTGGCCAGGCGCAATTGCCCGCCCGCCGCGCTCAGCCCATCCTTGCCGGTCAGGTAGAGCGAGAATTTGATGCTGGACGAACCGGCATTGATGACCAGAATTCCCTTGGACATACCTTCCCCCTTACTGGTCCCTTCACTGGGCGGCGACGGCGACGCCGGTCTTGCGGCGGCTGGCGGCATAGAGTGCCCCCACGGCGCAGGAGGCCAAGCGGGCCTTGGCGCTGTCGGCACGGCTGGTCAGGATGATCGGCACGCGCGCACCCAGCACGATACCGGCGGCATCGGCATCGGCCA
Source organism: Telmatospirillum sp. J64-1 (assembly GCF_006980715.1). Lineage (GTDB taxonomy): Bacteria > Pseudomonadota > Alphaproteobacteria > Rhodospirillales > Magnetospirillaceae > Oleiliquidispirillum > Oleiliquidispirillum nitrogeniifigens. The sequence continues at coordinate 38,248 of NZ_SBHN01000025.1, forward strand.
GATAGGCAAGCTGCTTGGCCAGCATGTTGCCCGCTTCCAGGTCGGGCACCAGCAGCACGTCGGCCTTGCCGGCGACGGGCGAAACGATCTTCTTGATGCGCGCGGCCTCTTCCGAGACGGCATTGTCGAAGGCCAGCGGGCCATCCAGGATGCCGCCGGTGATCTGGCCGCGATCGGCCATCTTGCACAGGGCCGCCGCTTCCAAGGTCGAGGCGATCTTGGGATAGACGGTCTCGACCGCCGAGAGGATGGCGACGCGCGGCTGGGGAATGTCCAGCACATGGGCCAGGTCGATGGCGTTCTGGCAGATGTCGCGCTTGTCTTCCAGGGTCGGATAGATGTTGATCGCGGCATCCGAGATCAGCAGAAGGCGCGGATAGCTGGGCACGTCCATGACGAAGACATGGCTGATGCGCCGGCCGGTGCGCAACCCGACATCACGCCGCGCCACCTCGTGCATCATCTCGTCGGTATGCAGGCTGCCCTTCATCAGGGCCTCGGCCTCGCCGCAACGGCACATCGCCACCGACTTCTCTGCCGATTCATGACTATGGGCGGTATCGACGATGCGATAGGTGGAGATGTCGGCGCAATGCTCGCGCGCCACCGCCTGGATCTTGTCCTTGGGGCCGATCAGGATGGGGCGGATGATGCCCTGCCGCGCGGCCTCCACCGCCCCCATCAGCGAGACCTCGTCGCAGGGATGGCAGACGGCGGTGACCACCGGCTCCAGCGTCTTGCAGCGCTCGATCAGGTTCTCGAAGACATGATGGCCGCGGGTGAACTTGATTTCCGACAGGCGTACCGGCGGGCGCACGATCTTTTCGGTCGGCGCGCGGACCACGGCCTGGCCGTCGATCACCTTCTCGCCGCGCTGGTTCACCACCAGGCAATCGAAGATGACGGAATGATCGGCGGCGACCTTCTCCTTGACCGTCACCGTGACGGTCAGGGTGTCGCCCAGTTCGATGAGGGAATGGAAATTGAGGTCCTGATGGCGATAGACGGTACCGGCCCCGGGCAGTTCGTTGCCCAGCACGCCCGAGATCAGCGAGGCCCCCCACAGGGAATGACCGACGACCTTCGACTGCTGCACCGCCTCGGCTTCCTCATCGGCGAAATGGGTGGGATTCAGGTCCCCCGAAGCCGCGCCGAACAGCTGGATGTCCTGCAGGGTCAGCGTCTTGGACGAAGAGGCGCTCTGGCCCACGGAAATCTCGTCGAAAGTCTTGTTTTCGATCATCAGCATTCGCTACCCCACGCTTGACGGACCCGGCGAAGACCGGCTCCACACTTGGCATCGCTTCTTGGCCGAAAGGCCGGTTGCGCGGCATCCTGGCGGCCGCGAGTTCCCTGTTTTCCCTCGCCTCTCCGGCAGGACGGCCATAGCTGCAATATTCTTGAGGATAATCGAAGGCGTGAGTTTTGTGCAACGCACACTAAGTTACAGAACGATAAAAAACTTCCAATTTTTGAGTAAATATCATACGAGGGAAGTAAGACTTACGTCCCTTTTTCCCCGCCCTCGCGCCGGCATAATCCTTTCCTGCCCTTATTTTAAGCTTTGCTCACGCTGCTCTCCGGCAATGCACGAATCCTCCTTTTGCCCTGACCATTTGGCTCAAAGTGGTGCCACTTTCCACATAGTCCAAGGGGCGTCCGTCGCTTCCCGGGCCCCTCTCCCTGCAAGAAAGAACAGTGGCAACATAGTTTTTGTTGCACTGCACAAATTTCTTCCTATCCTGACACGGTGGGTGAGGAAAGATGGTTCCTCGGGGGCGTCCATGGCGGATGCCGACCCGGCAAGCGAGGCCCCATGAGTATTCGTAACCTGAAACATCTCTTTCGCCCCGGCTCCGTCGCCGTGATCGGCGCCACAGCCCGCCCCATGGCCGTGGGGGCGGTGGTGATGCGCAACCTGCTGCAAGGAGGGTTTTCCGGTCCCATCATGCCGGTCAATCCCAAGCGCGATTCGGTAGCGGGCGTACTGGCCTATCCGGATGTGGCCTCCCTGCCGATGACGCCGGACCTCGCGGTCATCTGCACCCCTGCCCCGACGGTACCGGCCATTCTCGACAGCCTGGGGCAGCGCGGCACGAAGGCCGCGGCAGTCCTGGCCGGCGGCATGGGTCCGCAGGGCGGCGAGAACGGCGAAGTACTGTTGGCGGCCATGATGGAGGTCGCGCGCCGCTACGGAATGCGCCTGCTCGGCCCTAACTGCCTAGGCCTCATGGTGCCGGGCATCGGCTTGAACGCCAGCTTCGCCCATCAGGGCGCCATGCCGGGCAAGATCGCCTTCGTCTCGCAATCGGGCGCGCTGTGCACCGCCGTGCTGGACTGGGCCAAGCCCAAGGGCATCGGTTTCTCGCATTTCATCTCGCTGGGCGATGCGGTGGACCTGGATTTCGGGGACGTGCTGGACTATCTGGGCAGCGATCCCTCGACGCGCGCCATCCTGCTCTATATCGAAAGCATCCATGAGCGGCGCAATTTCATGTCCGCCGCCCGCGCCGCCGCCCGCAACAAACCGGTCCTGGCGATCAAGGCCGGGCGCGTCGCCGAATCCGCCCGCGCCGCCGCCTTCCATACCGGCGCCCTGGCCGGATCGGACGCCGTCTATGATGCCGCCATCAGCCGCGCCGGCATCCTGCGCGTGCGCGACATCGACGAATTGTTCGACGCGGTGGAGACGCTGGCGCGGTCGCGCCCCCTCAAGGGCGAGCGCCTGGCCATCCTGACCAATGGCGGCGGCATCGGCGTCATGGCGACGGACGATCTGATCGACCAGGGCGGCCAGTTGGCGGAGCTGACGCCCGAAACCATCGCGAAGCTGGAAGCGGTGCTGCCTTGCGGGCGCTGGTCCGGCGGCAATCCGGTGGACATCCTGCCCGACGCCCCGGGCAGCCGCTATGCCGATGCGCTGCAAGTGCTGCTGGATGCGCCCGAAGTGGATTCCGTGCTGTGCATGCATGCCCCCACCGCCATCGCCTCCAGCACCGAGGTCGCGCAAGCCATCGTCGACCTGCTGCGCAGCAAGCGGCAGGCCAATGTCAGCACCTGCTGGATCGGCGCCGCCGAAGTGGCCGCCGCGCGCAGACTCTTCGCCGAGGCTGGCATTCCCAGCTACGAGACTCCGGGCAGCGCGGTGCGGGCCTTCCTGCATCTGGTACGCTATCGCCGGAACCAGGAATTGCTGATGGAGACCCCGGCCTCGGCGCCGTCGGAATTCACCCCGGCCACCGTCGCCGCCCGGCTGGTGGTCGAGCATGCCCTGGCGGCCGGACAGGACGTGCTCAGCGATCCCGAGGCCAAGGCCATTCTCGCCGCCTACGGCATCCCCACCGTAGAGACCCATGTCGCGCGCACGCCCGCGGATGCCGGACGCATGGCAAAGGCGATGGATCGACCGGTGGCGCTGAAGATCCTGTCCCCCGACCTGCCCCACAAATCGGATGTGGGCGGGGTGATGCTGAATCTTCAGGGTGCCTTCGAGGTGGAAAAGGCCGCTCATGCCATGCTCGACCGCGTGGCGCGCCTCTTCCCCGAGGCGCATATCACCGGCTTCAGCGTTCAGGAAATGGCCCGCCGCCCGGGCGCCCAGGAACTGGTGGCGGGTTTCGTCACCGATCCGGTCTTCGGCCCGGTGGTGCTTTTCGGTGAAGGCGGCACGGCGGTCGAGGTGATCGACGACAGCGCCGTGGGCCTGCCGCCGTTGAACATGAACCTGGCGCGCGAAATGATCACCCGCACGCGCATCCATCGTCGTCTCCAGGGCTTCGGGGACCGGGCGGGGGCCGACATGGACGCCATCTCCCTGGCCCTGATGCAGGTCGCCCAGATCGCCACCGACATCCCCGAGATCGTCTCGCTGCACATCAATCCGCTGTTCGCCGATGCCAAGGGCGTGCTGGCGCTGGATGCGCGCATCCATATCGCCCCCGCCATCGGCAAGGCCGCCGACCGCCTCGCCATCCGGCCCTATCCCAAGGAGCTGGAGGAGCAGATTCAACTCCCCGACGGCAGCCGCGTGCTGATCCGTCCCATCCGTCCCGAGGACGAGCCGAACCACCATGTCTTCGTCTCGAAGCTGACGCCCGAGGATATCCGCTTCCGCTTCTTCGGCTTGGTGCACGAACTGCCCCATTCCGAGATGGCGCGGCTGACCCAGATCGATTACGACCGCGAAATGGCCTTCATCGCCGAGACGATCGAGCCCGGCAAGATACCCGAAACCGTGGCCGTGGTGCGGACCGTCACCGATCCCGACAACGAGCGCAGCGAATTCGCCATCGTCGTGCGCTCGGACATCAAGGCCCAGGGCTTGGGCCGCAAGATGCTGGCCAAGATGATCGATTACTGCCGTAGCCGCGGCACCCAGACCATGGTCGGCCAAGTGTTGCTGGACAACACCCGCATGCTGCGCCTGGTGGAAAGCCTGGGCTTCCAGCGCGGCCGCCATGTGGAACGCGACGTCGTCGAAGTCGCCCTCTCCCTCAACCCCGCCAGCCGCGCCGCCTGACGCACCCCTGCCCTTAGTGCCGCTCGAAGGGCTGCTCTCGCAGCAGGCGCATGGCCTCGGGGGCGGGAATCGGCTGGGTGAAGAAATAGCCCTGGAACAGGTCGCATCCCGCATCCTCCAGATACCGGCACTGCTCCGCCGTCTCCACCCCTTCCGACACCACCTTCAGCCCCAGTGTATGGCCCAGCGAGATGATGGCCCGGGCGATCCCGGCATCGTTCTGGTTCCTGGGCAGTTCGCGCACGAAGGACTGGTCGATCTTGAGCTTGTCCACGGGAAAGCGCTTCAGGTAGCTGAGCGAGGAATAGCCCGTGCCGAAATCGTCGATGGCAAGCTGGATGCCCAGTTCCGAGAAGTCGTTGAGCAGCTTCGCCGCCTCCTCGGCATCGGTCATCACCGCGCTTTCCGTCAGTTCCAGCTCGACGAGCTGGGGTGGCACCCAGGTTTCCTCCAGGATCTGGTGGACCATGCCGACCGGATCGGGCTGGCGCAATTGCAGCGCCGAGAAATTGACCCCCACCCGCACCACCGGCAGGCCTTCGTCCAGCCAGGCGCGGAGCTGCCGGCAGGCCTCGCGCAGCGTCCAGTCGCCCAAGGGCACGATCAGGCCGCTATCCTCGGCGATAGGGATGAAACGCCCCGGCGAGATCATGCCGGCCTTGGGATGGCGCCAGCGCACCAGGGCTTCCATGCTGGTGATGCGGCCGGTGAGCGCATCCACCTGGGGCTGGTAGTGCAGCAGCAATTCCTGCCGTCCCAGGGCCCGGCGCAAATCGCGTTCCATGTCCAGGCGCGCCTGGGTCTCGGTATTCATTTCCTGTGAGAAGAACTGGAAGCTTTGCGGCATCTCGCGCACCGCGCGATACATCGCCATGTCGGCATTCTTGACCAGCTGCTCGGGGTCTTCGGCATCGTCGGGAAAGATGCTGATGCCGATCCCGGCGCTGACCTGCGCGTCGTGGCCGTCCAGGTCGACCGGGCGGCAGATGGCCTGGATGATCTTCTGGGCCAGCACGGCGACGGATTCGGCATGGGTCAGGTCTGTCTGGACCACGGCGAATTCGTCTCCGCCGACACGGGCGATGGTATCGGCACTGCGCGCCACGTCGGTGATGCGGTCGACGATGACGGTCAGCAGCCGGTCGCCGTAATCATGGCCCAGGGTGTCGTTGATGCGGCTGAAATTCTCGAGGTCTATGAACAGCACCGCGAGCTTGCCCTTGCCTGCCCGTGCCCGGGCCACCGCCTGCTGCAAACGGTCGCGGAACAGCAGGCGGTTGGGCAAGGCGGTCAGCGAATCGTAATGGGACAGATAGCGAATGCGCTCTTCCGCCCGCTTGCGCTCGGTGATGTCTTCATGGACCACCACGTAATGGGCGATACGGCCGTCGGGATCGCGCATCGGCGTGACCGTCTGGTCCACTGTATAGTAGCTGCCGTCCTTGCGCCGTTCGACCATTTCCCCACGCCACACGCTGCCGGCCCGGATGGTCCGCCAGAATTCCTCGTAATCCTCGCCGCTCTGGACGCCGGATTTCAGGATGCGCGGCGTCTGTCCCACGGCCTCATCGGCGGGATAGCCCGACAGGCGGGTAAAGGCACGGTTGACCCATTCGATCCGCCCTTCATCGTCGGTGATGAAGATGGCATTGGCCGCCGCCGCCATCGCCGCCCCTTGCAGGCGCAGGCGGCGCTGGTCCAGCGCGATCTGCAAGGCGATGCCCAGGCGCATGGACAGCGCCTCCAGGCGGCGCATCTGGTTCGGTTCCAGCGTATCGCGGGCGAAGACGCTCAACACCCCCACCACGCGGCGATGGGCCTGGAGCGGCAGGGCCGCCGTCACCGCATAGCCCCGGCTCCGCGCTTCCTCCAGAGCGGTGGCGAAGCGAGGGGAATCGGTGGCTGCGACAACCGTCTGTTCCTGCCGCACGGCTTCGGCCGCCGGGCCGAGATTGGGGTCGTCCCCGGGCCTCGTCTCTTCCCCGGGTTCGGCATCCTCGCCGGCCTGCGCCATCAGGGTCAGGCTGCCGTCGCGCTCGCGCGTGGCGATCCAGACCAGGGGAAAGCCATAGAGCAGGACCAGCCGGTCGCAGAGGAATTGCAGGATGGTTTCGATGTTCTGCGCCTGGAGGACCCGCTGGTTCATTTCATTGACCATGGCCTCGAAGGCATCGTTCAAGCGGCGCCCCGACAAGTCACGGACCATCACCACGCGCAGGCTCTGCCCCTCCACCGGCAGATCGCTGAGCATCAGGTCGGCCGGCAGCAGCCGTCCATCCTTATGCCGGGCGGCGACTTCCAGTCCGCGCCCCGCCACCGTCACCGGCCCGTCGCAGATTCCGGCGGCGTGGCCGGGCCGCTCGGGATCGGGCAGCACCGTGCTGGCGGGACGGCCCAGCAAGTCCTCGGCGCGCCAGCCGAAGATGCGCTCGGCGGCTTTGTTGACGGCCCGTACCCTTCCGTCCGGCCCGACGGCGACGACGCCATCGGCCAGATTGTCCATCAGCGCCAGGAAATGCCGGCGGGAGGCGGCGACCAGCGCGGCCTCGGCCCGCACGCGGTGCAAGGCGAGGACGATCAGCGCCACGGCCAGGATCATGCTCAACCCTTCGGACAGCATGAAGCCCAGCGGCGCGAACCAGTCGTATCCGGCCAGCCAGGGATAATCCAGCTTGTGCAGCCCCCAAACGGCCAGCACACCGGCCACGAACAGATAGCCGCCGTCCCCGTCACGCCGCCATTGCCGCAGGAAGGCCCAGGCCGCTCCCATCATCGAGGCCGAAGCCAGCACCGAGACCGGCAGGCTGAGCAGGAAGAAATCTTCGTAGGCCCAGCTGGCGAAGCCGACCCAACCCACCGTCAGCACCGCCACCCCGGCTCCCAGCGGCCAGGGAAAGCGCCGCCCCAGGAAGGCCGCCGTGCCGCCGACAAGCAGGATCGACGCCAGGACATGCAGGCTTTCCGACAGGAAGACCACCACCGGCAGCCCCGCCAGCGGCTGGCCCAGCAGGACCAGGAAACGCACGGCATTGACGGCCGAAGCCAAGGCAAACAGCCGCAGGCCGCGCGCCGCCCCCGGCATGCGCGCCAGCAGGAACAGGGCCGTGGCGAGCACAAGGGTCCCCAGGGTCGCCCCCAGGACAGCACTGGGCATGGAAAATTGCATCAACGAACCTATCCCGGCACCAGAATGACTGATCAGGAAGATGGTCCTTCACGCGAAACCGTACAGTGGTTCCAAACGAGGGCTCTGCCGCCCTGCCGCCCCTCCCACTGGACCAAGGGCCGGGGGCATATCCCTTCTGTGTTGCCCCGGGCTACAAAATGTCACAGTATGACCCACCCTTTGGCGCAGCCGCGCCATCGAAAGTGTGACATCGAATAGAGCGCCGCATGTCGTTTTCCACCATCCTAGGTTTCCTCGCGGGCGTCGGTTTGTTCCTGGGCTCCATCATGCTCAGCTCCGACAATTGGTGGATTTTCCTCAATGCGCCCAGCTTCGTCATGGTCATCGGCGGCACCTTCGCCGCGACCTTCATCGCCTTCGAACCACGTTATGTGATGCAGGCCTTGCGGATCCTGCAATCCATCCTTTTCGCCCACAAGATCGGCCGGGCGATCCTCACCAACGAGGTCGGGCGCGTCATTCGCTGGGGCTATCTCACGCAGAAGGGCGGCCTGCCGGCCTTGGAGGCCGATGCGGGCAAGCTGAAAGGCCAGGACAAGTTCCTGTCCTTCGGTGTCAATCTGGTGATCACCGGCTATACCGGCGAGGAAGTGCGCCAGATCCTCGCCAATACCATCGAAAGCACGTTCCAGCGCAATACCGTTCCGGCCGACATCCTGCGGCACATGGCCGCCACGGCGCCCGCCTTCGGCATGATCGGCACCCTGGTCGGCCTGATCATCATGCTCGACAATATGGGAAGCGATCCCAGCAAGCTGGGGCCGGGCATGGCGGTGGCGCTGATCACCACCCTCTACGGGGTGCTGTTCGCCCGCCTGATCCTGATCCCGGCTTCGGCCAAGGTGCAGCAGCGCGAGGAAATCGTGCGTTTCCGGAATTATCTGGTAGCCGAGGGGCTGGCCTTGCTGGCTGAGCGCAAATCGCCGCGCTACATCCAGGACAAGATGAACAGCTATCTCGACCCCTCACTGCATTTCGACATCGACCGGCAGATGAAGCGGGGCAAGTAGATCATGTTCTTCGGCAAAGGTCTCAATCCCTTCCAGAACGCCCGGAAGGCTCCCCCCCAGGAAGAGGATTGGCTGATCACCTATGCCGATGCCATCACCCTGATCCTGGCCTTCTTCGTGCTGCTGGCATCGATCTCGAAGATCGACATGGTGATGTTCGAGAAGGTGCAGGCCGGCATGGCCAAGGATATCGGCCGCCGCGACGTCTTGCAGCCGATCGAGATCCTGCGCATCGACATCATCGATACCGTGCGCGCTCTGAAGGCAGAGGATCTTGTGGAAATCGGCAACGATTCCCAAGGCCTGACGCTGGAAATCCCCAGTTCGACCTTCTTCGATTCCGGCTCGGCCGATCTGCGCGCAGAAGCCGTCCCGGTCCTGCGTCAGATCGCTGCCACCATCTCGGACCCAAAATTCTCGGGCTTCCAGATCGAGGTACAGGGGCATAGCGACGACATGCACATCAACACGCCGCGCTTCCCGTCCAATTGGGAATTGTCCTCGGCCCGGGCCTCCGCCGCCGTGCGCGCCTTCCTGGAAGTCGGGCTGGACCCGACCCGCATCAAGGCCATCGGCTTCGCGGAAACCTCTCCGAAAGTGCCGAACCGCGACATGAACGGCAATCCCTTACCCGCCAACCAGGAAATCAACCGCCGCATCCTGGTGCGGGTCTATCCCCGCTGAGCAGCGGCCGGGGATCAGACCTCGAGCGACCGGCGGGAGGGGAACATCGCCTCCCGCGCCAGGTCGCCACGGTTCAAGCCATGCTTGGCAAGGGCGGTATCGCTCATGGCCGACAGGCCCTGATAACGGCGATAGGCGGCCATCCCTTCGGACATGCTGTCCATGAACTCGTTCAGCCCTTTTTCCAGGCGGCTGAAAAAGCTGCCGAAACCATCCACGAAGGCATACAAGGCGGCCATGGTCATCTCCTATCAAAGCAGTCAGGCTTGCTTTTAGAGATGCCCTTTTCCCCCGGTCTGCGGCAGCGCTGATGTTGCATTGCAGCAATTCCGCGAATGCATGGATCGGCAGACAGGTGGTTTTCTAGAGAACCGTCTCGTCCCCGAATTTCCCGGCCTGATAGTCCCGGATGGCTTGAAGGATCTCTTCCCGGCTGTTCATGACGAAGGGACCGTGGGCGACCACCGGCTCGCCGAGGGGCTCGGCATGGCCGAACAGCACCATGGCCGCGTCCTGAGCGACGATCTCCACGCTTTCGCCATCCTCGTTCATTTCGACGAGATGATGGGGCTTGGCCGCCTCTCCGGCGACGGAGATTTCCCCCCGCACCACATAGAGGAAGACGTTCCGCCCGACAGGGGCGGGCAGCAGGATACGGCCTCCAGGCTGGAAGGACAGGGTCATCATGGCGATCCCGGTCAGCGACTCGACCGGTCCCGTCCGTCCCTCCCATTCGCCGGAAATCAGGTTCACCGTCACCCGCCCGTCCGCGCTCGGCAAGGCGGGAATCTGCGCCTGCTGAAGCCCGACATAGCGCGGCTGAACCATCTTCAGGCGGCTCGGCAGGTTCACCCAGAGCTGCAGGATTTCCAGCGCCCCTCCCCTTTCCATGAAGGAGGCTGGCGAAAGCTCGGCATGGACCAGCCCGCGCCCGGCCGTCATCCACTGGATGCCGCCCGCCTTGATGATGCTTTCATGGCCGCCACTGTCCTTATGCGCCAGTTCCCCATCCAGGATGAAGGTCACGGTCTCGAAACCGCGATGGGGGTGCGGGCCGAAAGGTAGCCCCCCGTTTCCCGGCGGATAGACCTGCGGCCCGTGGTGATTGAGAAAGAGGAAGGGGTCGATCTGGTCCAGTCCGGGACCGGGAAGCGGCCTGCGCGTGATCAGGTCGCCGATATCGTCGCGCAGGGCAGGATGCTGTCTTCGGATGGTTCTGCTGCTCATGCCGGTCTCTCCCTCGTCTGTCCTCCCGCCATCCCTAACAGCCGCGCCGCCGAATCGTCCAGAACCGATCTGCGCACATTCCGGCCAAAAACGAACCGGCCCGCCTTTTTCGGGCGGGCCGGCATCGTCAGCCGAACATCAGGCGCGGCAGCCATAGCGCCAAATCGGGGATGGCGATCAGCAGCCCCACCAGCAGCAGCAGGATCATGGCGAAGGGCAGCGAACCCCAGATGACATCCATGATCGAGCCGCCCTTGGGCCTCACCCCCTGGACGATATAGAGGTTCATGCCCAGCGGCGGCGTGATCAGCGAGACCTCCATCAGGATCACCAGGAAGACCCCGAACCACACCGGGTCGATGCCGAAGAAGGCGACGATGGGCATCACCACGGGAATGGTGGCGATCATCATCGACAGCGTTTCCAGGAAGCAGCCCAGGATCAGGTAGAACAGCACCAGCAGCAGCAGGACCTGAAGCTGGGTCGCCCCGATCTCGGCCACCAGACGGGTGATGGTCTGGGGGATGCCCATGATGCCGATGGTGAAGTTCAGGAAGCTGGCGGCGATCATGATCAGCAGGATCATGCTGGTGATGCGCACCGTCGACAGCAGGGCTTCATGCAGCATGACGATGCTCAAGCGGCGTCGCAGCAAGGCCAGGGCGAAAGCCCCCAGCACGCCCAGAGCCGCCGATTCCGTGGGCGTCGCCCAGCCGAAATAGATGCTGCCCATGACCAGGGCGAAAATGAAGAGCGGCGGCAGCAGGTCCGCCAGCCGAGCCAGACGCTCGCGCAGGGGCGCCACCTCCTCGACCCTGCCGCCCCAATGCGGATAGATCATGCAGACGATGGCGATGAAGCCCATGAACAGCGCCATCAGCAGCAGGCCGGGCACGATACCGGCAACGAAAAGCTGCCCGATCGAGGTGTTCGACATCGAGCCGTAGATGATCATGTTGATGCTGGGCGGGATCAAGATGCCCAAGGTCGCCCCGGCGGCCACCGTGCCCAGGGTGAGCTGGCGGTTGTAGCCGTGACGTTCAAGCGCCGGCAGGGCCACCGTGCCGATAGTCGCCGCCGTCGCCACCGACGAGCCCGAGACCGAGGAAAACAGGCCGCTGGCGGCGATATTGGTATGCAAAAGCCCGCCCGGCCAGCGCCCCATCCAATCGGCCAGGGCTTGGTACATGCGGTCGGTGATGCCGCTGCGCAGCAGGATCTCGCCCAGCAGGATGAACAGAGGAATCGCCGTCAGGACGAAATCGTTGAGCATGCTCCAGGTCTGATTGCCGAAGATCAGCAAGGTGGGCAGGCCGAGATAGAGCCCCGCCCCCAAACCGGCCACCAGGAACAACGACACCGCCACCGGAATTCCGGCCATCATCAGGCCGAGCATGATGAAGAAGCCGGAAAAGGCCGCTCCCGCGCCGATCATCGCAACACCTCCCCGCGCAGACCCAAGGTCTGCTGTTCTTCCTCAATCTCTTCGCTCAGGGTCTTGATGCCATGCCAGGCATTCAGGCTGCGCCGGTCGGCGGCCAGCAGCCAGCTCGCCTGCACGGCCAGCAGACCGGCCACCAGGGCGAAGAACAGCATGCCGCCCGCCCAGAACAGCTGGGGCACCCACAAGGGCGTCATCAGCGGCGTACCCGACAGGCTGCCATAGTCGATGCTTTCCAGCAGCGTCGTCACCGCCCGCCAGGCGGCGAAGGCGGCCATGGCCGCCATGGACAGGGCCGACAGCCAGTTGAGCAAAGCCCGGCCGCCCTGACCCAGGCGGCCGATCACGATCTCGATACGTGTATGCCCCCGCTCCAGCAGGGTCAGGCTGAAGCCGAAGGCGGCAAGGATGGCCAGGGCATAACCGCCATATTCGTCAGCCCCTTGCAGCGATACGTTGAAGAAGCGCCGCAACAGGACTTCGGCGCCGATCAGGACCGACAGGGCAAGGATGCCATAGCCCGCCAGCAGGGAAAGAAAGCGCGCGACCGGTGTCAGCCGACGGCTAAGGGGATTTTCCGGCATGAGCATCTCCGGCTACAACCGCTTGAACGTAACGGAAAAGAGCCCGGCAGCCTGCCGCCGGGCCCGATGGCTTCCGCAGGATGCTTAGTCGATGGTCAGGCCCGCGACGGCGCCCACCGTCTGGTTCCAGGTCGCCGTGCAGGAGGGATCGACGGCATTGCAGGCCTGCTTCCACAAGGGCAGGACGGCGGCCAGGGTGGCTTCCTTGATCTTCTGGCGGTCGGCGTCAGAGATATCGACCAGCGTCATGCCGAACTTCTTGTGATCGGCGCAGTCGTCGGCGCCCGTATTGCAGGCCAGGGCATCGCCGGTGGCATTCACCGCCATGTCCCACATCCGGTCTTCCAGTTCCTTCATGCTGGCTTCCAGGGCGGCCTTCTGCTCTTCGCTGAACTTGTTCCAGGTGTTCAGGTTGATGAAGTGCCCCTGCACCGAGCCGGACACCGACAGCGGCAGCAGATGGGTGGTCACTTCCGGCCAGTTGCCGCTATTGGCCGAGGTCGGCGAGGTCACGCCGCAAGACGCCACGCCGCGCTGCAAGGCCGGATAGACCTCGCTGAACTGCAGGGTGACCGGCGTGGCGCCCAGATATTCCAGCATGGCCGACATGGACGGCGTGAAGCTACGCACCTTCAGCCCCTTCATATCGTCGAGGCTGGAAATGGGCTGGTTGCAGAAGAAGACCTGCGGGCCGAAGGGCCACAGGGTCAGGACCTTGGCGTTGAACTTGCTTTGCAGGCGCTCGTCGAAGGCCTCGCGATAGGCATCGACCGCCTGGCGCAGGGAATCCATGTCGGTGGACACGCCGATCAGGTCGATGCCCTCGAAGAAGGGATCGTCGCGCGAGGCCATCCCGACCTGCACCGACATCACGTCGAAGGAACCGGAGCGCAGCATGCGCAGGGCATCCGGCGCCTTCACGCCCACCACATCCATGGGATTGTAGCTGGTGGTGACCGGCACGCCCGAGGTCTGGGCCAAGTTGGCGAAGAATTCCTGCTCGATGGCCACATGCTTGGCATTCTGGGAAAAATTGCCCGCGACCCGCAGCGGAACATCTGCCAAGACGGGACCGGCGGCAAGAGTGACAGCCGTCGCAGCCGCAGCGATCGTCAAAGGAAATTTCATGGCCAAGCTCTCCATAGCCGAAAATGAATGCATAATTCATGATGCAATCATCGGGCCAAAAAGAGACGTGGCAGGAATGCTGGCAGGAAAATACGAACGCCTAATCCGAAAGGCTAGCGGATGAGCGTTTGCCTAAGAAATGTTCACGTACAAATCATGTCGGAATAGAAAAGGCCCTCCTCGTCCGTCCGAGAAGGGCCCCCATCCTCCGCCGCTTGCCGGATAATCCTAGCGCCGGTCGCTCCCACCACCGACATGGCCCATGATGGCCTCGCCGGTTAGGCGGTTATGCTCGGCCAGTTTCCGCGCCAGATCCTCGCCGTCGCGGCGACGCAGGGCGGCGAGAATTTCCTCGTGTTCGGCGACGGATTCGTCCCAGCGGTCATGATTGTAATTGGCCGCATAGCGTACCCGCAGGATGCGGGTGCTAAAGCCGTCATAGGTGGCCGACAGGACGGGATTGCGGCTGAGTTCGACCAGGCGGCGGTGGAAAAGCTGGTTGCTCTCGAAATAGGCGGCACGGTTCTCGGCCCGGTGCTGCTCGACCATGCGGGCATGCAGCGCCTCCAGCTCGGCGATTTCCTCGTCGCTGATGCGAGCACAGACCAAGCGGCCCGCCAGTTCCTCCAGCGCGCCCTTCACCTCGAACAGAGCCGCCGTCTCGGCGGGATCGACCATGGCGACGGCGCTGCCGCGATTGGGGCGCAGCTCGATCAGCCCTTCGGAGGCCAGCACCTTCAGAGCCTCGCGCAGGGGCGTGCGCGAGATGCCGAAAAGGGCGCAGATCTGCTGTTCGGGAATCTTGGCGCCGGGCGGCAGTTCGCCTTCCAGGACCATGCTCCGAAGCCGCGACACCACCTCGTCGTGAAGGGTGGCGCGCTTGATCTTCGCCGCCGCCTGCTTTTCAGCCGCCCTGCCCAAAACTCCAGCGTTCGTTACCACCACCCCACCCTTTCTCTTGATTGCCTTGGAAGCGCATCCCTAACCCAACATAGGGGCTTGGCTCAAGATATGCATGCAGAATTCAAAGTTCGACAGAACCGAATTATGAATGCAGAATTCAATTTTTGCACCTACACCAAGGCAAATACGCATGGGCTCCCCCAAACGCATCGGCATGTTGACCCCCTCCTCCAACACCGTGTTGGAACCCTATACCTCGGCCATCCTGGCCGGGCTCTCCCCTGATGTGACCTGTCATTTCGGCCGTTTCCGCGTCACCGAGATCTCCCTTTCGGACGGCGCCCTGGGCCAGTTCGACAACGAACCCATGCTGGTGGCCGCCGAGCTTCTGGCCGATGCCCGAATGGATGTGATCGCCTGGAACGGCACCTCGGCGGCCTGGCGCGGCTTTCATACCGACGAGGAATTGTGCGCCGAGATCACCAGGCGCACGGGCATCCAGGCCAGCAGCACCATCCTGGCGCTGAACGAGATCCTGCGACGCAGCAATGTCCGCCGCCTGGGGCTGGTCTCGCCTTACCTGGATGACGTGCAGCAGCGCATCATGGCCAATTACGCCGAAGCGGGAATCGAGGTGACGGCGGAAGAGCATCTGGGCGAAAGCGTCAACTACGCCTTCGCCGAGGTCAGCGAAAGCGACATCGCCCGCATGATCGGCAAGGTCGCCGCCGCCCGTCCCGATGCCATCACCGTCCTGTGCACCAATATGCGCGGCGCCCGCATCGCCGCGGAGATGGAGAAGGAAATCGGCATCCCGATCCTGGATTCCGTCTCCGTCACCGTGTGGAAGACCCTGTGCCTGACCGGCACCTCCCCCGCCCGCGTCAAGGGCTGGGGCCGCTTTTTCCAAGAGCTGATCTAAGGAGCAGATGATGGCCGAATACGATTACGTCATCCGCGGCGGGCTTGTCGCCACGGCCGCCGATGAATCCCGCTGCGACATCGGCATCCGCGACGGCCGCATCGTCGCCCTTGGCGCCTCGCTCGGCGCGGGCGAACGCGAGATCGACGCCACCGGCATGATCGTCCTGCCCGGCGGCATCGACGCTCATTGCCATTTCGACCAGCCGATGAACGACGGCTCGCGCATGGCCGACGATTTCGAATCGGGTTCCATCTCGGCGGCCTTCGGCGGCACCACCACAATCATTCCCTTCGCCTGCCAGATGAAGGGCGGAACCCTGCGCGACGCCATCACTGACTATCATGGCCGGGCCGAGGGCAAGGCGGTGATCGACTACGCCTTCCACCTCATCGTCAGCGACCCGACACCGGGCGTGCTGGGCCAGGAACTGCCCGCCGTGATCAAGGACGGTTATACCTCGTTCAAGATCTACATGACCTATGACGACCTGAAGCTGAACGACCGCCAGATCCTCGACGTGCTGGACGTGGCGCGGCGCGAAGGCGCTATGGTCATGGTCCATGCCGAGAATTCCGACTGCATCGCCTGGCTGACCGAAAGGCTGGAACAGGCGGGCAAGACGGCGCCGAAATACCACGCCGAGGCCCGTCCCCCGGTGGTCGAGCGCGAGGCCACCCATCGCGCCATCTCGCTGGCCGAACTGGTGGACGTGCCGATCCTGATCGTCCATGTCTCGGGCCGCGAGGCGGTGGCCCAGATTTCCCATGCCCAGAGCAAGGGCCTGCGCATCTATGCCGAGACCTGTCCGCAATACCTGTTCCTGACCGCCGAGGACCTGGACCTCGACGACTTCGAGGGCGCCAAGTGCATCTGCTCGCCGCCGCCGCGCGATGCCGCCAACCAGGAAATCATCTGGAACGGGCTGGAACGGGGAATCTTCCAGGTCTTCTCCTCCGATCATGCGCCCTTCCGCCATGACGATCCGCAAGGCAAGATGCTGCACGGCAAGAACGCCTCCTTCTCGAAGATCCCCAACGGCATCCCCGGCGTCGAGACGCGGATGCCGCTGCTGTTCTCGGAAGGCGTGATGACCGGGCGGCTGGACCTGCAGCGCTTTGTCGCGCTGACCGCCACCAATCCGGCACGCATGTATGGCCTCTATCCCCGCAAGGGCACCATCGCGGTCGGCTCGGATGCCGATATCGCCATCTGGGACCCGCGCAAGGACGTGCTGCTGACCAACGACATGCTGCACCACAATGTGGATTACACGCCCTATGAAGGCCGCCAATTGCGCGGCTGGCCGCGCTGGGTGATGTCGCGCGGCGAACTGGTGGTGGATGACGGCAAGCTGACGGCCAAGCCGGGCCGGGGCGAGTTCCTGCCCTGCGATCAGCCGACACCCGCCCGTCCCGCTTCCGCCCGCCAGCCCTTGGCCGTCGCGGAGTGAGCGGAATGAAGCTGCTGATCGTCAATCCCAACATCACCGAAGAGGTTACCGACCTGATCAAGGCCGAGGCGGAGCGATCCGCCTCGGCCGGGACCGAGGTGACCATGGCGACGGCGGAATTCGGCGTCGCCTATATCGAGACCCGCGCCGAAGCCGCCATCGGCGCCTATGCCACCCTGAACAGGCTGGCCGAAGGATACGAAGGGCATGACGCCGCGATCATCGCCGCCTTTGGCGATCCGGGGCTGGAAGCGGCACGGGAAATCCTGCCCATCCCGGTACTGGGCATGACCGAATCCTCGGTGCTGACCGCCTCGATGCTGGGCAAGCGCTTCTCGATCGTCGCCATCTCGCGGCGCATCACCGCTTGGTATCGGGAATGCGTCGAGTCCTACGGCCTGGGCGGCCGACTGGCGAGCATCCGCTGCCTGGACGAACCCCTGGCCCGCATCGACACCGTGCAGCAGGACAAGGGCGAGACCCTGCTGGCCCTGTGCCTTCAGGCGGTGGAACAGGACGGCGCCGACGTGATCATCGTCGCAGGCGCTCCCCTGGCGGGACTGGCCCGCAGCATCGCCGACCGGGTTCCGGTGCCGGTGGTCGACGGCGTGTCCTGCGCCGTCCGTCAGGCCGAGGCGCTGGCCCTTCTCTCCCCCGCCCGTCCCACGGCCGGCAGCTATGCTAGGCCGCCCGCCAAAGACCAGAAAGGACTGTCAGCAGCCCTGAGCAGGCTGGTCGGAACACCTGGCTGACTCCGCGAATAAAGGAAAACAAGAGGCGAAAAAGAGTTATGTAACAGAAGTTTAACCATCTACTCCTTCAAGCCCCCTCTGCACCGCCCACATCCGAGCCATCGCCGGCGAACACAGTGTCTTTGCACGATCGGATCAGCCGCAAAGAGGGGCTCATAATGCCGAGAAGAGACGCCGTTGTCTGGGCAGCCGTGGCAATCGTCATGGCTGGGCCAGCCCTTGCCCAACAGGCAGAAACCGTCCGCATAGACGGTTCCAGTACCGTCTATCCCGTTACCGAGGCTTTCGCGGAGGAATTCCAGAGCGACTTCCGGGGCCAGTACCAGGTCACCGTCGGCGTGTCGGGAACCGGCGGGGGCTTCCAGCGATTCTGCCGTGGCGAAACCCATATCTCCAACGCATCCCGCCCCATTTCCCAATCGGAACGCGAGGCCTGCGAGCAGGCCGGCATTGAATTCATCGAATTGCCCATCGCCATGGACGCCCTGGCGGTGGTGATCAATCCGCAGAACGACTGGGTCGATCACCTGACCGTCGAAGAACTGCGACGCATGTGGGAGCCTGAATCCCAGGAACAGGTCACCAACTGGTCGCAGATCCGCGAGGGCTTCCCCGACCGGCCGCTGGCCCTGTTCGCGCCGGGCGTGGATTCCGGTACCTTCGACTATTTCACCGAAGCCGTGGTCGGCGAGGCGCATTCCAGCCGGGGCGACTTCACCGCCAGTGAGGACGACAACATCCTGGTCCAAGGGGTCGCCAGCGATCCCAACGCCCTGGCCTATTTCGGGCTGGCCTATTACACCGAGAACCAGGACCGCCTGAAGGCGGTGCCCATCGTCAACGAACAGGGCGAAGCGGTGGAGCCCTCCATCGAGAATGCCATGAACGGCAGCTATAATCCGCTGTCGCGGCCCCTCTTCATCTATGTCAGCACCCAGGCCATAGACCAGAGCGAAGCGGTCCGCCAGTTCGTCAATTACTATCTCGATCCCGAACTGGCCCCCGAACTCGTGGCGGAGGTGGGCTATGTACCCCTGCCCGAAACCGCCTATCAGATGGCCATGGAGAACCTGGAAAACCGGGTGACCGGGTCCGCCTTCGAAGGGGGCGGCTCGCAGGTCGGCATGACCATCGAGGACGTCCTGGCCACCGCCCGCCAGCGTGCAGGCACCAACTGATCCAGGCGCAAGCGGGGCTGGGGAGAAGCACATGGCGGAAAAGGATACCGGCTGGGACTTCCACATGTTTTCCCCCAGCCCCGTCTATCTCATGCGGCGGCGGGTCGTGGATGTGGTCATGCGGGGGCTGCTGTTCCTGGCGGCTTCCGTCTCCGTCCTGGTGACGCTGGGCATCGTCTATGTCCTGCTCAGCGAATCCCTGGCCTTCTTCGCCCATGTCCCGGTCTTCGAATTCCTGACTGATACCCAATGGACGCCGCTTTTCGCCCAGACCCGCTACGGCATCCTGCCCCTGTTGTCGGGCACCATCGTCGCCGCCGGGATCGCCATGCTGGTGGCGGTCCCGGCGGGAACGGTGCTGGCGATCTATCTCAGCGAATACGCGCCGCCCCGGGTGCGGGAAGTGGTCAAGCCCCTTTTGGAACTGCTCGAAGGCGTGCCGACGGTGGTCTACGGCTATTTCGCCCTGCTGTTCGTCACGCCGCTGCTGTCCACCTTCCTGCCGGTGCGCGGTTTCAACCTGCTGGCGCCGGGGCTGGTGATGGGCATCATGATCCTGCCCTATGTCACCTCGGTCAGCGAGGACGCCATGCGCGCCGTTCCCAGGCATCTGCGCGAAGGCGCCTATGCGCTGGGCTTCAGCCGCCTCCAGACCTCGCTGCGTGTGGTCGTTCCGGCGGCCTTCTCGGGCATCACCGCGGCCTATATCCTGGGCATGTCGCGGGCGGTCGGCGAGACCATGGTGGTCGCCATCGCCGCCGGCCAGAACCCCAACCTGACCTTCAATCCTTTGGAATCGGCGGCGACCATCACCGCCTATATTGTGCAGGTCAGCCTGGGCGACGTGCCGCATGGCTCCATCGCCTACCAGACCATCTTCGCCGCCGGGCTGGTGCTGTTCCTGATCACGCTGGCCTTCAACATCATCGGCTTCTTCCTCCGCCGGAAGTTCCGCGAGGTCTACTGAGATGACGCATCTGTCCGGCTTCCGCGAAGAACAGATCGATTATGCCGGCCTGATCACCCGCGCCAAGCGGGGAGACCTCCTCTTCGGCCTGATCGGGCTGGTGGTGATGATGATCGCCATCCTGACCCTGATGACCCTGATCGTCGACCTGGCGCTGGACGGCATCCCGCGCCTGTCCTGGGACTTCCTGACCAACTTCCCGTCCCGCCGCGCGGCCCAGGCGGGGATCCTGTCGCCCCTGGTCGGCACGACGCTGGTGATGCTGGTGACCGCGATCCTGGCGATCCCGCTGGGGGTGATGGCCGGGCTCTATCTGGAAGAATACGCGCCCAAGAACCTGCTCACCAATATCATCGAGATCAACGTTACCAACCTGGCCGGCGTGCCCTCGATCATCTATGGCCTGCTGGCACTGGGCCTGTTCGTCCAGACCTTCGGCATGGGCGAGACGATCCTGGTGGCCGGCATGGTGCTGGCGCTGCTGATTCTGCCGGTGGTCATCGTCGCCACGCGCGAGGCGATCCGTGCCGTGCCCGGGGAAATGCGGGAAGCGGCTTTCGCCCTTGGGGCCGACAAATGGCAAACCATGGCCTTCTATGTGCTGCCCGTCGCCACCCCAGGCATCCTGACCGGCGCCATCGTCGGCCTGGCGCGGGCCATCGGCGAGACGGCACCGATCATCACCATCGGGGCGCTGACCTTCATCGCCTTTCTGCCCCCCTCTCCCATCCAGGCCGAGCCGCCATTCCTGAATTTCCAGTGGCTGAATTCGCCCTTCACCGTCATGCCCATCCAGATGTTCAACTGGGTTTCGCGGCCTCAAGAGGCCTTCCACATCAACGCCGCGGCCACGGGCATCGTGCTGATGGGCATGACGTTGCTGATGAACGGCTTGGCCGTCTGGCTGCGTTACCGCATTCGCAGGCAAGTGAAATGAACCAGAATCTTCCCGAATCGCGTACCTCCCTGGAAACCGAAGAGGGGGAAAACCTCTCCAAGCCCTTCAACCTGCGTGCCGAGGTCCGTCGGCTGAACTTCTGGTATGGGAATTTCCATGCCCTGAAGGAGATCGAACTGCCTATCGCCGACCGTCATGTCACCGCCCTGATCGGTCCCTCGGGTTGCGGCAAGAGCACCCTACTTCGCTGCTTCAACCGCATGCACGATCTTTATCCGGGCAACCGCTATGGCGGCGAGATCCGTCTCTTCCCCGACGACAGTAACCTCGTCGAGCTGGACCCCATGCTGGTGCGGATGCGGGTCGGCATGGTGTTCCAGAAACCCAACCCTTTCCCCAAATCCATTTTCGAGAATGTCGCCAGCGGCCTGCGCATCCGCGGCCTGCGCAAGCGTTCCCTGCTGCAGGAGCGTGTGGAATGGGCCTTGGAACAGGCGGCCTTGTGGGACGAGGTGAAGGACCGGCTGGAGGCGTCGGCCTTCGAGCTGTCGGGCGGCCAGCAGCAGCGCCTGTGCATCGCACGCGCCTTGGCCCCGGGACCCGAATTGCTGCTGCTGGACGAACCCACCTCGGCCCTGGACCCCATCGCCACCTCCAAGGTGGAGGACCTGATCTGCAAGCTGGGCAAGGCCATCACCGTAGTCATCGTCACCCACAACATGCATCAGGCGGCGCGTATCTCGGATTTCACCGCCTTCATGCATCTGGGCCATCTGGTCGAGTTCGGCGACACGGGAACCCTGTTCACCGCCCCCAAATCCGAACGCACCAGCGCCTATATCACCGGCCGGTTCGGATAAGGCGGGACTGCCCGAATTTGCGTCTACGACATTCTTTCTGAATCCTTCGCAGCCTCCATCTAACCAGGATCGTCATCGGAGGCTGTCATGCAGGTCACTGTGATCCACAACCCTACCGCCGGCAACGGCGAGATGTCCGTCGAGAAACTGTCTGAAATGATGGAGGCCTACGGCTATCGCTTCCGCATTCATTCCAGTAAGGAGGCGGACCTGCCTGCGATCCTGGCCGAGCCCGCCGATCTGGTGGCCGTGGCGGGCGGAGACGGCACCGTGGGCAAGGTCCTGCGCACCCTGCCCGACCGATCACGCCCGGTCGCTGTTCTGCCGATGGGGACGGCCAACAACATCGCCCGCTCCCTGGGAATCGAAGGCCAGCCGCAAGACCTTCTGCGGTCGTGGAGCGAGGGACGGACGAAGCGCTTCGACATCGGTGTGGCTGTCGGCCCCTGGGGACGGCGCCGGTTCATCGAAGCCATCGGCGTCGGCACCGTCGCCCAGGCCATGGCCCAGGCCGACGCCACGGACTTGCCCCAGGAGGGCGAGATCAACCACGCCCGCCGGATCATCTGCGACGTCATCCGCCAAGCAAAGGCGGGCTGCCCCATCGTCACCGTCGACGAGTGGACCTTGCCGGAAGACCTGCTGTTCGTCGAGGTGATGAACATCAACCATCTGGGGCCGAACCTGCCCGTCGCGCCCTTCGCCGATTCGGGGGACGGGCTTCTCGACATCGCCTATGTGCGGGAGCACCAGCGCGAGGAATTCCTGGCCTGGCTCGATGACCAGAAGGCACGGACGCCGCCGCCCTTCCAGCTGGAACGGGGGAAGCGCATCGGCATGACCTGGAGCGGCGAGCCCTTGCGCGTGGATGACGAATTCATGGCTCCTCCCGAAGGCGGCGGCGCGATCATCATCGAGTTGGAGGAAGAACCCCTGCGGATAGTGATTTCCTCCGATTCCGGCCATTCCCAGCAAAGCGGAGGATGAGATGGGCGGCAGCGGCCAAGATATTTCACCGGTCCCCGAAGACACCCTTTGTGCCATCGAGAACCGGGCGGTCGAACTGGCGCGTCTGGCGGGCACGGAAATCATCGCGGCCCTGGGCCGCACCCTGGCGGTCCGCTACAAGGGCGACCCCGAGAACGAGGCCTCGCTCAAGGACCCCGTCTCGGAGGTCGATCACGAGGTCGAAGTCCTGATCCGCGCCCTGCTGGGCGAACATTTCCCCGACCACGACATCCTGGGCGAGGAGATCGACGAAGGGCCTAGCCGCGATTGCGACTTCGTCTGGGCCATCGACCCGGTGGACGGCACGACCAATTTCGTCAACGGCTTTCCGCTTTTCGCCGGGTCGATCGGCGTCCTTTATCGCGGCCAGCCCATCGTCGGCGCCGTCTGGTGCTCGACCAGCCACAGCCTGCGTCCCGGCGTCTATCATGCGCGGATCGGCGGCCCGCTCAGTTTCGAGAAGGAGGAGGTCACTCCCAAGGGGCACAATCCCACCATCCGCCGCCGCCTCGCGGGCGAGCCCCAGGCGACGGCGGATCATTCCCTGCCCTGGGACATCCGCAAGACCGGCTCGGCCGCCATCGAATGCGCCTTCGCCGCCGCCCACCTGCTGCATGTGGCCCGTTTCGAACGTCCCAATGTCTGGGACGTGGCCGGCGGCATCGTGCTGGTGCGGGCCGCCGGTGGGGAAGTCCGCGTGAAGGATGAGGAACGGGGATGGATCGACATGGACCGCTTCCACGTCCCCGGCATGACGAACGGGCAGAAGGCTTCCCTGCGCGACTGGCGCCGCCCTCTCATCGTCGGCGATGCCTCAGCTGTCGAAAGGATGTGCCGCAGCCACGAAGATTGACCCCTCGCTTCCGCCGCCATCCCCTACCTCCCAAGGCGAGATGGGAGCCACCGGAAGCACCGCCCATCTGTCCTTCTGGATGCAACAGAAGGAGAGTGCTCCATGCGGATCGCACAGGTCGCTCCTTTGCACGAAGCCGTGCCTCCGGTCTCCTACGGAGGCACGGAACGGATCGTCTCCTATCTGACCGAGGAATTGGTGGCCCAGGGGCATGAGGTGACGCTTTTCGCCTCGGCCGATTCGCTGACCGCCGCCCATCTCGAGAGCATCTCTTCCCGAGCCTTGCGGCTGGACGGGACATGCGACGATCCCGTGCCGTGGCATCTGGTCCTGCTGGAACGTCTCGCCAAAAGGGCGGCCGCATTCGACATCATCCATTTCCATTGCGAATTCCTGCATCTGCCCTTGGCCCGGCGCCTGCCCGTGCCTTCGCTGACCACCCTGCATGGCCGCCTGGACCTGGCGGGCCTGGAAGCCCTTTTCCAGGAATATGCCGAACATCCGCTGATCTCCATTTCCGACAGCCAGCGCCGCCCCCTGCCCCGCGCCAACTGGCTGGCGACGATCCATCACGGCCTGCCCACGACGCTCTACAAGCCTGCGGCTTCCCCTTCGAAGGACTATCTGCTCTTCCTGGGACGGATATCGCGCGAGAAGCGCCTGGACAGGGCCATCGAAATCGCCAGGCTTGGCGGCCTGCCGCTGAAGGTGGCCGCCAAGATCGACCGGGGAGACCGGGAGTATTTCGAACAGGTCATCCGCCCCATGCTGGAAACGCCCGGGGTGGAATTCCTGGGGGAAGTCGGCGAAGCGGAAAAGGGGCCGCTGCTGAGCAATGCCCTGGCCCTGCTCTTTCCCATCGACTGGCCCGAACCCTTCGGCCTGGTCATGGCGGAGGCGATGGCCGCCGGCACGCCCACCATCGCCTATCCCTGCGGATCGGTGCCCGAGGTCCTCGATCACGGCGTGACCGGTATTCTGGTGCGCAGCATTGCCGAAGCCGTGGCGGCACTGCCACTCGCCGAGGGCATCGATCGCCGCGCCTGCCGTGAAACCTTCCTCAAACGCTTTTCCGCCCGGCGCATGGCCGAGGATTACCTCGCCGCCTATCGCCGCCTGACCCTACCGGCGGCCTTGCCCCTTTCTCAGCGCCGGACTTCGACCCGCGACGAATTTCGAGCCGGGGAGTGAGCGATGTCGGATATCATCACCGTCAAGGGCCATACCTATATCCTGGCGACCTCGCCGCGCCTGACGACGCGGACCATGACGCTGAAGCAGGACGATACCTTCGCCGTTCTCGACGTCTACGGGAATGCCCTGCCGCTCGGCGCCGCCGATCTGGGGATATTCCACAAGGGAACACGCATGCTGTCCCTCTACGAATTCCATTTCGGCGGCCAGCGTCCGTTGCTGCTGTCCTCCTCGGTGGACGAGCACAACGCCCTGATCGCCGTGGACATGACCAACCCCGACATTCCCATGGGCGGCGGACGCCTCATCCCGCGCGGCATGATCCATATCTTCCGTGCCATGTTCCTATGGAATTCCGCCCTCTACACCCATACCCGATTGCAGAATTTCGGCGACGAGGCATTGGATGTGGATCTGAGTTTCCAGATGGATTCCGATTTCGCGGATATCTTCGAAGTCCGGGGAATGGAGCGGAGGAAGCGCGGACAGCGATACCGGGAGATCGAGGAGGATTGCCTGCTGCTGCGTTATGAGGGGCTGGATGGAAAGACCAGGCGCACCCGCGCCACCTTCGATCCCGCACCGGCCGCCATCCTTCCCAGGGAGGAGGCCGCCCTGGCACGCTATCGGCTGAGTCTGCGGCCCAAGCAACCGGCGGACCTGTTCCATACCGTGCATTTCGAACCCGATGGGCCGATGGAACGGCCGAGCCAGGTGCTTTTCACCCGCAACCGGGAAACCGCCCTCGCCAGCATCCCCAAGGGGGAATCCTGCACCGTCCGCACCGCGAACGAGCAGTTCAATCACTGGCTGGACCGTTCCACGGCGGACCTGCACATGCTGGTGACCAGATTGCCCGAAGGCCCCTATCCCTATGCCGGCGTGCCCTGGTTCAGCACCGTCTTCGGCCGCGACGGCATCATCACGGCGCTGCAATATCTCTGGGTCGATCCCAGCCTGGCGCGGGGCGTCCTGGCGACTCTCGCGGCAACCCAGGCGGAAGAGGAGAACCGCATCCAGGATGCCGAACCGGGAAAGATCCTCCATGAATTGCGGGAGGGCGAGATGGCCGCCTTGGGCGAAGTCCCCTATGCCCGCTATTACGGCAGCGCCGATTCCACGCCGCTCTTCGTGATGCTGGCGCGGGAATACTTCCACCGTACCGGGGACATCGCCTTCCTGCGCGGCATCTGGCCCAATATCTGCCGGGCGCTGGAATGGATCGATAATTATGGCGACCTCGACGGCGACGGCTTCGTGGAATATGCGCGCAAGCGCGAAGCCGGGCTTTACAATCAGGGTTGGAAGGATTCGGACGATTCCGTCTCGCATCCGGACGGCAGCCTAGCCGAGCTTCCCATCGCCCTGTGCGAGGTCCAAGGCTATGTCTATTCCGCCAAGCTGGGCGGCGCCGAGATCGCCGAGGCCTTGGGTGAATGGGGCCTGGCCGAACAATTGCGCAACGAAGCCGAAGCCCTGCGCCAGAATTTCGAGGACAGCTTCTGGCTGGAAGACCAGGGCACCTATGCCCTCGCGCTGGACGGGCAGAAGCGCCCCTGCCAGATCACCACCTCCAATCCCGGCCATGTCCTCTATTGCGGCCTGGCCTCGCCCGAACGAGCGCGGCGGGTCGCCGAGAGCCTGATGGCCGATGAGATGTTTTCCGGCTGGGGCGTGCGGACCTTGGGGCGCAGCGAGGTGCGCTACAATCCCATGTCCTATCACAACGGCTCGATCTGGCCCCATGACAATGCCATCGTCGCCGCCGGTCTGGCCCGCTACGGCATGGCCCAACAGGCCGGGCGCATCATGCACGGCATGTTCGAGGCGGCCCTGTTCGTGGACCTCAACCGCCTGCCGGAACTCTTCTGCGGCTTCCGCCGCCGCGCCGGCCAGGGACCGACACTCTATCCCGTCGCCTGCGTTCCCCAGGCCTGGGCGTCGGGCGCGGTATTCATGCTGCTGCAATCCTGCCTGGGGCTGGATGTCGATGGACGGGGCAACCGCATCTCCTTCACCCGCCCCTGGCTGCCCCCTTTCCTCGACCACCTGGAACTCAAGGGGCTGCGGGTCAAGGACGGTGCGGCTGACCTGATCCTGACCCGCCACAAGGATGCGGTGGGCGTCCATGTCGCCCGGCGGGAAGGCCAGATCGATATCGCCATCGATGTCTGAGACCGGAGGCTAGCGCCACTTGTCCCCCGAAAGCAGGAGAAGGACCCACACTGGCGGACAGAGGAAGAAGATACCCGGTGCGGCCGCCAGTGTGAGGACAGCCAGGTTTTGTGGCTTGCAGGGCATTTCTCAGTTCAACCAGGGGACGGAAGCTTGTGGTTGTCCTGTTGTAAGCCCTTCTTCGTCTTCTGTCAGCTTCCGGATCAACTCTGCATAGTCCGGCAGGCCACCGATCCGTTCGCACAAGCTGTCCAGCAGCGCCGCCGCAGCGGCCAGGATGTAGTCGTTTCCGGGCGCGTAAAGGTTCAGCGTCATACTGGAAAAGACGGCATCCGTGATGATCGCCTGGGCCGGGGAAGACGAGGAAGCAGCGTCCGGCAGGGCGACCTTCCGCAGCTCCGTCCGCTGGTTCTTGAGGTGATCGAGCCCCCGAGACAGCAGATGCTGCCTGAGATAATCATCGAAGGTTTTCTGCGCCGTATAGCCCGCCTCCTCCCCGACGATGCGGCGAAGAAGGCCGAGCCCCGCCAGCAAGGCGGAAGAGACTTCGGGCTCCGTGGCCCGCGCCTGGGCATTGGCAACGGCGTTACCGATCAAGGACCGGCTCACCTGTATGATCGAGGGATGCATTGAATATCCTCCATATGAGCGATACTCAGGGTGCCGTCCTCGATCCTGCGATCCGATGACGGCACCTCGCGGTATGCGGGCGGAATCCGTCACGGCATCCCGCCGGAACTGGATTTAATCCCTGCACGCCCGCCGTCAAGGCGCCGCGCCCTGCCCTAAGCCACTGACTTCCTTGCAGTAATCAGCCCACGACCGAGATCCCCGCGCCGGCGGCCAGCAGGACGACGGCCATCGAACACAGGAAGGTGCAGGTCTGACGCAGAAGTTCCAGCATGTCATTCATGGCAGACACCCCGAAAGATACACGCTCTTGTCCAGGCACATGCCCCGAATGGACTCGGGCGCGATCAAGCTAAGGCGCTCTTTCGGAGATGCAAGGCCTGCCGCCTTGCCGTCTCAAGCGACGTTCCGCCTGTCTTCATGCGCTTGTTCCGGCCTGTCAGGCGGTGCGGCCTGCGCCTCTCCTCCACCCTGCCAGCGGAAATTATCGGCATAGCTTTTGAGCCTGATCCGGCGCTCCGCTACTTCCCGGACGCTATAGGCCCAGCCCTGTCTTTCCGCGAAACGGATGGCGCTCTCCTTGTCCGGGAAACGCATTTTCACCTGGCGCCGGGTGTCGTCCGACGAAACCCAGCCCATCAGATGATCAGGTATCAGGGGCCGGCTCGGCTCGAATTCCATCACCCATTCCCGGCTGCGCGCACGGCCGGATTGGGTCGGGCTGGGGCTCGGACGATAGATCCGTGCCATGATCCCGGCCTCCGGGCGGAGAAGGTTTCCACGGCGCCTGTTGTCGTTGGCCGCCCATCCGGCAGTGGAGCCGGGCCCGGCCTGCCGCGCCTGAAAGGCAGCGGCAGAGCCCTGGAACGCTGTCCTGTTGCTCATCACCGTCACCCTTGGGAAAATGTGGACTTTATGAAACTGATTTATCGGCGGATCATTGCTTGTCAATGAGGGCTCCCCTCCGGGAGGCCCGTGACGCAAGCCCCTGCATTTCCTATATGGGCGCCATGTACCGCTATACCTGGGATCACGAGGCAGAACGCCGCCACCGGCGCCGGAACGTCCTTCACTCCACGCTGCTTCTGGGCGGGATGGTTGCCCTTCTTTCAGCCTGCGGCTGGATCATCGCGGGCGGGAACGGCGTGCTCATGGCCTTGCTGGCCGGCAGCCTGAGCCTGATCCTCAGCCCGCGCCTGTCTCCCGGCCTCGTCCTGCGCCTGTACCGTGCCCAGCCCATTCCCCGCTGGCAATTGCCGGAGGTGCATGCCGTCCTGGAAGCCATCTGCTCCGCCGCCGGTATGACACGGGTGCCGAGGCTCCATTACGTGCCCAGCCGGATCATGAACGCCTTTGCCGTGGGTAATCGGGACGACGCCGCGATCGCCGTCACCGACGGCATGCTGCGCCGCCTCGACCTGCGGGAACTGGCCGGGGTGCTGGCCCATGAGGTCAGCCATATCCGCAATGACGACACCTGGATCATGGGCTTGGCGGATACCGTCAGCCGCCTGACGCGGATCATGTCGCTGCTGGGCGTCCTGCTGCTGGCCTTCAGCCTGCCGGGGCTGATCCTCGAAGGGATTCCCGTTCCCTGGCTCCTGGTCGCCCTGCTGGTCTTCGCCCCGACCCTTTCCGCCCTGCTTCAGTTGGCCCTGTCGCGCACGCGGGAATTCGCCGCCGACCTGGATGCCGCCCGTCTGACCGGCGATCCGGTTGGGCTGGCCTCGGCCCTCGACAAGCTGGAACGCCAGGAGGGCATGTGGTGGGAGACGATCCTCATGCCGGGGCGGCGCAGCCCCGATCCCTCGTTGCTGCGCACCCATCCACATACCCGCGAGAGGATCGAAAGGCTGCTGGCCCTGCAAATCCCCATCCGGATTCCCACCAGCCCCGTCGCCATCCTCCTGCCCTGGGACCTGCCGCCATCCCGGCGGGGATGGCGCATCCGCCGCGGCTGATCAGCGCAGCAAGGCGGGCAGCCATGTGGCGAGGCCCGGCCACATGAAGATCACGCCGATGCCGAGGATCTGCAGGATCACGAAGGGAATGACGCCGCGATAGATCTCGATGGTCTTGACCTCGGGCGGCGCGGCCCCGCGCAGATAGAAGAGCGAGAAGCCGAAGGGCGGGGTCAGGAACGAGGTCTGGAGGTTCATGGCGATGAGCACCGCCAGCCAGATCGGGTCCATGCCCATCACCAGCAGGATCGGCACGACGATCGGCAGCACGATCACCGAGATTTCCACGAAATCCAGGAAGAAACCCATCACGAAGATGACGGCCATGACGAACAGCAAGGCGCCGATCTCGCCGCCCGGCATGTTGGTCAGGAAATGCTCGACCCGAAGGTCCCCGCCCAGGCCCCGGAAGACCAGCGAGAAGACCGAGGCGCCGATCATCATGGCGAAGATCATCGACGTGACGCTGGTGGTCGAGACCAGGACCGGGCGCAACACTCCCACCCGCGCCGCACGCCACAGCGCCACCAGGATGCCCCAGAAGGTCAGCAGGGTCAGGCCAAAGGCGATCCAGATGCCGATCCGCTCGGCCGTCGTCGCATTGACGCGGCCGATGCGCAGGTCGAGCTGGCTGGTCATCACCAACATCGCCACCACGGAGATGCCCGAGAGGAGGAAGGGCAGATTGCTGCGGGTCGGGGCGAAGCGCGGACCGGCCAGCAGCAGCGCGCCGACGGCCCCCACCGCGGCCGCTTCCGTCGGCGTGGCGATGCCGCCCAGGATCGAGCCCAGCACGGCGACGATCAGCACCACCGGCGGCACCAGCACCTTGCCCAGATGGCGCAGGACGGTGGCCAGCGGCAGTTCCTCGCCATGGGGGATGGCCGGGGCGCTTTTCGGACGCAGGAAGGCTAGGGCCAGGACGAAGAGGATGTAGATGACCACCAGGCACAGGCCCGGGATCAGCGCGGCGGCGAAGATGTCACCGACCGAGATGGTCTCGACCGTGAAGCGGCCCATGGTGAACTGGGCCTGCTGATAGCCCGAGGACATTACCTCGGCCAGGATGATCAGCATGGTCGAGGGTGGAATGATCTGCCCCAGCGTCCCGGCGGACGCGATGATGCCGCTGCTCAAGGGGCGGCTGTAGCCGTTGCGCAGCATGGTCGGCATGGCGATCAGGGCCATGGTGACCACGGTGGCGCCGACGATGCCGGTCGAGGCCGCCAGCAGCATCCCCACCAAGATCACCGAAACCGCCAGTCCGCCGCGCAGCGAGCCGAACAGCTTGCCCATTTCCTCGAGCAGGTCCTCGGCGATGCGCGAGCGCTCCAGGATCACGCCCATCAGCACGAAAAGCGGGATCGCGAGCAGGATCTCGTTGGTCATGATGCTGAAGATGCGCTGCGCCAGCGCCGCCAGCAGGTTCATGTTGAACACGCCAAGCGAGAAGCCGAGGATCCCGAACAGGATGCCGATCCCGGACAGCGTGAAGACGACGGGGAAGCCGAACATGATGCCCGCGCACAGGGTCGCGAACATCAGAAGGTCGAGATTGCCGGTCAGGAACTCCATTTATACGCCCTCTCCCTTCTCGACCGGAGTCTGCGGAGCCTTCTGCGGCGCGGGCGCGCCCAGCATGACCGCCAGGCTGCGCAGGGCCAGGGCCACGCCCTGGATCAGCACCAGCACGGCAAAGGCCGGAAGCAGGCTTTTCAGCAGATAGAGGGCGGGAATGCCGCCCACCGACAGCGGTCCTTCCATGATCTGCCAGGACCGCCGGACGAAGGGCCAAGTATAGTAAAGCAGCACGATACAGGTGGGAATCAGCAGGATCAGCGTCCCCAGGAAATCCACCAACGCCCGTTTCCTGGGCGTCAGCGCCCCATAGAAGATGTCGACCCTGACATGACCGTCATGCAGCAGCGTGAACCCCGCCCCCAGCATGAACAGGGCGGCATGAAGGTAGAGCTCCAGCTCGTTGAGGAAAATGAAGCTCATGCCGAAGACATAGCGCATGATGACGATGCCGAACTGGATCAGCATCATGCCGATGGCGAACCACATGACCACGGCACCCACCGTGGCGTTGATGCGGTCGAGCTGGCGGCTGAACCACAGAAGAATGCTTGGTGCGGCCATGGAGGACCTTCATGAGACGCAGGCACAATGACGGCGACCGGACGTGCCGCCTGAAGACGGCACGTCCGTATGGGACGAAAAGGGAGAAGTATCAGGCGGGGAAGGAATAATCCATCGCCCGGGCCTCGAAATAGGTCCCTTCGGCATACCGCATGTAACCGTTGGTCAGTGTGCGGTAGGCCAGGAAGGAGTCGGTGATGCGGCGGACCAGTTCGTCCTGATGTTCGCGCAATTCGTTCATCAGCTGGCCCGAGGCATTGCCGACGGCCAGGATAACGTCGTCGGGCAGGCGCCGGATCTGCACGCCATGGTCATTGACCAGCATCTGCAGGGCCTTGGCGTGGTTGGTGTTGTATTCGGTCAGCACATGGTCGTGCAGCGACTGACAGGCATACTGCACGGCCTGCTTCAGATCGTCGGGCAAGGCGTTGAAGGCGTTCAGGTTGATGCCGCATTCCTCGGCCGAGCTGGGCTCGCCGATACAGGGGTAATAGTAGTTCTTGGCAACCTGATAGAAGCCGAGCGCGCTGTCGCTCCACGGGCCGATGAATTCCCCAGCATCGAGCGTGCCCGATTGCAGGGCCTGGAACATGTCCGCCCCGCCCATGGCCTGCACTGCCATGCCCAGGCGCGAAAGCACTTCGCTGTTCAGGCCGGTGGTGCGGAAGCGCATGCCGCGCAGATCGTCCACCGATTTGATCTCGTTGCGGAACCAGCCGAACCACTGGGCACCGGAATTGCCGCACAGGAAGGGCTTGACGTTGAAGCGGCCGTAAAGCTCGTCATACAGTGCCTGACCGCCGCCGTGATTGATCCAGCCCGATTGCTCGATCGCCGTGAGGCCGAAGGGCTGCGAGCCGAAGAGCAGGAAGCCGATGGATTTCGAGCCCCAATAGGCCGGCACGGAGTGATACAGCTCGGCAGTCCCTTCCGAGACGGCATCGAACACGCCCTGCCCCGGAACCAGTTCACCCGCAGGCGAGACCCGGACTTCCAGACGTCCGCCCGACAGGGCGGTGATACGCTGCGCCAGCAGATTGGCGGCCACCCCCGGCCCGGGCAGGTTGCGCGGCCAGCTGGTCACCATGGTCCATTGCTGACGGCCCTGCGCAATGGCAGGGGCGGCCAGGCTGCTGGCGGCTGCGACGCCAGCGGCGCCCAATGCGGAACTCTTGAGGAACTGCCTGCGATCCATAGTCTTCTTCTCCCAATTGTGGGTTCGGCGTCTGAGTTCCCTCACCGCCCCCCATGTTGAAAGGCGATGCCGCGCGGCGGTGGACGCGCCGAAATCCGCCGCCACGCGGTCTGTAGCCTCCTTGTCCCGGCCCTAGCCGAGGAAGGGAAGCTTAAGCCCGTTTTCCCGAGCGCACTCGATGGCGATGTCATAGCCCGCATCCGCATGGCGCATGACACCGGTCGCCGGATCGTTCCACAGCACGCGCTCGATGCGCTTGGCCGCTTCTTCCGTACCGTCACAAACGATAACCATTCCGGAGTGCTGAGAATAGCCCATACCGACACCGCCGCCATGATGCAGGCTGACCCAGGTCGCGCCGCTGGCGGTGTTCAGCAGGGCGTTGAGCAGCGGCCAATCGGAAACCGCGTCCGAACCGTCCTTCATCGCTTCGGTTTCGCGGTTCGGACTGGCGACCGAGCCGGAATCCAGATGGTCGCGGCCGATGACGATGGGGGCCTTCAATTCGCCCTTGGCGACCATCTCGTTGAAGGCCAGGCCCAGGCGGTGGCGCAGACCTAGACCGACCCAGCAGATGCGCGCCGGCAGGCCCTGGAAGTGAATGCGCTCGCGCGCCATGTCCAGCCAGTTGTGCAGGTGCTGATCGTCGGGGATCAGTTCCTTCACCTTCTGGTCGGTGCGGTAGATGTCTTCCGGATCGCCCGACAGTGCCGCCCAGCGGAACGGACCGATGCCGCGGCAGAACAGCGGACGGATATAGGCGGGAACGAAGCCGGGGAAGGCGAAAGCGTTTTCCAGCCCTTCGTCCTGGGCCATCTGGCGGATGTTGTTGCCGTAATCCACCGTCGGGATTCCCTGGTTCCAGAAGTCCAGCATGGCCTGCACATGGACCTTCATGGATTGCTTGGCGGCGCGCTCGACGGACTTGGGATCGGACTGGCGCTTCTCTTCCCATTCCTCCAGCGTCCAACCGGCGGGCAGGTAGCCGTTGACCGGGTCATGGGCCGAGGTCTGGTCGGTGACGATATCCGGGCGCACGCCGCGCCGCACCAGTTCGGGGAAGACCTCGGCGGCATTGCCCAGCAGGCCGACGGAAATGGCCTCGCCCTTGGCGCAAGCCTCCTCGATCCATTTCAGGGCTTCATCCAGGTCGGCGGTATGGCGGTCCAGATAGCCGGTGCGCAGGCGCATCTCGATGCGGCTGGGCTGGCATTCGACGGCCAGCATGCAGGCCCCGGCCATGGTGGCGGCCAGAGGCTGCGCCCCGCCCATGCCGCCCAGGCCGCCGGTCAGGATCCAGCGGCCCTTCAGCGAGCCGTTGTAATGCTGGCGGCCCGCTTCGACGAAAGTCTCGTAGGTGCCCTGGACGATGCCTTGGCTGCCGATATAGATCCAGGACCCGGCCGTCATCTGGCCGTACATCATCAGGCCCTTGCGGTCCAGTTCCGAGAACTTGTCCCAGTTGGCCCAATGGGGCACCAGGTTGGAATTGGCGATCAGCACGCGCGGCGCATCGGCATGGGTGCGGAAGATGCCGACCGGCTTGCCCGACTGCACCAGCAGGGTCTCGTCGTCCTTCAGCGACTTCAGCGAGGCCACGATCCGGTCATAGCTTTCCCAGTTCCGGGCGGCGCGGCCGATGCCGCCATAGACGACCAGTTCCTGCGGCTTTTCGGCCACATCCGGGTCGAGGTTGTTCATCAGCATACGCAACGGCGCTTCGGTGAGCCAGCTACCGCAGCTCAATTCGCTGCCACGGGGAGCGCGGATGACGCGGCTGTTATCAAAGCGTGAGCTATTCGACATTCTTGCGACTTCCTTTCGAAGCGTCCTTTGATTGCGTCCGACGTCGTTGCATGGTCTTGACGCGGTTTCTACAAAGCTTGGGCAAGGGGCACCGTGTCCGGATTGGCCCGGAACCAGGTACCAAGGCGGTAACGGGTGCCGGGATGGATCAGCACCACCAACGTGATCACCTGGGCCTGGACCCAGGTTCGCCGGGTCAGGCGCAGGCAGGGCTCGGTCTCGGCGATATTGAGCAGCTTGGCCGCCCCGCTGCCCGGCAGCGCCGCCTCGATGACATGCTCGACATCCGGCGCGGCATAAAGCTGCGTCAGATACTTGGTCGGCGTGACGAGGCTGAAATCCTGCTTCAGGTAATCGGGCGCCATGTCCGGATTGACCCAGCGCTCTTCGTACTGGATCGGCACATCGTTCTCGCGGTGAAGGACGATGGAATGAAACAGCGTAGCGCCTTCCGGCAGGTTGAACTGGCGTGCCAGCGGGGCATCCGCCTTGACCTCCCTCAGCCGCTGGACGGTGGCGGTGTGGCGGTTACCGCGGGCGGCGATATCGTCGGAGATGGAGCGCAGTTCCACGATCGACACGCTGGGCCGCCGTTCGGCGACGAAGGTGCCGACCCCCTGGACGCGGCTCAGAAGGTTTTCCTCGGTCAGTTCCCGCAGGGCGCGATGCACCGTCATGCGGCTGACCTTGAATTCCTCCAGCAGCTTGTGTTCGGAGGGAAGCTGAAAGCCTTCCGGCCATTGGCCCGAAAGGATCCGGGCGCGGATCGTGTCCTTGATCTTGCGGTAGAGGGCTTTCGTCATGGCCGCTTCCCCCTCACCTCTCCTGGCGCGGGGTGTGCTGTTTCCCCGCCCGCACCACGGCGGCGCAAGGATTGAGGCCGATGGCATAGGCCAGTTCCGCGGGCGCCCCGATACGCCACAGTGCCATGTCCGCCCGCATCCCCGGCCGCAGCACGCCGCGGTCGTCGAGCCCCAGGGCCTTGGCGGCATGACGCGTCACGCCCGCCAGGGCCTCCTCCGGGGTCAGGAAGAACAGGGTGCAGGCCATGTTGAGCATCAGCAGCAGCGAGGTCACGGGCGAGGTGCCGGGATTGCAGTCGGTGGACAGGGCCATGGCGACCCCATGCTTGCGCAAAAGCTCGATGGGCGGCTTCCGCGTCTCGCGCAGCATATAGAAGGCGCCGGGCAGCAGCACGGCGACGACTCCTGCCTTGGCCATGGCCTGCACGCCCGCTTCGTCCAGATATTCGATATGGTCGGCGGACAGCCCGCCGAATTCCGCCACCAGGGCCGCGCCGCCGAGATTGCTCAACTGCTCGGCATGGAGCTTGACCGGCAAGCCATGGGCACGGGCGGCCTCGAAGACCTTGCGGGTCTGCTCCGTCGAAAAGCCGATGCCTTCGCAAAAGGCATCGACGGCATCGGCCAGCCCCGCCTTGGCGATGGCCGGCAGCATTTCCGCGCAGACCAGATCGACATAGGCCTCCGGATCGGCCTTGTATTCCGGCGGCACCGCATGGGCGCCCAGGAAGGTGGTGCGCACATCGACGGGCCGGACTTCGCCGAGTCGGCGGGCGACGCGCAGCATCCTCGTTTCAGTCTCGGTATCCAGGCCGTAGCCGGACTTGATCTCGATGGTCGTCACGCCCTCGGCCAGCAGCGCGTCCAGGCGCGGCAGGCTGGCGGCCAGCAGGGAGTCCTCGTCGGCATTGCGGGTGGCCATGACGGTGGAGACGATGCCCCCGCCCGCCTTGGCGATTTCCTCGTAGGAGGCGCCTTGCAGCCGCAATTCGAATTCACGGGCGCGGTTGCCGCCATAGACGAGATGAGTGTGGCAATCGACCAAGCCCGGCGTCAGCCAGCCCCCCTCTCCGGAATGGACCTCCGCCGCCAGATCCTGCGGCCGGCCGGGAAGATCGGCGCGGGAACCGATGAAGACGATGCGGCCGTCCTTCACCCCCAGGGCGGCATCCTGGATGGCGCCATAGGGGGCCGCCACGTCATCGTCCATGGTGGCAAGATTGACGTCGATCCAGACACTGTCCCAACGCTCGGCGGACATCATCACTTATGCCTCCAGCAGGTTTCGGGAAGGGGAGTTCCGTAGTCCAGGGATCGCCATTGCCATCCTTGTCTAATGTTGTATAGACTTGCCTATAATATCGAGGAGCCGCCCATGCGCAAACTTTTTCTTTCCAAGGCCCTGCTGCCTTCGGGCTGGAGCGAAGGCGTCACCGTGACGGTGGACAAAGCCGGGCTGATCACGCAGGTCGAGAAGGATAGCGCGCCCGGCCAGGACGCCGAGAGGCTGTCAGGCGCCGCCATCGCGGGCGTGCCCAATCTGCACAGCCACGCCCATCAACGCGCCATCGCCGGATTGGGGGAACGCTCGGGCGACGGCTCCGACAGTTTCTGGAGCTGGCGCGACGTCATGTATCGCGCCCTGGATGGCATGACGCCCGAGGATTTCGAGGCGGTGGCGGCGCAGCTTTACGTCGAGATGGTCAAGGCCGGCTATACCGCCGTGGCCGAGTTCCACTATCTGCACCACGACCGCGACGGCAGCCCCTATGCCGACCCGGCGGAAATGAGCCATCGCGCCGTCGCCGCCGCCCGTGAGGCAGGCATCGCCATGACCCTTCTGCCGGTGCTCTATAATTCCTCCGGCTTCGGCGGTGCCCCCACCACCCACGGCCAGCGCCGCTTCGCCCATGACGGCGAAGCCTTCGGACGGCTGATAGCTGGCCTGCGCGGCGCCTATGGACAGGCGCCGGATGTGGTGCTGGGCATCGCCCCCCATTCCCTGCGCGCCGTGCCCCCTGCCCTGCTGGCCGAGGCCGTGGCGGCCAATCCCGAAGGCCCCATCCATATCCATATCGCTGAGCAGCTAAAGGAAGTGGAAGACTGCCTGGCCCATACCGACCGCCGCCCGGTGCAATGGCTTTACGAGAACCAACCGGTGGACAGCCGCTGGTGCCTGATCCACGCCACCCATGTGGAGGCCGATGAGATCGAGGCGATGGCGAAAAGCGGCGCCGTTGCAGGTCTCTGCCTGACCACCGAGGCCAATCTGGGCGACGGCATCTTCCCCGCCGAAGCTTTCCTGGCCGCCGGGGGGCGCTTCGGCATCGGCTCGGACAGCCATATCTCGGTTTCGCCGGTCGAGGATCTGCGCTGGCTGGAATACGGTCAGCGCCTGACCACCCATCGCCGCACCGTCCTGGCAGGCGGCCCCCGCCGCGCCACCGGACGGCGCCTGCTGGAAGACGCCCAGGCGGGCGGCGCCCAGGCCTGCGGCATCAAGGCCGGCCGCATCGCGCCGGGCTGCCGGGCCGACCTCGTCTTCCTCGACACCGATCATCCGCTGCTCGCCGAGCGCGACGGCGATGCCCTGATCGACAGCTGGATCTTTTCCGGCAATGCCTCCCTGGTTCGGCATGTCTGCGTCGGCGGCCAAGTCGTCGTGCGCGACGGCCGCCATCCCCAGGAAGACGCCATCGCCGAACGCTTCAAGACGACTCTCCGGAGACTTTTCGTATGACGCAGACCGATACGCTTGTCCTGCAGCCGGGTAATTTGAGCCTCGATGACCTTCGGCGCATCTATCGCCAGGCACCGCCCCTGCGGCTGGCGGAAGAGGCCTATCCGCGCATGGCCGAATCACGGGCCATCGTCGATCGCATCGCCGCCGGAAGTGAAGCCGTCTACGGCATCAACACCGGCTTCGGCAAACTGGCCCAGAAGCGCATCGCCGCCAAGGACCTGGAAACCCTGCAACGCAACCTGATCCTGTCCCATGCCACCGGCGTCGGCGCGCCGATGGCGGCCCCGGTGGTGCGGCTGATCCTGGCGACCAAGGCCGCCAGCCTGGGCGTCGGCGCTTCGGGCGTGCGGCCGGAACTGGTCGACGCCCTGCTCACCCTGTACAATGCCGATATCCTGCCGGTCATTCCTGAGAAGGGTTCGGTCGGTGCCTCGGGCGACCTGGCGCCGCTGGCGCATATGTGCGGCGTGCTGCTGGGCATCGGCAGCGTCATGGCGGGCGGCGAGATCCTGACCGCCGACGAAGGCCTCGCCCGTGCGGGCCTCCAGCGGATCGACTTGAAGGCCAAGGAAGGCCTGGCACTGATCAACGGCACCCAGGTTTCCACCGCCCTGGCCCTGGCCGGATTGTTCGAGATCGAACGCAGCTTCAAGACCGCCCTGGTTTCCGGCGCCCTCTGCGTCGAGGCGGTGATGGGCAGCCACCGCCCCTTCGATCCGCGCATCAGTGCCCTGCGCGGCCAGACCGGGCAGATGGAGGTCGCCGCGATCTTCCGCAGCCTGCTGGACGGCAGCCCGTTGAATGCCGCCCATCAGGGCCCGTCCTGCCATCGCGTGCAGGACCCCTATTCCCTGCGCTGCCAGCCCCAGGTGATGGGGGCCGTGCTCGATCAGATCCGCCAGGCGGCCCGCACCCTGCGCATCGAGGCCAACGGCGTGACCGACAATCCGCTGGTGCTGGTCGATACCGGCGAGGTCATCTCGGGCGGCAACTTCCACGCCGAACCGGTCGCCATGGCCGCCGACCAACTCGCCATCGCCGCTTCGGAAATCGGCGCGCTGGCGGAACGGCGCATCGCCATGCTGATCGATTCGACCATCAGCGGCCTGCCGCCCTTCCTGGTCGAGGAACCGGGCCTGAATTCCGGCTTCATGATCGCCCATGTCACCGCCGCCGCCCTGGCCTCCGAGAACAAGACGCTGGCCCATCCGGCCAGCATCGACAGCCTGCCGACCTCGGCCAACCAGGAAGACCATGTCAGCATGGCGACCTTCGCCGCCCGGCGCCTGAAGGATATCGTCGGCAATGTCGCCGATATCGTCGGCATCGAATTGCTGGCGGCCGCGCAGGGGCTGGAGTTCCACCGTCCCCTGCGCAGCGCCCCGGCCATCGAACAGGCCGTGGAGCGCATCCGCGCCGCCGTGCCGCGCTACGATGTCGACCGCTATTTCGCCCCGGACCTCTCCGCCATCGGCCAGCTGGTGCGGGAAGGCGGGCTCGAAGACCTGCTGCATATCGATCTGGAAGCTGGTGCCTGAACGGGAGGAACAACCAAGAATGACCGCTCCGATTTTCACGCTGCATCGCGGCGACAGCCCGCTTGTCGTCAGCATTCCCCATTGCGGGACCGAGCTGTCGCCGGGACTGGCGGACCGCCTGACCGAGGAAGCGCTGACTCTGCGCGACACCGACTGGCATGTGCCGCGCCTTTACGACTTCGCCCTTGAGATGGGGGCGACGGTGATTGCGGCGCGCTATTCGCGCTATGTGGTGGACCTGAACCGTCCCTCGACCGGCGAAAGCCTCTATCCGGGGCAGGCGACCACCGGCCTGTGCCCGACCACGCTTTTCGACGGTCAGCCGCTCTACCGCGACGGCCAGGAACCCGACGAGGCCGAGATTGCCCGGCGCGTCGAGGAATACTGGCAGCCCTATCATCAGGCTTTGACGGAAGAAGTGGCGCGGGTGAAGGCGCTGCACGGCCATGCCGTCCTCTATGACGCCCATTCCATCCGCAGCCATGTGCCGCGCCTGTTCGAGGGCCGCCTGCCCGACCTCAACCTGGGCACCGCCCGGGGCGCGAGCTGCCCCGAGGATCTGCGCGGGCTTCTGGCCGAAGCGCTGAAACGCGCCGACGAAAAGGGCTTCACCGGAATCCTCGACGGGCGCTTCGTCGGCGGCCATATCACCCGCCATTTCGGCCGTCCCGCCGAAGGCGTGTCGGCGGTGCAAATGGAGCTGTCCCAGGACACCTACATGGACGAAAGCGGACCGCCCTTCGCCTATCTGCCGGAACGGGCGGACCGCCTGCGCCCGGTCCTGCGCGACATCCTGGACATCCTTTCCACGTGGCGCCCCAAGCCGTGATCACGGCCCTGGAGCCTGCGGATTACCGGGTCATGCCCTGGCAGAATGGCGGCGGCCTGACCACCGAGATCGCCTCCGCCAAGGCACCGGA
The DNA here is from genome assembly GCF_006980715.1 of Telmatospirillum sp. J64-1. Classification (GTDB taxonomy): domain Bacteria; phylum Pseudomonadota; class Alphaproteobacteria; order Rhodospirillales; family Magnetospirillaceae; genus Oleiliquidispirillum; species Oleiliquidispirillum nitrogeniifigens. The sequence continues at coordinate 78,929 of NZ_SBHN01000025.1, forward strand.
CGGCAGCCTGCTATGGCGGGCCAGCCTGGCCGACATCGACCGGGACGGCCCGTTCTCGATGCTTCCGGGCATCGACCGGGTGCAGATGGTCGTGGAGGGCCCGGGCATCCGCCTGTCCATCGCCGGCAGCGCGCCCATCGCCCTGCCGCCGCTGGCCGAGCCCCTGGCCTATCCCGGCGACGTGCCGGTCGATTGCAGCCTGATCGGCGGCCCCGTCCGCGCCTTCAACCTGATGGTCGGGCGCGGCAGGGGCGTGGGCAGCCTGACCCTGATGAAGAACGGAGAAAGCCGCCATTTCGGCGGCGAGGCCGTTCATCTGGTCCACAGCCTCGACGGCGACGCCCATTGCCGCCTGCCCTCCGCCAGCCTGACGGTCCCGGCCGAGGGAACGATGATCCTGGAATGTGTCGGCGTCACCGTCACTGCCGCAGAACAGGCCAGGGTGATCGTGGCGTCGATCCTGCGGCAGTGACGGACGCTTACTTCATCGACGGGAAGGAGAATTGCGCGCTCTCGCGCACCCCGCCGCTGGGCCAGCGCTGGCTGATGGTCTTGCGGCGGGTGTAGAAGCGCACGGCATCAGGGCCATAGGCGGCCAAGTCGCCGAACAGCGAGCGCTTCCAACCGCCGAAGCTGTGATAGGAAACCGGCACCGGCAGAGGAACATTGATGCCGACCATGCCGACCTTGATGCCGTCGCTGAAATAGCGCGCAGCCTCGCCGTCGCGGGTGAACAGGCAGGTGCCGTTGCCGTATTCATGGGCGTCGATCAGGTCCATGCCTTCCTGCAAGGAGCCCACGCGCACCACGCAAAGGACAGGACCGAAGATTTCGTCCTTGTAGATGGTCATCTCCGGGGTGACGCGGTCAAACAGGCAGCCGCCCAGGAAGAAGCCGCCCTCATGGCCCGGCACCACGAGGCCGCGCCCGTCCACCACCAGTTCCGCCCCTTCGGCCACGCCCTGGTCCACATAGGCCCTGACCTTCTCGAAATGCTGGCGGGTGACCAGCGGTCCCATCTCGCAGCCTGCACCGGTTCCCGGTCCCACCTTCAGGCGGCCCAGTTCGGCCGATAGCCTTTCCACCAGGGCATCGGCCACCGCATCGCCCACGGCCACCACGACCGAGATCGCCATGCAGCGTTCGCCGCAACTGCCATAGGCCGCCCCCATCAGGGCGCTGACGGCATTGTCCAAATCGGCATCGGGCATGACGATGGCATGGTTCTTCGCCCCGCCCAGGGCCTGGACCCGCTTTCCATGAGCGCTGCCGGTGGCATAGACATATTCGGCGATCGGCGTCGAGCCGACGAAGCTGACCGCCTGGATGCGCGGATCGGTCAGCAGGCAGTCCACCGCTTCCTTGTCGCCATTGACCACGTTCAGCACGCCCGGCGGCACCCCGGCTTCATGCGCCAACTGGGCGATCAGAAGAGCGGAGCTGGGATCACGTTCCGAAGGCTTGAGGATGAAGGTGTTCCCGCAGGCAATCGCCATCGGATACATCCACAGCGGCACCATGGCCGGAAAATTGAAAGGCGTGATGCCCGCGACCACGCCCAGGGGCTGGAATTCCGACCAGCTGTCGATGCCGGAGCCGACATTCTTGGAATGCTCGCCCTTCAGCAATTCCGGCACGGCACAGGCATATTCCACATTCTCGATGCCACGCGCCAGTTCGCCCCTGGCATCGTCCAGCACCTTGCCGTGTTCGGCGGTGATCAGGGCGCAGATGCGGTCGGCATTGTCTTCCAGCAATTGCTTGAAGCGATACATCACCCGCGCCCTTTTGGCGGGCGGCGTGTTGCGCCAGGCCGGGAAAGCGGCCTCGGCGCTGGCGATGGCCTCTTCCATCGTGGCCTTCGCGGCCAGCGTGACCCGGGCGCAGACCGCGCCCGTGGCCGGATTGATCACATCCTGGACGCGGCTGCCGGGCAGGACGACCGGCTGGCCGTTGATGAAATGCCCGACCAGCGCCTCTTGCGCGGTGGGATTGGAAGGAACGGTCATGATCTGGAACCTCGAAGACGGAATCATCAGGGCAAGGAGGTAATGGCGTCGGCGACCACGCCCATCAGCGCGGCGACCTCTCCCTTCTCGCTCAGGAAAGGCAGGCCGAATTGCAACGTGTCGCCGCCATAGCGCACGTAGTAACCGGCCTCCCAGCATTTCATGGAGATCTCGTAGGGACGGCGTGCCGGTTCGCCGGGGGCCGCTTCGATCTGCACCGCACCGGCCAAGCCGTAATTGCGGATGTCGGCGACATATTTCAGCCCCTTCAGCCCATGCAGGCAGTCCTCGAAATAAGGCGCGAGCGCCGCCGCCCGCTCGGCCAGCCTGTCGGCGACGAACAGGTCCAGGGCGGCGATCCCGGCGGCGCAGGCCACGGGATGGGCCGAATAGGTGTAGCCATGGGGGAATTCGACCAGATAGTCCGGCCCGCCTTCGGCCATGAAGGTGTCGTAGATTTCGCCCTTGCAGACCACCGCGCCCATGGGAATGGCACCGTTGGTCAGGCCCTTGGCGACATTCATGATGTCAGGCACGACGCCGAAGGCGTCGGCGCCGAAATTGGCGCCCATGCGCCCGAAGCCGGTGATCACCTCGTCGAAGATCAGCAGGATGTCGTGCTTGGTGCAAAGCTCGCGCAGACGCTGGAGATAGCCCTTGGGCGGCGGCAGCACCCCCGCCGACCCCGCCAGCGGCTCGACGATTACGGCGGCGATGTTCGAGGCATCGTGCAGCGCCACCAGTTCCTCCAGCCAGTCGGCCAGTTCGGCGCCATGTTCGGGCAGGCCGCGCGAGAACCGGTTTTCCGGCAGCAGGGTATGAGGCAGATGGTCGGCATCGACGCCGGTGCCGAAGAGCTTGCGGTTGGGGCCGATGCCGCCCAGGCTGAGGCCGCCGAAATTGACGCCGTGATAGCCCTTGGCCCGGCCGATCAGCTTGGTCTTGGTCGGCTTGCCCTTCAGCCGCCAATAGGCCCGCGCCATCTTCAGCGCGGTATCGCAGGCCTCGGAACCCGAATTGACGAAGAAGACGTGATCCAGGCCCGGCGGCGTCAGCGCCACCAGACGGTTGGCGAGTTGGAAGGAACCGGGATGGCCGAACTGGAAGGCCGGGGCGTAATCCAGCTTCGCCATCTGCTCGCGCACCGCTTCCGCGATCTCGGGCCGGTTATGGCCGGCCCCGCAGCACCACAGGCCGGACAGGCTGTCGAAGACCCGGCGTCCCCGGGAATCGATGAGATAGCTGCCCTCGGCCGCCACGATCATGCGCGGATTGTTCTTGAATTCGCGATTGGCGGTATAGGGCATCCAATGCGCTTCGAGTTCTTCGCGCGACAGCCCGGCGGCCCGCGCAGGATCGAGATGCACCATCCTTCACCCTTTCCTTCTGTCGAGGATCGTGAATGCAGTGTGCGGGCCGTTCTTGGTTCTGGTAAATATCAACTTTCAAATCTTCAGGTGAGCGGCTGCTAACGTTATGCCCAAGACCTTCCCCGCCCTTCCCCAGGTCACGGATGCCGAGATCCGGCTGCTGCGCGTCTACAAGATGGTGGTGGAATGCGGGGGCTTCTCGGCCGCCGAGGTCGAGCTGAACATCAGCCGCTCGGCCATCAGCCTGCATATGGCGGAACTGGAGCAGCGCCTGGGCCTGCGCCTGTGCCGGCGCGGTCGGGCCGGCTTCATGCTGACCGAGGAGGGACGGCAGGTCTATGAGGCGACCTTGCGCCTGTTCGCCGCCCTGGAAGCCTTTCGCGGCGAGGTCAGTTCCGTCCATGCCCGCCTGCGCGGCGAACTGAATATCGGCATCACCGACAATCTGGTGACATCGCCGCGGATGCGCGTTACCCATGCCCTCCGCGCTTTGAAGCAGCAGGGGCCGGAAGTGCGGGTCAATATCCGCATGATCCCACCCAACGAGATCGAACGCGGCGTGCTGGACGGACGGCTGCATGTCGGCGTGGTGCCCGCGCGGCGGGCCCTGCCGGGACTGGACAGCTTTTCCCTCTACAGCGAGGATTCCCGCCTCTATTGCGCCCAGGGCCATCCCCTGTTCGACCGCCCCGCCGAAACAGTGACGCTTGCCGAGGTCGCCGCCTGCGACGCCGTGGCGCCGATCCATGCGACGCCCGAGGCCATGGACCTGCACCAGACCCTGAACATCACTGCCACGGCCACCGACCGCGAGGGCGTGGCCTTCCTGATGTTGACCGGCTGCTATGTCGGCTATCTGCCGACCCATTATGCGCAGCAATGGGTCGGGCGGGGATTGATGCGCCCGCTTCTGCCCCAGACACATGCCTATTCGGTCGAATTCCGGGCGATCACGCAGAAAGGCGCCCATCCCAATCTGGTGCTGGAGACCTTCCTGACCTTGCTGCGCCAGGATGACTCCCACCAGATGAACAAGTCTTAATCACGGCCAAAGAAGAAGCATAATTTTTAGGCATTACCAGCATTGCCGAAAACCTGTCCAACCGGTCAAATTCTGTCCGCGGCGACAGGAGTCCCGCCTTCTTCCACGGCCACAGGTGCTGCTCGCGCATTTGGCCCGCTTATTGCTGATTGGGTGAACGTCCGCCTCACTCCATTAGCGCGAGAGGGCTTTCTGTGTCTGTTTTTTCGACTTCACCGCAGTCCCAGATGCCGGGGCAGGACGATGCCCGGGAGGCATCGCCGCCCATCGTCGATATCCGCCACCTGACCCTGACCTATCAGACCGCCGACAAGCCGGTCTACGCGCTGAGCGATATCAACCTAACCATCCACAAGGGCGACTTCATCTCGCTGATCGGCCCTTCGGGCTGCGGCAAGACGACCCTGATGCGGGTCATCGCCGACCTGGAACAGCCGACATCGGGCGATGTTACCGTCAACGGCATGACGCCCGAAGCGGCGCGCCTGCAACGCGCCTATGGCTATGTCTTCCAGGCCCCCGCCCTCTATCCCTGGCGCAGCGTCGAGCGCAACGTCACCCTGCCGCTGGAGATCATGGGCCTGCCCAAGGAGGAACGCCTCGCTCGCGCCCGCCGCCAGCTCGAACTGGTCGGGCTGGCGGGATTCGAGAAGAAATTCCCCTGGCAACTTTCCGGCGGCATGCAGCAGCGCGTTTCCATCGCCCGCGCGCTCGGCTTCGAGCCGCAATTGCTGCTGATGGACGAACCCTTCGGCGCGCTGGACGAGATCACCCGCGACCATCTGAACCTACAACTCACCCGCCTGTGGCTTCAGACGCGCAAGACCTGCATCTTCGTCACCCATTCGATTGCCGAAGCGGTCTTCCTGTCGACGCGCATCATCGTGATGAGCCCGCGCCCGGGCCGCATTCTCGATATCATCGATTGCAGCGATCTGCCGCGCGAACGCAGCATCGACATCCGCGAATCGCCCGAATTCCAGCGCATCGCCCATCGCGTGCGCGAAGGGCTGATGCAGGGGCATTCCTACGATGACTGACCGGCTGATGCATCACGCTTTGCCGGTGGCGGTGATGGCGCTGGCGATCGTGCTGATCTGGTATCTGGGGGCGCTGTGGCTGAACGGGCCGCAGGTGACCGATGCCCTGAACCGCAGCGGCCAGGACTGGGGCATGCGGGAATTTGTGACTCAGGCCTTCACCATGCGCCGTCCGGTGCTGCCGACCCCGGACCAGGTGGCGGTCGAGCTTTACACCTCGATGACCAGCCATCCCGTCGGCCATATCCGCAACCTGCTCTATCATACCGGCGTCACCGCCGGGGCCGCCCTGCTGGGCGCGGCCATGGGCGTGGTGCTGGGCATCCTGCTGGCAGTGGGCATCGTGCATCTGCGCACCCTGGAATCGAGCCTGCTGCCCTGGCTGATCGCCTCGCAGACCATCCCGATCCTGGCGATCGCGCCGATGATCGTGGTCATCCTGGGCAATATCGGCTTTTCCGGCCTGCTGCCCAAGGCTTTCATCAGCATGTATCTGTGCTTCTTTCCCATCACCATCGGGCTGATCAAGGGCCTGCGCTCGGCCGATCCGCTGTCCCAGGACCTGATGCGGACCTATAGCGCCACCGGCAGCCAGACCTTCTGGTATCTGCGCCTGCCCAGCGCCCTGCCCTATCTGTTCACCAGCCTGAAAATCGGCGTCGCCGCCAGCGTGGTGGGCACCATCGTCGCCGAGTTGCCGACAGGCGGGCAGGCCGGTCTGGGCGCGCGCCTGCTGACCGGTTCCTATTACGGCCAGACCGTGCAGATCTGGGCGGCGCTGGTCATGTCGGCGGTCCTCAGCCTGACCCTGGTGGCCCTGGTCGGCGCCGCCGAGCGCCTCGTCACCCGCGCCCATGGAGGACGGCGATGAAGACCTCTCCCTGGCCCCTGATCCTGCTCGCCGTCCCGGTCTTCCCCATCGCCGCCGACCAGGGGCAGGCGCTCTATCTCTGGCAGGTGCCGATCGCCGCCCTCTGCTTCCTGGTCTCGCTCGCCGCCCTTGCCGGGCAAGGTATGATCCGGGCCAGGGAATGGCGCATCCCCGTACAATTGATCGGCGTCGCCGCCGGTTATGCCCTGCCCCTGCTGCTGCTCGGGCAGGGCTACCAGTTGTCCTCTGCCGCCGGTCTGTGGCTGCATGTCGCGGCGGCGACCCTGCTGCTGTGGGTGGCTTTGGGGCTGGTGGCGGAGCTGCCGCGCCCGCAGAACATGCTCGGCCCGGCCCTATTCGGCCTCGCCCTGCTGATGCTGTGGGAGGTGCTGACGCGCGGCTTCGAGGTGCCCCGGGTCCTGCTGCCGCCGCCCAGCGGCATCCTGGGCGCCTTTTTCAGCCATGGCGCCGAGCTTTGGTACGATTTTCACCAGACCGTGGTGAGATCCGTTCTGCGCGGCTATGTGATCGGCTGCGCCGCCGGTTTCGCCGTGGCGATCCTGGCCGACCGCATTCCCTTCCTGGCGCGCGGCCTGCTGCCGCTGGGCAATCTGGCCAGTGCCGTCCCGGTCATCGGCATCGCCCCCATCATGGTCATGTGGTTCGGCTTCGACTGGCAGTCCAAGGCCGCCGTGATCGTCGTCATGACCTTCTTTCCCATGATGATCAACACCCTGGCGGGGCTGAAAAGCGCCGAGAAGATGCAGCTCGACCTCATGCGCTCCTACGCCGCGGGCTATTGGCGCACCCTGTTCCTGCTGCGCCTGCCCACGGCCCTGCCCTTCCTGTTCAACGGCCTGAAGATCAATTCCACCCTCGCCCTGATCGGCGCCATCGTCGCCGAATTCTTCGGCACGCCCGTCGTCGGCATGGGCTTCCGCATCAGCACCGAAGTGGCGCGCATGAATCTCGACGTCGTCTGGGCAACCATCGCCGTCGCGGCGGTCACGGGATCGGCCTTCTACGGCCTGATCGCCCTGGCCGAGCGCCACGCCACCGCCTGGCATCCCTCGTTCCGGAAGAGATGAGCCAGCTTTTCAAGACCCCGGCAAACCAAAGAGAAGGCATTGCGATGAAAAAGATTGCTTCCGTTGCCATGATCGCCGCCGCCGTCTGCGGCTGGTCTGCCGCTGCCTCCGCAGCGGAAAAGCTGACCTTGCAACTGAAATGGGTCCCCCAGGCCCAGTTCGCGGGTTATTACGTCGCCAAGGACAAGGGCTTCTACGAGGAAGTCGGGCTGGACGTCACCATCAAGCCGGGCGGCCCCGACATCAACCCCACCCAGGTCATCGCCGCCAACGGCGCCGATGTCATCGTGGACTGGATGCCCTCGGCCCTGGCGACCCGCGAGAAGGGCGTACCGCTGGTCAATATCGCCCAGATCTTCCAGAAATCGGGCATGATGCTGACCTGCCGCAAGGATTCCGGCATCACCTCGCCGGTCGACTTCAAGGGCCATACGCTGGGCGTCTGGTTCGCCGGCAACGAATATCCCTTCCTGTCCTGGATGAGCCAGCTCGGCTATTCGACCTCGGGCAACAACCCGGACGTCACGGTGCTGAAGCAGGGCTTCAACGTCGATCCGCTGCTGCAACGCCAGGCCTCCTGCATCTCGACCATGACCTATAACGAATACTGGCAGATCATCGAAGCGGGCATGTCGGAGGACGAACTGGTCGTCTTCAAGTACCAGGACCAGAACGTGGCGACGCTGGAAGACGGCCTCTATACCGTCGAGAAGAACCTGGAAGACCCGCAGATGGTCGAGAAACTGGCCAAGTTCCTGATCGCCACCGCCAAGGGCTGGGAATATGCCGCCCAGAACCAGGAAGAAGCGGTCCAGATCGTGCTGGACAACGACAATACCGGCGCCCAGACCGAAGAGCATCAGACCACCATGATGCAGGAAGTCGCCAAGCTGATCGAAGGCTCGGACCAGGGCATCGGCTATCTGGAACCGGCCGATTTCGAACGCACCGTCTCGGTCCTGATGTCCAGCGAGTCCGATCCGGTCATCAGCAGGAAGCCCGAAGGCGCCTATAGCCACGCCGTCTTCGAAGCGGCGTCCAAGCTGACGATGTGACGCCTGCGAAGGAACGAAACAGAAGGCCGGTCCTAAAGGGACCGGCCTTTCTTATGTCTGATGCTTCGAGACGCCGCTTCGTGGCTCCTCAGCAGGAGGATTGTCTTTTTGATATAAATAACGAATTAGCCTCACCCTGGAGACCTTTGCGCGGGGGAGGATCGGCCTTTTAGGTGGCAAATCGAGGCTGCTTTGCCCTTAACAAAACCGCCGCCAGAGCTTGATCTCTGGCGGCGGTCTACGTT
>NZ_SBHN01000026.1 GCF_006980715.1 Telmatospirillum sp. J64-1
TCCATTGATAGAGGCTGTCCCATTCATGCTGGCCTCCTCACTCCAGCCAGCATGATGAATCAGATTTTCGCTCCTTTGGGAATCCCTGGCGATTCGAAACGCTCGAAATCCGCTCTAGAAGAAAGATCCGGTTCAGCCAAGGTGCCCGTCGCGGCAGATCAAGGATGCTCGCGGACGCCAATGCACTGGCGGTCAGTCCGAACCAGCTGGAGGCGGCGGTGAACATATCGTTTCCAATACCGCCTTCCGGAAAGAGAAACAGCCGGGAAAGGCCCAACGTCCCCATGTATACCAGCATGGCCATGAAGGTGGCGAAAGCAAGCAAAATGAAATAAGGCTTGCGGTCATAATAGAAGAAGACAAGCTGGATCACGAGCAGCACCCCCATGCCGCCGAACCACGTGCCGGAAGCGAGGCCCAGGATCGTCGTGCGGATGGTATGGTCAGCTGGCGAATAGAGCGAAACCGTCAAGGTAAGCGAGGAATTCACCGCAGACGCGCGAATATAGATCCTCGCCTCTTCATCGGCCGCCAGATCGATAGGCACCACGTTGTCGAGGCCGGAAAGATCATCGTCCCGCAGGGGACGGTGGTCCCCCATCCGATAATGGGTCATCACGGCAGAACCGCTGTTGTCGTTTTCCGCAAGAATATAGACATCGAGTTCGTCGATGAAATTCGGCGATAAAGAGAGCAGCAAAGGACGCTCTTTGTCGCTGGGAAGTGTCAGTCTCACCCACGCGGCGGTCCGCCTAAAGCCGAGATTGATGCTATTCCCCCGGACGGGTGAAAACTCATTTTCCATCGCCCCCACGGCAACGTCATGGACCGTGAGACTCTGCGAAGGATCCACGAGCAGTTCCAAGCCTACGACATTTCCCCCTTTCTGGGCGCTTGCCGCATGAGCCTTGAGGCTGGAAGGATGGAACGGCATGACTGCCATGATCAGAAGAAGGAGAAAGATATAACACAAACGCATCTTCGCACCTTCCTCTTGTTCATATACGCTTTGGTCATCGGCAGCAGCACCCTCGCGTTTTGTGCTATGAATGGGGTGACTGTCGGCTGGTCGTGGGGAAGACTGACATGGACGTTTAGGTACCTATGATTATAGATACTCCTTCAGCGCAAGCATTTCTTCCTTCTGTTGATGAGGCGTGCGTCGTCCTGGTCGAGGATGACGAAGAACTACGCGAAGGACTGGCCGAGAACTTGCGGCTTCATGGACTGGATGTGATCGAGGCCGAGTGCGGATCTGTCTTTCGTGAAGCCGTCAAAACGTCATTGATCGACGTGGCCATCATCGACGTCAATCTGCCCGACGCCAACGGCTTCGAACTGGCAAGAGAACTGGCCATCAGCACGATCCGGCCCGGCATTATTCTATTGACGGCAAGAACGGGTTCTCGCGACCGCCGTCAGGGCTACGCCGATGGGGCCGACCTCTATATGACCAAGCCCGTCGACACTGAGGAATTGTTGCTGGCGATTTGGAACCTGACCCGCCGGGTCCGTGACTGCCAAGCCAGCAGGGCCTATGACGGTGGGGAAGCGCGCTGGCAATTGAATATGCCGCGCAAATTGCTCGTTGCTCCCAATGATCTGGTTATCACCCTGTCCGGACGAGAAACCCTGCTCCTCGAGCAATTCGTGAAAGCGCAGGGGCAGTTGATCCCGCGCACCAAACTTTCCGTCATGATGGGCTATGGAGTTCCGGGACCGGAAAACCGCGGCCTTGACGCTGCGCTTCACCGGCTCCGTGACAAAGCAGCCAAAAGGAACCTCGATCTTCCGCTGCTGGTCGTGCATGCCGTCGGCCTCCGTTTCGCAGCTCCCCTCTGTCTCGCCTGAGAAGGATGGAGCAACGGTGCCGAGAGAGCTGTCTCGAGGCTGGATATCCCCCTCCGCCCGGACTGGCGCAAGCTGGTGACGTTCACCATGTCGAACCAATCCCACAGGACAGGAAAACCGGCATCCGAAACGGGAGGGGAGGATGAGCCAGTTCGGGAAAAGCGATTTTCCGGTTGAGAATGTCCGGCGCTACCTGGAGCCCGGTCCCATCGTCCTTGTCTCATCCGCCTGGCGGGGCAAGACCAACATCATGACGATGGGCTGGCATACGGTCATGGAGTTCACGCCCTCGCTGGTCGGCTGCATGATCTCGGCCGGCAACCATAGCTTCGAGATGATCCGCCGGAGCCGCGAATGCGTGATCAACCTGCCGACAACGGCGCTGACCGACACGGTCGTCGGCATCGGCAACACGACCGGCGCGGAGATCGATAAATTCGCTGAATTCGGCTTGACCGCCGATCCGGCGGAAAAGGTCGGGGCTCCGCTGATCCGTGAATGCCATGCGAATTTCGAATGCATCCTGCGGGACGACGCCCTGGTCGGCAGCTACAACTTCTTCATTTTCGAAGTCGTGAAGGCGCATGTCGCCGAACAGCCAGCACACCCGCAGACATTGCACTATACCGGCGACGGGGTCTTCATGCTGTCCGGCCGGATCATCAGCAAAAGAGAATTGTTCCGGCCGGAGATGCTGTAACGGCATCCGGCCTCGCCCTGCCCCGCACAAAAAAGCGAGGGGCACAAGGCCCCTCGAAGTCTTGGCACAACATTCCCACCGTCAGTGACTGACCATCCAGGGACGTTTCTTGGGGAAGGTCTTCATTGCGGCCGGTGCAGCCCCTTTTCCCGGGGAAGAAGAATGGGAATGGCCGCAACCCGGCCCGCAGACATGCTTTTGGACGGAACGCGGCTCGTGGGCGCTTCTCTCGTTGACGGCATGGGCGTTGCGCGTGGCGGCGGGCATCACCGCCAGGCGCGGCGCGGAGAGGATCACGCGAGGCGACCTCGTGCCGCAATCGGGGCAGTCATGCGGTTCGCCGGACAGCGACATGGGACGCAGATCCGCAAACGGTCCGCAATGGGGGCAATTGTATTCATAGACGGGCATGGACTGCGCCTTCCTGCTACTTGTTCCAGAACGCAATGGGCAGTTCCGAACCCTGCACGGCCTGGATCGGGCCATTGGCATTGGGCTTGATGTCGAAATCAAAGATTTCGGTGGGCAGGAAGAGGGTGGCGCAGGCATTGGGCACGTCCACCACGCCGCTGACCTTGCCCTCGACCGGCGCGGTGCCGAGGATCGAATAGGCCTGGGCGCCCGTATAGCCGAACTTCTTCAGGTATTCGATGGCATTGAGGCAGGCCTGGCGATAGGCGATATGGACGTCCAGGTAATGCTGCTTGCCCTGCTCGTCGACCGAGATGCCCTCGAAGATCAGATAATCGTTATAGGTCGGCTTGATCGGACTGGGCTGGAAGATGGGATTCTTGATGCCGTATTTTGCCATGCCGCCCTTGATCAGATCGACGCGCAGATGGGCCCAGCCGGGCATTTCGATGGCGCCGCAGAAGGTGATCTCGCCATCGCCCTGCGAGAAGTGCAGGTCGCCCATGGACAGGCCCGCGCCGTCGACATAGACGGGAAAGAAGATGCGGCAGCCGCGCGACAGATCCTTGATGTCGCAATTGCCGCCATGTTCGCGCGGCGGCACGGTCCGCGCCCCTTCCGCCGCCGCCTGTTTGGCGGCATCGCCCTGCAGCCTGCCCATATGGGCGGTCGGCGCGTAAGGCATGTTGGCAAGGCCGGGCACGCGCTCGGGATCGGTATCGAACAATGCCTTCTCGCGGGTATTCCACTCGCCGAGCAGCTGGCGCGACGGCAGGCAGCCGATCAGGCCGGGATGGATCAGCCCTGCGAAGCGCACACCGGGAATGTGGCGCGACTTGGCGAACAGCCCTTCGAAATCCCAGATGGACTTGCGGGCCTCGGGAAAATGCTCGGTCAGGAAACCGCCGCCATTCTGCTTGGCGAAGACCCCGTTGAAGCCCCATTGCTGTTCCTCGAAGACGCCGATATCCAGGATGTCGACGACCAGGAGATCGCCCGGCTCGGCGCCCTTCACCCCCACCGGGCCGCTGAGGAAGTGCACCTGGCTGAGATCGACGTCGCGGATGTCCTCGGCGGAATCGTCGTTCTTGATCTGGCCGCCGGTCCAGTCATAGCACTCCAGCTTGAAGTCGTCGCCGGGCTTGACCCAGGCAATCATCGGAATGTCGGGATGCCAACGATTGTGAACATTCTCGTTTTCGTAAGCGGACTTGGTGAGATCGACTTTAACCAAGGTCTCGGTCATTGAAATCACTCCCTTCTTCAGGTGTCATACCGACAGGAAGCCGGCAATCTTCGTCTCGTCGACATTCTCGGCGACGTCTTCGTAGACAAACTCTCCGTTCTCCATGACGAGGAACCGGTCGGCCACGTCCATGGCGAAGCTCAGGACCTGTTCCGACACGACGATGGTGAGGCTCATCATCGAGCGGATTTCCTTCAGCACGCGGGCCATGTCCTTGATGATCGAGGGCTGGATGCCTTCTGTGGGCTCGTCCAGCAGCAGCACCTTGGGATCGGCGACCAGGGCGCGGGCGATGGCCAGCTGCTGCTGCTGCCCGCCCGAGAGGTTGCCGCCGCGGCGGTGGCGCATGTCGTAGAGGACGGGAAACAGGGCGAAGATCTCATCCGGAATCCTCGACTTCTTCCGCACCACCATGCCGGTGCGGATGTTCTCCTCCACCGTCAGGGTGGGAAAGATCATCCGCCCCTGGGGCACGAAGGCCAGGCCATGGGCGACCCGCTCATGGCTTTCCAGCCCACCCAGTTCCGTCCCTTCCAGCCGGATGGAGCCGCTTCTGCTGGGCAGGATGCCCATCAGCGACTTCATCATCGTCGTCTTGCCCATGCCGTTGCGGCCCATGACGGCGACGATCTCGGCCTTGTCCGTGGCGAAGGAGAGAGAGTGCAGGACCTCGCTCTGCCCATAGGCGACCGAGAGACGGGTTACATCGAGCATGATCTGCCTCTCCTCTTTAATGGCCCAGATAGACTTCGATGACCTTAGGGTCGTTCTGGACCTTGTTGATGTCGCCTTCGGACAGGATCCGGCCCTGGTGCAGGACCGTGACCTTGTGGGCGATGTTCTTGACGAATTTCATGTCGTGCTCGATGACGATCACCGCCCGGTCGCGGGTGATGCGGTTCAGCAATTCGGCGGTGCGTTCGCGCTCGCTGACGCTCATGCCCGCCACCGGCTCGTCGAGCATCAGAAGTTCGGGCTCCTGGATCAGCAGCATGCCGATCTCCAACCATTGCTTCTGGCCGTGGCTCAGATATTCCGCCCGCTTGCCCAGCTGGTCGGCAAGGAAGATTTCCTCGGCCACGGCCTCAATCCGCTCGACCACGGACCGGCTGCGGCGGAACATCAGGGCACCCGAGACGCTGCGCGCCATGGGCAGCGAAACTTCCAGATTCTCGAAGACCGTCAGGTCCTCGTAGATGGACGGGGTCTGGAACTTGCGTCCCACCCCGGCCTTGACGATCTGATGCTCGGACATCCTGGTCAGCTCGCTGCCCTTGAAGGCCACCGAACCGGCGGTCGCCTTGGTCTTGCCGCAGATCAGGTCGAGCACGGTGGTCTTGCCGGCGCCATTGGGCCCGATGATCACGCGGATTTCGTTGCGGTCCACGTAGAAGGATAGATCATTGACCGCCTTGAAGCCGTCGAAGGAAACGGTTAGTCCCTCGACCGAAAGGAGGAAGTCATTGGTGGTCATGCTCGCCTCCTCACTGCCCGACCGCACTGGGCGGGATGACCGGTTCGGCCGCGGGAAGGCGGCGGCGGAAACGTTCGGCGACCCAGGGCTTCAGGTATTGCTCGTAGAGGCCGGCCAGGCCGTAGGGGAAGACCATCACTACGCCGATGAACAGCGCGCCCATGGCCAGCAGCCACAATTCGGGAAAGCTTTCCGACAGCAGGGTCTTGGCGTAGTTGACGATCAGCGCCCCATAGGCCGCGCCGATCAGCGACAGGCGACCGCCCACGGCACAGAACACCACCATCTCGATGGAGGGGACGATGCCGACGAAGGAAGGCGACATGAAGCCCACCTGCAAGGTGAACATGGCCCCGCCGATGGCCGAGAAGGCCGCCGCCACGCAGAAGACGAAGACCTTGAAATTGGCGACGTCGTAGCCGGTGAAGCGCAGCCGATCCTCCTTGTCGCGGATCGCCACCAGGATGCGGCCCAGCCGGCAGTTCTTGATGAAGCGCGCCAGCATGATCACGCCGATCAGCAGGACGGCATTGACGAAATAGAGGATGGTCTTGGCGTCGTCGCTGCGGATGTCCCAGCCCAGCAGCGTGCGCAAATCGGTGATGCCGTTGACGCCCCCGGTCAGCCCCTGCTGGCCGATGATGAGGATGCTCAGGATAGAAGCCACGGCCTGGGTGATGATGGCGAAATACACGCCGCCGACGCGCCGCTTGAACATCGCGACACCAAGGACATAGGCGAAGAGCGTGGGCACGACGATCACCGCGATCAGCGTCAGCGGCAGACTGTGGAAAGGTTCCCAGAACCAGGGCAAGGCGGTGATCTGGTTCCAATCCATGAAATCGGGAATGCCCGGCGTGGACTGGATGGCGGTGCTTTCCGGGTCGGAAGCCTCCAGCTTCAGGAACATCGCCATGCAATAGCCGCCCAGGCCGAAGAACACGCCCTGGCCCAGCGACAGGATGCCGCCCAGCCCCCAGCACAGGACCAAGCCCACGGCGACGAAGGCATAGGTCAGGTATTTGCCCGCATTGTTGAGACGGAAGCTGTCCAGGCCCAAGGGCAGCACCACCAGAATCAGGACGGCGAACAGCAGCAGGCCGATCCGTTCGGACATGTCGCCCAGGAAATAGGACCAGCGGCTTGGCAGGGTGGTGTGGCTCTTCATGTCACTTCCTCACCTTGACGACGAACAATCCCTGGGGACGCAGCAGCAGGATGCCGACCACGGTGAGCAGGGTCAGGACCTTGGCCATCGAGCCGCTGAGGAAGAATTCCATGGTCGATTGCGACTGCGAGATGGCGAAGGCCGAGGCGATGGTGCCGAACAGGCTTTGCGCGCCGCCGAAGACGACCACCAGAAAGGTATCGACGATGTAGAGCTGTCCTGCGGTCGGGCCGGTCGAGCCGACCATGGTGAAGGCGCTTCCGGCCACGCCGGCGATACCGCAGCCCAAGGCGAAGGTCAGGCGGTCCACCCGCTTGCCGTTGATTCCGGCCGCTCCGGCCATGACGCGATTCTGGGTGACGGCGCGGACCTGCAGGCCCCAGGTGGAGCGGAACATCAACGCGAAGACCGCCGCCGTGATCGTCGCCGTCAGGGCCATGACGAACATGCCGTTGATGGGCACATCGATCATGTCGGTGACCTGATACGACCCCATCAGCCAATCGGGCAGCACCACGCCAACCTCGCGCGCGCCAAAGACCGAACGGTAAACCTGCTGCAGGATCATCGACACCCCCCAGGTGGCGAGCAGCGTATCGAGCGGGCGGCGGTAGAGATGGCGGATCAGCACCCATTCCAGCGCATAGCCCAAGGCACCCGCCGCCAGAAAAGCGAAGGCCATGGCGAAGAAGAAATAGCCGCCGAAGAAATGCGGCAGGTTGCTCTGGAAGAAATTCGAGGTCAGGAAGGTGACATAGGCGCCAAGGATCATGAATTCGCCATGCGCCATGTTGATGACGCCCATCTGGCCGAAGATGATGGCCAGTCCCAGCGCCATGAGCAGAAAGACCGAGAACAGGATCAGACCGGCAAATCCCTGCATGGCAAAGATCGACATGAGTTGCGAGGCCGTGTAGCCATCGAACATGGGCGGGCTCCTTATGATGGGAATGAGACCGATGCGGGGGGCGCCTTGCCGCCCCCCGGTGCCCCGGCTTACTGATAGCCCTCGGGGAAGGGATTGGGCTCCATCAGCTCCTTGGTCTCGTAGATCACGTCATACTGGCCGTCCGCCCGGGCCAGGCCGATGCGGGTCTTGCTCCACAGGTGATGGTTGGGGTGGATCTTGACGTAGCCTTCCGGCGCCGTGGTCAGTTCCAGCTCGATCGAGGCTTCGCGAACCTTGTCCACATCGAAGCTGCCGGCCTTCTCGACGGCGGCCTTCCACAGCCAGGGCCCCAGATAGGCGGCCTGGGTGACGTCGCCGATGACGATGTCCTTGCCCCAGCGCTCCTGGAAGGCCTGGACGAAGGCCTTGTTGTTCTCGTTGTCCAGCGACTGGAAATACTTCATCGCGGCATAGGCGCCGGCAATGTTCTCGCCGCCGATGCCCTGGATCTCGTCCTCGGTCACCGAGATGGTCAGCAGGGTCTGCTTGCTGAGGTCGATGCCCGCGGCCTTCAACTGCTTGTAGAAGGCGACGTTGCTGCCGCCCACGATGATGGCGTAGATGACGTCCGGCTTGGTCAGCTTGATCTTGTTGATCACCGAATTGAACTGGGTATGGCCCAGCGGGAAGTAATCCTCGCCGACCACCTTCATGCCGTTCATTTCGATATGCTTGCGGGCGATCTTGTTCGAGGTGCGCGGCCAGATATAGTCCGAGCCCAGCAGGTAGAAGCTCTTCGCGCCCTTCTCCTCGGCCACCCAGTCCAGACCCGCCAGGATCTGCTGGGTTGCCTCCTGGCCGGTATAGATGACGTTCTTCGACTGCTCCAGGCCTTCATAGAAGGTGGGATAGTAGAGCAGGCCGTTCTCCCTTTCGAAGATCGGCAGAACCGCCTTGCGCGAAGCCGAGGTCCAGCAGCCGAAGACGGCGGCGGCCTTGTCGTTGACCAGCAGCTTGCGCGCCTTTTCGGCGAAGGTGGGCCAGTCGCTGGCGCCGTCTTCCTGGATGTACTTGATCTGGCGGCCCAGCACGCCGCCCATGGCGTTGATCTGCTCGATGGCCAATTTCTCGGCCTGCACCGACCCGGTTTCCGAAATGGCCATGGTGCCGGTGACCGAGTGCAGGATGCCCACCGTCACTTCCGTATCGGTCACGGCAAGGCCGGTCGTGTTGACTTCCGCCGTCGGCGGATTCGCCGCCAGGACATCGAGCGGCGCCAGGGCCGTGGCGGACAGCATGGCCGCGCCGACCAGGCGCTTCCAGTGAGGCAGGGTGGAACCACCCGGATTGCGATGAGACGTCATTTCCCCTCCTCTCGAGGACACCAACAGGGCAAGGCGGAAGGCTCCACCTTCGTGCCGGAGAATGGTCGGGGAATTTGTGCGGCGCACCCATACGTGTTTCTGCGTATATGGCCGCCGGCCGGTCGGCGTTAGTCTTCAAGGCAAGATGGAACAGGAGTGTCCAATGCCCGCCAGTCATTGACCTATGTAAAATGTAGACATAAGCTTCTTGTGCGGCGCATCAATGCAGTCCTCCGTCCGCATAGACTTTACGGATATTTACCGGAAACAGAAAAAGAAAGAAAATCCGCATGCCGCGCGCCTTCATCGACGAGGAGCCCGTTCAACCGGTATGACAGCCCGCCAGAGAATTGTCCGCGTGCGCCGCCAGTACAATCAATGGGTCGCGAACCAGACCCTGGAAGACTATGCCCTGCGCTTCACCGCCAAGGGCGCGCGGCGCTGGTCGGCTTGGCGGGTCGGCAACACCGCCATGGGTTCCATCTCCTTCCTCGCCCTGGAAGCCATCGGCGGCGCCATCACCCTCAGCTACGGCTTCGACAATGCGGTGGCGGCCATCCTGGTGGTGGCGGCCATCATCCTGGCCACCGGCATTCCCATCACCTATTACGCCGCCAAGCATGGCGTGGACATCGACCTGCTGACGCGCGGGGCAGGCTTCGGCTATCTCGGCTCGACCATCACCTCGCTGATCTACGCCTCCTTCACTTTCATTTTCTTTGCGCTGGAGGCCGCCATCCTGGCGATGGCCCTGGAATTGCTGGTCGGCATTCCTGTCTCGGTCGGCTATCTGCTCAGCGCCGTGGTGGTGATACCACTGGTCACCTACGGCATCACCGTGGTCAGCCGCTTCCAGCTCTGGACCCAACCCGTCTGGCTGGGCCTGCAGATCCTGCCCTTCATCTTCATCGCCTTCCAGGACCCGGCGTCCATCGACGGCTGGAAAAACTTCGAGGGCCGCACGGAAGGCGGCGGGTTCAACCTGCTGATGTTCGGAGCCGCCGCCGGGGTGGTCTTCGCGCTGATCGCCCAGATCGGCGAGCAGGTGGATTTCCTGCGCTTCCTGCCCGAGAAGAAGGGCCAGAGCAGCAGACGGCGCCTGGCGTGGTGGGTGGCGATGCTGAGCGCGGGGCCGGGATGGATGGTGCTGGGGGCGTTGAAGCTGCTGGCCGGTTCCTTCCTGGTCTATTTCGCCCTCAGCCACGGCGTCGAGACGGAGCATGCCGCCGAACCGACGCGGATGTATCTGGCGCTGTTCGAGCATGTCTTCTCGGTCCCGGCCCTGGCGCTGGGCTTCACCGGCATCTTCGTCGTGCTGTCCCAGGTGAAGATCAATGTCACCAATGCCTATGCCGGTTCCATCGCCTGGTCGAACTTCTTCTCACGCCTGACCCACAGCCATCCGGGCCGGGTGGTCTGGCTGGTCTTTAATGTCGCCATCGCCTTCCTGCTGATGGAATTCGGCATCTATGGCGCGCTGGAACAGATCCTGGGGCTTTATTCCATCGTCGCCATCGCCTGGGTCGGCACCATCGTCGCCGATCTGGTGGTGAACAAGCCGCTAGGTTTCAGCCCTCCCCATATCGAATTCCGCCGCGCCCATCTCTACGACATTAATCCGGTCGGGCTGGGTTCGACGGCCGTGGCGACCCTTGCGGCGGGGCTGGCTTATTTCGGCGTCTTCGGCGCCTATCCCCAGGCCTTCGCCACCTTCATCGCGCTCGGCGTGCCCTTCGCCGCCGCCCCGCTGATCGCCTGGGCCGGCGGGCGGAACTTCTATCTCGCCCGCCCGCCGGGCGAGCACCTGCCCGAACGAAAGCGGCTGCAATGCTGCATCTGCGAATATGAATTCGACCGCGAGGACATGGCCTCCTGCCCGGCCTATGGCGGCTGCATCTGCTCGCTCTGCTGCTCGCTGGACGCCCGCTGCCACGACCTCTGCAAGACCAATGCCCGGCTTTCCCAGCAGGCGGCCAACATCCTGGGCAACCTTCTGCCCCAGAACGTCCTCGACAAGACCCTGCGCCCGCTGGGCACCTATCTCGCCGCTTCCTCACTGACGCTCCTGATCATCGGGGCGGTGCTCTACCTGATCTATCTCCAGATCCAGTCCCAATACGAGATCGACGGCGCGATCATCGGCGGCGCCTTCCTGCGCGTCTTCGTCATCATGGTCATCGTCACCGGCGTGGCGGCCTGGCTGTTCGTGCTGGCCCAGGAAAGCCGCCGGGTGGCGCAGGCGGAATCACAGCGCCAGACCAATCTGCTGATCAATGAGATCGAAGCCCACAAGCTGACCGACGAGAAACTGCAAAAGGCCAAGGAAGC
The DNA here is from genome assembly GCF_006980715.1 of Telmatospirillum sp. J64-1. Lineage (GTDB taxonomy): Bacteria > Pseudomonadota > Alphaproteobacteria > Rhodospirillales > Magnetospirillaceae > Oleiliquidispirillum > Oleiliquidispirillum nitrogeniifigens. Next base: position 11,432 of record NZ_SBHN01000026.1, read on the forward strand.
CGCCGAGGCCGCCAATCTCGCCAAGTCCCGCTACCTGGTCGGCATCAGCCACGAGGTCCGCGCCCCGCTCAACGCCATCTTCGGTTATGCCCAGTTGCTGGAGCGCGACGCCGACATGCCGCCCCACCGGCGCGAGGCGATCAAGGTCATCCGCCGCAGTTCGGAGCACCTGTCGGGACTGATCGACGGCCTGCTGGACATCTCGAAGATCGAAGCCGGCCATCTGCATCTCGACCGCAACGAGGTGCGGCTCGATGAATTCCTAGCGCAGCTGGTGGGCATGTTCAGCCTGCAAGCGCAGGACAAGGGCGTGCGTTTCGTCTTCGATCCCGCCAGCAACCTGCCCGACGTCGTCTATACCGATGAAAGCCGCCTGCGGCAGATTCTCATCAACCTGCTGTCCAATGCCATGAAGTTCACCGAAGCCGGGCAGGTGACGCTGCGCGTGCGCTATCGCAGCCAAGTGGCCGAATTCGATATCGAGGATACCGGCCTGGGCATCCGCCCCGAGGATATCGGGCGGATCTTCGAGCCCTTCGAGCGCGGCCGCCTGCCCAAGGCCACCAGCACTCCGGGCACCGGGCTGGGCCTGACCATCACCAAGCTGCTGACCCAGATCCTGGGGGGCGAAATCTCGGTGACCAGCGAGTTGGGCAAGGGCAGCCGCTTCCGTGTCAGGCTGCTGCTGTCCGAGGTCAGCCACCGCGAGGCCGCGTTCCCGGTGGAACGGATGATCGGAGGCTATGCCGGGCGGCGGCTGACGATCATGGTCGCCGACGACGATCCCGCCCACCGCGCGCTGGTCAAGGAAGTCCTGGCGCCCTTGGGCTTCACCATCATTGCCGCCCCCGACGGCGAGACCGCTCTGCTGCTGGCGCCGGAATGCCAGCCCGACCTGTTCCTGCTCGACATCTCCATGCCCGGCCTCAGCGGCTGGGAGGTGGCGCACCGGCTGCGCGACACCGGCTTCCGTGACGCCCGCATCATCATGGTTTCGGCCAATGCCCTGGAATACCGCCGCGAGCGCAGCCCCGAAGACGCCCATAACGATTTCCTACTCAAGCCGCTGAACATCTCACTGCTGCTGGAACGAATGGCCTCCTTGCTCGGCCTGACATGGCTGGCTCATCCCGCCCTGGCGGAAACAGCCCCCCTGCCCGGCTCCACGCCCCTGCCCGGCCAACACGTGGCGGAACTGCGGCAGCTTGCCGAGATCGGCTATGTGCGCGGCCTGCAAGCGAAGCTGGAAGCGATGGAGCGGGACTTGCCGCAAAGCAGCCGCATCATCCTTCGCCTGCGCGGGCTGGTGGACAGCTTCGACCTCAATGCCCTGGCGGCTGCGCTCGACCGTATGACCGAGGAGGAAACTTCCCTTGAAATCTCGTGACATCGTCCTGGTCGTCGACGATTTCCCCGGCTCGCTGAGCATGCTGACCGATGCCATCGAAGCCGCCGGACTGACGGTGCTGGTGGCCCTGGAAGGGCCCAAGGCGCTGTCCCTGGTCGAGAAGATCACCCCCGACATCATCCTGATGGATGCCGTCATGCCCGAGATGGACGGGTTCGAGACCTGCCGGCGGCTCAAGGCCATGCCCGCCCTGGCCGATGTGCCGGTCATCTTCATGACCGGCCTCAGCGAGACGGAACATGTGGTGAGGGGCTTCGAGGCCGGTGGGGTCGATTACGTCACCAAGCCCATCGTTCCGGAACAATTGATCGCACGGATCAAAGTCCATCTCGCCAATGCCCGCCTGACCCAAAGCGCCCGCGCCGCCCTGGATGCGACAGGAAAATACCTGCTGGCAGTGGGCCGCGACGGCACGCTACGCTGGGCCACGCCGCAGGCTTCGGAACGCTTGGCGGATCTTCTCGCCCCCGTCCCGGCCGCGCATGACGACAGGATGGACGTGACCGTCCTGCCCCAGCCGGTCGTTTCCTGGCTGGGGCAGGTCACGAATGCCGGAGCCAAGGGGGGCGAGGTCACGGGTCCGGTCCTGGGCAAGGCCGAGAACGGCCCATTGCGGCTTTGCTATGTAGGGCAGGTCGGGCCGGATGAATTCCTGCTGCGCCTGGTCGAGGACAAGCGCCCGCGCGAGGAAGACCTGCTGAAGCAACATCTGGCCCTGACGACGCGCGAGGCCGAAGTGCTGCTGTGGGTCGCCCGGGGCAAGGCCAGCCGCGACATCGCGACCATCCTGGGCCTCAGCCCGCGCACGGTGGACAAGCATCTGGAACAGGTCTACGGCAAGCTGGGCGTGGAAAACCGCGCAGGCGCCGCCGTGGCGGCCATGAAAGTCCTGACGCGGGAGTAGACCACCCGGCACCACGGCTCGCCCTCCGCCAGGAATCGCAGGGGGCAGGCTGCAACAAGATCATCGCGCCCGCTGTTATGCCCGTGAAGAAAAGGCGTCACGAGGAACGGAGGGCCGATGTTTGGAAACCGATTGTCGATGCGCGGCTTGGCGATGGTCGCCGGGGGCGTCTCGCTGGGAATGCTCGCGGGCAACCTCCTGAGCCGCCGCGGCGGGCGGGACATCACGTCCTTGCCGACAGAAGGCGCGGAAGAATACGGCCGTCCCGATCCCCAGCAGGAAAGACTATGGCGGACCGTCGTCCATCTCGCTTCCGAGATCGGCCCGAGGAACATCCACCATTATGGCGCCCTGTGCGCCGCGCAAAACTTCATCACGCGCGCCTTCAAGGAAGCCGGGCTACCCCCAGTCCTCCAGACCTACGAGACCCGTGGCCGGACCTTTGCCAATATCGAAGCGGAGATAAGAGGGGAAAGCCGCAGCCGGGAGATCGTGATCATCGGGGCGCATTACGATACCCACAAACATTCCCCCGGCGCGGACGACAACGCCTCGGCCGTCGCCGCCCTTCTCGAATTGGCCCGGCATTTCAGCACGAGCCGGACCGCCCGCACACTGCGCTTCGTCGCCTTCACCAACGAGGAAAGCCCCTTCACCCACGGTAAGGACATGGGCAGCCGCGTCTATGCCGAACGCTGCCGCGCGCGAGGGGAGAAGGTGGTGGCCATGATCAGCCTGGAAATGCTTGGCTGCTATTCGGACCGGGAGGGCAGCCAGCTGCTGTCCTTGGGCGGGCGCCTGCTGCCCCGGAAGGGGAATTTCCTCGCTCTGGTCGCCAACAAACACTCGCAATCCCTGCTTGCCGGAGTGGAAGAGGTGCTGGGACGGCAGGGCCGCCTGCCTTACCAATCCCTGGTCCTTCCGACGCATCTGCCGGGGGCCTGGAGTTCCGATCACTGGTCCTTCTGGAAGGCGGGATATCCGGCGCTGATGCTGACGGATACCGCCCGCCTCCGCAACAGCCACTACCATGGGCGCGGAGACACCCCCGAGAAAATCGACATCAGCCGATTGAGCAAGGCGGTGGAGGACATGAAGCCCGTCATCCGCCTTCTCGCCATGAGCCGATAGCCCCCGTTCAGAGGCCCAGGCCGCTCAGCCCCGGGAAGTCCAAGGGGCGTTGCACGCCCTGCCACAGGAACTTCCGTTCCCCGGCCGCTATCGGCACGTCGTTGATGCTGGCTTCCCGGCGGCGCATCAGGCCGTTTTCATCGAATTCCCATTGCTCGTTACCATGGGAACGGAACCACTGCCCGGCACCGTCATGCCATTCATACTGGAAACGCACGGCAATACGGTTCCCGTGAAAGGCCCAGAGTTCCTTGATGAGGCGATAGTCCAGTTCCCGTTCCCATTTGCGGGTCAGGAAGGCGACGATGGCCGGGCGCCCTTGCAGGAAGTCCGAGCGGTTCCTCCACCAACTGTCTTCGGTATAGGCAAGCGACACGCGCTGCGGGTCGCGGCTGTTCCAGGCATCTTCCGCCATGCGGACTTTCCGAGTCGCGGTTTCCAAGGTGAAGGGCGGAAGCGGGGGACGAGGAGACATGACGCAGTCCTTCAAGAAAACGGGCGAAGCCTCCCGACTTCGCCCCTGTGTCGTCGCACGCGGCCGTCAGGCGTCGCCGAAGCCGTAATCGGGCACGCCCTCTTCATTGCCGTAATACTTGTACGGCAGGAACTTGCCCGACATGGTCAGCTTCACGCGGTCGCCCTTGGGATGAGGCAGGCGTTCCATGTCCATCTCGAAATCGATGGCCGACATGATGCCGTCGCCGAACTCCTCCTGGATCAGTTCCTTGAAGGTCGTCCCGTAGACCATGACCAGTTCATAGAAGCGGTAGATCAGGGGATCGGTCGGCGGCATCGCGGGAATGGAGCCGCGATAGGGCGGCTCGTTCAGCATCTTGGCCTCAGTGGGGGTCAGGCCGAACAGCTCGGCCGCCTTTTCCGCCTGCGGCTTGGTCAGCTTCATCTGGCCCAGCAGCGCAGCGGTAATCAGGATCGGCGAATAGCCCCCGATCGTCTCGGCGATCTGCTGCCAGCTCAGTCCCTTCTCGCGCTTGATATCGAGAATCTTTTCGGTCAGGTCTTCGCGCTTCATGGAACTCTCCTCGTCATCGAAGGGTGTTGCGCCGACGCTTGGTCGGACGAGATCGGGGCCACGGGTTCGGGCGCCGCATGGGGCCGAACCACCGGCGGGTTGCGGGGATCACGATCCGCGGCGGGGGCGTCGCGGAGCGTGCGGCTGCGGGTCACCAGGAAGTCGATCAGGTGGTTGCGCAGCGGGTAGTAATGCGGGTGACGATGCAGGTCGGTGCGGCTGCGGTCACGCGGTAGGGGATTCTCGACGATCTCGGCCACATGGGCATTGGGGCCGTTCGTCATCAGCACGATGCGGTCCGCCAGATACATGGCCTCGTCCACGTCATGGGTGATCATGAAGGTCGTCTGGCCGGTCTCCAGGCAGATGCGCCGGACTTCATCCTGAAGCGTGCCCCGCGTCAGCGCATCGAGCGCCGAAAAGGGCTCGTCCATCAGCAGGATCTTCGGCTCGATGGACAGGGCGCGGGCGATGCCGACGCGCTGCTTCATGCCGCCGGACAATTCGGCCGGGCGCTTCCTCTCCGCCCCTTCCAGGCCGACCAGGCTGATGAAGCGCTTGGCCTGCTTCTCGATCCAGTCCTTGCCCTTGGCGGGCCAGCGGGATTTCACCGCGAAGGCGACATTGCCGAGAACAGTGCGCCAGGGCAGCAGGGCATGGCTCTGGAAGATGACCGCGCGGTCGAGGCTGGGGCCGCCGATCTCGCGGCCGTCGACGATCACCGCCCCGTCCGAGGGGGCCTCCAATCCGGCCAGGATGTTGAGCACGGTGGTCTTGCCGCAGCCGGAATGGCCGATCATGCAGACGAATTCGCCACGCCGGATCGGCAGCCACAGATCCTCGAAGATGACCGTCTCGTTGCCGCCGGGCGCCGGATAGCGCCGGGCGACCGCTTCGATGGAGATGAGGGGTTTTTCTGTCATGGCATCACTCCGGGAAGCTGACAAGGCGGGCGATGCGGGCGAGGATCTGGTCGAGGATCATGCCGACCACGCCGATCGCCACGATCGCCGTGATCACATTGGTGATCGACAGGTTGTTCCACTCGTTCCAGACGAAGTAGCCGATCCCCGTACCGCCGACGAGCATCTCGGCGGCGACGATCACCAGCCAAGCGATGCCGATGGAGATGCGCATGCCGGTCAGGATGGTCGGGGCCGCCGCCGGAAGGATCACCAGGAAAGCCCGGCGGAAGGCCCCCACTTCCAGGGTCCGCGCCACGTTCAGCCATTCCTTGCGGACACTGGCGACGCCGAAGGCGGTGTTGATCAGCATCGGCCACAGCGAGCAGATGAAGATCACGAAGATCGCCGACAGCCCGCTATCCTTGATGGTGTAGAGGGCCAGCGGCATCCAGGCCAACGGCGAGATCGGCTTCATGACCTGGATGAAGGGGTCCAGCGCCCGCGACATCAGCGGCGACATGCCGATCAGGAAGCCGACCGGAATGGCGACCGCCACGGCCAGGAAATAGCCCAAGGCGACACGCAGGATGGAATGGCCGAGCTGGATGCCCAGCCCCATGTCGTTGGTGCCCCGGACATAGAAGGGATCGGACAGGTGGCCCCACAGAGTAGCGGCCACGTCCATCGGGCCGGGCATCGCCGACTTGCCCTGCACGGCGGCCTGCCCCATCAGCGCGGCATAGGCGGGGTCCATCTCGACGGTGGGCCCCGTACCGCTGACGGCAAGGTGCCAGGCCAGGAGGAAAAGCCCGAACAGGACGACCGAAAGGATGCCCGCGCGCAATGGCAAGGAATTGATCATTGCCTCTCCTCTCAGCTCACCCGCTTGATGGGGAAGGATGCCAGATAGCCCTCGGGATCGGCCGGATCGAAGGGCTTGCCCATGACGGAGAAGGACTTCTCGGTCGTCTCCGGCGCTTCCAGCCCGGCTTCCTTCATCAGCCGCGCCGCATCGGTGGCGAGGAAGACCTGGCGGGCAAGGCTGGTGTAATCCACCTCGCCCTTGATCTGCCCCCAGCGCTTCATCTGCGTCAGGATCCAGACGGCGAAGGATTCCCAGGGGAAGGGATCGAAGTCGATGCGATCGGGGACCTGCCGCACATTACCCAGGCCGTCCGCGAAGGTGCCGGTCAGTACCTGCTCGACCACCGTCACCGGCTGATTCAGGTAGTTGGTGGGGGCGATGGCTTCGGCGATTTCCTTGCGGTTCTCGGCCTTCGAGGCATAGGCCGTCGATTCGATGATCGCGCGCAGCAGGGCGGCATAGGTGTTGGGCATCTCGGTGACGAATTTCTGCGAGGCGGCAAAGGCGCAGCAGGGATGACGGTCCCAGATCTCCTTCGACAGGATGTGGATGAAGCCCACCCCATCATAAACCGCGCGCTGGTTCACCGGATCGGGCGCCAGGAAGCCGTCGATATTGTCGGCCCGCAGATTCGCCACCATGTCCGGCGGCGGCACGGCACGGATCTGGACATCGGTATCCGGGTCGAGTCCGGCCTCGGCGAGGTAGTAGCGCAGCAGGTAATTGTGCATCGAATAGTCGAAGGGAATGGCCAGCCGGAAGCCCTTCCACTGCTTCGGGTCGCGCTTGTCCTTGTGCTTCATCGCCAGGGTGATCGCCTGGCCGTTCACATTCTCCACCGCCGGCATCGTATAGGGGATGGGATTGGAACCGGCACCGATGGTGATGGCCAGCGGCATCGGCGAAAGCATGTGGGCGGCGTCATATTCCTCGTTCAGGGTCTTGTCGCGGATGACCGCCCAGCCCGCCGTCTTGACCACCTCCACGTTCAGATTCTGCTTGGCGTAGAAGCCCATGGGATGGGCCATGATGATCGGCGTGGCGCAGGTGATCGGGATGAAGCCGATCTTGAGGTTGGTCTTCTCCAGCGGGCCGGTGCTGGCCAGCGCGTCGGCGGCCATGCCCAAAGGCAGGACGGAAGCGATGGCGGCTGTCGCCGCCGAGCTGCCGACGGCACGCAGGAAATTCCGGCGGGTCAGGTCGTTGGGGAACAAGGCGCGCATCGCCGCACTCTCGACCACGCGGCTCAGCCGTCCTTCATCACTGGCGAGCGCGCTGTCGTGTTCCGCCTGGGACTTGTGCTGCCCGCACGAGCACCCGGCATGGCTCAAGCGTCGCGAAGGGTCGAAAGGATCGTCGAAGGTAGACATGGCAGGTTCCCCTTTCCATTGCGGCGATGACGCCTGTGGGCGTCGCGTGGCAATGAAAGCGCAAGGAACGTGCCAAAGCACGAACAGGCACTAATCTCTTGAAATTCCGAGGGAAAGGCTGCTATCCAGGAATTACGAAAATTCGTCATTGGCGATATTTCGCGATTAGAATAGCGGAAATTCGTGAAAAGGCCGGGGATGCATTCTGTCAGCAGGATTTCCAGAGGGCTTTTCGACTCCCTTCCCGATGCGGCTCTGGTGATCGAGTTGGCCTCCGGGCGCATTCTCGAGGTCAATGCCGCCCTCTGCCATCTCCTCGGCTATGACCGGGACTATCTGCTCCGCCTTACCGTCATCGATCTGTTCCGGGGGCAGGAAGCGGCCTTCCTGGTCTTCACTGAGGCGGTGATCAGCAAGGGCGCCTATTGGACCCGTGGTCTGACGCTGCGCCATGCCGACTGCTCCGACCTTTCTCTGGAATTTGTCGGCACGCTTCTTCCGGACGCGGAAGAGATGCTGCTCACCCTCTACGACCTCGATGCCCGCAGGCGCCGGGACATCGAGGCGGAAGGCGAGCTTTACCTCCATGACGGCCTGGGCGAATGGCAGCGGGTGGAACGGGTCTTCCAGGATATCGAGCGCGAGAACCAGTTGATCCTCAAGGCGGCGGGCGAAGGCATCTATGGCGTCAATGCCGAAGGCAAGACCACCTTCGTCAATCCCGCCGCCGAACGCATCCTGGGCTGGCCGGCGGAGGAATTGCTGGGGCGGGATTTCCATGCCATCGCCCATCACCACCATGCCGACGGCACGCCCTATCTGGCGCATGAATGCCCCATCTACGCCGCCTTCCGCGACGGCCGCGTACACCGGGTTTCCGACGAGGTGTTCTGGGCCCGGGACGGCCGCCCGGTGTGGGTGGAATATACCAGCACCCCCATCCGCGTGGGCAGCAGGCTGGTAGGAGCGGTGATCGTGTTCCGCGACATCTCGCAGCGCCGCGAGGCCGATGAACGCCTGCGCGCCGCCCTGGCCGAAGTGGACCGCCTGCGCCAGCGCCTGGAGCTCGAGAACGCCTATTTGCAGGAAGAAATCAGGATCTCGGGCAACCATCACGGCATCATCGGCAACAGTGCGGCGGTCCAGAAGATCCTCAAGCAGGTGGACCTGGTCGCGCCGACCGAGGCCTCGGTGCTGATCACCGGGGAATCCGGCACCGGGAAGGAGCTGATCGCCCGCGCCATCCACGAGGCCAGCGGCCGGTCCAAGCGGCCCTTGATCCGCGTCAACTGCGCCGCCATTCCCCGGGAATTGTTCGAAAGCGAGTTCTTCGGCCATGCCAAGGGCGCCTTCACCGGCGCGGTGCGCGACCGCGTGGGGCGGTTCGAACTTGCCGATGGCGGCACGCTGTTCCTGGACGAGGTCGGAGAAATCCCGCTGGACCTGCAAGGCAAACTGCTCCGGGTGCTTCAGGACGGCCTGTTCGAGCGCGTGGGCGAGGAGCGGACACGCACTGTCGATGTCCGTATCGTCGCCGCCACCAACAGGGATCTGCGCGCCGAAGTCGAGGCCGGACGGTTCCGGCAGGACCTCTACTTCCGCCTCAACGTCTTCCCCATCGAAACACCGCCTTTGCGCGAACGGCCGGAAGACATCCCGCAGTTGGCGGCGCATTTCCTGCGCGACCTGACCCGCAAGCTGAACCTGGGCGAGTTCAGCCTGACCGAAGGCGACGTGCGAAGGCTGATCGCCTATAGCTGGCCCGGCAATGTGCGGGAATTGCAGAATGTGATGGAACGGGCGGCCATCCTCGGCCGCAACGGCCGCATCCACCTGGACCTGCCCGCCCAGATCGCCTCTCCCCTGCCCTTGCCCGGAACGGCGGAAGGCAAAGCGGCGATCGAGACCAAGCAGGACCTGCGGGCACGCGAACGCACCAACATCCTCGCGGCCCTCGAAACCGCGAAAGGCAAGATCTCAGGCCCCGGCGGCGCGGCGGAACTGCTCGGCGTCCCTTCCACGACCCTCAATTCCCGCATCAAGACCCTGGGCATCGACCTTCAGAGCGTCAGGAACCGCGCCAGGCACAGGTCGTTCTGACACCTGGCGCGGTAGCCCAAGCGGTTCGTCAACCCGGCCGGTCGCAGTGATAGGCGCGTTCCTTCTGCCGCGCGTGAAGGGCACGGGCTTCATCCAGATGCGCCGCAATATTATTCCAGGCCGTGCTGCCGAGCGGCATGCGCGGGGGAAGCGCGTCCGCTCCGGCCAGGGCGATCATCTTGTCGGCCATCTTCCCGGCATCGCCGGTAAGCGGAAAGGTCCCTTCACGGATGCCCTTGCGCACCGCTCCCGCCGGAGTGCCGTCATAGACCGGGATCGGCTCGGCCATGTCCAGCGCGGCGGCGAAGCCCGTCACAGTCGGCCCCGGCTCCACCGTGCAGATCTCGATCCCGAAAGGCGCGACCTCCTGCGCGACCGAGGCGAGAAACCCCTCCTGCCCCCATTTGCTGGCGTGATAGAGGCTGAAGGCAGGATAGGCGATACGCCCGCCTTCCGAGGTCACTTGCAGGATCCGTCCTCCGCCGTTTTCCCGCAGCCGGGGGATGATTCGGCGAATGAACAGGATCGTGCCGATCAGGTTACCTTCGATCTGGTGCCGGACCTGGTCCTCGCTGACTTCCTCCGCCGCACCGAAGGTTCCGAAACCGGCATTGCTGATAATCCTGTCGATCCTGGGGAAGGCCGTGAAGGCGCCCTCGACGGCCGCGGCGATGGTTTCCGGTTTACGCAGATCCATCTCGGCCGTCCACAGCCGGTCGGGATAGCGTGCGGCAAGATCGTCCAGTGCACCGCTGCGCCGGTAGGTTGCCGCGACACTATCGCCACGTTCGAGCACCCTCTCGGCGATCAAGCGCCCGAAGCCGGAACTGGCGCCGGTAATAAACCATGTATGGGTCATGATTTTCCCTTTCATTTCGATAAGCTCGAAATAGGGTGGAAAAGCGTTTGAAAAATCCGTTCAATGCGGCCCAGCCTGTTCGAAATCGGCCAGTAATGAGCGACCCAACCCTCAAGGACCTGCGCATTTTCCTCGCCGTTGCCGACAGCGGCAGCTTCCGCGCCGCCGCCCGCCGGCTCGACATGGCACCGTCCAGTTTGAGCCACGCGATCTCGGGCCTCGAAGGGCAATTGAACCTGCGCCTCTTTCACCGCACGACGCGCAGTATTGCGCTGACGGAGGAAGGCGCGCGGTTTCTCGAGCAAATCCGACCGGTGCTTGAGGAATTGGGCGGCATCCTGGCGGATGCGGGCGCATCGGCCGGCGAGGTTACGGGGACGCTACGGGTCAACGCGCCCTACGCGGCGATCCAGTTGCTGATAGAGAATATCGTCCCCGACTTCCTGGCCGCCCATCCCGCCATTCACCTGGAGCTCCGCCATGAGGAGCGCTTGGTCGACATCGTGGCCGAGGGCTGCGACGCGGGCATCCGGCTGGGCGAGGCGGTTCCGCCCGACATGATCGGCATTCCCTTCGGCGGACCAGCCCGCTTCATTCCGGTCGCTTCACCCGCCTTTCTGGCCGCGCATGGAAGGCCCGAGACACCGGAGGACCTGAAACGCTTCGACTGCATCCGCATCCGCCTCCCCGGCGGCGCGCTCTATGCGTGGGAGTTCTCTCGGGACGGGGCGGCGGCGGCGGTCGATGTTCCCGGCCGCCTGACCCTCGACCGAATGGCCCTCTCGATCGCCGCCGCCGCACGCGGCCTCGGTATCGCCTTCGTGCTCGAAGGAGCGGTGCGTGACCTCATCGCCTCGGGACGGTTGGTGCCCGTCCTCCGGGAGTGGACGACGGAAGAGCCGGGACTGATGCTCTATTATCCGGGCCGCAGATACGTCCCCCCAGCCCTGCGCGCCTTCATCGATTTCATCCGGGGCCGGAGAGTATAGTCCCTTTCATAGGACAACCACCTGAGTCGCCTTGACATGCCAGTGCTTGACCTTTTGCTGGGCATCCCACATCCGCCGATACCTACCGGCGGCAGCCAGCAATTCTTCGTGCCTGCCGCTCTCCACCAGACGGCCTTCTTCGAGAACCAGAATTTGGTCGGCGCCCACGATGGTCGAAAGCCTGTGGGCGATCACCACCACCGTCTTGTGGCTTACCAAAGCGTCGATGGCGCGTTGCACCGAAATTTCACTCTCGGTATCGAGAGCTGCCGTCGGTTCGTCGAGGATGACGATGGGGGCGTTCTTGAGCAGGGCCCGGGCAATGGAAATGCGCTGCCTTTCGCCACCGGAAAGCCTCCCCCCGATATCGCCGAGGCGGGTTTCCCAGGCTTGCGGCAAGCGCATGATGAAATCCAGGCACTGTGCCGCCTCGGCCACCGCCCGGACCTCAGCGTCGGTGGCATCGGGCCGGGCCATGCGAATGTTGTTCATCACCGTGTCATCGAATAGATAGACGTCCTGGAAAACCACGGAAATCAGGTCGTGAAGGCGATCGAGGGGGATGTTGCGCAGGTCAACGCCACCGATCCGCACGCTGCCGGCCTGCGGATCGAAATGGCGCAGCAGCAGCCGCGTCAGCGTCGTCTTGCCCGATCCTGACGGCCCGACCAAGGCCGTCAGACTGCGTTCGGGAAATTCCGCTGTGAAGTCTCGGATCGACGGGGCGTTGGCATACGCATACTGGAAGGTCACCCCTTCAAAGCGGATTTCGTGAGAGGGGGGAAGCGCCTGGGGCAGGCGCTGCTCCAGCGGCTTGATGGCGAACAGGGCCTGGATCCGCTCGAGGGCCGATTCGATCATTTCAAGGATGGCGGTGTACAGAATGAAGGTGGACAACGGCTCGAAGAAGCGCGCCATGATCACCAGAAGGGCGGCGAGCACGGCAACGTCCAGCGAACCGCCGAGTACGAACAGCACACCGAGGGCGAGCACGAACAGCAGCCCCACTTCCACGATGCTGGCGACCAGGATATTCGGCTTGGCGCCCTTGCGATGGCCATAGATCTGGATTTCTTCCAGCCGGCTGAAGGTCGCGGCCAGGCGCTCGGCCTTGGCTCCGGCCTGACAGGCCGCCCGCAGCACCGGCAGCCCCTGCATGTATTCCAGAACGTCCGCATTCGCCTGCTGGTGCGCCTCGGCCAGGATGCGCTTGCCACGCCCCAACGCCGGCCGCCGCCAGCGGTAGAGCGGTACGATCGCGGGAAACACCAGCAGCAGGGCCACGGCCATGCGCCAATCCACCGCCAAGAGTGCAATCGCCGTGGCAAGGGGCGTGATCACGGCGATAAAGATCAGGTTGAGGATGGTCAGGGTGGTCAGCAGGTTTTCATCGACATTATTCAGTACCATGGAGTTCATTTCGCCGGTGCGCTTGTCCTGCAGGACCTCCAACGGAATACGACGCAACTGCTCGCCCAGCCGGGTACGCAGGCGATGTGTCGCCTGTGCCATCTGCCCGTCGAAATCGAAGGCCTGGGCCCGCCAGCGCAAGACCGAACTGATCACCATTAGCAAGGTGCAGGCCCCCAGCCACGCCAGCGCCGCCGCGCCCTCCCGCTGTGAAAAGATCGCCAAGAACAAGGGAACGATGCAGGCCAGCGCCAGCCCCTGTACGACCGCCGCCGCCAGCAGACCGATCAAGCTCCGGCGCAGCTGGGCGGCACCGGGGCCGACACTGTCGATCAGTTGCCTGTAGGTCGTGCGCCAGGGCGTGGGGCCCGACCTGCGCGGGGAATTGGCGCCGTTGCTCATTGTGTCTTGTCCTGACTTGCGAGAGAAGCATGAGCGGCCTTGCCCAACGACCAGTTCTGCGCCATTTCGTAATTGCGCCAGAGACGGGCATAGGTCCCGCCGTGAGCGACGAGATCGTCATGTTTGCCGCTCTCCACCAGCCGTCCATGATCGAACACCAAGATCTGGTCGGCATCGCGGATTGTCGCCAGGCGGTGGGCGACCATGATGACGGTCTTGCCCTGCATCAAGCGAGACAGCGCCGCGATCAGTGCCGCCTCGTTTTCCGGATCGGCAAAGGCCGTCGCCTCGTCGAGGACGAGAATCGGCCGGTTCTGCAGCAGTGCGCGGGCAATGGTGATTCGCTGCCGCTGACCGCCGGAAAGAAAGATGCCGCGTTCACCGACCCGGGTGTCGTAGCCCTCCGGCAGTGTCATGATGAAGTCATGCGCCTGGGCCGCCTGGGCCGCCCCGATCACGCTGTCCATATCCGCCTCCGGGCTGCCCAGGCGGATATTCCCGGCGATCGTGTCGGCAAACAGGAAGGTATCCTGGAAGACGAATGCCACCTGGCGCAGCAACTCATCCGAATGCATGTGGCGTACATCGACTCCGCCGACCAGCACGCGCCCCTCGTTCACGTCCCAGAAACGCGGGATCAGCTTGGCGACGGTACTCTTGCCGGCCCCCGAAGGGCCGACCAGCGCCGTGACCGTGCCGGGAGCGACCTCGAAACTGACTTGACTGAGAGCGTCGGCATCCCCCTCACCGTAGCGGAAGCTCACATTCTCGAAACGCAGACTAGCGTCACGCGGCCGCTCCCCCTCGCCGTCCGGGACCGGCAGGACCGGCGCGGCCATCACTTCCTGAATGCGGACGATGCTGAGTTTGACCTTCTCGATCATGTGCCGCAGCATCATTGCCGGCATCATCGCCTCGGCCATGCCCGTGCACAGCAGCAGAACCGCCAGCCAGCGCACGGGATCCAACGTCTCCTGCCAAACCAGCCAGGCCCCAAGCCACAGCACGACCGCCAAGGTCGGCATCGGGCTCAGCACCACCCAGGAAAAACGCGCGGGGAAGCCCGGCTCGCGGTACCAGCGCGTCAGAACGTCCAGATAGGCCTCCAGCGCCTTCTGGTAACGGCCGAAGGTCGCGTGTCCGGTATCGAAGGTTCTGACCACCGGCATGGCCTGCACGAATTCAACGACGGCCGCGCTCACCCGCTCCCGCGCGTCATTGTAGAGCCGGGCCATCTCGCCCCGCCGCCGCAGGGCCCTGCTGAGGATCCCAAAGCCCAGAGCCAGCACGCCCAGAGCCGCCAGGGCAAGCCGCCAGTCGAGCCACAACAACAGGACAAAGGCAACCAGCGGAGTGACATAAGCCCGCGCGTAGAGAGGCGTGCTGTCGGCGACGAATACATGGAGAGCCTTGACGTCGTCGTGGATGACCTTGGTCAAGGCACCGGCTCCCTGGCTCTGCACGTATCCCAGCGGCACCTTGGACAAACGGTCGCTGAGCCGCATCCGCAGAATGCGTTCCAGCCGGAAAGCGGCATAATGCGACTGGTTGAACGCGCCCAGGCGGGCCAGATAGGTGCCGACGGCACAAGCCAGGACAGCCGCAGACAACATCCAGGGCCACTGATCCGGCGTGTCGATCAGGGCTTGCACCGTGAGGGCGAGCAGCCCCATGGTCAGCAACCCCAGCAGTGCCGAGACAGCCGCAAGGCCCATTGCATAGCGGACCTGCCCACGAACCGGCCTCATAATGGACCATGCATCAATCCGGGGCGGTGAAGGTGCGGCAGCAATGTCCCGCTCGATCTGCGGGACTGCGGCTTTCGATGCGTTCATGTTCAAAATCTCGTTAAGAGCGTATGGCAGCCGCCACCGGATCCAGGAAATGGCGAGAGTATGCACCGGGCATCTTAATGAAAATGATTCTCGTTATCAATATTTTCCTTCATCCTAGGTTGCCCCCACCGCTCATCTGTCGACTTGAGGTAATGACACCCGGGTAAGCAGGTGTCCTTTGAACAGGCAGTGACGAACCTCTAGCACCGTGCCCGCCACCCAGCGCTCGCCCAGGTCAGTGCAAAGCCGTAATCTTGCTCTTCCCTGCGGGTCCCAATCGAGCAATTCAGCGGCGTCAAAATAGAATGTGCGGCGGACCAGCGGGTAAAGCGCCTTGAACAGGCTCTCCTTTGCACAAAAAACCAAGGTGACGAGAAACGATTCTGCCGCATGGCCCCAACGTCTCTGCTCACCGCCGGTCATGATCAGCGGCGCGACCGTATGCGCTTCTCGGCGTTCAAGCAGTCTCTCCAGATCGATTCCCAGCCCCAGATACTCATGCGCGTGTCCGGCCAAGGCCAATGCATGAAGGCCGCAATGAGTGATGGAACCCACCACCCCCTTAGGCCAGAGGGGCGCCCGATCCACCCCCCTTGCGGGAGCCTCTGAACGCCCTGTCAGCAACAGCAGCGCTTCCTGCGCGCAGCGTCGCCCCGCCATGAACTCCGCTATCCGCCGAGGCATGGCGCGCTCAAGCTCCGACGGGATGACAATACCGGCCTGTCTCCACTGCTCCGGATCCGTCGTGAAGCAGGTGGCGACCAATCGGCATCCCGCAGGCTCGTCATCCCAAGGCCATACCGCCTTGGGTATCCAGAGTGAGTCAGGCTCAAGGCCCGGGAACCGCTCAAGCACCCAGCGTCGCCCCGCCGTCGACGACCATATCCTGAAGAGTGATATGACCAGCCCGTTCCGAAGCGAGGAATAGCACGGCTTCGGCGATATCTTCCGTAGTCGCCAGTTTGCCAAGGGGAATGCCAAGCTTGTAAAGTTCAGGCAGTCCGTCCAACAAACGCTGGCGGTCCGCAGGGGTCGGACACATCGCATCCAACATTGGCGTGACGGTGGAACCTGGAGAAACCACATTGCAGCGCACGCCATAAGGTGCCAGTTCCAAGCCGACACAATGGCTCAGGCTCACCAGCGCCGCCTTGGAGGCACAATAGGCCGCCATGCCGACTCGCGGCACATGAGCGGCATTGGAAGCAACAGTGACCACCACGCCGTGACGCTGCCGCTTGAATAACGAAATCCACTGGCGAAGCAGGTAGAATGGTCCACTGACGTTGACGCCCAGGCAATCGTGCCAGTCTGCGTCGGACAGAGATTCGGCGGCTCCCAGCCGCAGGATCCCGGCAGCGTTTACCAGTACATCAAGCCGCTGACACTCCTCCTGTAAACGGAGGCTGACCGCTTCGACCTGCACCGGGTCACGCAGGTCGAGGGGGAGCAGACGATAGGATATCCTCTCATCGGGAAGATTGAGATCCAGACCGATCACTTCGGCACCGTAAGCATGAAAGCGTTCGGCGACGCACCGACCGATGCCGCTCGCAGCGCCGGTCACTAGCACGCGCTTACCAGCGAATTCCTCTTGTGGCATGGAACGGACTCCCGACAGATCAAGCGGCAGCACGCTGGCTTTCGATAAGCGCGCACCATGCGTTGACAGTAGGAGCCCGCGCCAGATCCTCGAAGCTCACTTGTATGCCGCGCTCCCGCAATTCACCGGCCAAGGTCATCACTTGAATGGAGTCGAGGCCGTAGCAGAGAAGATTCTCGTCGAGATCGATATCACCCTCGTCGTCGATCAGCTGGCGCACGCGCGCCAGCAGCCACTCCCGGCTTGGCTCGCCAGTTCCGACGCCGACCAGGGCGGCAGTGTCGATTACCCGACCGCAGCGCGTCGCTACGTAGCGCAACGCCATGTGGTGGTCGGCCTCGGAAAAGTCAGCGACGGCATCTCCCACCAGAAAAGGCTGAATGTCGTTCATGAAGGCATCCAGCGCTGTAACCAAGCAGCCGATATGTGCATAGACACCACCGATGATGAGTTGGTCGCGCCCCCATCTCTTCAGAAGATTCGCGAGGTCGGACCGTTGGAAAGCGCTGTAGCGCCATTTGACCAGTACCGTGTCGCTGTCGTTAGGCGCGAGTTCGTCCACCACCCTCTGCATATCCGACTCGACGGCAGTGAGACCCGGGCCCCACATGTCGTTGAGCAATGCGCGTTCGGCAGGCGATTGCTGGTGGGGCTGAGCGGTATAAACCACAGGAATGCGATGCGCGTCGGCCCATCGCCGCAGGCTGACCAGATTGTCGATCAGCCGCCGGATCAAGGCGCTATCAGGTTCGTAGAAACCAAGAAAGTATCGCTGCATGTCATGCACGAGCAGCACCGCGCGGGAAGGGTCCGGCTGCCAGAACACCCGGTTGGCCGGGAAGGCGTCGACCTTCGGCATGGGATAATCGGCAAGATGCGGAATGGCCATGGTGATTCCTCGCTTCGAAGGCTCAAAAGGAAGTTGGCTCTGCCCGGTCACGCAGGCGGCATTTGTCGATCTTGCCAACCGGTGTCAGAGGCAGAGCGTCAACAAAGCGGAAACGGTCCGGCAGCTTGAATTCGGCCACGCCGAGTGTAAGCAGGTGTTGACGCAGTGCGGAGGGACGCAGGGCCTGCTTAGCGACGATAAAGGCGCAGCTTTTCTCACCCATTAGTGGATCATTAATCGCCACCAGCGCTGCATGGCTTACATCTGGATGAAGCAACAGCAGGTTTTCGATCTCTTCCGCAGCGATCTTTTCGCCGCCGCGGTTGATCTGGTCCTTGACCCGCCCGACCACGCGCAGGTAGCCATCGGCGCTCCGCTGAACGAGATCGCCGGTGTAGTAGAACCCGTCCGCGTCGAACACCCGGGCGTTATGATCCGGACTGCGGTAATACCCGCGGAAAGTATAGGGACCACGCGTGGCAAGCAGGCCAGCAGTACCGTCCGGCACCTCGCGTCCCTGGTCATCAACCACCCTTATCTCGTCGTCCGGGCAGATCGGCCGCCCTTGCGTGGTGAAGATTCGTTCGTCGTCGTCATCCAAGCGTGTGTAATTGACCAATCCCTCCGCCATCCCGAACACCTGCTGCACGGCACAGCCCAGCACGGCCGGCACCTGTCTGGCATGCGCCTCGGAAAAGCTTGCTCCTCCTACCTGCAATAGGCGCAGCGAGCGCAGGGCCTGTTGGCGTCCAGGCGCGGCCCGCAACCAAAGGGCCACCGCCGGAGGCACCAGAGCAACCATGTCCACCGCATGACGCTCGATCAGGAGGAAACAAGTGAGCGGCTCCGGATTTGGCGCCATGACCACGCAGCCCCCGGCATGAAACACACCCAATGCTCCAGGAGAACTCAGGGGGAAATTGTGTGCCGCCGGCAAAGCACAGAGGAAACGGGTGCGGGGCGTCAAACCACAAATCTCGGCACTGGCCCGGATACTGTAGTCGTAATCGTTGTGCGTACGTGGAATCAGCTTCGGTGTGCCGGTACTGCCGCCGGAGAGTTGAAAGAAGGCGACTTCATCCGGGGGCGACGGGCGGCCTCGGCTAAGCCGTCCCAGCGGTGAAGCGAGCCAATGGTCGAGACTGCGGTCGGCCTCCGGCTCGCCAAGCAGCAAAGCTAGTGAGAGATTTGGGGAGAGCTTCGCCAGTTCGGCGAGGAAGACATCGTCCTCGAATAGCTCGTGACGGCGCGAGGCGATCACCAGACGTGGCTGGATTTGCTGGGCATAGGAGCTCAGTTCCAACCGCCGATGGCTGAACAATGCATTCACCGGCGCCACGCCGATCTTGAGCAAGGCAAAAAAGACCAGATAGAACTCGGCCACATTCGGCAGTTGCACCAATGCGGTGTCGCCCTGTCCCAGCCCCTGGGCACTCAGCCGTGCAGCCAGGTTGTTCGCCAATCGCTCCAGGTCTGCATAGCTGTATTGACGTTCGCCGCATATAAGTGCAATTGCCTCGGGACGCGTGCGCACCTGTTCGTCGAACCCGCGCGTCAACGGCTGGTCCAGCCAGTAACCGCGCTGCCGGTAATAGCGGGAAAACTCTTCCGGCCAGCGGACGTAGTCGATCATCACGACGCCACCCCCGCTTCAGTACGCTGCCTGAGGCCGCAAGCGCTGAGCATTGTGCTTAACTTGGCCTGGATTTCCGCCCATTCGGCCTCCGGCTCGGAAGCTTCGACGATTCCGGCGCCGGCGAACAGACGCACAATGTCTCGCTTGACTGTGCCGCACCGGATGGTCACGACCCATTCGCCATCCCCATTGGCATCGCACCACCCCACCATCCCGGTGAATACTCCGCGCTCGAAGGGTTCGACCAGATTGATCAGCTTGCGCGCCCGTTCGGTAGGAAAACCGCACACGGCCGGCGTGGGATGCAGGCGGCAGGCCAGTTGCAGGACGGTGGTGCGGGCGTCCCACAGCAGGCCGTCCACCTGGGTGGACAGATGCCAGAGCGCAGGAGTGCCGAGCAGCGAAGGCTGCTCGGGGATATCCAATTCAAGGCAATGCGGTTCCAGCACACGTCTGACCTCATCGACCACCAGACGATGCTCATACTGATCCTTCGGCGAGCGTTCCAGACGCTCGGCCGCAGCGCGATCCTGGTCCGGGTGAGGCTGACGCTTGGCAGAACCAGCCAACGGATTGGATTGGATGCGTCCTCCCCGCTTGCGCAGCAGCAGTTCAGGGCTCACGCCGATCAACTCTGCCCCATCGGGCAGCGGCACGCGGAACTGGTAGCCCTCGGGATTCTGGGCACGCAGACTCATCAGCAGCCGGTCGATATCCACGGGAGCAGAAAAGCGGAGCTCATGGGACACCGACAGCACGGCCTTGCGGATGTCGCTGTGGCGGAAATTGGCAATGGCATGGGTGACGGCTGCCTTAAAACCCTGCTCGTCAGGGATGCTCCGCTGATCAAGCAGATGCGGCATCACCGCCTCACTGGAGGCCGATCCGGGCAGTTCCGGACGTTGTCGCCATTCGTAACGTCTCGGGACGTAGAGATAGGAGGGCTCGGCGAGATCGAAGGGGATGGCACCAATGACCAGAGGGTTATCCTGGCCGGCATGGAAAGCCTGTTCGAAGGCGTCCCGAATGGCACGCTGGAACGCTCCCTCCATCTCCTCTCCCCCACGGGCGGGGACACTGATCCACTGGGCGATCCCCCAGGCCCGCAATTCCTGTGATCCCGAGGTAAAGAGCAACTTGTTGCTATCCGATAACGGTTCCAACGCCTGTTGCACACTTTCGGCACTGCTCCGCATGGGCTGCCCTCGCGTTGAGAATGAAAATGATAGACATTCGCAATTAAGGAAGTACATTCATCTATGGGTTGTCAATACGGGACTCACAAAACCATGAGGGATCTGACAGCGATGCAAGCCGCCTATTGGGTCGGTCGGCATGCAGCCGGGCCGTTAGGAGGTGTCGCCGCGCACCTGTATGCGGAGTTCGACGGCTGCGGCATTGATGTGGCGCGCCTGCGTCGCGCGGTCCGAGCCCTGTTTCAGACACATGGCATGCTTCGCCTGAGTGTTGACGCCGACGGCCTGCAAACGATCCGTCCGCTGGAAGAACGGCACGGACTGGTGGTCGAGAATCTTTGTCACCTTGATGATGCTTCCCTCTCCCATGCACTGACGGCCAAGCGGGAGGCCAAGACCCACCAGCGTCTCAATCTTGGAGAGGGCGAGGCAATCGACCTGAGCCTCTCGCTACTTCCCGACGGACGCTTCAGGCTTCATGTCGATCTGGACATGATCGCTGCAGACCCGTCGAGCTTCCGCGTGCTCATGGAGGACCTGGCACGCTTCTACGAGGAGCCTATGCTGGCCAACCAGCCACCGTCGGTCTCCTACTTCGACTACCTCTCCTGTCTGCGCACCAAGCCCGACGCAGCGCAGCGCCGCGACCAGGACCGACAATGGTGGCAGGCGCGCCTGGCCCAGATGCCACCGGCGCCGCCCCTCCCATGGCGAGATGCCATGGAAACAACGCCTATTCGTAGCGAGCGTTTCGCTGCGCGGCTCGAAGCGACAGAACGCCAAGCACTCGAACATGCCGCCAGAAGACACGGTGTGACCCTCTCCACATTGATGCTGGCCCTGTTCGCCCTGACGCTGGGCACTCACACCGGCGCGCAACGTTTCCGGCTGAACGTCCCCATGTTCTATCGCCATCGCTGTCTTGAAGACGTGGACAGATTGTTGGGGGACTTTTCCGAGTTGCTGATCCTTGGAGTGGATCTTGATGCCAAACAATCCCTGCTCGAGCTCTGCCAGTGCATCGCCGGCGAATTGGCGCAACTCATCTCACATGCGGTCTATCCGGGGGTCAGCGTCATGCGCAACCTGTCCCGGCAGCAAGGCGGAATGCAACTGGCCCCGGTGGTTTTCACCTCCGGTTTGAACATGCCCGGGGGCGAGTTGTTCTCGGAGCGGGTTACCCGCAGATTCGGCGAGATGACCTGGGTCATTTCCCAAGCCCCCCAAGTCGCCCTGGATGCCCAGGCTGCAGCGGTCGACGGCGGTATTCTTGTCAACTGGGATGTCCGTCTGGACGCTTTGCCCACATCGTGGGTGCAACCGTTCTTTGAGGACTATTTGACCTGCCTGCGTCTGGTCGTCGGCTCTTCGGACCGATTGACAACACCGCTCGTTCAGGCCTTTCCCATCCTCCATGAAAGGCGCGTTGCGAAAACCATCATGGAAACGCCCCTGACTCCGTTGCAACAGGCCTACCTCATGGGACGCCGAGAGCACCTGCCGCTCGGAGGCGTGGCCATGCAAGAGTTCCGCGAATACCGGGGCCGCATCGTCACAGAAGAACTACGCCGACGTCTCGCCCGGTTGGTACGACGGCACGATGCCCTGCGTACCCGCATCGACGAAGATCGGCTTGTCCAACGGGTCGATCCGGATCCCGTGACAAATCTGGAAGAGTTGGACCTACGGGTACTGACGCCTGCCGAGGCCTGGCAACAGGTTGACACCCTGCGCGAGGATTACACCCACCGCCTGTGCGATCCATCTCGTTCCCCATGGCATCTGTTGCTGATCCAGCTTCCCCCTGACGCGGCGGACAGCCATGTGCTATTCGCACGGTTCGACGCCCTGATTCTCGATGGTCAGGGAATCGCCGCCATCCTGACCGAGCTTCTCGCGGAACAGGATTTCCCGGCACCGGTTCCCGCCGGAGAGGCGATCCGAATCGATGCCGGCAACCGTGATACCGATGCCGCCTATTGGACCGCCAGACTTCAGTCTTTCACGGGTCCAATGCGGTTACCTTGGCTCAAGCCGCTGGCAAGCATCAAGGCCTCGCGGTACCGTCGGGAGCATCTCATGATACCTCGGGAGCATCTGACGGCGCTGAGCCGCCTGGGCGCACAGCATGGACTGTTCCGCAATGCGATTCTCTCGACGCTCATCCTTGATGTCCTGGCGCGCTGGTGCGAGGAAGGAACCATGTGCGTCGCCGTGCCAGTGGCTCTTCCCCAGGCTGGACAGCTGAGCAACGCATCAAGCTTCATCCCCCTCCTGTACGACCCGACCAGCGGCAGTCTGGAAGACCGCGCACGCCGTGTACAGACGAGTATACTTGAAGGCCTGGAGCATTTGGCATTTTCAGGCGTCGACCTCAATCGCCTGCTGCTCAGCCGTCACCCGGACGGCCCACCGCTACCGGTGGTGCTGACCAATGCGTTGTCCTGGCCGAAGCTGAGACCAGATGGCCCCGTCCGGCTCCAGGGGGGCCTGACGCAAACGCCGCAAACGGCAATGGACATTCGCCTGACGTTGGATGAGTGGGACAATCTCGAACTGTGCATCGATTATGCCGAACAGGCGCTGTCTCCCGCACTGGTGCGGGACTTGCTTCACGCTATGGGCAAAGCCCTGGAAGCCGTTGCTCGCCGCGGAGTGCTGGACCTCCAGGCACGGGATTTCATCGACCACGCCCATTACCGGCATAACGGCAAAGAAGAGGATTTCATCTGCAGCAGCTTTCTTCAGCGCATCGCCCAGCACCTGTTCGAGACGGGTGCCGATAAGACCGCCCTGATCTGCGGCAAGAATCACATCTCCTACGGACAGTTGGGCCGCAATGTCGCTGCCATCATGCATGGCCTCGACCAGCGTGGACTCCGTAAGGGCAACATCGTAGCGATCTGTCTGCCACGTGGCCCGGAGCACGTGACGGTCACACTTGCCTGCGCATTGCTGGGGATCCTTTGGGTGCCGGTGGATGCCGGTTCGCCGCCAGACCGGCTGCGCGTTCTACTGGATACGTGCCGTCCCGACCTAGTAGTCGGCGAAGAAAACATCGACGGCCTGGAAATGGTCGCACCACAGATGCTGGTATATTCCATTGCGTCGGAATACCCGGTCAACTCTCAGTCTTTGGCCGAGTTGAGCCGGAGCGAGAACGCGGCCTACTATCTCTTCACCTCCGGCACCACCGGCAAGCCGAAATGCGTTGTATTGTGCAACCGGGCCACCTCCAATGTCATCGGGCACACGCAGACGCTCTGGCAGGTCGGGCCGCAGGATGTCTTCATCTCGGTGACGCCGCTGCATCACGACATGTCCGTGTTCGATGTTTTTGGCGCATTGAGCGCTGGTGCCACCCTCGTTCTACCCGCCCCCGGCGAAGAAAAGGATGCCGTGGCGTGGAACCGCCTCGTGCAGCGATACGGGGTGACCGTGTGGTGCTCGGTTCCGGCGATTCTCGAGATGCTCCTGACATGTCGCCAGAGCGACGAACTTCGCTCGCTACGGCTGATCGCCCAAGGAGGGGATTACATCAAGCCGGCTACTATTGCAGCCTTGCGCACCATTCTGCCCGAATGCCGGTTGTTCTCGCTGGGCGGCCCCACCGAAACAACCATCTGGAGCATCTGGCATGAGATCACGGCTGAGGACGAAGCAATCATTCCCTACGGCCGCCCCCTGCCAGGCAGCCGCTATTACCTCCTGAACGATGCAGGAGAGCACTGCCCGGCCGGTGTCGTGGGAAGAATCCACACTGCCGGAGTCAGCTTGTCTCTCGGCTACCTGGAAGACGGAGTTCTCACACGGTCTGACTTCGTGACCATCCTTAACGAGCACAACAGGCCGATACAGGCGTTCCGCACCGGCGATCTGGGCCGCTATCGCGAGGACGGCACCCTCCTGTTTGCCGGTCGGGTCAACGGTTATGTGAAAGTGCGCGGGGTCAGGATTTCGCTACCGGATATCGAAAACGAACTGTCCAAGCACGAAAACATCCAGAGCATTCTGGTAACCGACTTCGGTGATGCGCGCACAGGCGAGATAGCCCTGGGTGCGCTATATGTCGGAGCCGAGATGCCAGTGGCCGAACTGCGCAGCTTCGCTCGCCACCAGTTGCCTGACTCCCACGTGCCTAGCCGCTTTCTGAGGGTTCCGGAACTGCCATTAACGGGCAACGGCAAGCCTGATCGGGCCCGTGCTCGCACGTTGCTGTTCACAGGAGCCGGAGCAAGTCCAGCGCCCGACGCCATATCGGCACAGCCCCCCACACACGCCCAGCAGATCCTCGGCATCTACCTAGGTGTCATCGGCAAACAGCATCGTGAAGACGTAGGCGAAGAGACCGCCTTTCTCGACCTCGGTCTTCTGCCGTCTCATCTTCGCTCCATCGCCACAGGCCTGCGCGAAGCGTTCGGCGTCGACCTGTCACCCGGCCTCCTGGCCCGCTGCCGCAATGCACGACAGGTACAGGCCCTACTTCAGAACGTGCCCCAAGGCTGATCCGCCGCCCGCCCGTTCTCATCAATACATAGGGACGAAGCATGTCAGCAATCGAACCAAGCGGCGAGTGGTTGCCGCTCACCTTGGCGCAGTTGGATTTCTGGGAAGAGTTCATCCTGAATCCGGGACGGCCGCTTTCTACCGTGGCGCATTGCCTCGACTTCCAGGGCGAGGTGAACCAGGACGCCCTATGCCAGGCGATCAGCCGTACCGCCCGCGAGGCGGACGTCCTTTCCGTGCGATTTCACGTGCCCCCCGGCGCAACCGTTCCTTTGCAGCAATGTGACCCGGACCGCGCCCCGATGCCGAAGTTGCTCGACCTGCGCGGCTGCGATGATCCGCTCTCCGAGAGCCCGCTCACTGATGCAAGCCGACGTCGAGGCCTATCTCGAACTGCTTGATGGGCCCCTGGTGGAACAGTGGCTGATCCGGGTTGGAGCCGAGCGCTATCTTTGGTACATCCGCGGCCACCACATCATTCTTGATGGGTATGCCATGATGCTGCTGGAACAGCGCTGTGCCCGGCTCTACATGCACTTCCTCGGACGCGGCGATGCTGGCCCACCATTTCATCCCTTCGCCAGTTACCTTGCCGAAGAAAAGCGCTACTGCACCAGCCCGAGATTCGCAACCGACCGCCTATACTGGAAGAATTACCTGGAACAAGGCCGGTTGCCATCGCTGCACAAGGATCAGGAGGGCTATGGAGGCGGCGGACTACACCATGAAAGCTCCCTGTCCCCAACCATAAGCCAACTTCTACGCCAGTTGGCGAACGAAACCGGGATCGGCTGGCCGGACCTGCTGATCTTATTATCCGGCGCCTACCTGTACCAGCACCTGCCAGCGGCGCGCTCCGGCAACGGGTCCCTCCTCCCGCTGTGGCTGCCGCTCATGAGCCGCTGGGGCAGCGTCGGCGCATACATGCCGGCAATGGTGGTGAACATCCTGCCCCTGTGGATCGATATCCGGCAGGAAGAGACGCTGGGCATGTTCCTGCGCCGACAGGCCGGCGCCCTGCGCGAACAGCGGGCCCACAGCCGCTACCGCATTGAGCAGATCGCTCTCGATCAGCGGCTAGGGCAAGGTCGCCGCTACTTCTTTTCTCCTCTGGTGAATGTACTCCCCTTTGATCCCCCGCAGTTCACAAACTGCAGGGTGACGCGCGAGATACTCTCCAGCGGCTACGGCGACGGGTTCAACATCACCTACCACAGCCACAGCGACGGAGCTGAGCTGATGGTGGATATCGATGCAGACCCAGCCATGACAAACCTGGAGGACTTTGCGCGGCACCGGCTCGACCTGCCGGCATTTCTTTCCCACGCCTTGAAGCCCGGTTCCCTGCATCGCAGACTGGAGACACTTTGTCCGTAAAGACACCAATGTATGAGAATGAGACTCAATATCATATTGATGCCTGGACTACTTCTGCGATAATCTCACCCTCCATATCGCCTGTAGGCTTTGTGCCTGAAGCGGCTCTTCGATTGTCATGAACCCGAGGAAAGTATGCGAATTGGGAAGAGACTGGTCCTGCTCTGCCGGATGCTGGTTCTCTCCGTCCTGACAGTCGGGACGACGGCTTATGCTGGACAGAGCGACCAATCCCAGGCGGCTTGGCCGCGCAGCTTGGTCAATGCCGATGGAAGCCGGACCACTATTTCCCTCCAGCCACAGCGCATTCTTTCCACCTCGGTCACGATCACCGGAACATTGCTCGCCGTCGATGCACCGCTGGTCGCCAGTGCGACCACGGTCAATGGTCACTTCTTCGACCAATGGGCCGGGATCGCGGAAGCGCGCGGCGTGGAAAAGCTGTGGCCTGCTGGCAGTGTGGATCTGGAAGCCGCCTATGCCATCGCTCCCGACCTGATCGTCGTATCGTCCAGCGGTGCCGATTCCGCCCTGCCACAACTGAGTGAATTGCGGCAAATCGCGCCCACCATTGTCCTGGATTACGGCGGGCAAACATGGCAGGAACTCGCCCTGCTGATCGGTCAAGCCACCGGGCTGGAAGCGCAGGTGAAGGACAAGCTGGCCGCATTCGAGGCCTATCTCGCCGAAGCACGGGCGAAGATTTCGGTCCCTCCGGGATTGACCAACATCATCAGCTATAACGGGCCAGGGACGCTCAATCCGGTCGCCACCAGCGAGGGCGTCCACGGCAGGCTGCTCGGTGCGCTGGGGTTCACGATCGAGTCGCCGCCACGGAGCTGGCAGAGCGATGGCAATCCCAGCAATGACTTCATCCGCGCCCAGTACGAGCACCTGACCGAGCTGAAGGCGCCGACCACCTTCCTGCTCAGTGCCGACGACGACCGGGCCGCGGCGTTCATGCGCGACCCGATCCTGGCCAACCTGCCGGCGGTCCGCAACGGCCAGGTCTATGGCCTGGGCGTGAATTCGTTCCGCATCGATTTCTTCAGCGCCCGTGAAATCGTCGACGGCATCGTCGCACGCTTCGCCAGCGACCGCCGCATCTCCGATGGCCGAAACTAGTCCATTGGCACTTCACGCCGTTCCGACGCACGGACCAGAACGGGGACACGAGGAATCGCGCATCCTCCGCATCAGGCGCCGCCGTTGGGGACTGATCCTCTGCACAATGCTGCTAATCCTGATATCCGTCATCAGCATCTTTGTCGGCACCCGATCAATCCCGCCGCGCGTCACGCTGGAGGCTCTTACCGCCTTCGACCCCGCCAGCAGCGAACATCTGCTCGTTCGCCATCTACGTGTGCCGCGCGCCTTGCTGGGTATCGTGGTCGGCTGTGCGCTGGGCGTGGCCGGAGCGATCATGCAGGCGCTGACGCGCAACCCGCTCGCCGATCCCGGCATTCTCGGTGTCAATGCGGGGGCCACCTTGGCCATCGTGGTGGCAATCGCCTTTTTCGGCATCATCGACGTAACCGGATATATGTGGTTCGGCTTGGTCGGCGCAGCCCTGGCGGGTGCCGGAGTCTATCTGCTGGGCGGCATCCGACACGGCCTCAATCCGGTGCGGCTGGTATTGGCGGGATCTGCCCTCAGCGTCGTGCTGCTGGCACTGACACAGATCATCACCGTCAACAGCGACGAACAGGTCTTCGACCAGTTCCGCCACTGGGTCGTGGGATCCTTGCAGGGACGGGGGACCGATGTCCTGCTGCCGGCCGCCCTGCTCTCCGCACTGGCGCTGGCGGCATCCTTCGGGCTGGCCCGGATGCTCGATACCGTCGCCCTTGGGCATGACACCGGCAAGGCCCTGGGCGCCAGTCCCCGGACGGTATGGATCTTCTCGGCCCTGATCGTCATCATCCTGTCCGGAACCGCGACCGCTGCGGCCGGGCCGATCAGCTTCGTCGGCCTGACGGCACCCCATGTCGCCCGCTTCGTCGTTGGCCCCGATCATCGCTGGCTGCTGCCGTTCTCGATGCTGTTTTCGGCATTGATGGTCGTCGGAGCCGATGTCCTGGGACGCTTCGCCGGCCATCCGGGCGAGGTAGCCGTCGGCATCATGGTTGCCCTGATCGGCGGGCCGTTCTTCATCCTCCTGGTACGGCGCTGGCGGATGGTGCGTCTATGAAGGAAAACGCCATCGCCCTTCCTGTACGGGTTTGGCGCCTGGGCCGCTGGTCCCTGCTCTACTCGCCGCGCGCCCTCACCGTCTGCACGGTCCTGGTCCTTCTCATCCTGCTGTCGGCCTTCCTGACGCTGACCCTCGGCAAGATGGATATACGCCTCGCTCACGTCTTCGCCGCTCTGCTGGGCAAGGGGGAAGGCGGGCTGCGCGACCACATCATTCTCAACATTCGGCTGCCGCGGGTGATGGCGGCATTTTTTGTCGGGGCGGCCCTGGGCGTTTCCGGTGCCGTTTTCCAATCCATTTCGCGCAACGCCTTGGGCTCGCCGGACGTCATCGGCTTCACTACCGGTGCGGCGACAGGCGCACTCGCCCAGATCATGCTGTTCGACCCGGGGGCGATGCAGGTTGCCCTGGCTGCAGTAATGGGCGGCGTACTTACGGCGGTGATGGTCTATGTCCTTGCACGTCATGGCGGCGTGGTCGGCAGTTACCGGCTCATTCTCACCGGCATCGGCGTGGGGGCGGTACTCAGTGCCCTGAACGGGCTGATGCTGGTGCGCGGCAACCTGGACAACGCAGTTATGGCCAATCTCTGGCTTGCCGGTTCCCTACACGCGCGGACCTGGGCGCATGTGGTACCGGTGATCTTCGGCGTCCTCCTACTGGTACCGGTGATCGCCATCGGCGCATCGGCCCTCAGGATGATCGAGATGGGTGACGATATCGCCAGCCAATTGGGAATTCATGTCGAGCGGGTTCGCCTCTCCATGATCTTCGCCGCCGTCGTCCTGGCGGCTTTGGCCGTCGGTGCCGCCGGACCTATCGCCTTCATCGCCCTTGCCGCCCCGCAACTGGCCCTCCGCCTGTGCCGCGGCACTGGTCTACCGGTCCTCTCTGCCGGGCTGATGGGCGGCTTCCTGTTGCTCGCTGCCGATCTGCTGACCCAGTCGCTGCCCCTGCCGGTCAGCGTTCCCATCGGACGCATGACCGGGATCGTCGGCGGCCTCTATCTCGTCTGGCTGTTGACCCGATCCCGGCAATTCTGAGAACTCGGCTATTCCTTCCTCGTCTCTAATCAGGAAACAGAATTCCGCCCCCAAACGTTATTGCGAATGATGGCTTTGACATCGAAGGAAGTGACCTGCCCCGCGCCCCGAAACTCACTGCCGCCATGGGGGGCTGCGTGGATGTTCGCCGAGAATTTTGATCTCAGCGGCAACGTCACCTATACCGGCGCCTACTATTCGGCCGTGGACAACGACCCTCGCGGCAAGCTCAAGGCGCATTGGCTGGCAAACGCCCAACTGGGCTATGATTTCGGTTCCGGCCGCGCCGCCGTATTCGTCGAGAACCTGTTCGACTCGGACGACCGGCTGCTGGTGTTCAATAACGACGAAACACCCCCCCTTCTCCAGCGTCCGCGCATATTCGGCGCATCTCTGGAATTGCGGTTCTAACTCCTCTTCCGATCACACAAGGAGGCCGGCCGAGGCTGCAGACCTTTCGTACCGAAGGCCTGCAGCCTCTGATGCTCGCCGAATAACGGGAGACCAAGAAGGTGGGAACTTCGGACAGGATGGCGGCAGTCGGTCCGCAACCGGCCTTGAAACCAAGCGAGCATGAAGAGCGCTCATGGCTCCGACCGAGCCGTTCGCCCGAGTCTTGGGCAAGGCTGGAGACGGCGATCGAAACGATGTTGCACCACGTGCCGCATCTCAATATGCGCTACCGCTCCGACCATTACGACACGTCACAAGTCGAAGCCATCCGGAAAACCACCAGCGCGACGTTGGCCCGCTTCGTCACCGCCGACGCCACATCGCCGTTGGCAGCGCTGCGGCCATCAATCTTCTGAGGAAAAGGGCAGCATGGCAGAACTCGGCATGTTCGGCCCCTCCAAATCCCGCTCCAACGCCCGGGCGCCCTGCCGCCTCTTGGCAGAGAGGTTGCGCCTTGGCTATGGGCAGCGCGTCATCTGCGAGAATCTTTCCGTCAGCGTCCCCGACGCCCGGTTTACCGCAATCGTCGGCCCCAATGGCTGTGGCAAATCCACTCTGCTGCGCAGCCTGTGCCGGCTCATGCAGCCGCTGGCCGAACAGGTTTATCTGGATGGAAAGGACATCCACCGCGTGCCCACGCGCCAGCTTGCCCAGCAGATGGGCCTCCTGCCGCAGAGTTCCCAAGCCCCCTCCGGCATCACCGTTATCGATCTGGTAGCCCGGGGACGCTATCCACATCAGGGGCTGTCTCGCCAGTGGAGCGAGGAGGACGCCAAGGCCGTGG
The DNA here is from genome assembly GCF_006980715.1 of Telmatospirillum sp. J64-1. GTDB lineage: Bacteria > Pseudomonadota > Alphaproteobacteria > Rhodospirillales > Magnetospirillaceae > Oleiliquidispirillum > Oleiliquidispirillum nitrogeniifigens. The sequence goes on from NZ_SBHN01000026.1 coordinate 42,321, forward strand.
AGCAGGCCATGACCGCAACCGGCGTCGCGGAACTGGCCGAGTGCCAGGTCGATCAGCTTTCGGGCGGCCAGCGACAGCGGGTATGGGTAGCGATGGTGCTGGCACAGCAGACGCCGCTGCTATTGCTCGACGAACCAACGACTTTCCTGGACATCGCCCATCAGATCGACCTGCTGGAGCTGTTCCGCAACCTCAACCGCACTGCCAACCACACGCTTATCGCCGTCTTGCACGACCTCAATCAGGCCTGCCGCTACGCAGATCACCTGATCGTCATGGCAAATGGAAACATCGTCGCCGAAGGCGATCCAGCGAAACTGATGACGGAGGAATTGGTCTCGGAGGTTTTCGGACTGGACAGTGTGATCATCGAAGATCCCGTGAGCCATACGCCTCTGATGATCCCACGTGGCCGTTCCTCGCGAGCGCAGCTCTCCCTGGAAGATCGCCAGATCCCGGAAAGTCAGCCCCTGGAGAAAGAACGGCATGCGGATCGCTGACCCTATCGGCAACGGCAGCCGAGACGAGATGACTGCCGCTGGACCAGACAAAATGCGATCTCCGGTACCGTAACTGCCGCCCAAGGACTCGGCACCGTCCTCGGCCCTTTATTTGGGACGATTATCTATGCCGTCGATGTCTCGGCGCCCTATGTTCTGATCGCGCTGCTATTAGCGGCACTCGCTGCGTGGGGTGGGAAGCAGGCTACCTGAGCAACCGGCCGATGCGATGGCTTTTGTATCGTTATCCTGTAAAGCCGCCCTCACGATGTGATACCGACTCCATCCAATCCATGCTGCCCGTCGCCGGTTTATACTCCGCTCCAAACACACCGGTATATCCAAGGCGCTGGAGCTCGGGCAGGAGCCAAGCGTAATCGACCTCGCCATGGTCTGGTTCGGCACGATCGGGCGCCGAGGCGAACTGGACATGTCCGATCAGGTCCTTGTGGCGCAGGAAGGTGCCGATCAACTCGCCGCCCAGGCGCTGCTGGTGGTAGCAATCGAACATGATCTTCAGATTGGGCGCCCCGACCGTTTCGATGACGGCGCGGGCCGTCTCGATGGAATTCAGGAAATAGTCCGGGGCGTCATGAGGGTTCAGCGGCTCGATCAGGATGCCGATGCCATGCGCGCCCGCCAGTTCGGCGGCGAAGCGCAGGTTGGCGACGAAGGTCGCCGTTTCGGCCCCATGCCCCTTCCTGCCGGCCATGACATGGACATTGGCCGCGCCGATCGCCGCCGCATACTCGACGGCCCGGCGGATGACGGAGCGGGCTTCCTCCTCACGGCCGGACAAGGCGGCAAGCCCGTTCTCGCCGCGCGTCAGATCGCCCCGCAAGGTATTGATGCCGACCATCGGCAGACCGGTAGCATCGAGCGCCGCCTTGATCTCCACCGGATCGAAATCATAGGGCCAATGGCATTCCACGGCGGAAAAGCCCGCCGCCTTGGCTGCGAGAATGGCCTCGGGCAGCGGCCGGTCGGTAAAGAGAAAGCCTAGATTGGCAGAAAATCTTATCATGAGTCCCACTCCACCCCAAAATGGGTCACCAGATCCCTGACCTGCCCGGGCGTCAACACCTTCGGATTCATGCCGCGCGTCAGCAGAGTAAGGCGCGCCGTCTCCTCCAGTTCCTCCATTGCATTGGCCGCTTCGTCAAGCGTTTCTCCGGCGACGACAGGGCCATGATGAGCCAGAAGGACGGCCGACCTGACCCCCCCCAATTGCCGCACGGCCTCGCCCATCGCGGGGTCACCGGGGCGGAAATAGGGCAGCAGGGCGACCCGTCCCAAACGCATGACCGAATAGGGCGTCAAGGGCGGCAACACGCAATCCGGATCCGTCTCCGGCAGAAGCGAGAGGGCGACCGAATGGGTCGAATGCAGATGCACCACGGCACCGGCCTTGGCGCCGCGCGTTTCATAAAAGGCGGTGTGGAGGGACAGCTCTTTCGTGGGGCGGTCCCCCGACAGCAAGCGCCCATCCCGATCGATATGGGACAGCCGCGCCGGATCGAGACTGCCCATCGAACTGCCAGTCGGGGTGACGAGGAAGGTTCCGTCATCGAGCCGCATCGAAATATTCCCGGAACTCCCGTTGGTCAGCCCCCGCGAGAATATCGAGGCCGCCAAGAGGCAGATTTTCTCCCTTGCCTTCGCGCTCATTCCGCATGCTCCTTTTCGGCCATCGTCCCACCCAAGACCAAGGCGGCTTTCTCGAAGAAGTTCAGGCCGCCAAAATTTCCGGATTTAAGGGCAAGAACAAGATTTTCGCCGACCACGCTCACCGCCGGCACGCCCGGATCGATTTCGGGACCGATGTGGAAGGCCTTGGCACCGAGAACGGACACCACCGCGCCGGAGGTTTCTCCGCCCGCGGTGACGATCTTCTCGACGCCTCGATCGCGCAGGCGCTGCGACACGCGGGCGAATAGATTTTCGATCGATTCGGCCACACGGGCCTTGCCATGACTGTCCTGCGCCCGCCTGATCACCTCGGGATCGGCCGAGGAATAGATCAGCGGCACACGGCCCTCCGCCGCCTGCGCCACGGCCCAATCGGCAAGTGCATCCGCATCGAGGCCGGCCATGACGTCATCTGCCGCAACGCTTCTTGCCGGATGTCTCTCGGCGTGATAGGCGACTTGCCTGCGGCTATTGACCGAGCACGAACCGCACAGCGCCACGACCGGTCCCTTCCGCCCGGCCCAGGACTGCTCGGGCACGGCTTCGGCCCCTTCCCGGGCGAAATTCTTCGGCAGGCCGAGGGCGATTCCAGATCCTCCGCTCAGAAGAAGCTCGCGGGCCATCGCCCGCCCGATCGCTTCCAGATCCTCGTCCGAAACGGCATCCAGAACGATATAACGGGCCCCCTTCTGCGCCTGTTCATCCAAGGCGGCCTCGATGGCACGGGCGCCTTTGGCGATTTCACGATACAGCACATGACCGACAGGCTCTTTCGTCTGAAGCCCCAGCCAGCGGCGGATATCGGGATCCGTCATCGGCGTCAGCGGATGGGATTCCATCCCCGATTCGTTCAACAGCCGGTCATTGACGAAGAGATGCCCGTTGTAGACGGTCCTGCCCGTCGCGGGAAAGGCCGGGCAGACAATGGCGCGGCTTGCCTTCAGCTCTCGTGCCAGCGCGTCGAGCACCGGGCCGATATTGCCCTCGGGCGTCGAATCGAAGGTCGAGCAATATTTGAAGAGATATTGCCGGCAGCCCTGCGCCATCAGCCAGCGCAACGCCGCCAGGCTTTCCGCCACCGCCTGTTCCACCGGCGCGGTTCGTGTCTTCAGCGCGACGACGCCCGCCTCGATATCCGCCTCTGCCGGGGCATCGGGAATACCGTTGAACTGGACTGTGCGCATGCCGCCCTTGGCCAGGGTATTGGCAAGATCCGACGAGCCGGTGAAATCGTCGCCGATACAACCGATAATCATGACATGCCTTTCATAAGGGCTGTGGGCCGGAACCGGCCCTGCTTAGCCTTGGAGCGTCTTGATGATGATGTCCAACTGGCCATCGACCATTTCCGGCCCGGTCTGGGTCCGCAGCCCACGCGCCTTCGCGGCTTGCACCCAAGGGGTCTCTGCGGGATAGGGAACGATGTCGGTAACAATGGCCTCTGGACCGAGCCGGTCGAGCGGATAGGGCATGCTGGTATCGCCGGACATGCCGGCGGGGCTTGCATTGCACAGCAACTCGTACCGGAAGTCTTGCGGTGGTGCGGCAAGGACCTCCAGCCCCGGAAAAGCCTCCGACAATTTGTCCGCAAGTTTCCTCTGCCGTTCGGCATCCAGCTCGACGATCACCAGGCGGGCGATCCCCGCCTGCGCAAGCGCGTAGGCGATCGCCGCCCCGGCACCACCCGCCCCGACAAGCAGGACATCCTTGCCGCGCGGCGAGATCCCATTCCGCCGCAACGCCTCCAGATATCCCTGCCCGTCGCTGATGCTGCCCGAAAGCGATCCATCTGCCTCGCGCTTGAGGATATTGCAGGCTTCCAGGAAGGCGGACTGGACCGAGACCGTGCTGGCGGCGGCGAAGGCCCGTTGCTTGTAGGGATAGGTGATAATGCACCCCACGCAATTCTCCATCGCGCGCAGCATGGCGAAGAACGCATCCAATCCGGTCTCGAGCAGGTCCACGGGAACGTTGACAACATCCACCCCCTGCTCGGCCATACGCCGATTGAAGACTTCGGGCGTGCGCGCCTGCCGGATCGGATGGCCGAGCATGAAGCAGACTTTTGAACTTGCAGTAACGGATTGCATGGCGTTCAGCTTTCAGTCTTGGCGGCAGTGCGCCGCGAGAGCCGCCCCCACAGGGCGCCGATTCCCTTCCGCAGGAAAGGAATCTGGGACAGGAGCAGAAGGACGATGATCGCCGCCACCACCGCCGAAATCGGGCGGGTGAAGAAGGCGGTCCAGTCGCCATCCGCCAGCACGAAGGAACGACGCAGATTACGATCCAGCAGCTCGCCCAGCACGATCCCGAGCACGAGCGGCGCCATGGGATAGTTCAGGAGACGCAGGAAGTAGCCGATCACGCCGAAGGCCACGACAACCCAGATATCGAAGAGACGCGACTGGATCGCATAGGGCCCGATCACGCACAGCACGGCGATGATCGGCATCAGATAGACGTCCTTGGCGCGCAGGATCAGCACCATGGCGCGGGTCAGGCTGAGCCCCAGGATCAGGATCCCGAAGGTCGCGATGACCAGCATCGCGATGACGTCGTAGATAAGCTGCGGCGAGGTCACCATGAGCAAGGGACCCGGCTGCGCGCCATGGATGATCAGCGCGGCCATCAGCACCGCGGCCACTCCGGAGCCCGGAATGCCAAGCGTCAAGACCGGAATCATCGCACCGGGAACCGAGGCGTTGTTGCCGGTTTCCGCCGCGACAAGCCCGTCCAACGACCCTTTGCCGAATTCTTCCGGCGTCTTGGAGAAACGCTTGGCGACGGCATAGGACGACCAAGCGCCGACATCTTCCCCGACGCCGGGCAGCAGGCCCGTGAATGTGCCGAGAATGCCCGAGCGCAGCACCGTCCAGCGGTAGCGCAGGAATTCCCTGAACCTCGGCAGCGTGCGGCCGGAATTGTCGACGACCGCCTCCTTGGCCTTGCGGCGCATCACATGCAGAACCTCCGCGAAGCCGAACGCCCCCACCATGGCCGGCAGCAGCATGATGCCGCCGGAGAGTTCGGTGATTCCGAAGGTGAAGCGTTCGACGCCGAAGGTCGTCTCGCGCCCGATCGTGGAAACGAGAAGGCCGAGAATACCGGCGATCCACCCCTTGACCGGGTCGGTCCCGCTCAGATTGCCCGAGATCAGAACCCCGAACAACGCGAGCCAGAAGAATTCGAAGGCCCCGAAGGAAAGAGCGAATTCCCCCAGCGGCGGCGTGATCAGCGCCAGCAGGAACAGGCCGATCAGAGTTCCGACCGCCGATCCCATGGTGGCCATCCCCATCGCCTGTCCGGCCATGCCGCGCCGCGCCAGGACATTGCCGTCCAGCGCGGTCGCCGCGCTGGACGGCGTCCCCGGGATGTTCAACAGGATCGCCGTACGGCTGCCGCCGTAAATGGCGAGGACATAAGTACAGACCAGAACCAGGATCGCATTGGTCGGCGACAGATGAATGGTCATCGTCGTCAGCAACGCCAGTCCCATGGTCGCCGTCAGTCCCGGAAGCGCGCCGATGATCAGCCCTCCCAGACAAGCGGCTGCCGCGAGAGCGAGCGATTCCCAGTTCAGGAGCGATGCAAAGGCTGCAGCCAGCATGGAAAATGGATCAGTCATGACACACCGCTACGGGAGACGGACGAGGAAGACTTCCTGGAAGACGAAGGAGACGACGGCAGCGGTTAACGCGCCCGTCAGCATTGCCTTGACCAGGAGAACAGACACGGCCCTCGGACGAAAATCTTTGACGCCGAAGGTGACGATGAACGTGCTGACGAAAAGGAAGGTCGCAAGCCAGAACGGCATCCGCCCTACAAGCACGAGCGCATAGACAGACATCAGGCCCAGCGCGACCAGCGCCCGGACTCCGGAAGCCTCCATCCTCAGCTCCGGCATTTCGGGGACATGTCCCTTCAAGCTCCGAACGACAAGCACGACGCCGAAAAAAGCCAGGGCAAGGCCCAGCATGAAGGGAACGAAGCCCGGTGCGGTAAAGAACGTCGCCCCCAGATGCTCGCGGCGGTCCATCTGCAATGACAGAATCGCGAAGATTCCGCCGAGTATTATCCATCCGCCCCCGCTTAGGGCGTCCAGCATATGATTACGCGGCTCTTTCATGCGCCTTCTCCCGTCGACACACAGAATTACGCGGCGGGCACTCCAGGCACCCGCCGCGACTCACGGCCTATTCCAGACGCTGGATTCCCAGCGTATCGGGAGAAATCGTGGCAACGCCGTTATCAAACATCCGCCAGGCAGTCTCGCGCACCGCCTCCTGCGCCATCTTCTGGGCTTCCTCGCCATAGACCGGCGTGAAGATGGAACCATTCTCGGCGGCGTAATTCTTCAGCGTCTCGGAATTGGCGATCTCGTTCGCCCAGACGCTTTCCATCCGCGCGACCACCTCGTCAGGCGTGCCCTTGGGAAGGAAGATGCCGACCTGGATGGTGAGGCCGGGCGCACGGAAATCGGGATAGGTTTCGGTGATCGGCGGGATCACGCCATAGCCCTTGATCACCAGCGGCGCATCAGCAAGCACGGCCAGCGGACGGACGCGCTTTCCCTTGATCATGGCCGCCTGGCCAGGCCCCGACTGCGTCGTCGCCTGCACCTCGCCGGAGACGACCGCGACCATGGTCGGCGCATCGCCATCATAAGACACCGCCTGGAAATCGCCTTCCACATGCTGGGCGAAAGCCTGCATCGCGGAATAGGCGGTCGACGGAATGCCGGACGTGCCGACAGTCAGCTTGCCGGGATTGGCCTTCATGAAGTCCACCAGGCTTTCGACCGTATCGAATTGCGAATTCTGGCCGACGGTAAGCACCGGGGCGTTCCGCACGATCAAGAAGATATGCCAGTCCTCGATGGCCGTATCGAGCAGGCCCTGCACCCCATAGGTTCCCAGATCCTGCACGCCCCCGGAAGCCCAGGTATAGCCATCGGCCGGAGCATCCATGACGCTCTTGGTCCCCACGGTACCGGTCGCCCCCGTCTGGTTGACGACCACCACGGGCGTGCCGAGCGCCTTGGAGACTTCGCCGGAAAGCACGCGCATGATGGCATCGGTCGCACCACCCGCCGCCCAGGGCACGACAATATTGACCGGCCTTTCAGGCTGCCATTCCTGTGCGCTTGCGACGGATGCCGGACCAAAAGCGGCGAGAGCCGCAGCAGCCAAGCCCCAAATGACTTTCCTCATTGTGTTTCCTCCAGTGAACATATTGATCTTGGCGATCGGCACTTTCTGCAGCTGCTCGACCACATGTAACCGGATACATTCCTCCAGATGGCGAGCCATTAAGTCAAGAGAAACATGGAATTTTCCTGGCTTTTGGTGATATCCAGCACGCAATGATTGCCATACCGAATAAGCGGTTACATAAAGGTTTTATCCAAAGCCATCAGGGAGGCTCAGCGCCGAGGCGCCGGCCCCGAGGATTGCCTCACGACGAGTTCGGAAGGAAGCTCCACCCCCCCGACCGATGCCCCTCCCGACACCATTTCGACAATCACCTTTCCCGCGATGCGCCCGATCTCGTCACTCGCCACCCTGACGGTGGTGATCGAAATCGGAAGTTCCCGCATGATCTCGATATCGTCATAGCCGACGATCGACATTTCCTCCGGCACCTTGATGCCCATGGCCTGACTTTCGAGCACCGCACCGATGGCCAGCATCGAGTTTCCGCAGATGACGGCGGTCGGCCAGGGCTTCGCATCCAGGATCCGCCGAAAGAGCTGCCTGCCCTCCTCGATACTCCACTGCCCTTCGGTGGAATGGGCCGGTGTAATCGCCAAGCCATGTTCGGCAAGCGCCGAGAACACGCCCTCGCGCCGAGCCTGGGCACGGTCATTGTTCTTGGTCGACTGGGCGATCAGGGCGAATTTCCGGTGCCCGAGCGAGATCAGATACTCGGTCATCCGGAAAAGTGCCTGATGATTGTCCGGCCCGATGCAGGGCACGCTCGACCCCGCCTCGAAAACGAAGGTGTTCACATAGGGAACCTTCTGCTGGTCCAGGAATGTCTGCAGCAGATAGGGCCGCGTCTTGCCGACCAACACCAAGCCGTCCACGCCACGCTCGACAAGCTTCACGACCTGCTGGTGCTCCAGCTCCTCCGAATAGCGCGAGCGCGCAAGAAGCAGCGTATGGTTCCGCTGGGTCAGTTCGTCCTGCAAGGCGTCGATCGCCCGGGCGAAATCACCCTGGGCGAGGGCCGGGAAAACAGCCCCGATCGCACCGGTCCGCTTTGTCGCAAGGGCGCGGGCAGCTCCGCTGGGAACCCAGCCGAGTTGCTTGATCACCATTTCGATGCGCGTCCGCAGTTCCGGCGAAACGACATCGGGATTATTGATGACGCGCGAGACCGTGGCTGTGGAGACCCCGGCAATCGCAGCCACCTGGCGCAATCCGATGGTTTGGCCGTTGCCTCGCCCACCAACCGCCCGCTTTCCGCCCACTGGCGGTGCGCCGCGCGAATCATCGGCGGGAGCTTTCCCCACGTTCTACCCCTCTACGACTGAACTTTCCTCGGCCGGGCCGGCTTGTTCCGCCGGCCCGGCAATATTCTCAACGCACTATGCGATACTTGCCGCTCTCAAACAACTCGCTGGCGCTGCACGCCCAGCCCGCTGACGCTGAGTTCCATGACGTCACCCTTGCGCAGATAACGTTCCGGCTTCATCCCCAGCCCCACGCCCGGCGGCGTGCCCGTGGTCACGATATCGCCAGCTTCGAGCACCATGAAGCGGCTCAGATAGGAGACCAGATGGGCGACGGGGAAAATCATGTTGGCGGTGGTGCTGTTCTGCAGCCGCTCGCCGTTGACGTCGAGCCACAGGGTGAGAGACTGCGGATCGGGCACTTCGTCGCGCGTCACGAGATAGGGGCCGATCGGACCGAAGGTCGGCGAGCATTTGCCCTTGACCCACTGTCCGCCCATTTCCAACTGGAACCGCCGCTCGGAAACGTCGTTGCAGATGAAATACCCCGCGACATGGTCCAGCGCTTCGCTTTCCGAGACCTCATAGGTGCGCTTGCCGATCAGGAAGGCCAGTTCGACTTCCCAGTCGGTGTGCTCGGATCCTTTGGGCAGCACCACATCGTCATTGGGGCCGACGATGCAGGACGCCGCCTTGTTGAAAATGATCGGCTCTTCCGGGATCGGCGCATTGGTTTCCACGGCGTGATCGACATAGTTAAGGCCGATCGCGATGAAATTCTTGACGCCGCCGACGCAGGGGCCGAGACGAGGCTGTCCCTCGACCCGCGGCAGGCTCGCGAGGTCCACACCCGACAGGGTCTCGAACAGACCGGCCTCGAAGGCCGGACCGGTGATGTCGGAAACCACGCCCGACAGATCGCGGATGGCACCATCGGCATCCAGGATGCCGGGACGCTCCTCACCTTGCTTCCCAAACCGAACCAGTTTCATTTCATTCTCCCTTTGTCATTCGCTTCGCTCGACGGGAGCTACTCCAGGTCGCCCTCATCGAGCAGATATTGAAGGGCATAGACATCCCGAGCCGCCGGCTCGGGAAGTCCGGCCCGAACCAGCCCCGCAAGCGCCGTGTCGAGCACCCCCTGGGCCGCCTCGGCCGACAGGGCCTCGACGATCAGCACCACCGGCCAAGTCGCATCGGGACGGTCGCGCAACTTGTTTTCCGAGGTCGTAATCGGCGTCGCCGGCTTTTCCTCGTAAAGCAGGTGCACGCCGCATATCCCCTGCCCCGCCCGCAAGCGCTGGACGGCCTCGCGCAGCCCCTGGTCATCCCCGGAAACCCGAATGTCGCACCGCAGGACGGCGACATGCGAGCCGACGCCCCTGCTGTCGCTCAAGGCGACCTGGCACAAGGTGCGGGAGGTATCGGTGAAGGTGCTGACGACGCGCTTCGTCCAATCCGTCGGATCGTTGAGCCGATCCAGATAAGGCTTGGACACGAGCACGGCGGGATCGGCCACTTCGTAGAAATTGAAGAATGCCGGATGGGCCTTGACCGCCGTATAGCGCCGCGCCCGAAGAAAACCGGGAAGGCCGACCCGTTCGGGAATGTGCTCGTTGACATGCCAGTCGAGGAAAGCATCCTCGTTGCCCTGCTGAACGCCGTTCCAGATGGCCAGAACGCCTTGTCCCAGAAACGCCATTGCCTTGTCTCCCCGTCCGGAGTCAGATCAGGATTGCGCCTGGGAGAGCTTCTTCGCCCAGCGCATGACATGCGTTCCCACCGCCAGCAGTTCATCACGCTGGTTGAAGACCTCGATCTTGGCGGTGCTCTTCCCCGCTTCGCGATCGATGCTGTCCACCGTGTAATAGACGGTCACGGTGTCGCCCAGAAAAGTCGGCTTCAGGAAACGGATCTTGTCGTAACCGGCAGAGACCGGGAAATCGATCAGATCTTCCTCGTGAATGATGTGCGCGATCGAGATCGTGGAGGCCGTCGACATGTAGCCGACGATCAGGGCGCCATGCGCGATACGGCGCCCAAGGCTCGAACGCTCCTGCATGTATTGCTCGTTGACGTGGGTGTCGCTGAAATCCCCGGTCAGACCGGCAAACAGCGTGACGTCCACCTCGCCCACGGTTTTGGCGAATTTAAAACGCTCGCCGACCTTGACGATATCCAAACCTGACTTGGCCACGCATCCCTCCGAGATTATGCACTGCAGACTTGACATTCCAGCCTCGCAATGGCTGATGTGTAACCGCTTACACTGAGTTACAGTGCGCGTCAACCATCAGTGATGCAACCGTATAAACGAACGAGGAAGGTCAGGAATGGAAGTGATCAGCGCCGAGCGCGCAGCACAGCTCATCAAGCCGAATGACAGCGTGATCGTCAGTGGTTCTGGCGGCGGGCATGCCGTGCCCGAGGCCGTGATCGCCGCCCTCGGCAACCGCTATGAGAGCGAAAGCCAGCCCGGCAATCTGACGCTCATCCATGTCGTGGGCATCGGCGACCGGGTGTCCAAAGGGGCGGCGCATTTCGCCAAGCCTGGGATGGTGAAGCGCGTCATCACCAGCGCATTGATCGATTCGCCCGTCTTCATCGACCTAGCCTTCGCGGACAAGATCGAAGCCTATACCCTGCCCCAGGGCGTGCTTTCGCAGATCATGCGCGAGATCGCCGCCGGGCGGCCGGGCCTGATCACGAAGACAGGGCTGCACACCTTCATCGACCCCCGTCAAGCCGGTGGACGCCAGAGCCCCAGCGCCAAGGAAGATCTCGTCGAATTGATGGAAATCGGCGGAGAGGAATGGCTGCGTTTCAAACCTTTCCCCATCGACGTGGCGATCCTGCGCGGCACGACCGCCGACGAAGACGGCAACGTGTCCATGGAGGAGGAAGCCATCCTGGGGGAAATGCTTTCCACCGCCCAGGCCGCCCGGCGCAATGGCGGCAAGGTCATCGTCCAGGTCAAGCGACTGGCGAAGCGGGGCACGCTGCCCGGCAAATCGATCAAGATTCCCGGCATCCTCGTCGATTACGTCGTGGTCGACCCCGAACAGCGCCAGACCTATGCGACGCATTACAATCCCAGCTATGCTGGGGAATTGCGCGTTCCGCTCGAGAGCTTCAAGCCGCTGCCCTTCACCCCGCGCAAGGTCATCGCCCGGCGCGCCGCGCTGGAGCTGCGTCCTGGTGCCGTCTGCAACCTGGGCGCCGGCATCTCCACCGGGATTTCCGCCGTTGCCGCCGAGGAGAAGATCCTCGACCACGTCATCCTGACCAATGAACAGGGCTTTATCGGCGGCGCCCCCCTGACCGGCCCGGATTCCGGCGCGGCCCAGAATTACAGCGCCGCCGTCGACCAGCCCTATCAGTTCGATTTCTATGATGGCGGCGGCATCGACTGCGCCTTCCTGTCCTTTGTCGAAGTCGACCCGAACGGCAATGTCAATATCAGCCGCTTCGCCAACAAGATCGTCGGCATCGGCGGTTTCATCAATATCAGCCAGAACGCCAAGAAGACGGTGTTCAGCGGCACCTTCACCGCCGGTGGTCTCGATGTCGCCTGCGTCGATGGCAAGATCGAAATCCGCCAAGAGGGCAAATATCCGAAATTCGTGAAATCCATCGAACAGATCTGCTACTGCGGCCCCTTCGCCACCCAACAGGGACGCAAGGCGCTGTTCGTCACCGAACGCGCGGTGTTCGAGATCGTCGACGGCCAACTCACCCTCATCGAGATCGCCCCCGGCGTCGAGCTGGAACGCGACATTCTCGCCCATATGGCCTTCAAGCCGAGGATCGCCTCCGACCTCAAGACCATGGATGCCCGCCTCTTCCGCCCGGAGGTGATGGAACTGGCCAAGGATGCCGCCTTCGCGACGGCACAATCGTAACCGGCAAGGACGCAGTCGAAGGAAAGAGACTCATGAATATCGTCGTCACCGGAGGCGCGGGCTTCCTCGGCAGCATGCTGATCGATAAGCTGCTGGGGGAAAGTGACCTTGGCGCCGGAAAGAGCAAGATCGAAAAAATCACCTCGATCGACTTGGCGGAAGCAAAGTCGCGGGACCCGCGTGTGGTCTCGAAGGTCGGGGATATTTCCGATCCCGAGTTCTTAGCGGAAAACGTCGCGCTCGGCACCGATGCGGTCTTCCACATGGCGGCCGTGGTCAGCGGCCAGGCCGAAGCCGAATTCGAAACCGGCATGCGCGTCAATATCGACGCCACCCGTGCCCTACTCGACCGCTGCAGAGCGTTGGGAAACAAGCCGCGCTTTGTCTTCTCAAGCTCCCTCGCCGTTTTCGGGGGCGAACTGCCAGCCGTCATTCCCGACAACTTTGCGACCCGCCCGCAATCCTCGTATGGAATGCAAAAGGCCGTCGGGGAATTGCTGGTCAGCGAATATTCCCGCAAAGGCTATGTTTCCGGCGTCTCGCTCCGCCTGCCCACCGTGGTCGTCCGCCCCGGCAAGCCCAATGCCGCGGCATCATCCTTTGCCAGCGGCATCATCCGCGAACCGCTTTCCGGCCTTGCCAGCACCTGCCCGGTTCCGGCCGACACGAGGCTTTGGGTCTCCTCCCCCGATGTCGTCGTCGCCAATCTGGCGCATGCCCTGGACCTCGACCAGGCGCGGCTGACGCCCTGGCCGGTCCTGAACCTGCCGGGAATCAGCGTGACGGTTTCCGAAATGCTGGAAGCGCTGGAAAACGTCGCCGGCGCAGAGACGAGGGCCCTGGTGACCGAAGCCCATGATGCGCGCATTGCCGCGATCGTCTGCAGCTGGCCCGGCGACTTCGACGTCAGCCGCGCTCTCGGTCTTGGCTTTACCCGCGACGAGGACTGCACGTCCTTGATCACGCAATTTCAGAAATTGCGTAGCAGGGGCTAAGATACCCAAAAGGTACCAATGTGGCGTGGAAGCTGAAATATTGATCCGCTTCTACGCCACGGGTCCAAACCTGTCAGAAGGACACCCCCTCATACGAAAGTGGTGGGCTATACGCCACGAGGCGATGACTGCAGGATGGGACAAAGGGCACCAGGCCCCATGCTGCTTAGATGCGGAAACGCTCGGCTGCCCGTGCGATGACCGTAAGCTTCTGCTCCGCGTGGGAATGCGAGCATATCGGGTTGTCGGCGAAGGTCGCGAAGCCGCAATCGGGATGCAGGAGCAGGCGGTCCCGGCCGAACAGATCGATGGCATGGGCGATCTTTTCAGCGACTTCGTCTATCCTTTCCGCTTGCGGCAGTTTCTGGTTGACGACGCCGATCCCGATCCGCGCCGTCTGGGGCAGGCGCCGCAGCACCTCCATTTCACCGGCACGTGGCGTGCACATTTCGAGAAGGTAAGCGCCGACATTCATGGCCGAAAGCGTATCGACCAACGGCTCGTAGCTGCCGGCCAATGCCACGCTTTCATCAGGCGTCCAATTGCCGCGGCAGACATGGACGGCGATGCGGTCACGGTCGAATCCATCCACCACCGCATTCATCAGATCCCGTGCAAAGCCGAGTTCATGCGCCGGACCCAGCGATTCCGACAAAGCGCCGCACATGAAGCTGCGCTTGTTCTTGGCGCCGCTGAAGACCACTTCGGACAGGACCGGTTCGTCGAACTGCACGATGGCGGCGCCGCCATCAAGAAGATCGGCAAGTTCCTCGCGCAGCACCCGGACCAGATCGGCGGCGATTTCCTCCCGCGACGAATAGACCTGTTCGGAAAGGCATTCCATCCACATCGTGCGCGCGAGCAGATAGGGACCGGGCAGCGAGACCTTCACCGGTTTCGAGGTGACGCTGCGGGCGAAATCGAGTTCGTGCCCGGCAATGGGACGACTGCGGGCAATGGCGCCGAACACACCGGGATGACGCACCTCGTCCGCAGGCACGTCGAGCGCGCGCAGTTCCGCCTCGAAGTCCTCGGGATGATCGACCAGCGGCAGCAGGTCGATCAGCGGCACGAGCTGGCAATTGTCCAGCCGGGTCGCGACGAAGCTGGCATAGCTGTCGCGACGCTGCTCTCCGTCCGTGACGACATCGACACCGGCCTTTTCCTGCGCGGCGATCGCCAGACGGACGGCATCATCCGCCGTTTCCTGGAATGCCGCCTCATCGAGCCGCCCCTCGACGAAGCCGTGCATGGCCTCGACCACCCAGCGGGGGCGCGGCCAGCTTCCCATTCCCATGACGGCGAGAGCGGGCACGGCAGGGGCCGGTATCTTTTCCGCACGGGGCTTCACCCTTGCCGGGGATGCTGCGGGAATTGCGGCGGGTGCGGCTGCCGGTGCAGGTGCTTCCTGCACCTTGCCGCGCTCTTCCAGCGACCCCTTACAGACGAGGAAGCTGCGTTGCTTGCCTTCCTTCGTCCAAGAGACAAGCTCGTTCCTCGTCAGCCGACACCAGGCGGGCAGGTCTTCATCGACCGAAATCTCGGTGGAGCGGATTTCCAGCAGCCCCCCACGGGGAAGCGGGTCGATATGCTTGCGGATCAGCAGAAGCAGGCCATTGCCGCAATCGAGGTCACCGCCGTCAAAGCTGACATCCGGCCTGTATTCATGTCGGGCGACTGGCTGCATGATCTTCCTTCTCTTTCGCGACAGCCGTCCCACAGAGGGGACGGCCGGTTCCCTGTCCGTTAATGATTAGGCTTGCTGCGTCAGTTTGACTTGCCGCGCCTGCGGCCGGCCTCGTATCCGACCGCCCCCAGCCCCATGGCAAAGACGCCGAACGCCGCCATCAACCCGTAGGAGGGCTGGGAAGGAGCAGAGGAAGTCGCGGTCATCACGGCCGCCACCTCGTGACCCGCTTGGACGGTCATATTGGAATAGGTCCGATCCAGCATCGCCCTACCGACATCCTTGAGAATGGCCTGGCCTGCGACGCGCCCCTGACCGAGCACCAGATCGACATTGGTGATCGACGGACCACCCAGATTCACCGAACTGTTGCCCTCGCGATCCGAGATGTACCAGGCGGTGACGGCCTCGCCGCTGATCTCGTCCACCGAGACGGTGAAATATCCTTCCGGCCCTTCCACGCTTTCGCCGGGCCTCAGCCTGATCTCTTCCTTGTTGACCAGCATGAAACCGAAATTATGCCCGGTCGGGCAGCCGATCGGATAAACCGCGAAACGTTCGTCCCAGCGATAATCCTCGCCATAGCCCAGGCTGAAGGCCTGCCCATAGATCTTGAGATTGGCCTTGCCGCCCTCGAAGGCCTCGGGCCAGGGCGAAAGGAAGCCGATGATATCCTCGTACTCGAAGACGATGGCCTTTCTCGCCGCCGTGTCCTCGATCAGCAGATCCGGCTGGACCGGGCCGAGAGTCCGCGCATGCACGACGCTACCGTCCTCGACGATCTCGATGTCCACAATGCCTGCTTGAGGATCGACCGCCGCGATGCGAATGGTGCGATCACCCGCGCGCCATGAATCTCCCACGCCTGCCAGCCCGGCGAAAAGCTGTTCCTCCGCCAGCACCAGACGATCCATGCGCACACCGGACAGCCAGTCGAACACGATCTGCTGCCGCGACACCTCGCGCGCCTGTCCCTGGTTATAAAGCTGGGCGAAGCGTTCACCGCCCCACCAGCCGGGCTGCGTCGTCGACAGGACGGGCGACCCGAAGGCCCATTCCCAATCCGTGCCTGCAACGGTCTTGACGTGCAGGGTATGGTTCATCGTGTTGTTGTGCCCGACGGTCGCATAGTACTGATAGACTTGCCCCCCGACGGCGACGCTTCCCCCTGCCGGAAGGGTCACGTCTTCTTGTACGACGATGCTCATGTCGTAATCGACATAGGTCGGCATGCGGCCCAGGACGGGGATGGGCTCTCCACGCAGCGCCACCTGCCCGCCCCAGGTATCCTCGAGATAGGCAAGGCCGCCGGCGGGTATGACGACCGTGCCGTTCTCCACCCGGCTTTGCCGGATGAAGACACCGTCGAATTTGAGCGGCGACCGGCCGAAATCGTCCGTAACCGGCCTGCCCTGCGGAAGACCGGGCAGGCCGGGCACATAAGCGGGACGAACCGGCCTTTCCGAGACGAGCGAGAAAGGCGGCGGGGGAATGTCCCTGTCGGCGATGGGATGGGCGAGCGGCATTCCCGGCTTCGCCGGCTGGATGATCGTCGCATAATCATTGGCCGAAGCATTGGTGGCCGTGCCGAGCAATACAGCGGACGCGGCCGCAGCGAAGAGTCTGCGTCTCATGGAATTTCCCTTCATGCGGCTGGCGTGGCGCCGAGGCAGCGCGGAATCGGGCAGGCTGCCAGCCGGCGGCTGAGGAACATCACGCCCCAACTGGTCAGAAGCAGCGTGTTCAAGGCCATCAGCCAGCGCGGCACATCCGCCATGACGGTGCCCATCACGCCCAGCCCGACCGCGGAAAGTGCGGGGGCCAGGCAGCTTACGCAGAGCACGGCGAAGGCGAGAATACCCCCACCGGCCGCCGCGCCCGCTGCCAGCGCCCCTTGCCGCGCGCGATAGCCGACAAAAAGGGCGAAAGCCATGAACGCGGCGGACATGCCGACCGACAGCGCGACCCAATATTCCTGCAATCTCAGGAAACTGATGCGCCATGCGTCGAAAGGCGGATAGGCAAGCTGTCCCGATGCGTCGAAATCGTCGATGTCGAATCCGCAGAATTCGGCGTCGGCGAGCGTTTTCGGCATCTCGAAACTGAGATAGCTGATCAGGACATAGCCTAGCGCGGCAGCGAAGAACGCCACCGAAAGCAGTCGATACGGAAGCATTGTTGCGCTCCGGAAAGCGGCCCGGATTTCCGGCCAGGACCTCAGTAGCTGACGCTGGGGCACGCCTCGCCCATGAATTCCACCAGCTTGGCGCCGCCAACCACCACGGCGCCGGGGACGATATTGTCCTCGTCCAATCCGCGCTTCTTGAAGCAGGGCGAGCAGACATAGATCTTGCCGCCGGCTTCCACGAAATTCGCGATCAGATCCCTGAGCGGCGCAAAGCCTTCCTCATGAATATCGTCGGCATAGCCCTTCTGCGAGAGCCGCGTGCCCTCGGTCGACAGGAAGACGATGGCTTCCTTGTCGGACGCGATCGCCGCATTGGCAACGACAAAAGCCACGGTCGCCTTGTCGGTGTCGTCCTTGGCACAGGTCAGGCTGACTACGAAACGTCCCGGCATCACACTCTCCCTTTCAGAATGTTTTTTTGAATTCGTATCTCACTTAGCGTGGCCACTTGCGGCCCTATTCCCGGCGTTCACCATTCACTTCGCGACCTGATCCAGAACGCGCCCGTCTCCGGCTCGTGACGCAGAAGCTCGTTCCTCGTCAGCCGGCACCACGCGGGTATGTCTTCCGGCGCACCCGGGTCGAGCGCGACCAGCTTGATGGTCCGACCGGGGATTTGCTTGAGGCGATTGCGAAGCTCGAGCAAAAGCTCCCCGCACCCCATGGTGCCCGCGTCCCATTCCTCGGCGATCTCGGGCTCGGGATGCTGAGGGATAGTCCTCATCAAGCACACTCCTTCATTCACAGCCCGGACAGCGCCCAGACTGTGTGCATCATGGTCAAAACGGGAAGTCGCGCGCTGAAACGCACGAACAACCAGTCACGAAGTTATTGAGAACTGAAGCTGCAATTTCTTTCGACGACTTGCACCTATAGTGCAACACCAGCTCGACCGAGCATGACGTTTCGAAATCAGCTTCAACCACAAGGTTATGAGCAACGATGCGGCACGTCAAGCAGATGAAGAAAAAGCCGGTTCCGAAAGCGGATCACCCCAGGCGGGCGGAAAATTGGTAAAGAAGCCACACCACCTTCAGGCACATCCGATTGCCATTGGCGGGGTCGATCAGCGAACCATCGCGCGTCAGGGCGACTTTGGCGCAGTGAAAATCCTGAGCAAGGACAGGAAAACTCAAGCATCTCCCCTTTCATCCCATACGCCCCGCCGCCGCCTGCCACGGGAAGAACGCACAGGCCTGATTTTGGCTGTCGCATGGAAATGGGTCGGCGACGAGGAGACCGACAAGCAGACGCTCGGGCGGCTGGTCGAAGCGGCGGCCGTCACCAAGGAACAGGCCCGGGACGAGCCGCAGCAGACCATCCCGGAGATTGGCAAACGCGGCACGTGATCCTTCAAGGACTCGGAGGCCCTATCAGCCCCCGGGGGAGCCCGCGTCAAGCAGCATGCAGCATGCGGCCGCCGCGCGAACAACCCAAGCCACCCTTCTTGAATGAAGCCTTGGATATGCCTCATCCCCTACTCGGCAGCTCTTTCGGAACGATCCCTTTGTTATGCCTTTTGTTATCCCCTCCGGCGGCGTTTCTCTATGACTTATCGGCTATCCGGGGGCATTCCCTCAACTCACAAGAGCATGCCGCTTGACCATATGTGTCAATTCATTTTACCAGTTCGTGTGTTCGGTCTGGGAGGATTGACGCAACTAGAAGCGAGCTTGTCGGAGCCGTAATGCGCCATGAGAGGCGCTGGGCTCACGGCGTTCAAGGGAGGAATAGGCCATATGTCGACGGGAGTTTTGGCGCTATTAGCGTTCCTGCCCATCATCACGGCAGGCATTTTACTTATCGGATTCCGCATGCCTGCGCGGTATGTGATGCCGCTTACCTATGCACTTGCCGTTGTGATCGCGCTTGCGGCCTGGGGTGTCAGTGCAAACCGTGTGATCGCCTCCACACTGCAAGGCCTGATCCAGAGTATCGGGCTGTTGTGGATCATCTTCGGCGCCCTGCTTTTGCTGAATACGCTGAAGCATTCGGGGGCCATTTCGACCATTCGCTCGGGCTTTACCTCGATCTCCCCTGACCGCCGTGTTCAGGTGATTCTGATCGCGTGGCTTTTCGGGTCCTTCATCGAGGGCGCTTCCGGCTTCGGCACCCCCGCCGCCGTTGCCGCCCCCCTCATGGTCGCCATTGGTTTTCCCGCCATGGCAGCCGTGGTGTTCGGCATGATGATCCAGTCCACGCCCGTCTCGTTCGGGGCGGTGGGGACGCCGATGATCGTCGGTGTGCAGTCTGGCGTCGACCGGGCCTCGATCTCTGAGGAACTGATCGCGGTCGGGTCGAATTGGGAAGCCTTCTTCCATATCATCACCTCCGAGGTCGCGATTCTTCACGCCCTCTGCGGGACGTTCCTGCCCTTGCTCCTCGTCATGGTGATGACGCGGTTCTTCGGGAGAAACAAATCCTGGTCGGAAGGCCTGGCGATCGCCCCCTTCGCGCTGGCGGCGGCCTTCGCGATGAGCATTCCTTACGTCCTCTCTGCGGTCTTCCTGGGCGCCGAGTTCCCGTCGATGATCGGGGGTCTCGTCGGCCTGAGCTTGATGACCTTGGCCGCGAAGAACCGGATTTTCGTCCCGAAGCAAAGCTGGGACTTTCCTCCGGCGTCGGAATGGTCGAAGGAATGGTTCGGAAGCGTCGACATCAAGCTCGAGACTCTTGCCAAGCGGCAGATTCCTCTCGCCTTGGCCTGGGCTCCCTATCTGCTCCTCGCGGTGGTGCTGGTGCTGAGCCGCACGATCACCCCTTTCGGCGATGCGTTGAAGACCACGACCGTTGCTTTTAGCAATATCCTGGGCGAGCAAGGCATCAGCGGGGACTTCCCGCTTCTTTTCTCGCCAGGCGGCATTCTCGTCATGATCTGCGTGATCACCGTCTTTCTTCATAGAATGTCGTTTGACGGCTTCCGCAAAGCGATTGGCGAGAGCAGCAGCACCCTTCTGGGGGCGGGCTTCGTGCTGATCTTCACGGTCCCGATGGTTCGCGTGATGATCAATTCGGGCGTGAACGCCAACGATATCCCGAGCATGCCGGTCCTGGTGGCGGGCTGGGTCTCGGCGCAGGTTGGGGCTGTCTATCCGTTCTTTGCGCCTGCGGTCGGCGCGCTGGGGGCGTTCCTTGCCGGGTCGAATACCGTCAGCAACCTCATGCTCAGCCAGTTCCAGTTCTCGGTGGCCCAGGGTCTTGGCCTCTCCTCCGCGCTGATGGTTGCCGGCCAGTCCGTCGGGGCCGCCGCCGGTAACATGATCGCGATCCACAACGTCGTCGCAGCTTCCGCGACGGTCGGCCTGCTTGGCAAAGAGGGCGCCACGCTCCGGATCACCATCCTGCCGACCATCTACTATCTCGTGCTGTCGGGGACGCTTCTCCTCGTCGGCTTCTATGTCCTTGGCATCAGCGATCCGCTGACTGCTCGATAATCCTGTCGGCAAGGCGATGGGACTCCCGTCGCCTTGCCGCCTGTAATCTGAAATACCCCCTCCCCCGTGACCGATCCGCCCGAAGAAAACCATGGGCGGACCACCTGAATCCCCCGGTTTTATCAGGAGCGCTTTTGGAAGCGCTCCCCCAAAGGCACCGCGCGGAAATGCAAATCCGCGTGCGTGTTTTGAGCGACCAGCATGGTCCCTGGCCACCGGTATCACGGTTTTCCCGCAACCAGCACCTCTGATTCTTACGCTGTCGCGCCGCTGCGGATGTCGTCCGCCAGCGCCTTCCGGCTGGCCGCTTCACACCACAGGCGCCTACGCCTTGGGCCCCTGCAAACCGGGGTCATGCCGAAAAAGCATCGGTCCTGTCGTAATCAACAATGCATTCCGGCTTGAAGACCGAAAAGCGGGCGCGAAAGGGGCGCCACGGGCGGGGATGGCGCGGGAGTCCAATGCCAAAACAGCATGCGACAAGACGAGACGGCTTCTTATACTTTCTATGGAGCGATGCAGGCGCGAGCGGGAAATAGACTGAGGGAAGACGCCGATGGAAATGAAGTGGATCGAGGATTTCCTCTCAGTGGCCGAGACATTGAACTTCAGCCGCTCCGCCAAGCTTCGCAACATGACGCAGCCCGCATTTTCCCGGCGGATCAAGGCATTGGAAAACTGGTTGGGGGCCGAGCTGTTCGACCGTGCAGTCTACCCGACTCGCCTGACGCCTGCCGGTGAAGTCTTCCTCGTTCATGCCAAGGACATGCTGGCGCAGGCGATCTACACCCGTTCCGTGTTGCGGGGACAGACCGCGGACGTGCAATCGGTCGTTACCTTCGCGATGCCGCATACGCTGTCGCTCACCTATTTCCCGCAATGGCTGAGCGAGGTCGAGCGGACGACCGGCCTGCTGTCGGTGCGTCTCATGGCCAGCAATGTACATGATGCCGTCATGGATCTCGTCGGCGGCAATTGCGACCTGCTGATGTGCTACCACCACGCCTTCCAGTCCGTGGAACTCGACAGCCAGCGCTACGACATGCTGCAAGCAGGGACGGAATACCTGCGCCCGTATTCCAAGGCCGACGAAGCGGGAAATCCGCTGTTCCTCTTGCCGGGCACGGCAAGCGGGCCGGTCCCCTTCCTGTCCTATTCGCCCAATGGCTCCCTCGGCCGTATCGTCGAAAAGATCCTGGACGAAGGCCCCGAACCTGTCCACCTGCTGCGACGTTTCGAGGGCGATCTCGCCGAGGGGCTGAAGATGATGGCCGTTCATGGGCATGGGGTCGCATGGCTGCCCGAGAGCACCGCGCGGCGGGAAGTCGAGGCAGGAAAGCTGGCGCTTGCTGCAAACCTGCCGCATCCCGAGGCCGAGCCGGGGCCCGAAACCTGGTGCGGCACGCTGGAAATCCGCATCTACCGCGACCGCGAAAACACCAAGCCCGCGGTCACCCGGCTTTGGAACCATCTGTTACGCAGCTACTCATAGGGTCGAAGATGAATATCTGTGTTTTGGGCGCCGGCGTCGTCGGCGTAACGGCTTCCTATTGGCTGTTGGAACAAGGATACGAGGTCACCCTGGTCGATGCGATGGAGGGCCCCGGGAGGGGAGCCAGCCATGGGAACGGCGCCCAGTTGAGCTATTCCTATGTCGCGCCGCTCGCCGATCCATCGGTCTGGACCAAGTGGCCCTATTATCTGTTCAGCAGCGACTCGCCCCTGACGATCCGCCCCAGCGCCGACATCGCGCAATGGAAATGGCTGATTTCATTCCTGCGGGCAAGCACCGCAGGCCGCGCGAAGCAAACGACAATCGACCTGCTGCAGCTGGCCTTCCTGAGCAAGCAGGAACTGTCGCAACTGCTGAAACGGACAGCGTTCGATTTCCATCACCGGACAGCGGGCAAGCTCGTGATGTATCCGGATGCGCCCTCGCTCGAAGGTGCACGCGCCCAGGTGGAGTTTCAGGCACGACATGGATGCCACCAGCACGTCCTCACGCTGCAGCAATGCCTGGAGGTCGAACCGGCGCTGCGCGGTGCTCGGAGAAGCTGGGCCGGCGGGGTCTATACCGAGAACGAGGAAGTCGGCGACTGCGCTCTTTTCTGCAAGGCCCTGGTGGAGGAAATGTCGCAGCACAACCGGTTCCGTTTCCTGCCCTTGACGAGAATCGGGCGGGCGATCACGGAAAACGGCCGCTTGGCGAAGGTCGACACCGATAGCGGGCGGATCGAGACCGATGCCTTCGTCCTCTCCATGGGCGCCGGAAGCGCAGGCTTCGCACGCCAACTGGGATTTTCGCTGCCGCTCTATCCGCTGAAGGGCTACAGCATCACCGTGCCCATCAAGAAGGGCTCGGAACAGGCCGCGCCACGTATCTCGATCACGGACCTGTCCCGGAAGATCGTCCATGCCCGCATCGGCAACCATATCCGGGTCGCTGGCCGCGTCGAACTGGTCGGCACCGATGAACAGATCCCGGAGCGCGCAATCCGGGAACTGGCCACGAACGCAGCGGACATATTCCCGGATGCCGCCGATCTTTCCGACATGCGCGCCCTTTCCCCTTGGGCCGGCTTCCGCCCGGCCACGCCGACCGGCCTGCCCATCATCGGTCCCTCTCCGGTGCCGGGGCTGTACCTGAATGTCGGGCACGGAAGCCTGGGATGGACCCTGGCCTGCGGAAGCGCCGCCTTGCTGACGGAACAGATTGCTGCTCGAAAGCCACCGATCGAGCCCGGTCCTTATTTCCTGTAGATTCCTGCTCTGCGTCCCCATTGCACAAGATCGTCTACGCAGCTGTAGAAAACAGGGATGACCAGCAGGCTCAAGAGGGTCGAGGAGACCAAGCCGCTCACGAATTGAAGACTCCGCTGACGCTGCTCCGCTCCGAATTGGAATTGATGGAAAGTGACGCGGAAAGCCGCGAGCCAGTGCTGACGATGATACTATCAACGAAAGGCAGCGACAGGCCCCGGCCGGGATCTTCCCGGCATTCCGGGAATGAGGATATTCCCTCAGAGGATCCGGCGGTTTCCCGAAGACTCTCGACACGATACGGGGAGTCATAGCCCCGGCCGGGGCAGACGAATGGCGGGCACCCCGACGCAGGGGTTCATCGGCACTGGACATCCTACTAATCGTAACTTACGTTTGGTAGGTTACTTGCTGATGGAGATAGCTGACCATGCATGCCCTCATCGTCGTTGCACATCCTAATCAAACCTCCCTCACCCACGCAGTGGCCCGGCACGTGGCGCGCGGCATTGCCACCTCCGACGCCCGACACTCAGCCGAGATGGCCGACCTCGCCGCAGAAGGCTTCGACCCCAGATTCACCGAGGCCGACCTTGCCCTGTTTCTGAAGAAGGCCGCCCCGCCCGCCGACATCGCCGTAGAGCATGCCCGGCTCGAGCGAGCCGACGCGCTGGTCCTGGTCTATCCAATCTACTGGTGGTCTTTCCCCGCCTTGCTCAAGGGCTGGATCGACCGGGTCTTCACGCAGGGATGGGCCTATGAAGACCAGGAGGATGGGAAAGTGGTGAAGAAGCTGCAGCGCCTCCAGGTGCATCTGATAGCCATCGGCGGGGCCGATCAGCGGACCATTGCGCGTCATGGCTACTTCGGCGCAATGAAAACCCAGATCGACCACGGCATTTTCGACTATTGTGGTGCCCGCGTAGCAACCTCGGAGCTGCTGCTCGCTTCCGACGCCGGTTTCCCCGAGGCGCATCTCGAAACCGCCGAGATGATCGGCCGCAGGATTTTTCCGCAGCAATCCTGAGCGACAACAGGAGATCCAAGCATGCCCCACTCATCCAATGCGCCCCGCCGCCGCCTGCCACGGGAAGAACGCACACGCCAGCTTCTGGATGTCGCATGGAAGCTGATCGGCGATGAGGGGACGGATGCGCTGACACTCGGGCGGCTGGCCGAAGCGGCGGGCATCACAAAGCCCGTGGTATACGACCACTTCGGCACCCGCAATGGATTGCTGGCCGCGCTCTACCAGGACTACGACGAGCGCCAGACCGCGATCTTCGATGCCGCCGTCGCGGCCGCCGAGCCGACATTGCAGGACAAGGCGCGTGTCATCGCCGCAAGCTATGTCGATTGCGTGCTGACCCAAGGCAATGAGATCCCCGGGGTGGTGTCCGCCCTCTCCGGGTCGCCGGAGATGGCCGCGGTAAAACGGCAATACCAGCAAGCCTTCATCGAGAAATGCGCGGCGATCCTTGCCCCCTTCACCGGACCCAAAGGGCTTTCCCTGGCAAGCATGTGGGCGATGCTGGGCGCGGCGGATTCCCTTTCGGATGCCGCCGTCGCCGGAGACATCACCAAGGATCAGGCCCAGGACGAGCTGCAGCAGATCATCCTGACAATTGTCAAACGCAGCGAGTAAGTCCCGGCACCGGCTGATGGATGATGGCTTTTGGAATACTCATAAGCGTCCCACGAAAATCGGTGAGAAGCGCCCTTTCGCGAAATAGCTGAAGGGATGAGAAAATCTGTAGAACTCGGAACAATCAGATCTTTCAGCAGACAGGTTCCGACCACCCCTCATTCTATATTGATCCTCCACCATCTTGCATCACAGGGCTTCCGACATCATCATGGGGCTTTGGATACCGACAAGGACTGGAGACCATGAAACGCTGTTCGGGAAAGATGCTGGCAGGCCCATTGGCTGCGCTGGTTGGCTTGGGTGTGGCGGCGATGCCCGGTATCGGCCTGGCGAACAGCTTCATTCTCGGAACCACTCCGGCAGGAGACGCGGCGGCGCTGGTCCCCAATGGTGTTGATACTGCGATCAAAGCCTTGCCCTCTCTCGTGCAGGAGGTGATGGAGCGCAGCGGCGTGCCGGGAATGGCCGTCGCGGTGATCCATGAAGGCGAAACCGTCTTTCTCGAAGGCTTCGGCGTTCGCAATCTGGACACCGGAGAGCCGGTCACCTCCGATACGGTTTTCCAGGTCGCCTCGGTATCCAAGTCCGTCTCCGCAACCATCGCCGCCATAGCGGTGAGCGAGGGCCGCGTGGCATGGGACGATCCGATCTCCGGCCATCTTCCCGGCTTCGCCCTCTCGGATCCTTACGTCGCACAGCACGCGACCATCGGCGATTTCTTCGCCCATCGCAGCGGTCTGCCCGCAACTGCGGGTGACGAGCTCGAGGATCTGGGCTTCGGCCGGACGGCCATCATCGAGCGGCTCGCCCTGGTGCCCCTCGATCCGTTCCGGATTTCATACAACTACGCCAATTTCGGCACCACCCTCGCCGCCGAAGCGGTTGCCGCATCCTACGGCAAGGATTGGGAAACGCTTGCCGAAGAACTTCTGTTCACGCCGCTGGGCATGAAAGATACGAGCTACCGTCACGCCGACTTCCTGGCCGCACCGGACAGGGCGCATCTGCATGCCTTCGAGGACGGTGCCTTCCGTCCTCTTTACGACCGGCAGCCCGATGCCCAGGCGCCGGCCGGAGGCGTCTCCTCGACCGCCGGCGATCTTGCCCGCTGGATCGCTCTGCTCTTGGCGGAAGGGCAGCATGGAGACGAGGCCATGATCGCCCGCCATGCGCTGCTTCCAGCCCTGCAGCCGCAGGTTACCAGTGCACCGGCGGCCAGCCTCTCCGAACGCCCGGGCACCTATGGCTTCGGCTTCAATGTCGGTGTCAGCGCCACCGGACGGCCCGTGATGAACCATTCGGGCGCTTTCATGCTGGGGACAGGGACACACTTCCAAATCATGCCGGAGCAGAAGCTCGGCATTCTCGTGCTTTCCAACGGCGCACCTGTGGGGGCGGTCGAAGCCATCGGCAGCGCCTTCATGGACATGGTGCAGTTCGGGACCTATACGCGCGACTGGTACGGCGCCTATCACTCCGTCATGAGCGCCATGTTTGAACCGATCGGCGATCTTGCCGGTCTCGACCGGCCGCAGACAGCCCTCCCCCATGCCGACTTGGGAACCTATGAGGGGCGCTTCAACAATCCCTATTTCGGCCCGGCCGAGATTGCAATCCACGACGGAAAACTGGTTCTCTCGCTGGGACCGGTACCCTACAGATTTCCGCTCGAACACTGGTCGGGCAACGTTTTCGCCCTGGCCCCCAGCAACGAAAACGCCCCACCTGGATCTCTTTCATCCGTGACCTTCGACCATGACGGATCACGCGCGACCGGCTTTCTCGTAGAATATTTGAATGAAAACGGTCTTGGCCACTGGGAGTGACGGGCCATAGGCGTACTGTTCGTGGAAAGCGGGGAGTAAAATTCTCCCCGTACGCAACGAGCAGGACTTTATTGTCGGGCTGCGGCTGGTCGTCACAGATGGCCGTACTCTCGGTCTCGGAGCAGCCAAAAACACCCACCAGGAAGAAGCGCAGCCGGAAGATCGGCGACGGCAGCTTGAAGATATAGGCGTCCAAGGCTGGCGCGGTCATTACTTGGCTACCTTGAACCTTCCACATGATGCATCTGTTGCGAGGATTGGGGGCGTACAGTCCCCCCCTCTGCCGTGACGGTTTCCCATGATCATCCTTCGCGCCCCAATCGGGGGTTCAACGACACGTTGAGCATCAAGCCGGCGGCCAGCATGACGGTCAGCATAGCCGTGCCCCCATAGGAAACCAGCGGGAGAGGAATGCCGACGACCGGAATCAGGCCCATGACCATCGCCGTGTTGATGAACAAATATAGGAACAAGGAGGTCGCCAAGCCGACGGCGATCAGGCGGCCAAAAGTATGGCGCGAGCGGAATGCAACGGCATAGCCGTAGAGAACCAGGCCCATATAAGCCAGCAAGACGAAGAGCGCACCGATGAAGCCGAATTCCTCGCCAAGAATGACGAAGATGAAATCGGTATGGCGTTCCGGCAGGAATCCAAGACGCCCCTGCGTTCCCTCAAGAAATCCCCGGCCGCTCCATCCTCCCGAACCGAAGGCAATCAAGGACTGGTTGATGTTGTATCCGGCACCGAGGGGATCACTGGTCGGATCCAGAAAGGTCATCACACGGCGTTTCTGGTAGGCATGCAAGCTGGCCCATACGATAGGAACCGCAGCAGCAATCGCCGCTGCCCCCATTCCGAAAATCCAGCTTGGGATACCGGCGGCAAAGAAAATCGCGACGGCGATTGCCCCAAGCAGAAGCGTGTTGCCGAGATTTGGTTGCATGAAAACCAGCACCGTCGGCACCGCTGTCAGCAGCAGGGGAACAAGCAGACGATGAAGTCTTCCTCCTTCCGTGGAAGGCAAGCTGTGGAAGTAGCGGGCAAGGGCCAGCACCAGGGCGATCTTCATCAATTCAGAGGGCTGAAGGGTGATGATCCCCAGATTGATCCAACGTTGCGCCCCCATGCCCACATGCCCCATGACCTCGACCACGACGAGGAGGGCAAGCACGACAGCGTAAAGCGAATAGGCGTGGCGGAGCAGGAGCCGCAGGTCTATCAACGTCAGCAATCCGGCAAGCAGGACGCCGAAGCCGTAGCGGAGAATATGCGGCCATGCCCATGGCAGTAAATTGCCGCTGGCCGCCGAATACAGGGCTGCGGAACCAGCCGCCGCAAGAAAGGCAGTGAGAAAGAGAAAGGCCCAGTCAGGGCCTTTCAAGTTGCGTATGGTGGTAAAGACTCGGGACAGCATGTTTTTTGATTACTGGCGTTCCGCCGCCACGGTTTCGCGTGTCTTGATCAGCGACACGATGATGCCGAGGGCCAGCAGGCCGGCGGTGACGCCCAGCGACAGCAGGGGATCGACCTTGCCGAAGACCTGGGCCCAGAAGATCTTGCCGCCGACGAAGACCAGCACGGCGGCCAGGGCGTATCGCAGATATTCGAACCGGGCCACGATGGCGGCCAGGGCGAAATAGAGCGCGCGCAGGCCGAGGATGGCGAAGATGTTGCTGGTATAGACGATGAAGGGATCGGTGGTGATGGCGAAGACCGCCGGGATGCTGTCCACCGCGAAGATCAGGTCGGAGATCTCGACCACGATCAGGGCCAGGAAAAGCGGCGTGACGTAGAGCTTGCTCGCCCCCTGTTCCGTCGTCTGACGGATGAAGAAGCGGTTGCCGTGCAGGCTGTCCGTCACCGGCACGACCCGCCGCAAGGCGCGGACGAGGCGGCTTTGGCTGGGGTCGTCGGGGGTTTCGTCGGTGAACAGCATCTTGATGCCGGTGAGGATCAGGAAGCCCCCGAACAGCCACAGTACCCAGTGGAATTCATGGACCAGGGCCGTCCCCAGGCCGATCATGATGCCGCGCAGCAGGATGACGCCCAGGATACCCCAGAACAACACCCGGTGCTGATATTGACGGGGA
Source organism: Telmatospirillum sp. J64-1 (assembly GCF_006980715.1). Classification (GTDB taxonomy): domain Bacteria; phylum Pseudomonadota; class Alphaproteobacteria; order Rhodospirillales; family Magnetospirillaceae; genus Oleiliquidispirillum; species Oleiliquidispirillum nitrogeniifigens. The sequence goes on from NZ_SBHN01000026.1 coordinate 71,495, forward strand.
ATGGCGAAGGAGGCGAAGACCAGGGAGATGACGAAGACATTGTCCAGCGACAGGCTCTTCTCGACCAGATAGCCGGTGAAGAATTCCATGCCGGCAGTGGCGCCGATGCTCCACCAGACCCAGAGGCCGAAGATACAGGCGACGGCGATGTAGAAGGCGGAAAGCAGCAGGCTTTCGCGCACCCCGATCTCGCGCTGGCGCCGGTGAAGGAGGCCGAGATCGAGGAACAGAAGGGTGAGCACCACGGAGAGGAACAGCAGCCACGCCCAGACAGGGGTGCCGAGCATGGTGCCGGAAAGGAAGGTAAAGAAGGTCAACATTTCACGGGCTCATGAAATGATGCGCTGCGATGGCGCATTGAGACTTGGTCCGACATCACAGCGAACGCCTTCGCTGCCAGAGGGGCCCGGACCAGGCTGATGGGCAGGCTTCCAGAAAAAAACCGTTCCGGAATGAGGCGAGGCGGTTCTGCGGAGTTCCCTCCCTCGGATTCCGGAAAAGCGGGACCGCTTTTTTCTCCGCCTATTTCGTTGTGGGTGGCTGGGGCGACACCATGATTTTGTCGATCCGCCGTCCATCCATGTCTACGACTTCGAAGCGCAGACCATTCCAGATGAAGGAATCGCTGGCTTTGGGGATGGAACGGTATTCATGCAGAACAAAGCCCGCCAGTGTCGTGTAATGATCGGTTTCGGTCCCGGCCTTCAGGCCCAGGATGTGGAAGGCCTCGGCAGCGCTCATATCCCCGTCGATCAGCCAGGATCCGTCTTCACGCTGGATCGCTTGGGGCTCCCATTCCTCCCCATGCTCGACCAAGCCGCCAACCAGCGAGGACAAGACATCGGCAGCGGTGACAATGCCTTCGACGGTCCCGTATTCGTCCACCACGACGGCAAGATGAATAGGGGAACGCTTGAGATGCTCAAGCACGTTGAGAGCGCCGGCGTTATCCGGAACGGCCTCAACCGCCCGAACCAGTTTCGTAATTTCGAAGGGTTGGCCTGCCAGCACATGATCAAGAAGGTCCTTGGCCAGGACCACCCCCATCAGGTTGTTCAGCTCGCCACGGCAGACGGGATAGCGGGAATGGTAGGTGTCCTTGATCTTCCGGACCAATGCTTCCTGGGGTTCGTTGAGATCAAGCCAGACCACTTCCATGCGCGGCGTCATGATCGTGCGCACCTTGCGGTCGGCAAAACGCATGACCGCGCCGATCATCTTTTCCTCTTCGGGCTTCAACACCCCGGCCGCAGTGCTTTCCGTCAGGACCGCCCGGATTTCATCCTCGGTCATGGCTTGTTCGTGAGCCTGCAAACGGAACAGCTTGAGGATCACTGCGCTTGATCGATCCAGAAGCCACACGGCTGGGGATGATATGCGGGCGAGCAGCCACATGGGAGGGGCTATGATCGAGGCCACGCCTTCCGGATTCGCCAGGGCCAATTGCTTGGGTACCAATTCGCCGATGATCAGCGAGGCATAGGTGACCAGCACCACCACGAGGCCGAAGCTGATGCTTTGGGCATAGGGAGCGAGGAGAGGGATCTGCGCGAGCAATTCCGCGGGATACGGCGCCAATGTTGCGCCCGAATAGGCGCCAGCCAGAATACCGACCAGAGTGATCCCGATTTGCACAGTGGAGAGAAAACGGCCCGGATTTTCGGCCAGCCGCAAGGCGAGGCGCGCACCCGTGGAACCGTTCTCCGCTCGGGCGGCAAGCCGGTGGCGGCTGGAGGATACCACCGCAAGTTCGGACATCGCCAAGAACCCATTGATCACAATAAGGAATATAATGATCGAGATTTCAAATAAGAGCGTCATTTCGAGGTTCACGAAGACGAAAGGAGGAAAAACACGAAGGCCTTGACGGCGGCGAAGAGAATAGAACCGGCGAGGACCAAACTCAGTATGCCCAGAATGGCTCCGCCCAGAACGAATACACCGTCGCGCTCAAAGAAGCCCAAGGCGATAACTGAAATCGCCAAGGCAGGAAGCATGTTACCGAAAGGAATGGGCAGAGCGATCACGACCGCCAGAACCAGGCAAAGCAACGAAATCGTCCGTTCCGCCGAAAAATGGGTGGCCCAGAGCAGTCTCGGTTTGAGCAGCCGCTCGACCCGGTGGAGCCAAGGGATTCCCCGTTCGATGATGAGGGCGAAATCCTCACGGGCGATGGACCGCTCGGCGAGCCAGCGGGGAAACCACGGCTGATGCCGGCCATATACGAATTGCGCGGCCACTAGTATCAGCGGCATTCCCAAGACCGCCGACATGCCGGGCGGGGCGGGAAAAACATTGGGGAAGGCAAAAAGCAGGAACAAAATGCCATAGGCGCGATCTCCAAGAGCTGCTGCAACAGCTCCAAGGGTGATGCGCCGATGTGGCCAATCGGCCGCGAAGTTCCGCAAAAGAACAGAGACAGGTGGACGACTTCGCGGTTCTTCGTCCGTATCTTCGTACCGGATGCTACATCGATCAGGCATTTTCTTTCCTTCCGGAAAACTCTCCGGTAGCGCCACACCCATTCTGAAGCATGGCTCAGAGGGCTTCCCTAAGCGGCGGCCGGGCCGTTTCCTACCGCTCAATATAGTCAGGCAGATAGATAGCCTCTAATTCATTGTTTCTTATTCTGTGATAGGCTGCTGCTAACAGAAGAGAAAGCCCATGTTCACATTGCGCCAGCTTCGCTATATCGTCGCTGTCGGCGATACCCTCAGCTTCCGCCAAGCGGCAGAAATCTGCCATGTCTCGCAACCCACATTGAGCGTGCAGGTCCAGGAGGTCGAAAACTTCCTCGGCGTGCAATTGTTCGAGCGCAACCGGCGCTCCGTCGTGCTGACGCCGCTAGGGCGGGAAATTGTCGAGCGGGCCAAGGTCGTGCTGCGGGAAGCGGATGAGATCGTCGATCTTTCTCGTTCGGCCCGGAAACCGTTGTCAGGCCCCCTGCGGCTTGGCGTCATCGCCACTTTGGGACCGTATCTCCTGCCCTATGTCCTGTCGGCCTTCCGCCAGGAACATCCGGATCTTCGGCTTTATCTCCGTGAAGATCCTTCCCGGCGTCTGGAACGCCGCCTCAAGGAAGGGGAGCTCGACCTGATTCTCGTGGATCTTCCGGTCGATATGCAGGGGCTCCAGAGCATGGATCTGTTCTTGGAGCCGTTATGGTTGGCAGCGCCGCGAAGCCACCCCCTCGCCCAGCGGGATCATGTCTCACCCGAAGACCTGGCAGGCGGGGAACTGCTTTTGCTCGAAGAGGGGCATTGCCTGCGCGACGAGGTGCTGGAGCTTTGCCAGAAGGTTGGCGCGATGGAACATGGTGGTTTTCAGGCCACCAGCCTGGACACGCTCCGCCAGATGGTTGCCAGCAATATCGGTCTGACACTTTTGCCCGATCTCTATGTCGCGGCGGAGGCTGCCCAGGATACCCAGATCCGGGTGATTCCCTTTCATCCGCCACAGCCGACGCGGACGGTTTCCCTGATCTGGCGACAGAATTCGGCCAGGGCGAAGGAGTTCCAGGAGTTCGGGGCATTCATTCTGGAAAGACTGCCCGCCAGCCTTGAGCGCCTTCCGGCTCGTAGCGCCGCCAAGCCGGAGCGGCTGGACTGTCCTTGATCTACTCCGAAGAACGTACGCATGTACCGCTCATCGCCCCAGGAAAGGCCTGGCCCAGCCGAGAACTGAAGACGAGGTGTCGGCCGATACGTTGCCCTAGCCTCGAGATTCACGACCGTACCCTGTCCTTTCCCGCCAACGTCGGACAATGCACTCGCGTTCAGCGACATCCATCCAGCGCGATAGCTGGCGGAGGTCCCGGCACAGGTCGTAGCATCTATATTGCCCAGACCGCGCAAGTGTACCAGGGGCAACGCACGCATCGCATTTTCAGGCCGCCGACGGAAACTTGCATCCGCGCCGAGACCCAGGGCGATGGGCAACATGCCGGCCACCATTGCGATGATGGTCACCACAATGGGGCAAGCGCGTTTATGACACGCATCGAGCAGCGCGTCGTTCAGAGACAGACTGCGTTCACGGATGCCAAGGATTGTGCACTCAACGGGCAGGACTTTATCGTCAGATTACGGCTGGCCAACACAGATGGCCGAACCCTCGATCTCGGAAGCGCCGCAGCGCCCATCAGGAAGGAGCTTAGCCGGAAGATCGGCGCCGAATGCCTCCGCTGCATTGACTACACCACCACCTTCAGTTCGTCTGGCGTCCGTAGACTGCCAGTCGTGCAAGCAGGATCGCTGCGATGGTGGCAGCCACAACATTGTAGCTCATACCGGAGACGAATGCCGAGGCGTAGCGCGCGGCCTGTCCTTCCGATCCAGCCCCGAGCGCCACACCGAAGAGGATGCCGACCACTGCTACACCGAGCGCCGCCCCAACCTGCTGGAGCGTGGAGATCACGCCGGACGCCATGCCGGCCTGCCGCGCCTCCACAAAGCCCAGCACGAGGTTGAGCAGCGGCGTCATGATCATCGCCTGCGCGCCGCCAATGACGATCAGCGCCGGAATGAGGTGCGCGACCACAAGGTCGGCCCCGGTGATCCAGACCTGTCCGATCAGCACGCCGAACGAGATTGCATAGACCAGCGCACCTACGGCAATGGCTGGCGTCCCAAAGCGTGCGACGAGGCGCGGCGCGCTCAAGGAGAGGATCACGAATGCGATGGAGCACGGCACAAAAACGCTGCCGGCTTCGAACGGGCTGAGGCCGAAGCCCGTCTGCGCCAGAAGCGCGAAACAGAGGAAGAAAGATGAGGCCGTCGAATAGATCAGCAGCACGAGCAATCCGCCTTGCGCAAAGCGGGGTTGTCGCATCAGCGCCATGTCCACCAGCGGCTGGTGGCCGGCTTTGCGGCGGTGCTCCTGATGGTGGTAGAAGGTGGCCAGCAGGATCACGGCTCCGGCGAACGACAAGAAGCTCCAAAGCTGCCAGCCATGGGTCGGAGCCTCTACCAGCGGCACGAGCAGCATTGTCAGTCCGAGGCTGACCAGAGCCACGCCCGGCCAGTCGAGCGCCGTGCGTTCGGGTGAAAGCGTCTCGGGGATGAACCGCGACATCAGAATGGCGAAAATGCCGATGGGCACGTTGATGAGAAAGATCGTGCGCCAGCCGAGATCAAGGATATTCGCCTCGACCAGAAACCCGCCGAGGATCTGACCCGCGATAGCGGCAAGGCCGAGTGTCATGCCGAGGAAGCCGAAGGCACGGCGGCCGTCGTCGCCGGAGAAGTTCACCCGGATCGAGGCATAGACCTGCGGGAAGAGCAGCGCGGCCGCCAGCCCCTGCAACACGCGGGCGCCGATCAGGATTTCCACGGTTGGCGCGATGCCGCAGAGAAAGGATGCGACGGTAAAGGCCGCCATGCCGAGGATGAACAGCCGCCGCCGCCCGTAGAGGTCACCGAGCCTCCCTCCGGTCACGAGCAGCACACCGAAGGCCAGTTCGTAACCCGCAACGATGAAGCCGATCTGCGATAGGCTCGCCCCGAGTTCGGCCTGCATCGAGGGGATGGCGACATTGACCACGAAGAGGTCGAAGATTGTCACAAAACCGGCCAGCAGCAGGATGGAGAGGCCGAGCCAGGGCGGGCGGCGCGTGGTTTCGGTCGATACGGGAGAAAGCGGTGGGGCGGTGCAGGCGTCGGAATTCATCTGGCGTCCTCTTGTGTTGACGCGCCATCGATTCCACGGCCTATATGCTTTTACAATTTAACTGTTTATTCTGTTACTTTTGGTAATGGACTCACTGATGCGCACCCTTGAACGAACCCGTCCCGAGCTTGCGGAGTTCTTGCGTACGCGCCGCGAGCGGCTTATGCCGGAAGATGTAGGCTTGCCGTCCGCGAAGCGCCGGCGCACGCCGGGGCTGCGGCGCGAGGAAGTCGCGGCCCTCGCGGGCGTCGGACTGACTTGGTATACATGGCTTGAGCAAGGCCGCGAGATCGGGGTTTCCGCCGACTTCCTCGACAATCTCGCCCGCGTCCTCAAGCTTGATGCAGCCGAACGCCGGCATCTGTTCATGCTCGCCCATGAGCGCCCGCCGGCAGAACCCGGCAAGACGTTCTGCATCGTGCCTTCGCTCGCTGCCCGGTTGGTGGAAGACCTTGCGCCCCACGCCGCCTATATCATCAACCTGCGCTGGGATGTGCTGACCTTCAACCAGTCCGCCGACAGTCTCTTCGGCTTCGGTCAGCACGGATCCAGTCGCCGCAACCTCCTTTGGCTCCTGTTCACCGATCCGGGCTTGCGCGACGCGATCATCGACTGGGAAGAACAGGCCCCGGCTATGCTTGCCAGCTTCCGCCGCGACTTTGCCGCCGCGCGCGCGGATGCAGATGCCAAGAAACTGATCGCGGAGCTGGAAGTGGTTTCTTCCGACTTCAAAAGCTGGTGGCGCAGTCAGGACGTGCATGCGCCTTGCACCGGCACCCGCCTGATCCGCGTGGAGGGACAGCCCGTGGAGTTCGAGCACACTTCGCTTACCCTGGATGGTGGGCAGCATCTGCGCCTCGTCGTCTATGCACGCACCCAACCGCATTAACGCGCTTTCCTCGGCTTGCACTGGCCGAGCCAGATGCTCCCGATAACAAGAAAAACGCCGACGACTTGAAACCCGGTCAGCGTCTCATCAAGGAACGACCAGCCGAGTAGCACGGCAGTTACGGGGCTGAGAAAGCCCAACGAGGAAACCACCGCCGAGTCCAGCCGGGCGATACCTCGGAACCAGAGGATGTAGCTCAGTGCCGCGCCGATCAGTCCGAGCCAGACCAGCCCGAGCAAGTTAGGTATGGTCGGAACTGGAACGGACGGCTTGACAAGCACGGCCGCCAGCACGAGAAGAAGTCCGCCGGCCGTCAGTTGCCAAGCGGTGAAAGTGAGCAGCGACACCGTAGGCTGCCACCTACGGGTCAAGACGGTGCCGAAGGCCATGGAGACCGCACCGGTAAGGCCCGCTGCAATGCCCACGGGATCGAGCGCCGCTTGCGGCGTCAACACCAATAGTGCGACACCTGTGAGACCGATCATCGCCGCAAGGACCGAGACCGTCCGTATCGTGTTGCCAAGCATGGCAGCGGCGAGAAAAATGACGATAAGCGGCTGGACCGCGCCCACCGTCGCCGCGACGCCCCCCGGAAGACGGTAGGCCGAAACGAACAGCATGCTCCAGAAGATCGAGAAGTTGAGCGCGCCGAGAATGAAGATGCGCAGCCACCATATCCCCGCCGGAAGCTGCCGCACGATCAGAAGCAGCAGCAAGCCGGCAGGCAATGCTCGGAACATCGCCACCGTCATCGGCGAGTAGTCTGACAGAAACTCGGTGGTGACGATGTAGGTGCTGCCCCATACGGCCGGCGCAATCGCCGTTAGCAGCTGATCGGATTTGCTGACTTTCATGCGATCTCCAGAACCTCCGCAAGCGGGCGGCGCGGCTTTTGCGGCCAGTTGCCAGGTGCGGCGCGGCCGACTGCGACGAGCAGCACCGGCACCTCGTTCGGCTTCAGACCGAACATGCGCGCCACGCCTTCGGCATCGAATCCGACCATGGGACCGGAGGCGAGGCCCATCGCTTCGGCCGCGTGCATCAGCGTCGCTGCGCCCAAGGTGGCCGAGCGAACGGCCTCATCGCGTGCCATCCGAGGATCAGCATATTGCTGGCGCGCGCCTTCCTGCCAGCCGGCCACCATGGCGGCCGGCATGAAGCCGGCCTCGACGGAGGGACGCAACCGCTGGGCAAGAACCTCGTGATCGGGGAGCACGCCGCAGATGATGATGGTGACGGCGGCGTCAGTCACCTTGGGCTGATCTTGGGCAACGCTACGCAGCCGCGCTTTTGCCTCCGGTGTTCGCACCGCGATGAACCGCCAGTTCTGGAAGTTGTAGGCGGTCGGCGCTCGCGTCGCCAGATGCACAAGTCGTTCGATCTCGACATCCGTCAGGACGTGAGAGGCGTCGAACCGGTTGGCGGATGCACGTTGCTCGATAAGGGAGATAGTGGGGTTCGTCATCATGCTCTTCCGATTTGAAGGGTTTCGGAAGGAGATAAAGAACTTACTCACCGGTGATAATGAGCTATATACGCAAGATATTATTCACTGATAGAGAACTATAAGATGGATCGCCTCACGGCCTTGCGGGTGTTCCGCCGCGTAGCGGAGTTGAACAGCTTTGCGGAAGCCGGGCGAAGCCTCGGCCTTTCCCCGGCCGCGATCAGCAAGAACATCGCCGAGCTGGAAGCACATCTTGGAGTGCGTCTCATCAACCGGACGACGCGGCGCATGGCGTTGACCGAAGAAGGCAGGCTTTATCTGGAGCATGTCACGCGAGGACTGGACGCACTGGCCGAGGCAGACCAAGCGCTGCTTCCGAACAGAACGGCACCCAGCGGCACGCTCAAGGTCAGCGCGCCGATGACCGTCACCCTGACGCAGCTCTCGGCTTCTATCCCTCGGTTTCTGTCGCGCTATCCCGCCTTGAAGCTCGACCTTCATCTCGACGACAGGCGTGTGGATATTATCCGCGAAGGCTTCGACCTTGCCATTCGCGGCAGCGACAATCTGGAAGATTCGAGCCTGATCGCACGCAAACTGGCGGTCATGCCGCATGTACTCTGCGCTGCGCCTTCGTATTTCGAGAAGCATGGCAAGCCCAAAACGCCTGCCGATCTGAAGGCACTCACCAGCGTCCGCTTCAGCCTCTCGGGTCATGCGGATATATGGACGTTCAACAAGGATGGCCGCACCGAGAAGGTCGCCGTCGAAGCACGATACTCCGTCTCGTCGAGCCTTGCCGTACGCGACGCGCTACGCGCTGGCTTCGGGGTCAGCCTGATTCCTTCTCCCTATGTCGAGGACGATTTGAAGGAAGGCCGGCTGCAACCCGCGCTGGAGGATTGGAGCACGGTCGAAACCACGCTCTATGCGGTCTATCCATCGCGGCAGCACCTCGCACCGAAACTGCGTGCCCTGCTGGATTTCCTAGAGCGGATTTCGAGCGTTTCGAATCGCCAGGGATTCCCAAAGGAGCGAAAATCTGATTCATCATGCTGGCTGGAGTGAGGAGGCCAGCATGAATGGGACAGCCTCTATCAATGGAT
>NZ_SBHN01000027.1 GCF_006980715.1 Telmatospirillum sp. J64-1
GGTCACCGTGGTCAACCAGAAGGCCGGCGACATCTACCGCTACATGAACTTCGACCAGATCGAGCAGTTCCGCCAGCTGGCCGATACCGTCAAGCTGCCCGCCTAACAGAACAGGCAGCGCCGCAAGACCAGCCCCCGCCGGGAAACCGGCGGGGGCTTTTGCTTGCTCGGGGGAATCAGCCCAGATGCTGCACCCTTTTTAATCATTCCGCCGGCAGAGTGGTTTCGGATTAGGCAGGACCGCCCGCATGGCCTGCCGGGAAATCGCGTGAATACGCCATTTCCGACTTGGCATCCTGCTTGCTTAAAGGAAAGGGCGAATGGTTTGAGCCGTCGGGACGATGGTCCGGCGGCTCCCATTTCCCAGACGCTCAACGAAGAGTCGTTCGGGGCAGATCGGATTTGAGCAGCGGAAGCAACGATGCTTCCCGCTGCGGAAGGAACAAAGGCGTTCCAGAACCGGATTCAGGCCGTCAGGCCGGATCGAGTTCTGGGCGCCTTTTTTGCTTTTGGAAGGACAAGGCTCATGAACGCAGTTTCACGTCAGCGGCTGGTGGTGGTGGGCAACGGCATGGCGGGCATGCGCACCGTCGAGGAATTGCTGGCCCGTGCGCCCGTTCGTTACGACATCACCGTCTTCGGTGCCGAGCCCCACCCGAACTACAACCGCATCATGCTGTCTTCGGTTCTGGCCGGCGAAAAGGACCTGGACGAAATCGTCATCAATCCGCGCTCGTGGTACGACGAGAACGGCATCACCCTTCATACCGGCGATGCCGTCGTCGCCATCGACCGCACAGCCAAGACCGTCACCTCGGCCTCGGGCCGGGTGGTTCCCTATGACAAGCTGCTGCTGGCCACCGGCTCAAACCCGCTGATGCCGCCCCTGCCCGGCCTGGACCTGCCGGGCGTGGTCTCCTTCCGCGACATCGCCGATGTCGAAGCCATGCTGAAAGCGGCCCAGGCCGGGCAGCGCGCGGTGGTCATCGGCGGCGGTCTGCTGGGGCTGGAAGCGGCCTGGGGCCTGAAGCGCCAGGGCATGCCGGTGGCGCTGGTCCATCTGATGCCGACCCTGATGGAGCGGCAGTTGGACGTCGAGGCCGGGACGCTGCTGCAACGCGACCTGACCGAGCGCGGCCTGCATTTCTTCACCAGCGGCCAGACCGAACAGATCCTGGGCACCGACAAGGTGGAAGGCATCCGCTTGGCCGATGGCCGCGAAGTTCCCGCCGACCTGGTGGTCGTGGCCATCGGCATCCGCCCCAATGTCGCCCTGGCCAAGCAAGCCGGACTGGATGTCAATCGCGGCATCCGCGTCGGTGACGACATGGCGACCAGCGACGGCGACATCTATGCCATCGGCGAATGCGTCGAGCATAACGGGCAGGTCTTCGGCCTCGTCGCGCCGATCTGGGAACAGGCCAAGGTCTGCGCCGCCCGGCTGGCGGGCGACCAGAAGGCCGCCTATGCCACGCCGCCGCTTTCCACCCGGCTGAAGATCACCGGCATCGACGTCTTCTCGGCCGGCCTGCTGACCGCCGAGGACGAGTTGGACAGCGAGGTCGTCTACCGCGACGCCGCCAAGGGCATCTACAAGAAACTGGTGATCCGCGAGGACAAGGTGGTCGGCGCCGTCCTCTATGGCGATGTCGCCGACGGCGCGTGGTATTTCGACCTGATGCGCCAGGGCAAGGACATTGCCGCCTTCCGCGACCGCATCATCTTCGGCCAGGCCTATGCCGACGGCCCCGGTGGCAACAGCGGGCTGGATGTCGCCGCCATGTCCGACGATACCCAGGTCTGCGGCTGCAACGGCGTGTCGAAATGCGACATCGTCTCGGCCATCACCAGCAAGGGCCTGACCAGCCTCGACGACGTCCGCGCCCATACCAAGGCCTCGGCCTCCTGCGGGCAATGCACGAATGTTGTGCAGGCAATCCTCAGCCATGTCACCGGCGCCGATGCGGCTGTGGCCGAGGCCATGTGCAAATGCACCGAGCACGGCCATGCCCATGTCCGCAAGGCCATCGTCGAGCAGGGGCTGAAGAGCCAGGCCGAAGTGCGCGAAGCCCTGGGATGGAAGACCGAGGACGGTTGCGCCAAATGCCGCCCCGCCCTGAACTATTACCTGCTTTGCGCCTGGCCGGGCGAATATGTGGACGACCAGCAGAGCCGCTTCATCAACGAGCGCGTCCACGGCAACATCCAGAAGGACGGCACCTATTCCGTCGTGCCCCGCATGTGGGGCGGCGTCACCACGGCGGCCGAGCTGCGCGCCATCGCCGATGTGGCCGAGAAGTTCCAGATTCCCACCGTCAAGGTGACCGGCGGCCAGCGCATCGATTTGCTGGGCGTGAAGAAGGAGGACCTGCCCGCGGTCTGGGCGGACCTGAACGCCGCCGGAATGGTTTCGGGCCATGCCTATGCCAAGGGCCTGCGCACGGTGAAGACCTGCGTGGGATCGGAATGGTGCCGCTTCGGTACCCAGGATTCCACCGGGCTGGGCATCAAGCTCGAACGTATGACCTGGGGCTCGTGGACGCCGCACAAATTCAAAATGGCGGTCTCGGGCTGCCCGCGGAACTGCGCGGAAGCCACCATCAAGGATTTCGGCGTGATCTGCGTCGATGCCGGCTACGACCTCGTGGTCGGCGGCAATGGCGGCATCCATCTGCGCGGCACCGATCACCTCTGCCAAGTCAAGACCGAGGAAGAGGTGCTGGAATATGCCGGGGCCTTCATGCAGCTCTACCGCGAGGACGCTTGGTATCTGGAACGCACCGCGCCGTGGATCGAGCGGGTCGGGCTGGATTACGTCAAGCGCCGCCTGATCGACGATGAAGCCGGGCGCAAGGACCTTTATGCCCGCTTCCTGCACTCGCAGACCTTCGCGCAGAACGATCCCTGGGCCGAACGCGTCCAAGGCTCGGAAGCACACGAATTCAAGTCTCTGGCCATGGTGGGGTGAGAACGATGATGGACTGGATCGAAATCGGCAGCCTGGACGACATCCCGCCGCGCGGCGCCCGCACCGTGGAAAGCCATCTGGGCCAGATCGCAGTGTTCCGCACCGCCAAGGACGAAGTCTTCGCCCTGATCAACAAATGCCCGCATAGCGGCGGCCCGCTCTCGGAAGGCATCGTCTCGGGCCGCAAGGTGACCTGCCCGCTGCACAACTGGGTCATCGACCTGGGCACCGGCGAGGCCGACGGCCCCGATGAAGGCTGCACCAATGTCATCCCGGTGCGCCAGGAAGGCCGCCGCCTGCTGCTGGGCCTGGACGCGCACAGGAAAGCCGCCGTCGCCTGAAGTCTCGTATCGTCGTCTGGAGGAACCGTCATGGCTGACTGCGTACGCACGACCTGCCCCTATTGCGGCACCGGTTGCGGCGTTATCGCCGAACGGCGCGAGGAGGACTGGACCGTGCGCGGCGACCCGGACCATCCCGCCAATCACGGCCGCCTCTGCTCGAAAGGGACGGCCCTGGCCGATACCCTGGCCCTGGACACCCGCCTGCTTCACCCCATGGTGGACGGCCGCCGGGTGGACTGGCCCCATGCCATCCGGGAAACCGCGAGCCGCATCCGCTCGGTCATCGACCGGCACGGGCCGGATTCCTTCGCCTTCTACCTGTCCGGGCAATTGCTGACCGAGGATTATTACGCCGCCAACAAGCTGGCCAAGGGCTTCCTCGGCACCGCCAATGTGGACACCAATTCCCGCCTCTGCATGGCCTCGACCGTGGCCGGCCATCGCCGCGCCTTCGGCTCCGACACCGTGCCGGGCTGCTATGAGGACCTGGAACTGGCCGATCTGGTGGTTCTGGTCGGCTCGAACCTCGCTTGGTGCCATCCGGTGCTGTTCCAGCGCCTGAAGGCGGCGCGCGAGGAACGCGGCACCCGCGTGGTGGTGATCGACCCCCGCCGCACCGATAGCTGCGACATCGCCGATCTGCATCTGCCCCTGGCGCCCGGATCGGACGTCGCCCTGTTCAACGGCCTGCTGGTTCATTGCGAACAGGCCGGCGTGCTGGATGCGGATTTCCTGGCCGAACACACCAACGGCTTCGGGGAGTCCCTGAATGCCGCCCGCGCCGATGCCGCCCAAGTCGCCCAGGCCACGGGGCTGGATGAAAACGACATCGCCCGCTTCTATGCCCTGTTCGCCTCCACCGACAAGGTGGTGACGGTGTTCAGCCAGGGCGTCAACCAATCCTCCGCCGGCACCGACAAGGTCAATTCCATCCTCAACATTCACCTCGCCACCGGCCGGATCGGCCGGCCCGGCATGGGGCCGTTCTCGGTGACCGGCCAGCCCAATGCCATGGGCGGACGCGAGGTCGGCGGCCTGGCAAACCAGCTTGCCGCCCATATGGGCTTCGATCCGGAAAGCGTGGACCGCGTGCGGCGCTTCTGGAACGCCCCGAACATGGCGACCCGGGAAGGGCTGAAGGCCATCGACCTGTTCCGCGCCATGGACGAAGGCAAGGTCAAGGCGGTCTGGATCATGGGCACCAATCCCGCCGTCAGCCTGCCAGAATCAGAACTGGTGCGGCGCGCCTTGGCGAAATGCCCTGTGGTGATCGTCTCCGATTGCGTGGCCGAGAACGATACCCTGCGCTTCGCCCATATCAAGCTGCCGGCCCTGGCCTGGGGCGAGAAGGACGGCATGGTCACCAATTCCGACCGTACCGTCTCGCGCCAGCGCCCCTTCCTGCCCGCCCCCGGCGAGGCCCGCGCCGATTGGTGGGCCCTGGCCGAAGTGGCCCGCGCCCTCGGCCATGGTGCCGCCTTCGACTGGAGCGGTCCGGAAGCGGTGTTCCGCGAATATGCAAGCCTCACGGCCTTCGAGAATGACGGCAGCCGCGACCTCGATCTCGGCCCCACGGCGGCAATGGATTATGACGCCCTTGTCCCCTTCCAATGGGGCCGCAAGCGCATGTTCGGCGATGGCCGCTTCTACCATCCCGACCGCCGCGCCAAGCTGGTGCCGGTGCGCTTCCGCCCGCCCCGGGACAAGGTTGACGACGTCTATCCCCTGCGCCTGAACACCGGCCGCTACCGCGACCAGTGGCATACCATGACCCGCACCGGCCTGTCGGCGCGCCTGGCCGGCCATCGCTCGGAACCCCTGCTCGACATCCATCCCGCCGATGCCGAACGGGCCGGGCTGCGGGACGGCAGACTGGCGCGCATCACCAGCCGCCTGGGCGAATGCATCATCCGCGTCCGCGTCACCGGCGACCAGCCGGAAGGCCAGGTCTTCCTGCCCATCCACTGGAACGACAGCTTCGCCGCCCGGGCCGTGGTGGGACGGCTGGTGGCGGCGCATCCCGACCCGGTTTCGGGCCAGCCGGAACTGAAGCATATGCCGGTGGCGGCGACGCCTTTCGCCACCTCCTGGGCCGGTGTGCTGATCTGCCGCGACCTGCCGGAACTGGGCGATATCCCGTGGTGGTCGCGCCATGCCTCGGCAGGCTCGCAGGTGGTGGAATTGGCCGGAAATTCGGCGGATCAGGTGAAATCTCTGCTCGCCGACCTGGACGGCATCGAAGGACTCACCCGCCTGGAGGTCGAGGACAAAGGCCGCCGCTTGGGGCGCTATGCCTGGCTGAAGGGCGACAGCCTCGTCGCCGCCCTCTATGTGGAGCCCGACCGCCCCGGCCTTGCCCGAAGCTGGGTCGCCGGACAGATCGCAAGCAGCCTGGATGCCCCCGCCGCGCGCGCCGCTCTCCTGGCCGGACAAGCCCCAACCGGACAGGCCGACCAGGGCCGCATCGTCTGCGCCTGCTTCTCCGTCGGGCTGAACACCATCGAAGGCGCGATCCGCGACCAGCGGCTGACCAGCGCCGCCGAGATCGGCGCCGCCCTTCAGGCCGGAACCGGCTGCGGGTCCTGCATTCCCGAACTCAAGGCCCTGCTGCACGTGCAGAACATGAAGGCCGAGAAGGCGCCGAGTGCCGCGGCGTGACCCCAGAAAGAGTTGAAGGTTAGAAAATGAATTTGAAAGAGTTCAAGAAGGCCGGGCACTGGCCGACCCTGCTGGCCGCCTTCCTGTATTTCGACGTCAGCTTCATGGCCTGGGTCACGCTGGGGCCGCTTGCCGTCTATATCGCCCAGGACCTGAACATCCCCTATGGCGAGCAATTCACCATGGTCGCCATTCCGATCCTGGCGGGCGCCATCCTGCGCGTTCCCATGGGCATCTTCTGCGACCATTTCGGCGCCAAGGTCACCGGCTCGGTGGCGCAGCTGATCGTCATCGCCGCCGTTGCCTATACCTGGCTGGTCGGCCTGAATTCCCCCTTTGAAATCCACATGCTGGGCGTGGTGCTGGGGCTGGGCGGCGCCTCCTTCGCCGTGGCCCTGCCCCAGGCCAGCAAATGGTATCCGCCGCAATATCAGGGGATCGTGCTGGGTATCGCCGGGGCGGGCAACATGGGCGTGGTGCTCGACGCCCTGTTCATCCCCACCTTGGCCGAGCATTACGGCTGGCGCGTCGCTATCGGTTCGCTGCTGGTGCCGCTGGTTCCCACCTTCCTGTTCTACGTCATGGCCTCGAAGGAAGCGCCCGTGCCGCGCAACCCGGTGACCTGGGCCAAGTACAAGGCCGTCTTCGCCGACCGCGACAGCTGGTGGTTCATGTTCTTCTATTTCATCACCTTCGGCGGCTTCGTCGGGCTGGCGAACTCGCTGCCGCTGTATTTCACCATTCAGTATCATGTGTCGGGCGTGACGGCGGGGCTGATGGTGGCGATCATCGTGATGTTCGGTTCCTGCTTCCGGCCCATCGGCGGCTATGTGGCCGACCGCATCGGCGGCATCCGCACCCTGCTGGTCCTGTTCGCCGTGGTCAGCGCCACCTATCTGCTGATCTCCTTCCTGCCCGGCGGCGCGGCCCCGGCTTCGGGCGGCTGGTCGATGATGCAGATGCCCATGGAAGCCTGGATCGCCGTGCTGGTCTTTTCTGTCGGCGTGCTGTGCCTGGGCATGGGCAACGGCGCCGTCTTCCAGTTGATCCCCCAGCGTTTCCGGGGTGAGATGGGCGTCATGACGGGTCTGGTCGGCTGCATGGGTGGCATCGGCGGCTTCTTCCTGGCCAAGACCCTGGGCATGTCGAAGGAAATGACCGGTGAGTTCAGCCTGGGCTTCCTGTTCTTCAGCGTCATGGTGCTGGGCGGCTGGCTGGCCCTGCTCAGCCTCAAGACCCGCTGGCGCACCACCTGGGGAGCCGCCTCGGGCGCCCGCATCTGAGCATGACCGGAACGGCGGCCATGACCACCGGCGCTGACCTAAAGGTCAGCGCCGGGGTTTTCTCGGAGACCGGCAGGCGGCAGCGGAACGAGGATTTCGCCGCTTCCTGCCTGGGAACGGCCACCGAGCGGGCCCGGCAAGGCATCGTCGCGGCCATCGCCGACGGCATGGGCGGCGCCAGGGGCGGACGCGAGGCCGCCGAGCTGATGGTCCGCGGCTTCATCGACGGCTATTACGCCGATTCGGCGACTTTGGGAGTGCAGCGCTCGGCCTCGCGCATCCTCCAGCCCCTGAACAGCTGGATTCATACCCAGGGCCGCACCGATCCCTTGCTGGCAGGCATGGGCTGCACCTTCACCGCCCTGGTGCTGCGCGGCCGCACCGCCCATGTCATCCATGTCGGCGATACCCGCCTCTACCGCCTGAGCGGCGACCGTCTGCTGCGCCTGACCGAGGACCATTCCCTCAGGCAGCCGGGACTGAGCCATGTCCTGTACCGGGCCATCGGGATCGAGGAAACTGTGCGGCTGGATTACGCCGCTCATCCCGTCGCCGTGCATGACCGCTTCCTGCTCTGCTGCGACGGCATCCATGGCGTGCTGCCGGACGAGAAGATCGCCGACATCCTGCGCCGCCGTTCGGCCCCCGAAGACAGCGCCTATGAACTGGTCTCCGCCGCCCTGGAAGCAGGCAGCGACGACAATGTGACGGCCCTGGTGCTGGATGTGCTGGACCTGCCGCCCCTGGACCGGGACAGCATCGGGCGCAGCATCCTGACCCTGCCCATGATCCCGGTCCCCGCGCCCGGCGACAGGATCGACGGTTTCGTGCTGGGGAACGTCCTGTCCGAGGGCCGCTACAGCCGCCTGTTCATCGCCGAGGACGGCGTGGATGGCGGCAAGGTGGTGCTGAAATTCCCCCATCCCAGCGTGGCGACGGAGGCCACCTACAAGGCCGCCTTCATCCGCGAGGCTTGGGTCGCCGCCCGCGTCCGCAGCCCCTGGCTGGCCTCGGTGATCGAATTGCCCGAGGGACGGCAATCCTGCCTCTATACGGTCATGCCCTATTATGCGGGCGAGACGCTGGAACAGCGCCTGCGCCGCAAGCCGCGCCCCAGCCTGGAGGAAGGCCGCCAGATCGGCATCAAGCTGGGCAAGGCGGTGACGGCGCTGCACCGGGCAGGCATCATCCACCGCGACATCAAGCCCGACAATGTGATCCTGCAGGAGGATGGCGGGCTGAAGCTGCTGGATCTGGGCGTGGTGCGGATTCCGGGACTGGAGGATTTTCCTCAGACCGACGTGCCCGGAACGCCCAGCTACATGGCGCCCGAGATGTTCGCCGGGCAAGGCGGCAGCGAAACCTCCGACCTCTATGCCCTGGGCGCCACCCTGTACCGCCTTTACACCGGCCAATTCCCCCAAGGCGAGATCGAGCCCTTCAGCCACCCCCGCTTCAAGAAGGTTCCGTCCCTGGCCAGGCTGCGCCCCGACCTGCCGGCCTGGCTGGACGCCACCCTGGCCAAGGCCCTGGCCCTGGACCCCAAGGAACGGCATGGCGATGTGATGGAACTGGTCCTGGACCTGGAAGGCGGACCGACAGAGGCCCAGCCGGCCGACAGGCGGCGGCCGCCGCTCTATCACCGCAATCCGGTCCTGTTCTGGCAGGCCGTTTCAGGCGTCCTGTTCCTGGCGTTGCTGGCCTGCCTGATCGTGCATTAGCGCGCCTTCGCCCGTTTCCGGCACCACCAGGTCGACGACGAGGCCGGACACCGAAATCTCGACCGGCAGCAATCCCAGCGGGTCGCCGTCGGCCTGGACCGGCGTTCCGGCGGGGCCATTGATGACGATCCTTCTGCCCGGAACGATCCTGACATCGGGAAGTCTGCCCAGGCGGCCCAAGCCCAAGGCCAGGCCGTAGCGCAGCATGGACCAGGCCCCCGCCCGTTCCAGCAACACGGCATGAAGCATCTCGCCGCAGAGATCCGCATCCGGCGCGGCGCGGAAAGGCCCGCCATAGCATCGCGCCTTGCAGGCAACCACCATGCGGGCAGTGTAGGGCACACCGTCCACGATGACTTCAAGGGACGGGAAGCCATAGGACAGCGCCCTCCGGCAGGCTTCCAGTCCGTAGGCGAGCTTGCCCAGGCGGCGCTTCAAGTCCAGGTCGAGGCCATGCACCACCGCGGCATCCGCCCCGACGCTGGCCATCAGCACGAAATAGCGTCCCTGCGCCTCGCCCAGCCGGATTGTCCTCAGGCGCCCTTCCAGGACGGCCTTGGCCACCTTCCGCGGTGCGCAGGACAGGCGGATCTCGGCGGCAAGCACATTGGCCGTCCCCAGGGGCATGAAGGCCACGGGCAGCTTGCGGCGGGCCATCGCCAAGCCGTTGACCACCTCGTTGAGCGTTCCGTCCCCGCCTGCCGCGACGATCAGGTCGAAGCCCCGGTCACCGGCAGTACTTGCCGCCGTCTCGGCGTCGCCCCGTTGGGTCGTGGCGAACAATTCATAGCGGCAGCCGGCCCGGGCCAGCTCCTCCAGGAAAAGCTGCAACCTGCGCTGCCGACGCGCCCCGGCGGTGGGATTATAGACGACGAGCAGATGCCTGAAAGCCGGCCGCTGCCCTGCGGGAGAGAGTGTAGTCATTCTTTCTTCATAACCTGGAACGGGGGGAAATGAATGTGACGCAAGCATGAATTCAACATTTCACAGCGTCATAAATCCATAATTAGACTGAGCCGTAAAAATGTAAGAATAGCTTGAGAGGGCAGCGCAGGAGACCCTCTCATGACAGCAGATGTCCGACCTGCACATTACAGAACGGTGTGGATTTCAGACGTTCATCTCGGGACGAAAGGATGCCAGGCAGAATATCTTCTTGAGTTCCTGAAGGTTACCGAATGTGACTGTCTCTATCTGGTCGGCGATATCGTCGATGGCTGGCGCCTCAAGCGAAGCTGGTATTGGCCGCAGGCGCATAACGACGTTGTCCAGAAACTGCTGCGCAAGGCGCGCAAGGGCACGCGCCTGATCTATGTGCCCGGCAATCATGACGAATTCGCCCGCAACTTCGTCGGCAACGGCTTCGGCGCCGTCGAGTTGGTGCGGGAGGCGATCCATGTCACGGCGGACGGCAAGCGGCTTCTCGTCCTGCATGGCGACGATTTCGACGGCGTCGTCCTCTATGCGAAATGGCTCGCCGTCCTGGGCGACCAAGCCTACAGCCTGGCGCTGGTCCTGAACCGCTGGTTCAACTGGTGGCGCCGCCGCCTGGGCTACGGTTATTGGTCGCTTTCGGCCTTCCTGAAGCACAAGGTCAAGAACGCCGTCCAGTTCATCGGGAATTATGAGGAGACGGTCATGGAGGCCGCCCGCCAACGCCAGGTCGACGGGGTCATCTGCGGCCATATCCATCATGCCGTGATCCGCGAATGCGACGGCTTCGTCTACGCCAATTGCGGCGATTGGGTCGAAAGCTGCTCCGCCTTGGTCGAACACGCCGACGGCCGGCTGGAAGTCCTCTACTGGCCGCAACTGGTTTCCCAGATCCAGTCCGAAAGAATGGCCTTATGCGCATCGTGATCGTCACCGACGCCTGGGCCCCCCAGGTGAACGGTGTGGTGCGCACCCTCGGCGCACTCGTCGGGGAACTGCAACGGACAGGGCATGAGGTCGCGACGATCACGCCGCAGGACTTCAAGACCATGCCTTGCCCGACCTATCCGGAAATCCGCCTCTCTCTCTTCCCGCGGCGGAAACTCGCCCGCCTCATCGAGGCGGCACGGCCTTGCGCCATCCATATCGCCACCGAAGGGCCGCTCGGCTGGGCGGCACGGGCCTATTGCCTGCGCAAGGGCCTGCCCTTCACCACCGCCTATCACACGCGCTTCCCCGAATATGTCAGGGCCCGCTTCGGCATCCCACTGGCCGTGTCCTATGCGCTGATCCGGCGTTTCCATGCTTCCGCCGCGACCGTCATGGTGGCGACGGAAACGGTCGAGCGGGAAATCCACACCTGGGGCATCACCCGGACCAGCCGATGGACGCGGGGGGTCGATACCGATCTCTTCCGCCCGCATCCCCAGCAAGTCTACGACCTTCCCCGGCCGATCTTCCTGTATGTAGGCCGCTTGGCCGTCGAGAAGAATATCGAGGCCTTTCTCTCCCTCGACCTGCCCGGCTCGAAAGTCGTCGTCGGCGACGGCCCGCAGCGCCAGGACCTGGAACAGAAATACCCGGGCGTCCTGTTCACCGGGGCCAAGCAGGGGGCGGACCTGGCCGCGCATTACGCCGGGGCGGATGTCTTCGTCTTCCCCAGCCGCACGGACACTTTCGGCCTCGTCCTGCTCGAAGCCCTGGCCTGCGGCCTGCCTGTGGCGGCCTATCCCGTTCCCGGCCCTCTGGATGTCATCGGCAATGCCGAGGTCGGATGCCTGGACGAGGATCTGCGGCAGGCCGCCATGAAGGCGCTCGGGATCTCCCGCGAGGCCTGCCGCAGCTATGCGGACAATTTCTCATGGTCCGCCAGCGCTGCCCAATTCCTGGGAAATCTCAGCCCCTTCTCCGCCGAAGCCTCCTTCGCGCCCGCCGCCTGACCCGCTCCGCGCCTCTTGCCGGGCGAGGTAACATGGAGTACATATCATCATATTATAACAAGTTGACGCGGGATGGAGATGATCGAGCCTGCAGGACTGGACCGGCGCGGGCCGATGCCCCTGTATCACCAGATATTCTCGCAATTGCGGGCCGACATCTATCAGGGCCGCTACGAGGCCACCGGCCTTCTGGAAAGCGAGCAGGAGCTTGAGAACCGCTTCGCCGTTTCCCGCATCACCATCCGCCGGGCACTGGACGAACTGGAACGGCGCGGGCTGATCGACCGCAGCCGGGGACGGGCCACCCGCGTCCTGGCCGGGCCGAGCCAGCGCCCGGCCCCGGTCAGCCTGTCGGGGGAATTGAACAACGCCCTGGTCATCGGCCTCGGCACCGCCGTCTCCTTGCTCGACTATGCCACCATTCCCGCCCCGCAGGACGTGGCCCAGACCCTGGGCGTGCCGCGCGCGACGCCGCTCTTGTGGATCGAAAGGCTGCGCAGCCGCGATGGCGAACCCTTCTGCCATGTCGAGCTGCATCTGCCGCCCTGGGTCGCACCCCATGTCTCGCGCGAGGCCATGGAACGCAAGCCGATGCTGGACATCCTGACGGAAGCCAGCTTCACCTTGCATCACGGCACGCAATCCCTGTCCGCCACCGCCGCGGATGCCCGGCTTGCCCACCTGCTCCGCACCACCGAGGGCGCTCCGCTCCTGCGGCTCGAACGGGTGGTGCGGGAAGAAAGCGGGCGTGCCCTGGAACTGGTTTCCATCCGTTTTCCCGCCGACAGCTTCCGTTACGTGATGGAGCTGACCCCTGCCGTCAGTTCAGCGATGCCGAGAGTGGAAGCATGAGGCGATATTTTCCCGAGGGGATGGGGACCATGCTGGTCTTCTCCCTCATCGGCGGCCTAGTCTTCGCGCTGGCGGGCCTGCCGGCACCCTGGCTTCTGGGCCCGCTGGCGGCGACCGTCGCGGTTTCCCTGTCCGGCATCCGCCAGGCCTTTCCGACCTGGATGCAAACCGGCGTCCTGCTGATGATCGGCATCAATGTGGGCGGCGCTCTGACACCGGAAAGCCTCGCCCAGGCAGCCAACTGGCTGCCCAGCATCCTGGGCATGATGGCGGCCTTGTTCGGTTCCCTGGTCATCGGCGCGGTCTTCCTCACCCGCGTCGGGCACTTTACCGGCGATACCGCCTTTTTCGCCGCCTTTCCGGGGCATCTCGCCATGGTCCTGGCCACCGCCGCGGAAAGCCGGGCGGCCATGGGCAGCGTCGCCACGGCGCAGAGCCTGCGCCTGACCATGCTCGTCGTCGCCATTCCCACCCTGCTTTACATCACGACGCCGGGCGGCGGCGTGGTCGAGCGCAGCCTGCCCGATCCCCTGTCGGTCGCGGTCGCCATGACCGCAGGCATCGCTGGCTGGCTGCTGGCCCGGCGCTTCAACCTTCCCGCCCCGCCCTTAATGGGAACCATCCTCGGATCGGGCGCGGCCTCCCTGGCCGGTTTCTCCATCGGCCCGCTGCCCGAGATCGTCGAGGCCGGCCTGCTGCTGGCGGTCGGCGGCATGATCGGCGCCCGCTTCTACGGCTCCTCGGCCCGGCTCCTGGCCGCCGCCCTGCCCGTCTGCCTGGCGAGCGTGCTGCTGGCCCTGCTGACGACGGCCGCCATCGCCCTGCCGCTCAGCCATGTCACCGGCCTTCCCTTCGGCCAATTGCTCATGGCCTATGCGCCGGGGGGCGCGGATGTCATGCCCCTGCTTGCCATGTCGCTGGGCTACGATCCCGCCTTCGTCGGCGTCCATCATAGCGTGCGCCTGGTGGTCACCGCCCTGGCCCTGCCGCTACTGGCCCGGCGCTATTTGCAGTAAGCGGCCTTTTCACCCGGATCGCGCGATGCTATCTGTAAGGGATGTTTGGACTTTTCAGCCTTTTCGGCCGTTCCCGCGACATCCAGCTTCTGGACGCATCGCTGCGTGACGTGGGCCTGCATCCGCGCCTGGTTCCCGACGCGGTGAAGATCACCACCATGAAGCTGCTGAAGGAAGCCTGCGCGGGCAATCCCGATCCCGCCGCGACGGCGCGGGCCGCCGAGGTCCTGGCCTATTGCATGCTGGGCTGGCAGAGCTTCGGCGACAGCAACGATCCCCATCTGTCGGAAACGGTGCGTCAACGCATCGACACGGCGACCGAGGAAGGCGACAGCCTGGACGCCCGGCTGGTCATGCTCACCCTGCAGGCCGGGGTGATCCAGCCCAGTGTCATCGACCGGCACGGGCTGGAAATCACCTGAGGCAGAGCGGCGTCTCTTCCCCGGCCGTCTGGGGCCAATCCTGTTCCACCTTCTCATCCTCGGGCTGTTGCTCGCCCCGGGTCACGGAATAGCACACCAGACACCATCCCACCGTCGCCAGGACCCGGTCCTTGACCAGACGCTGGCGTGTCTGTCGGCCACAGCAGGGGCAGTAGGCGGTCTCGATACTGTTCATGGTCCATCAGGCCTTTTCGAATGTTGGCGCCATAATGCTCGGGACCCGTTTCAGTTCCGCGACGGCATGGTGAAACTTTGGTGATTCCACGGAAGGAGTGGCAGACGGGACGACAGAGGGTTACGAGCGTCCTATATAGGGAACCGAACGTAAGAGGTTTCGCATGGATGTTTCATCGACGCCGGCCGCCCTCGACGAGCGGCGGCTGCGCCCGCTTGATCCAAGCAAGGCGCCGCGCGGACGCGGTTTCCTGCCCTGGATGTGGTTCGCGATCAGGCCCTACCGGCTGACTTTCTTCATCATCTCGGCGGTCATGACCTTGCGCCATACGGTGGCGGCTGCCATTCCGCTGTTCTTTTCCTATTTCGTCGGCGTGGTGGCGGCGAACGAGATGGGATTCGGCGGCGCCGTGATGACCGCCCTGCCCTATCTGGCGATCTTCATCCTGTTCCTGGGAAGCGTGGCGGTTCTGCTGCCCCAACTGATCATGACCGACCTGGCGACACGCGGCCTGGGCATGTATGCCCTGGACCGCATGATCGCCATGGACACCGCCTGGCACGAGGACAAGGCTAGCGGGGCTAAGGGACAGAAGATCAACAAGGGCCGCGAATCCTTCAAGATCCTGCTCGACACCTTCTTCTGGGCGCTGCTTTCCCAGATCGGCCTGTTCCTGTCGCTGGGCGCGTCAATCGCTGTGCTGGACGTGCCGGGGATCTTCTATCTTCTCTATCTGCTGTTCGGCGTTTCCTATTTCGCCCTCGCCGTCCTGACCCTGCCGCATCTGCGCAAGCGCTACGACCGCTTCTATGCGGCGGTCGAGGTCCTGTTCGCCAATGTCTACGACTTCCTGTCTTCGGTGACGACCATCAAGATCTTCACCCTGGAACGGCCGATCCTGCACCGCGCCCGCCATGTCGAACTGAACGGGCACGAGGCGGGACGGCAGCTGTTCCGTTTCCAGGGCCTGCGCTGGATGGGGCTGAACCTGGCGGCGGGCTTCTGGATCATCGCCATCTTCCTGGTCGCGCTGCAACAGGCCACCACGGGCGCCATGCCGCTGGAGGCCTTCACCCTGGTGCTGATGTTCACCGTCGGCGCCTGGATGCGCTTCGAATGGCTGGCTTACGAGCTGAATTCCCTGGTCGAGTCCTATGCCGGGTTCCGCCGCCTGACGGACACCCTGGCCGATGCCCGCGATGCGGCGGAGGCGCCGGACAACAAGACCGGCACGGTCTTCACCCCCCAGCGCGGCGACATCCAGCTCGACAAGCTCTGCTTCACCTACAAGACGGGCAACGACCCGGTGGTCACCGACCTGTCCCTGAGCATTTCGGCCGGTCAGAAGGTCGGGCTGGTGGGGCCCTCGGGAGCCGGGAAATCCACCTTGCTGAAACTGCTGCTGGCGCTCTATCCGGCCAGCTCGGGCAGCCTGAAAGTGGACGGGCGTTCGGTGGAGGGGCTGGACCTGCGCGCCTATCGCCGTGCCTTCGCGGTGATTCCGCAGGAACCGGCGATCTTCAACATGACCCTGCTCGACAATATCCGCTTCGCCCGGCCCGAGGCGACGGATGAGGAAGTCATCGCCGCCGCCCGCGCCGCCCATGCCCATGACTTCATCCAGTCCTATCCCGCCGGCTACCAGACCATCGCGGGCGAACGTGGCGTGGTCCTGTCGGGCGGCCAGCGCCAGCGCATCGCCATCGCCCGCGCGGTGTTGCGCGACGCGCACATCGTCATCCTGGACGAAGCGACCAGCGCGCTGGATTCCGAGACCGAGCGCCTAGTGCAGGAAAGCCTGGATTCCCTGTTCAAGGACCGCACGGTGATCGCCATCGCCCACCGCCTGTCCACGCTGTCGCGGTTCGAAAGGATCGTGGTGATGGACCAGGGGCGCATCGTCGAAGACGGCTCGCACGACGACCTGATCCATAAGGCCGGTCTTTATGCCCGGCTATGGGGGTTGCAGGCCCGGGCGGCGGAGTAATCCTCCGCCCCCCTCCCTTCGCATTCCTAGTCCTGCGGTTTGACCGCATGCGCGGCGAGGAACCAGTCCACGCTACGCTGCACCCGTTCCTGGGCCTCTTCCCGCGTCGGCGGGCCGCGCAGGGCCAGCCTCTGCGCGATCCAGTCGGGGCCATGGCACCAGCTTGCGACCAGGGAATCGGCTGCCTTGTCCACATCCGGCAGGCGGATCATCCCCCGCTCGCAGGCCTGGCGGAGGATTCCCGTCACCGTTCCCAGGACCACCCCTGGGCCGCTTTCATAGAAGGCGGCGGCGATCTCGGGATGCGTCGCCGCCTCGGTGGCAAGAATCAGGTCCAGCCGCAGGACGTCCGGACTGCGAAGAAATAGTACGAAGGCGGTGCCATAGGTGATCAAGGCCCGGCGTAGATCGGCCGGCGGATCGGGCAGGTCCGCCAGAGCCTCAGCAAGGGTCTCCGTCCGGGAGCGTACGGACGCTGCGAACAGCCCGGCCTTGTCGCCGAAATGGGCATAGACCGTCATCTTCGACACCCCTGCCTCCGACGCGATCCTGTCGACCCGCGTCGCCGCGATTCCGTTCTCCAGGAACTGCCGGCATGCCGCGTCTAAAATAGCCTTGCGTTTTTCCTCATCCTTCGGCCGCCCCGGCCCCTGTTTGCGTCCTTGCTGTGCGGCCATATCGGATGGCATCACTCCTCCAATAATTCATGGACTCACGGGTACAATAATGATAATCCTGGACTCGCGAGTATAGCAATCTGCCCAGCGAAAGGCCAGGAAATGCGAATGCAACGAGCCGGCGTGACGGGGTCGCGTAAAATGGCGGCCCTTGCCTTTCTTGCAATCACAGCCACTACCACGGCTGCCATCGGCTATATCCATGTCTCGGCACGTAGCGCGGCCGAGAGCGAAGCCGCCATGCTGGCCCCGTCCCAACTGCCCGTCACCGTCCGGCCCGTGCATCTGGAACAGGGCTATCAGGTCGAGCGGTATTTCGTCGGGCTGGTCCAGCCGCGCCGGGCGGTCTCCCTGTCCTTCCAGACAGGCGGCGCGTTGCAGGAAGTCCTGGGCGAGATCGGCGACAGGGTCGAAGCCGGGGTGCCCCTGGCCCGCCTGGACCGGCGGCGCCTGGAAAGCCGCCAAGCGGAATTGGAGGCATCTCTGCGGCAGACGGAGGCCCATCTGGCCTTCGCCGAAACCGAAGCACGGCGGCAGGACGATCTCGCCCGCCGGGGCAATGCGTCGCAGCAGGCCCGCGACCAGGCCGGCAGCACCGCCCAGGCCCTGCGCGCGCAGCGGGATGCCCTGCAGGCGCAGCTGGAAAATGTGCGGATCGAACTGGCCGACAGCGAATTGCGCGCGCCGTTCAGCGGGCTCATCGCGGAAAGATTGCTCGATGAAGGCGCCGTCGTGGCAATCGGGCAGCCCGTCTTCCGCCTGATCGAACAGGATCGCGCCGAAGTCCATGTCGGCTTGCCCTCCGAACAGGCGCAGGCACTGCATCCTGGCGACGATATCGAACTGGCCTGGCGCGGTCGACGCCTGCCGGGAAAGCTGCGCGCCCTGGTGCCCGAGATATCGGGAAGCAGCCGCACCTTGATCGCCGTCGTGACCTTACCCCCGGAGGCGGAAATCGCCTCGGGCGAGGCGGTCGAGATGGTCAGGCGCGAATGGGTGGATGGCCCCGGCTTCTGGCTGCCCAGTCACGCCCTGGTCGCGGGCGAGCGCGGCTTATGGGCGGTACAGGTGGCCGTCTCCACCCCCGAAGGGCGGATGCAGGTGCGGCGCGCCGCCGTGGAAGTCCTGCATCAGAATGACAGCCGCGCTTTCGTGCGCGGCACGCTGAACGAAGGCGATCTGGTGCTGGTGGAGGGCCCCCACCGCGTCCCGCCCGGACGTTTCGTCGCACCGCAGATGGCTGCGGCACCCGGCCTGGAGCCCGTGCCATGACGGCCCTGCTGTTCAACCGCCGCATCCTCGCCCTGGCCCTGGGCTTCCTTCTGGTCCTCGGCCTGTCCGCGATCCAGACCCTGCCGCGCCTCGAAGACCCCCGCCTGATTCCCCGCCAGGCCACCATTCTGACCGCCTATCCCGGGGCCGATGCCCAACAGGTGGAAGCGCTGGTTTCCAAGCCTATCGAGGACGGCTTGCGCTCGCTGGCCGAGATCAGGACCCTCGCCTCGACCTCGCGCGCAGGCATGTCGGTGGTGAGCGTGACCCTGCGGGACGAGGTCTCCGAAGTCACCCCCGTATGGTCCCGCGTCCGGGACAAACTGAACGACATCGCCCCCACCCTGCCCGCCGAGGCCGGAATGCCGCAACTGGATGACGAGCGTGGCACCGCCTATACCCTGCTCGCCGCGCTGGTCTGGACCGCCGGGGGCGAACCCAACCACGTCATCATGCGCCGCTACGGCGAGGCGCTGGTGGACCGCTTCCGCAGCCAAGCCGGGGCCGAACATGTCCGCCTCTACGGCGCCCCCAGCGAACGGGTGGAAATCATCGTCGACCCCGCCTTGCTGGCGACGGCAGGGTTATCCAGCGAGGATGTGGCCCGGGCCCTGGCCGCCGCCGATGTCCGCAATCCCGCCGGCAGCATCGACGCCTCCACCACCCGGCTGACGGTCGATCTGGAGGGCAGCTTCGAGACTCTGGACCGTCTGCGCAATGTCACCGTGACCGGCAGCGACGGGCGGAGCCTGCGGCTGGGCGACCTGGCAGAGATCCGGCGCGGCACCGCCGATCCGCCCGAGGAACTGGCCCTTGCCGACGGGCAGCCCGCCGTCTTCGTCGGCACACGCATGGGACAGGAACAACGGGTCGATCTGTGGTCGGAACAGGCGCGGGCCGTGCTGGAGGACTTCGCCGGGCAATTGCCGCCCGGCCTGGAAGCCCGGCTGCTGTTCGATCAGGCGACCTATACGCAGAATCGCCTGGGCGAGGTAGCGAAGAGCCTGCTGCTGGGGCTGGTGATCGTGGTTGCCATCCTGCTGCTGACCATGGGATGGCGCTCGGCCCTGGTGGTGGGCGTGGCGCTGCCTGCGACGGCCTTGCTGACCCTGGGCCTGTTCCGCCTGGTCGGGCTGGACATCCACCAGATGAGCGTGATCGGCATGATCGTGGCGCTGGGCCTGATGGTCGATAACGCCATCGTCATGACCAATGCCATTCGCCAGGGACTGGCCGATGGCCAACCCGCCCGCCAAGCAGTGGGCGAGGCCTTGCGCCATCTGGCCTTGCCCTTGGCCGCCTCGACCATCACCACGGTCCTGGCCTTCATGCCCATCGTGCTGCTGCCCGGCGGCGCGGGCGAGTTCATCGGCCCGCTGGCAATGGCCGTGATCGTCGCGCTGGTCTCGTCCTATGCGGTGGCCTTGACCCTGGTCCCCGCCGTTGCACCGCTGCTCTTGTCGGACCATCGGCCGGTACTCGCCCCTCCCGCTCTGCCCGCCCGCCTGTTCCGCCGTCTCATCGCCCTGGCGGTGCGTCATCCCGTCACGGCCATGGCTGCTGCCTTCGCCCTACCCCTGATCGGCTTCGCCAGCCTGCCGACGGTCAAGGTGAGCTTCTTCCCGCCGGTCGATCGCGACCAGTTCCAGATGCAGCTCTACATGCCCGCCTCGACCGCCATCGAGGAAACCTCCCGCATCGCCCGGCAGATGGACGAGGTCCTGCGCCGGACAGAGGGCGTCCGCCGCGCCTATTGGACCATCGGGACCGGCGCGCCGATGATCTTTTACAACCAGCTCGGCGGCGAGGACGGCAACGCCGCCTATGCCCATGCCGTCATCGATACCGAGTCCATCGCGGCAACGGCGCGGCTGGTGCCGCAGCTTCAGCAGGAACTGGACCGGCTTTTCCCCCAGGCCCAGGTCGTCACCCGCAAATACGAGCAGGGACCGCCTTTCCATGCCCCCCTGGAATTGCGGATCTATGGCAGCGAACTGGACGAGTTGACCCGGCTGGGACAGGAAATCGCCGGGATCATGGGAAATATCCCGCAGGTCACGCATGTCCGCTCCCTCGTCCACCAGGATGCCGCCAAGCTGCGCCTGCATGTCCGCGAGGAGGAAGCGCGCCTCGTCGGCCTCGACCTGACCTCCGTCGCCCGTCAGATCGACGGGGCCCTGAGCGGACGAAACGGCGGCTTCCTGCTGGAGGAAACCCAGCGCATGCCGGTCGTCGTCCGCTTTCCCCAGCACTGGCGGCACAATCCGGACCGTCTGGCCGGGATGCCCCTGACCTCGGGCGGCCAGACGGCCTCGGGCATTCCCCTCGCCGCCCTGGCCGAGATGCGGATGGAGCCCGCCTGGAGCGGCATCCAGCGGCGTAACGGCGAACGCCTGCAAATCGTCCGCGGCTATCTGGAGGCCAATGCCTTGCCCTCGGTGGTGATGGCCCGCGTCGAGCAGGCCCTGGCGGAACAGGATTTCGTCCTTCCGCCCGGCTATCGCCTGGAATTGGGCGGCGAGGCCGAGGAACGCGGCCAGGCCGTCACCAAGCTGCTGTCCTCGGTCGCCATGCTGGTCCTGCTGATGGTCGCCACCATCGCCCTGACCTTCAACTCCTTCCGCCGCACCGCCATCGTCTTCCTGGCCGGAATACAATCCCTGGGGCTGGGATTGCTGACCCTGAAGCTGACCGGCCATCCCTTCAGCTTCGTCATCATCGTCGGCGTGATGGGTTTGATGGGGGTGGCAATCAATGCCACGATCATCATTCTCAGCGCCCTGGACGACAGCCCCGGCGCACGAAGCGGGAATGCCCAGGACGTGACCGCCGTGGTGACCGGCACCGTCTCGCGCCATATCTGGTCGACCACCCTGACCACCGTGGCCGGGCTGGTTCCCCTCATGCTGACGCCCGGCGACTTCTGGCCGCCTTTCGCCCAGGCCGTGGCCGGTGGGCTGGCCCTGTCCACCGTCATCGCCTTCATCTTCACTCCGGCGGCCTATGTCCTGTTGACCAGGGGGGAGGCGCAATCCTGGCAGCGGCTACAGAGTGCCACGCGGTAACAGGCCCGGGCGGCGGAAGAAACTAAGCCCCCCGCCGCCCCAGCGCCTGCATCTTCTCCAGCCAGTCCTGCCGCTTCCGGGCGCTTGCCTCGATCCTGCCGATCAGGCTTTCGCGTATCGGCGAGATACCGCAGAAGTTCAGGATGTTGCGTTCCAGGCTTTTCAGGCTATGCGCGCCGAAATACCAGCGATAGACGAAGGCCGGCATGCCCATGGTGACGACGACCCGCGCCGAGCGGCCCGTCAGCAGCTTTTCCATCCTGCCCTCGCGCCAGCCGCCGATCGCGAAGCCGGGACGGAAGGTCTGCTCCAAGAACCCCTTCAGCACGGCCGGCTTCGTGCCCAGCCATAGCGGATAAAAGATCACCAGATGCTGGGCCCAGGCGATGTCCTGCTGGCTGGCCGCGATATCGGGGGGCGGCTGGTCCCGGTCCCATTCGTCCTTGGTCCGTACCAGGGGAAAGGACAGTTCGGCCACCGGAACGAGGCGCGTCTCGTGCCCTCCTTCCGCCGCGCCGCGCGCATAGGCCTCGGCCAAAGCATGGCAGAAACAGCCGCCGCCCGGCGTCGGATGGCCCTGGATGATAACGATGCGCTTCTTCTGCATGGCCCGTCCCTATTTCCATATCATTTGGAGGGATAACGGGCGCGGAACGCAATGCGAAAGAAGCATGCTAGCCTCCTTTATCGCGCATGGCGTTCTTGTCCGGCTAAGAAGATCGCAGCCCTTTAGAAGCTGCTGCGGCTGCTCCTGGACAGTCTCTCTTGCCTGCCTACCCACGCCTACGAAAAGGCCAATATCCTGCCATCCTCTCAGTCAGGCGGGGGATATCGAAGCCATGATCCTCGACGGACGGACACTGCCCGATGGGATATTCTTCGCCGGAGATGTGGCGATCCTGGGCGCCGGCCCGGCCGGAATTACCCTGGCCCTCGAATTGATGGGAAAGGGGCTGAAAATCCTGCTGATCGAGGCAGGCGGACCCGACCAGCGCAACCGCGACCTGTCCTCCTTCCAGGGCGAGATACCGGAAAATTCCGCCCATCCCTCCCTCAACCTCTACCGCACCCAGGGACTGGGCGGAACTTCGACCATCTGGGGCGGGCGCTGCGTTCCCTTCGATCCGATCGATTTCGAGCCGCGCGCCCATATCCCGGACAGCGGCTGGCCCATCTCCTATGAAAGCATGTTACCCTGGTACGAACGGGCCATGTCCTATTGCGAGGCCGGTCCCTTCCGCTTCCGGGTCGAACAGGCCCTGGGCGAGAAAGCCGCGCCCATGGTCCCGGATTTCCATTCGCCGGACGTGCAGCAGCACGAATTGGAACGCTTCAGCTGCCCTACCGATTTCGGCCGGCGCTATGGGGCCCTGCTGCGCAAGGCGCCGGACATCACCACCATCCTTTGGGCCGCCTGCACCGCCATCGAACGCTCGCCCTCGGGCGAGGCGATCGAGGCCCTGACCCTGCGCACTCCCGCCGGGCGGCAATTCCAGGTGCGGGCACGCCATTACGTCCTTGCCACGGGCGGGCTGGAAACGCCCCGCCTGCTGCTGGCCAACAAGATCGGCGGCGACAATGTGGGCCGCTACTACATGTGCCATATCGAGGGCAAGGCGGCGACCGCCCGCTTCCGGCCCGGCAGCAAGATCGTCTTCGCCTACGAGCCCGACCGCCATGGAATCTATGTGCGGCGGGTCTTCTCCTTCCCGCCCGCCCTGCAACGCCAACTGGGCATGACCAACCTGATCCTGCGCTTCGAGCCGCCGGTCATCGCCGATCCCGGCCATGGCAGCCCGGTCCTCTCCGCCCTCTATCTCGCCCATAGCCTGATCCGGCCGGAATACGGCGTGAAGCTGGCGGCCCGCGGCTATCGCGACCAAGCCTCGAGATCCGCCGCCATCCGCATCGGGCGGCACGGCATGAACGTCCTGCGCGGCGCCCCGCAGCTTGCCTGTTTCGCCGTGGACTGGGCGCGGCGGCGCTGGCTGGCGCGGCGCAAGCTTCCCTATCTCGCCATCACCGCCCGGGACGGCACCTACAACCTCGATTACAATGCCGAACAGGTGCCGAACCCCGACAGCCGGGTCAGCCTGACCAACGAGCAATGCCCGCTCGGCCTGCCCCGGATCAGGGTGGACTGGCGCGTCAGCTCCATCGACCTGGACGGCGTCGTCACCGCCCACCGCCATCTCGCGGCCCGCATGGAAGAAAGCGGCATCGGCCAACTGACCGTGGACGAAGAAGCGATCCGCCACGCCTACAAACCCATGGGCGGGCATCATATCGGCACGGCCCGCATGGCCGAGGATTCCTCACGCGGGGTCGTCGACCGCAATTGCCGGGTCTTCGGCACGGAGAACCTGTACATCGCCGGCAGCGCGACCTTCCCCACTTCAAGCCACGCCAATCCGACGCTGACCATCGTCGCCATGGCAGCCCGGCTGGCAGGCCATCTTCAGGCAAAGGGAATGGCATGATGAACAACCAAAAAGAAGCTGTCCTTCTGCTGACCCACTTTCTGGACGACCACATCATCCAGCTTTACCGACGCATGGAGGCGGAAGCCGGTGCGCGGGATGTCTTCATCCTGTTCAACAAGTCCGACGACAACAATCCCGGCTATCCCGCCCCCTGGGACGCGCGCATCTTCGCCTTCGAGGAAGACGACCTGCACGACCTGGGCTATCCCATCAAGGGCCTGCATATCCGTGACGTGGACATCGAGTTGTTTCATTTCACCTTCCAGCGCAGGCATCCGGAATACGACACCATCTGGACGGTGGAATACGACGTGGACTTCACCGGCCGCTGGGGCGATTTCTTCGATGCTTTCGCGACGAACGACGCCGACCTGCTGGGCACCAGCATGCACCGGCTGGAGGTCAATCCCTTCTGGGCGAACTGGTCCAGCATCCGGGCACCGGACGGAACCCCGCCGCCATCCGAAACGCTGATCCGCGCCTTCCTGCCGCTCTGCCGCCTGTCCCGGCGGGCCTATGACCGGCTGGATGCCTTCTACCGCGAAGGCTGGCACGGACATTACGAATGCACCGTCCCCACCCTGCTGACCCGCGCCGGATTGCGCATCGAGGATATCGGCGGCAATGGAGAATTCGTCGCCCCCGGCAACCGCAACCGCTACTACACCAGCAATCCCGCCACCCGCGACCTGTCACCCGGCAGCTTCGTCTTCCGCCCGATCATGACCGCGCCGGGCAACCGCATGAACACCCTGTGGCATCCGGTCAAGCCGCCCATGACCGATTACGTGCATGGCTGGGACACCGGTCGGCTGGCCATGCTGAAACGCCGGATGCGGGCCCTGTCGCGCCGGGGCGTGGCACGGATGGGACGATGGATGCGGCGTTCTCCCCCCATCCCGCCCACCAGCATGGGCGGCCCGACCTGAGCGGCGTCAAGCGGTGTAAAGCCCGCCGATCCCGGCCGTCACATCCAAAGTGGCGCCGCTGATGTAGCGGGCTTCCTCCGAAGCGAGAAAAACCACCGCCGCCGCCACGTCTTCCGGCTCGACCCATGGAACGCGCTGGGGATGAAGGCGCGTCGCCGCCGCGACGAAGGCCGATTCCGGCAAGCCAGCCGGCAATTCATCGGGGATCATCGCCGCCTGCAAGGCAGGCGAACGGGCCATCACGGTATTGACCAGGGTGGGGCAAACGGCATTGACGGTGATCTGCTGCTCACCCCATTCCAGGGCGGCACATTTCACCAGACCGATCAGCCCCCATTTCGAGGCGTTGTATTGCGCGCCGAAGGGCGAGCCGATCCGCCCTTCGACCGAGGAGATGGCAATCATCCGCCCGCCTCCGCGCACCTGCATGTAAGGCAGGACCGCCCGCATCGAATTGGCGGCCCCGGTCAGGTTGACATCGATCACGTCCTGCCATTGGCGGTCGTTCATTTCTTCCAAGGTAACAGGCGCATTGATCCCGGCATTGGCGACCAGCACGTCGATACCGCCCAGTTGCTGCGCGGCGGAAGCGGCGGCCCGTTGCAAGGCCTGGAAATCCCGCACATCCCCAACCACACCCAGGAACCGGCGCTGCTGGGCAGCGACCAGATTGCCCGTTTCCTGCAGGTCCTGCGGACTGGCCGGAGGATAGGGCAGGATCGGACTGACGGGACCTGCGATGTCGAAGCCGACGACATCAGCGCCTTCCCTTGCACAAGCGACACAGATCGAACGGCCGATGCCCCGGGCCGCGCCGGTCACCAGCACCACTTGTTTTTCCAGCCGTCCGCGCGGCGCCGGCGCGCCGGGCGGCGCGGCCTGGGCGGCCGTGCTGAGGGGCGGCGGAGGCGCACAGCCCGCCGCCAGCCCCGCCAAAGCCGTCAGCCCCCCAGCCACCACGGCCCGGCGCGTGGGAGAAGGCGGCGTTTCCGGGACAGCCGGGGCCTCATGGCCGGATGCGCTCTTCGGCTCTCCCGCCTGCCCTTGCTTGTCCCCTTCTCCCATCGCTTCCTCCATCGCTGCGACCGGCTTTCCGACACGGTTAACAGGAGGAAGCGGCGATTGTGCGGATGCCGACCGGAAGCGCCTTATAAGGGCCCCGTCACGTCACCGATCGGACTACCTCGCCCAGTTATCCTCCTCCTTGGAGACAGGAGGCATAACTCCGCTGCCACAGGCGGAAGAGCCTCCTGATATCCTCTCCTTCGGTGGGATTCGCTTGAAAAAACCCTGCAATATATGGGAATATATGTAGACCCGGATGTCCGAGATTCCCCGTCAGCAATGTTCGTCTCTTTCTCTGAAGGAGGATAACTATGGCGACTCAGGACAAACCCACCCCCTCCGTCACGTCCAAACAAGGCCAGGAAATGGCGCATCCGCTGAGCGGCTTGCGCAACGAGATGGACCGTCTCTTCGACAATTTCCTGGTCAGCCCCTTCGGCCGCCGCATGTTCGATTTCGAACCGCTGCGCCAGACCGGAATCAGCCTCACCGCCCTGGGCGAGATCACGCCGCATGTGGATGTGAAGGAAACCGACAAGGCCTTTGAAATCACCGCCGAGATGCCCGGCATCGACCCCAAGGACCTGGATGTCAGCTTCGCCGACGGCGTGCTCACCATCAAGGGTGAGAAGCGCTCGGAAAAGGAAAGCGAACAAGCCAACTATCATCTCAGCGAACGCAGCTATGGCCGCTTCGAGCGGTCGTTCCGCCTGCCCGAGACGGTCGATACCGACAAGATCGACGCCTCCTGCGACAACGGCCTGCTGCTGATCGAGATCCCCAAGAAGGCCCAGCCCGAAAAGCAGGCGCGACGCATCGAAGTCGGCAGCGGATCGAAAAAGAGCCAAGTCCGGAAAAGCAGTGAGCATAACTGACCCCAAGAAGGAAGAACGGGGGCAATGACCGAAAAGAAGCCTTGATGCGAGGCGGGTCCATTCCGCCTCGCAATCCTTGAAAGGGCGTCATGTCGTCGGCTGGTCGCTGGACCGGGCCGAACGGGCCCTTTTGCTCGAACGCTTTCCCCCGGCCTATCCGGACGTGATCGCCGATCACGTCACCCTGGCCGCCCGCGTCTCCAGGCAGGCCCCGCTTCCGTGCGAGACAAGCGGCGAAATCGTCGGCATAAGCAATGACGGGAACGGTGTTCAGGCCCTGGTGGTGAGGATTGGCGGCACCACCGACCGCCCGGACGGCAGCACCTATCACATCACCTGGTCGCTCGACCGATCCAAGGGACGGCGGCCGGTGGAAAGCAACGACGTCATTGCTAGGCTGGGCTGGGAGGCCCTGCCCGAAGCCCTGCCCCTGACGCTCAGGCCCGCGCGTTTTCCCTGACCCGAGAAGGCCCCATGCCCAGATTGTTTCTCGATTGCGATGGCGTCCTGGCCGATTTCGATTCCTATGCCGCCCGGCTGTTCGGCATGCCGCCGCGCCAGTTCGAGCAGAAGCACGGCCCCAAGCGATTCTGGAGCAAGATCGCCGCCCACGAGGACTTCTTCTACAAGCTGCCGCTGATGCCCGATGCGCGGGCGCTGTGGGATGCCGTGGCGCATCTCCACCCGGTCATCCTGACGGGTCTGCCGCGCGGCGACTGGGCTGCCCCGCAGAAGATGCGCTGGGCGCAGAAGCATTTCCCCGAGGCCCGGATGATCACGACCATGGCGCGGGCCAAGCGCGAACACATGGAAAATCCCGGCGACGTGCTGGTCGACGACCTGCTGAAATACAAAGGGCTGTGGGAAGAAGCGGGCGGCGTCTTCGTCCATCACCGCAACACGGAAACCACCCTGAAGAAGCTGAAAGAACTGGGCTTCGACATCCGGGACTAAAG
This sequence comes from Telmatospirillum sp. J64-1, assembly GCF_006980715.1. GTDB lineage: Bacteria > Pseudomonadota > Alphaproteobacteria > Rhodospirillales > Magnetospirillaceae > Oleiliquidispirillum > Oleiliquidispirillum nitrogeniifigens. The sequence continues at coordinate 27,643 of NZ_SBHN01000027.1, forward strand.
ACCAGGATCAGAGCCCTTCACTCCTGCCCCGGCGGGACCGCCTTCACGCGACGTCTTGAAGGTACAAGAACTCCTGCGGCGAGTTCTCCTCTTCCCCCGGTTATGATCCTTTCTCCCGGAGAATCAGCGAAGAGTATATAAAACCTCCACCTCTATACCTTTGGAACATTCCGAAAGGACAAAAGGCAACAACTCTCCGGATCGGTAAATACCAACGGCCCCCACCACACTCTTAATTCCACGACTTTACCGCCCGCATAGTAGTTCAATCGTCGATTGGCACATAGCATATGCAGAGCGACCCTTAACGGCACGGAGTCTTGGCGTGCCAATCTTCCTGACCGACCCGTTCATGTGGGGGCGTAGATGAGAGAAGCCATCAGTCTAGCCAATCTATCGCGTACATTCTGGCGACGGAAGAGCCTGATCTTCGCGGCGGCCGTCCTGGGATCGTGCGCTATGCTGGCGGCATGGCAGGTGATGCCCAAGTCCTATACCGCCAAGGGCATGATCCTGGTGAAATCAGACGAAATCGCGGTGAAGGAACTGCAAGGCACCTTTTCGGCCGTCGCCGTGGACCTGCCTCTGGTCCGCAGTCAGGCCGAAGCCCTTCAGTCCGAGGGCCTGATCCGTCAGGTGGTCCAGCAGCTGCGCCTTCACGAAGACCCCGATTTCAATCCGCCCCCGCCGGCCTGGAGGGCTTGGCTCGAAGAACGCCTGAGCTTCGCCTCCACCGCCTCCGGTCCCGTCGATCCAGTCGCCGCCGTAGCCGACGATATCCGCAAGTCCCTGACCGCCATGACCGACGGACGCAGCTATGTCGTCCATGTCGAATACAAGGGCAAGGACCCGGAAAAGAGCGCCCTTCTCGTCAACACCCTCATGGAAAACTACCTGCAGACCCAGATCTCCGGACGGCGCAGCGCCAGCGAGGCCTTCAACGAAGAGCTGTCCCAGCGTCTGGCCGTACTGCGGACGAAGGTGGACGAGGCGGAGAGCCGCGTCCGCGCCTTCCGCCGCGAGCACAGCCTCGTCGCCTCGCCCCTGGGTGGATCGGTGGACGTGCAGAGCGTCAGCGAATTGAACACGCGCTTGGCTGCGGCCCGCGCCGAACGCGCCGAAGCCGAGGCCCGCTACCAGCAGGCCCTCGCCGCCGCCAGGACCAGCAGCACCTCGTCCGCCGAGGTCCTGGCCTCGCCGGTCATCCTGGCCCTGCGCGAGGCCGAGGCCAAGCTGATCGAGGACCGCGCCGAACTGGCCGCCCGCTTCACCCCCGGCCATGCCCGGCTGGCCTCGGTGGAAACCCAATTGGCCGATATCCGTGCCCGTATCCAGGACGAGGCGGCGGACATCATTGCCTCGCTGGGCCATCAGGCCCAGGTCGCCCGCGCGCGCGAGCAGGAACTGAACAGCCTGATCGCCTCGCTGCACAGCGAAGCGAATGAAAGCACCGGCGCCGCCGACGAACTGCGCGCGCTGGAAGAGGAAGCCAAGGCGCATCGCCAGATCTACGAAGCCTTCCTGACCAGCGCCGAACAGGCCGGCAGCGCCCAGGCCGTCGCCCGCGCCGATGCCAACGTCATCTCCTGGGCCCTGGCCCCCGTCAAGCCCGCCGGTCCCGGCCCCGCCACGCTGGCGATCTTTGCCGGTCTGGGCAGCATGATGCTGGCCTTCGGCGGCGTGATGGGGCGCGAAGTGCTGGCCGATCGCGGCTTCAACTCGCTCGAGGAAGTGGCCGCGCTGACCGGCCTGCCCGCCCTGGCCGCCGTCCCGGCCTTGACCAAGCGCCAGCAATCACCGGCGCGCTATGTGGTGGCGCAGCCCAATTCCTCGCTGGCCGAGACCATCCGCTGGTCGCTGGCCCCCTTGGAACCGCGCGAGGTGTTGGAAAGCGCCGGGCGCACCATCCTCGTCACCTCGGCCCTGGCGGGCGAAGGCAAGACCACCTATGCCGCCTCGCTGGGCCGCCTGATGGCCCAGGACAGCCGCCGCGTGCTGCTGATCGAATGCGACCTGCGCCGTCCCAATCTGCGCCGGACGGTGGGGGGCGACCAGCCCTATCACCTGCAGGACATCCTGGAACGCAATTGCGAACTGCACGAGGCGCTGAACGTCGATCCCGCCTCCGGCTTGCATTTCATCACCGGCCGCCGCCAGACCACCAATCCCCAGTCGCTTCTGCAATCAGAAGCCTTCCAGGCGCTACTGCGCGACGCCCGGCGCCATTACGACCACATCATCATCGATTCACCCCCGGTCATGCACGTCTTCGACCCGATGATCCTGGCCCGCTATGCCGATTCCGTGGTGGTGGTGATCCGCAAGGGATTCGCCCCCCGCCGGGATGTCGGCGAGATGCTGCGCCGCCTTTCCAGCGCCACCAGCGCCAGCGTCGGAGCGGTGCTGATGCGCGCAGACGGCAAGACCTGGGATAAGGGGATCTATAATGGCTACAACTGACCTGAAGCGGTCATCGGAACAAGTGAAGGGAAGTGCCGTCCCGGACGGCCTTCCGCACCTTCCGAGCGCAACAGTGATCATCATCTGCTACAATTACGCCCATTACGTCCGCTTCGCCATCGACAGCGCCCTGGCGCTGGATTATCCGGACAAGGAAGTCATCGTCGTCGACAACGGCTCGACCGACAATTCCCGCGCCGTCATCGAAAGCTACGGCGACCGCATCCGCAGGATCATCATCGAGCACAACGAAGGCCCCATTCCCGCCTTCAACGCCAGTTTCCGGGCGGCCAAGGGCGACATGATCTATTGGCTGGATGCCGACGACGTGGTGGCGCCCGATGCCCTGTTGCAGGCCGCGCCGCTGATCGGGCGGGGCGATGTGCCGAAGGTGCAGTTCCGCCTGGAAGCCTTCGACGGCCAGGGGCGTTCCCTCGGCACCTCCTATCCCAACTATCCGGACAATCTGACCCCGGACAAGGTGCTCAAGGACGTGCTGACCACCGCCCTCTATCCTTGCCCGCCGACGACCGGCAACATCTATGCCCGCTGGTTCCTGGAAAAGCTCATCCCCTTGCCGACCGACGTCTTCGACGGGGCCGACGGGGCCTTCAACACCGTCGCTCCCCTCTACGGCAAGGTCGAGACCATCAATCGCGTGCTGGCCTACAACCGTTCCCATGACGGCAATTACTGGGGACAGGGCCATCTCAAGCCCGAGATGTTCAAGGTCATGATCAAGCATGATCTGGCGCGCGAGGCCAAGCTGCGCGAATACCTGGAACAAACCGGCAGCCTCTACAAACTGCCCAAGGGCCGCCTGAACGACCGCGCGGTACTGCATCTGCAATACCGCCTGTCGTCGCTGCGCCTGCTGCCCGAACAGCATGTCGTGCCCGACGACACCGTCCCGGCGCTACTGCTGAAAGGGCTGCGTGCCTGCGCCACCTCGCCCAATATCAAGTTCATGCAACGCCTGCTGGCCGCTGCCTGGTTCATCGGCATGGCCCTCGCCCCCCGGCCGCTGACGAAGCAGCTGGCCGTCCTGCGCTTCAATTCCTTCGCCCGCCCGCGCCTGCTGACGCGCCTGCTGCGCAGCCTCGGCGTGGTCGCCCCCGGGCGTCAGGTCCCCCCGGCCAGCCCCTCGCTTTAACCTCGAAGAAGGATGGGCAGCATGAAAGGGGCGGGACACATCCCCGCCCTCTTGCCCATTGGCCCTCCCCGCTTCCGGAAACATCCCCCATGACGAAAAAGGGGCGGCCTCCGCAGAGACCGCCCCTTTTCCGGTCCTCTTTCCTCCGTCAGATCCGTCCGAAGGTATCGGCGATCCGCACGATATCGTCCTCGCCCAGGTAGGACCCGGACTGCACCTCGATCAGGTTCAGCGGGATCTTGCCGGGATTCTCCAGGCAATGGATGGCCCCCAGGGGAATGTAGACGGATTCGTTTTCCCGGACGATCTGGACCTGGTCGTCGCGCGTCACCAAGGCGGTGCCGTTGACCACCACCCAATGCTCGGCCCGATGGTAGTGCTTCTGCACGGACAGCTTGGCGCCGGGCTTGACCTGCAGGCATTTGACCTGGAAACGCTCGCCGATATCCAAGACCTGGTACCAGCCCCAGGGACGATAAACGCGGCGGTGAGTCGCGACTTCCTCGCGGCTGTCCTTGCGCAGCCGCTCGACCACCGCCTTGACCGACTGGGCCTGATCGCGCCGCGTCACCAGCACCGCATCGGCGGTGACCACCACCGCCAGGTCCTCGACGCCGGATACCACCGTCAGCAGGCCTTCGCTCCGCACCAGGCAGCCTTGGGCTCCATCCGTCAGCACGTCGCCCGACACCACATTGCCAGCCTCGTCCTTGTCGCCGACGGCCCAGATCTCGGACCAAGCGCCCACATCGGTCCAGCCGATCTCCACCGGCACGACGGCTGCCTGCGCCGTCCGTTCCATCACCGCATGGTCGATGGAGATGGAAGGGCAGCGCGAGAAGGCTTCGCCTTCCAGGCGCAGGAAGTCGAGATCGGGGGCCGCACCTTCGAGGGCGGCCCGGGCCGCCTCGGCGACATCCGGCGCATGGCGTTTCAGTTCGGCCAGGAAGATATCGGCGCGGAACAGGAACATGCCCGAATTCCACAGGACGCCGCCCTTGGCCAGCATGCTCTGGGCATGTTCAAGATCCGGCTTCTCGACGAAACCGTCCACATGGAACACGCCCTCCCGCCCCTCCAGGGCTTCGCCCTGCCGGATATAGCCATAGCCGGTTTCGGGGCGGCTCGGCGCGATGCCGAAGGTGACCAGCCTGCCCGCTTCGGCGGCCGGCCGGGCGCGACGGACGGCATCGTGGAAGCCCGCCACGTCGCGAACGAGATGGTCCGACGGCAGGACCAGCAGCAAAGCCCCCGGATGGCGCGCTTCGGCCAGCAAGGCGGCGACCGCCGCGGCCGGAGCGGTGTTGCGCCCCTCGCTTTCCAGGACCAGGGCGATGGGTTCGACGCCGATCTGGCGCATCTGCTCGGCCACCAGGAAACGGTGCTCGGCATTGGCGACCACCATCGGCGCGTCGAACAGCCCCTCGCCGCAGCAGCGCAGGACGGTTTCCTGCATCATGCTGCGTTCCGAGACCAGGGGCAGGAATTGCTTGGGATAGGCCTCACGCGACAGCGGCCACAGGCGCGTGCCGGACCCGCCGCTGAGAATGACCGGGATGATATCGTGCATGTCAGTCCCTTTCCGCCTGGGAATCCAGGTCCAGCAACAGATCGTCATTCCGCGACGTCACCTCTGCCGGGCCCATGCGCCGATAGACCTTCTCGGTCAGGCGGCCGATATCGGCCCAACTGGGGATGGAGCGGCGCAGGGCGCGCACCCCCTCGCCCAGATATTCGCGCAATTCGTCATCCTCGACCATCCTGAACAACGAAGCCGCGAGTTCATCCACATCGCCCGAAGGCACCAACAGGGCATGACGGCCCTCTTCCAGCATCTCCTCGAAACAGCCCAGCCGCGAAGCGACGATGGGCCGCCCGACCGAAAGCGCCGTCATCAGGACACCGCTGGCGTCGATTTCCCGGTAAGGAAAGACCAGCAGGTCGGCCCGGCGGAACAGCCCCAGCATTTCCGCCTCCTCGACAAAGCGGAAATCGAAGGTGAAGCGGTCGTAAACGCCCAATTCCCTGGCGCGGGCGACCAAGCCCTCGGTGGGGATGTAGGACTTGCCGACGACGCGGATGCGGCAGCGGCTGCGGGCCCGTTCGGGCATGCGCGCCACCGCCTCGATCAGCAGGTCGACGCCCTTGTAGGGCTTGATCTTGCCGAATTGCAGGATCTCCACCGGATCGTCCGGCATGCGGACGGGCGCCTCGGCCGCGTCGGCGGGAGCCGGGCCGTCATGCAGCAGGCCATGCGGAATGATGGTAATGCGGTTCTCGCTGACGCCATGCTGGACCAGGCGGTTCCGGGCCCTTTCGGTATGGACGATGACCTGCTCGAAGGCGCGGATGATCTCCATCATGCCCATCGTCTGCACGCGCGGCACCGGCGCATTGTTGAAGGGCTGGGAATCGTGCACCGTCAGGACCAGCGGCGCGATGCGGCGCAGCGCCGGCAGGAAGCGCTTGTCGACCGCCGGAAGCGGCGTCCATTGCATGTGGATCACGTCCGGGCGCCATTCCTCCAGCGCCGCTACCAGATGCCGCATGGATAGGATATGCCCGATTCCCTTGGCCGCCAGGAAGGCAGGACGCGGCAGGCGCTGTGCCCATGGCCGGGCGAGGCGAGGATAGAAAAGCTGGCGCAGACGCGGCCCGGCGGTTTCGCCCGGCCCCAATACCTTGCCGAAAATCTGCACGTCATGGCCATTGGCGGCCAAACCCGCCGCCAATTCGCTGTCATAGGGCCAGGTGAACAGCGACGGGTCGATGATCGCTACCCTCATTCAACTCCGCCTTTCATCTGTCGCATCCCGCGCAAAGGCGCGGACGTAATCGATCTCGAACACGCCGGGAAACGGCGTGGTCTCGTCCGGGTCTGGAATCCAATAGGGGTCGTGGCTGCCGAGTGCGAGATTGGCCAGCAGGTACATCTCCTCATGCACCAGGTTCGGCTGCCGAAAGGTTTCGCGGCCATCGACGAAGAAGGAAATCCGTTCGGGGGTCCATTCGCAGGCATAGACATGGAAGCGGGAAATATCGCCGCCGATATCCACCCAGCCCTGCTCGCCGGTATCGTCCATGCCGATGACCCCCTGGTGAACTTCGCGCGGGCGGATGCCCGATCCTTCGAAGATGTCGATCTCGGGCGGCCAGCCGCCATGCTTGGACATCATCCAGAAAGCCGGCCAGAAGCCGCGCCCCAGGGGCATCCGGGCGCGCATCTCGAACCAGCCGTATTTCTGCCAGAAGCTGTTTTCCGTGGTGATGCAGCCCGAGATGTAGCGGGCTCCGTCCAGATGGGGCAGCAAGTCCCGGGGCGTCGGCATGGCGGAAATCCGCAGCACGCTGTCGGCGATGTGAAAGGGCTGCAATCCCAGCGGCCACCCCGCCCGTCCGGCGAAATCGGGATCGACGTAGATCTGCTTTTCCTCGTTGATCACCGTCCAGCGGTCATGACGATAGCGCGAACGCCATCCGGTCCCGCCGTTGCGGCCGCGTATCCCATGCTCGTTGATGCGTGTCAGGTCCGGATCGTCGAAGTGATCCTCGAAGACGAGGCGATAGCCGGGACGGGGCGGCCGGGCCGCCGCATGGCCCGACACGGCCGTCAGGCCGGCAGCCGCCGCCGATGCCATGAAGGCCCTGCGGGTCATGGATGTACGGAACATGGGATGGCCTCGGCCGTGGAAAGGGAAAAAGCGCCAAGCATCTCTCCACGACCACTACCATACAGAGAGCAAATATTTGCGAAGTCTTCGGTTTTAGCCCATTCGCCTCCTTCCTATTCAGAAGGATTGCCCGAGTTTTCTTCCCTCCTGCCCACACGAAGCAGGGCTATCCGTTAAAACCGCAGGTGTGAGCGACTCGGCTAGATGTAGCCGCCCTATCCGAACCGTATGTTGCCTCTGTCTCCCCAACACGGAAGTAAGATGGACGCAACACGGAAAAGAGCGGCTTGGTCTGCATGGTGGGCGATGCTGGAAACCGGAGGACTGACAATCCTTTCGGTCGTCAGCATCGTCATCCTGGCACGATATCTCTCACCCCGGGAAATCGGCATTGCCGCGCTGGCCCTGGGGGTCGTCCAGGTTCTGTGCATGATTGTCGAAATGCTGTTCCACGACGCCCTGGTGCAACGCCAGAACCTGACCCGGCGCCATGTGGACAGCGTCTTCTGGACCACGACCGCTCTGGGCCTATTGTTCACCTTGCTGTGCTGGTGGATCGCCGCGCCCATGGCCGCGCTGTTCGACGAGCCGGAACTGGCCCCGGTGCTGTCCTGGATGGGCCTGGCGATGGTCTTCGCCGGACTGGGGGCGGCACCGCTGGCGGTCCTGCGACGGGACCTGCGCTTTCGCGCCCTGACCATCCGTTCCCTTTCCGGCCGCGTGGTCGGGCTGGTGGCGGCCATCGGCCTGGCGATCGGCGGCTTCGGCGTCTGGGCCCTGGTCGCCCAGCAGGTGCTGATGCTGGGGGTCAGCTGCGCCGTCGGCTGGTGGATGGCCAAGCCACGCTACCGCTTCGGGATTTCCCTGACGGGCCTGGCGGAACTGGCGGCCTTCGCCTTCGCCTCGGTAGCCGCCCTGCTGATCAGTTTCAGCACCGTGCGCGTCTTCACCCTGCTGGCCGGGTTCTTCCTGGGGACCACGGCCCTGGGCTTCATCAATCTGGCCTTCCGCGTGGTCGATACCCTGCGCGACGTGCTGGAAATGGTCTCGAACCAGGTGGCCCTGCCCTTCTTCTCGCGCCGCCAGCAGGACCTGTCGGCCTTGGGGCGGGCCTATTACACGGCGACCGACTTCACCTGCACGCTGACCGTGCCGCTTTTCGCCGGCCTGTTCATTACCGCCCCCGACCTGGTGGTCGTGGTATTCGGCGAGAACTGGCTCCCGGCGGTGCCTTATGTGCAGTTGCTGGCCATTCTGGCGGTGCTGCACTTCCCCCATCTCTACGCCCAAAGCACCCTGGCCGCGCTGGGATATCCCCGCCACAACGTCAGCGTCAATGCGCTGGCCTTCGTCATCTGCGCCGTCGGCATGCTGATCTTCGGCCCCATGGGCGCGGCGGCGGCCATGACGGTATGGACGGCGCGGCTGGTGCTGTCGATGCCGGTGCGCGCGGCACTGCTCCATCGCGTGGCGCAGATCTCCATCGCCAGCCAGACCCGTGCCGCCCTGCCCTCCTTCACCGCTTCGGGCGTCATGGTGACGCTGCTGTGGCTGCTCCACGACAACATGCTGTGGAACTGGCCGCCGATCGAAAGACTGGCCGCGATGGTCGTCACCGGCGGGGCGATCTACGCCATGACCCTGCTGCTCGTCAGCCCCGGTTCGATCCCACGGCTCTACCAGTTCCTGTTTGTCGAGATGCGCAAACAAAAGAACCCCGTCCTTTAGTTTCTGCGGAGAAGATGCGAATGGCCGAGCTGTTTTTCGCCCTATCACTGGTGCTGATGATGCTCGCCCTGCACCCGTTCACCACCTATCCCCTCAGCCTCAAATGGCTGCGGCGGAAGTTCCACCGGCCGCTCAACCTGCCTGCCGAGCCGTCGGCCCCGCCGCCCATGGCGATCCTCACCTGCGCCTATAACGAGGAAGCGGTCATTCGCGACAAGGCGGAAAACCTGCTGGCCCTGCGCGAGACCGTGCCCGAGTTGGAAATCATGATCTATGTCGATGCGGCCAGCGACCGCACCGCCGAGATCCTGCGGGAATACGAGGACCGCATCACCGTCATCGTCTCGCCCACCCGCGAGGGCAAGACCTATGGCATGAACCTGATGGTCGCGCGCACCACCGCGCCCATCGTCGTCTTCACCGACGCCAATGTGACCATCGAGAAGGAAGCGCTGGTCAATCTCGCCCGCTATTTCGAGGACCCGGACGTGGGCTGCGTGTGCAGCCATCTGATCTACGACAATGACAAGGACAGCGTGACCGCCGCCTCGGGCGCCGCCTACTGGCGCATGGAGGAATGGATCAAGCAGCTGGAAAGCGACACCGGCTCGGCCATGGGCGCCGACGGGTCGATGTTCGCCATTCGCCGCGAATTGCACCGTCCCGCGCCCGAGGAATTGTTCGACGACATGGTCGTCTCCTTCAACGTGCTGTGCGAGGGCTCGCGCATCGTGCGCGGCGCCGACGTGCTGGCGCATGAGACCACCACTTCCTCGGCCCGCGACGAATTCCACCGCAAGATCCGCATCGGCTGCGCCTCGTGGTCGGCCCATCGCCATCTGTGGCCGCGCATCCGCCGCCTGGACGGATGGAACCTCTACAAATACGTCTCGCACAAGCTGCTGCGCTGGCTGTGCTTCTTCAGCCTTGCCGCTTCCGGCGTGTTCTTCCTGGCCGGCATTGCCGCCGCCGGGGCTCCGCTGACGGCGCTGGGACTGCTGCTCGCCGGACTGACGGCCGCCGCCGCCGGCCATTACCTGAACATCCCCCCCTTCAACAAGGCGGTCGACATCCTGCTGGCGATGCTGGCCACCGGCATCGGCGTCCTGCGCTCCATGTCCGGGCAGAATTTCCGGACCTGGACCCCCGTCGCCTCCATCCGCCGCCAAGCCCTGGCCCCTGCCGCCGCCAATCAGAATGCCCCTCTGAGCGGCCCGCGCGGCGATGCCGTCATCACGACGGATGAGGCTTCATCCCCGAAAGAGCGGAACCCTTCCCGGAAGACAGCGGGAGTAGAGTAACCGCCTGAATGTATTGTGAATACAGTTGGGCTGGACCGAAATACCCGACGATGTGAGGAAGCATGAAACTCGGTGTCGCACGCGAAGCTGTCCGGTCTAAGGCTACGGACGGTGCCGGCCCGGTCCTGCTGGCTACCGCCGACGCTGCCGGTCTTGCTTTGGGCTTTGGGGCTGCCGCCGCCATTTCCTTGCTCTTGGTCTCTACACCGGTCGAAGAATTCGGCTTCTGGCCGCGACGGCTGCTGGCCCTGGGGGCGGCGCTAATTCTGGTATTTGCACTGCTCGGCCATTACGGACGTGGGCGCTCGTGGCAGAATCAGCGCCGCGAGGCCGGACAGGCGGCCCTGCTGCTGGCCGGGGCCGCGGTCCTCGACGCCGTTGCCCTACCCGCCGAGGGCGTTCCGGTGCCGGTCGAAGTCATGGCCCTGGCATGGCTGACGGCCATCCCCCTGGTGCTGGGCGCGCGTCTCGCGGTGCGTGCCCTGCGCCCGCGCATGGTGCCGGTGATGCTGGTCGGTTCCGGAGCCAATGCCCTGGACGCCGCCGCCGTGCTGCGGACCAGCCGCGAAAGCCATTACAGCGTCCTGGGCATCCTGCCGCCCGAGCATTTCCTGCGCGACAGCCTCGCGGGTCCCGTCCTGGCCGAGGACGAACTGGATGCCGTTCTGGCCGCCTCGTCCCCGTCGCTGGTGGTGATCGCCCCGGAAACCCTGGGCAGCGGCAGCGAGCAGATGCTGATCGAGGCCCTGGACCGGCGCGGCATGGAAGTGGCCCTGGTGCCGCCGACGCGCGGCCTGGGCTCGGGCGATCTGGAACTGGATTCCTTCTTCACCCACGACCTGGTGATGCTGTCCTGCCGCCGCCGCAACGGCCAGCCGGGCATGATCGCCAAGCGGCTGTTCGACATCGTCGCCACCAGCCTTCTGCTGCTGTTCTTCGCGCCGCTGATGGGCATCATCGCCCTGCTGGTGAAGATGGACGGCGGGCCGGCGATGTTCGGCCATACCCGGATCGGCCGCCATGGCCGCGAGTTCAAATGCCTCAAATTCCGCACCATGGTCACCGACGCCGACAAGGTTCTGGAAGACCTGCTGGCGCGCGATCCGGCGGCCCGCGCGGAATGGGAGAAGGATTTCAAGCTGCGCAAGGACCCCCGAATCACCCGGATCGGCAGTTTCCTGCGCCGTTCCAGCCTGGACGAACTGCCCCAATTGCTGAATGTACTGAAAGGCGACATGAGCCTGGTCGGGCCGCGCCCCATCGTGCGCAAGGAAATCGAACGCTATGGCGACGCCATCCGTTACTACTTCATGTGCCCGTCCGGGATCACCGGCCTATGGCAGGTCAGCGGACGCAACGACACGACCTATGAACGGCGAGTCGCCCTGGACAGCTGGTATGCCAGGAACTGGTCCCTGTGGCTCGACATCGTCATTCTGTTGCGGACGGTGAAGGTCCTTCTGAACCGGTCGGGGGCTTACTGACGACTGACGGGAGACTGCGCCCATGACCACCCCGACGCTGCCGCCGCGCGTGCATATCGACCTGCCCAATTCCCCGCCGCTCTTTCCCGTCCTGCTGCTGCACGGACCGGCCCGCCCCCTGCCCCTGCGCTGGCGCTTCACCGCCATCACCGGCTCCGGCCTCGCCCCCTGGGGAATGATCGTCCTGGCCCTGTCGCTGAGCTGACAGCCGGGAAAGCGCAAGGACGCCCCGCCAGAGGAATAAGGGATTTCCCGGCCTTCAGCCGACTTCCTGGAGAGGCCGGGTCGCTTGAAGCAGCCTCTCCCGAAGCGCCGCCTTGTCGGGCAGGTCCACTTTCGACAGCCTGGCCAGCCAGATGCCGTCGGCGGCAAGCCGGAGAAGGCAAAGTTCCTCGGCGCCATCCGTGTCCCGGTGCCTTTCCTGGCGGCGATTATACCAGTCGGCCCACAAGGCCCGCATCCGCGCGTCACCGATCATCAAGGAGGAAAGCCCGCCCTTGACCGGACTATCGCCCTCCCAGCCGTCTTCCATCACGGCCTCGACATATGCCCTGGTGAACGAGCCATAGGCCTCCCCGTCGCTTGCCATCAAGCTGTCGATCCGCGCTTCCAGATCGCCGACCAGCCCGTGGAAAATCGCATCCAGGAGGTCTTGCTTGCTGGCGAAATGATGCAGGAAGCCGCCCTTGGTGACCCCTGCTGCATCCGCCACGGCCTGGACGGTCACCGCATGCAGCCCCTGTTCCAGGGCAATCCGTAGCGCCTGTTCCATCAGGGTTTTCCGGACCAGTTCAGGCTGCTTCTTGCGCTTATAGGCATTCGTCATGCGTTCATCCACCAAGCAAGTCCAGGCGCGCCGTGCCCGTCGGGAAATGGGCATTGCGCCTTACAATACCGGCAATTCGCCTGGATCGGCGAAGGCCGCCACACCGAATTCGGCCAGCGCCCCGAAAAACAGGGAACAGACCGCCAGCGAAACCATGAACCAGAACAGGACGAGCTTCCGGGAAGACCCCATCGCGACGGCGGCAAGCGCGGCGATATGAGAGCCGATCAGGAACGGCCCCAGGAAGGCAAGGCCGGGAATCCCGAAGCGGTCGATCAGCCAACGGGCCTTCGGATTCTCCACTATTCCCTCGCTCCGTGTGCCGGGGCAAGAGGGTTTCCTGCGCCTGTTCCACCAGTTCCGCAGCCCGTCCCCCGCCAGGATGATCGGCAGGACCGTCAAGGCATTCCCGATGAAGCCCGCGAGGACGGCGGGAACGAGATGCAGCCCTGCGACGACCCCAGCCGGTACGGCCAGCCAGACCTCCAGGATGGGAATGCCCGACGCGACCATGACGGAGAGGAAAAGAGACAGTTGCGACATCCCGGCACCATGCCCCCAGACTCTTGACGCAGGGCCAGAAACGAAGCGCCCCGCACAAAAGATACCGTCCAGGTGGTATCTTACAAGTCGGAGGCATAAAAAAACCGCGCCCCGATACCGGAGCGCGGCCTTTTCAGATGCTCAAGACGCCAAGAGCAAGACTGGATCAGAACGGAATTTCGTCGTCCAGGTCCGGCGGAGCGTCCCAACCCTGGCCGCCGCCGGTCTGGCCGCCACGGCCGCCGCCCTGGGGCTGGCGCTGCTGTCCGCCGCCGCCGCCGAAGCCGCCACCACCGTAACCGCCGCCGAAATCGTCACCGCCGGCACCGCCGCCTTCGCCACGCCCGTCGAGCAGGGTCAGTTCGCCCTTGAAGCGCGAGAGGACGATTTCGGTGGTGTATTTCTCGACGCCGCTCTGGTCGGTCCATTTGCGGGTCTGCAGCTGGCCTTCGACATAGACCTTGCTGCCCTTGCGTAGGTAACGCTCCGAAATGTCGGCCAGGTTGGGATTGAAGATCACCACCCGGTGCCATTCGGTCTTTTCACGACGCTCGCCCGACTGCCGGTCCTTCCAGGATTCCGACGTGGCCACCGACAGCTGGACGATTTTCGAGCCGTCCTGCGCGTGGCGCACTTCCGGATCGCGCCCCAGATTGCCGATCAGGATGACCTTGTTGACACTGCCAGCCATGCTGCCACTCTCCTGTTTCTCCGAAGCGCGCACCATAGGCCAGGCCAAGCCTTTCGTCCATACCCAGCCCGAGCGGTTCCGCAACAGAAGTGCCGCAGGACCGGCCGGAAGAGCCTCAGATGTCGCTGCGCCCCTTGACTTCTGCCAAACGGCGGGCGGTGCCGGAAGCGGCTTCCCTTCCTTCCGCGCCGGTGCGCATCACTTCATCCCAGCCGCCGGCACCGCTCTTGAGGTCGCCCAGCACCTCCAGGCGGCTGACCAGGGCGGACTGGGCACCGGCATTCTCGGGCCACAGGGCCAGCAGCGTGTCATAGGCCAGCACCGCATCCCAGGCATGCCCCACTTCCGCCAGGGACTGGACGGCCTTGGCATAATCCTGTTCGGTGGCGGTGGCCGGCGGTTCCCCCGGCGGCAGGACCAGCAGGCCGCGGCTGCCATGACGCTCCCATTCCTGCTGGAAGGCGGCGAGACTGCGACGCTGGACGGCACCGTCGGAATGCTGCACCAGCACTTCGCCCTTGGGCAGGTCATAGCCGGTCACCAGCAGGGCGTTCCAGTCGCCGCCGAAGGACGAGCCCTCCTCCAACAGGGCCACCACGGGATGACCGGCGGCCAGTTCGCGGAACAACGCCTCCAATCCCCGAACCGGATAGGCCACACGGCCATGACGGGAAACCACGCGCTGGGCGGCATCCGCCAAGCCTGGACCGCCCTTTCCCATTTGCCGCGCCAGCTTCGCCGGCGGCACCGGACGACCGGCCCAGGCCAGGGCGCTGGACAAGGCCGCAGGGCCTTCGGCGCGGGCCTCGGCCGCCACGGGCAGGGCGGAAAGGCTGTGGGATTGCGGAAGATGGGAAAATTGCGTCCGGTCCAGCCGGGACTGCGAACAGGCTCCGGCGGCGAGCGCGGCACAGATTGCGGCCGTGGCGGCCAGGAAGGATCTGCTGAAAACGGACATGGTGGGCACACTCCCTGCGGCTTTTCCTCAGCATGTCGGGCCGCGAAAAAGGGAAAACGATGCCTCCTCGCCCTCTGCCACATGCGTGCGCCGCAAGGATTCCGTACTAGCCATTCCGGCTGGATTCCCTTTTCTCCCCTTTGTGCAATAAGTTGAATAAGCTAACTCCAAGGATCACTTCTCCACCTCGAATTGGAGGCGAATGATGATGAACAAATTCTTCAAGCTGGGCCTTGCCGGATTGGTCGCGGCGGGATTATCGGCTTCTCCCGCCACCGCGCAGGAAGCTTTGAAGATCGGGGCGCTGATGCCGCTGACGGGATCGCTCCAGGCCTTCGGCGAGACGGCTCTCAACGGCATCCGGCTGGCGGTCGAGGAGATCAATGCCGCCGGCGGCGTACTCGGCCAGCCCATCGCCCTCGCCGTCGCCGACGACCAGGGCAGCCCCCAGGCCGGGGTCGATGCCGCCCAGCGCCTAATCTCCGTCGAACGCTCTCATGCCATCATCGGTGCCATGTCCTCGGGCATCACCATTCCCGTCGCCCGCTCGGTCACCGCCCCCGCCCAGGTGCCGCAGATTTCCAACGCCTCCACCTCGCCGGTACTCACCACGCTGGAAGACAACGACTTCCTGTTCCGCACCCTGGCTTCGGACGCCTTCCAGGGCGTCGCCATGGCCCAGGTGGCGCAGGAAAAGGGCTTCAGCACCGTCGGAATCATCTACATCAACAACGATTACGGCCAGGGCCTTGCCGAATCCTTCCAGGAAGCCTTCGAGGCTGCGGGCGGAAAGGTCACCTCCTCCGCCCCCTATGCCGAAAAGCAGGCCAGCTTCCGCGGTGAATTGCAGCGCGCCTCGCAAGGCCGCCCCGACGCCCTGATCCTGATCGCCTATCCCGGCGACGGCATTCCAATCCTGCGCCAGGCCCTGGAAGGCGGTTTCTTCCAGCGCTTCGTCTTCTCGGATGGCATGAGGGCCCCCGAAGTCGTGCAGGCCATCGGCGGGGATATCCTGGAAGGCATGGGCGGCACCGCCCCCGAAGCGCCGGAAGGCAGCGCCTCGGCCCAGACCTTCGCCGAAGCCTATAACGCCCGCTTCGGCGAAATGCCCACCAGGCCCTATATCGACACCGCCTATGACGCCACCTATGTGCTGGCCCTGGCCGCGCAGAAGGCCGGTTCGGTCAACGGCGTGGCGATCCGCGACGCCCTACGCGACGTCGCCAATGCGCCGGGTGTCGAGATTGGCCCGGGCCAATGGGCCCAGGCGCTGGAAGCCCTGAACCAGGGCCAGGACGTCAATTACACCGGGGCCTCGGGTTCGGTGGAATTCGACGAGGCCGGCGACGTTACCGGCACCTTCGCCCATTGGGAAATCCAGAACGGCGAGATCGTGACGATCAAGATCTTCGAACCCGACGCGCAGTAAGCCCAAGACACGAGAACAGCTTCGATTGAGCCGGGGCTGTACCAAGGTCCGGTTTCTGTGAAGCCGCCCCCTATGTGACGTTGCTAAGCCAGTGAAGATTTTCTCAAAGGATCTAAAAGAAAAGCGCCTGTCATGATGACAGGCGCTTTTCATCAAGCCATCATCGCCCTTGAGGAGGGTATCGCTTATTTTTCAGACCAGCCCTTGTTGGTTTTAACAAGAATGGTGCTCCCCTGGCCAGTGGTTGGCCTGCTGTGCCGTTTTATATGGGCCTCGGCCCATTTCGGCAAATGGGCATATTCCCACTGATAGGTGACACGCGACTCGTCACCTTTCGTGTACTCAATGATCTTGGTGGCCTTTATGGAGCCGCCGCAGACCGTGCCTTCCCAGCTGATCTGCTCCTGGCCTTTTTCTGTGATGTCGAGTTTGCGGCCGGGCACCTCGGTGAAGGAATTCAGTATAAGAGTTCCTGCGCCGACATCTTTCAGCAAGCCGTCACTGATCATACCGACTAGAACTGGGTCCTTGCTGGCCTCATCAACGTCGACAACGATCGGCCACTTCACCCCGGCCATGCTATTCGGACGAAAAAGACTCGCGCAGTAACCAGAGCCTCCGCTTTCGCTCAACTGCGCATTGATGGCTTTAAGCATGTCGCTTTCATCGCCACAGGCCGCTAGAAAAGGCAACACAGCGGCAAGCACAACCGCCTTCTTGAGAGACATCATATCTATATAGTCCTGAGGAAAATCAACCCATCAAATATAATACAAACAAATAGCAAAACAACAAGATTCTACCTACCCAACTTATCCCTAATTATTTGTTTGCATTCCAATAAACAACACAGGGAGGACACCATGGCTATATGTATTTTCATGCCCTAGGCTGTAGCATAAAATGCTATGATGGGTAAATCCAACATGGCCAAGCCATGCGGGCTACAGAACAGTGCAACACTTTTTCCGGTTTTATTTCCCGATGCGGTAAAGAGCAATAAGGAGCTTGCCATGTCCTATCCTTCTTTCTTGAATGTTCCTCTTCCTTCAGCGATTCAAAACAATACCCTTCATGGCAATCGCACTCTCCTGCTTATTATTGGCCGGAAACACTCATATACTACAAGGATTAAGGCCCGCTCCGGCGGGCCTTTCCTTATTTCTTCCTGGTCTTCTCCAAGGCCGGGCGCTCCTCCTTCAGCAACCCTTCCGGCCGCCAGAGCAGGATGACCTGGAGCAGCAGCCCGATCAGCAGGATGCGCACGGCGCTGGCTTGGGTGGACAGGCCCGGAGGCAGCATCCCAGTCAGGAATTCGCTGCCCGACCACACCACCCAGATGGCGAAGGCGCCGAGCAGCGCGCCCTTGTTGTTGCCCGATCCCCCGGCGATCAGCATCACCCAGATCAGGAAGGTGCCGTACAGGGGATCGAAGGCTTCCGGGCTGATGAAACCGACGAAATGGGCATAGAGCGATCCCGCCAGCCCCATGAACATGCTGCCCAGGACAAAGGCTTCCAGGCGGAAGCGCAGCACGTTCTTGCCTGCCGCCAGGGAGGCCGTCTCGTTCTCGCGGATGGCCCGCAACACCCGTCCCCAGGGCGAGCGGCGCAGGCGTTCGAGCGCCAGGAAAACCAGCAGCAGCAGCACCGCCACCACCCCCAGGAACACCACGGGATCAGGACTGAAGGGACGAGGAATGCCCGGGATGCCGCGCACGCCATAGCCGATCCAGGCCTCGTTCATGAAGACCAGGCGCACGATTTCGGCGATGCCGATGGTGGCGATGGCCAGATAGTCGGTGCGCAGGCGGATGGTCACGAGGCCGATGGCGAAGGCCAGGATCCCCGCCGCCACCATGGCCGCCCCCGCCCCGACCAGGAAAGGCAGGCCGAAGCCGCCCAGATGGTTGGGACTGGGATTGGTGGTCAGGATGGCCGCCGTATAGGCGCCCACGGCGAAGAAGCCGGAAATGCCGAAATTGAACAGCCCCGTCAGGCCCCATTGCAGGTTCAGGGCCAGGGCCAGCACGGCATAGATACCGGCCAGGGTCAGGAAGAAGACGAGATAGGCTTCCATCAGCGGCGCCCTCCCAACAGACCTTGCGGACGGACGATCAGCATGAACACCATGATCGCGAAAGCGACGGCGGGTTTATAGGCCGGCGACAGCCACAGGGTCGAAAGCTCCTGCGCCACACCGATGATCAGCCCGCCCAGGATGGCGCCATAGGGCTTGCCGATGCCGCCCAGGATGGCGGCGGCGAAGATGGGCAGCATCATGTGCCAGCCCATCGTCGGATGCAGGCGCGTGTCCATCGCCAGGAAGACCCCGGCCACGGCGGCCAGCCCGGCCCCCATCACCCAGGTCCAGATGATGACGCGCTCGGCATTGATGCCAGTGACGCGGGCGAGGTCCATGTTGTCGCTCATGGCGCGCATGGCCTTGCCCAGGGATGTCTTCTGCAGGAACAGATGCACCGCAGCGACCAGCAATGCCGTTCCCGCCAGGATCCATACATGGGCAGGCTGGAGCACGATGTCGCCGATGCGGTAGGGCAGTTGAATGCCGCTCTGGTAGACGCGGTCCTGGGTGCCCCAGATGATCTGGATGACGGCACGCAGCGCCATGGCCATACCGAAGGAGGAAATCAGCAGGATCACCGGCGCGGTGCGGCGCAGGCGTCGATAGATCGTCTGGTCGATCCCTACCGCCACGACCACGGCGCCGAGGATGGCGAAGGGAATGGCCGCGATCACCGGCAGGCCCAGCCCGGTCACAGCCGCCAGGGCGCAGAAGGCACCGACGGTCATCAGGTCGCCATGGGCGAAATGGGCGAAGCGCAGGATGCCGAAGATCAGCGAGACGCCGATGGCCCCGAGCGCCAGGATGCTGCCCGAAATGACGCCATAGACGAGAAGCTGGAGGAAGTCCGCAAGATACATCTGGCTCAGCCCCCCAGGAAGAGTTCGGCCACTTCGCGATTGGCCAGCAGGTTGGGCCCTGTATCCTCGAAGCGGTTCTCGCCCATGGCCAGCACATAGCCGCGATGGGCGATGGCCAGGGCCTGCTTGGCGTTCTGTTCCACCATCAGGATGCCGATCCCCAGCTTGTTGATCTCGACCACCCGCTCGAAGGTCTGTTCGATGAACAGCGGCGACAGGCCTGCCGTCGGCTCGTCCAGCAGCAGCATGCGCGGCTCGGCCATCAAGGCGCGGCCCATGGCCACCATCTGGCGCTCACCGCCCGACATCAGCCCCGCCGCCTGCCGCCGCCGCTCCGCCAGGCGGGGAAAGATCCCGAAGATCTTGTCCATGCGCGCGCGCATCCCCTTGGGATTGAGGTAGGCCCCCATCTCCAGGTTTTCCTGCACGGTGAGCGACGGGAAGACGTTGTGTTCCTGGGGCACGAAGCCCATGCCCAGCTTGACCAGCCTGTCGGCGCGCCAGTTGGTGATGTCGCGCCCCTCGAAGGCCACCCGCCCCTCGCGCACGTTTACGAGGCCGAAGGCCGCTTTCATCGAGGTGGACTTGCCCGCGCCATTGGGGCCGATGATGACCACGATCTCGCCCGGCTGGACGGTCATGGTAACACCGCGCAGGATGTCCACGCCGCCATAGCCGCCATAGACATTGTCCAGCGCCAGCAGGCTTCCGGCAGGGATGGTCATGGCCGTGCTCCCCCGGCCGGGACCTGTCCGCCCAGATAGGCCTCGCGCACGTAATCGTTGCGGCGGATGTCCTCCATGCTGCCCTCGGCGATGACGCTGCCCTGGGCCATCACCACGATAGGATCGCAGAGCCGGGCGATCAGGTCCATGTCATGCTCGATCACGCAGAAGGTATAGCCGCGCTCGCGGTTCAGGCGCTGGATCGATTCAGCCAGCTTACCCAGCAGCGTGCGGTTGACCCCGGCCCCCGGTTCGTCCAACAGCACCACCCGGGCATCGGTCATCATCGTCCGCCCCAGTTCCAGCAGCTTCTTCTGCCCGCCCGACAGGTTGCCCGCCAGTTCGTCGGCGACATGGCCCAGTTGCAAGAAGTCCAGCACGTCCTCCACCCGGTGCCGAACCTCCTCTTCCTCCCGGCGCACCCTGCCCCAGGCGAAGAGGGCGGAGAACAGCTGCTCGCCGCTCTGGCCCGGCGGCACGACCATCAGGTTCTCGCGCACGGTCATGCGGCTCAGTTCGTGGGGAATCTGAAAGGTCCGCACCAGCCCCTTGTGGAAGAGACGGTTCGGCGGCAGACCTGTCACATCCTCCTCATCCAACAGGATGCGCCCGCTATCGGGGGCGATGACACCGGCGACAATGTTGAACAAGGTCGTCTTGCCCGCCCCGTTCGGCCCGATCAGCCCGGTGATGCTGCCCCGCCCGATGGAGAACGAGCACCGGTTGACGGCCTGGATTCCCCCGAAGGACTTCGATACCTCTTCGACACGAATCATGGTTGCCCGCCTCACAGTGGATTGACCACAGCTGCGCAACGCGCCATTTGTTACCCCGTTGGAAATAGGCGATGCGCCCACGTCAGGACCTTTGTCAATTATTTGTGGGGATGGTTGCGTAAAAAACCTAGTTATATCGCCTTTCCGGAGAATTTTCCCAGGATACTGGTGGCAGAATGACGACGCATATCCGTGTGCGCGGCGCACGCGAACACAACCTGAAAAACGTGGACGTGGACATCCCGCGCGACCGCCTGGTGGTCATCACCGGCCTGTCCGGATCGGGCAAGTCCTCCCTGGCTTTCGACACGATCTATGCCGAGGGCCAGCGGCGCTATGTGGAAAGCCTGTCGGCCTATGCCCGCCAGTTCCTGGAGATGATGCAGAAGCCGGATATGGATTCCATCGAGGGTCTGTCCCCGGCCATCTCCATCGAGCAGAAGACGACCTCGCGCAATCCGCGCTCGACCGTCGGCACGGTGACGGAAATCTACGACTATATGCGCCTGCTCTGGGCGCGGGTCGGCGTGCCCCATTCGCCGGCGACGGGACTGCCCATCGAAAGCCAGACCGTCTCGCAGATGGTCGACCGCATCCTGGAAATGCCCGAAGGCACCCGCCTCTACCTGCTGGCCCCGGTCGTGCGCGGGCGCAAGGGCGAATACCGCAAGGAGTTGCAGGAACTTCAGAAGAAGGGCTTCCAGCGCGTCAAGGTGGACGGCCAGCTTTACGAGATCGACGAGGTTCCGGCCCTCAACAAGAAGCTGAAGCACGACATCGAGGTGGTGGTAGACCGCCTGGTGGTGCGTCCCGACCTGCAGACGCGCCTGGCCGATTCTCTGGAAACAGCGCTGGACCTGACCGACGGCCTAGCCTATGCCGAGAACGCCGATAACGGCGAGCGCGCGGTCTTTTCGGCCAAGTTTGCCTGCCCCGTCTCGGGCTTCACCATCGACGAGATCGAGCCCCGGCTGTTCTCGTTCAACAATCCCTTCGGCGCCTGCCCGAGCTGCGACGGCCTGGGCGTGAAGCTCTATTTCGATCCGGAACTGGTCGTCCCCGATCCCGACAAGTCCATCGGCGAAGGCGCCATCGCCCCCTGGGCCGGGTCGATCTCGCAATTCTATCACCAGACCCTGGAGAGCCTGGCGCGGCATTACGACTTCTCGCTGCACACGCCCTGGCGCCTGCTGCCCGAAAATGTGCGCCATGCCATCCTGCATGGTTCGGGCGGCGAGATGGTCAGCATGCGTTATGACGACGGCAAGCGTGGCTATACCGCCGAGAAACCCTTCGAAGGCGTGCTGCCCAACCTGCACCGGCGCTGGCGTGAAACCGATTCCGCCTGGGTGCGCGAGGAATTGCAGCGCTTCCAGGCCACCGCCCCCTGCGAGGCCTGCGGCGGTCACCGCCTGAAGCCCGAGGCCCTGGCGGTGAAGATCCGCAGCCATCACATCGGCGAGGTGTCGGAGATGTCCATCGCCCAGGCCGGGGCTTGGTTCGGCGAACTGGAAGAGCATCTGCGTCCCCGCGACCGCGAGATCGCCCGAAGAATCCTCAAGGAAATCAACGAGCGGCTGGGCTTTCTTAACGATGTGGGTCTGGATTACCTGACCCTGGCGCGCGGCTCGGGCACACTATCGGGCGGCGAAAGCCAGCGCATCCGCCTGGCCTCGCAGATCGGCTCTGGCCTGACGGGCGTGCTCTATGTGCTGGACGAGCCGTCCATCGGCCTGCACCAGCGCGACAACGACCGCCTGCTGGAAACCCTCAAGCGCCTGCGCGACATCGGCAATACGGTCATCGTCGTCGAGCATGACGAGGATGCCATCCGCACCGCCGATTACCTGATTGACATGGGACCGGGGGCCGGCATCCATGGCGGGGCCATCATCGCCCAGGGCACGCCCGAAGAAGTGATGCGCAACCCTGAAAGCCTGACGGGACAATACCTTACGGGGCAACGTTATGTTCCCGTGCCAACCTTGCGGCGGACCGGTAACGGCCAGAAGCTGACCATCAAGGGCGCGCGCGGCAACAATCTGGCCGGGCTGGACGTGGATATCCCGCTGGGCACTTTCACCTGCGTCACCGGCGTCTCGGGCGGCGGCAAGTCGACGCTGATCATCGAGACCCTGTACAAGGCCCTGGCGCGGCGTATGAACGGCGCCCGCGACCTGCCGCTGGAGCATGACGACATCCTGGGGGTCGAGTTCATCGACAAGATCGTCGATATCGACCAATCGCCCATCGGCCGCACGCCGCGCTCCAACCCGGCCACCTATACCGGCGCCTTCACCCCCATCCGCGACTGGTTCGCCGCCCTGCCGGAAGCCCAGGCACGCGGCTACAAGCCGGGCCGCTTCTCCTTCAACGTCAAGGGCGGGCGCTGCGAGGCCTGCCAAGGCGATGGCGTCATCAAGATCGAGATGCATTTCCTGCCCGACGTCTATGTGGAATGCGACGTCTGCAAGGGAAAGCGCTACAACCGCGAGACGCTGGACATCACCTTCAAGGGCAAGAGCATCGCCGATGTCCTTGATATGACCATCGAGGAAGCCGCCGACTTCTTCAAGGCCGTGCCCGCCATCCGCGACCGCATGGAGACCCTCAAACGCGTGGGCCTGAGCTATATCCATCTCGGCCAACAGGCCACCACCCTGTCGGGCGGCGAGGCCCAGCGCGTCAAGCTGGCCAAGGAATTGTCCCGCCGCTCGACCGGGCGCACGCTCTACATCCTCGACGAGCCCACCACGGGGCTGCATTTCGAGGATGTGCGCAAGCTGATGGAAGTGCTTCACGCCCTGGTGGATCAGGGCAATACGGTGCTGGTGATCGAACACAATCTGGAGGTCATCAAGACCGCAGACTGGATCATCGACCTGGGACCGGAAGGCGGCACCAAGGGCGGCCAACTGGTCGCCGCCGGCACGCCTGAAGAAGTGGCACGCAGCAAGCGCAGCTATACCGGCCGCTATCTTGCTCCCTATCTGGAGCGGGACGTCAAGAAGCTGGCTTGAGCAGGTCTCCGTTCCGCACCGGTATGGCGGCCGCGCCCTTCTCCAGGGAGGCGGCCGCCATAACCCGCAGGGAGCGAAATCATGAAGACGGACTGATCTCTCGTCAGGGGAATGATGAACGCATCCGCGAAAGGATCGCCTGGTTCAACGCACTTGGCCTGCCGGGAATCGAGAAAGCGATCGAGGAGCGGCGGCTCGCCTCTCTGTAATCCGGGGAGAAGCCGCGCGGAAAGTCGGAGGGGCTGCGTCGCGATGATTTCCCGCAGCCCACCGGAACAAGAATGAGAACCGGGCGCTCAGGCGCCACAGAGGATCTTGAACATCCGCTCCTGGACTTCACGGCTGTCGGCCAGGTCACGCAGGCCTTCCCCGGCGGGGGCGTGATATTCGCTGTCCTGACCGCTCGACAGATTGGCCATGGCACTGACCGAGGCCAGCAATTCCGTAAGCCTAGTATCCCGTGGGTCCGTCTGCACCATATCTTGTCTCACATTGGCTTCGTGGCTCTGAAACACAGTGCCAGCAAG
This sequence comes from Telmatospirillum sp. J64-1, assembly GCF_006980715.1. GTDB lineage: Bacteria > Pseudomonadota > Alphaproteobacteria > Rhodospirillales > Magnetospirillaceae > Oleiliquidispirillum > Oleiliquidispirillum nitrogeniifigens. The sequence goes on from NZ_SBHN01000027.1 coordinate 51,880, forward strand.
CTTAACGCCGCTGATAGTGACATTTTAGTAAAAGCGGCGGCCGGGGCGAAGCGGACAATGGGCGGCGGCGTCATGGACTCATGGCCGGGCAAGACAAAAGGCCCCTGCCGGAGGGCAGAGGCCTTTCGCTGAAACAGGAAGGAGGCGATCAGGCGCTTTTCTGGATCTGCTCTTCCGTCGCGATGTCATAGCGCGCCATGGCGTTGTCCACCGTCTTGCCAGTGATGGAACGCCAGAAATCCATGGCTTCCTTGCGCGAGAAGGGGCCGTATTTCTCCAACTGCACGCCCGGCGCCGGCTTGGTGAAGGTGGTGTCGGCATATTCGCCGCCGACCACGTAGTAATTCTTCCCGGCGTCCTCGTCGCGCTTGACCACATAGCGGATCATGGCGTTGTCCACCGTCTTGCCGGTAATCGAACGCCAAAAATCATGGGCTTCCTGTTCGGTAAAAGGACCGAAGACTTCTTCCGTCTTACCCTCGGCAATCTTGGTGAAGCCCGTGTCAGCGTATTCGCCGCCCACCACGTAGAAATGTTTCGACATCGCACCAATCCTATGAACGCTTGAGGTGAGGCCCGTGGCGCCGCTTATAGCGCATTCAGCCGGAGCACGCTACCCTTCCGGTAGGGAAAAGGGTAGCTACCCTGCCCCGCCTGCAGCCTTGACCACCACCAGGGTAACATCGTCCGACGGCACACCTTTGGCGCGAAAATCGCGCAAGGCGGCAAGGATCGAGTCGAGGATATCCTGGGCCGGTTTTCCGGCATTCCGGCGCAAGACATCCTGCAGACGGTCACGGCCGAACATCTCGCCGCCAGGGCTGCGGGTCTCGCGCACGCCGTCGGTGCCCAATAGCAGCACGGTCCCCTCGGCCCAGCCGCTACTGGACAATTCGGTATAATGCCAGTCCATGTCCACCCCCAGCGGGATGTCGGGGCCGTCGACCTCGCGGAAACGCTGCGTCAACGGGTCGTACAGCAAGGCCGGTTCGTGCCCCGCCCCGACCCAGTGGATCGAGCGCGTCTCGTCGTCCAGCACCGTCATGAACAGCGTCATGAAGCGCCCGGCATGGGCATCGGTGACCAGTTGGCGGTTGATCGCCTCCAACTGCTCCGCCAGACGCCCCGCCTCGGGTCGGCGGGCATGGAGCAAGGCGCGTACCGTGGTCATCAGCAGGGCCGCCGCGATGCCATGGCCCGAGACATCGCCCACCGCCACTGCCAGCCGGCGCGGCCCCAGTTCGAACCAATCGTAATAATCGCCGCCGGTCTCGTCGCAATAGATGGACTGGCCCGCCACGTCAAAGCCCTGGACGCGCGGCGGCCGCGCGGGCAGCAGGTTCTGCTGCACCCCCTGGGCCAGTGCCAGGGAATCGCGCATATGCATGCGTTCGCGCAGCTGCGGCACCATGATGTTGAACAGCCGCCCCAGGGCCTGCAACTCGTCGCCCGAGCGGATATTGGTACGCGCCTCGAAATCCCCCGCCATCAGCCGCCGCGCCGCATCGTTGAGCTGGGCGATGGGCAGGGTGACATGGCGCGATGCCAGGACCGCCAGAACCACCAGCAGCGGAATGAACAGGGCGACAGCCCCCCAGGCCACCATCTGCAGGTTCTCGATCCTTTCCGCCAGGAAGACCTCGGTCTCCATCGCCTCGGCGGTAACGGCGGCGAAGGACAAGGTGGAGAGGAGATAGACACCGCCGTCGATGGGATGATAGGCCCAGATGCTGTCCTGCCCGCCCACATCCAGCCGCCGCACCCCGGCATTGCCGGCGGTCATATCCGCCAGCACCGCCTGCAGCACCGTCTCATCGGCATTCTCCAGCAGGGCAGTCTCCGAGGCCGCCAGCACCCGCAAGCCCTGCGCGTCGGCCATCACCAGGGCCGGGGCGGCCTGGCCGGGAATCTGCTGCTGCGCCGCCTCCAGCACCGCCGAGACGGGAATCTCGACACTGGTGACGCCGATCGTCCGTCCCTCGCGGTCGCGCACGACCTCGCCGATCACCATGACCTGCCGCCCGGTGGCGGGATCGCTGAGAGGGCCGACCCAGCTCCGGTCCGCGGCGTCGCGCAATCGCGGCCACCATTCCGGCGGCGCGCCGATACCGTCCGGTGGCGCCGGGAAGACGGCATGGGCGCCGGAATCCAGGACCACGCGATGCCACAGCACCGGCTCGGCCAGATCGAGCCGCAGCCGCGCCACATAGGGCGCCAGGGCGGCCAGGCGCCCCCGCTCCGTCTCGCTGCCTCCGGATGTGGCGACGGTGACCGATTCCGCCTCGGGCGGCAGCACGTCGCGCAGCACCCGCTCGACACCGCGCGCCTGCAGACGGACGGAAATCTCCAGCACATCCTGGCGCGATTGCAGCAGATGCGCGGTATTGCGCACGGTCAGCAGCATCTCTTCCGTGGCGCGGGCTTGCAGCAGCGTCCGCGCCCGTTCCGAAAGCTCGATCCCCAAGCGCCGGGCGGCCTGCTGGTCGAACCAGGCGATGGCAAGAAGCGGCGGCAGGGCGATGACCAGCAGCAGGACCAGAAGCTTGGCACGAATTGGCATGAAGCCCCTCCTCGCCTGGCAATGTGGTCCGGGGCCGCCTTTGCCGTCAAGCCATAGACGGCACTGGACAGGGACGGCGTTCCCGACTAATTGACGGCTTATGAAGAAAATCCATGTCATCGGTGGCGGGCTTGCGGGATGCGAGGCCGCCTGGCAGCTGGCTCAGGCCGGCATTCCCGTCATCCTGCACGAGATGCGCCCGGTCCGCCCGACCGAGGCCCATTCCACGGACAAGCTGGCCGAACTGGTCTGCTCCAATTCCCTGCGCTCGGACGACGCGGAATACAATGCCGTCGGCCTTCTGCACGAGGAAATGCGGCGCTGCAACTCGCTGATCCTGGCCAAGGCCGACGCCCACAAGGTTCCCGCCGGCGGCGCCCTGGCCGTGGACCGGGAGGGCTTCTCCGAGGCCGTGCAGCAGGCCCTGGAAGACCATCCGCTGGTCGAGATCCGGCGCGAGGAGATCGCCGGGCTGCCGCCCGAGGACTGGGACTCGGTGATCATCGCCACCGGGCCGCTGACCTCGGCCCCGCTGGCCCAGGCCATCCGCGACCTGACCGGCGAGGAATCGCTGGCCTTCTTCGACGCCATCGCACCAATCGTCCACAAGGATTCCATCGACTTCTCGAAGGCGTGGTTCCAGTCCCGCTACGACAAGGGCACCGGCTCGGACTACATCAACTGTCCGATGGACCGCGAGCAGTATTACGCCTTCATCGACGCCCTGATCGCGGGCGAGAAGACGCCCTTCAAGGATTGGGAAAAGGACACGCCCTATTTCGAGGGCTGCCTGCCCATCGAGGTGATGGCCGAACGTGGGCGCGACACCCTGGCCTTCGGCCCGATGAAGCCGGTGGGCCTGACCAACCCCCATAACCCCACGGTCAAGCCTTTCGCCATCGTGCAACTGCGCCAGGACAATGCCCTGGGCACGCTCTACAATATCGTCGGCTTCCAGACGAAGCTGAAATACGGCGAGCAGACGCGCATCTTCCGCATGATTCCGGGGCTGGAGAATGCGGAATTCGCCCGTCTGGGCGGCATCCACCGCAACACCTTCCTGAACTCGCCGCGCCTGCTGGACAAGACACTGCGCCTGAAATGCCGCCCCGCCCTACGCTTCGCCGGGCAGGTCACCGGCTGCGAAGGCTATGTGGAAAGTGCCGCCATCGGCCTGCTGGCCGGGCTGTTCGCCGCCGGGGAGGCCAAAGGCGCGCCCGTTTCCCCGCCGCCCGTGACCACGGCCCTGGGGGCCCTGCTCAATCATGTGACCGGGGGGGCGGAGGCCGAAACCTTCCAGCCCATGAACATCAATTTCGGCCTGTTCCCCGAGCCCGAGGAGCAGAAGGACGAACGCGGCAAGCGCATCCGGGGCCGCGAGCGCAAGGTCCTCTATTCCCGCCGCGCCCTGGCCGATCTCGCCGTCTGGATGGAAAACCGCAGCCTCGCGGCAGAGTAGGACAATCCCGTCAGGGGCGGAGCAGCACCTCTTCTGTTGCCGCCCGGCCCCTGACGGAGTGCCCCTTCTGGATTCCGCTAAAGCCTTGCCAGGGCTCTTATATTCCTGGCATGACTCCTTCCGACCAGCAAACTTCGGCCTCGGGCAATCCCGCCTCTTCTCCCCGGCGGCACCTTCCCCGGTTCGAAGTGCCGACCTTGCGCGCCGCCACCCTGACGGCGCTGGCCCTGATCTTCATCTGGCTCACCGCCAATATCCTGCTGGTGCTGTTCGCCGGCATCCTGCTGGGCGCCATGTTCCGGGGGCTGGCCCAGCTCGTGCAGCGCGCCACCGGCCTGTCCATCGGCTGGTCGCTGCTGACGGTCTTCGGACTGACCTTGGCTGCGGCGGGGCTGGGCGGCTGGTGGATGGCGAGCCATCTGGGCGAACAGATGGACATCCTGTGGCAGCGCGTGCCCCCGACCCTGCGGCAGGTCGAGGAATATATCCGGCAATTCCAATGGGGGCAGACCCTGCTCGACTATCTGCCCGACCAGTTGGGACCTGACGGCGCCGATATCGGAGGCCCCGCCTCCGCCTTCCTGAGCGTCTTCATCGGCGCGCTGGCCAATGTCGTCATCATCCTGTTCATCGGCCTCTATCTGGCCGTCAGCCCCGATCCCTACACGAACGGCACCATCCGCCTCTTTCCCATGGAAAAGCGCGAACGCGTCGCCGACATCCTCGACCAACTCGGCTACACGCTGCAACGCTGGCTGCTGGGCCGCCTGCTGACCATGGTGGTGGTGGGGGTCCTGACGGGGCTGGTGCTGTTCGTGATGGGGGTCCCGCTGGCCCTGCCGCTCGCTCTGCTGACCACGCTGCTGACCTTCGTCCCCTATCTCGGCCCGCTGACCGCCGCCGTGCCCATCATCGCCCTGTCCCTGACCGAGGGCGCCTCCACCCTGCTCTGGGTCCTGAGCCTCTATTTCCTCATCCAGAACATCGAGGGCTATATCCTGACGCCGATGATCCAGCGCTGGGTGGTGCGCATGCCGCCCGCCGTGGTGCTGGGCGCCATCGCCCTGCTAGGCACCCTGTTCGGCCCCATGGGCCTGGTCGTCGCCACCCCCCTGGCCGCCGTCCTGCTGGTGCTGGTCCGCACCGCCTATCTGCAGGACGTCCTGGGCGAACCGAAGGAAGACGTGCGGGAAACCACGGCCTGACCGGCTTCCAGACTCTCCAGTTTCTAGACCATCCAGGCCGGCCAGCGTTCACCCTGGTCGGAAAGGTCCTTGAGAAGCGAGCCGAGCCTGCGGCCGCCTTCCTCCACCAAGTCATCCGGCACCAAGCCGAAGCTGAGGCGCAGGCTGCCATTTTCGGGCCGAGAGGCGTAGAAGACATGACCCGCCGCGAAGGCCACCCCGCGATGGACGGCGCGGTAGTAGACGTGGCGGTTATCGGCGCTCGGCGGAAGCGTCACCCACAGGCTGAGCCCCCCCTCGGGCTGCTGGAAGGAAACCTCAGGCGGCATGTTCGCGCGCAAGGCCGCGACCAGCTTTTCCTGGCGCTGCGCATAGATCGCCACGAGGCGGGGAAGGACGCGCCGCCATTCCCCGGCGGACAGCCACGAGGCCAGCGCTCCCTGCATGAAGGCATTGGATTGCAGATCGGTGGTCGTTTTCGCCAGGGCCAGGGCATTCCTGAACCTTTCCGGCGCCAGCAGGAAACCCAGCCTGATTCCCGGGAGGAAAGCCTTGCCGAAGCCACGGGCATAATAGATGCAATCCCCTTCCTCCCGCAGGGCATGGAAGGACGGCACCGGGTCGCCACGGAAGCGCAGGTCCGAATTCGGGTCGTCTTCCAGCAGCGGCACGCCATGTTCGCGCAGAAGCGCCAGGATCGCTTTCCGCTTCGCCAAGCTGGTGGTGATGCCGGTCGGGTTCTGGAATGTGGGGTTCAGATAGGCGAGGCGCGGGCGCCGTTCCCTGAGCAGGCGCTCGAAGACATCCAGGTCGGGCCCGTCCTGTTCGAGCGGAACCTCCAGCAGCCGCGCGCCCGCCTGTTTGAAGGCATTGATGGCGCCGAAATATGTCGGCCTCTCCAGGATCACCTCGTCCCCGGGACGGAGACGGGTGCGGGCCACCAGGTCAATGGCCTGCTGGCCGCCCGAAGTGATCATGATGTCGCCGGGCCGGGCGACGAACCCATGTGCCTCCAGAAGGAAGGCGGAAATCTCCTCCCTCAGCCATTGCCGGCCATTGGGCGGATCGTAGCGGAAGAAGCGGTCTGCCGCCGGGTCGGAGGCCAAGGCGGCGATATGATTGCGGAATACCGCCACGTCGCTTTCGTCGGGACCGGGATAATTTGCCGTGAAGCCGATCACCCCCGGCGCCCGCGCCAGTTCGAAAAGCCGCGCGGTCAGCGATCCCTCGGCCTCGCCCGGCGTTTTCTCGTCCGCTTCGTCCTCTCGCGGTTCCGTCTCTTCGGGATTCCCGGCGGCGGGCTTGCTGACGAAGGTCCCCCCGCCCTTCCGCGCTTCCGTCAATCCGCCTTCGGCCAGTTCCTTGTAGGCCTTCGCCACCGTCATCGGATTGATGCGCAGCTTCTGGGCAAGATGGCGGATCGGCGGCAGGCGGGCGCCCTGCGCCAGTTCCCCGGACTGGATCAGGGCCGAAAGCCGGCTACTGATCTGCATATAGATCGGCATGGTCAGGTGCGGGTCGATCTGGATGTCCGGCAGGGACCTGGGACTTGGGGCCACGAACTTGTTCTCTCGCAGGCGGAAGGCGTATGATGCGAGAAACTTGTCATAGTATTTGTATTATTTCAAGGAGTCTCATGTTCCCTGACTTCCGCAGCTACACCCAAGCCGAACTGGACACGCAATATACCAATACCGGCAGCCCGGAGGCCGAGCAGGCGCTGTCCGTCTTGCGGGACCGCAGTCGCCTCAACAGGATGGCCCTGCCCTTCCTGCCTGCCCTGGCCTATGGCCCCGACACGGCGCAGACCCTGGATTTCTTCCCGGCGGAAAAGGATTTCGCGCCGGTGATGATGTTCGTCCATGGCGGCCAGTGGCAGTTCAACACGACCGAGGAAACCTGTTTCTGGGCCGATGCCGTGACAGCACGGGGCATCGCCTTCGCGGCGGTCAATTTCCCGAAGATGCCGACGGTCCGCCCGGGGGAAATCGCCTCCTCCCTCTGCCAGGCCTATCGCTATCTGCAAGATTCGGCGCAGGCGCTGCGGATCCGGCCGGACAGGATCGCGCTGGCCGGACATTCCTCGGGAGCACATCTCGCTGCCCTGTCCCTGGTCACGGAACTGGCGGGCTCACCTATCCCACCCGCCTGCGCCTATCTGGTCAGTGGAATGTACGACCTGGAACCCGTGGCCCTTTCCAGCCGCAACAAGGCGCTGAAGCTGTCTGGCACCGAAATCCGCGCCGCCAGCCCGGCCCACCATCTTCCCGCAAGCCTGCCACCGGTAATGGTGGCGGTAGGAGAGCGGGAAAGCGACGAATTCCGCAGGCAATCCTCCCAATTCTTCCAGCATATATGCCGCGAGAAGGACGGCGGGAACCATCGGCTGCGGACCATCCCGGAGGCCGCGCATTTCACCTCGGTCACCGAGCTGCACGATCCTTCTAGCGATAGCTGGACGTTCCTGAGCGAGAATTTGCACAATTATTAACCACACAATAAGGCGAAGTCTAATTTTTATGCATGAATATAGGCAGGAAACCTCCGGAGCCCACAGTTTGTACACGTTTTAAGTTGGCACGGTTCTTGATTGTCTCATTGTCGTATAGTGCGCGGCAATTTGTATTACACGAGGCAATCGATGGACTTCGATCTCCAGCTTTTCCTGCAATCGCTGCCCAGCCTCGCCCAGGGCGCGGTCATGACGGCCAAACTGGCCGTCATTTCCATAGCGATCGGCTTCGCCATCGGCCTCGTCGGCGGTGTCGCACGGATTTCGCGCAATCGCGTCGTGTCGGGACTGGCCCTGGCCTATGTCATCGGCATGCGCGGCGTGCCGCTGCTGGTGACCCTGCTGTTCTTGTATTACGGCCTGCCCTCGCTCGGCCTCCGGCTCGATGCCTTCACCGTCGCCATCATCGCCCTGTCCGTCACCAACGGCGCCTATATCACCGAGATCGTACGCTCCGGCATCCTGGCGATCGATCCGGGGCAAATGCGGGCGGCGCGTTCACTGGGCATGTCCAACGGGCTGGCCATGCGGCGCATCATTCTGCCCCAGGCCCTGCGGCGCGTACTGCCGCCGATCACCAACGAAGCCCTGACGCTGGTGAAGAACACGGCCCTGGTCTCGACCATCGCCCTGGCCGATCTGCTGCGCGCCGGCCTGGAAGTCATGACATGGCACGCCAATACCTTCAGCCCCTTCGCCGGCGTCGCCCTCTTCTATCTACTGATGACGCTGCCCCTGATCTGGCTCAATGCCTGGGTCGAGCGCCGCTTCAGAATGCGCTGAGGCATTCCGATGTCCGGCATCGTCATCCGCAACGCCCTTCTTCCTGAACCCTCCCGCACCGGAAGCTGGGACGTCTTCGTCGAGGGAGAACTGATTTCCGCCATCCAGCCCGCCGGCACGTGGGACGCGACAGCGGATGTGCTTGTTCTCGATGCGCAAGGAGGATGGCTGCTGCCGGGCCTGGTCAACGCCCATACCCATTCGCCCGAGAACCTGGCGCGCGGCTTGGCAGCACGAAGCATCCTATCGGACTGGCTGCCGGCGATCTGGCATCACCTGGACCGCCTGTCCCCCCGCGAGATCCGCCAAGCCGTGCTGCTGGGGGCGATGGAGATGATCCGCACCGGCGTGACCGGTGTGGTGGACCATTTCCGCCAGACCCCGATGCGGGAAGACGCTCTCGAGGCCGTGATCGACGCTTATGCCGAAACCGGCCTGGACGCCGTGGTCTCGGTCATGCTGCGCGACCCGGTGGGGGCCGAGGGCCTGATCGGGGCCAGCCATGTCGCCGCCGTGCCCCCTGCCGCCGAGCAGCTTCGCCTGGTCGAGGCCTTCCTGGATTATGGAGCGCGAAAGGGCGTGTCTCTCGGTCTCGGCCCCTCGGCCCCCCATCGCTGCTCGGACGGCCTGCTGGAACAGGTTGCCGCGCTTGCCGCCGCCAAGGGCCTTCCGGTCCAGACCCATGTCAATGAAACCGCCGCGGATGCCGCTGCCGCTCGGGAAAGATTCGGCATGTCCGCAATCGCCCATCTGCACCGGCTCGGCCTCCTGGGGCGGCGAATCTCGCTGGCCCATTGCGTCTGGCTCGAGCCGCAGGATGCGGACATCCTGGCCGGGACGGGAAGCATCGTGGTCCACAATCCGGTCGCGAATCTGCGATTGGGCAGCGGCACCTGCGACCTGCCCCGATTGCTTTCCAGCGGGACCGTCATCGCCCTCGGCACCGATGGGGCGGCCAGCAATGACGGCCAGAATATCTGGGAATCCCTCAAGCTCACCGCCCTGCTGCCGCGCCGCCCCGAGACTTCCCCCCAATCCTGGCCTTCCTGCGACGACGTCCTCGCCATGGCGATCGACGGCGGACGGGCGGCCATGGCGCAGGAGACTGCCCGCTTGCAGCCGGGACAGAAGGCCAGCCTTGCCGTCTTCGACAAGGACCCTTTCGCGCCGCCAACGGCGTCGCCGGCCGGTCTTCTCGTTCTCGGGACCACGGCGCGGCGCGCCCGGCATGTCCTCTCGCGGGGTCGCGTCCTGCTCAGCGACTACCGGCTTCTCACCATCGACGAGGCGGCTCTTCACGAAGAAGTCCGGCCTAAGCCCAGCATGGAGGTTGCGTCGTGAACCATCAGGCCATGATCCAAGGCGTCTCTTCGGGAGCGGAGTCCCCTGCGCCCATGATCCTCATCGAGAACCTGCACAAGAGCTATGGGCACAACGACGTGCTCAAGGGCATCAATCTCGCCATCGCCAAGGGCGAGGTGGTGACCATCATCGGCCCCAGCGGTTCCGGCAAAAGCACCCTGCTCAGCTGCATCAACTTCCTGGAATCCTATGACGAGGGGCGGATCGTCGTCGACGGCGCGGTGATCGGCTATGTCGAGGATGGCAAGGGCCGGCGGATCCGGATGCCGGAGAAGGACCTCAACGCCCTGCGCCAGCAGATCGGCATCGTCTTCCAGCAATACAACCTGTTCCCGCACATGACGGTGCTGCAGAACATCATCGAGGCGCCGATCCAGGTCGCCGGGATGAGCCGGGCTGAGGCCATCGCCGTGGCGCGGCTGCAACTGGACCGCGTCGGTCTCCGCAACAAGGAGAACGCCTATCCCTCCGAACTGTCGGGCGGGCAGCAGCAGCGCGTCGCCATCGCCCGTGGCTTGGCCATGATGCCCAAGCTGATGCTGTTCGACGAGGTCACCTCGGCCCTCGACCCGGAACTGGTCGGCGAGGTCTTGGGCGTGATGCGGGATCTGGCCGCCGACGGCATGACCATGATGGTCGTGACCCATGAAATGGCTTTCGCCCGCGACGTTGGGGACCGGGTGGTCTTCATGGATGACGGGCGAATCGTCGAGGAAGGCCCTCCCGATCAGCTTTTCTACGCGCCGCGCAAAGAACGCACCCGCGCCTTCCTCAAACGCGTCCTTACCCCGCAAAGCGGCCTTTGATCCAAGTCTCTGGGACGTCTTCCAGGGCAGCAACAGGAGTCATGAATATGCGCCAGTTCCGATCCATCCTAGGGGCAATGACCTTGGCCGCCGGGGCTCTCCTGACGGTTGTTCCCACCGCCCATGCGGAAGGGTTGCTCGAGAAAGTGCGGCAGAAAGGGGTCATGACCGCCGGCTCCAGCGCGGCCTACCCGCCGTTCGAATTCGTCCAGGACGGCAAGCTGGTCGGCTTCGACATCGACATGGCGGAAGAATTGGGCCGCCGCATGGGCGTGAAAATCGAATTCGAGAAGATCGACTTCAAGGGCATCGTCGCCGCCCTGCAATCCGGTCGGGTCGACAGCCTGATCACCGCCCTGACCTGGACGCCCGAACGCGCCGAGCGCATCGCCTTCTCCATCCCCTATTTCGATGCCGGCATCGGCGCCCTCATCCCCACGGACAGCGACATCGCGGATCCCCAGGACCTGACGGGCAAGCGGGTGGGCGTGCAGCTCGGCAGTTCCGGGGAACGCTATGTCCGCGAGATGTTGCAGGATTCCGTCGCCCAGATCCTGACCTATGATGCCATCACCCTGGCCGTGAACGACATGCGGAACGGCCGGGTCGATGCCGTGGTCAATCCCCTGCCCGTCCTCCGCTACGCCAGCCGCGGCGACAATTTCACCACCACGGGCATCTGGGATTCGCGCGTGGTCGGCATCAATACCCGCCTGGAAGACGAGGACCTGATGGCCGAGATCAATAAGCATCTCGAGGACATGAAGGCGGATGGCTTCCTCGCGGAACTCGAAGAGAAGTGGTTCGGTAACAACGCGTCGTAAAGGGCGGCAGGCCTTGCCCTCCGGGCAAGGCCTGTTCACCGCCTCCGGAGAGATGAGATTGCGGAGAACAGAATGACTTTTACGACCGATGCCCTCGAAGCACTCGCCAAGCAGATCAAGAGGGATCTCCATACCACCGCCTATCCCGATGGCAACTGGGTCCAGCCCTATGCCCATTCCTCCGGCCAGCATGTCTATGACACCGTCATCGTCGGCGCCGGGCAATCCGGCATGGCCTGCGGCTTCGGCCTGAAACGGGACGGCATCCGCAACATCCTGCTGATCGACGGCAGCCCCGCCGGAATGGAAGGCGTCTGGGAGAATTTCGCGCGGATGAAGACCCTGCGCACCCCCAAGCATCTCGTCGGGCTCGAACACGGGCTGGCCAGCCTGTCCGTGCGGGCGTGGTTCGAGGCGCGCCATGGCGAGGAGGCCTGGCAGGCGATCGACCGCATCCCGCGCACCGACTGGATGGAGTATCTGCGCTGGTTCCGCGCCCGGACGGACCTGCCGATCCGCAACGATACCCGTCTCGAGGAAATCGAACCCGACGGCGACATCCTGGCCCTGCATCTGCGGACCGGCGACAAGAAATCGGTCGTCCTTACCCGCTATGTCATTCTCGCCACGGGCTATGACGGCGGCGGGGAATGGCGTGCTCCGCCACATATCTCCCAGGCCCTGCCCGCCGACCGCTATGCCCATTCCAACGGCCCCGTGGATTTCGAACGCCTGAAAGGCCTGCGTGTCGGCGTGCTCGGCCATGGCGCCTCTGCCTTCGACAATTCGGTGCGGGCCATCGAAAGCGGCGCTCAGTCGGTCGAGCTGTGCTTCCGCCGTGAACAGATTCCCTTGGTCAACCCTCATCGCTGGATCGAATTCACCGGTTTCCTGAAGCATTTCCCCGACCTTGAAGACCGCATCCGCTGGAACGTCAACCGCTACTTCAAGAAGGTCGACCAACCGCCGGCACGCGGCAGTTTCGACCTCGCCAACAGCTTCGCCAATTTCCGCATGCATTGCGGCTCTCCATGGAACGAGGTCCGGTTCGAGGACAACGTGGTCAAGGTCAAGACGCCGAAGCAGGATTTCGAATTCGACTTCGTCATCTGCGCGACGGGCATGATCTTCGACCTGGATCATCGTAGCGAATTGCGTCCCTTCGTCGGCGATATCGCCCGCTGGCGGGACCGTTATGCCCCCCCGCCGGGAGAAGAGCATCCGGGACTGGCCGAGTTTCCCTATCTGGGCAAGCATTACGAACTCCAGGCCCTCGATCCTGAGAAGGCGCCCTGGCTACAGCGGATGCGCGCCTTCAACTTCTCGGCAATCGTCAGCATGGGGCCGCATTCCACCTCGATCAGCGGACATAAATATTCGGTCCCCCGCGTTGTCAGGGGCCTCACCCGCGATCTTCTCCAGGATCAGGCGCATGATTTGATGCCGGCCCTGGAGGCCTATGACGAAATCGATCTGGACGTACCGCCCGATGCCTTCAGCAAGGTCATCCTCAGCGCGGCGGAATAACAGGGAAGGAAAAACAGCCATGGCCGTGACAACCGATATCGACCTGCCGATCCGCGACATCAAGGCGGAACCGATCGCCCGCGAGGCCTTCGCGCCTTTCGGCGAGTTGATCGAGCCGACGGAAGACGGCGTTCCCTTTGGCCCCGAGGATGCCAAGCTCATGCTCGATCGCGGTACGCCGCGCTTCTACATCATGCGGCTGCGCGACAGGGGGCCGGTTTTCACGCGGATCACCCGTCATCTCGACGTGACCCAATGCCTCGCCTCTCTCGGCGGGCATTCCTGGATGCTGGCCGTCGCTCCGCCCAAGGACCCCGACAATCCCGACGCCCAACCCGCCCTCGAGGATATCAAGGGCTTCCTCATCCCGGGCAGCGTCGCCATCAAGCTGCATCGCAGCACCTGGCATGCCGGTCCCTTCTTCAGCACGCCCAACGAGATCGACTTCCTGAACCTGGAATTGGCCGACACCAATGTCGTCGACCATCACAATTCCCATCTCAGCGGCCGGTTCGGCTGCGCCTTCCGCTTCATCACGTGAACTACCCTCGAGGCTGCCCCCTGACAGCCTCCTTCCCAGGCCACCAGAGGATGGGAGTGCGGCTCAGGGGCGGGCCTGCATCCACAGGCGGATCAGGTCGGCGATGTTGTTGATGCCCAATTTCTCGAGCACCCGGGCGCGATGCGTCTCGACCGTCCGCACGCCGATATCGAGGCGGTTGGCGATGATCTTGTTGGGGCAGCCTTCCACCATCAGGGCAGCCACCTCCCGCTCTCTGGCACTCAATCCGGCCACCAGCGATGCCGCATGCCGTGCCGCCTCTTCCTCGCGGCGGCGGCGTTCGTCGATGACCATCGCCTCCTGCACGCGCTGAAGGAAGATCTCGTCGTCGAAGGGCTTTTCCAGGAAATCGACCGCCCCGCCCCGGAAAGCCAGGACGGCCGAGGACACTTCCCCATGCGCCGTGATGACGATGATCGGCAGGGGGATGCCCCGCTGCACCAGTTCCTCCTGCAATTCCAGCCCCGACATTCCAGGCATCCGCAGGTCGGCGACGATGCAGCCGGGACGGGACGGGTTGAGGCGATGAAGGAACAGCAGGGCGCTTTCATAGGTCTCCGCCGCGAACCCCGCTGCCTCGACCAAGGCCGCCAGGGAATCCCGCACGGCCTCGTCGTCGTCGATGATGAAAACCGTCGGATTTGCTGTCTCTTGTTTCTCGGTCATCTCATGCCGCCGGAAGCGAGAAGTGGAAACAGGCACCATTGTCGGACGAAGCCTCAAGCCACAGACGCCCGCCATGGGCCTCGATGATTGAACGGCAGATCGGCAGGCCCAATCCCATGCCGGCCGGCTTGGTGGTGGCGAAAGGGGAATAGAGCCGGTCGACCATTTCCGGCGGGACACCGGGGCCGCTATCGGTCACCGCGAAGATCACCTGGCCGTCGGTGCCGGAAAACACGCGCACCGCGATCTCCCGCTTACCGACTTCCGTCACCGCCATCGCATCGATGCTGTTATGCACCAGATTGAGCAGCACCTGTTCGATCTGGATGCGGTCGGCCAGCACCGGGGGCAGCCCCTCGGGCAGGTCCACCTGCAAGCGCACGGAATTATAGGAGGTGTCCGCCCGCGCCAGGGTCAGCGCCTCCCGCACGATCTCGGCCACCGCGACGGGCTCCACCTGGGGCGGCCCCTTGCCGAGGAAGGTCCGCAAACCACGGATGACCTCCCCTGCCCGTTCGGCCTGGCCCACCGCCTTGTTCATCAGTTCCAGCGCCTTCGGCGGCGCCTCCGTGCCGCCCAGCACACGCTGCGCCGCGCGCGTATAGGATATCGCCGCCAGAAGCGGCTGGTTGAGCTCATGCGCCAGGGCGGACGCCATCTCGCCGGTCACCGTCAGCCGGGCGATATGGGCCAATTGGTTCTGATGCTCGCGCAGGCCGATCTCGACCCGACGTCTCTCGCTGACCACGCAGCCCAGGAATAAGGCGGTCAGGGCCAGGGCCAGCATTAGGGTCTGATGATAGATGATCGACGCGACGGGCTGCCCCGTCACCTGTAATCCTGCGATCAATCCGGCCTGGATGGCGAAAGCGGCGAAGACGGCGCCCCGCAGCCCCTTGGTCACTGCGATCCAGATCAGCGGCAGGAACAGCAGGTAAAACAAATTGAACTGCCCCTGGGCGAAAGGCAGGAAGACAGCCGTCAAGGCCGCCAGCAGGGACAGGGCCTGGAACGGCGTCACGGGCACTGAAGCCAGGAAGCGCCGCCAGTGCCGCAGGATATCGTGCCCCGGACGGCCATGGACCAGCAGCAGGGGCGCGACCACGGCAATCCCCGTGACATCGCCCAGCCAGTACTGGAAGGCCAGGACCGGCAGCTCGGCCAGCGGGAAGGCGCCTTCCGCCACCAGAGTCCCGACATAGAAGAGAGCGACCACGGCTGATCCGATGAAGACGGTACCGACCAGCCAGGCCACATCCTTCAGGCGGCCCAGTTGCGGGTCGATCCGCACGATCCGGCGCAGGAACAGGGCCGCAGCCGTATAGCCGCAGACGATGACGAGATTGCTGAGAAGAAGGGACCACCAGGAACCGGGATAGCCACGGATCAGCAGGTCCGCCAGAACCAGGGTTCCATAGACGAGGGGCGTGCCCCTTGCCCCCACCCATAGCAGCAAGGCCAGATAGAGCCCGGCGGGCGGGTTCCACGGCGTGATGTTCAGCGCCGGGCGTTCATGGATGAAGGTGATCCAGTCGAAGGGCAGATACACCAGGACGAAGGCAGCCGCCAGCCAAAGCGTCCCCCTTTCCGCCCCCAGGGCGGACCAGGAAAGGGAGTGTGGCTGCTCGCTGCTTTGCATGGGCTCCGATCCGGCTCCACGATGTCACGGCCCGCCCCGGGATGAGGCGGGCCGCTCTTGTTCTAGCGCTCTTACCCCGGAGGGTCAGCCAACGAAGAAGGGCTGGGTCCCATGCGCGGCGATGGCCGCCGACAGACGCTCCAGCCCGTGGGCATAGGCCGCCGTCCGCATCGAGATGCCCTTGCTGGCGCGCAGGTCCCAGACGCGCCGCCCCTCGACCTCCATGATGGCCTTCAGACGATCATGGATTTCCTCGAGCGTCCAGTAATAGCCCTGCCGGTTCTGGACCCATTCGAAATAGGACACGGTCACGCCCCCGGCATTGGCCAGGATGTCCGGCAGCACGATGGCGCCCTTGGCGTCCAGGATGCGGTCGGCTTCCGGGGTGATGGGGCCGTTGGCCAGTTCCAGGATCACCCGGGCGGTGATGCCCCCGGCATTGTCCTTATGGATCTGGTCTTCCAGCGCCGCCGGAACCAGCACCTCGCAATCCAGGGCCAGCAGGTCGTCTTCGCCGACGACGCGGGCCTGACCGGTCCTGGAGGCATAATCCAGCACCGACCCGCCCTCGCTCTTCACCGCCTGGACCGCATAGGGGTCGATGCCGCCGGGATTGGCGATGGCGCCACGCGAATCCGACAGACCGACGATGCGGTAGCCCTCTTCATGCAGCAGGCGGGCGATATGGTATCCGGCATTGCCGAAGCCCTGGACCACCACGCGTTTCGCACTGCTGATCAGGTCGAGATCCTGCTCGAGATGCTTGAGCAGGTAGAAACCGCCGCGCGCCGTCGCGTCGTCGCGACCCAGCGATCCACCCAGAGCCAGCGGCTTGCCGGTGATCACCGCCGGGCTCGGCTGGCGGACGATCGAGCTGTACTCATCGGCCATCCAGCCCATGATCATGGAATTGGTGTAGACGTCGGGCGCCGGAATATCGCGATCCGGTCCGATCATCCCGGCGAAGGCATGGACATAGGCCCGCGACAGACGCTCGAGCTCGGACTTGGACAGGGAATGCGGATCGACCATCACCGCTCCCTTGCCGCCGCCATAAGGCAGGTTGACCACGGCGCATTTGAACGTCATCCAGAAGGCCAGCGTCGCCACCTCTTCCATGGTGGAAGCCGGATGGAAGCGGATGCCACCCTTGGTCGGGCCGCGCGTATCGTCATAGCGGCAGCGCCAGGCCGGGAAGGAACGGCGCGAGCCGTCATCCATGCGCACCATCAGGCGGACGCTCAACGTCTCCTTGGGGTATTTCAGCTTCTCGAGGACCTCGGGGTCGACATCCACATGCTTGGCCGCCTCGTCCAACCGGCTCAATGCTCCTGCGAGCAAATCCTCCATATTCTCTTTCCTTTCCTATCCCTCTCGGCGTAAAGCGAGCGTCACCACCTTCTAGTCCGTGCTATACCGGAAGGGAACATCCGTACAATTACGGAAGAGAATCAACCTCTTGATTCTAAATACATTTCTTGAATCACAACGCTGCCTCCGTAATGCTGCGGATGGAAAATTTCAGCGCCGCCGGCAATGATCGTCGATTGGTATCGGAATATTGCAGAGGCGCCATGAAGGACTCAGCCCATCGTCCCCTGATCTGGATCCCCATCCGTGATTACCGTCGCCTCCAGGGGATGGTCCAGGATCGCGCCGGGCGCGTGGACCGGCTTCTCCGTGACGAGATGGACCGGGCCATCGTCTGCCGCGACAGCGACCTTCCGGACCGCGTGGTCCGCGTCGGCGACCGCGTCATGTTCCGCCGCGATGCCCAGCTTTCGCCGGAATGGGCCCGGTTGAGCTTCGAGGACGATGCCGCCGACGCAGCGGACGGCACCGTAAGCATCGCCTCCACCCTGGGGGCCGCCCTTCTCGGCCTGCGCGAAGGCTCCAGGATGAGCTATCTCGACCAGGACGGAACCTCCCGCCTGCTTTGCGTCGAGCGCGTCATCCCCATGGACCGGCATTGACATGACAGCGACACGAATCCGTTCGGAAGCGGACCTGCCGCCGATCACCCTGTCGCGCCCGGTCTATGAACGCCTGCATGCCTTGGCCGAGGCAGCCGAAAGGCGCCTGCCCGAGGTCAGCGACTACCTGTTCCGGGAACTCGAACGCGCCAAGGTGGTCGAGGAAGCCCGATTGCCCGACAGCGTCGTCACCATCGGCAGCCGGGTCACCTTCCTCGACCTCGACACCAACCAGCTCCACGACGTCACCCTCGTCTGGCCCAGCGACGAAGACGCCGCCCTCCATCGCCTTTCCGTGACCACGCCGGTCGGCGCCGCCTTGATCGGACTCACCGCAGGACAACAAATCGCCTGGCGCAACCGCACCGGCCTGTGGCGCCATCTCTGGGTGGAGAAGGTCGAGAACTGACAGCACCAGAAACGGCAAAGCCCTCGTCCTTGACGAGGGCTTTTGACTCAGTCGGGAATGCTTAGATCGTGATGCAGATTTTCTGCATCACGATCTCGTTTTATATTTTGCTCTCACTGGGCATGCGCCTCCGGCCGACCCACGGCAGGTTCATCCGCCTCTCACCGCGCAACAAAAAAGCCCAGCCTTTTTGAGGCTGGGCTTTTTTGTATTTGGTTGCGGGGGCAGGATTTGAACCTGCGACCTTCAGGTTATGAGCCTGACGAGCTACCGGGCTGCTCCACCCCG
>NZ_SBHN01000028.1 GCF_006980715.1 Telmatospirillum sp. J64-1
GCAGCGGCGGCGGCACAAAAAATGCCGTTAGAAGAGGCGGTCAAACCTCGCTTCTAACGGCATCGGCAGGAGTCCAAAAACTCTGTCGGAGAAGTCCAAAATCGGAAACCGCGCTACACCTTTGGGCCGCTCCACCCTTCGAGACGCCGCTTCGCGGCTCCTCAGGGTGAGGCTAATTCCTTATTATTATCAAGCAGATAAACCTCATGATGAGGAGGGCCGTAGGCTCGTCTCGAAGCATGATAAGCGCTCAAGCCCATCTGTGTTTATCTGTGTTCATCCGTGTCTTTTAACCCTCTGCGGAAAATCTTCTGTTTTCATCGTCATTCCCGCGCAAGCGGGAATCCATGCTGCCGCAGCATCGGGATTGAGCGGTTCGCGTCTTCACAAGCTCCCACATGGACCCCCGCTTTCGCGGGGGTGACGATGCGGTGCAGACAGAGTCGGCTTTTCCGCCGCCCGCCTCTACGGATCGCGGCTCTTGCCGGCCTTTTCCAATTCGGCCAGATAATTCGCCCAGATCTCGTCCTGGCGCTCGCCCAGGTCGTAGAGGAAGTCCCAGGTATAGATGCCGGTATCGTGCAAATCATCGAAGGCGATCTGCACGGCGTAATTGCCGACCGGGCTCATCTGCATGATGCCGACATGGCGGCGGCCCGAGACCAGCACCTTCTGGCCCGGCCCATGGCCCTGCACCTCGGCAGAGGGGCTTTCGACGCGCAGGAGTTCGGCCGGAAGGCGGAAGGTCTTGCCGTCCTCGAACACCACTTCCAGGACCTTTTCCTGGCGCTTGTTGCGGATTTCCACCGGCCAATGGCGGGTGCCGAACTGTTCCTCGGCCATGGTCGTTACCCTATCATCGGCTGGGAATCGGGGTCCAGCGGGCGGGCCTCGTCCACCAGCATGATCGGAATGCCGTCGCGGATGGGATAGGCCAGGCCAGCTTTCTCGCTGATCAGTTCCTGGCGTTCGGCATCGAAGCGCAGGGGTTCCTTGGTCAGCGGACAGACGAGGATTTCCAGAAGCTTGGGGTCGGGTCCTGCACTACGCTGGCTCATGAGACGGTTTTCCTTATGAGTCTTGTTATTGGGGCATGTTCCCGGCAGGGCCGCCGGCAAGGGCCATTTCCATCAATGTGACCATGGCCGAGGCGCGTTCGGCCAGGGTGGGCGCTTCCAGCAGGGCCTGCTTTTCTTTGGGTTCGAACGGACAGATCATAGCCAGGGTCGTGACCAACGCCAAGTCCGAGGCGCTGTCGATGACCTGCCAGTCCACCTTCATTCCCACGCGGTGCAGATAGGGCTTGAGCATCTTCACCAGCTGGTCGCGGGAAAAACCGGTGGCGGCCAGGGTTTCCAGGTCGTCGGCATATTCGCTGAAATCGGGCCGTACGCGGCGGTAGCCGCCTTCGGCCTGGGGCAGTTCCTCGGCAAGGCGGAAGCGGGCGACGCCGGTCAGCACGATCAGCAGCCGTCCGTCGGCGGTTTCCTCGAAGGCCGAGATGCGCCCGGCGCAGCCGACGGAATAGACCGGCTGCACTTGATCGGAGCGTTCGGGCGCGGTGGGCTGGATCATGCCGATCAGCCGCTGGGGATGGCGCAGGGCGTCCAGCGTCATCGCCAGATAGCGCGGCTCGAAGATGTTGAGCGGCAGCCGGCCACGGGGCAACAGCAAAGCCCCTTCCAGGGGGAAGATGGGCAATTCGCCCGGCAGGTCCTGGAACTGGGGCAGGAACGGATCGTGGGCCGGCGCGCTCATGGGACCTCCGATCTTACGAGAACAGCACTCTCGACAGGCGCTTGCGGCCCTGGACGGTCAGCGGATCGGAATTGCCGAAGGCCTCGAACAGCTTGATCAGCTGCTTGCGGGCGGCTTCCTCGTTCCAGCTCCGGTCGCGGCGGATGATTTCCAGCAACTCGTCCACCGCCGTTTCGCGCTGCCCGCCGGCATAGGCCGCCATGGCGAGGTCGAAGCGGGATTGATGGTCGTCGGGATTATCCGCCACCTTGCGGCGCAGCTCGGCGATGTCGCCCGCCTCGCCCGCCTGTTCGGCCAGTTCCAGCGCCGCGCGCACGGCCTGCACCTCGGCATGCTTGGCCAGGTCGGGGGGAAGCTGGGACAGCAGGTCGCGGGCGGCATCCACCTGGCCGGCGGCCATCTGGGCCCGCATGATGCCGGCATAGGCCGGGGCGTTGGTGGGGTCCTGGGCCAGCACTTCCTGATAGATCTGCAGGGCCGTCTCGAAATCACCCTCGGCGACGAAGGTCTTGGCCTCTTCCAGCGCTTCTTCCAGTCCGCCGCCGGCGGCATCGCCGATCAGGCGCTGGATGAAGGATTTCAGCTGGCTTTCCGGCTGCGCGCCGACAAAGCCGTCCACCGGGCGGCCGTTCTTGAAGGCGTAGACGGCGGGAACCGACTGCACGCGCAATTGCGCGGCCAGTTCCGGGTTCTTGTCCACGTCGATCTTGACCATGCGCACGGCGCCCTTGGCCTGGCGCACCAGCTTTTCCAGGACCGGGCCGAGCTGCTTGCACGGGCCGCACCAGGTCGCCCAGAAATCGACGATCACCGGTGTCGTCATCGAGGCTTCGATGACATCGGCGGCGAAGGTGGCGATGCTGCCATCCTTGATGACATCGGCGGGGGCCTGTCCGGCGCCTGCCTGGGCCGGGTTATTGAACAGGATGTCCATAAATAAGATCTTTCCTGGTTTGATCGTCCCTGGAGCTTCATAGATGGCCTGACCGGCCACGACTGGCAAGCGCAAAGCGCCTGGGAAATGCGCCCTTTCGCGTGATCGTTCAGGGCATCCCGACGGGCGCGGGAGGCGGCTTTCCGGCCATTGGGGAAAAAAGCAAAAAAGTGCTTGCGCGGCGTTTGGCTTTGAGTATTATCCGGGGCCTCAGCCGGTACCCACCGGCGGAACGGAAAGACGAAGCGGGCGTAGCTCAGGGGTAGAGCACAACCTTGCCAAGGTTGGGGTCGAGGGTTCGAATCCCTTCGCCCGCTCCAATTTCCGGGAAAAAGCAAAAGGCCGGGTCGCAGGACACCGGCCTTTTGCTTTTTATGCTTTTCGCCGCAGCCTTGATTTCTGTGCTTGCACGGCGGCGAAGTTTGCGTATTATCCGCCGCCTCAGCCGGCACCGACCGGCCGACGGAAAGACGAAGCGGGCGTAGCTCAGGGGTAGAGCACAACCTTGCCAAGGTTGGGGTCGAGGGTTCGAATCCCTTCGCCCGCTCCAATTTCCGTCAGCGAAAGCAGAGGTCTTTCGCCGCCCTTGCCCGGGTATCGAGGCTGGACAGCCATTCCCCTTCAGAAGGATCGTTCCCGTGGATCAAGAGCTCGCCAGGCTGCGCGCCGAAATCGAGGCATTGCGTGCCGAGAATGAGAGATTGCGCGAAGAAGTCGAAGCCCTGCAGCAGGAAAACGACGACCTGCACTTCGATGCCGACCTCGATGCCTGCCATCTTGCCGGACTGATCGCCCAGGCCCGCGCGGTGATCGCCGAAGGCGATGCCTGCCCCAACAAGGCCGCCCATCCCTTGCTCGAACGCGCTGAATTCATCAACAGCCGCACCGGCGAGAAGATGATCAAGACGCGTTCCTATCCCCTGTTCCGGGAAGGCTTCGACGCCGAGGCGCGCGAGCTGGGCATCGACGATCCCGAGAAATACCGCGGCTGATTCCATCGGCCGCCGCGCGGCCGGACGGCAGAACGCGCCCGGATCCGGGACCTGATCCGGGCGGGAAGGATATTCCACACCCGCAACGATAGATGCAGTAATTTCCCGCCTTGTAAATTTCTGAGCACATGCCAGCCTTTAAGGCAGTTTCCGCCTAAGCGGGAACGATCCAGAGGGTTGTGAAAACCCGGCGCTTCCGGTGAAACGAGGAGCCGAGCATGGCTTACAGAGTGGAACATCTGAAGGAAGACCTGATCGAGAAGGTGGCGGGGCTGGCCCGCCAGCGCCTTGGCACGGACAAGACGGACGAGGCTGAATTCTTCATCCGGCGCTATTTCTCCAACGTGCCGGTCGATGACCTGCCCCATGACGCCGAGTCGCTTTACGGTTCCGCCCTGGCGCTGCTGACGTTCATGCGACGCCGTCCGCCCGGAACGCCGCGCCTGCGGGTCTTCAATCCCAATCTGGAAGAACATGGCTGGGTGTCCGACCACAGCGTGGTCGAGATGGTCAATGACGACATGCCCTTCTTGGTGGATTCGGTCACCGCCGAACTGAACCGGCTGGGCCATGGCGTCCACATGGTGGTGCATCCCATCCTGCCGGTGCGGCGCGACGAGGAAGGCAACTTCCTGGGCTTCGCCGAGGGCGAGGCCGAGGGAATGCTGCTGGAATCGGTCATCCATATCGAGATCGACCAGATTTCCGGGGAAGAGCATCTGGCCGGGCTGGCGCGGTCCCTGGAACGGGTACTGGCTGATGTGCGCGTCGCCGTCGAGGATTGGCCAAGCATGCGCCGCCTCGCCGCCGATGTGGTCACCGAACTGGAAGAACCTCCGGCGGGCCTGGCGCGCGAGGACGTGGACGAGGTCCGCGACTTCATCACCTGGCTGCACGACGATCATTTCACCTTCCTCGGCTATCGCCTGATCTGCATCTCCGGCGACGACCCGGTCAGGATCGGTTTCGACCAGCAGGCCGGACAGGGCATCCTGCGCGATCCCTCGGTGCGTCTGTTCGACGAGGAACGCAGCCTGTCCGACATGCCCGGCGAGGTGGTGTCCTTCCTGCGCGACCCCGATTTGCTGCTGATCACCAAGGCGGGGCGCCATTCCAGCGTCCACCGCCCGGTGCCCATGGATGTGGTGGGAGTGAAGCGTTTCGACGCGCAGGGCCGGGTGGTGGCGATGCATGTCTTCGCCGGGCTGTTCACGTCTAGCGCCTATACCCGCAGCCCCGCCGTCATTCCCGTCCTGCGGCGCAAGATCGACCGCACCATCCGCCGCGCGGGCTTCCGTCCCCTGAGCCATGACGGCAAGGCCCTGCGCAACATCCTGGAGACCTATCCCCGCGACGAATTGTTCCAGAGCGAGGATGAGGAATTGTTCGCGACGGCCATGGGCATCCTGCATCTGCAGGAACGCCAGCGCGTGGCGCTGTTCGTCCGCCGTGACCGTTTCGAGCGCTTTATCTCCTGCCTCGTCTACGTGCCGCGCGACCGCTATGACACCGCCTTGCGCCAGGCCGTCCAGCGTATCCTGGAAGAGGCCTTCAACGGCAAGGTGACGGCCTTCTATACCCAGATGGCCGACAGTCCCCTGGCGCGGCTGCATTTCATCGTCTCCACCACGCCGGGCGAGGCCGCCCATCCGCATCTGCCGGAAATCGAATCCCGTCTGACCGATGCGGCGCGGGACTGGACCGACCATCTGCGCGATGTGCTGATCGCCGCCAGCGGCGAGGAACGGGGGCTGGCCCTGGCCCGGCGCTACGGCAAGGCCTTTCCGGCCTCCTACCGGGAACGCCAGGGCGTGCAGGCGGCGGTGGCCGATATCGAACGGGCTGAGGAAGTGCTGGCCGGCGCCCCCCTGGCGATGACTCTCTACCGCCCGATCGAGGCCGCCGAATACGAGGCGCGCTTCAAGCTCTATCACGCCCGCCGCACGGTGCCGTTGTCCCAGGTCCTGCCCATGCTGGAGAATATGGGCTTCCGCGTCATCAGCGAGGTACCCCACCATCTGTGGCCCGAAGGCAGCGGCGACAGCGTGTGGATCCACGACTTCCACATGGAGGCGGTCGATTACGGGGCGATCGATATCGGCAGCCTGCGGGCCCGCTTCCACGAGGCCTTCGCCCGTATCTGGTCGGGAGAGCTGGAGAATGACGGCTTCAACCAGCTGGTCCTGCGCGCGGGCCTGACCTGGCGCGAGGTCACGCTGATGCGGGCCTACGGCAAGTATCTGCGCCAGCTGGGATCGCCCTACAGCCAACAGGCCATGGAACGGGCCCTGGCGGTCAATGCCGAGGCGACGGGCGCCATCATCGCCCTGTTCCGCGCCCTGCTCGATCCCGACAAAGCCGATGCCGCTGAGGCCGAGGCGATCCGGGAAAGGCTGGATGCCGTGCTGGACAAGGTGGAAAGCGCCGATGACGACCGCATCCTGCGCCGCTTCCTCAATCTGGTGGAAGCCACCCTGCGCACCAATTTCTGGCAGACCGGCGCGGATGGCGGGTCGAAGCCCTATCTGTCGCTGAAGATCGACGCGGCGCGGGTCGAGGATATGCCGCTGCCCCGGCCTTTCGCCGAAATCTTCGTCTATTCCCCCCGTGTCGAGGCCGTGCATCTGCGTGGTGGCAAGGTGGCGCGCGGCGGCATCCGCTGGTCCGACCGGCGCGAGGATTTCCGCACCGAGATCCTGGGGCTGATCAAGGCCCAGCTGGTCAAGAATGCGGTGATCGTCCCGGTGGGGGCCAAGGGCGGCTTCGTGGTCAAGAATCCGCCCGTCGGCGGCGGGCGCGAGGCGGTGATGGCCGAGGGGATCGAGTGCTACCGCATCATGATGCGCGGCCTGCTCGACATCACCGACAACCTGACGCCGGACGGCGTGGTGCCGCCGCCGCAAGTGACGCGGCGCGATGGTGACGACCCCTATCTGGTGGTCGCCGCCGACAAGGGCACGGCCACCTTCTCGGATATCGCCAACGGCATCGCCCGGGAATACGGCTTCTGGCTCGACGATGCCTTTGCCTCGGGCGGGTCGAAGGGCTATGACCACAAGGCCATGGGCATCACCGCGCGCGGCGCCTGGGAAGCGGTGAAGCGCCACTTCCGGGAAATCGGGGTGGATATCCAGTCCCAGGATTTCACTGTTGCCGGGATCGGCGACATGTCGGGCGACGTCTTCGGCAATGGGATGCTGCTCTCGCCGCATATCCGGCTGGTGGCGGCCTTCGACCATCGCCACATCTTCATCGATCCCAGCCCGGATGCCGCCCGCAGCTTCGAGGAGCGCAAGCGCCTCTTCGCCCTGCCGCGTTCGAGTTGGGCCGATTACGATCCCTCGCTGATTTCACAAGGCGGCGGAATCTTCCCCCGGACCGCCAAGTCCATTCCCGTCTCGCCGGAAATGCGCGCCTTGCTCGATCTGAAGGGCGAATCGATTTCGCCGATCGAGCTGATCCGCGCCATCCTGACGGCCAGGGTGGACCTGCTGTGGTTCGGCGGCATCGGCACCTATGTCAAATCCTCGGCGGAAAGCCAGGCCGAAGCCGGGGACCGCGCCAATGACGCCCTGCGCGTGGATGGCCGCGACCTGCGGGCCAAGGTGGTGGGCGAGGGGGCCAATCTGGGCGTCACCCAGTTGGGCCGCATCGAATACGCCCTGAAGGGTGGACGCATCAATACCGATGCCATCGACAATTCGGCGGGCGTCGATACCTCGGACCACGAGGTCAACATCAAGATCCTGCTCAACGAGATCGTGGCGACCGGCGACATGACCGGCAAGCAGCGCGACGAACTGCTGGCCGCCATGACCGACGAGGTGGCGGAGCTGGTGCTGCGCCACAACTACCTGCAGACCCAGGCCATCACCCGGATCGAGGCCCAGGCCCCGGAAATCTTGGACCAGCATGTGCGGCTGATGCGCATGCTGGAAAAGGCCGGGCGGCTGAACCGGGCCATCGAGTTCCTGCCCGATGACGAGGCCCTGGCCGAGCGCGCCGCGGCCCATCAGGGCCTGACCCGGCCCGAGATCGCCGTGATCTTCGGCTATTCCAAGATCTGGCTCTATGACCAGCTTCTGGCCGGGGACCTGCCCGACGATCCGTTGCTGGTGGAGGATCTGGAGCGTTATTTCCCCGCCGTCCTGGCGGAACGCTTCCAGCCGCGCCTGCGCAATCACCGTCTGCGGCGCGAGATCGTGGCGACCCATGTCACCAACAGCATGATCAACCGCGTCGGCGGCACCTTCGTCACCGAGATGATGGATCGGACCGGCGCGTCCCCCACCGATGTGGCCCGCGCCTATATCGTCGCCCGCGATGCCTTCGGCCTGCGTGAAATCTGGGACGCCATCGAGAAGCTGGACAACCAGGTTCCCGCCGCCGTCCAGACCGCCATGGCGGTCGAGGCCAACCGCCTGATCGAGCGGGCCACTGCCTGGATCCTGCGCTATGGGCCCAAGCCGCTGGAAATCTCCCCGGCCCGGGCCGAACTGGCACCGGGGCTGGAGGCCCTGCGGTCCTGTTTCGACGAAATTCTGCCGCAGAGCTTGGCGGAATCCGTGGGGCAGCGGGCACAGGAATATATCGGCCAGGGCGTGCCGGAAGAACTGGCGCGGCGGGTGGCCAGCCTGGTGGTGTTGGCGTCGGGCTGCGATATCGTCCGCATTGCCGCCAGCCGGGACTTGGTGGTGGCCGAGGCCGGGCGGCTTTATTTCGCCGTCGGAACACGGTTCGGCCTGGGCTGGCTGCGCGGGGCTGCGGAACATATTCCGGTGGTCGGGGGATGGCAGAAACTGGCCGTCGCCGCCATGATCGAGGAACTTTACGCCCATCAGCGCGATATCGCCCGCGCCGTCGCCGATTCCACCGACCGGGATCTCAGCCCCGAGGAGGCCGTCACCGCCTGGGCGGAGCACCAGAGCGGGCGGGAGCGCACCGAGCAGCTTCTGGCCGAACTCCGCCTCGCCGGACAGGTGGACCTCGCCATGCTGGCCGTGGCGAACCGGCAGTTCCGCGCCTTCTGTGAAGGGTAAGAGGCAGGGAAAGGCTGCGGAAACGCCTGTTTTCATCGTCATTCCCGCTTTCGCGGGGGTGACGATGCGGACAGACGGAGTCGGCTTTTTCCGCAGTTGTATAAGAGGCGCAGATGGACACAGATAAACACAGATGAAGGTTTGATGTTTTTCTTCCTTCTTTCTTGAAGAGAGAGGGAAGGGAATTTTCATAAAGAATTCATCTGTGTTTATCTGTGCCCATCTGTGTCTTGAAATAAAGTCCCTCCACCACTGGAAGGGTGACGGATTCGGGGCCATCTTCTACCTTGCCGCTGGAAAGGCAGGGGAAGGAAGGGTCAATGAGCACAGTCGCACCCATAGCCGGTAAAGGCCGGAGGATTTCGGCCGTCCTGGCCTGGTGCCTTTACGATTTCGGCAATTCCGCTTTTCCCACCGTCATCGTCACCTTCGTCTTTGCCGCCTATTTCACCACGGCGGTCGCACCGACGCCGGAAGAGGGCACCGCGCTGTGGGGCAATGCGATGGCGGTGGCTGGGCTGACCATGGCGCTGTTCAGCCCGGTCTTCGGCTCCATCGCCGACCAGGGCGGACGGCGGAAGCCCTGGCTGGGAACCTTCACCTTCCTTGCCATCGTCACCACCGCCGCGCTGTGGTTCGTCGAGCCCGATCCGTCCTTCATCTGGCTGGCCCTGGTGCTGCTGGTCATTGCCACCTTCACCCAGGAAACCGCCTCGGTCTTCTACAACGCCATGCTGGGTGACCTGGCGCACAAGGACTGGTATGGCCGAATTTCCGGCTGGGGCTGGGGGCTGGGCTATTTCGGCGGGCTGAGCTGCCTCGTGGTGGCGCTGTTCGTGCTGATCGAGGCGGAGACCCCGCCCTTCGGCCTGGACCCGGATTCGGCGGAACCGGTGCGGGCGGGGGCCCTGCTGGTGGCCTTGTGGTTCGCCGTCTTTTGCATCCCGCTCTTCTTCCTGACACCGGATCGTCCGTCCACCGGAATCGGCCCGGTTACGGCGGTGCGCCAGGGGTTGCGGCAGCTTTACACGACCATCCGCAACGCCCGCTCGGAAAAGCAGTTGCTGCGCTTCCTGATCGCCCATGCCCTCTATACCGACGGTCTGAACACGCTGTTCGCCTTCGGCGGCATCTACGCTGCCGGCACTTTCGGCATGAGCGTCAGCGAGATCATCATCTTCGGCATCGCCATCAACGTGACTGCCGGGCTGGGGGCGGGGCTGTTCGCCTTCATGGACGACAAGGTGGGATCGAAGCCTACCATCCTGGTCTCGCTGGCCGGTCTGTCGTTGCTGGGCGGCGGACTTTTGTTCGTCGAAAGCCATTTTTGGTTCTGGGTGCTGGCCCTGCCGTTGGGCCTGTTCGTCGGCCCCACCCAGGCGGCCAGCCGCTCGCTGATGTCGCATCTGACGCCCGACCATCTGCGCGCCCAGATGTTCGGCATCTATGCCCTGTCGGGCAAGATCACCTCCTTCATCGCCCCGGCCCTGCTCGCTTGGACGACCGCCTATTTCGCCAGCCAGCGTGCCGGCATGGCGACCATCCTGATCTTCCTGATCGGCGGCGCACTGATCCTGTGGCCGCTGCGGCCGGTGAAGAAGTAGCAAGGTTCGGGGGGAGCCTCTTCCATCCTTCAAAGAGACACAGATGAAGAGGGATGGACACAGATGCACACAGATAAGGAAAGAGGTCTTTTCTGGCGGACGCAGGGCGGCGCCCTGCGGAGAAAGAGCCTGGAATGCTCGTGGTCCGCCTTCACCTTTCGAGACGACCACTACGTGGTCTCCTCAAGATGAGGCTAATCAACAGATCGACCAAAGCCCAAGACCATCTGTGTTTATCTGTGTTCATCTGTGTCTGATAAAAAATTCCATGCTTTTCTTTTACAGGCGGAGCCTCTTCCATTCTTCAAAGAGACACAGATGAAGAGGGATGAACACAGATGCACATAGATAAGAAATGAGGTCTTTTCTGGCGGACGCAGGGCGGCACCCTGCGGAGAAAGAGCCTGGAATGCGGCCCGCTCAGGGTGAGGCTAATTCCTTATTCCGTATCAATAAGATAAGCCTCATGCTGAGGAGGGCCGGAAGGCCCGTCTCGAAGCATGAATAAGCGCCCAAGCCCACCCATGGCTCATAAAAAAGGCCCCCGTGCTTTCCGTTGCACGGGGGCCTTTTCGTTGGATGCCGGGGTGATCAGTGGCGGAAGTGGCGCATTCCGGTCATGACCATCGCCAGGCCCTTTTCGTCGGCGGCGGCGATGACTTCCTCGTCACGGACCGAACCGCCGGGCTGGATGACGGCGGTGGCACCGGCTTCGGCGGCGGCGAGCAGGCCATCGGCGAAGGGGAAGAAGGCGTCGGAGGCGACCACCGAGCCCACGGTGGCGGGTTGGGCGAGGCCGGCCTTCTCAGCGGCTTCACGGGCCTTCCAGGCGGCGATGCGCGAGGAATCGACGCGGCTCATCTGGCCGGCGCCGATGCCCACCGTGGCGCCGTCCTTGACGTAGACGATGGCGTTGGACTTGACGTGCTTGCAGATGCGGAAGGCCAGCAGCATGTCGGCCAGTTCCTGTTCGGTCGGCTGGCGCTTGGTCACGACCTTCAGGTCGGCGGCGGCGATACGGCCGTTGTCGCGGCTTTGCAGCAGATAGCCGCCCGACAGCGAACGCAGGGTCATGCCCGGCTGGGACGGGTCGGGCATGCCGCCGGTCAGCAGGACGCGCAGGTTTTTCTTGGCGGCGAAGAGCTTGCGGGCGTCTTCGTCGGCATCGGGCGCGATCACCACTTCGGCGAACAGCTTGGCGATTTCCTCGGCGGTGGCGGCGTCCAGGGTGCGGTTGACGGCGATGATGCCGCCGAAGGCCGAAACGGGATCGCAGGCCAGGGCGCGGGCATAGGCAGTCTTCAGGTCTTCGCCGACGGCGACGCCGCAAGGATTGGCGTGCTTGATGATGGCGACGCCCGGCTGGTCCAGTTCGGCGACCAGTTCGAAGGCGGCGTCGGTGTCGTTCAGGTTGTTGAAGGACAATTCCTTGCCCTGAAGCTGCCGGGCGGTGGCGATGCCGGGACGGGCCTGGCCGCCGACATAGAAGGCAGCCTGCTGATGCGGGTTCTCGCCGTAGCGCAGGGTCTGCTTCAGTTCGGCGCCGACGGCGATGCGGCGGGGGAAGGGTTCGCCCAGCTGTTCGGCGAACCAGGCAGAGATGGCGGCGTCATAGGCGCCGGTGCGGGCATAGGCGGTGGCGGCGAGTCGGCGGCGCAGTTCCAGCGTGGTGGCGTTGCCATTGGCGCGCATCGCCTCCATGACCACCGCGTAATCCTCGGCATCGACGACCACGGTCACGGCATCGTGGTTCTTGGCTGCCGCACGGATCATGCCGGGGCCGCCGATGTCGATATTCTCGATGCAGGTCTCGAAATCGGCGCCCTTGGCGACGGTGGCCTCGAAGGGATAGAGGTTGACCACCAGCAGGTCGATGGGGGCGATGCCATGCTGGGCCATGGCCGCTTCATGCTCGGCATTGCCGCGGATGCCCAACAGGCCGCCATGGACCTTGGGATGCAGGGTCTTGACGCGACCATCCAGCATTTCGGGGAAGCCGGTATGCTCCGACACGTCCTTGACCGCGATTCCGGCATCGCGCAGGGCCTGGGCGGTGCCGCCGGTGGACAGGATCTCGACGCCCTGTTCCGCCAGGAATCGGCCAAACTCGATCAACCCGGTCTTGTCGGAGACGGAAAACAGGGCGCGGCGGATAGGGATGTCGGTCATGTCTCTGGACTCCAGCGTGGAAATGGTCCCGGCGATAGAAAGGCGGCGGTATAGCACGAAGCAGGGCCGCCGTCAGGGGCGCAAATGAGGTCCGGGCGACGGGGATTGCCGCGGGAATGCAAAAGGGTGTTCACCCTGCCGAAGGAGCCTGGAATTCCATCGTTTCCTGTGTCAGGAGGCGCTCGATCATGGCCGAGGCCTGCAACAGGTCGTCGAGGACGAAATCGGGCATCGCTTCGCCGGCCTTTTCGGTTTCCGTGCCATAGCCGGTGCGCACCAGGATGGTGGTGGCGCCGACCGCCCGGCCCAGGGCGATATCGGCGGCCTTGTCGCCGATGACGAAGGCTTGGGAGGGATCGAAGGCCAGTTCGGCGGCGGCGCGCCGCACCAAGCCCGGTTCGGGCTTGCGGCAGTCGCAGCCGTCCTTGGTGCCATGGGGGCAGACATAGATGCCGTCCACCGTCACGCCTTCGGCCCGCAGCAAGTCTTCCATCTGGCGATGGATGGCGGCCAATGTTTCGAGATCGAAATAACCACGCGCCACGCCCGATTGATTGGTGACGACGGCGATGCCCATGCCCAGCTTGCGGAAACGGCGCAAGGCCTCGCCCGTGCCGGGGATCAGTTCCAGTTGGGCGGGATCGGAGAGGTAGTGCTTCTCCACGTTCAGGGTGCCGTCGCGGTCGATCAGGGCAAAACGTTTCATTCCGGGCTCACAGGCGTTCCAGGCGGGCGGCGAAGAAGGCGTCCATGCCTCCCTGGTCCGCCAAGTGGCAGGGCAGCGAGCGCAACTCGCCGTCGGGGGTGAGGATTTCGGCCAAGCCTCCGACCTCTTCGGGACGGATGGGCAGGCGGCGCAGCGGCGCCCCTTCGGCCAGCAGGGCGGCGATACGCTCCACCCCTTCCTCGGGTTGCATCGAACAGACGCAATAAACCAGCACGCCGCCCGGGCGCAACTGCTCGAAGGAGGCGCGAAGCAGCGCGGCCTGGGTCTGGGCCAGCTTGGCCACGTCCTGGGCGGTCTTGATATGGGCGACGTCGGGATTGCGCCGGATGGTGCCGGTGGCCGAGCAGGGGGCATCGAGCAGGATGGCGTCGAAGGGCTGATCGGGGCGCCAGGTGGCGGCATCGGCGGCGATCATCTCGGCGGATAGCCCCAGCCGGGCGAGATTGGCGGTGACTCTTTCCAGCCGCTTGGCCGAGCGGTCCACGGCGGTGACGATGCCTCCGGCGGCGGCCAGCTGTGCGGTCTTGCCCCCCGGCGCGGCGCAGAGATCGGCGACGCGCTTGCCCGCCACCGGCCCCAGCAGCCTGGCGGGCAGGGCGGCGGCGGCATCCTGCACCCACCAGGCGCCCTCGTCGAAGCCGGGCAGGGCGGGAACGAAGCCGCCCTGGCGGCGGCGCAGGCTGCCGGTGGGCAGGATCTCGGCCTCCAGCCTTTCGGCCCACAAGGCGGGATCGGCCTTGACGGTGATGTCGAGCGGCGCTTCCAGGACTTGTGCTTCGGCGATGGCGCGGCTGGTCTCCTCGCTATAGGTCCGGCACCAGCTTTCCCACAGCCAGGACGGCGTGTTCAGCCGGGCGGCATCCTGGGCCTCGGCCAAGGCCCGGCCCTCGCGGTCGAGACGGCGCATCACCGCGTTGACCATCGCCTTGTGGGCGGTCAGCTTCTGGGCCTTGGCGAGATCGACGGTGGTATCGACGGCGGCATGGGCCGGCGTGCCCATGAAGATCATCTGGGCGACGCCCAGGCGCAGCACGTCGCGTACCATGACCGCCTTGTGCGGCAGGGGACGTTCCAGGCAATGATCGATCAGGGCGTCGATCTGGCCGAGGCGGCGCAGGACGGTGGTGACGGTCAGGCGGACGAAGCCGCGGTCGCGTTCGGAGAGCGCATCCAGCTTGGGATGCTGCTCGAAAGCCTCGTCGAAGGGCCGGCGGCGGCGCAGCACGGCAGCCACCAGATCGAGAGCGACGAGACGGGATGTAAGGGAAGAAGCCATGTTTCTTCCCTTACTCCAGTTGTGGCTTCAGGCAAAGGGGAATACGCGCTTGCGCGGGTCGAACTCAGCCCCAGGGGCTGGCGGGGCGGACCGGGCGGTGATTGGCGCTCGCCATTTGGCGCAGGGCCGCCACGCGGTTGGCGGTGCTGGGATGGGTCGAGAACAGGCTGTCGCGCTTATGGGCATGCAGCGGATTGACGATGAACAGATGGGCCGTGGCCGGATTGGCCTCGGCGGTATTGTTGTCGATCCGGCTCGCCCCGCGCTCCAGCTTCTCCAGCGCCGAAGCCAGCCAGAGCGGATTGCCGCAGATCTCGGCGCCCGCCTTGTCAGCGGCATATTCGTTGGTGCGCGAAATCGCCATCTGCACCAGCATCGCCGCCATAGGCGCGACGATGGCCGCCAGGATGGCGCCGACCATGCCCAGGGGATTGTTGTTCTCGCGGTTGGCCGCGCCGAAGAACAGGCCGAAATTCGCCAGCATGCCGATGGCGCCGGCGATGGTGGCGGTGATCGTCATGGTCAGCGTGTCGCGGTGCTTCACATGGGCCAGTTCATGGGCCATGACGCCGGCCACTTCCTCGGTGTTGAGGATGTTGAGCAGCCCCGTCGTCGCCGCCACGGCAGCATTCTCGGGATTGCGCCCGGTGGCGAATGCGTTTGGCTGGGGGTTCTCGATGATATAGACCTTGGGCATCGGCATCTTGGCGCGCCGGGCCAGTTGCTCGACGATGCCGTAGAAGGCCGGGGCGGTATGGCGGTCCACCTGACGGGCGCCATACATGCGCAGCACCATCTTGTCGGAGTTCCAGTAGGCGAAGAAGTTCATGGCCAGGGCGATGCCCAGGGCGATGATCATGCCGCCCTGCCCACCGATCATGTAACCGACCGCCAGGAACAGGCCGGTCATGGCGGCCAGCATCAGCGCGACGCGTGCGAAGCTCATGGACCCCTCTGTGTGCTGCTTGATGGAAACGCGCAAGATGATTAAGTACCACAACCCTCCAGATCAAGGGCAAGCACGACGATGACCCAGAAACCCGACAAGACCCAGGAAAAGACCGAGAACAGCGTCAAGACGGAGAATGAAAAACCCACTCCGTCCGAAATGCCCGAGGAAATAGGCGGCCCCACCGGTCCCGAGCCGACCCGTTTCGGCGATTGGGAACGGGCAGGGCGCTGCAGCGACTTTTAAGCGCGTTCTTTATTTGTACGCATAATAAGGCTAATCTCGGCCCTCTTCCGTGTTTATGGGGCCGAGATGCGCCGCTGGTCTGTCCTTTTCGCCGCTTCATTGATGTCCTCTCCCCTGGCTTTTTCGGCCGGATATGCGCAGGACAGGCTGGAAGGCCCCGTTCAGGCCCAGGTCCTGCGCGTGGTCGATGGGGACACCCTGCATGTGCGGGCGCGCATCTGGCTGCGCCAGGACATCGAGACGATGGTCCGGCTGACGGGGCTCGATACCCCTGAACTTCGCGGCAAATGCCCCGAGGAACGCGACCTCGCCCGCCAAGCACGCAGCTTCGTCGAACAGCGCGTGGAAGGCCGGACCGTGCGGCTGCGCTCCATCGCCCAGGACAAATATGGCGGCCGGGTGCTGGCCGTGGTGGAAACCGAAAACGGCGAGGACCTGGCCCAGGCGCTGATCGCCGCTGGCCTGGGACGCCCCTATGACGGACGGGCCAGGCAGCCCTGGTGTGCTGCGCAGGTGGGAGAAATGGCCGATTAAGCCGCCTGGGCCACGCGCCGCCATAGGGCGGTGGCGGCGGTGACGACCTGGTCGACCTCGATTTCGTCCATCATCGTGGCATGACTGCGGTAGTCGTATTCCGGGGAGGCGAGGATCTCCTGGAAGCTGCGTTTCGTGCGCAGGCAGGCGGTATGTTCGCCCCAGGGGCCATAGATGCGTTCGTCGCTCGGCCCGAACAGGCCTAGGGTGGGTAGCTTGCTCGCGGCGGCCATGTGCATCAGGCCGGAATCGTTGCCCAGATAGAAGCTGCAGCGCGCCAGCACCGCCGCCGTCACATCCAGGCCGATCTTTCCGACGAGATCGATGCGCCGCGCGGGGGGGACGGCTTCGGCCACCGGGCGGGCCTTTTCCTCCTCCCCCGGGGCGCCCATGATCACCACGGGGGCGTTGGGAAGGATACCGCCGGGGCCGGTCAGGCGCGCCACTGTCTCGGCGAAGTATTCGGCCCGCCATTGCTTGCCCCCCCAATTGGCGGTCGGGCCGATCGCCAGGATGGGGCCTTGGGACGGCAGCAGCGCCGTCGCCTTGGCCGCCGCTTCGGGACCGGCCCACAGGCGTGGCGCCGGCGGCGGATCGAGGTCGAACAGCGCGGCGAGCTGGCGCACCTTGTGGATGGGTTCCTTGGTGCCCGAAAAGACCGCGCGCTTGCGCGTCCACAGCAGCCAGGACAGCAGGGACGAACGCAGGTCCACGACTATTTCCCAGCGCGTCCCCGCCGTCTTTGCCCATAGCCGGACCCAATGTCCGCTGCGCTTGCGCTTGGGCATGGCAATCACCCGTTCGACCTGGGGAACGTCCTTGAACAGGCCGGTGACGAGCGGTCCGCAGGCGACGGTGACCCGTGCCGCCGGATAAAGGCGCAGCAGATGGTCCAGGATGCCGGTGGACAGCACCGCGTCGCCGATCCGGTTCGCGGTGATGAAGAGGATGCGCTGGGGGGCGGGCACGTCTAGTCCTGTTCCAGCTTGGCTTTGTAATAGCTGATGATGGGATAGAGGGCGGCGCAGGTGGCGATGATGAAGCCATGCCCGCCTTCCCGCCAGCCGCCGCGGCGGACGAAGCATTTGAAGAAGCGCGAGAACATGCGGCGGACATAGGGGCGTACCGGTCCCAGCTCGCCCATCTCGCGCAGGTCCTTGGCGCGGGCGGTGGTATAGGAATCCAGGCGCCGCAGCATGTCGGAGATGTTCCGGTCGACCAGATGGTCGATCCTGTTCTGTAGCATCGGCCCCTTGCGGCCGGTCCAGGTCAGGGAGGGGTGGACGCGTTGCGGCCCCCAGCGCTTGGCCCCGCGGCGGAACAGACCCGGATAGGCGGGCTTGCCGAAAGACGCGCCCCAGCCATGGCGGACCAGCCGGTCGCCGATATAATTGTCCACCAGGATTTCATGCCAGTCATAGGGCGTGGAGGCGATCACTTCACGGATTTCCCGCGCCAAGGCCTCGGGCACCCTTTCGTCGGCATCGACTTCCAGGATCCAGTCGCTGCTGCAGGCGTCGATGCCGGTATTGCGGCGGTCGCCCTCGATCTCCCAACTGCCTTCGATCAGGCGGTTGGTGAAGGTCGCGGCGATTTCCTTGGACCGGTCCGTGCACTTGTCCAGGACCACCACGATCTCGTCGGCGAAGCGCAGCCGTTCCAGGCAGTCGGCCAGTTGCGCCTCTTCGTTATGGGCGACGACCAGGGCGGAAAGGGTGACGGGCATGGGCTTGAGGTCCTTGCTGGAAACAGTGAGGTGATAGCGTGGCGGGGAGGGAGAGACAATGCTTTTCCATTGCAATGGCGCGCGCTCTGGGCTAGCGCTGTGCGGAGTCGGAGCAGCAGGAAAGCGGCGGACGTGGACAAGTTTTTCGACGATGAATTCGAGCAGCATGCCCTGACGCTGCAAGCCACCCGGGAAGCGGTGCGCGGGCCCTTCGGTCAGCTGGTGAAGGCTTGCCGGG
Organism: Telmatospirillum sp. J64-1; assembly: GCF_006980715.1. Taxonomy (GTDB): domain Bacteria; phylum Pseudomonadota; class Alphaproteobacteria; order Rhodospirillales; family Magnetospirillaceae; genus Oleiliquidispirillum; species Oleiliquidispirillum nitrogeniifigens. Next base: position 18,193 of record NZ_SBHN01000028.1, read on the forward strand.
AGGCCTTGGCCGGTGGCGGGAAGATCCTGTTCTGCGGCAATGGCGGCAGCGCCGCCGATGCCCAGCATCTGGCGACCGAACTGGTCGTGCGCTACACCCGCAACCGCAAGGCCTTGCCCTCCATCGCCCTGACCACCGACACCTCGTTGCTGACGGCTGCGGCCAACGACTTCTCTTTCGACGAAGTCTTCGCCCGCCAGGTGGAGGCCTTGTGCCGCCCGGGCGATGTCGTGATCGGCATTTCCACCTCGGGCAACAGCCCGAACGTCCTGCGCGCCCTCGAGGCGGCCAAGGAAATGGGCGGCATCGCGGCTGGCTTGTCGGGCCGCGACGGCGGCAAGATGGTGGGGCTGGCCGAGCCGCTGATCGTCGTTCCCTCGACCGTCACCGCCCGCATCCAGGAAATGCATATCCTGCTGGGTCACATGCTCTGTGACCTGCTGGAGGCGGAAGCGGTTTAGGTTTGCTTGGGCTCCGCCCAAACCCGCAAAGGGGCTCGGCCCCTTTGATCCCAAGAGGCTGGAGCGCTTATTCATGCTTCGAGACGGGCCTGTCGGCCCTCCTCAGCATGAGGTTTATCTTCTTGATATAAAATAAAGAATTAACCTTACCCTGAGGAGCCGCAAAGCGGCGTCTCGAAGGTCGAGGCGGCCCGAAGGTATTTCAGTCTTCAAAGTTCCGGGGTCTGGGGCTCAAGGCCCCAGCGGGTTTGGGCGGAGCCCATGAAGACTTCTTTATTTTTCAAGGAATGGTTTTTACTCATAGCTGCCTATGGGGCAGCGTCCTGCTTGTTGGTTTTTGAATGAAAAAACGGCGGGAGCTTTCGCCCCCGCCGTCCAGTTTTACCGCTCTCGACCGCTTAGCCGCGGTTCATGCGGTTGTCGATGAGATCCTCGACCACGGTCGGATCGGCCAGGGTCGAAGTGTCGCCCAGGGACTCGTATTCATTGGCGGCGATCTTGCGCAGGATGCGGCGCATGATCTTGCCCGAGCGGGTCTTGGGCAGGCCGGGCGACCACTGGATCAGGTCGGGCGAGGCGATGGGGCCGATTTCCTTGCGGACCCAGGCCACCAGTTCCTTACGCAGCTCCTCGCTCGGTTCCTCGCCGGCGACCAGGGTGACATAGGCATAGATGCCCTGGCCCTTGAGGTCGTGCGGATAGCCGACGACGGCGGCTTCGGCCACCTTGGGATGGGCGACCAGGGCGCTTTCCACCTCGGCGGTGCCCATGCGGTGGCCCGAGACGTTGATCACGTCGTCGACGCGGCCGGTGATCCAGTAATAGCCGTCTTCATCGCGGCGGCAGCCGTCGCCGGTGAAGTAATAGCCCTTGTAGGTCGAGAAATAGGTCTGCACGAAGCGTTCGTGGTCGCCGTAGATGGTGCGCATCTGGCCCGGCCAGGAATCGGCGATGCAGAGATTGCCCTCGGTCGCGCCTTCCAGGATGTTGCCTTCGGCATCGACGATGACCGGTTGCACACCGAAGAAGGGACGGGTGGCCGAGCCGGGCTTGAGCGGCGTCGCGCCGGGCAGCGGGGAGATCAGGATGCCGCCGGTTTCGGTCTGCCACCAGGTGTCGACGATGGGGCAGCGGCCTTCGCCGACCACGTTGTAGTACCACAGCCAGGCTTCGGGGTTGATCGGCTCGCCGACCGAGCCCAGCAGGCGCAGCGACTTGCGGCTGGCCTTCTTGACCGGGCCTTCGCCTTCGCGCATCAGCGAGCGGATGGCGGTCGGCGCGGTGTAGAAGATGGTGACGCCGTATTTGTCGATGACCTGCCAGAAGCGCGAGCTGTCGGGATAGTTCGGCACGCCCTCGAACATCAGCGTGGTGGCGCCATTGGCCAGCGGGCCATAGACGATGTAGCTGTGGCCGGTGACCCAGCCCACGTCGGCGGTGCACCAATAGACGTCGCCGTCCTTGTAGTCGAAGACGTATTGGTGGGTCATCGAGGCATAGACCAGATAGCCGCCCGATGTGTGCAGCACGCCCTTGGGCTTGCCGGTCGAACCCGAGGTATAGAGGGTGAAGAGCGGGTCTTCGGCGCCCACTTCCACCGGTTCGTGCTGCGGCGAGGCGGCGGCGCAGACGTCATGGTACCAGACATCGCGGCCGTCCTGCATGGCGATGTCGCCGCCGGTGCGCTTGACCACGACGACTTTCCCGACATTGGGGCAGCGTTCCAGCGCCTTGTCGGCATTGGCCTTCAGCGGAACCTTGCGGCCGCCGCGCAGGCCTTCATCGGCGGTGATGACGACCTTGCAGTCGCTGTCGAGGATGCGGTCGGCCAGGGCGTCGGGCGAGAAGCCGCCGAAGACGACGGAATGGATGGCGCCGAGGCGGGCGCAGGCCAGCATGGACACGGCCGCTTCGGGAATCATCGGCAGATAGATGCTGACGCGGTCGCCCTTCTTGACGCCCATATCGGCCAGGGCATTGGCGAGGCGGCAGACGCGCTCATGCAGGTCGCGATAGGTGATCTTGGCCGACTCGTCCGGGCTGTCCCCTTCCCAGATGATGGCGACCTGATCACCGCGCGTGGCGAGATGGCGGTCCAGGCAGTTGGCGGCGACGTTCAGCGTGCCGTCCTCGAACCACTTGATGTGGACATCGCCCGTATAGGAGACATCCTTGACTTTGGAATAAGGCTTGATCCAATCGATCCGCTTCCCGTGCTCCCCCCAGAACCCCTCGGGGTCCTTGACGGAGCGCTCATACATCTCGAAGTATTTTTGCTCGTCGATCAGGGCGGATTTGGCGACTTCTGTGGGAACCGGAAAGACATTGGTTTCAGACATGGTCACGGATGTCTCCCTTTCTTGGTTTGCACCGGCAAACCGTTTTATTGGCTGGCTATCCCGGTGTTTCTCCCCTGAGGGGCTTAATGCGGTGGGATTATGTTCAATATCCCGGCTCCGCACAAGGATAACCACGCATGAATTGAACCTTTTGATCTTTATTTCGGTAATGTTGCGAAAGTCTTAGGCCGGAAGTCACCCCCTTCCAGGTAGGACGAACCCGTCCTTAAGGGATAGGGGATAGGGCGTCAGGGATTTCCCGGCGCAAGGGCCGGAGACGCAGAAACCGTCCCGGATGCGAAACAAGGCCCCATGGCTGGAGCAGAGGATGAAGCGGCGCTCGCTGTCGAGGAAGCGGCCGGGCTCGAAGTCCAGCATCACGCCGACATGGGGGCAGGAATTGACATAGCCGAAGACTTCGTCGTCCTGGCGCACCACCATGATCGACAGGCGGGTGCCGTCCTGCTCGACGGTGAAGGAGGCCGAGCCGGGATCGGCCAGTTCCTCCAGGCGGCACAGGGCCTCGTTCATGCCGTCACCCCGCCCATCTCCAGGATCAGTGCCCAGGCCGCCTCGTCCACCGGCTGGACCGACAGGCGCGACTGGCGCAGCAGGGCGAGATGGGACAGGCGCGGCTCCGCCTTGATCTCGGCCAGGTCGACCGGCCGGGGCAGGGGCGCGACGGCCTTGACCTCGACCATGCCGAAGCGTCCGCTTTCGTCGCTGGGATCGGGATGGTATTCGCGCACCACCTCGACGATGCCCAGAATCCGGCGTTCCTTGCCCGAATGATAGAAGAAGGCCCGGTCGCCCAGGCGCATGGCCCGCATATTGGCGGCGGCCTGATGATTACGCACGCCGTTCCAGGGCTCGGTTCCCTTGGAAAGCTGGTCCGTCCAGGACCAGCTTTCCGGCTCGGATTTGAGCAGCCAGAAGGCCATCTTCAGGCTTCCGGGAAGACCTTGCGGTAGCGGCGGATCACCACGCTCTCGAACAGGTCCGCCTTGGCATAGGGGTCTTCGGCCAGGAAGGCCTCGACGGCGGCGCGGTCGGGCAGGTCGAGCACCAGCATTGAGCCCAGCATCTGGCTGCCGTCGTCGCTCAGCATCGGGCCGCCGATGACGAGGGTCTTGCCGGCGGTGCGCATATAGGCGAGATGGGCGTCGCGGTTGGCAGCGCGGACATGGCCGTGGCCGGGCTTGTCGACGCAATAGATGATGAACAAAGGATGATCCTCCCGAAAGATGCAGAGGGGAGGAGCTTACCCCATCAGCATTCCTGCTTGAAGGGCCGGGACAGCAGGGCGGCGATGGTTTCGCCCAGGTCGGCGCCCTGGTGCAGCACGGCATTCACGGCGGCGCAGATCGGCATCTCGACGCCCAGCCTGGCCGCCAGCCCCAGCACGGAAGAGGCGGTATAGACGCCTTCGGTGACCGAGCGGCGCTCGTTCAGGATGTCGTCCAGGCTGCGCCCCTGGCCGAGCTGGTAGCCGAGGGAGTAATTCCGCGATTGCTGGGAATTGGCGGTCAGGATCAGGTCGCCCAGGCCCGACAATCCCATCAGCGTTTCCGGCCGCGCCCCCTTGGCGACGGCCAGCCGGGTGATTTCGGCCAAGCCGCGCGTGACCAAGGCGGCGCGGGCATTGTCGCCGAGGCCGCGCCCTTCGACGATGCCGCTGGCGATCGCCAGGACGTTCTTCACCGCCCCCCCCATCTGGGCGCCGATCACATCGTCCGACAGGTAAGGGCGGAAGGTGGTGGTGCCTAGCGCCTCGACCAGGCGCCCGCCGAGGTCGAGATCGGCGCAGGCGAGGGTGACGGCCGAGGGCAGGTCGCGGGCGACCTCGGCGGCGAAGGTGGGGCCGGACAGAATCGCCAGCGGCGCCTGGGGCAGGGCCTCGGCCACGGCTTCGCTCATCAGCAGATGGGTCTGCTGCTCGATTCCCTTGGCGCAGATGACGGCGGGCAGGCCGCCGCGCCACAGCGGGCGGAAGGTATCGCAGATGCCGCGCAGGAATTGCGAGGGCACTACCAGCAGCACGGCATCGGCATCGAGCGCGCGGGCGGCATCGCAGGTCGCCACCAGATTTTCCGGCAAGTGTTGGTCGGGCAGATAATGGGGATTGCGGTGGTCGGCATTGATGCTGTCGGCCACCGCCTGCTCGCGCGCCCACAGCACCACCTGCCGTCCCGCGCGCGCCGCGCTTGCCGCCAATGCCGTGCCCCAGGCTCCCGCGCCGATGACGCCAATGCGTTCCATGCCCTGCCTCTCTGACTGAACTTCCGGCGCTTTATGCAATGTGGGGCAGGGAAGGGCAAGGAGAAGGCTGTAAAAGCCTAGGTGTCTTTGTATCTTGGTGGTTTCTTCATGCCGCTGAAAGCCACCAAGACACCAAGAAGCCGGTTTCGAGGGTCTGGCCCGTCTTCATTCAAGCGGGCTTTCTCTTCATTCCGTCACCCCCGCGAAAGCGGGGGCCATGTGGGGCTTGCGGAAGTGCAGGCCGCTGAATACCGCTGCTGCAGCCCCGTGGATTCCCGCTTTCGCGGGAATGACGAAAAACTATTGGAGGTCCAGGAGGCGAGCCCCCTGGCGGGGCGCGGGGCAGCGTCCCGTCTTTAGGGTCAGGACCTATAAAATCTCTTGGCGGGGCAGCCGTGTCATGATCAAGGTTTCCGAAGGGAGCCTATGAATGAACGATCGCCTTTTTTGGCTGACGGACGAGCAGTTTGCGCGGCTTCAACCGTATCTTCCGACAGATACGCGCGGCAAGGCACGGGTGGATGACCGGCGGGTCATCAGTGGGATCATCCATGTCCTGAAATCAGGGTGCCGCTGGGTGGATACCCCGCCAGCCTATGGGCCGCGCAAGACGCTCTATAATCGCTTCGTCCGCTGGGCCGACAAAGGCATCTGGCAGAACATCTTCCATGCCTTGGCGGCGGCGGGCGGACCTCCGGCGGAGGTCATGGTCGACTCTTCGGCTGTCAAGGCCCATCGCTACGCCGCTGGCGGAAAAAGGGGGAGCGGACGCAGGCGATTGGTCGCTCGCGTGGCGGTCGCACCACGAAGATCCACGCCCTGACGGATCCCTTCTGCCGTCCCATCGCCTTCCTGCTGACCGGTGGCCAAGTCGCCGATTGTACGGCCGCAGACACTCTGCTCGATGCCATGCCGCAGGCATCTATCCTGCATGGTGACAAGGGCTATGACAGCAATGACGTTCGCCGCAAGATCGAGAGCAAGGGCGCAGCGCCGAACATCCCGCCCAAGGTAAATCGGCGCTGGAAGAACGGCTTCTCGTCCGTCCTCTACCGCAGCCGCAACGCCATTGAGCGCATGTTCTGCCGTCTCAAGGATTTTCGGCGCATCGCCACAAGATACGACAGGCTGGCCACGAACTTCATGGCTGCCCTCTGCATCGCCGCAACCGTCAGCTACTGGTTATGAGACCTGATCCTAGGATGTCACCGATGTCGACATGATCGGGCTGGCCAATGGTGAATCTTACAGCGCGGGCGATGTCGGTGGGATCCTGCGCGATCTCGTCGATCCTTGTCCCGATCGATTTCCCTCACAGTCTCTTCAGTCATCGACTGCGCCCACCGCATCTACCATTTCTGTTCAGGGTCAGACCGCCGCGACACCGCCATCCACGAAGAGCTCATGGCCCGCGACGAAGCTGCTTTCGTTCGACGCCAGGAAAAGCACGGCACGCGCGACATCTTCGAGGCGCCCCAGGCGCCCGAGCGGAACCCCCTTGATTACCTCTTCTTCAGCTCCCGGTGTTTTGTCGAAGAAGCTCCGGATCAGACGTGTTTCGGTGCCACCTGGCGAGACGACGTTCACACGGATGCCCCGTTCTTTTAGATCGTTAGTCCAGCTCCGCGCAAAGGAGCGAACCGCTGCCTTGCTGGCATTGTAGAGCGACTGGGCTGGAAACGCCTTGGAACCCGCAATCGAGCCATTGAGGACGATCACGCTCCCCTCTGTCATCAGCGGCAGCGCTTTCTGCACGGTGAAGACCATAGCTTTCACGTTGAGGCCGAATATTGAATCGAAATGGGCTTCGTCGATCGCTTCGAGCGGAACGGCCTCGTGCATGCCGGCATTGGCGAACACGACATCAACTTTTCCGTGGTCACGCTCAATGCGCTCGTAAAGCTTAGTGAGGTCACTGAGGTTCGTGACATCCCCCTGTACGCCGACCGCCCCATGGCCGATCTGTGCAACAGCTTGATCGAGCAATGCCTGTCGCCGCCCTGTGATGTACACGTGGCCGCCCTCCTCTGCGAAGAGCTTCGCCGATGCTAAGCCTATGCCGTCGCTACCACCGGTAATCACCACGACTTTGTCCTCAAATCGCTTCGTCATGCCTTTGACCTTTCAGATAAATGGAGGATTGCTCCACTTCTAATACGGAAGTATCCTCCACTTAGCAAGCTCAGGAAGAAAAAAGTTGATCAAGGCAGGCCTACGTGCCGACGCAGAGCGGAACCGCCAACGCATTCTCGCTGCGGCAGAGGAATTATTTCTGGAGCGAGGGGCAGGTGTGTCACTCGAGGAGGTGGCGAAGCGAGCGAAGGTCGGCATAGGGACCCTCTATCGCCGGTTCCCGACGCGCGAGGCACTTCTGGCGGCCACCAGCAACGAGCGGTTTCTGTCGGTCGCCGAGTCGAGCCGTGGGCGAGATGCAGACCATGATCCCGGCAACGCGCTACGCAAGTATCTTGAAGAGCTCGCACTGAACACGAGCATCTATCAAAACCTTGCCGCGTCTCTAGGAACCGTCATTGAGTGCGGCACGCCTGGCTGTAATGCGATCACCGAGGAAGGGCACCGACTGCTTCGCCGCGCGAAGGAAGCCGGGGTTATTCGTGGGGACACCAGCTTTGACGATATAATCTGTGTGGTGATCGCAATATCCATCGCGGTCGAAAAGGACCGCTCACCGGAGTCGCGCATTGCGCATCTGGTGGACCTGCTCCTCAATGGCATTAGCGTGCGGTGACCAGCCCGGTTCCCTTGCAACGGCTGTTCTTCCAGGTTGGGCATATGGGCCGCACCTTTGAGCGTTTCTGACACTTAATCACGGTTCCAGACAGCGTCACTTCTGCTGCAACCGAGCTCTATCGACACGAAGAAAGCGGCTTTCCATGGCCTATGGAAGGGCCCCGGACCGAATCCGAGAGCATGAGGCGATGGTCGGGAGGGCGCTCAAAGCAGCCGCTCGTTTGATCACACAGAGTCGACCGCTGAGCGTTGAACGCTTACCGATAGTCAGCCCTCGGAAGCGCTCACATCAATGGGTCCTGACCCTAGTTCTCTACGCCTTCACCCCGGCACCGCGCAGTTTCGCCGCCTCGGGGTCCAGCGGCCAGCGGGGGCGGGGGGCGAAGTCCAGCGAGTCGCGCTGGCCCAGGCGGAAGCGTTCCAGCCCCGCCCAGGCGATCATGGCGGCATTGTCGGTGCAGAGATTCAGCGGCGGGGCGATCAGCTCGAAGCCGTTCTTCGCCGCCGTCTCGCCGAGGCGGGCACGCAGGAAGGAATTGGCGGCGACGCCGCCGGCGACCACCAGCTTGCAGGTCTCGGGGCGCAAATCGCGGGCCATGCGCATGGCGTTGCGGCTGCGGTTGGCGATGGAATCGGCCACGGCTTCCTGGAAGGCAAGGGCGATATCGGCCTTGTCCTGGGGCGTGGCCTCGCGGCCCAGGCCGTCGAGGGCCTGGCGCACGGCGGTCTTGAGCCCGGAGAAGGAGAAGTCGCAGCCCGGGCGCCCCTTCATGGGGCGGGGCAGCGTGAAGGCCTGGGGACGGCCGTCGCGGGCGGCGCGTTCCACGGCGGGGCCGCCGGGATAGCCCAGATCCAGCATCTTCGCCACCTTGTCGAAGGCTTCGCCCGCTGCGTCGTCGATGGTCGCGCCCAGGCGGCGGTAGCGCCCCACGCCTTCGACCAGCAGCAATTGGCAATGTCCGCCCGAGACCAGCAGCAGCAGATAGGGAAAGGCCAGTTGATGGGTCAGCCGGGCCGTCAGGGCATGGCCTTCCAGGTGGTTGACGGCCAGGAAGGGCTTGTCATGGACCAAAGCGATGGCCTTGCCGGTCATCACGCCGACGATCACCCCGCCGATCAGACCCGGCCCGCCGGTGGCCGCCACCGCGTCCAGCTCGGAAAAGCCCAGCCCGGCCTCGCGCATGGCCTCGGCGACCAGGCGGTCGATATGGTCGAGATGGGAGCGCGCGGCGATTTCCGGCACCACGCCGCCATAAAGGCGGTGCTCGTCCAGTTGCGACAGCACCACGTTGGACAGGATCTTGCCTTCGCCATCCACCACGGCGGCGGCTGTTTCATCGCAGCTTGTTTCGATACCGAGAATGCGCATTGACCTTCCGCCAGCAGATTGCCGCTTCCCTTGCGGCTGGTCAGCAACTACAACAAGCCTATCATGACTTCCAGAGCTTTACGCATCGGCACCAGGGGTAGTCCGCTGGCCCTGGCTCAAGCCCACGAAACCCGCGACCGCCTGATGGCGGTCCATCCCGCGCTTCGCCAGGAGGGCGCCATCGAGATCGTGGCGCTGAAGACCACCGGCGATATCGTCCAGGACCGGCCGCTGGCCGAGATCGGCGGCAAGGGGTTGTTCACCAAGGAACTGGACGAGGCGCTGGCCGACGGCCGTATCGACATTGCCGTCCATTCCATGAAGGATGTGGCCACGGCGCTGCCCTATGACCAGGTGCTGGCCTGCGTGCTGCCGCGCGAGGATGTGCGAGACGCCTTCATCAGCTATCGCGCCCAAAGCCTGGACGAATTGCCGCCGGGTTCGCGCGTCGGCACGTCGAGCCTGCGCCGCGCTGCGCAGATCCTCAACCGCCGTCCGGATCTTGAGGTGGTGGGCTTCCGCGGCAATGTGCAGACCCGCCTGCGCAAATTGCGCGAAGGCGTGGCCGATGCTACCCTGCTGGCCATGGCGGGCCTGAACCGGCTGGAGATGAGCGAGGTGGCGACCGCCCCGCTGGACAGCAGCTATATGCTGCCGGCGGTGGCCCAGGGCGCCATCGGTATCACCTGCCGCTGCGACGACCAATGGGCCATCGACCTCGTGACCCCGCTGGAGCATGAGGAAACGCGGTATCGCATCACCGCCGAACGCGCCTTCCTGCGGGTGCTCGACGGCTCCTGCCGCACGCCCATCGCCGGTCTGGCGGAACTGGACGGGCAGGGCGGCTTGTCCTTCCGGGGCCTCGTGGTCAGCCCGGACGGCCAGGTCTGCCACCGCATCGAGGATCGGGGGGCGGCGCGCGAGGCCGAGGCCATCGGCGAGCGGGCGGCGCGGGATGTGCTGTTGCGGCTGGAGCCGGGATTCTTCGACTTCAAGACGGCCTGAGGCTTTCCCATGCGTGCGCTGGTCACCCGTCCGAAAGCCGATGCCGAGGGCGTGGCGCAGGAGTTGCGTGCGCGCGGCATCGATGTCCAGATCGAGCCCTTGCTCGAGATCGTGCCGTTTCCCGGCGTCACGATCGATCTCGACGGCGTGCAGGCGCTGCTGGCGTCCAGCGCCAATGGCGTGCGCAGCCTGGCGGCGGCCACCGCGCGCCGTGACCTTCCCCTTCTCGCCGTTGGCGACGCCACGGCGCGCTGCGCCCGCGAGCACGGTTTCCTGTCGGTCGAAAGCGCGGGCGGCGACGTCCACAGCCTGGCCGCCCTGGTGCGGCGGCGGCTGGATCCGGCCTCGGGGACCCTGCTTCATGCCGCCGGGACGGACGTGGCCGGCGATTTGGGGCAGGACCTGGCCCGTTCGGGTTACCATTTGCGGCGGGTGAAGCTGTACGAAGCCCGCAAGGCTTCCCATCTCTCTGCCGAGGCGGTTTCCGCCCTGCGGGAAGAAAGGGTTGATCTGGCACTCTTTTTTTCTCCCCGCACGGCAGCCACCTTTGTTACTTTGGTCGTTCAGGTCGAATTGCAGGATGCCTGCCGATCGATCGCGGCGATATGTTTGAGCGCAGCCGTCGCCCGGGAACTGGAGGCGCTGCCATGGCGCAGCCTGCGCGTGGCGGCAAAGCCGGATCAGCGATCCTTGCTGGCGGCACTGGACGAGGAATGCCAGAGCGACTAGGCCCGTCGGAAGTCGAGGGAGAGCATGACGAATAAAAAGGACAAGAAGGGCGGCGGAACGGACAAGCCCAATTCCCAGGGAACAGGGCCCGAGACAGCTTCCCCTTCCGAGACGCCTTCTCCCACCACTCCCTCGCAGCCCGAGCTGCTGCCGCCTTCCGAAACCGTGGCTGCCGGCGAGACACCGGCGCCGAGCGGCACTCCCCAGTCCGAATCCCCGGAGACGGACGGCAAGGGGACGGAAGCTCCGGAACCGACGGATGCGCCGGCCCTGACCGTGACGCCCGAGCCGGAAGCGACGCCGGAACCCACCCCGGAAACCGCCAGGACCTTCGATTTCACCGCCGCCGCCAGGACGGAGGAGGACAAGACGAAGGCCGCCTCTCCCTTTGCCTCCGCCGCGGTAAGCGATGCGGGCAGGGAAAACGAGGGCAGGGAAAGGGAAGAGGTACCGCCCGCCCGTTCCGGCAATGGAACGGCATCCGAGAAGAAGGGCGCTTCGGCCCTGACCGGCGCGCTGATCGTCGCGGCGGCGGTCGTGTTGCTGCTCGCGGCTGCCGCGCTGACCCTGCCCATGTGGCGCGATCAGGCCATCGCGGCCCTGGGCGGTGGGGCTCCGGCGGGACAGCAGGCCGAGACGGAAGCCCTGCGCAAAGAACTCAACCAGCTCGCCAGCCGGGTCAATGCCCTGGGCGGCACGGTCGAGGATCTGGCCCAGCGTGAACCGGCCGCGCCCCAGGCGCCCGCCAATGGCCCGCAGATCCAGGAATTGCAGGAACGCCTGTCGCGCCTGGAAACGGCCCAGCAGCAGGCGCCCGCCGTCGATCCCCAGGCGGTGACCCAGTTGCAGCAGGCCAATGAGGATTTGCGGAACCAGCTGAACCAGACGCGGGAACAGCTTGCCCAGGCCCAGCAGCAGATCGGGGCCGTCGAGCGCAATTCCGCCGATGCCGCAACGGTGCTGCGCCTCGCCCACCGGATGGACGAGGTCGAGCAGGCCGCCCGTCAGGCCGGAGAGCGGCGCGAGGCCGCCCATGCGATGCTGCTGGCCGTCGGCCAGCTGCGCGAGGCGGTGGACCGGGGCGCGCCCTTCCGCGGCGAGATGGAAACCATCCGCGCGCTCAGCACCGACGAACAGGCTCTGAACCAGGCGGTGGGCGGCTTCGCCACTTTTGCCGATCGCGGCATCCCGACCCGCGCGCAGCTTCAGCAGCGCTTCCAGGATCTGGCGGGGCGCATCGTGCAGGCCGGCACCGTCGGCGGCGGCGATTCCTGGTGGGACCGGACGGTCGACCGCATGGGGGCGCTGGTCTCCGTGCGCCGCATCGACGGCGGAGGCGGCGGCACCGGCCCGGCCTCGGTGGTGGCGCGGGCCGAGACCCATGTCCAGGCGGGCAATCTGGCCGCTGCGGTGGAGGAACTTCGCACCCTGCAGGGCGCGGCGGCGGAAACCGCCCAGCCCTGGATCGCCGATGCCGAAGCCCGGGTGGCCGCCGAACGCGGCATCTCCGAACTGACCACGCGCGCCGTCGCGCGCAGCGGCGCGGCGGGGTAGGGCGCCATGATCCGTCTCATCCTCTATGTCCTGGTCGTCGCCGTCTTGGTGGTCGTCTCCGTGTGGATGGCCGAGCGTCCGGGGCAGGTTTCGGTGCGCTGGCTGGGCTGGCAGATCGAAACTACCGTGCCGGTCCTGCTGCTGGCCCTGGCGCTGCTGCTGGGCGTGGTGTGGCTGGTGCTGAAATTCCTCGGCATCCTCCTGCACCTGCCGCGCGATTTGCGCCGCGCCCGCAGGGAAAGCCGCTATCGCAAGGGCATCGTCGCCCTGACCAGCGGTATGGCGGCGGTGGCGGCGGGGGATTCCCATCAGGCCCGCCGCATGGCGCGCCGGGCCGACGACTTGCTGAAGGATGCCTCGATCACCCGCCTGCTGTCCGCCCAGGCTGCGGAAATCGCCGGGGACCGCGAAGCGGCGAAGCGTCACTACACCGAAATGGTGGACGATCCCGACAGCCGTTTCCTCGGATTGCGCGGCCTGCTGGAGATCTCCTTGAAGGAAGGCGACCGTACGGCGGCACTGGATTACGCCCGCCGCGCCCATGCCATGAATCCCGAGGCCGGCTGGCTGGCCAAGACCCTGTTCGAGCTGGAAGCCGGGGCGGGGAACTGGCGGGATGCGGAGGTCGGGCTGAACGCCGCCATCCGCGCGGGCGAGATCGACGAGACGCAGGGACGGCACATGCGCTCCATCCTCCTGCAGGAACGCGCCCGCCAGATGCTGCTGGACAAGGATACGGGCCGGGCCGTGAAGCTGGCGCGCCAGGCCCAGAATGCCGATGCCTCCTCGGTTCCGGCGGTGCTGACCCTGGCTGAAGCGCTGAAAGCGGCGGGCAAGCAGGCCAAGGCCGCCCGTGCCATCGAGGAAGCCTGGAGCCGCTCTCCCCATCCCGATCTCGCCAGCGCCTATCTGGCGCTGTTCGCCGGCGAGGACGAGTTGCAGCGGGTGCGCCATGCCGAGACACTCTGCCGCCAACGTCCCGACGACCCGGAAAGCCATCTGGTGGTAGGCGAGGTCGCGCTGTCGGCCAAGCTGTGGGGGCAGGCGCGCAACCATCTGATGAAAGCCATCGAGAACCGGCCCTCGCGGCGGGCCCATCGCTTGCTGGCCAAGCTCGAGGAACAGGAGAAGGGCGACAAGGCGGCCGCCCAGAAATGGCTGGAATTGGCCGCGGCGGAACCGCCGGACCCGGTCTGGCTGTGCCATTCCTGCGGTACCGCCACCCAACGCTGGGCAGCCACCTGCCCCAAATGCAACGCCCTGGATTCCATCTCCTGGAGCCAACCCGCCAGCCGCGCCAACGCCCTGCCGGCTACCACGACACCCAGCCCGGAGGTCAAGGCGGCGTCTTAGGGCGCCTTCCTCGCCACTCAGGCTTTTGCGCAAGGTCGGGTTGTATACGCCTGACCGTCATTCCCGCGTAAGTGGGAATCCATGAAGCTGCGGAAACCACAGCCAGCGGTTTACATCTTCGTAAGCTCCAAGATGGGCCCCCGCTTTCGCGGGGACGACGATCTATGGTAGTGTTTTGCTCTTGAATTCCGCCCGGAATAGTTGCCTCGGACAGTGTCGTGCTTTTGCAAAGGCGACAAGGGATGTGAGGGAAAAGGCATGAAGCGCCCTTGCGTCTATATCCTCGCCAGCAAACCCAATGGGACGCTTTACGTTGGGGTGACGAATGACCTGATTCGCCGTGTTTGGGAGCACAAATCAGGCGTGGCCGATGGCTTTACCAGCAAATACGGTGTTCACACTCTCGTTCATGCCGAATTTCATGAAACGATGCCCGAGGCGATCCTTCGCGAGAAGCAGGTCAAGAAATGGCGCAGAGCCTGGAAGGTCGCATTGATCGAGCGGGCCAATCCCCGATGGCAGGACCTTTACGATAGCATCCTCCATTGAAATCTCCGTTCTTATCCCGTCACTCCCGCGCAAGCGGGAGTCCATGTTCGTTCCGGAAGACATGGCGGCGGCATGGATGCCCGCTTTCGCGGGCATGACGAATGATTGGGGGGAGGAGACTGAAGCCTGAGGCTCCAACGGGTGCAGGGCTGAACCCTGCGGAGGCAAAGCCTTATTTCCCGTCGGCGCCGGTGTCTTCGCAGGAGAGGCGGTTCTTCCGGTTTCTCTGTTCCTTCTCAAAGCGGAAGCTTTCAGAAGCCCTTGCATTCCGCGAAATTTGTCCTTATCTTCCGGCTCTCCTCGTGCCCAAGTAGCTCAGGGGTAGAGCAACTGATTCGTAATCAGTAGGTCGTAGGTTCAAATCCTATCTTGGGCACCATTTCTCCCTCGCCTTCCGTGCGGGGCGAGACACCCGCTCCGGTCGCGGCAGACCGTTTCCCATTCCCGTCATCCGTTTCAGGCCCGCACTTTTTCGTGCGCCTGCGGGTATGCCTGCTGCCAAAGCGGTCCTACCGGTTTGACCTGCGTCACGAAATCGGATTACGCTTGCGGGGAGAAAAACATCACCCGACGGGAGTGAAACCATCGTGAGCGCTAAGATTGTTGCGCGCCTGGCCGCAGCGGCCATCGTCGCCCTGTCTGTCGTCAGCCCGGCCTCGGCGGCCAATTACAAGTCGGAATACAAGCTGTCCACCGTCCTGGGCGACGCCTTCCCCTGGGGGCAGGGCGGCCAGCGCTGGGCCGACCTGATCGCCGAGAAGACCGAAGGCCGCATCAATGTGAAGATGTATCCGGGCACCAGCTTGGTGGGCGGCGACCAGACCAAGGAATTCACCGCCCTGCGCCAGGGCATGATCGACATGGCGGTCGGTTCGACCATCAATTGGTCGCCCCAGGTCCGCGAACTGAACCTGTTCGCGCTTCCCTTCCTGATGCCCGATTACAAGGCGATTGATGCGCTGACCCAGGGTGAGGTCGGCAAGGACCTGTTCGACATTCTGGCCCAGCGCGACGTGGTGCCGCTGGCCTGGGGCGAGAACGGTTTCCGCCAGCTGTCCAATTCCAAGCGCGAAGTGCGCACGCCCGAGGACCTGAAGGGCCTGAAGGTGCGCGTGGTCGGCAGCCCGCTCTTCATCGACACCATGACGGCCCTAGGCGCCAATCCGGTGCAGATGAGCTGGGCCGATGCCCAGCCCGCGATGGCGACCGGGGCCGTCGACGGCCAGGAAAACCCGCTCTCGATCTTCATTGCCGCCAAGCTGAACACGGTCAGCCAGAACTATCTGACCCTGTGGGATTATGTTGCCGACCCGCTGATCTTCGTGGTCAACAAGCGCGTCTGGGACAGCTGGAGCGAAGAGGACCGCCAGGCCGTGCGCGAGGCCGCCGAACAGGCCGCCGCCGAGCAGATCCAACTGGCGCGCCAGGGCATCGCCGGCGAGGACACTGCCGCCCTGCAGCAGATCTCGTCCCAGGGCGTGACCGTGACCCAGCTTTCCATCGAGGAGAAGGAAGCCTTCCAGAAGGCGACGCAGGAGGTCTTCGCCAAGTGGTCGAAGACCATCGGCGAGGATCTGGTGAAGAAGGCCCAAGACTCCATCGCCAATCGCTGATAATGACTGTGCGGGCGTCGGCACTCATCGGGAGCCGGCGCCCTTTTTGTCTTCCAGGGGGATAAAGTGTCCGAGCACGATCCTGTCGGGCGCGGCGGCTGGGAGCCGGAGCGGGCCTTGGCGGCCCTGATTCTGGCCGCCGTCTGTGCCATCAGTCTCGTCAATGTGGTAGTGCGCTACTTCACCAATTATTCCTTCGCCGCGACCGAGGAAGTGTCGGTGGCGCTGCTGGTGATTCTCGCATTGCTGGGCTCGGTCGTTCCTTTCGTCCGCCGCCGCCATATCGCCATCACCGTGCTGCGTGACCGCCTGCCGCCTCTCGGCCGCCATCTCGCCGATGCGGTGGCGGTCCTGGCGACGCTGGCGATGTTCTCCCTGGTCCTGTGGCTCGGCGTGCGGATGGCCTGGGACGATTACCGTTTCGAAGTGACCAGCGCCAGCCTCGGCCTGCCGCAATGGATCTACACCATCGCCCTGCCGGTCCTGGCCGGGCTGATCCTGCTGCGGGTGCTGGTGTCGGTGCTGTGGAGGCGCAAGCCATGACCACCGCCGCCATCGTCCTGCTGGGCCTGTTCGCCCTGCTGATGCTGCTGGGCACGCCGCTGGGCGTGGCCCTGGGCCTGGCCGGAGCCGCCGTGATCCTGATGCAGGATCTGGGCGAGATGGCCATTCCCACCAGCCTGTATACCGGCATCGCCAAATACCCGCTGCTGGCGATTCCGCTGTTCATCCTGGCCGGTACCATCTTCGAGCGGGCCGGGGTGGCGGCGCGGCTGGTGCGCTTCGTCAGCATCCTGATCGGAAGCTGGCGCGGCAGCCTCGGGGTCGTCGCGGTGCTGGTGGCGATGGTGATGGGCGGCATTTCCGGCTCCGGCCCCGCCGATGCCGCCGCCGTCGCCACGGTGATGCTGCCCGCCATGACCCGGGCGGGCTATCCCCCCGCCTTCTCGGCCTCGATCATCGCCGCCGCCGGGGCGACGGCGATCCTCATTCCGCCCTCCGTGGCCTTCATCATCTATAGCGTGCTGGTGCCCCAGGCGACGGTGCCCGCCCTGTTCGCTGCAGGCCTGTTCCCCGGCATCCTGGCCGGACTGGCGCTGATCCTGCCCATCGTCTTCATCGCCCGCCGTTACGGTTTCGGCGGCCGCCGGGAAGACGAGGAGAAGATCGGCGTCCTGCGGGCGGCGCGCGAAGCCATCTGGGGCCTGCTGGCGCCGGTCATCATCCTGGGCGGCATGCGCGCCGGTCTGTTCACCCCCACCGAAGCCGCCGTCGCCGCCGTGACCTATGGCCTGCTGGTCGGGCTGTTCATCCATCGCAGCCTGACCCTGCGCGACCTTGGCAACGTCTTCATGGAAGCCGCCGAGATGTCGGCGGTGGTGCTGCTGATCATCGGCCTAGCCAGCATCTTCGCCTGGGCGGGCAGCACGCTGGGCGCCTTCGACGTCCTGGCTCAGAGCATCGTGTCCCTGGAGGCGCCGCCATGGATGGTGCTGATCCTGATCAACTTGTTGCTGATGGGCGCGGGCATGTTCCTGGATGCCGTCAGCATCTATCTGATCCTGCTGCCGCTCTTGATGCCCCTCGTCACCGCCTATCAGTGGGACCCGGTATGGTTCGGCGTGGTGATGACCATGAATCTGGCGGTCGGCCAGTTCACGCCGCCCTTGGCCGTCAATCTGATGGTCACCTGCGCCGTGGCCGGTGTGCCCATCGAGAAGACGGTGCGCTGGGTGATCTGGCTGGTCCTGGCCATGCTGAGTGCCCTGGTCCTGGTCGCCATCTTCCCGTCCATCGCCCTGTGGCTGCCGAGGAGCCTGGGCTACTAGAGGCGGATTTTGACCCGCCTCGCTCTTCGAGACGCCGCCAAGGCGGCTTCTCAAGACCCCCAAAAGGGTTTGGGCGGCAGCCCGGAAAACTTTTACTCCGCCGCCGCCGTCCGGCGGCGCACCAGCCCCAGCACGGCGGCAAGGCTCAGCAGCGTGGCGATCATGATGACGGTCGCCATGGGCTTGGTGCTGCCGTCATGGAGAAGCCCGACCAGGAAACCGGCCCCGGCGCCGATGCCCATCTGCAGGAAGCCGAGCATGGCCGAGGCGCTGCCGGCCATGCGGGCATAGGGCGCGATGGCCCCGGCCGAGGCATTGGGCAGGACCAGTCCCACAGCCAGGAAGACCAGGGCGACGGGACCGACGACGGCGGCCAGGGTCTCGATTCCCATCCAGGCGAAGCCCGCCAGCAGCACGCCGCCCAGCGCGCCCAGCCAAGCCCCGATGGTGATCATGTTGGCCAGCCCGACCCGCATCGTCAGCCGCCCGGCGGTGAAGGTGCCGATGATGTAGCCGATGACGCAGATCATGAAGGCGAAGCCGAAATGCCGCGCTTCCAGCCCCAGCACGTCGATCAGCACGAAGGACGAGCCGGAAATGAAGGAGAAGAGGGCCGAGAAGCTGAAGGCGACGGCTGCGGCATAGCCGAGGAAATGCCGGTCCGACAGCAGCAGGCCGTAGGTTTCCAGGATGCGCGACGGGCGTAGGGCGGCCGGGTCCTGGTGACGGTTGGTTTCGGCCAGCATGGTCAGGCAGGCGACCAGAAGCAGGAGTCCGAACAGGACCAGGACGACGAAATTGGCACGCCAGCCGAACAGGCTGTGCAGCCAGCCGCCGAGCAGCGGCGCCACCGCCGGTGCCAGCGCCATGGCCGAGGCCATGTAGGACATGATGCGTGCCGCCTGCTCGCGCGGATAGACGTCGCGCACCACCGCACGCCCCACCACGGGGCCGCAGCAGGCGCCGACGGCTTGCAGGAAGCGGCCGAGGATCAGCATCTCGATACTGGGGGCGAACAGGCAGAAGAGGCTGGCCGCCAGATAAGTCAGCACGCCGCCGATCACCACCCGCCGCCGCCCGAAGCGGTCCGACAACGGCCCGTAGATCAGCTGCGCGAAGGCGAAGCCGATCAGGAAGACGCTGAGTGTCAGCTGCACCATGGACACGTCGGTGCCGAAGGCGCGCGTCATGTCGGGCAGCGAGGGCAGATAGAGGTCGGTCGAGATCGGCCCGAAGGCGACGAGGCCCGTCAGCAGGATGGTCACGGGCAGGGAAGTCGGCGGCAGCCGGTCATGCAGGGCCATGGGTCACCCGAAGCGGTGGAGACTGGTGCCGTGGCGTTTCAGCCAGGCGCGGGATTCGACGGCATGGGGGCACAGGGTGTCGACCACCGACCAGAAGCGGGGGGAATGGTTCATCTCGGCCAGATGGGCGACCTCGTGGGCGACGACATAGGTCAGCACCTTTTCGGGCGCCAGCACCAGCCGCCACGAGAAGGCGAGGTCGCCGCGCGCGGTGCAGCTGCCCCAGCGCGAGGTGGTGTCGCGCAAGGACAGGCTGGCGATGCGCTTGCCGATCTCCGCGGCCATGGGATAGGCGCGGGCGACGATCTCGGTGCGGGCCTGGCGGCGCAGCCAGTCGCCGACCCGACGGGGGAAATGCTCGATCCCACCTGAGACGAAGATCTCGCCGCCTTCGGCCCAGACGCCGCGCCGCGCCTCGGGCGCATGGCGCAGGACGTGATCCTGCCCCAGCAGGGGCAGGCTGGCTCCCGGCGCGAAGGGGACCTGGGGGGACAGGGAAGACAGGCGGCGGCGGATCCAGTCCTGCTGCTGGCGGCAGAAGCGCAGGCCATGCTCCAGCTTCACGCCGGGCGGCAGGACCAGGACCAGCTCGTCGCCTTTCAGCCCCACCCGCAGGGACAGCCGCGCCGCCCGCGCCGACCGGCGGACCCGCACCGGCAGCGCCTGTCCGTCGAGTTCGATCTCGTGAAGCTCTCTCTGGGCAAGGCTCATGAAATGGTGATACCGCTTCGCTCCTTCGGCGGCAAGAGAGGTTCCAGTATGCCTGTCATTTTGATAGGTTAAGCTTGACGGGGCTGTTCCCTGGGTCTATCATTTTGATAGTTTGGAGCTGCGCCAATCTGGAGGCTCGAGTGGACCGTCATACCGCGACGAAGCAGATCCGGCAGTTGGCGCAGGATGAGACGAGGGTCTTCTTTACTGAACATGCGAAGAAGAGAAATCCTCAGGAAGGAAAATTTCCGCTGACCAAGGATCAAGTCCTGAATTGCCTGACCCACGGCTATGTCAAGGATGATCCGGTTGACGATATCAAGGTGCCCAACGGTAAGAAATGCACCATCACGCGTTTTGTCCCTCGGGAATGCCATGAAGTCGTCGTGGTCTTTGTTCCCTCGGAAAATATCTTGGTCATCACCGCCTATGAATGCGGAAAAACCGCCAGGTGATTGGAGCACAGGAATGTATCACTACACCGAATGCGGTCTGGAGAATGTATGGCTGGTGAACGGCTATAGGGAAATCGAAACCGGCTATGGGAAAGCCGTATCCGTTCCCAACTCTCGTGCGCTGCATCAGGCTATCGCCACCGACCTGATACACCGCAAGCCCCATCTCAGCGGCGGCGAACTCCGCTTCCTGCGTGGTAATATGGATAAGACCCAGGCGGAATTCGCCTATCTGCTCGGACGGGATACGCAAACCGTCGCCCGTTGGGAAAAGAGCGAGGAAGTTCCTGATCTGGTGAATGTCCTGGCGCGAGTGATCTATCTCAACCATTTGGGCGAAACGCCATCCTACCTGGACATGGTCTATAAGGTTGCGGACCTGAAAAAGGGTGAGACGCCAGCCTTCACCTATCAGGAAAAGGAAGAGAATTGGGAGTTCCAGGAAGCAGCTTGAACTGCCCCCTCGCTCTCACCAAGGCCAGGTGACGATGTGGTCTTCGTAGTCGCCGGCGCGTTTTTCCGGGACGCAGCGGCCGCGCACCGAGATGCCGGCGGCGTGGACGGTATTGGGGTCGCCCGATTCCAGCGGGTGCCACCAGGGCAGGGGCTTGCCCTCGTCCACCAGCTTGTAGGCGCAGGTCGAGGGCAGCCATGTCAGCGTCTTGATGTCGTCGGGCGTAAGCTTGACGCAATCCGGCACCAGCCGCTTGCGCCCCGGATAGTTGGAGCAGCGGCAGGAGCCGGTATCGAGGAGACGGCAGGCGATGTTCGTGTAGTGAACCTCGCCTGTGTCTTGGTCCTCGAGCTTATGCAGACAGCATTTCCCGCAGCCGTCGCAGAGGGATTCCCACTCCGCTTCGGTCAGGTCATGCAGCGACTTCCCTTCCCAGAACCGCGTCGTGGGTGCGGATGAAGTCCGTGACATTGGGCAGGATCTCCTCGCGCCAGCGCCGGCCGTTGAAGACGCCGTAGTGGCCGACGCCCCGCTGGCAGTGGTCGCGATGCATATGGGCCGGCAGGCCGGTACACAGCTTATGCGCCGCGATGGTCTGGCCGGGCCCGGTGATATCGTCCTTTTCGCCCTCGACGGTCATCAAGGCGGTGCGGGTGATGGCGCTGGGCGTCACCTTCTCGCCGCGATGGGTCATGGTCCCGCAGGGCAGAGCGTGATCCTGGAACACCGTCTTGATGGTTTGCAAGTAGAAATCAGCCGACAGATCCTGGACCGACAGATATTCGTCGTAGAATTTGCGATGGGCCTCGGCGCTGTCGCCGTCGCCTTCGATCAGGTGTTCGAACAGCTTCCAATGGGCCGTCACATGACGGTCGAGATTCATCGACATGAAGCCCGAAAGCTGGATGAAGCCCGGATAGACCCGTCGGCCGCGGCCCGCATACTGGAAGGGCACGGTCTGGATGACGTTGTGCTCGAACCAGCTCAATGGGCGTTCGGTGGCCAGTTCGTTGACCTTGGTCGGGCTGACGCGGGTGTCGATGGGGCCGCCCATCAGGATCATCGAGGACGGGACCAGCGGGTCCTTGCGGCTGGACATCAGCGACACGGCGGCCAGGACCGGCACCGAAGGCTGGCAGACCCCCAGCACATGGGTGTTCGGCCCCAGGAAGTGCAGGAAGTCGATGATGTAGTCGATGTAATCGTCCAGGTCGAAGCCGCCGGCATGAAGCGGAATGTCCCGGGCATCCTGCCAGTCGGTGATGTAGACGTCGTGGTCCTTCATCATGCCTTCGACCGTGCCGCGCAGCAGCGTCGCCCAATGGCCCGACATGGGGGCGACGATCAGGACGCGGGGGTCCTGGCGGTCGGTGTCACGCTTGAAATGCAGCAGGTCGCAGAAGGTCTTGCGCAGCACCACTTCTTCGTGGACGGCGACCTTTTCCCCGCCGACGGTCGTATGGGTCAGGCCGAAATCGGGCTTCTTGTAGCGCCGCGTCGTCCGTTCGACCAATTCGGCACCCGCCGCCATGACCCGGCCGAAATTTGTGTAGGAAATCGGCAGCCAAGGATGGCTGAAGAGATGCTGGGCCGTTTCGGCCATCAGGCGCAGCGGCGCCACGGCAGCATAGTTCATTTCGTGGAAGTGATAGAGCATCCAATCCCCCGGAGGTCAGAGAGACTACCTCTGTCGTTATATTTTTATTACGCATGAGGTATACCTCTCGCAATAAAAATAATTTTTGAAGGGTTATTGGACGCTTTCTCCCCATTTTGCTTAGGCGATTATGCCTATTCATGATCTATGACATGTAGGAAGGATCCTGCTGCTTTGCCAGATGCCAAACCCATAGGACCCATGTCCCGGCCCGCCGCATCGCTGGCGCGGAATAGGGTGGGGCCGTCTTGGCGGGTGATGGTGGCATAGTGGAATTCGTGGCCGCGATAGACCCGGCCCGCCGGACCCAGGAAACTGTCCGCCAGCAGCACCGCCCGGCGATAGCCGAGATGCAGGCGGCGTTCGGCGAAGCTGGTTTCCAGCGGCAGCAGCCCGGCCATCGCGTGGCGCTGGCCCTGGGCATCGGTCAGGCTTTCTCCCAGCGTCATGAAGCCGCCGCATTCCCCGAAGATCGCCGCCCCCCGCGCCGCCGCCGCGCGCAGGCCGCCCATGAAGCGGTCGGCTGCGGCCAGCCTGCCGGCATGAAGTTCGGGATAGCCGCCGGGCAGATAGAGGCCGTCGCAATCTTCCGGCGGGGCCTCGTCGGCAAGGGGAGAGAAGAAAGCGAGTTCCGCCCCCTCGGTCCGCCAGGAATCCAGCAATCCGGCATAGGTGAAGGAAAAGGCGTCGTCCCGCGCGATGGCGATGCGCTGGCCCAGGGGCGGCATCGGCGCCTCCGTCCGGCCGCCGGACGGCTTCGTCGGGCGGGCGAGGGACAGCAGGGCGGGGATGTCCAGATGCTCGGCCATCAGGTCCGCGGCCTGGTCGAGGAAGGCGGCCAGTTCCGCATGTTCGCGGGCCTGGACCAGCCCCAGATGGCGCGACGGTGTCTCCAGCCCGTTCAGGCGCGGCAGGCAGCCCAGGACCGGGATGCCGGGGCAATGGCGGGCGCAGGCGCGGGTCAGCATCTCCACATGGTTGGCGCTGCCACAGCGGTTGAAGATGACGCCCGCCACCGTCACTTCGGGCATCAGGTCCGCGAAGCCCCGGATCACGGCGGCGGCGCTGGCCGATTGGCCGCGCACATCGACCACCAGCACCACCGGCCAGCCGCTCAGGGCGGCGATTTCGGCGGTCGAGCCGCTGGGACCCTCGGTGACGTTGGCGCCGTCGAACAGGCCCATGACGCCTTCGCACAGCACGATCTCGGAGGCGGCGCCGAGGGCGGACAGGGCGGCGGACAGGCTGGCCGGGCGCATCGCCCAGCCGTCCAGGTTGCGGCAGGGACCGCCGCAGGCGGCGGCGTGGAAGCCGGGATCGATATAGTCCGGCCCGACCTTGGCCGAGGCCACCGCCAAGCCCTTGCGGGCCAGCAGGCGCAGCAGGCCCAGGGTCACCATCGTCTTGCCGCTGCCCGAGGACGGCGCGGCGATGATCAGCCCGTTCAAGAGATCATCTTGCCCGAGAGATAGCGGCGCAGGCCTTCGGCCACGGCCTCGGGGGTGGTGCCATGGCTGAAATGAGTCACGAAGCTGCCGTCAGGCCCCATGAGATAGATGATCGAGCTGTGATCGACCAGATAATCGGTGGCGCTTTCCACATTGGCCTTGGCGGAATAGACCCGCCAGGCCTTCTTGGCCGCTTCCACCTGTTCGTTGGTGCCGGTCAGGCCGACCATGCGGGGGTGGAAGGCCTGGACATAGCCGGCCACCGTCTCGACCGTGTCGCGCTCGGGGTCCACCGTGATGAAGACCGGGGTGATCTCTTCGCCCTGCGGTCCCAGCATGTCCAGGGCCTGGGCCATGATGGCAAGGCTGGTGGGGCAGGCATCGGGGCAATAGGCATAGCCGAAATAGATCAGCATGGGACGGCCCCGGAAATCCTGCTCGGTCACCGTCTTGCCGGTATGGTCCACCAGGGTGAAGGGGCCGCCGATGGGAACCGCCGCCGCCTGATGCTGGCCGCCGTCGTTCCATAGGGTGGCACGGCCCGCCAGCGCCACTAGCCCCACCACCAGAAGAGCCGCCACGACGGCAATGATCCGACCGAGTTTCATGCCTCATTCCTTATGCCGTTCATGCGGGAGCGCTGCTCCCGCGCCCTCGCCAAGGGCCGAAAGGCCCTTGGAACCCTATACATAGGAAGTTGAGGGCCGGGGGGCCAAACTTCCTTATGCTACCAGCCGCCACGCCATGAAGGACAGTACCCCCGCATTCAGCACCAGCAGCAGCGGCGCATAGCGGAAGACGGTGGCGCGGAAGCGGCTGGCGGCGAAATGGCCGACCAGTCCCACCGCCAGCAGGCTGGGGATGGTGCCCGCCGAAAAGGCCAGCATCGCCATGATTCCCCCCAAGGCGCTGCCCGAGGCGGCGGCGGCGGCGATGGCGCCATAGAGCAGGCCGCAGGGAATGAAGCCCAGGGCCAGCCCCAGTCCATAGCCGCGCAGGCCGGTGGGGCTGCGGAACAGCGGCTTGGCCCATTCCGATACCTTGGACGACCACAGGGCTTCGGCCTTGGCGCCGCCGGGCAGGGCCATCTTCAGCTTCGGCACCGCCAGCCCCAGCAGCAGTATCGCGGCCAGCAACAGCAATCCCGCCGACAGCCATTTCAGCCCCGGCACCATGGACAGCGAGCCCGCCGCCAGGGCCGCAGCACCGCCCAAGGCGGCATAGGTGGTGGCGCGGCCGAGGTGATAGGGAAGGACGGCGGCTCCGGCCAAGCGGTGCCATTCCCGCATCTGGCTCACCGGCCGGGTTTCCAGCCGTGCGGCCACCTGGCTGAGGACGAAGGGGCCGCACATGCCGGCGCAATGGCTGGCGCCGCCGATCAGGCCCATCATGAACAGGCCGAAGATCAGCCCGCCCTGCTGGTCGAGGACGGCCATGCATTGATTGAGGCCCGAGGAAAGCGCCGCGAGAAGAAGGGAAGTTTCGTCCACAGCCTTGTCAGTCCTAAAAGATGGCGTGAAGGGGTGTTGCAGGGCTCTGCCCTGCACCCGCCAAGGGCCTTAGCCCTTGGCACCCATTCCTTGTTTTCGTCACTCCCGCGAAAGCGGGAGTCCATCTCCGCCCAGGAAGACACAGCAGCATGGATTCCCGCTTTCGCGGGAATGACGCATAACCTTAGCGAGGTCCAGGAGGCGAGCCTCCTGGCGGGTGCAGGGCAGCGCCCTGCGAAACCTTGTCCGCCTCTCAAACCTCTCCGAAAACCATCGCGCCGCCGCCCTGCCAATCCAGCAGGGAACGCAGACGGACCATCTCGCCGATCACCAGCAGGGCCGGGGGCTCGATCCCCGAGGCGGCGATATCGGCTTCCAGCCGTCCCAGGGTCGTTTCCAGCACCTTCTGGTGGGGCGTGGTGCCCCGGCTGACCACGGCGGCGGGCGTGTCGGCATCCCGTCCGGCGGCGATCAGGCGCTGCGAGATCGGCCCGGCATGTTTCAGCGCCATGTACAGCACCAGTGCCGGCAGCCGCGCCAGGGCCGTCCAGTCCAGCCCGTCCGGCACGTCGCCGGTGGCGGAATGGCCGGTGACGAAGGCGATGGCCGAATTGGTATCGCGCGAGGTGGCGGGAATACCGGCATAGGCCAGCGCCCCGACGCCCGAAGTAATGCCCGGTACCACGCGGAAGGGCACGTCCGCCCCGACCAGCGTCAGCGCCTCTTCCGCGCCGCGTCCGAAGACGAAGGGGTCGCCGCCCTTCAGCCGCAGTACCCGCTTGCCTTCCTGCGCCAGGACGACCAGCCGTTTCGAGATGTCGGGCTGCTTCGCCGAGGGCTTGCCGCCGCGCTTGCCGGCATATTCCAGCACCGCCTCGGGATGCACCAGCGCAAGGATGCGCTCATCCACCAAGGCGTCGTAGACCACCACATCCGCGTGGCGCAAGGCATGCAGCGCGAGCAGCGAAAGCAGGCCGGGATCGCCCGGCCCGGCGCCGACCAGCCAGACACTGCCCGGACGGAACTCCGGCATTTCGATAGGGAATGAGTCCATGGGCGCAGTATATCCACTCGTCTTTGTCTTTGCCCGGCTTTTTCTAGCCCTATCATGGCATTGCCGGGCAGGCTAGATTGGTCTGTATGACGAAGGAACTACGCAAGGGCTGGACCACCGGAGCCTGCGCCACGGCAGCGGCCAAGGCGGCGTTTGCCGCGCTGTCCTGCGGGCGCTTTCCCGATCCCGTGACCATCACCCTGCCGCGCGGCCTGACGCCGTCCTTTCCCCTGGCCCGGCAGGAACTGGGGGAGGGCAGGGCGACGGCGTCGGTGATCAAGGATGCAGGTGACGATCCCGACGTGACCCATGGCGCCGAGATCGTCGCCACGTTGCGCCCCGGCGCGGCGGGCAGCGGCGTGACCTTCCGTGCCGGGGAAGGGGTCGGCACCGTGACCTTGCCGGGCCTGCCCCTGCCGCCGGGCGAGCCCGCCATCAATCCGGCCCCGCGCGCGATGATCGCCGCCAATATCGACGCCCTGGCCCGGGAATTGGGCGTGGCCGGCGACGTGGAGGTGACGATTTCCATCCCAGGCGGGGCGGAACTGGCCGCCAAGACCATGAACGGGCGGCTGGGGATTCTCGGCGGCTTGTCGATCTTGGGCACGACGGGGGTGGTGATCCCCTATTCCTGTTCGGCCTGGATCCATTCCATCCATCGCGGCGTGGACGTGGCCCGCGCCTTGGGGATCGAGCATGTGGCCGGGGCGACCGGCAAGACCTCGGAGGCGGGAGTGAAGAAACTCCATGGCCTGCCCGATACGGCGCTGATGGATATGGGTGATTTCGCCGGAGCGCTGCTGAAATATCTGCGCAGCCATCCGGTCCGGCGTCTGACCATCGGCGGCGGCTTCGCCAAGATGACCAAGCTGGCCGCAGGCGAGATGGACCTGCATTCCTCGCGCTCCAGCGTCGATATGGCGCTGCTGGCCTCCATGCTGGAGGAGTTGGGGGCATCCGGCGAGACCGTCTCCCGGGCCCGCCAGGCCGTCAGCGCCGCCCAGGTCCTGCAACTGGCCGGATCCTTGCCGCTGGGCGAGGCCGTGGCGCGGCGGGCCCGGGAGACGGCCCTGGCCGTGCTGGCCGGCGATATCGCGGTGGATGTGGCGGTCTTCGA
Source organism: Telmatospirillum sp. J64-1 (assembly GCF_006980715.1). Taxonomy (GTDB): domain Bacteria; phylum Pseudomonadota; class Alphaproteobacteria; order Rhodospirillales; family Magnetospirillaceae; genus Oleiliquidispirillum; species Oleiliquidispirillum nitrogeniifigens. Next base: position 45,694 of record NZ_SBHN01000028.1, read on the forward strand.
CCGGGCCGGAAGGATGGTGGGCCATGCCGGGCCCTGAGACTCGTCCCGCACTCCTGATCCTGGGCGGCACCACGGAAGGCGCCGAACTGGCTCGCGTTCTCCATCGCCAATATGCCGGACGGCTGCGTATCGTCTCTTCCCTGGCCGGGCGGGTCGAACGCCCCGGCCCGCTGCCCGGCGAGGTGCGGATCGGCGGGTTCGGCGGACCCGTGGGGCTGGCGCAATACATGCGCGAGAACGGCATCACCATGCTGGTGGACGCCACCCATCCCTTCGCCACCGCCATCTCGGCCCATGCCCGCCAGGCCTGCGACATCCTGCGCCTGCCGCGCCTGACCCTGGAACGTCCCGCCTGGCAGCGCCAGCCCGGCGATATCTGGGTGGAGGTGGACGACATGGAGGAGGCTGCGCGGCTGCTGCCGCGTATCGGCCAGCGCGCCTTCCTGACGGTGGGAACGGGCGAGATCGAGCCCTTCGCCAAATCCGAGGGAGTCTGGTTCCTGGTGCGCCTGATCGCCCCACCCAAGACGCCTTTGCCGCTGGAGGACTACCAGGTCACCCTCGGGCGCGGCCCCTTCAGCATCGACGACGAGCGCAGCCTGCTGTCGTCCTGGCAGATCGATTGCGTGGTGACCAAGGCCAGCGGCGGCTTCGCCACCTATGGCAAGATCATCGCCGCCCGGGAATTGCGCCTGCCGGTCCTGATGATCCGCCGCCCCGACCCGGAACCGGGAGAGCGGGTCTCCAGCATCGACGGGGCCCTGGGCTGGGTGCGGCAGATGGCAGGGATGTAGGGGAAGAAGGGCAGGGCGCTGCCCTGCAACCCGCCAGGAGCCTCGGGCTCCTGGACCTCGAGAGTCAGTGGCCCTAAGAAATTAGCTTTGTCCTGAGGAGCCGCCTTGGCGGCGTTTCGAAGGGCCCGGACTCCCTACCGCCGCAGCCAGTTCGCCGCGACCGCGGCATCCTGGGGATCGAAGAAACGGACATCGGCGGTGAAGAACCACCGGGCGAGCTTGCTCATCCATTTGTCGATCAGCACGTCGCCGACCACGGCGACGCGATGGAAATCCGAACGGCGGCGGAAGTCGAAGCGTAGATCCTGCCACAGGGCCGCCGGCTCCCAGCCCTGGAAATCCTCGAAGACGAGATAGAGGCGCAATTCGCCCCCGCAGGACAGGGCGTTCTGGACCGCCGGGACCAGGCAGTCGTAATCTTCCCGCGTCAGCCGCCCCCGGGCCCGGACGGTCAGGATGCCGCCATGCTCTTCGACCTCGATCATGTCTGAAAGTTGATCATCGTCAAAGGCTTGATCAATATCCCTAAAAATCCAGGTCGGCGTAATGGGCCGGCGGCGGAGAGCCGACCAGGCGGTCGGCCAGCAAGGGGCGGAAGCTGGGACGGGACTTCACCCGCGCATACCAGTCCTTCGCCGAAGGATAATCCTCCCACGGCACGTCGCCGACATAATCGACGCAGGACAGATGGGCGGCAGCGGCGATGTCGGCCAGCGAGAAGTGATCGCCCGCCAGCCAGCGGCGGTGGTCGATCAGCCAGCCGAGATAGTCGAGATGGATGCGGATATTGGCGAAGCCGGCCCGCACCGCCCGGGAATCCGGCCCGCCATTGCCCAGCATGCGCTTCATCACCTTCTCGCCGACTAGGCAAAGGGTGACCTCGCGGTTGAACTTGACGTCGAACCAGTCCACCAGCCGCCGCACCTCGGCCCGCGAGTCGGGGCAATGCCCCAGCAGCGGCGGGTCCAGCACCGTCTCGTCCAGATATTCGCAAATCGGCGTCGCGCCCGAAAGCACCGTGCCGTCGTCATGAACCAGCACCGGAACCTCGCCCGCCGGATTGAGGGCGAGAAATTCCGGCTTCCGCTCCCACGGCCTTTCCTCCACCAGCTCGAAGTCGAGCCGCTTCTCCGCCAGGGCAATCCGCACCCGGCGCGAGAAAGGACAGAGAGGAAGGTGATAAAGGCTGCGCATGGACAGGGTGTTACACCAACTTCGATGACGACGACAGCCTATCCTATGGCTAATGGGAGAAGGGGGGAAGATGGGGGGTTAGATCTCCCCTGTATGGAATGTGGGTTTTGAAGAATGAAAGCCCAGCCGTTTCGCGATGCTGCGTTTCCATTTCTTTACGCGACGCCACCGTTGGCGTTCACGCTCCCATTCGGCCTTTGCCGAAAGAATATTTCTTCCTTCTTCTGATCCGGCATAAATGCGGAGCAATTCGGCGACTTCTGGAACTCGTGAGCGCGACAGAACGCTTATTCCGGAAGGCGTCATCCACATAGTCTCAGGAGCCTGGCCGAGCTTTTCGCCAATTTCTTTCATGGCCGGCGTAAGCCCGCACATTATAACATCATGGAAAACCATGATGCCTTCCGGGGAAAGGTGCGGCCAAACTGCCAAAGCATCCTTCAGTACTTGCTCATTCGTGTGCAAGCCATCGATGAAGGCCAGATCGATAGGACCGTCAAGTTGGGTGGCTATGATTTTGTCAACATCTTGTGGGGAAGTTCCAAGCGTAGCGCTGACATTTAGGCCGAGTTCAGAGGAAATGAGATTGGTCAGCTCAAGGCCTTCCAAGGAATTATGGTCATAGCCAGCATCAATAGCGACAATCCTGGATTTTGGATTGATCAGTCCGAGAGCGATGGTGCTCCAGCCAAAGCTATTGCCGATGACGAAAACGCGCTTTGGCTGAGAAGCTGCGCACAATTGTTCGAAGAAGTGCACTTCTTGCAAAGCGATTCCCAAGCCTTCGGTGACCGAGCGTCCATTCCGCATAAGCCATGTAAAAGGTGCTGCTCGGGCATTGTTGAAAAGAAATGAGTTGAGGCCTGTAGAGATGGTAAAGCCGTGAGCCTCATAAGCTTTTATGAGGGGAACGATTATGGACATGACCAACACCAACCTTATTTGATGTAAAATTCCTAAAAACATGCAGTAAGAATTTTTAGGAAGCTTGGTTAGGAGCGCTATCGCTATTCCGTAACGCCTAAGCCATTGGTGGCTAACCAGCTGGTTCAGTGTGATAAATTCCCTTGAGGTCAATGAAGCTTTGAATTCATAGTCAGAATCTGGTGGCATCTGCAATGAAGACTGTAACTGCAAGTTTCTCTGTGCATCTGTTGTAATATACAGCAATTCTCAAGAAAGTCATTTAGTGGGAAATCATGATCTCCATTGGAGTGCGGCTGCGGTGAAGAAAATTGCAGTCACCGCCCTTGTTGCGATGCGGGATGTTGATCTACGGCATGAAGGGGCGCTGGTCGTGTAGTCGGTGGCTTGACTGCCGGTCAGTAGGAAACGAAAGGACGGCAGAATGTATCGCTCAGGGCATGGATCTCCATGGAGTGCTGCTATGTAAGGGGGTAAAGGCCTCGGTCCCGATGCCCACTTTTCCACCAAGGGTATAGCAAGGAACTTTTGTAGCGGGCGAATGGTCCATGGCTTCTACCGGAGGATCATTAGGAGAGGTGATGGCATGAAATTTCCGGATGTCCTGGCTATCCAGCGGCAGCCAGATTTCAAGACATGGATGATACAGCGGATCCGCTCAACCCGCGTCTTGCCATGCATTTCTGCCGCCAGATGCGGTTTTCGCCGTGTAAACTGCTCGTCCTTCACCAAGGCCTTCATCTAGAGGATTCTTTAGGGAGACATAATGAATGGTTGAATTGCTGATAGAGTGAAAATTTATGAGATATTCTTTCTTCCGTATATGTAGAAATCGGCAAAGGAAGTGTTTTCCTGATCGTTTTCGTCAAATGGATATCTGTTGTTTATATGGCCAATCATTTCCCAGGCTGGTTGGTTGTCCATTACCCATTGAGTAAATTGCCGATGCCGTACATGTGGTGCAGGCCATGCTTTTTCTTCATTGCTGGAATAAATCACGACATATTTTTTTGATACAGAGAAAAGATTTTTCATGTATTGATCAAATGTTTCGTCCTCCACTAAGTGGTAAATGACATCGAGAGAGAGGGCGAGATCATAAAATTTATTTGTGAAGTCAAAGTTATTTAGTATAAAAAACGATTTTGTGTGGTCTTTTGCAAATTTTTCTTTACATATGCTTACGGCGGTGGGAGATACATCTATTCCAACATAATTAGGATATGAGGATAGTTCGAGTTGAGCTCCATCTCCACAGCCAAGCTCAATAACTGTTCTTATGTTTTTTTCTTTCACAAAATCGTTAAGAACTTCGGCTTTGAATTCTGCAAGACGGTTATAGGACCCCGAGCCGGAGTTTCCGCCAGAGTGGTATCTGCGCTCCCAGTAGCTTTTTGAGCTGTCGAATAAACTTTTTTTACCAAAAAAAACGCGCTTTAATTTTTTTATAGCAATTTTAATTGGTGATTTTTTTTCTTTATACTTTTCCATGCCTATGATTCTTCCGTTAGTCGTTAATCATGATTTTTAATTAGATGTTTTCTCTAATGTCCGCTCCGCTAAGGGAAGGAAAACCATAGATTTCTTTTAAAGATTGGATGCACTCGTCATTCCGGCCATGACCTATATTTACTTTCCAGAGTCCTGATTCCTGGGTATCGTGCCAACTGATCCAGTTATGGATAGGACCTATTTTACGTGCGGTGGCGCCATTAAGGCGCGCCATCCAGTAAAGCCATACATCATCGGCTTGCCGGCAATATGTCTCAAAGATATCGCGGTGGAGGACATCTTTGTGGAAGACGTTTGAAGGATACAAAACCCCACCTACGCCAGTAGGAAAGGTAAGTGGAGAGGCGGCACCTTCTCCGATATCGAGCTTCCATTCTTTATAGGGGCAAGGAGTTCCGTCCCTCCCTAGCTTGATGCGGTGTGCACGATAGCAGAGAACATTATCCGGATATTTTCTTGATGCTTCAACTAGGCCTCGAAGCCAATTGGGCCAATAATAGGTGTCATCGTCAGCGGTAACAATGACAGAGTTTTCAAAGGCCTCAAGGGTAGGTATTATTTTCTTATAAGATCCCAGGTCGTCGCAGAAGCGAATTTCGATGAAATCACTGCATTCTTTAATTATTTCTTTTGTAAGGTATTTTTTGTCGTCGTGAGCAATCCAGAGGACAATTCGGTCGGGAGAAATATCCTGACGCAAAATACTTTTGAGGGTGAGAGGGAGAACTGGAAAACGTGCGGGATAGGAGGTCAATGAAACCGTTAGCTCTTTGTTCAAAGAATGCGGTTCAGCAGTATGAATTGTTGCTTTTGAAAGCTTTAGCTTCCAGGGAATGACAGTGGGAGCCATCTTCCGGAACTTCCTGCGTATATATTTAAGCACCTTAACCCTCTTTCATGCCGTTTACGCTTGGACTGTCTCCGGATAATCTAAAAAGAATGCAATAATTACTTTTTTTCCTCAGGGTCAAACGCACGTGTGCAATCTTCTATGAACTCAGGGTCAGAGGGAGTGAAGAGACTGCTTTTTATGCTGCGCCAGAACCAGGGCGATAGAATCGTCGCCCCTCTTTGCCGCTTCTGGTATTTCCATGCGCGCCCCGCAGCTTGCCGGCAAGCAAGTCGCTTGAGCTCGATAGGGACATCAGGATTGTCACGAAGAAAATAAGCTAAAGTACGTGTCACCCGCTGTAGTTGCCATCCCGGGTCTTTTCTTGTAACACGTCCAGGTACTTCTGCAGGAATGTAGGCTAACGTTGTTTTCACATGAACAAAGGGAGCGATACGGGCTAGGCGAAGGGAGAGGGAATAATCCTGTGTATGAATGACCCGCTCGTCGCAGCCTCCGACTTCTTGGGCTGCTCGTGTGTTCACAAGCATCTGTGTGGGATTGAAACGGGAGGTCCTTACTGTCGGACGGAGAGGTTCGGCGATATACTCTACTTCTGCTTCGGGCAGTGGCGCGCTAAGATCAATCGACTCTCCTTCGCGGTACATTACGGCATCGCCAAAAGCGAGATAGGCGCCGGAACCATGAAGAGCATTCAGCAGCACCTGCGTCGCATCATGCGCCAAGAGATCGTCTGCATCGCAGAATTTGATATAGGGCAGGCGTGCGCGCTCGATGCCCCGGTTTGTCGCTGATGCTGCCCCAGCATTGGCTTGCCGGACGATCGTCACATTCGGCCAATCCGCAGTCTGCCTTTCGAGGACCGGCATGGATTCGTCCGTAGAGCCGTCGTCGACAAAAATAAACTCTCGCTCAAAATCGCCTCTCTGAGCCCACAGCGCGTTGAGTACCGCAGGAAGCCATGGTGCCTTGTTATAGACGGGCACAATGAAGGAGACGCCGAGAGACATGGTGAAACTCTTCTAATGCAATATGGCCGGCAGCATAGCCTTTTCGGCCTGGACGTGTCAGCAGCGAAGATGCTGCCAAAGTAGTCGTACCTGCAGTCATAAAAAAGGCGGAGCCACCTGGCCCCGCCTTCTCTCTGTTCAGGTTCCGGTGATCAAGCCGGGACCTTTTCCCGTTGGGCCGTCACCGGCACTTCCAGGCGGGTGAGCATTTCCTTCGGGACGACCTGCCAGAAGCGGGTCTTGGCTTCGTGCCAGTTGACCAGGATGTTCTGGGCCCAGGCCGACTGAGTTTCGCGGACATGCTCTTCGATCAGCTCCTTGAGCTGGTTCTCCCAGTGCTCGACCTCGATGCGCTGGTAGATCACGCTCTCGGTATTGACCTGATGCTGGAAGCTGTCGTCGGTGTCGTAGATGAAGGCCATGCCGCCGGTCATGCCGGCCGCGAAATTGGCGCCCACCGAACCCAGGATGACGGCCATGCCGCCGGTCATGTATTCACAGCCGTTCGAGCCGCAGCCTTCGATCACCACACGGGCGCCCGAGTTGCGGACGGCGAAGCGTTCGCCCGCCTGGCCCGCCGCGAACAGCTTGCCGGCCGTGGCCCCGTAGAGGACCGTGTTGCCGATGATGGTGTTCTCGTTGGTCTTCAGCGGGCTGGAGACCGGCGGGCGGACGACGATGGTGCCGCCCGACAGGCCCTTGCCGACATAGTCGTTGGCATCGCCGAAGACTTCCAGCTTCAGGCCCTGCACCGAGAAGGCGCCGAGCGACTGGCCGGCCGAGCCGCGCAAGCGCACGGTGATATGGCCGGGCTGCAGGCCGGTCATGCCGAAGCGCTTGGTGATCTTGTGGCTCAGCTTGGTGCCGATGGCGCGTTCCACGTTCCGCACGGTGTAGGTGAGCTGCATCTTCTCACCGTCTTCCAGGGCGGGACGGGCGTCCTTGATCAGCTGGGCGTCCAGCGTCTCGGGCACTTCGTTGCGGCCTTCGGCGGTGCAGAAGCGCGGGAAGCCGCCCGTATCGGCCTGGGCCAGCAGCGGGTTCAGGTCGAGGTCGTCGAGATGCGGCGAACCACGGCTGACCTGGTGCAGCAGGTCGGTGCGGCCGATGATCTCGTCCAGGCTCTTGGCGCCGAGCTGGGCCAGGATCTCCTTGACCTCCTCGGCGACGAAGCTGAACAGGTTGACGACCTTTTCCGGCGTGCCGGTGAACTTCTGGCGCAAAGCCGGGTCCTGGGTGCAGACGCCGACCGGGCAGGTGTTGGAATGGCACTGGCGGACCATGATACAGCCCAGGGCGATCAGGCTGGTGGTGCCGATGCCGAATTCCTCGGCGCCCAGCATGGCGGCGATGACGATGTCGCGGCCGGTCTTCAGGCCGCCATCGGTGCGCAGCGTGACGCGGTGGCGCAGGCGGTTCAGCGTCAGAACCTGATGCACTTCCGACAGGCCCATTTCCCAGGGCAGGCCGGCGAACTTGATCGAGGTCTGCGGCGAAGCGCCGGTGCCGCCGTTATGGCCCGACACCAGGATGACGTCGGCCTTGGCCTTGGCCACGCCGGCGGCGATGGTGCCGATGCCGGCGCGCGAGACCAGCTTGACCGTGACCTTGGCTTCCGGATTGATCTGCTTGAGGTCGTAGATCAGCTGCGCCAGGTCTTCGATCGAGTAGATGTCGTGATGGGGCGGCGGGCTGATCAGGGTCACGCCGGGGGTCGAGTGACGCAACTTGGCGATCTCGACGGTGACCTTGAAGCCGGGCAACTGGCCGCCTTCACCGGGCTTGGCGCCCTGGGCCACCTTGATCTCGATCTCGCGGCAATTGTTCAGGTATTCGGCGGTGACGCCGAACCGGCCCGAGGCCACCTGCTTGATCGCCGAATTGGCGTTGTCGCCGTTCGGGGCGGGCTTGTAGCGCGCCGGGTCCTCGCCGCCTTCGCCGGAGACCGACTTGGCGCCGATGCGGTTCATGGCGATGTTCAGCGCGCCATGGGCCTCGGGGCTGAGGGCGCCCAGCGACATGCCCGGCGTGACGAAGCGCTTGCGGATCTCGGTGATGGATTCCACTTCGTCGGGGGAAACCGGCGCCCCCAGCGGCTTGAATTCCAGCAGGTCGCGCAGATTCACCGGCGGCATGCGGCGCAGGCCTTCCGAATAGCGCTTGTAGGTGGTGTAGCTGTCGGTGGCGACGGCGGTCTGCAGGGTGTGGATCAGCGTGCCGTCGAAGCTGTGCACCTCGCCCGAGCGGCGGTAGCGGTAGAAGCCGCCGACCGGCAGGGACGGATTGTTGGCGGTGAAGGCCTTGCGGTGCTGCTCGATGACCTTGTGCTGGATACCGGCCAGGCCCAGGCCGGAAATGCGCGAGGCCATGCCGGGGAAGAATTCCGCCACCAGCGAGCGCGACAGGCCGACCGCTTCGAAGCAATAGCCGCCGCGATAGGAGCTGATCACCGAGATGCCCATCTTGGACATGATCTTCAGCAGGCCCTGGTCGATGGCATGCTTGAAGTTGTGCATGCATTCTTCCAGCGTCATGCTGCCGAACAGGCCGCGGCGATGGCGGTCGGCAATGCTTTCCTGGGCCAGATAGGCGTTGACGGTGGTGGCGCCCACGCCGATCAGCACGGCGAAATACTGGGTGTCCATGCACTCGCCGGAGCGCACGTTCAGCGAGGTGAAGGTGCGCAGCTGCTGGCGGACCAGATGGGTGTGGACGGCGGCGGTGGCCAGGATCATCGGGATCGGCGCGCGGGTGGCGCTGACCGCCTTGTCCGACAGGATGACATGGGTGCAGCCGCCGCGCACGGCATCCTCGGCCTCGCGCTGGATGCGGCTGATGGCATCGCGGAGGGCGGTGTCGCCGCCATTGGGGTCGAAGGTGGAATCGATCTCGGCCGCCGTGTCGCCCATGTAGCGGCGCATGGCCTCGAATTCCGCATTGGTCAGCACGGGGCTTTCCAGCTGCAGCAGGTCGCACTGGGTCTCATCCTCGTCGAGGATGTTGCCCAGGTTGCCTAGACGCGTCTTCAGGCTCATCACCCGCTGCTCACGCAGGGAATCGATCGGCGGGTTGGTGACCTGGCTGAACATCTGGCGGAAATAGTGGTGCATGCCGCGGTAATGCTCGGACAGCACGGCCAGCGGCGTGTCGTCGCCCATCGAGCCCACGGCTTCCTTGCCGTCTTCCACCATCGGGTGGAGGATCAGCTCCAGGTCTTCCATGGTCAGGGCATAGAGCATCTGGCGACGGCGCAATTCCTCGCTCGCCAGTTCGGTCGGCTCGGAACGGTTCTGGATCAGGCTGTCCAGTTCGGTGATACGCTTGATCCATTCGCCATAGGGCTTGTTGGCGGCGAACAGGTCCTTGACCTCGGTGTCGCGATAGAACTTGGCGGCCACCAGGTCGACGGCGATCATCTGGCCGGGGCCGACACGGCCCTTTTCCACGACATCGGCTTCGGCGACGCGGACCATGCCGGTTTCCGAACCGACGATCAGCAGGTTATCGCCGGTGATGGTGTAGCGCAGCGGGCGCAGGCCGTTGCGGTCGAGACCGGCGACGACCCAGCGGCCATCGGTGGCGCACAGGGCGGCCGGGCCGTCCCAGGGCTCCATCACGCAGTTCAGATAGCTGAACAGGGCGCGGTGCTCGGCCTTCATGGTGACGTTCTGGCCCAGGCTTTCGGGCACCAGCATGGACTTGACCATGGGCGCCGGGCGGCCGGCGCGGACCAGCAGCTCGAACACGTTGTCCAAGGCAGCGGAGTCGGAGCCGCCGGCCTGGACCACCGGCTTCAGGTCCTCGATATGGTCGCCGAAGATCTCGTGCGCCATGCGCGTTTCGTGCGACTTCATCCAGTTGACGTTGCCCGTCAGCGTGTTGATCTCGCCGTTATGGGCGAGCATGCGGAAGGGCTGGGCCAGACGCCAAGTGGGGAAGGTGTTGGTCGAATAGCGCTGGTGGTAGATGGCGAAGCGCGAGACGAAGCGCTCGTCCAGCAGGTCGGGATAGAACACCGACAGCTGTTCGGCCAGGAACATGCCCTTGTAGATGATCGAGCGGGCCGAGAGCGAGCAGATGTAGAACTCGGTGATGTTCTCGGCCAGCACCTTCTTCTCGATGCGGCGGCGGATCACGTAGAGATCGGTCTCGAACTGCTCGTCCGACACGCCGCGATTGTTCGCCACCATGATCTGTTCGATCTCGGGACGGGTGGCGTTGGCCTTCTCGCCGATGACGCTGACATTGGTCGGGACCTGACGCCAGCCGTAGATGGTGTAGCCGAGATTGAGGATCTCGGTTTCCACGATGGTGCGGCAGCGCTCCTGCGCCGACAGGTCGGTCTTGGGCAGGAAGCACATGCCGATGGCCAGACGGCCCGGCTGCGGCTCATGGCCGGTATGGCGGATATGTTCCTTGAAGAAATCCTGCGGGATTTCGACATGGATGCCCGCGCCGTCGCCGGTCTTGCCGTCGGCATCGACGGCGCCGCGATGGAACAGGACCTTCAGCGCCTCGATACCGGCGACCACCACCTTGCGGCTGGGCTTGCCGTCCAGCGCGGCGACCAGGCCGACGCCGCAGGAATCCACTTCCTGCTCGGGCCGATACATGCCGTTGGCCTCGAGATGGGCGGCATTGGCTTTCCACTCGGCAATATGCTTATCGCCGTCGTTGCGGATGATCTCGTTCATGGAATGCCCTCCGTGCCCTATCACTGCGCCGCCGCGACGCGCTGGTCGGCGTCGGCCTTGGCCTTGGACTGAATGTAATTGTGGATGGATGCGGCAGCGTCGCGACCGTCACGGATGGCCCAGACCACCAGCGAGGCGCCGCGCACAATGTCTCCGGCGCCGAACACGCCGTCCAGATTGGTCATCTGGGTGCGGAAATCGACCTTCACCGTGCCCCAGCGCGAGACGGCCAGTTCGGGGGCGCCGAACAGCGCCGGGACGTTCTCGGGATCGAAGCCCAGGGCCTTGATCACCATGTCGGCCTCGATGTCATAGGCCGAGCCGGGGACGACGGTCGGGGTTTGGCGGCCCGAGGCATCGGCCACGCCCAGATGCATGCGCACGGCCCGGACATGGGTCACCTTGTCCTTGCCCAGCACCGCTTCCGGCGCGGCCAGCCAGACGAATTCGACACCTTCTTCCTCGGCATGGGCGGTTTCGCGCTTCGAGCCGGGCATGTTGGCGCGGTCGCGGCGATAGAGGCACTTGACCGACTTGGCGCCCTGGCGGATGGCGGTGCGCACGCAGTCCATGGCGGTGTCGCCGCCGCCGATCACGACCACGTTCTTGCCCGCCGCATTCAGGGTGCCGTCTTCATATTCCGGCACGCTGTCGCCCAGGCTGACGCGGTTCGATGCGATCAGGTAGTCCAGCGCCTTGTGCACGCCGGGCAGGTCGCCGCCGGGACAGTCGAGGTCGCGGGCCTTGTAGACGCCGGTGGCGATCAGCACGGCGTCATGCTTGGCGCGTAGGTCGTCCAGGGTGGCATCGCGGCCGATTTCGAAATTGGTGTGCAGATGCACGCCGCCGTCGGCCAGCAGCTTGGCGCGGCGCTCGACGATGTGCTTTTCCAGCTTGAAGCCGGGGATGCCGTAGATCAGCAGGCCGCCCATGCGGTCGTGGCGGTCATAGACATGGACCTGGTAGCCGAGGTTGCGCAGCTGGTCCGCCGCCGCCAGGCCCGCCGGGCCGCCGCCGATGATGCCGACCGACTGCTCGCGTTCCTGCACCGGGGCCGGGGGCTTCACCCAGCCCTGCTCGAAGGCGTAATCGGTGATGTATTTCTCGACCGAGCCGATGGTGACCGAACCGTGCTTGGACTGTTCCAGCACGCAATTGCCTTCGCACAGGCGGTCCTGCGGGCAGATGCGGCCGGTGATTTCCGGGAAGTTGTTGGCGCCCGAGGCGATGGCATAGGCTTCGTCCATGCGGCCGTTGGCGGTCAGCATCAGCCAGTCGGGGATATTGTGCTGCACCGGGCAATGGACTTGGCAGAAGGGAATGCCGCATTGCTCGCAGCGCGAGGCCTGGTCGCCGGCCTGATCGGGCGAGAAGCCGGAATAGATTTCGTCGAAGTCCTCGCGCCGCTCGTCCGCCGTGCGTTTCGGGGGCATCTGCTGGTCGAGCCTGATGAATTGCAGCATCTTGCGCGTCATCGACATGTACTCCGGGTCAGTGTTCGGGACCTCCGTCCAAGGCAGCCGGAATGCGCGCGCTTGTCCGACACCTCTGGAAGGGAAGACCCTATTACGATGAATCCTCGGGCATTTCCAGGGAAAAGAGTCGGATAGGTAAGTATTGGTGACCTATTTTCCGGAAGCCCTCTTGCGACCCTTCGTCGCCTTCGCCGTGCTTGGCCCTTCTCTCTCGTAAAATAGGTCCGAAACGGGACTATATCGTCGCTTCTAGAGATTATGGGGCAATGCTATAACAAACTGTGTATAGCGTGCGGGGTGCGCGTGACTTTTCTATATCTTGTGATGGCGGCGGCCACCCTGGCTTTAGGTGAGGTGCTGCCCTTGGACGCGGCGGCGCATTTCCTGCTCTGGCCCGTCTTCATCGAGGGGGGGCGTCCTCCTCTGTCCGTCCTGGCCGCATCCTGTATCGGCCTGGCCCTCGGCCTGTTGGCCTTTCTCTGGCGCGACGTGGGCGCCATCGGCACCGGTTTGTGGCGCAGCGCCAGGGGCAAGAGCGGCGGATCGGCGGTGGCCCTGGCCGGAAAGCTGGCCCTGGGCTCCCTGCTAGGCGGTGCCCTGGCCTGGGGCCTGCTGTTCGTCCTGCCGCTCCGCTGGAGTTTTGCCGTGACGGGCTGGGCGGCGCTGATCGGCGGGCTGATCCTGTTCGCCGCCGACCGCATGGGCATGACCGTCCGCCGGATCGAGCACATCACGCCCCTCGGCGCGATGGTCCTGGGCGGCGCCCAGGCGCTGGCGCTTCTCCCCGGCATCGGCCGCACCGCGATCACCTGCGCCCTGGCCCGTCTGCAAGGCTACGAGCGCCCCGACGCCTATCGCCTGTCGCTGCTTCTCGCCATCCCCGCCCTGCTGGCCGCCGGCCTGTGGATGGGATGGCATATGCCCGCAATATCGGAAGGCCCGGGCCTGCTGGCAAGTGCCGCCGTCACCGCCTTTTTCGTGGGGATCATCGGTGCCTCGGCCCTGTCCGCCCTGATGCGCGAAACCGGTTTCGGCCTGCTGGTCCTCTACCGGCTGGCGCTGGGCGGGCTGCTGCTGCTTTTCGCCTACGGCTGAGGCGTCCGAGGGGCTTTTTCCGGACTTATTCCCAGACCACCCGCGGCAGGCGCGTCACCGGCACGGGCCCGACCGACAGCGTCCGGTCCTGGACGGTGACCGGCACGGTCAGGCTGGGGCGGCCGTCGGCGCCGGGGCGGGAGATGAGGCCCAGCACCAGCTTCAGCATCTCGGCTTCCTGACGGCCGATGGCGCCTTCGCTCCGGAAACCCTCCACCGCCTGCTGGAAGCCCTGGACCTGGGCGGTCAAGGCGGCTTCGGGCTGCAGCTCGCGGTCGAGGGCCAGCGTGCCTTCGGCGGCCAGGGAGAGGGTGCTCCAGTTCAGCTGCAGGGCTTCGATTTCCACCGTTCCGCCGTCATCGCGCCAGGCGGCCAGGCTTGCCGGGCCTTCGTCCTGGGGCATGCGGCCCATCACGGCACCGGCCAGCCGGGCCCGCTCGATGCGCGGTCCCAGGACCGAGGGGAAGTCGGCGGGCATTTCCAGGCCCAGCAGCCCCAGCGAGAAGCGCAGCGACGGCTGGGTATGGTCGGGCGGCGGCGGCAGGGGCTGGACCATGGCCGTGACTTCCTCGAAGCCCTGGGCCGGGGCGCGTCCGGCCGTCAGGCTGCCCTGGGCGAGGCGCAGCCCCATCTCCGTGACGCCGCCGAAACCCAGATAGACCAGACCGTCGACCTCCTGAGCCTCGATCAACAGGCGCTCGCCCAGCGGCATCTGCACCTCGTGCCGTCCGGGGGCGGCGAGGGTCACGCGGCCAGGCTGGAAGGGCGGCACCGTGGCGGTCAGGTCGGCGCCGCGCCAGACCAGCCCGTCGGGCCGGGCGATTTCCGGGCGGAGGACGGTCAGGTGCAGGGTGAAGGGAAAGCCCGCACGTTGCACGCCGTCATGATCGACATGCCAGCCTTCGGCACGGCGTTCGGCGATCCAGGTTGCGAGCCTGCCCTCGACGGAGCGGGCGAGGCCGTGCCAGTAGAGCGTCCAGCCTCCGGCGGCGAGAACGAGCAGCAGGGCGAAAAGAGACAGCAGGATTTTGGCGCGGCGGGTCATGCGGGTATCCCAAATGCGGCGGGGCTTGTTACTATTATCCTGTCGGAGCGGAATATGCGAGGTGGCGCCGGTGTCGCATGAACAGCTGTCGCAGGAAGGGGATCTGTGGGTTTTCGCCTATGGTTCGCTGATGTGGCGGCCGGATTTCGATTATGTGGAAGTGCAGACCGCCGTTCTCTATGGCTGGCACCGTTCCATGTGCATCCTTTCCCACCATTACCGGGGGACGCCGGAACGGCCGGGGCTGGTCCTGGGGTTGGACCGCGGCGGTTCTTGCCGGGGACGGGCCTTCCGGATCGATGCGGCGCGGCGCGAGGCGGTGATCGCCTATCTTTACGAACGCGAAATGATCACCAATGCCTACATCCCCCGCTATCTTGCCGTGCGGCTGGGAGACGGCCGCCGCCTGCCGGCGCTGACCTTCGTCGTCGATCGCGAGCATGGCCAGTATCTGCGTCCCAACAGTCCCGAACAGGCCGCCGCCATGATCCGCGCCAGTTGCGGCAAGATGGGGAAGTGCCGGGACTATCTGGCCAATACCGTGGCCCATCTCGATTCCATGGGGCTCCGCGAAGGGGCCCTGCACCGGTTGCTGAAGCTGGTGGATGCCCCTGACGGCGCGGAAGGCTGACAGGGCTGGCGCTTTCCCGTCTCCCACGGAAGTGCAATCGCCAAGGATGGTTTCCCGTCTCCATCTTTGTGGCTTGTTCGAAGGATGGAGGAGTTTGATGGTGAAATTACGACAACTGATCGCGGAATTCCGTTTTCTGATCCTGGCCGCTTCCGCCGTCGGTTTCGCCATCATCGCCTATCTGTCCCTGCAGCCCTGGGCAGCCCCGCCCGGCGGCGGGATGGACAAGCTGATCCATCTGGGCGTCTATGCCGCCGCCGTGGTGCTGCCCGTGGCGGCGGCGCCCAGCCGGCGCTCCGCCCTTCTTCTGGCCTTCTGCGGTTTTCTGCTGGGGCTCGGGTTGGAATGGCTGCAGGGGTTCGTGCCGGGACGGGCGGCGTCGCTGGGCGATGCGGTCGCCAACACCATCGGCGTCTTCATCGGCTCCGCCATCGGCTTCAAGCTACGGCGTTAGCGCCTCGAATTCCCGGCGGATATGGTCCAGCAAACCCCGCGACGCCGCCTCGACCAGGTCGAGCACCGTCTCGAAGCCGTCGGGGCCGCCGTAATAGGGATCGGGCACCTCGCTCACGCCCAGATGGGGTGCGAAGTCCATGAACATGGCGAGCCGGTTTTCGAAGCCCGGCGGGCACAGGCGGGAGAGCAGGCGGTGATGGCCTTCGTCCATCGCCAGCACCATGTCGAATTCCAGGAAGTCGTCGGCCGAGACCTGCCGGGCGCGCAAGTCCCGCAGGTCCACGCCTCTTTCCAGGGCGGCGCGGCAGGTGCGGGGATCGGGCGGGGCACCGATATGGTAGTCATGGGTGGCGGCGGAATCGGCGGCGATGCGCCCCGAAAGCCCGGCCTGGGCGACCAGGTGGCGGAATACCCCCTCGGCGGTGGGCGACCGGCAGATATTACCGGTGCAGACGAAAAGCACCTTGACCATATGTGTACCTCCACTGACCCTGAAGCGGCTTATCATGATCCCCGGGCAGAATGAAGGCTGAGCAATGCACGACCCTATCGTGATCCTGACCGGTGCCGGCATTTCCAAGGAATCCGGCCTCGACACTTTCCGCTGCGAAGGCGGCATCTGGTCGAAGGTGCGGCTGGAGGACGTGGCGACGCCGGAAGGTTTCCTGCGCGACCCCGATCTGGTCCACGATTTCTACAATGCCCGGCGCGAAAGCCTGCGCGATCCCGCCGTTCGGCCCAATGCGGCGCATGAGGCCCTGGCGCGGCTGGAGCGGGACTATCCGGGCGAGGTTCTGCTGGTCACGCAGAATATCGATGATCTGCACGAACGGGCCGGTTCGCGCAACCTGATCCACATGCATGGCGAATTGACCAAGGCCCGTTGCGATGCCTGCGGTTCCGTCCTGCATTGGCCGGGGCCGCTGGGGCAGGGCGACAGCTGCCCGAACTGTGCGGTCACCGGCCGTCTCCGCCCCCATGTGGTGTGGTTCGGCGAAATCCCGCTGGACATGGAACGCATCTACGACGCCCTGGACAATTGCGGCCTGTTCCTGTCCATCGGCACCTCGGGCGCGGTCTATCCCGCCGCCGGTTTCGTGCAGCATCTGCGCATGGCCGGGCAGGCCCGGACGGTGGAACTGAACCTGGACCCGTCCGAGGGCGCCAGCCTGTTCCATGACGGCATCTACGGCCCGGCCAGCCAGGTCGTCCCGCAATTCGTCGAGACGATCCTGGCAGGCAAGGTGTAGGGGGCAGGCAAGGTATAAGGGCGGGCCGTCTTCTTCCTCAGTGCCCGCCGCCGCAGCCGCACCCGCCGCCGCTCTTCGGCGCTTCCTCTTGTCCGGGCTCTTCGGGGGCGTGGCGGATGGCGCCCTGATAGATGCGGGACTGGCGTCCGTCATGGGTGACGGCGACGAAGCGGTGGTTGTTCTCGTCCTCGCCGAAATCCAGGGTGATCTCGCCTTTTTCCAGGGCGGCGACGACATCGGCCTCGGGCAGGTTCAACGCCTTGGCGATGGAGCCGATCAAGGCATTGATCTCCTGGTACATCTCGCGCTGGTCCAATTGGCTCTCCTTGAAACGAATGCGGATAGGAAAAGGGATGGTCGGGCGGCTGTCATGGCTGCGGCCCGGCCTGCCTTGCGGCATCTAGGATTTTCCGTCCTTCCGGCCAGCCGGGCCTGTGCGCGGGCAGGATACATGACGGCG
The DNA here is from genome assembly GCF_006980715.1 of Telmatospirillum sp. J64-1. GTDB lineage: Bacteria > Pseudomonadota > Alphaproteobacteria > Rhodospirillales > Magnetospirillaceae > Oleiliquidispirillum > Oleiliquidispirillum nitrogeniifigens. Next base: position 63,084 of record NZ_SBHN01000028.1, read on the forward strand.
GCGGGAATGGGAAAGGGCGGGCGGGAAGGGTACCGCCCGCCCAGGCGATTGGGTATCGTAGGAAACGGTTTTGCGCGGCGTCACGAGGGAACATGATCCACGTTTACACTCCCGGCCAGGACAGGCTGATCGAAGGCGGGCCCGAAAGCCTCGGCGAGGCGGCTCTGTGGATCGACCTGCTGGAGCCTAACGACGAGGAACGGGCGGCGGTCGAGCGCTTTCTCAGCCTCGTCTTGCCCAGCCGCGACGCCATGCAGGAGATCGAGGCGTCCAGCCGGATCTACCGGCAGGAAGGGGCGCTGTTCCTGACGGCGCCGGTGCTGACCGCCTCGGCCACGCTGGAGCCGCGCAATACCGCCGTGACCTTCATCGTGACGGCCAAATGCGTCGCGACCCTGCGCTATGGTACGCCGCAGCCCTTCACCGTCTTCGCCCAGCGTTCCACCCGCGAGCGCGGCTATGCCACGACGGCGGAAAACGTGGTGACGGGATTGCTGGACGAATTGATCGGGCGGCTGGCCGATGTCCTGGAGAAGGTGGGGGCGGAACTCGATGCCCTTTCCCACCAGATATTCCGTGCCCCGGAACTGGCGCCCCGGAAAAGGCGGCGGCCCATCGGCGACGACATGCAGCTCGTCCTGCGTGCCATCGGCCGTCACGGCGACCTGACCTCGAAGGTGCGCGACAGCCTGCTCGGCCTGGACCGGCTGGTCGGCGTCCTGCTGGCCGAAAGCGCCGCCAGCAAGCTCGACCGCCAGCGGCTGAAGTCCCTGGCCCGCGACATCCGCTCGCTGTCCGAACATGCCGATTACCTGTCGGGGAAGACCACCTTCCTGCTGGACGCCACGCTGGGCGTCATCAGCATCGAGCAGAACAACACCATCAAGATCTTCTCGGTGGTGTCTGTGGTCTTCCTGCCGCCGACCCTGATCGCCAGCATCTACGGCATGAATTTCGACGTCATGCCCGAGCTGCATTTCCCCGGCGGCTATTTCATGGCGCTGGGCATGATGATCATGGCCGCCATTTTGCCCTATCTTTATTTCAAGCGCCGGGGCTGGCTATAGCTTAGGGTTTCACGTGGAACAGGCGGGGGAGGCTGCGCCTTTCCACCAGGATCACGCGGTGCAGCCAGAGGCAGAGGGGGATGACGATGATGGCCGAGAAGACCACGTCGCTGAAGAAATGCCCCCCTTGCATGATACGCACCATGCCGACCATGCAGCCGAAGAGGAAAGCGGCCGTCATGGCGTGAGGACGCCAGGAAGGGGGCACCAGCAGGGCGAAGGCGAAGACCCAGAAGCCCAAGGCGGCATGGCCCGAGGTGAAGGAACAGTTGGTGGCGCATTGATTGGCCATCATCAGCGGCGGCGTGAACTCGGCCGTCCCGCCGAATTCGAGGATCTGGCTGGGGCGGGCGCGCCCCCAATGGCTCTTGAACAGGGAATTGACGATCAGGCCCGGCCCGATGATCAGGCTGGAGGACAGGAAAAGGGCCACCCTGGGGGTGATGCCGAAAATCACCCGATTGAGGAAATGGCTGGTCGCGGCCAGCACGATGATCAGCACCAGCCCGCCGATGAGCATCGGCGGCACGTCCTTGCGGATGAATTCCAGGACGGGGGAATGGCGGAGGAAGAACCCTTCCCCCTCGTGATAGAACAGCTCCGAGATGCCGAGATCGATGCCCGGGAAGGCCACCAGCGTGAGCATCACGATCGTCAGGAGCCAGAGCGGATTCAACTTGTCCTTGGGCACCTTGGCACGCAGATCATCAATCCTGTTCATGACTATTCCTTCCGTCCCACGCGGTAGATGAGGAAATGCCGCGATTTGAAGCCGGGGCGTTCGGCGGTGAAGTCGCGGATCAGCTCGGCATGGCCGAACAAGGCCTGCAATTCGTTCAGACGGTCATTGGTCGAGACATAGAGCCCCGCCATCGAGGACCAGTCGCTGCCCGCGTCCCAGCGGGAATATTCGCTGCGCCGGCTTTGGGTGGGGATGCGCACGCGCGGCTGCCCCTCCAGTTCCAGCCAGAGGATCGAGGCCCGCTGCAGATGGTCGGCGAAGATCATGTCCCCGGGCTGTCGCAGCCGGTCCACTTCCCGCACCATCTCGGAGAAGCCGAACAGGCGGTTGTGGATGTTCTGCTCGCCCGTCAGGCCCACCGCCATGGGGAAGCGCAGCACCAGCGAAATCAGCAGGGCCAGGGCGAAACCGGCTAGGGCGGTGCGCTTCAGGCCGCGCTGGAGGATGAAATCGGCGACCAGGGGCAGGGCGGCGATGATCGCCGGTACCGCCCAGTTGAGCTGCATCTTCTCGAACAGCCCCTTCCACAGGAAGAAGCACAGGGGGAAGAGGAAGAGGATCGCCAGGTAAAGGCGGCTGTCCGACGGCCAGACGGCGCGCGGGCGCAGGGCGGCCCAGACCATCAGCACGAAGATCACCGGAGAGGCGATCAGGAACTGGCCGCCCAGGAATTCGAAGAAGGGGCCCCAGCGCACGGCGAAACTGTCGGAACTGCCGTGATGGTATTGGAACAGGAAGCTCTCGAAGCCGTTGGCGGCGTTCCAGGCGATGACCGGCGAGAAGGCGAGAAGAGCCAGGGCCAGCCCCGCCCAGGGCTTCCACGACAGCAGCAGGCGGGGGCGGCGCAGCAGGATGAACAGGGCCAGCCCGGCGATGAACAGCACGGCGGTGTATTTCGCCAGCAAGGCCAGCCCGGCGGCCAGGCCGCACAGCAGCCAGTCCCGCGTCCGGCCTTCCAAGGCGGCGGCGCGCAGGCCGTGATGGAGCGCCATGGCCCAGAACAGCACCAGCGGCGAATCGGGGGTGGTGATGGCATAGGCCACGGTGACGGCCGGCAGCACCAGGCAGAGCAGCAGCGCCACGCTTCCCGCCGCATTGCCGAAGGCGGCGCGGGCGGTGAGATAGATGTAGAAGGCCGCCCCCGACATGCAGGCCACCGCGACCATGCGGATGGCCAGGGCATTGTCGCCGAAGATGGAAGCGGCGAGCCGGTTGAGATAGGCGATCAGCGGCGGATGGTCGTAATAGCCGAGCTGGAGATTGCGGCTCCACACCCAGTAATACGCTTCGTCGGGATGGACCGGAAGGCTGAGTGCGTAAAGCAGATTCAAAAGGGAAATGATGGCTAGAAGCAGTCCCGCCTGGGCCGGGGTCAGGGCCTGAAAGGCTCGGGTCAGGGCGGGCTGGGCCATCATGCCGGTTATCCCGTGTGCTGCACTTGCCTGAGGCCGGCGGCGCGGTGGCCGGGGTCCTCCAGCAGCCTGGCGACCACCTCCATGACCTGGGCCGGGGTGATCGCCTGAAGGCATTTGTTGTCGGTACAGGCCGTCTTGCGGTGGTTCCAGGCCGAGACGCAGGGCGAGCAATTGAGACCGGCGAAAATCGGATAGGTCTCGCCCAGGGCGCCGTAGAGGGCGGGCGTCTCGGGGCCGAACAGCACCACCGTCGGCATCCGGGTGGTCGAGGCGAAATGGGCCGGGCCGGAATCGTTGGTTACCATCAGCACGCTCTGGTGATAGAGCGCGGTGAGCTGGCGGAAGGGAATGGCACCGGCGAAATTGACGCAGCGCGGATCGTCCACCTGCCGGGCCAGAACCTCCAGCCCTTCCCGTTCGGGCGGCGCGCCGGTCAGCAGCACCTGCACGTCGGGGGCATGGGCGAGGATCATGCGGATCAGTTGCGCGAAGCTTTCGCGCGCCCAGCGCCGCTGAGGCAAAAGGTCGCTGGCATTGGCGTTGATCAGCACGATCGGCCGCCCTTCCGAACCGGGGGCCGCCTCGGCGATCTTGGCGGCCACGGCCTCGACATCCTCTTGCGCCACCACCGTCTTCTTCAGGGTGATGGCGTCGTCCTCGACGCGGATCTTGGCGAAGGGAACTTCCGGCTCTTCCGCATAGAGGGCATGGACCAGGGACAGGAAGTTCCGGGTGATATGGACATGCGGATTGTAGAGGACCCGGTGGGTCAGCATCTCGCCGCGATAGACGCCTTCGCTGTGGAAGCGATGGAAGCCGACGATGTTGCGTGCGCCGCTATAGGCGGCGAGCAGGGCCGTGAAGCGCGAGAACAATTCCAGGTCGATGACCGAATCGATCTGCCGCTTGCGGGCCCAGGACAGGAAGCGCAGCGTATCGCCCAAAAGCTCGCCGATCCCGCCTTCGCCGATGGTGAAGATGTTCTCTTCCGGCACGGTGCGCAGGAGGTCGAGACTGGCCTTGTTCTTGCGGAAGATCAGGAAATGGAGGTTGGCGCCCTGTTCCTTCAGCTTCTCCATGGCCGGATCGACCAGAATGGCGCTGCCCATCTCGGACAATTCGATCAGCAGCACATTCTTCGGCCGCACCGGCTTGCGCAAGGGACGCACCAGGCGAAACAGCAGGCTCGACAGTGCGCAAAGCGGAACGCCCGCGTTGCGGTCGATCATCCGCATCGTGTCAGGTGTCACAACTCCCCCCTCAGGAAACCCTGACCGTCCTCCCTCGGTCTGCGGATGAGGGAGAAATCACGCTTTCGCGGTTCTCGCCCCCACAGTTCTGCAATGCCTGAAAGAGCGTTGCGCTGTCAACCCAAACCCTTCGGGGGCTAACCATCTTCCAGATGGAACAGCATGGCCATGCCGATCATCCCGGTCACCAGGACGGGACTCCAGGCGGCCAGGAGGAGCGGCAGGCTCTCGGACAGGCCGAAGACATAGATCAGGCGCGAGAAGAAATAGATCAGGAAGCCCGCCGCCACGCCGCCCATGACGCGCCGCATCACGCCGCCGCCGCGCTGGTTCGGCTTGAGCGAGAAGACGGCGGCGATCAGCACCATCGAGCAGAGCAGGAAGGGAGAGGCCAGCAGCGAATAGTAATACATGCGGTGCTTGTGGGCCGAGAAGCCGGCGCTCTCGAAGAACTCGATGAAACCCGGCAATTCCCAGAAGGACAGCGCCTCGGGCTTGGCGAAATTGTCCTGGATGCGGGAAAGCGTCAGGCTGGTGGGCAGGCGCAGGCTGTCATGCGGCTCGGGCAGGTTGCCGGGATGATAGATCACCGCCTCTTCCAGGTCGAAATGCCCCGGCACCAGCTTGCCGCTTTCGGCATCGATGCGGCTGAGGAAGCGGTCCCGCGAATCCAGGCGGTAGATGGTGACCCGGTCGAGCTGCAGGGTCAGCCCGTCCTGCCGCACGGTCCGGGCTTGGACCACCGCCATGGTGCCGTCCGGTTGGCCCTCGCGCAGCCACAGCCCGCCCCGGCCGACCTGCAGGGAATTGTTGCGGCTGAGATACTGGCTCTGCAACTGGTCGAACTTGGTATAGAAGGTGGCGGCCAGCGGATTGATGGCGGCGACGTTGATCACGCCGATCACCAGCGACAGCAGCAGCACGGGCGTCAGGAACTGCCAGGCGGAAACGCCGATCGAGCGCGCGACGACCAGTTCATGGCTGCGGGTCAGGCGCCAGAAGGTCACCATGGCGCCCAGCATCACCGCAAAGGGCAGCACCATCTGCACCGTCTGCGGCGCCTTCAGCAGGCTCATCGCCAGCACGGCGCCGAAGGTCGCCGTCTCGCTGCCGCTGGCCCGCCGCAGCAGGTCGATGACCTCGAACAGCAGGATCAGCCCCATTACCAGCAGCAGAAGCGTGAGAAAGGAAACCAGGAAGTTCCGGCTGATGTAACGGGTCAGGATCGGCGAGAAATTCATCAAGGCTCCGGTACTGCGCCTCCCCCCGTCGTGGAAGGAAGCCCTCTTGCTAGAGGGAGGGGTGCATAAAATGCCCTTGTCGGGACAGGCTCGCAACCACGAGACGTCCACGCTATATGAGTAGCGCGTTGCGCAGCCCAAGCTTCAAATAAAACGGAGGCGCTGATGGTACAGCTTACCCGCATCTATACGCGCGGCGGAGACAAGGGCAAGACATCTCTTGGCGATGGCCGGCGCGTGGCCAAGCATGATGCCCGGGTGGCGGCCTATGGCACGGTGGACGAGGCCAATGCCGCCATCGGCCTGGCGCGCCTTCATGCCACGGGCGAGGCCGACGCCATGCTGGCGCGGATCCAGAACGACCTGTTCGACCTGGGGGCGGATCTCTGCACGCCCGAGCAGGAAAATCCCAAATATCCGCCGCTGCGCATCGTCCAGGAGCAGATCGACCGGCTGGAGGCCGAGATCGATGCACTGAACGCGGACTTGTCGCCGCTGACCTCCTTCATCCTGCCCGGCGGCAGCCCGGCTTCGGCGCATCTTCATCTGGCGCGGACCATCGCCCGCCGCGCCGAACGCCTGATGACCGAACTGGCCGAGGCCGAGGAGATCAACCCCTTGGCGATCGCATACATGAATCGCCTGTCGGATCATCTTTTCGTCCTGGCCCGCCACCTGAACGGCCAGGGGAAAGAGGACGTTTTGTGGGTACCGGGCGGAAATAGATAGCTTTGGCGGCACGGGGCTTGCACTTTCGGCTGGGTTGGTTGACACCCCGAGTCCCAAAGCTTATTGTGCAGTGCAATACTTAGAAAGGTATGGGGTTCCCCTATGCCTTTGGACAAAGTATTCTGCCCGCTTTCTTAAACGGGCGATTGCGCCCTGTTGATCGCAGAGGTCCTATGAAGGTACTTGTCGCTGTCAAGCGCGTGGTCGACTACAACGTCAAGATTCGCGTGAAATCGGACAATTCGGGAGTGGAGACGGCGAACGTCAAGTTCTCCATGAATCCCTTTGACGAGATTGCCGTTGAAGAGGCGGTCCGTCTGAAGGAAGCGGGCAAGGCGAGCGAGATCGTCGTGGTCAGCCTGGGTGTGTCGCAGAGCCAGGAGACGATCCGCACGGCGCTGGCGATGGGTGCGGACCGCGGCGTTCTGGTTCAGAGCGACGAGGAGCTTCAGCCTCTTGCGGTGGCCAAGCTTCTGAAGGCGGTGGCCGAGAAGGAGCAGCCGCAGCTGGTGATCCTGGGCAAGCAGGCGATCGACGACGATTCGAACCAGACCGGCCAGATGCTGGCGGCGCTTCTGGGCTGGCCGCAGGGCACCTTCGCCTCGAAGGTGGAGATCGGCGAGGGCGCGATGACGGTGACCCGCGAGATCGACGGCGGGCTTGAGACGGTCGAGCTGAAGCTGCCGGCGGTGGTGACCACCGACCTACGGCTGAACGAGCCGCGCTACGCCTCGCTGCCCAACATCATGAAGGCCAAGAAGAAGCCCATCGACACGCTGACGCCCGCCGATCTCGGCGTGGACGTCGCGCCGCGCCTGGTGACGCTGAAGGTCGAGGA
>NZ_SBHN01000029.1 GCF_006980715.1 Telmatospirillum sp. J64-1
AAACGTAGACCGCCGCCAGAGATCAAGCTCTGGCGGCGGTTTTGTTAAGGGCAAAGCAGCCTCGATTTGCCACCTAAAAGGCCGATCCTCCCCCGCGCAAAGGTCTCCATGCTGAGGAGGCCCGCAGGGCCGTCTCGAAGCATGGCCGCTTTTCAGACTATGATCCACAGTAAGAGCATCACGATCTAGTGATCCGAGCCGTGCAGGATCACGTCACGCAGGCCGGTATCATATTCCAGCCCTTCCTTGGTCATGATCAGCGCCATGGGGAAACCCGAGCGGATCAGGCCCTTGCGCTCCAGCGCCAGCCACACCGACTGGTTCTGCAAGCCGGTGGCGTCGCGCGACAGCACCACGCGATGGCCCACATGGAAATGATCGCCATGGGGACGGGGCAACTGCGACAGCACCACCTCGCCCGTTTCCTCGTTCCGGCTAGACATGTCGGGATGACGGGCGAGTTCCTGGAACAGGGTCAGGGTCTTGAGCTGAAGCGGATTGAGCTTGAGCGGATTCTTTTTCGGAGCCATGAAGTCTCACCCTTGCAAAGCGGGATCGTGGGCCGACCTTCCTAGCCCACTCCCCCTTCGGCGTAAAGCAAGACAAACGGGAAGTTCCGCCCTTTGTTCACCGCCGTCCCGCCCCGGCCCGCCTTCCCCTGTCCGCACCCGACGAAAAGAGCGGGAACCGGCCCCAAAGCCCTCGCTTCACTGCCGGCTGGCCATATTCCGCTTCTTAGATAATAAGAATCATAATCAGAATCGTTTACACGGCGCCCTAAAGTTGATAGTGAGAATTGCTATCAGATAGCCTTTGCTCCGTGGGGAGACGGAACAAGGGCTGCCAAGGGGGGTAACGGCGGGCCCGAGGCGCTGCCCGAGGTTGTCGATCCGAAGACGCCGCTCAATCCCTGAAACGTGAGGACTAGCCGCCCCGCCTCCCGGCTGCGGGGTTTCACACAAGAGGGTATCGATGCATCCGATGTTCAAATTCCGCCGATGCGCGACAGCAATCGGCCTTGCCCTGGCTGCGATGCCGCTGACCGTCCATGCGCAGGAAGCGCCGGTTCCCGGTATCGAGGCGAACGGGGAAGACGGAGTTTACGTGCTGGAAGGGATCGATGTCATCGGCACCGCCGAGGAAACCCTCAAGCAGGCTCCGGGCGTGTCGACCATCACCCGCCAGGACATCGAGAAGACCCCGCCGACCAACGACCTGTCCGACATCATCCGCAAGATGCCCGGCGTCAACCTGACCGGCAACAGCGCCAGCGGCCAGTACGGCAACAACCGTCAGATCGACTTGCGCGGCATGGGACCGGAAAACACCCTGATCCTGATCGACGGCAAGCCGGTGATGTCGCGTAACTCCATCCGCATGGGCCGCAGCGGCGAACGCAACACGCGCGGCGATACGAACTGGGTGCCGGCCGAGGCGGTGGAACGCATCGAGGTTCTGCGCGGACCGGCGGCGGCGCGCTACGGCTCCGGCGCGGCCGGCGGCGTGGTCAACATCATCACCCGTCCGCCGGCGGACAAGACCACCGGCTCGGTGAGCGTCTATACCAATCAGCCGCATCATGACGAGGAAGGCGATACCCGGCGCATCAGCGCCCATCTGGCCGGGCCGCTGCTCGAGAACCTGTCCTACCGCCTTTACGGCAACCTCAACCGTACCGATGCCGATGCCTTGGGCATCAATCCCATCGATCCCAATGCCACCGACCCGGATGCCGTGCCGCCGGCCGGACGCGAGGGCGTGAAGAATCGCGACATCAACCTGATGCTGCGCTGGGATGCGACGCCCGACCATGTCTTCGAACTGGAAGGGGGCTACAGCCGCCAGGGCAACATCTATGCCGGCGACCGCGCCGTCAGCGCGAACGGTACGCCCCTGCTCAACCAGTTGGCCGAGGAAGGCGCCGAGACCAATATCATGCGGCGCCGGACGATCGCCCTGACCCATCGCGGGACATGGGATTTCGGCACGTCGCGGATGCTGTTCCAGTACGAGAAGACCGACAACACCCGCCTCAACGAGGGCCTGGCCGGCAGTGTCGAGGGCAGCATCAACACCGATGGCGAATTCTCGACCTCGACCCTGGACAACTACTTCACCCAAGCCGAAGTCAATGTTCCCTTCACCCTGGGCGTCTCGCAAATGGCCACGGTCGGCGTGGAGATGCGGAACGAGAAGCTTCACGATCCTTACTCGATGACCCAGGGAATGGGAACCGGCGGCCCCATCCCCGGCCTGCCCACCGGTGAACGCAATCCCAATTCCAGCGCCGATAACTACGCGCTTTACATCGAGGACAACATCCTCGCCACGGACCAGTTGATCCTCACTCCCGGCCTGCGCGTCGATCATCACAGCAAGTTCGGCACCCATTTCAGCCCCTCGCTCAATGCCTCCTATACGGTGACCGAGGGCCTGGAGATCAAGGCCGGCATCGCCCGCGCCTTCAAGGCGCCGAACCTCTATCAGTCCAACCCCAATTACCTCTACTACACCATGGGCAATGGCTGCCCGGTGGATTTCCCCAGCCTGGGCACCGGCTGCTATGTGATGGGTAATGACGACCTCGATCCGGAAATCAGCCTGAACAAGGAAATCGGCATCAGCTACATGAGCGGCGGCTGGGCTGCCGGGATCACCTATTTCCATAACGACTACGAGAACAAGATCGTCTCCGGATCCGTTCCCGTCGGCTTGACCCCGGACGACGGCCGTATCTTCCGCTGGGACAATTCGTCTGATGCCATCGTCCAGGGCCTGGAAGGCAACCTGACGATCCCCCTGGCCGAACGCTGGACCCTGACCAACAACTTCACCTACATGATCGAGAATGATGACAAGCGGACCGGCCAGCCGCTCTCGGTCATTCCCGAATACACCATCAACAGCTGGCTGGATTGGGAAGCGCGGGAAGACCTGACCCTGACCGTGAGCATGACCCATTACGGCAAGCAGGAACCGCGCAACCAGACCATGACCGGGGCGCCCGCCACGGGCAACGCACTGAAAGCCCGTGATCCCTATTCCATCTTCGGCATCAGCGCCACCTACGACGCCAACGATCACCTGCGTGTGACCGGCGGCATCAGCAATATCTTCGATGAACGGCAGTTCCGCGAAAGCACCGGCAGCTCGGCCGGAGCCGCCACCTATAACGAACCGGGCCGGGCCTATTACCTGACCCTGACGACCCACTTCTAACCCTCTGCCGCCTTACCATCGCTCCGAAGCCCGCCGGTCCTGCCGGCGGGCTTTTTTTTCAGAGGCTGACACCGCCGGTTCCGCCCGCGACACATCGTCACCCCCGCGCAAGCGGGGGTCCATGTTGGGGCGCATGGAGATGTAAGCCGCCAGCTAGGGGTACTCGCGGTTCCATGGATTCCCGCTTACGCGGGAATGACGAGAAAGAATCTGCCCATCACTCCAAAGCCCGCCGGCCCTGCCGGCGGGCTCTTGCGGTGTCAGGCCTGCGGCAACACGCCCATGCGCCGCCAGGACGGCAGGATGCGTTCGCTCCATGGCCCCAGGGCCTGGACCAGTTCGTTCAGGCGCTGAGAACGATTGCCGGTGCGGGTGGGGAAGAGGCCGGCGCGTTCGGCCAAGGGCAGGACCGCCTCGGCCAGGGCCTGCCCGTGCAAGGCGGGCGTGTCGAGCAGCACCCGCACCGCCGCCATTTCCAGCCGGTTGGCGGCGACCGCCGAACCGATGCCGGGGGCGGCGAGATAGCGGTCGTCATGGCCGTCGAGCACCCTTTCGGCAATGACCCGGTTCAGGCGTTGCGCCGGTTCCTCCTGGGCCAGCGGCGGCAGGGGATGGGCAAGCCCGGCCCATTGCAGCATCTGCAGCGCCTGGTTCAGCATCCCCGGCTGCTCGTCCAGCCCCGTCTGCCGCGCCAGCTCGTCGAAACGGCCGGGGCCCTTGGCAAGGGCGGCCAGCAGCGGACCGAACAATGCGGCGGCTCCCTCGACCGGACCGATGCGCGTGTCGAAGGTCAGCCCGCCGCCCGTGGGCGCCCCCGGCAGGGCCTGCCAGACGATGTCCCCCAGGGCGGCCAGATGCTCCGCCACCGTCAACGGCAAGCGGCCGCGCTGGTAGAGATCGCGGCGATAGGACTGGTTGCGCGCCAGATCCTTGATCGTCTCGCGCTGCGCCGTGTCGGCGACGTCCTTCAGCAGCGGCAGCAGCTTGGCCGGCAGGGACAGGGCATCGATATTCTCGCAGGTGGTGGCACTGCCGAGATAATGGCAGCGGACGGCATCAAGGTCGCCGATGACATCGGCCACATGCTGGGGCGCCCAATGCTCGCTCATGAACTCATGGGCGGCATAGAGCCCGCCCTCCTTCCGCGCATTATCGAGACGCGCCGCCTCCCGGGGATGATCGACGAAATAACCGGCCCCGGCTTCGGCCATGCGGTGCAGGAAGTCCAGCCCGGACGAGGCGGCGAGATCGGACGGGCCGCCCCGGCCCTGGGCTTGCAGGCGCATCAAACGCTGGGCCGAAGCGAAGGAGGACAGCCCCGGATGGGACATGTAATTGAGATAGACGATACCGCCGGGGGCGAGGAAACGGTCGATGAAGCGCAGCACGGCCTGCCGGTTGGCTGGCGAGATCCAGGAATAGACGCCGTGCATCACGATGAAGTCGAAGCGCGGATAGGATTCGGGCGCGGCCTCCGCCAGCCCGGCAAAGCTGTCCTCGACGAAGACCAGGTTGGACAGGCCCGCCGCCTCGGCGAGGCGCCGCCCTTCGGCCACATGGGCCGGGTTGAAATCCACCGCCGTGAACTGGGCATGGGGATGGCTGGCCGCCGTCAGGGCCGTCCCCAGGCCGGGGCCGCAGCCCAGGTCGCACCAGGTGAAGGGGGCCGCGATGTCAGGGGCGCGATAGCCCAGCGCCGTGACCGTGGACGTCAGCCAGCAGGGCGTCATTTCACGGTGGAAGGTGCTGACATAGGCGACGTCGGCGATATAGCCATCTGTCCAGGACATGCGGTCTCCCTGATATGGATGCGCCGTCCCTCGGTCGGGCGCTGATGAAACGGAGACGCCCAAAATACCTGCAATTAATTCTCAGTACCATGCCCATCCTGCCGCCTGGACGCGAAAGAGGAGCATGAAATGCGAAACGGCCCGGCGACAGGGCCGGGCCGTTCCACGTCTTGCGGGGTCCGCCTTTGGTTTAGGCGGCGACCGCGTCGTCTTCCAGCGGCACACGGATCAGGTAGTCGAAGGCGGACAGAGCGGCCTTCGAGCCTTCACCCATGGCGATCACGATCTGCTTGTAGGGCACCGTGGTCGCATCACCGGCGGCGAAGACGCCGGGCACCGAGGTCTGGCCGCGGGCATCCACCTCGATCTCACCGCGCGGCGACAGGGCGATTGTGCCCTTCAGCCATTCGGTGTTGGGCACCAGACCGATCTGGACGAAGATGCCTTCCAGTTCGATACGATGCACCTGATCGGTGGTGCGGTCCTTGTAGGACAGGCCGGTGACCTTGTTGCCGTCGCCATGCACTTCCGTGGTCTGGCCCGAGGTGATGATGGTCACGTTGGGCAGGCTGCGGAGCTTGTTCTGCAACACGGCATCGGCACGCAGCTGGACATCGAACTCAATCAGCGTGACATGGGCGACGATGCCCGCCAGGTCGATGGCCGCCTCGACACCGGAATTGCCGCCGCCGATTACCGCCACGCGCTTGCCCTTGAACAGCGGGCCGTCGCAATGCGGGCAGTAGGCCACGCCCTTGTTGCGGTACTCTTCCTCGCCCGGCACATGCATCTGGCGCCAGCGCGCACCGGTGGACAGGATCACCGTGCGGGACTTCAGCGAAGCCCCGTTGGCCAGCTGCACTTCGATCAAGCCGCCCGCATGCGGCGCCGGGATCAGCTTCTCGGCACGCTGCAGGTTCATGATGTCCACGTCATAATCCTTGACGTGCTGCTCCAGCGCCGCGCCCAGCTTGGGGCCTTCGGTATGGGAGACCGAGATGAAGTTCTCGATCGCCATGGTGTCGAGCACCTGGCCGCCGAAGCGCTCGGCCGCGACGCCGGTACGGATGCCCTTGCGCGCCGCATAGATCGCCGCCGCCGCGCCGGCCGGGCCGCCGCCGATCACCAGGACGTCGAAGGCGGCCTTGGCCTTGATCTTCTCGGCCTCGCGGGCAGCCGCGCCGGTATCGAGCTTGGCGACAATCTGCTCAAGGCCCATGCGGCCCTGGCCGAAATTCTCGCCATTCAGGAAGATGGTGGGCACGGCCATGATCTTGCGCGCCTCGACCTCGTCCTGGAACAGCGCGCCGTCGATGGCGACATGCTTGATCCGGGGGTTCAGCACGCTCATCAGGTTCAGCGCCTGCACCACGTCGGGGCAGTTCTGGCAAGACAGCGAGAAATAGGTTTCGAAGACATAGTCGCCCTCGAGATTCCGGACCTGCTCGATCACTTCCTGCGAGGCCTTGGACGGATGGCCGCCAACCTGCAGCAGGGCAAGAACGAGCGAGGTGAATTCGTGGCCCATGGGCAGACCGGCGAAGCGCACGCTGATATCGGTGCCCACTCGGGTAATGGCGAAGGACGGCTTGCGCGCATCGTCGTCGCGGCGGACATAGCTCACCTTGTCCGACAACGAGGCGATCTGCTTGAGCAGGTCCTCCATTTCCTGGGACTTGGCGCCATCATCGAGGGAGGCAACCAGTTCGACCGGCTGCTTGATGTTCTCGAGATAGGCCTTCAACTGGTCTCGGAGATTGTTATCCAACATGATGGCGATGGCTCCCGTGGCATTCTTTCGGAGTGAGGCAGGCGCGCACCCGGAAGGGACAGGGCGTCACAGCCTTGGGGCGACTGGGCCCGGAAAAATCCGGGCCCAGAGCAGGAACTTAGATCTTGCCGACGAGATCCAGCGAGGGAGCGAGGGTCTTCTCGCCTTCCTGCCACTTGGCCGGGCAGACTTCGCCGGGATGCGCGGCGACGTACTGAGCGGCCTTGATCTTGCGGAGCAGTTCCTTGGCGTCACGGCCGACACCGCCGGCGGTGATTTCGATGATCTGGATCTTGCCTTCCGGATCGATCACGAAGGTGCCGCGATCGGCCAGGCCGACTTCTTCGATCAGCACTTCGAAGTTGCGGCTGATGGTGCCGGTCGGGTCGCCGACCATGGTGAATTCGATCTTCTTGATCGCTTCGGAGGTGTCGTGCCAGGCCTTGTGGGCGAAGTGGGTGTCGGTGGAGACGCTGTAGATTTCCACACCCAGCTTCTGGAATTCGGCGTAGTTGTCGGCCAGATCCTCAAGTTCGGTCGGGCAGACGAAGGTGAAGTCGGCCGGATAGAAGAACACGACGGACCACTTGCCCTTGAGGTCGGCATCCGTCACGTCGAAGAACTGACCCTTCTTGAAAGCGGTGGCCTTAAACGGCTTAATTTCGGTGTTAATCAAAGACATAGGTTTCTCCACTGCGTTGATGCGTTGGTGACCAGAGCACGAGGCAGATACTAAGCGCAGGCTCGTCATTCATCAAATTGGTTTTTTGCCCGCAACATATCGAGAAAATCGATATGTCTCTTGCCCCATCCACGCGAAAGCGAAGACAGCAAGACCTTACGATTTCCCGGGGCTTGCGCAAGCATGACTGCACTTTCTCCGACAGAAGGAGGAGTTTGCCCGGCCCTGCCTGGACAAGAGACATATTCAATGCGAACGAGGTTCCCCAAGCGTAAGGTCCCGCACTGACACTGCTCCGCTCCCTTTTGTAGATAAGACGGACGGTCATCGACAGACCCCATTCTTGTCCTGCCTCTGTTCCGCCTTATGTTCTCCCTTGATGAAAGAAAGAGCGGAAACGCCGGCGGGAATATTCGCCCCTTCGGGACAGGCATATTTCTTCCATGGCCAAGGATAATCCTCCTCTTCATGGGCCAGGAAAAATCCCGACAGCATCCCGCGCGGGCTTTCCTCCCCTGGGGAAAAATGCTTTTATTATTGCTGTATAATCATTGCACTTAAGGGTGAACGCGCGTGCTTCGGGGCAACCCCGCAGGGTCTGACAGAATCTTCGTGGCATCATTGCTGCTGGTTCTGCTCACCCTATTCATAGGGTTGGGCCAGGTACAATTGCCGCGTTTGGCGGCAGCCGTTCCCGAGATCGGAGCCGACCAGCTTTCCGAAACCGACGGAAGACCGGAACGGCGGCTGGATGCCAGCCGCAGCACGCTTTCCGCCGCTTTTTCCCCTCGGGAAAGCAGCATACCGCGCATCCTGACCGGGACAGGGGGGCATCCCGATTCCTCGCCCGACTGGCTTGCCCTCGCCCCGAACAGCGAGATGCCCCGCCCGTCCCTGTCCTGTTCCGTCCCCAGGGCGTCCCTTTGCGGCTCCCTCCTGACCAGCGGCTTCCTTTCCGCCCGCTTTCCTCTCGGCCCTCCCGCGGCCTGACCCCTCTCCGCCCTCGCGCGGAACAGCCATGATTCCCTGATCCCTTCCCTGCGGCCCCTCGGACCGTACGGCGGCAAGCGTCTGCCTCCGCACGGCGCCGCAAGGCAGGGATTCCCGTCTTTTCATGTGCTTGGCGGCCCGGAGCATTGCCGGCCGTCCATGGGTAAGGAAACGAAATAAATGATCGAAGCGATGAGCTTGATCATCCTCATTGCCGCAGGTCTGGTGACGATCAGTATTTTTACCAGCGTGGTGTCCTTTCGGATCGGCGCGCCCTTGCTGCTGGTTTTTCTGTCTGTCGGCCTGCTTGCCGGTGTCGACGGAATAGGGGGCATTCAATTCAGCAATGCCGGAACCGCCTATTTCATCGGCTCTCTGGCCTTGGCGATCATTCTGTTCGACAGCGGCTTCGGCACAAGGCTGCAGACCGTGCGTGTCGCCGCATGGCCGTCCCTGACCCTGGCGACCATGGGTGTGCTGCTGACGACCGGGCTGGTTGGGGCGGCGGCTCATTACGGGATGGGAATGCCATGGCTGGAAAGCCTGCTGATCGGCGCCATCATCAGTTCCACCGATGCCGCCGCCGTCTTCTTCCTGTTGCGCGTCGGCGGCATCACCCTGAAGGACCGGGTGCGTTCGACGCTCGAGATCGAATCGGGCAGCAACGACCCGATGGCGATCTTCCTGACCATTTCCTTGGTCGAACTCATCATCTCCGGCGCGGGCGGAGGCAATATCGGCTGGGGATTGGCGGAAGCCTTCCTCCTGCAGATGGGCTTGGGCGCCCTGGCCGGGGTGGCCGGAGGATGGATCGTCTATCAGGTGGTCAACCGGATCGAGCTCGAACCCGCCCTTTATCCCATCCTGGTGATGGCGTTGTCCCTGTGCCTTTTCGCTGCCACCAGCATGATCGGCGGCAGCGGCTTCCTGGCTGTCTATATCGCCGGCATCTATGCCGGAAATTCCCGGCTGCGCTTCGCCGCCTCGCTCCGCCGTTTCCAAAGCGGCATGACATGGCTGGCACAGATCGCCATGTTCCTGACCCTGGGCTTGCTGGCGACACCCTCGGAATTCCCGGAGGTCGCCCCCTTCGCTATCGGCTTGGCGCTGTTCCTCATCTTCATCGGCCGCCCCATCGCGGTATGGCTGTGCCTGCTTCCCTTCGGCTTCACCCGCAACGAAATCACCTTCATCGCCTGGGTCGGGCTGCGCGGCGCCGTCTCGATCCTGCTGGCCCTCTTGCCCATCCTGGGAAACCTGCCAGGCGGGCAGACCTTCTTCAACACCGCCTTCATCATCGTTCTGGTCTCGCTGCTGGTGCAGGGCTGGACCATCCGGCCAATGGCGAAATGGCTGGGATTGATCGTCCCGCCCCGCATCGGGCCCGTCGAGCGCATGGAACTGGACCTGCCCGGGCAAGCAACCCATGAATTGGTGGCCTATCGCATCTCTCCCGAAAGCCCGGTCGCCGAAGGCGACCGTCTTCCCCGCTGGGCGCGCCCGTCCCTGATCGTCCGCGACGGGCGGTCCATGGCCCCGCATGGGGCGGGGAAAATGCAGCCGGGAGACACCGTCTTCATCTTCACATTGCCCAAATATATCCACCTGCTTGACCGGCTTTTCGCGCGGCCGGCCAAACTCGACGTGCTGGATCGCGAACTCTTCGGCGATTTCAGCCTTCCGCCGGACACCAAGCTCCAGGCGCTGTCCGCCACCTACGGCTTCTCGATCCGCCCCGAGGATACGGAGAAAACCGTGGCCGAGTTGGTGCAGAAGAACCTGCGCGGGCAGATCGAGATAGGCGACAGACTTTCCTACGGGCCGATCGAAATCATCGTCCGCGACATGGTCAAGGACGAGATCACCGAGATGGGACTGGCCCTCGAACCGACCCGGCCCTCCCAACCGCGATTGCCGCTGTTCCAGACGAAAAAGGATCTCAAGGATTTCTGGCTGCGGCTGACCGGCAGAAACAAAGAATAACCGAAGAACACGAGCTTTCCCGGTTACGGGAAAGCCATGTCTGAACGAACCGGAATTCGCAGAAAATTCCGAAGGAGAAAGAGAAATCGATATGGATAACTTCGTTATAGAAAATCCATCTGGAGGAGATATCGAGTTCAGGGGCGAGCTTCTGCATTCCGTGTCTTCCCCCGAACTGGGGCAGGTCTGGGTTTATCGCGCCGCCAGCGGAAAATTCGTCGTGAAACAGACGCGGCGGGCCTTGCGCGGCAGAACGGCGCGCGACGCAGTCGCCGTCATGGACAGCCTGGAGCAGGTCATCGACTGGTTCGAAACGGCTTTGGAAAAGAGTGCCATGCTGCGTGCCCTGGGACTGGCGAAGCGCTTCACGATCTAGCAGGTTGCGGAACGCCATGTTGCCGCAGCATCGGTATTGAGCCGCCTGCCCAAAAGCGGCCATGCTTCGAGACGCCCCTGAGGAAACCGCAGAGCGGTCGTCTCGGAGCATGGGCCGGGCCCGGCCTGGACAAACTACAATTTCACTCTGGTCATTTTCCTCACCCCTGCATAGTATGCGAATGATTCTTAGAATCAGTTGCGTATAGACCAAGGGGGGATTTCGTGACCACCGATTTGGCTTCTTACCCGCCCGCACGGGCCTGGGCGGCGGCGATCATGCTTGGCCTCGCCTGCCATGCGGGGCCTGCCTTCGCCCAGGCGCAACCGGCTGCCTCCGGCGCAGGCATGACGGAAAACCGCGTGGGCGGCTTCGATATGATCCGCAGATTCGACATTCCCGCTACGACGCTGGAAAAGGCCCTGCCGGAACTGGCACGGCAATCGGGCCTGCGGATCAGGACGGCGGAGGGGGTGCCGCCCGATACCGCAACGGCAAGAATTTCCGGAGTGATGACGGTCCGCGAGGCCCTGCACCGCGTGCTGACCCCGTCCGGCCTGGCCTATGGACTGGCCGCAGACGGCATCGTCGTCACCACGGCGGGCGGATTCAGGGATGAAAGCGGCGCGGTCTCCCTTGCCCCGATCTCCGTCGAGGGCTCCGACCGGCCCGTCCTTCCTTCCGGGGGAAGCAGCGGCCTGTCGGTCCTGGACGAGAGCGCCATCCGCACCATGGGAACCGGCGACAAGGACCCCATCCGCCTGCTGCGCACCCTTCCCAACGTCCATTTCGACAACGGCCAATTTGCCACCAGCCAATATGGCGAACAGGATCTGACCCCCGACAAGGTCAGCATCTCGGGCGGGCGCTTCTACGAGAACCGCTTCCTTCTCGACGGCGTCGACAACAACTCGGTCTTCGACGTGGCCGAGGGCAATTCCGAGGCCCATGCCGACCGGATCGGCATCTCCAATTCCATGAACCTGTTCGTCAATTCCGACATCCTGCGCGAAGTGGCCGTCCATGATTCCAACATTCCGGCGGAATTCGGCGGCTTCACCGGGGGCGTCGTGGCGATGAACGTGCGCAATCCGGCCCATGAATTCCATGGCCGCGTCGGCGGCACCTACCAGACCCATCGCTGGGTCGACTACCGCCGCGAGGACCATTCCAGCGCCACCGCATCGAAACCGACCGCCTTCGAGAAGATCGGCAAGGAAGCCTCGGTCGATATACCGGTCACGGACCGCCTGCGCGCCCTCGCCGCCGTTTCGCAGCTTTCCTCGGAAGTCACGCGCATGAACAATGCGAATTGGGGCGGCGACGAGCGGGGCAGGACGACCAGCAAGAAGGAATCCTATCTCGCCAAGTTCGAATATGATGCGACCGACGCGACGACGTTGTCCTTCCAGGGGCTCTACAATCCCTATTCCAGCGAATTCACCCGCGAGAACCAGGCCGGCGACCTCCAGACCACCACCGGCGATGCCTACAGCCTGCTGTCCCGGATCGAGCACAAGCAGGACGGCTGGGACGGCAATCTTCAGGTCAGCTTCGGCGAAAGCGGCTTTTCCCGCAATGCCCCGGCAACCGGCTTCACCTGGCGTTCCATCGGCAGCAAGGCCTTGTGCGGCGCCACCAACTGCCCCGAAGGCGGCTTCGGCGACATCGAGGACCGGCAACGCGACTTCCAGGTCAAGGGAAGCAGCACGGTCTATTCCGTCCTCGCCACGGACTGGACCGTCGGCTTCGACGCCAAGCACACCCATGCCAACCGGAACCGGCCGACGGACAATTACTTCTACCTGAACTCCGTCGCCGGAGCCGACGTCCAATGCGCAGATCCCAGCGACCCGGCCTGCATCGCCGGCGAGCAGGTCCTGACCCGGCGCCAGGTCCGCCTGGCCCGCGACGTCTCCGCCCATGTCACCAGCCTTGGAACATGGGCCGAGGCCCGCAAGACCGTCCCCCTGGACCTGACGCTGCTGAAAAGCCTCGACCTGCGCGGCGGCCTGCGCGCGGATTGGGAAACCTACCGCCAGAATTTCGACATCGCGCCGCGCCTGTCGGGCACGCTGAACTTCCCCGGCGAGATCTCGTTGAGCCTGGGCCTCAACCGCTATTATTCTACCGCCCAGACCCTGGCCTATGCCCTGTACGAGCAGACGCCCGATCTCGTCACCGAAACCCGGGATGCCGCGGTGGGAAATCTCTATCCCAATAGCTGGAGCGTCACTTCGGTCAACAATGCCTGGCGCTATCGTGCGAACAGGGGCCTGAAGACTCCCTATTCCGACGAACGCACCGCCGCCCTGACCTTTCCCATGCCGCTGGGCATGGGCCGCCTGAAATATGTCGACCGCCAGAACCGCAACGAAATCGCCCGCGCCTCGGAAGTCGTCGGCACCATCCGGACCTATGTCCCGACCAATGACGGCTGGACGGATTACCAGGGCGCATCGCTGGAATGGGCGGGACGCTACGGCAATCACGATTTCGCCCTCAACGCCGCCTGGTCGGACACCAAGCGCAACTCCAACACCTATTTCGATCCGACCGTCGAGGATGATCTGACCGACGTCTGGTATGACGGCCAGATCCGGAATTCCCGGGACCTGCGCGTCCTGGCGACGAATTTCGCCCAGCCCTGGACCCTCAATGCCAGCCTGGCCTCGCGCTGGCTGGACGACGCCCTGACCATCGGCCTGACCGGAAAATACCGCTTCGAACGCGACGAGATCGTCGATAGCGGCAGGAACATCACCGTCGACGGCGTCGCCTACGACGTCTACGAGAAGCGGACGCTCAAGCCGACGGTCAATGTCGACATGACCGTCACCTATCTTCTGGAGACGGTTCCCGACCATCATGTCGAGCTGAAGGGCTATGTCGAGAATCTGTTCGATAGCCGTACGCGCACGGCGACGGCGAGCAATCCCTACGAACGCGGCCGCTCCTTCTGGTTCGGCTTGGCCTATGTCTGGTAGGCGGCGCCTTTTTCTCGCCGCCCTCCTCTGCCTCGGCCTGGGCGGCGGCACGGCGGCGGCGCACGACCCCCAGGCCCTGCGGAAAGCCTATGCCGGGCCGGTCGAGACATGGCCGGCCCCCTGGGTGCCGGACGGCATCGCCGTGAAGGAGATGGGACCGGTGCCGCCTCCCCGCCATCCGCATGACAATCCGGGCACGCCCGAGAAGATCGAGCTGGGCCGCAAGCTGTTCGAGGACCCGACGCTGTCGCTGTCGGGCCAGTTCGCCTGCGCCGACTGCCATTTCCGCGAAATCGGCTTCACCGACCGCCTGCGCCGATCCTTCGGCCATGACCGCCAGATCGGGCGGCGCAATGCGATCTCGATCCTCAATGCCGGATTCTACGACCTGCATTTCTGGGACGGAGGAGCCGAGACGCTGGAACGGCAGGCCCTGATGGCCATGACCAATCCGGTGGAAATGGCCGCCGACGCGGCGGAAATTGATGCCCGGCTGAAGGCCGGTCCCTATCGCGATGCCCTGCGCGCGGTCTTCGGCACTCCCGAAGGTGGCGGGCTCGAGGACGCGCTCAAGGCCCTCGCCGCCTTCGTCCGCGCCCAGACGACACGCTCGCGCTTCGACACCTTCCTGAACGGCCGCCGCGAGGTCCTGACCGACCAGCAGCTTCACGGGTTGCACCTGTTCCGCACCAAGGGCCGGTGCATGACCTGTCATCACGGGCCGCTGCTGACCGATGGCGGCTTCCACAATCTCGGCCTGCACCGTTTCGGCGAGGAGGACGAGGATCTCGGGCGCTACGAGGTGACGGGCGATCCCGCCGACCGCGGCGCCTTCCGCACCCCGACCCTGCGCGGCGTCGCCGCCACGGGGCCGTGGATGCATACCGGGCGGTTCCGCGACCTCCGCGTCGTGGTCGCTTTCTACAATGCGGGCGGGCTCAAGTCGTCCAGGCCGGGGGCACCTCCGCTGTCGCCCCTGCTGCAGCCCTTGAACCTCACGCCCGAGGAAATGGATGCCCTGCGGGCCTTCCTCGAAGTCCTGTAGCGGCGCGACGGCATTGACAGAACCCGGAAGGCTGGGGATAGTCTGTCCCGTCATTCGCTTGGAATGACGCTATTGCTTGTTCTCAGGGCAGGGTGAAATTCCCTACCGGCGGTATTTCCCTCGCAAGAGGGGAGAGCCCGCGAGCGCCCATGGCTCCCGCCATGGGGTCAGCAGATCCGGTGAAATGCCGGGGCCGACGGTTACAGTCCGGATGGAAGAGAATGAGTCGACCCGACCTTCCCGCCCAGCGGGGAGTGCGCGGGTCCGCGCCGACGCACCGGAGGATGACCTGCGGTGCGGAGGAGGTTCTTTCTGCGCCCTGATTCAGGCTCGCCCGTCAAAGGAGTGAGTTTCATGAATCACGTTTCCCCTCAACACACCGACCTGCTTGCCCGTTTCGGCACCCCGGAAGAACGTGTCCGCCGTGCCGTCGACGCCCTCCGCCAGGGCGAAGGCGTCATCGTCGTCGATGACGAAGACCGCGAAAACGAAGGCGACATCATCTATCCGGCGGACAGCATCACGCCCGAACAGATGGCCCTGCTCATCCGCACCTGCTCCGGCATCGTCTGCCTGATCCTGACCGAGGAACACGCCCGGCGCCTGGAGCTGGCCCCCATGGTTCCGGCCAATACCTCGCGCTACGGCACCGGCTTCACGGTCTCGATCGAGGCGGTGGAGGGCGTCACGACCGGCGTGTCGGCCGCCGACCGCGTCACCACCATCAAGACCGCCGTGGCCGAGGACAGCGTGCCGTCCGACCTCGCCCGCCCCGGCCATGTCTTCCCCATCATCGCCCGCCCGGGCGGATTGGCGGTCCGCCGGGGGCATAGCGAGGCGACGATCGAACTGATGATGCGCGCAGGCCGCAAGCCCGCCGGAGTCCTCTGCGAGGTCATGAATCCCGACGGCACCATGGCCCGCCTGCCGGACCTGATCTCCTTTGCCGAAACCCACAACTTCCCCATCGTCACCATCGAGGACCTGATGACGACCCAAGCCCTGCTGGCGGTCGCCTGACACAGCCCTCCCCCTGCGTCACCCCCGCGAAAGCGGGGGTCCAGGACGGATAAATACAAAAAGGCCCGGGAGCCTGCGCTTCCGGGCCTTTTTCCTCTGCCGGGCCGCCGTCTTAAACGTCCAGATTCGCCACCTTCAGGGCGTTGTTCTGGATGAAGTCGCGGCGCGGTTCGACGACGTCGCCCATCAGGGTCGAGAAGACCGATTCGGCGTTGTCGGCATGGCTGATCTTGACCTGGAGCAGCGAGCGCACATTCGGGTCCAGCGTGGTTTCCCAAAGCTGTTCGGGGTTCATCTCGCCCAGGCCCTTGTAGCGCTGGATGGCGATACCCTTGCGGCCCGCTTCCATGATCGCGTCCACCAGGGCGACGGGACCGGTGATGGTCGTCTCGCGGTCCTTGGACTTCAACACACCATGGCTGCCGAAATTGTCCTTCAGCGAGGCGGCGATGGAATCGAGGTGGCGGGCCTCGGCGCTGCGGACGATGGCGTCGTCGATCATGTGACGCTCGGTGACGCCGCGCAGGGTGCGCGAAAGCTGGATGCCTTCGCCCTCGATCCAGGTGCCGGTCCAGCCCTTTTCCAATTCCGAGGCCACGGCATTGAGGCGCCGGGCGATTTCCTCGGCCAGCGGACGGCCCAGCTCTTCCTTGGTGATGGCCGGGCCGGACAGGGCGCCGGAGATGGCGGCCTGTTCCACCACGAACATCGGCACGCGATGCGAGATCGGGCCCAGCAGGTTGCGCACCTGGCGGGCGGTCTCGGCCAGGGCGCGCAGGTCCTGCCCACCGATCTGGAAACCACTGTCGGTGGTGTAGAGGGTATCGACCAGTCCGCCGTCGATCAGGTAATTCTCGAGGGCGCGATTGTCCTTGAGATAGACCTCGGAATTGCCGCGCTTGGCGCGATAGAGCGGCGGCTGGGCGATATACAGATAGCCCTTCTCGATCAGTTCCGGCATCTGACGGTAGAAGAAGGTCAGAAGCAGGGTGCGGATGTGGCTGCCGTCCACATCAGCGTCGGTCATGATGATGATCTTGTGGTAGCGGGTCTTCTCGATATTGAAGTCCTCGCGCCCGATGCCGGTGCCCAAAGCGGCGATCAGCGTGCCGATTTCCGCCGAGGACAGCATCTTGTCGAAGCGCGCACGCTCGACGTTCAGGATCTTGCCGCGCAGCGGCAGGATGGCCTGGAAGGCGCGGTTGCGCCCCTGCTTGGCGGAGCCGCCGGCCGAGTCACCCTCGACGATGAAGAGTTCGGACAGGGCCGGATCGCGTTCCTGGCAATCGGCCAGCTTGCCCGGCAGGGTGGCGATGTCCAGCGCGCCCTTGCGCCGGGTCAGTTCACGCGCGCGGCGGGCGGCCTCGCGGGCGGCGGCGGCCTCGACCACCTTGCCGACGATCTTGCGCGCCTCGGCCGGATGTTCCTCGAACCACTGGCCCAGGCGGTCGGAGACGATGCTTTCCACCACCGGACGGACTTCCGAGGACACCAGCTTGTCCTTGGTCTGGGACGAGAATTTCGGGTCCGGCACCTTCACCGACAGCACGCAGGTCAGGCCTTCGCGCATGTCGTCGCCCGAAAGCTGCACCTTCTCCTTCTTCATCAACCCGCTGTCCTGGGCATAGGCGTTCAGCGTGCGGGTCAGGGCGGCGCGGAAGCCGGCCAGATGGGTGCCGCCGTCGCGCTGCGGGATGTTGTTGGTGAAGCACAGCGTGGTCTCGTGGAAGCTGTCGTTCCACTGCATGGCGACCTCGACGGTGATGCCGTCGCGCTCGCCGGTCGCGGCCACGGGGGTGTGCAGGCTGACCTTGGAGCGGTCGAGCCAGTTGACGAAGGCTTCGATGCCGCCCTCGTAATGCAGCTCCACCGTCTGGGTTTCCTCGTGGCGGGCATCGATCAGGCGCAGATAGACCCCCGAATTCAGGAAGGCCAGTTCGCGCAGGCGATGTTCCAGCGTGGCGAAATCGAAATCGGTCTTGGTGAAGGTTTCCTTCGACGGCAGGAAGGTGATTTCCGTGCCCGTCTGCGGCCGCCCCCGGCGCTCGTCGAAGGGCGCGTCGCCGACCTCGGCGAGCGGCGCTTCGGCCTCGCCATGGCGGAAGCGCATGAAATATTCCTTGCCGTTGCGCCAGATGCGCAGCTCCAGCCATTCCGACAGGGCATTCACGACCGAGACGCCGACGCCGTGCAGGCCGCCCGAGACCTTGTAGGAATTCTGGTCGAATTTACCGCCGGCATGCAGCTGGGTCATGATGACCTCGGCCGCCGACACGCCTTCTTCCTTGTGGATATCCACCGGAATGCCGCGGCCGTTGTCGCGCACGGTGACCGAGCCGTCGCCGTTCAGCTGCACATCGGTGCGGTCGCAATGGCCGGCCAGGGATTCGTCGATGGCGTTGTCCACGACTTCATAGACCATGTGATGCAGGCCCGAGCCGTCATCGGTGTCCCCGATATACATGCCCGGCCGCTTGCGCACCGCTTCGAGCCCGCGCAGCACCTTGATGGAATCCGCGCCATACTCGGCGGACGTCACGGCTTCGGGGGTCTGATCGCTCGACATATCGCCACTCACCTTCACTGTTGCCGCGTCACACAGGCGTCATCGACGCGGAAGAATTGCGCACGGCTTCCGAAACCCGCGAACAAAGCCGCGTCGGTTCCGGTCAGCCAGCTCTGCGCGCCCAGGGCGCACAACTCGTCGAACAAGGCATTGCGGCGCGTCTCGTCCAGATGCGCCACCACCTCGTCCAATAGCATCAGCGGCGCCGCGCCCCGCAACTCGGCCTGGACCCGCGCCTGGGCCAGGACGATGGAGACCAGCAACGCCTTCTGTTCGCCGGTCGAGCACAGGCCCGCCGGCATGTCCTTGGGCCGGTGGCGCACCGCCAAATCGGTGCGATGCGGCCCGTCTGCCGCTCCGCCGGCTTCGCTGTCGCGGCGGCGCGAGGTCGCGAAGAAGGCCTGCAGACGCCGCACCACCTCTTCGCCCGGCTCGTCCTCCAGCCAGCGCTCCACCATACCCGACAATTCCAGCCCGGCCGCCGGGAAGGGACCGATCCCGGCGCGGCAGGCCTGGTCCAGCCTTCCGACCCAATCGCGCCGGGCCGCCGCGATCTCGACCCCGCGCAGGGCCATGGTTTCTTCCAGCACCGCCAGCCATTGCGGATCGCCGCCCGTCTTCAGCAGCCGCGCCCGCTCGCGCAGGGCATGCTCGTAGGCATTGACCCGCCCGGCATGGGCCGGATCGAGGCCATAGACGAGGCGGTCGAGGAAGCGGCGCCGGCCCGAGGCGCTTTCCTGGAACAGCCGGTCCATGCTCGGCGTCAGCCACACCACCGACAGGATCTCGGCCAGGGCGGATTGGGTGCGGGCCGGCTGCCCGTCGATCCTGACCACCCGGCGCTCGGTTCCCGCCTCGCGGCCGGTACCGATTTCCGTCTCGTCCACTCCGCCGCCCATGGCCGGGCGGCACAGCACCGCCGCCACCGCCCAGGGCGCCCCTTCGCCCGCCGCCTGCCGCGCCATTTCCGAGAGCTTGGCCCGCCGCAAGCCCCGCCCGGGCGTCAGCAGCGACAAGGCTTCCAGCAGGTTGGTCTTGCCTGCGCCATTGGCTCCCGTCAGCACCACAGGGCGGGATTCGGTGTCCAGCCTGAGAAAGGGGTAGCAACGGAAATCAGTCAGCGTCAGGCGCCTCACCGCCAGCCAGGGCGTATCGGCAGGGATGGAACAGGCGTCTTGGCTCACACACGCATCGGCATAAGAACATAGATAGCACTGCCATCGGCGACTTCCCGCACGACGGTGGGGGAGGCGGCGTCCGACATGGCGAAACGGGCGGATTCGCCTTCCACCTGCCCCAGGATGTCGAGCAGATAGCGCGAATTAAAGCCGATTTCCATGGGCGCGGAATCGTAGGACACCTCGACCTCTTCCATCGCGCTGCCATTCTCGGGGCTGGAAGCCGACAGGGTCAGATTGCCCTTCTCGACGCTCAGCTTGATGGCCCGCGACTTCTCGGTGGAAATGGCCGACACGCGGTCCACGGCCTGGGAGAAGAGCTTGCAATCCACTTCCAGGATCTTGTCGTTGTCGGACGGGATCACCCGCTCGTAATCGGGGAAGGTGCCGTCGATCAGCTTGCTGGTCAGCACCGCATCGCCGAAGGCGAAGCGGATCTTGCTGTCCGACATCGAAACGGTGACCTCCACCGCGCCCTCGTCGACCAGCTTGCGCAGTTCGCCGACCGTCTTGCGCGGCACGATGACACCGGGAATACCCGCCGCGCCCTCGGGCAGCGGCACCTCGATGCGGGCCAGCCGGTGGCCGTCGGTGGCCACGGCGCGCAGCACCGGCACGCCGTTGCTTTCCGTGGCGTGCAGGAAGATGCCGTTCAGGTAGTAGCGCGTCTCTTCCGTCGAGATGGCGAATTTCGTGCGGTCGATCAGGGCCTTCAGCTCTTCCGCCGCCAGGGTGAAGCTATGCGGCAATTCGCCCCCCGACATGACCGGGAAATCCTCGACCGGCAGGCAAGAGAGGGTGAATTTCGAGCGGCCGGAGCGCAGGGTCATCTGGCCGTCGCCGCCGCTCTGTTCCAGCTCGACCTGGCTGCCTTCGGGCAGCTTGCGGACGATGTCATAGAGCGTATGGGCGGGGGCGGTGATGGTGCCCGGCTCGGCGATGTCGGCGGGGACCGCTTCCAGAATATCCAGGTCCATATCCGTCGCATTCAGGCTGAGCTGGCCGGCGCGCCCCTCGAGCTTGACATTGGACAGGATCGGAATGGTGTTCCGGCGCTCGACCACGCTCTGAACATGGGCCAGGGACTTGAGCAGTGCGGCGCGTTCGATGGTCAGTTTCATGGCGTATGCGAGCTACCATTCTTGCGAATTCGACACCGTGAAAACACGGGGCCGCGCAGTATAGCATAAGCCGATTGATTCCAAAGCCGTTTGAAGGGGAAGGAAGGAAAAGCATGCCGGGCGGCGAGGCGGGGATGGCCCCCCTCCCGCTTCGCCGCCGCGGCCGGTGCGCCCTACTTGACCAGGGGCGCCACGACCGGCGTCATCAGGGTTTCCCGCACCATCATGCGCCCCGCCAGCTCGCCGCGCAGATGGTCGGCCAGGCGCAGGGCCAGGGCCAGCAGCGTGAAGGTCGGCATGGCATGGCTGCCGGTGGGGAAGACGGAACTGCCGGCGATATAGAGGTTTTCGATGCCGTGGACGCGGCAATTGCTGTCCACCACGCCCTGGCTGGGATCGTCCGACATGCGGGTGGTGCCCATATGGTGGAACGCGCCCACCACATCGCCGTCCCAGGGGGCGTTGTCGTCCATCAGCCAGTCCTCCACGCGCAGGCGCAGGAAGCCCAGCCGCCCCAGCTCCTCGCCCATCACCTGGGTGGCGACCCGCAGGGTATGGCGGTCGATCTCGTTGAGACGCCAATGCAGGCGGATGCGCGGCACCCCCAGGGCATCGCGCTCGTCGCTCAGCACCACCCGGTTGTCGCGGTCGGGCGCCTGTTCCAGCCGCCAGCGGACCCGCACCGTGTCGCCCATGCGCAGGGACGGGCGGTAGTGGCGTCCGCGCAGCCAGCGCATGGTGCCGTTGGCGGCATCATTTAGGTCGGTCAGCACATGCCAGACATCGCTGGTGAAGTTTTCCGGCATCTGCATCTGGCGAAAAGCCAGGAACAGGCGGCGCAGGGCGAAATAGCCGGTATTGCGCTGGAACTGGGCCAAAGGCTCGATCCCCGCCGCCGCCGCCAAGCATTGGTGGCGGCGCTGGACCTCCTCGCTCAGGGAAAGGGCGGGCATCATGTCGATGCCCCAATTGTGGAATCCGGCATACCACGGCACCTTGGCGCCATCGGCCTGGACCACGCCGATCGCCGGACCGGCTTCGGGATGTTCCATGAAATAGCGCCCGACCAGGTCGCGGCCATTGCCCAGCCCGGCCGTCTGCACGCTGTTCGAGGCCAGCAGCAGGCGGGGATTTTCCAGCCCGCCGCAGGCCAGCACGAAGGTCTTGGCCCGCACCCGGGCCGTGTTGCCGGTGATGCTGGCCAACTTGGCACCGATCACGCGACGCGCGGTGTAATCGCTCTCGATCTCGGTGACATTGGCGAACAGCAGCACGCGCACATTCTCGGCCTCGCGCAATTCGCGGCGATAGACCTGGCCGAAGCGGGTGGGCGGGCTGAACTGCCAGACCTTGCCCTCGATCTTCTCGGGCAGGAAATCGTGCAGTTTCAGGTCGCTGGGCAAGGCGTCGGCCAGGTTGTAGTTGAAGGGGCCGATCTGGCACAGTTCCTGGCAGCGCTGGTAATAGGGCTCCAGCGTGGTGTAGTCGATGGGCCAGCCGCTGTCGGGCACCCAGTCGCGGCGCTGGAAATCCAGCTCGTTGAAGGGAATGCAATAGCCCGCCCAGTGATTCGAGGCGCCGCCGAAGAAGCGCAGCCGCGTCACGTCGAGGGGATAGTATTCATGCCCTTCCGTCTCGCCCACATACATGTCGGCGGTTTCGCTGTCGAAATCGAATCCGCCGCTCTCGATCAGGCAGACCCGGAGCCCCGACAGGGCCATGTCCGGCTTGGCGAATTCGCGGGCGATGGAAATGCCGGCGGGGCCGGCACCGATGATGCAGAGGTCAGCTTCGATGACACTCCCATCGGGATGGTTGCGAAGATCATCGATCACGAGGATGTCACCACCGTCAATGCGCAGAGCCGTGCTTCGCAGCGAGCCAGCATCCAGTTGTCGACATAGAGCGTGTTCCCGGCCCGGAAATCGCGCTCCAACAGGGAAGGCAGGAGGTCCGCCAGATCGTCCCAGCCGATGTCCGGAGGCAGATCCAGCGCCGCCAGCAGCGCCTCGCGGCTGGCCTCGCCGGGATTCCGTTCCAGATATTGGCGGCCCACGCGCCGGGCGCTGTCGAGATGGGGAAACAGGCGCTGGGCCCCCTGCGCCCTGGCCGTGTCCCCCGAAAACAGGAAGGCGGCGCCGGCTGCCAAACCAGTGCCGAGCAAGCTGCGTCTGCTGAGTTTCATGATCCCCCTCTTCACCGATGCCGTGTCCTTATGTGCAGTT
The DNA here is from genome assembly GCF_006980715.1 of Telmatospirillum sp. J64-1. Lineage (GTDB taxonomy): Bacteria > Pseudomonadota > Alphaproteobacteria > Rhodospirillales > Magnetospirillaceae > Oleiliquidispirillum > Oleiliquidispirillum nitrogeniifigens. The sequence goes on from NZ_SBHN01000029.1 coordinate 22,954, forward strand.
GCAACAGGCACGGGGCAATCAGCCGAAAGAGCGGAGAAACACACGCAAATGGGCTGCGCTGGACAGCGTACTGACGAAAGTAGCGGGGCCGTTCCCAACGAAAGTCCTGGCCTCATGCCGCGCGTCATGGACTAGTCTAGGAGAAGCTAGGGTTGCGCCAGGCTATCCGGCGCCCATGAAGGAGAAGCGCGTCTTGTGGAGCGGCAGAAGGATCCGTGCGCTCAGGGGACCCCGATGCCCCCGGCTGCAGCTGTATTTGTGGGGCGCAACGGCGCTGGTGATCGTGGCGCTGCTTTTCTCGACCGGCCGCACCCTCTGGCACGGCTATCAGCGGAGCCTGGCCGAGGCCGGAGAGCAGGCCTCACGCCTCGCCCGCGCCCTCGAGGAACATGCCGCCCGCAGCTTCGGCGCGATCGACGGGACGCTGGCGAGCCTCGCCGCCCCCGCTTCGGACCCGCGGCTCCTGCAGCCCCGGCTGCAAGCCGCCCTGCGCACCCTGCCGCAGGTGGACCGGCTGGCCGTGCAGGATACCGGCGGACGATGGACGAGCGCAGGCCTCCTTCCCTTCGATCCCGCCGAGTGGGCGGATTCGTCCGACTTCCCGGAAACAGGGCTGCTGATCGGCCGGGTGGTGGAGGAGAACGGCGAGGGGATCGTCCTCGTCGGGCGGCGCCTGCATGACGCCACGGGCCGTTTCGCCGGTCTGGCTGTGGCGGGGATGGCGCCATCCTATTTCGACGGCTTCTACCAGGACCTCGCGGCGGACGGGCAGGGGCTGGTCGCCCTGCTGCACCGGGAGGGCGACATCCTGTTCCCCTCCTCGGCCCGGAGCAGTGATCTGCCGCAGGATCCGGACCGCGCCGTCCGGGCCGAACACGGCGTCCACGGCTATCCGCTGGCGGTGCTGGTGGCCCTGCCCCGCGACCGCACCCTGGCGCCCTGGCGGGACCAGGCTTGGCCGCAGGCCCTGCAAAGCCTAGCGGTGACGGCCCTGCTGCTGCTGGCGGCCTTCCTGCTGGGAAGCTGGCTGCGCCGCAGCCATGCCAGTGAAACCTATTTCCGCGCCGCCGCCGAGGGCCGCCTCGACGCCTTCCTGCTGCTGGGCTGCCTGCGCGACGACAAAGGCATGGTCCGGGATTTCCGGCTGCATTACATCAACGAGCGCGGCGCCGCGCTGCTGGCCCGCCCGGTCGAGACGCTGATCGACCGACCGCTGTCGCAAAGCCTGCCCAACGCCCCGGAACTGCTGCGTGCCTGCCTGGCCGCCCTGACCCTGCCGGGGCCGCAGAAGAGCGACATCGCCCTATCTTCTCCCTCCGGGCGGATGCTGCTGCGCTGCCAGATCGTGCCGCTTGCCAACGGCCTGGCGGTATCGGCGCGCGACATCACGGAAATGCGGGCGGCCACCCAGCGGCTGGAAGAAAGCGAGGAACGCTTCCGCTCGCTGGTGGAATTGTCGCCCGACGCCATCCTGGTCCATGCCGGTGGACGCATCGCCTTCGCCAATGCCGCCGCCTTGCAGGTCTTCCGCGCCGCCGGTCCCGAGGAATTGACCGGCCGCTCGCTGCTGGACCTGGTGCATGAGCACGACCGCGCCGCCCTGCGCGCCCGCATCCTCGGCCGGGGCCGCTCGAAGGGGCCCTTTGAGGAACGCTATGTGCGGCTGGACGGCCAGGTCTTCGAGGCCGAGGCCATGTCCGCCGACATCACCCTGCAAGGCATGCCCGCCCATCAGGTGGTGATCCGCGACGTCACCGAGCGGCGCCAGATGCAGGCGCAGCTTCTGCAAAGCGCCAAGCTGGCGATCCTGGGCGAAATGGCCGCCGGCATGGCCCATGAACTGAGCCAGCCGCTCAACATCATCCGCATGGCCGCCGACGGCACGCTGATGATGATGCGCAACGGCCGCAGCGACGAGGCCCATCAACGGCGGCAATTCACCCTGATCTCGGAGCAGACCGGGCGCATGGCCGAGATCATCGACCATATCCGCATCTTCAGCCGCAAGGAGCAGGGCAGCGTGGTGGTGTTCGACGCCGTCGCCACCGTCAAGCGGGCCCTCGACCTGGTGGAGCAGCAGATTCGCGGCGAGGGCGTGACCCTGCGCATCTCGCTGCCCGCCGAGGTGGCGCCGGTGCAGGGCAGGCCGGTACAACTGGAACAGGTGGTGGTCAACCTGCTGACCAATGCCCTGGACGCCCTGCGCGAGCGGGCGGCGCAGGAGGGACGCCCGGCGTCCTGGCAGCCCGCCATCGTCATGACCGCCGAACTGGGCCCGGACATGCTGCGCCTGGGCGTCTCGGACAACGGCACCGGCATCCCCAATCATCTGCTGGACCGGTTGTTCGAGCCCTTCTTCACCACCAAGGCGGCGGGGCGCGGCACCGGGCTGGGCCTGTCGGTCAGCTTCAGCATCGTCGATGCCATGGGTGGCCTGCTTTCGGCGGGCAACAACGACGACGGCGCCACCTTCACGCTGACCCTGCCGCTGGTGAAGGAAAACAGCATCGGCTCGGGCACGGCCAGCCCGCTGGTCAATATCCTGCCCTTCCCCGCCGCCCAGCCCGGCCGTCACCTGCTGCTGGTCGAGGACGAGCCCGCCGCCCTGGCGGCCATGGCCGCCTTCTTCGAGAATGCGGGCTACCGGGTCAGCACGGCCCGGGGCGGCAACGAGGCATGGCGAAGCTTCCAGGCCGACCCTCCCGACCTGATCGTCACCGACATCCGCATGGCCGAAGGCGACGGCGAAACCCTGATCGAGCGCGTGCGCGACTTCGACCCCTTCCTGCCCATCGTCGTCGTCACCGGCCATCTGGGCGCGACCGACCAGATCGGCGACGAGCACCGCGAACGCCTGCTGGTGATGAAGAAGCCCGTCTCGCTGCGGGATCTGGCCGAGGGAATCGAAAGCCTGCTGGCGATGCCCGTCTGAGCTTCTCGCTTTCCCTAGCGCCGGAACTGGTCGCCGCTGCGGAAGCTGTCGCGGGCGCTCGCGACCTGGTCCTCGCGCGGCCAGCGGGAAAAGGCGAAGATCCAGACCCCGATGAAATAGGCCAGCGGGAACAACATCAGCAGCGCCCACCAAGCCGAACGCCCGGCCTTGCGCAGGATCTGGATATTGGCCCAGACGGCCAAGACCAGGAAGACGAAGCCGAAGATGGCCGGAAACCAGGAGACGGCACCGGGATCGGCATCGGGGCCCATCATATGCCCGTCTCCCCGCTTTCCAGGGCGGGCCAGCGCGACAGGGCCAGCATCAGCAGCACGGCGATGAAGCCGATGCCGGGGATGAAGACCAGCAGGGAAAAGATGGGCTGGAGCCCGGCCCGGCGGAAAATGCGCCACAGCGGAAAGACGAGCAGAAGCCCGGTCACCAGGGCCGAGCCGAAGACCTCGACCATGATGGTTTGGGTATAGTCCATGCGTCACCTCCACCCCCCGACATGAGAGGCGGAAGGCGGAAGTCAACCATACCCGAAAAGAGCGGGGATTTTCCCGAAACGCCTTCGGCCCGCTTGGCCCCTCATGCTGCGGGATGAGCCCTGCTTTTATCGTCATTCCCGCGAAAGCGGGAATCCAAGCGGTTCCATGGACCCCCGCTTCCGCGGGGGTGACGATTCGGTGCAGACAGCGCCGTCTTTTTCCGCCGTCTGTTACACCGCCGGCTGAGGCTTGTGATGCTCGTCGTCGGGGATGCCGGCCTTGATGCGCTCGGCCATGCGGGTCAGGCGGGCGCGTTCGCTGTCGGATTTGAGCTGGCCGCAGGCGGCCAGGATGTCACGGCCGCGCGGCATGCGGATGGGGGCGGAATATCCCTGCTCGAACAGGAAGTCCGAGAATTTGCGGATATCGTCCCAATCCGAGCATTCGAAATCCGAGCCCGGCCATTTGTTGAAGGGGATCAGGTTGAACTTGGCCGGAATGCCCTTGGTGATGCGGATCAGCTCGCGCGCATCGGCCAGGCTGTCGTTGATGCCCTTCAGCATGACGTATTCGAAGGTGATGCGGCGCGCATTGCTCATGCCGGGATAATCGCGGCAGGCCTGCATCAATTCCTTGATCGGGTATTTCTTGTTGATGGGCATGATGCGGTCGCGCACCTCGTCGGTGACCGCATGCAGCGAGACCGCCAGATTGACGCCCAGTTCCTCGCCGCAGCGCTTCATCTCGGGCACCACGCCCGAGGTCGAAAGCGTGATCCGGCGCTTGGACACCGAGATGCCCTCGCCGTCCATGATGATCTTCAGCGCCTTGGCGACGTTGTCGTAATTGAACAGCGGCTCGCCCATGCCCATCAGCACGATGTTCGAGATCATCCGCCCGCCATCCATGGGCGAAGGCCATTCGCCGTAGGAATCGCGCGCCACCATGAACTGGCTGACGATTTCCGCCGCCATCAGGTTGCGGACCAGAAGCTGCGTGCCGGTATGGCAGAACTTGCAGGTCAGGGTGCAGCCCACCTGCGAGGAGACGCAGACCGAGCCGCGATCCTCCTCGGGGATGTAGACCGTCTCGGCCTCGTTGCCGTCGGGGAATTTCAGCAGCCATTTCCGCGTGCCGTCCGACGAGGTCTGCTCGCGCGTGATCGTCGGGCGCTGGGCCACGAAATGATCCTGCAGCTTGACCCGCAGATCCTTGGCCAGGGTCGTCATCTTGGCGAAGTCGGTCTCGCCCTGATGATAGAGCCAGTGCCAAAGCTGCTTGGCGCGAAACGGCTTCTCGCCCAGGCTGGCGAGGGCCTCGATCAGTTCCTGACGCGACAGGCCGATCAGGTTCGGCCGCTCGGACGCCGTGGCGTCGGACGCTTTTTCGGGGGCGATGGTGCTGTTCATGACCGCTTCATATAGGCGGAAGGACCCAAAAGGCAACGACTTTACGCGGGCTTTCCAGATACTCGGAAAGCCCGCCCCATGACACCGTTCTTCTCTTGCCCCGCGCCCTACCGGATATTGCAGGCTTGGCTGATGGCGCGATAGGTGGCTGTGAAGCCCATGAGCGAGAAGCTGTCCAGGGTCTCTTCGCCATTGGCGGGCTTGCCGCGCACCTCCATGACCCGTCCCCGGATCATTTCCTTGGTGAGCTCGGCATCGTCCTCGCTGCGATAGGTCCAGGCCGTATCGTCGCGGGTGAACAGGGTATAGTCCTTGCCGTCCAGCTTGACCAGGACCTCGCTGCCTTCGGCAAAGGGATAGCCGGCATTGATGCTGATCACATCGCGGCTGTCATTGCCGGGCCGATGGGTCACGGCCACATAGACCGGCCCGCGATCGCTGACGCTGCCCTGGCTCTTGCTGGGGCGGCTGGCCATGTAGCAGACCTTGCCGTCTTCGGCTTCGAAGACATAGCCTTCCCAGGCGCCGTTCCGGCCCAGCGATTGAGCCGTCGCCTGGGCCTCGGCCGGGGACGAGGCGAGCAACGCGGGCGCGGCGGCAAGGATACTGGCGGCCATGGCAGCCAAAATGGGAAGACGACGCGTCCCGAGCATGATTCTCCTCCGTATTCTCCGCCTGCTACCCTTGAACCATTCGGGGCACGAACTGTCAACTAGCCCCTTGTCCAACGCGGAGGATGTTCCACATCCCTCGAAATTCAAGGGAGGAGAGACAGAAATGGGCGAGGCGGCGAATCCCATCCTGGTCGAAATCATCCGCGGCGGACAGGTTGAGAGTTACCACCGAGGTGTAGTCTGCGTCTCTAACGCGAAAGGGGAAGTCGCCCTTTCCTTAGGCGATATCTCGCGTCCCGCCTATCCCCGCTCGGCCGTGAAGCCCCTTCAGGCCCTGCCGCTGGTCGAGACCGGCGCCCTGGATCACTGGCATCTCGGTCCCCGGGAACTGGCGCTGGCCTGCGCCTCGCATACCGGCGAGGCCCGCCATACCGAAGCGGTGGCGGCCTGGCTGGAACGGATCGGCCTGGGCCCCAAGGACCTGGAATGCGGCAGCCATGCCCCGGTCGATCCGGACACCGCCCGCCGCCTCGTCCATGACGGTATTCCGCCCTGCCCGCTGCACAACAATTGCTCGGGCAAGCATGCCGGGATGCTCACCACGGCCCGTTTCATGGGCGAAGAGACGCGCGGCTACATCCTGCCCGACCATCCCGTCCAGCGCCGCGTCACCGAAGCCCTGGCCGAAATGACCGAGACGCCGCTGGACAACCCCGCCGTCGACGGCTGCGGCATTCCCACCTTCGCCCTTCCCCTGTCGGCCCTGGCGCTCGGCATGGCCCGCCTCGCCGATCCCGGCGGCCAGAGCCCCGGCCGCCGTGCCGCGCTGGAGCGCATCCGCGCCGCCATGACCGCCCATCCCGAAATGGTCGGCGGCTCGGTACGGATGGATACCAGGCTGATGCAGCCCGGCCGCCCGCTGGTCACCAAGGGCGGCGCCGAGGCTGTCTATGCCGCCGCCCTGCCCGCCCAGGGGCTGGGAATCGCGGTGAAGATCGACGACGGCGCCAGCCGCGCCTCGGATGTGGCCATGATCGAAATCCTGCGCCGCCTGGGGGCCCTGTCGCCTGACGACGAGGCCCGCCTCGCCGGCCATGCCCGACCGGCCCTACGCAACGCCGCCGGGCGCGTGGTCGGGGAAATCCGGCCGGGGAAAGGCTGGGCGTAAGAGAGGGGCTGGCAGCCCCTGCATATTGCCGACACACCCTTTGTCCTCGTCATTCCCCCGAAAGCACCGGAGCAGCCAGTTTCTCGGGAACCATTTTCCCGCCCACGTTCCTACAATGAGGAGATCCACTCATGGCTTAGGACTGAAATGTTGGATGAGAGTAACGCCCTGATAAGGGAATTGGGCCGAACGCTGGGCTTCGAGGACTTGGCCTTCGACGATGCGGGCACCTGCGATCTGCTTTTCGACGGGGCCATTCAGGTAAAGCTGGCCATTGATGCGCAGCAAGAAGAAATCCTGGCAATTTCCCCCTTGGCGATACTCGATCAGACGGCAGGGGAGGAACTGCTCGAAACCCTGCTGGAAGCCAATTTCCTCTGGTCGCGGACGGCGGGCGGAACGCTTTCCCTGCGCCCCGATGATGAAGCGGTGCTGATGCGCGCCTGGCCCCTGAAGGGGCTGGATCAGGCGGCCTTCGAAGAGGACTTGCGCCACTTCATCGATGCCGCCGAACGCCTGGCCGAGATGATCCTCGCCCAAAGTGTTGGCACCCCCTCCATCCCCGCCCTGGACACGGCTCCGGCCATGCCCGGCCACGCCATCCGCATCTGAGGAGACAGGCATGAGCGTTTCAGTGGATCTGGCCCCGCGCCTGACCGATTTCGCCCAGGACCTGGGTGTGGCCCTGACCTGGGATGACGCAGGAATGGCCAGCCTGGTGATCGACAAGCACCCGATCACGCTGGTGGCGAATTTTCCCGTCGGCCATGTGACGATCTACACCGTCCTCGGCCCCGTCGCGGGGCCTGCGCGGGCCTCGGTCCTGCGCCTGATGCTCCAGGCCAATTGCGGCTGGGCGGCAACGCGCGGGGCGACCTTGTCGCTGTTGGGGGGATCCGGCGATACGGTGCTGGCCATCCGTCTGCCCGCCGTCTCGCTGGACGCGACGCGGCTGCGCACGACGCTGGGCGACCTGTGCGACACCGCCGAAACCTGGCAGGCCGTCCTGGCCAGCGCCGAGCATGACAACAATACCCAACCGCCCGCTTCCGTGGCGATCGGCACTCTGGCCTGACCACAGGGGGAAAAGATGATCCAGTCAATCCGCGACTTCAGCTCCGCCGCCGCCATCGGCGGCCAATTGAACATCCAGGGGCCGGATAAAAACGCCCAGATCGTCAACAGCAATACCAATTTCTTCAGCCGCGCGGTGAGTTGGATCAAGTCCCAATTCGCCAGCGCCGAGACCAAGGCCGCCCAAGGGACCGAGAACCAGCGCGCCAACGATGCCTTCGTCACCGCCATGCAGAAGGAATACGGCCAGTCCGTGGCCGATAGAATTCTTCGAGAGTTCGGCATCGATTCCAACAGCACCAAACCGCTGGAAGCTCGCGACATCCGCAGCGCGATCAAGGCTGCCGACGATCGGAAAGTCGAGATACAGCGCACCAATGGCGGCTTCAAGGTGATGTATGAGCCCGCCCTCCCGGCCATGACACAGATCTTCGATTCCCTGGACCCGCGCGTCAGGATCGAGGATCTGAGCAAGGCCCAGCACGACTTCATCAAAAGCGAGTTTTCGGCCCGGCTGGATGCCGCGTCGGGCGACAACAGCAAGATCGTCTCGCCCGAGGAAGCCAAGGAACAGGCCGTCCGCGTGGCCCAACTGACCGTGGCTATCGGCGAGGCCGGGGCCACCGCCGCCCTCGACGGCCAAAAACGGATCGCCGAGAATGCCGCCGACACCGTCAAGATCATCCGTCAAGGAGGAGATTTCACCTCCGAGAAAGCCATGCTCCTGGTCGACGGCCTGCTGGCGACCAAACGGGCCGCGGAAGACTCCGCCACGGCCAGGCAGCGCCCGCTGAACGGTGCCGAAGACACCTTGATGGAACTGCGCGCCCCGATGGAGAAGATGATCAGCTCCATGTCCAAAGAGGACGCCCAGGCCTTGCGCAACGAGATGCTGCGCCCCGATGGGCTGGTGAAAGAATTCATGCTGGGATCGCTGCTTGAAGGAAAGGATAACCGCGTCGACACCTCGACCGACCGGTCCCGTACCGTACTGCTGACGATGGTGGATCTTCTGGGCCAGAAGATCGGTCTGAAGGCTGCTGAACGGATCAAGGATGTGGAGATGTTGGTGGACCAGCCGCCGGTGCCATCGGAGAATGCCAGCTTCATGGGCGAGGTCATGGCCTATCGCCTGCTCGACAAGACCTATGATGCCGCCAATCTGCGGCCCCATGACTTGCTGAGCAGCGACAATGAACGCTTTGTCTCGGACTTCTGCTTCTTTGCTGAGAAAAAGGCCTTCAGCCCGGAATATGGTCCCTTCCTCGAAGCCGCGCGGAATTTCGAGAAGGCTCCCAGCCTGGAGATCCTGTCCTCCATGGAGGGGAAACTCGACGAATGGAACCTGTCGGGAGCAGACAAGAGGCATTTCCTTGAAGGCCTCGCAACTTTGCGCACGGCCCATCCGGACAACGCGGCCCCGGAGGAGCAGTTGACAGAAGTCTTCCAGCCGGTCCGCAAAAGGATGCTGGAAAATATCGGCGACCTCTTTCCCCGCTTCCGGCAGGATGCGGCCCTGTCGCGCCACCTGCTGGGTTAGCCTGGAACCGGCAGCACTTTCCGTGGGGCGGCCCTGAGGCCGTCCCATGCTGCTGACGAAACCGATACCGCCCGCAGCAAATCGTCATTCCCGCGAAAATGGGGCCCATACTGGGGCTGATGGCGATGTGAGCCGTCAGATATGGATGAAGCTGCTCCATGGGCTCCCCTTTTCACGGGAATTCAGGCGGTCAGACCGTGGGAATCGTGCCGCCGTCGATCACATATTCCGTGCCGGTGATCGTGGCCGCGCGATCCGATGCGAGGAACGCGATCAGATTGGCGATCTCGGCGGGTTTGGAGGGACGCCCGATGGGAATGCCGCCCAGGGACTCCATGATGATCCTTTTGCCGCCCTCGTAATCCGTGCCGGCCTCTTCGGCCAGCCGTTGCGCCAGACGGACCGAGGAATCCGTCTCGATCCATCCCGGTGAAACCCGCAAGACGCGGATTCCCTTGGGCGACACTTCCTTCGACAGGCTCTTGCTATACGTCGAAAGCGCGGCCTTGGCGGCGGCATAGCCGGTCGTCGCTTCGGGCAGGGGAAGCGATCTCTGAATGGAAGAAACATGGATCACGACCCCGTGTCCCTGCGCGATCATGCCCGGAACAAGCGCGCGGTCGAGGCGAACCGCCGGAAACAGATTGAAGTCGAACTCCTTCCGCCATTCGTCATCGGTCAGCGCCATGAAGCCGCCGCCGGGGGCCGATGAACCGCCGAGCATATGCACGATGATGTCGACCCCGCCCAGCCGCTGACGCGCCGTCCGGGCGACCGTGGCGCATCCTTCCACGGTGGTCAGGTCGGCGGCGACGAAAAGGTCTTCCGGCAGCGTCTCCGGCCGCGAGCGCGCCGTCGTCAGCACCTGCGCGCCCAGTTCGCGGAAAAGCGCGACGGTCGCGGCACCGGCGCCCTTCGTGCCGGAGGTGATAAGGGCGCGCTTCCCTTCGAGCGTGAGGAAGTCCGTCATCAGACGATCTCCAGCGCCACGATCTTGTCGTTCTCGAGCGTGAAGACGAATTCCAGTCTCGCGGGGCTGCTCGGGAACTGTCCATGCACCTGGGCCCGGACCGAAATCAGGTCACCCGTCTCCGTCATTTCCAGCGGCTGGGCGACGTGATGGTATTTTTCCTTCGCGTCAAGCCACCATGCCCGTATCGCCTCAATCCCCTCGTAGGTCCTGCCCTCGTCTGTCACCACGGCGTTCCTGGAGAAAATTCGAGCGAACGCATCGGCGTCCTCGCCCCTATCGGCCTCGAAATAGGCTTTCACGACTGGAGGAAGTTTCATTCTTCTGCCCCTTCTTGACGTGGCGATCAAAGTTACCGCCGGAAGATAGGGCTGGATCATTATCCGGATAATAGGGATAAACCGGCATGAAGAATTGAAAGATTCAGGATAATGGAACGTGCAGGCCTGAACGAGCTGAATGCCGTCATCGCCATCGCGCGGAGGGGCTCCTTCCGCGCCGCTGCGATCGATCTGGGCATGTCCACCACCGCCTTGAGCCATGCAATCGGCAAGTTGGAGGCGAATCTGGGGGTCCGGCTGTTCAATCGCACGACCCGCAGTGTCTCGCTGACCGATGCGGGCCGGCTCTTCGTCGAGCAAGTCGGCCCTGCATTGCGGGATATTCACGACGCCATGGAAGCGGTGCGCGCGCAACGCGAGACGCCGTCGGGAAGGCTGCGGATCAATGCCGCCACGTTCGCGGCGCGCGAGATCCTCTCCCCGCTCGTGATCGCGTTCCTCCGCCGTTATCCGGAAATGAGCGTCGATCTGGTCACCGAAGGGCGGCTGATCGACATCGTCGCCGAAGGCTTCGACCTGGGGGTGCGGGTCGCCGATCTCGTGCCCAGCGACATGATCGCCCTCCCTCTCGGCCGCCCGCAACGCTATGCCGTCGTGGGCTCTCCGGCCTATTTCGGGAAACGCGCGAAGCCTCGCATTCCTCCGGACCTTCTCGATCACGACTGCATTCGCGTGCGATTGCCGAACGGAGCGCTCTACCGGTGGCAATTCGAGAAGCGGGGCGAGGCCGTGCAGGTCGATGTGCGCGGCCCCATCATCCTTGATGAAGCGAGCCTGGCGCGCATTGCCGTCCTCGAGAGCATCGGCCTTGGCTTTTTCATGGAACAAGATGTCCGGGAAGATATCGAGACCGGGCGCCTCATCCGGGTGCTGGAGGATTGGACTCCTCCTTTTCCCGGCCTCTGCCTCTATTATCCCGGCCGGCGCAATTTGTCCGCCGGCCTGAAGGCCTTCCTTGCCATGGCGCGCGAATTCGCCGGGCGGCCAGGCCCGGCGTCATAGCTAAGTTCCCCTACAGCGCTTCCCCGCGCATCATCCGGGGCAAGGTACCGATCTCGCCCATGGCGTGGCGCATGAAGACCTTCTTCAGGGGCGTCATGCGGTTGACCAGGCCCAACCCGATATCGCGGGCCAGCCGGATGGGACCGATATCGTTGGAGAAGAGCCGGACCAGGGCGTCGGTCAGGCCCAGCATCAGCATGTTGTCGAAGCGGCGCAGGCGCTGGTAGCGGTCGAGCACCGCCGGGCTGCCCAGGTCGAGGCCCAGGCGATGGCTTTCCACCAGGACCTCGGCCAGGACGGCGACATCGCGCAGGCCGTAATTCATGCCCTGCCCCGCCACCGGATGCATGCCATGGGCGGCATCGCCGATCAGGGCGAGGCGACGGGCGATATAGCTGTCGGCGAACTGGACCGACAGCGGATAGGAAAAGCGCGGCCCCTCGACGGCGATGTCCCCCAGGAAATCGCCGAAGCGCCAGGACAGCTCGCTCAGGAAGCCCTTGTCGTCCTGGGCCATGATGGCGGGCACCAGATGGCTCTTCTCCGTCCAGACGAGGGAGGAGCGGTTACCGGTCATCGGCAGGATGGCGAAGGGCCCGGCGGGCAGGAAATGTTCCTGGGCGATGCCGCGATGAGGCTTTTCGTGAGCCACGGTGCAGACGATGGCTGTCTGGCCGTATTCCCATTTCCGGATGTCGATCCCGGCGGATTTGCGGGTGGCCGAGCCGCGCCCGTCGGCGGCGATGACCAATTGCGCCTCGATGCGCCGCCCGTCGGACAGGGTGGCGACGGAGGAAAGCGGCCCACGCTCGACCCCGACGACCTGGGCCGGGGCGATCAGTTGCGCCTTGTCCAGTTGCGGCAGGGTCGAGAAGATGGCCTTGCGGGTCGTGCGGTTCTCGACGATCCAGCCGAAGGGTTCGTCTCCGACATCCTTGTGGTCGTAATGCAGGAACATCAGCGACGGGCCGTCCGAGACGCGGATTTCCAGGATCGGCCCGGCCTCGGGGGCGATCGCGTCCCACAGCCCCGCGACCTCCAGCACGCGCTTGGGTCCCAAGGCGATGGCCGAGGAACGGCCGTCGAATTCGGCGGCCATGGCGGCCGCCGGGCCTTCGTGATCCACCACCGCGACCGAAATACCGGCCTTGGCCAGGGCGCAGGCCATGGCACCGCCGACAAGGCCGCCGCCGATGACCAGGATGTCGGCGCGGATATCCACGCCATGAGGGCTGTGTATCGTCATGGGGCGAATTTGCGCTTACCACGCGGTCTTGTCCAGAGGCCACACAACAGGCAGATGCTGCCCAAAGTTTAGGCTGCCCGATCTCCGGAAGAGCGGCGTCTCGGCGGCAAATCCCGGTTTTCCGGCCTTTCCGTCAAACGGCACGGCTCTTGAAAAGGGGAAGGGGCAAGTGAATCACTATGGTTACCCGGGGCCGTCGGCGCCATACCGCGCCACAGGCCGCCATGGAAGGGAGGTGCGAAAGATGAAGCTGGTCATGGCCATCATCAAACCCTTCAAGCTGGACGAGGTGCGCGAGGCGCTGATGCCGCTGGGCATCCAGGGGCTGACGGCAAGCGAAGTCAAGGGATTCGGGCGCCAGAAGGGGCAGACCGAAATCTATCGCGGCGCCGAATACCTGGTCAGCTTCCTGCCCAAGGTGAAGATCGAGGTCGCCGTTCCCGACGACATGGTCGAGCGCGTGATCGAGACCATCCAGCAATCCGCCTATACCGGAAAGATCGGTGACGGCAAGATTTTCGTCATGGACCTCAACCAGGCGATACGCATCCGTACCGGCGAAACGGATGTCGCCGCCCTATGACCCTGTAAGTGCCGGTTTTTCATCCTAAATATTCTAGGCCGGACTGTTCCTGTACCTGCGTTGATCTCCTCCCTGATCCTCGGCCCGGAAGCCCCCGCTTCCGGGCCATTTTTTTATGTTCCCTGCCTTGCCCTTTTTCTCGGCAGAAATCCCCGGATTTGCCCAAAGCTATACCAGACGGTTTAGTTCCTCGTCCGCCAGCCCCGGCCAAAACCGCGGGAAACCGCCCCTGCGGCCCGTGGCACGGATTTTGGTACAAGGCGGCCAACTGGCCCGCTGGGCTATGCCTTCAAGGGGAAATGATGAAGACGATTTCGAAATCGGTGTTGCGCGGTGGTGCCGTGGCAATGGCGATGACTGCCTTCGCCTCGCTCGGCTGGGCGCAGGAAGCCTCCGACCTGGCCGTGGCCGCCGAAGAGGTGGCGGAACTGAATTCGGGCGATACCGCCTGGATGCTCATCTCCACCGCCCTGGTGCTGATGATGACCCTGCCCGGCCTGGCCCTGTTCTATTCGGGCATGGTGCGCAAGAAGAACGTCCTGTCCATGATGATGCAGTGCTTCGCCGTGGCGGCGCTGGCCAGCGTGTTGTGGATGATCGTCGGCTATTCCCTGGCCTTTTCCGAGGGCAACGCCTTCATCGGCGGTTTCGACCGCGTGATGCTGGCCGGAATCGGTGTCGATACCCTGTCGGGCACCATCCCCGAAAGCATCTTCGTCGTCTTCCAGATGACCTTCGCCATCATCACCCCGGCCCTGATCGCCGGTGCCGTGGCCGACCGCATGAAATTCTCGGCACTGCTGTGGTTCACCGGGCTGTGGCTGCTGATCGTCTACGTGCCCGTGGCCCATTGGGTCTGGGGCGGCGGCTTCCTGGGCGATGACGGCGTACTCGACTTCGCCGGCGGCACGGTGGTTCATATCAATGCCGGCGTGGCCGGTCTGGTCGCCTGCATCGTGCTCGGCCCGCGCAAGGGCTGGGGCGTGGACAACATGGCGCCGCACAATCTGGGCCTGGCGGTGATCGGCGCCTCGCTGCTGTGGGTGGGCTGGTTCGGCTTCAACGCCGGCTCCGCCGTGGCCGCCGACGGCGCCGCGGGCATGGCCATGCTGGTCACGCAGATCTCCGCCGCCGCCGCCGCCCTGTCCTGGATGTTCACCGAATGGGCGCTGCGCAAGAAGCCGAGCGTGCTGGGCATCATCTCGGGCGCCGTGGGCGGCCTGGTCGCCATCACCCCGGCAGCCGGCTTCGTCGCCCCCGGCGGCGCCCTGGCCATCGGCCTGATCTCGGGCGTGGTCTGCTATTGGGGCGCCACATGGCTGAAACATACCCTGAAATACGACGACAGCCTGGATGCCTTCGGCGTGCACGGCATCGGCGGCATCGTCGGCGCCGTCCTGACCGGCGTCTTCGCCATCGAGGCCATCGGCGGCACCGCCGGCCTGATCGACGGCAATCCCGGTCAGGTCGTCACCCAGATCTGGGGCATCCTCGCCACCATCGTCTGGTGCGCCGTCGCCTCCTACGTCCTGCTCAAGGTCATCGACCTGGTCATCGGCCTGCGCGTCACCCCCGAGGAAGAACGCGACGGCCTGGACCTGACCCAGCACGGCGAAGTCATCCACTAAGGGACCTTCTTGATTTCTTCGCGAACGAAAACCTGGGGGGCGCTGCGGCGCCCCCTTTTTTTTGTTCAGTTCTCGACGCGAAGCTTCGCCGCCTGAAAAAAGCGGCGCAGATCCTTGAAGTCCGCTGCGATGTCAACGCCCGGGAATCTCGGGCTGCTGACGAAGACCGGCAAGGGGCGGGAAATATCACTCTTCACTCTCAGCCGCCCCCCTTCACGAGAGGAATTGACCAAAGTCTGGGAAAGGGCTGCGGCCTCCCGTTCATTGAACCCGACCGCATGAAGCTCTTCCGTCAGTTGAGCCAGCAGTTTTTCTCGTCCGGTTTTTGCGACTTCAGCCGCCGGCTTGCGGGTGAAATCGCCTTCGCTCAACAAC
This sequence comes from Telmatospirillum sp. J64-1, assembly GCF_006980715.1. GTDB lineage: Bacteria > Pseudomonadota > Alphaproteobacteria > Rhodospirillales > Magnetospirillaceae > Oleiliquidispirillum > Oleiliquidispirillum nitrogeniifigens. The sequence goes on from NZ_SBHN01000029.1 coordinate 38,327, forward strand.
TCGAAGGAACGGCTGTTGGCTCCTTTGTCCCGGATGTCGATATTGACTGAGGCGAGTTCCAACCGCGTCACCATGCTGGCTATTTCGACCAGCGTCATCATGTTGCCATCCTGCAACGAGTGAGCATTGCGCACCATATCCGCCACCTGACGATGATCGATGCCAGCCAAACCCAATTCCCAATCGACGGCCATCGCATCATCCAAGTCGACCTTCATCTGCAAGTCGATCCTGCGGTCGCGGGACGTGATCTTATAGCCCAGCATTGCCGAACCGGTCATCGTCCCGTAGCCCATGCCGACCAGCAGGTCGAGTTCGGCATCCATCTCACCGCTGCGGGCAATTGCCGTCACCGGAATCTCTATCCCCTCGGCCGCCAATTTCACCGAGACCAGATTGCCTTCCTCCTCTTTATAGTCGGAGAGGGTCAACCTCTTGATGAGCACAGGCTTTTCCAGAGAGGGGCCAGAGGTCAGGGTGACATTGTTCAGCGTCGCGCTGCCCGATAGGACGGAAGCCGAAACGCCGTCATAACGCACGAAATCGCGCAGCTTGTTGTCGTAGATGAAATCCTCGACCCGTCTTTCGGCTTCCTTGGAGGCCATGTTGTTCGCAATGACCAGCCCTCCCCCCAACAGGAGAGCACCGGCAATTACGGCGGCCCCAACCACTTTGATGTTCATGATCATTCTCCTTGGGCCGCTCATTGCCCGGCTTCGGCGTCGATCTCGGCGATACGACGCTGGACCAGGGCTTCCACATCCTCGGCTTCCTCGCAGCCATCCTTGGCGCAGACCACCATCTTCCGCACCTTGATGCTGCCTACGGGCAGGGATCGTCCCTCCTGCGCCGTCAGGTCGCCGGAAATGACGTACCAGCGTCCTTTCTCGAAAGCCTCCTGGCCTTCTTCGGCCGACAGGCGCAGATTGGCCGGCCAGCGGGTGGGGACGTCGCCCCGGCCATTGCCATCGGCCTGAACCAGCAAGGCGACGGGCTGCGGCTGGCCCGTGATGATGGCGCGCCCCACCACGGCGCGCGACAGGCTCAGCTTGTCGGCGCCGATCATGTAGGCAACGCGGCTCTGAAGCGACGCATAACGCAGGCGGCTCATGTCCCTTTCCACGCGGCGCAGGGCAGCCATGCGCTTCTCTTCCGCTTCAGCCTTCTCCCGCTCCAGCCGCAGCTTTTCGGCCTCGGCCAGGGCACGGGCCTTGGCTTCCCTCTCCAGTTCGGCGAGAGTCGCGCCATCCCAGCGGAACAGGGGCTTGGTCAGCTTCTCATCGTCATAGACGGTAATCTCGCGCGGCATCAACGTAACCGAGGCTCCGGCATAAGAGCCCGACAGGATTTCGTCTTCTGCAAAGACCGGGGTCAGGATGATTTCCGTAAAGACCTGGCGCTGATTGCTGGAACGTTTCTGCCGGTCGCCGAGGAAAGGCTCGGCCTGTTCCCGAGCCATCGGCAGATGCGTGATCATCCCGGGGACGGCCCAGTTCCAATTGAAGTGGTAAGGAAAGGGAGCCTCTTCGTATTCCCGGTAGCAAGCGCTCCATTCTGGGTCAGAGCTTCCTTGACCGCTGACCGGAGAGAATTCGAATCCCTTCTTCTCGTTGTCATAGCGCCCGAATTCCGAACGCAGAACCATCCGTAGATAGGGATTGCCCTCAGCCAGACTGGCTTTGATGGTCTCCGTGCTCTTCTTCAAATAATCAGGCAGGACGAATTCATTCTGCGCAGCCTTCTGGAAAGCAGAGCAATCCCGGTTGGCGAGGATGGAACGCATCAGCTTTTCATCCTCCAGCCGTGCCAAATCGGCCTTCAGATAAAGCATGAGCAGTGCGTCGTGGGTAAATGGCGTCGATAGCTTGCGCAGATCGACAGGTGGCTCGGCCGCCGCAACGGGGGGAACAGGAGCCGACGGAGTTTCTTCAACGACCGGCACCGTTTCGGCAGAGGGAGCCTCGGCGACGGACGCCTCCGAAGGTGGCGGGCTATCTGCGACAAGCGCCCAATTCCCGGCCTTGCCGGTCGTCCCGCGATAGAGGGTCTTTCCACTCGCTTCCTCGATGCCCGTGAGACTGATCCGCTCGGCAACGGGGCATTCACTGGGCAGGATACGAGTCCCGACCGTCTGCATCAGATTGGGGAAATCGGGTGTCGTGAAGAAGTCCGCGCTCTTCGCCTTGATCACCAGCGACAAATCGGGCTGGCACCAGCCCGAACCGGCATCTTGCGCCAGGATCTCGATTCCAAGACGTTCCGAGAAAGCAAGGCGGGTTTCCTTCGCCTGGACCGGGAGGGAAACTGAAGCGGCAAGGATCCCTGCCAAGCCCCATGTCGCGGCGTTTCGGGAGGGAGTGCCCATCACAAGATCTCCCAGCTGCCGTCACCGCTCTTGCAAGCATTGATCGTGTCGCTGGCACTTTCGTTATTGCGCGAGATATTCATTTCCATGGTGCGGCACTGGGTATTCACCGCCACGGTTTCGGCAATCAGGCCTTCCGCGTCGAGATCGATACCCCCAGCGGATTGCAGCTTATCGAGGTCGATGGCAGGACGCAGGGCCGCTTCCTGGTCGGTGACCGGCTGACTGACCGCAGCCTGCTGTTCCGGCGCGGCCTGCCCCGAGGACGTTTCGGCACTGGCTGGCTGAACGGCAGGGGCGGGCGAAGACGGCGGCGCCTTGGCGGCCAGCGAGCCATGGACATAGCCGATCGAGCGGTTGTTGCGCCCGACCATGATCCAGTCGCTGCCGGAAACCCGGCCAATCGCCTGGAACCTTTCGCCCGGCTGAAGCCCGCCGACGACTTCGGAGTCGGTCCCGGGAGCGGCACGCAGATTGGCGCTTTTGGTGGCGTGCCAGGTCTCCCCGATCAGATCGAGAGCCGGCGGAGCCGCGACATTCTTCTGGCGCAGCAGGGGGACTTCCCGGCTTTCCGTCCTGGTTTCCAGGGGCGTGAGCGTCGCGCTTGCCCCCGTCTCGGGATTGCTCCAATTGATCGTCTCGCCATCCCTGGCGCTGGCCAAGGCCATTCCCGCTCTTTGGCTGACCGCCTGCTGGTCGGCCTCGTCGAGCATCCGGCCGATCTGGTTGCCCAAATAGCCGCCCAGCGCCGTACCAAGAGCCACACCGATGATCTGGCCGCTTCCCTTGCCGAATTGCGCACCGATCACCGCCCCAAGACCGGCACCGACAAGTGTCCCGATATCCTGCTTCGTCGTCTGGCACCCCGTCGTCAGCAGAGCCACGGAAAGGGCACCGGCAGTCACTGCTCTTTTCATCATTCCCCCTTCGGAAACGTCGTCTCGGCAACACTCCCGGCATGTCGGACAGACACCCAGAAAGCTCCAGCCAGGGAAATCTTTTCTATTTGCGCCGTTTTAACAACATTAATTTAATAAGAACACTAATAATAAAATCATAAGAACTCTAATTTCATTTGCTCTTGCAAGAAAACTTTCGGTCCATGAAAAGGAAACCGGCAGATGTAGGAACCACACGCCTGCCCGGCACGGCGGCGTCATCCGCTGAGGAGCCTTCTTACTCTTTGCAGGCAGACCCCTGGGACGCTACGGCGCTTCTCTTTTTTTGGCGCCCCTCGCCCGGACAGAGGATGACCCAAGTCAAGGACAGGAAGCACGGGAAGTCCTATTCTAAAAACAAACTGGAGATTTCCCTGGAGGGCCTTCCACCAGCGCGGACGGTGACACGGCCGCGTTTCCCAAGATGGGGCGGGCGAAACCACCGGGGGTCCACCCCTCTCCAGCCCCTTGGCCTCTCGCCGGTTCCTCTTTGCCCCCGATCACGGGGAGTGGCTTTCCGTTCTTCCGGGCCTCGCAACCCCGACCTGCGGAAGGACAGTTCCCCGGACCCGTTTTGTCGATTTCGGCCCGCACCAGCCAGGACATTCTCCGGCGGGACCTAGAAGGAGGAGCATGACATGAAGAAAACCGGAAAGAACTGGTTGCTGGGGCTCCTCGCCTTTCTCCTGGTCGCTCTCGGCTATTACGCCTGGACCAGCCCTTTCGGCCAGGGCTTGCCGCCCGGCATCGTCAGCGGCAACGGGCGTATCGAGGCCGTCGAGATCGACATCGCGACGCGAACGGCCGGGCGCATCCGCGACATCTTCGTCAATGAAGGGGATTTCGTGGAAGAGGGGCAGGTGCTCGCCCGCATGGATACCGAACAGCTCGAGGCGCAGCGCCGCCAGGCGGAAGCGCAATTGCGGCGCGCGAGGATCGGCATCGATACCGCGAAAAGCCTCGTCATCCAGCGCGAGGCGGAACGGAATGCCGCGCTGGCCGTCGCCGTGCAGCGCGAGGCGCAGCTGAATGCCGCCGAACGGAAGCTGGCACGGTCCGAGCAGTTGGCGAAGACGAGCACCGTTTCGCAGCAGGTGCTCGACGACGATCTTTCCGCCGCCCAGGGGGCGCGGGCGGCCGTGAATTCGGCCAAGGCCCAGATTGCCGCCTCGGAAGCGGCGATCGGCGCGGCCAAGGCGCAGGTGATCGATGCGGAGGCGGCTGTCGATGCGGCCCTGGCCGCGATCGAGAGCATTACCGCCGACATCGACGACAGCACGCTGAAATCGCCGCGGGCCGGGCGCGTCCAATACCGCATCGCCCAGCCAGGAGAGGTGCTTTCGCCGGGCGGGCGGGTCCTCAACCTCGTCGACCTCACCGAGGTCCACATGACCTTCTTCCTGCCGACGGCGCAGGCGGGACGCATCGCCATCGGCACCGAGGCCCGCATCGTCCTCGATGCCGTCCCGCACTATGTCATCCCTGCCAGGATCAGCTTCGTCGCGGATGTCGCCCAATTCACGCCGAAGACGGTGGAGACCGAAGAAGAGCGGCAGAAGCTGATGTTCCGCGTCAAGGCGCAAATCTCTCCCGAATTGCTCAGGAAGCACATCCAGCAGGTCAAGACCGGCCTGCCAGGACGGGCCTATATCAAGCTTGATCCGCAGGTCGAGTGGCCCGCCCAGCTGCAAGGCGTGGTGTCATGACAAGCGGGCCGGAGACCGCCGGGGGCGGCCCTTCCGCGGCGCCGGTCGTCCGCCTTGAGGGAGTCGGCCTCTCCTATGGCAGGACGCGGGCCCTGGCGGGAATCACCCTCGACCTTCCCCCGGGCCGCATGATCGGCCTGATCGGCCCGGACGGCGTGGGGAAGTCGAGCCTGCTTTCGCTGGTCGCGGGCGCGCGCGCCGTGCAGGAGGGGCATGTCGAGGTGCTTGCGGGCGACATGGCCGATTCCCGCCATCGCAGGTCCACCTATCCCCGCATCGCCTACATGCCCCAGGGATTGGGCAAGAACCTCTATCCGACCCTCTCCGTCTTCGAGAATATCGATTTCTTCGCCCGCCTGTTCGGGCATGACAGGCAGGAACGCGAGCGCCGCATCCGGGAGCTTCTGGAACGGACCGGCATGGCGCCCTTCGCGGACCGCCCGGCGGGCAAGCTCTCGGGCGGCATGAAGCAGAAGACCAGCCTGTGCTGTTCCCTGATCCATGACCCGGACCTGCTCATCCTCGACGAGCCGACGACGGGCGTCGATCCCCTGTCGCGCCGGCAATTCTGGGAATTGATCGAGGATATCCGCGCCAACCGCCCCGGCATGAGCGTCATCGTGGCGACCGCCTATATGGAGGAAGCCGCGCGTTTCGACTGGCTGATCGCCATGGATGCGGGCCGGGTTCTCGCCACCGGCACGCCTGCGGAGCTTTTGGCGCAGACGGCGACCGGGACGCTGGATGCGGCCTTCATCGCCCTGCTGCCCGAGGACAGGCGCCAGGGACATAGGGAGGTCGTCATCCCGCCGCGTCCCGAGGCAGAGAAAAGGGAAACCGCCATCGAAGCCGAGCATCTCACCATGCGCTTCGGGGACTTCACGGCGGTGGACGATGTCAGCTTCGAAATCTCGCGCGGCGAGATCTTCGGCTTCCTGGGATCGAACGGCTGCGGCAAAACGACCACCATGAAGATGCTGACCGGCCTTCTGCCCGCCAGCGAGGGCAAGGCCAGCCTGTTCGGCGCGCCCGTCGATCCCCATGACATCGCCGTGCGGCGGCGTGTCGGCTATATGTCCCAGTCCTTCTCGCTGTATAGCGAATTGACGGTCCGGCAGAATCTCGACCTGCATGCGCGCCTGTTCGGCTTGGAACCGGCCAGGATTCCCGGCCGGATCGACGCCATGGCCGAGCGCTTCGACCTTCACGAGGTCATGGAGGCATTTCCCTCCGCCCTGCCGCTCGGCATCCGCCAGCGCCTGTCGCTGGCCGTGGCGATGATTCATTCGCCCGAGATACTGATCCTCGACGAGCCGACCTCCGGCGTCGATCCCGTCGCCCGAGACGGCTTCTGGCAGATTCTCTCCGACCTGTCCCGCCAGGAGAATGTGACGATCTTCGTCTCGACGCATTTCATGAACGAGGCGATGCTCTGCGACCGCATCTCGCTGATGCATGCGGGGCGGGTTCTCGCCAGCGACACCCCGGCCTCCATCATTGCGAACAAGAATGCCGCGACGCTGGAGGAAGCCTTCATCGCCTATCTGGACGAGGCGATGGGCAATGAAGGCAAGGCCCCGGCCCGCCTTCCGGCCCAGGACGAGGACGAAGCAAGAGCCACTCCCCCAGCCGCGCAAAAGGCGGGCGGCGGCTTCTTCGACATCCGCCGCATGTTTGCCTATACGCGGCGCGAAACGCTGGAACTGAGACGGGACCCGATCCGCGCCGCGCTGGCGATCCTGGGGACCGTGCTGCTGATGTTCGTCCTCGGCTACGGCGTCAACATGGATGTCGAGGATCTCTCCTTCGCCGTTCTCGACCGGGACGATACGACGGTCAGCCGCGATTACGTCCTTCAGATCGCAGGCTCGCGCTATTTCACGGAAAAGCCGCCGCTCAGCGACTATGACGACCTCGACCGGCGCATGCGGAACGGCGAGATCAGCCTGGCGCTCGAAATCCCGCCCGGCTTCGCGCGCAATGTGGCACGGGGCCATGCGGTCGAGGTCGGCGCCTGGATCGATGGCGCCATGCCGACACGGGCGGAGACGATCCGGGGCTATGTGCAGGGCATGCACCAGGCCTGGCTGATGCAGAAGGCCCGGGAACTCTATGGCGATGCCGCCACGCGGGGGAATTTCCAGCTCGCCGTGCGCTATCGCTACAACCCGGATGTGCAAAGCCTCGTGGCCATCGTCCCGGCGATCATCCCGCTGCTGCTTCTGATGATTCCGGCGATGCTCGCGGTACTCAGCGTCGTGCGCGAGAAGGAGTTGGGGTCGATCATCAATTTCTACGTGACGCCCGTAACGCGCCTGGAATTCCTGCTCGGCAAGCAGTTGCCCTATATCGGGCTGGCGATGCTGAACTTTTTGATGCTGACGGCCTTCTCGGTCTTCGTCTTCGGCGTCCCCTTCACGGGCAGCTACCTGACCTTCGCCACGGCCGCCCTGCTCTACGTCATCTTCACGACCGGCATGGGCCTCGTGATCTCGAGCTTCATCAACAGCCAGATCGCCGCTATCTTCGGCACCGCGCTGATCACCCTCATTCCCGGCGTGCAATATTCCGGGATGATCGATCCCGTGTCCTCGCTGGAAGGCATCGGCGCCTTCATCGGGCAGATCTATCCGACCACCTATTTCATGATGATCTCGCGCGGCACCTTCTCGAAGGCGCTGGAATTCGGCGATCTGGCCGACACCTTCCTGCCGCTGCTCGTGGCCGTTCCCGTGCTGCTGGGGCTCGGCGTCGCCCTCCTCAAGAAACAGGCGAGATGATCATGCGTATCGGCAACATCCTGCAATTGGGCGTCAAGGAATTGCGCGGGCTCATCCGCGATCCCATGCTGCTGGTCCTGATCGTCTATTCCTTCACCCTGGCCATCTACACGGCGGCAAACGCCATGCCCGACACCCTCAACCGTGCCGCGATCGCCATCGTGGACGAGGATCGGTCGCCGGTTTCCTCCCGCATCATCACCGCCTTCTACCCGCCCTATTTCGTCGTGCCGCGGCTGATAGACCAGCCGGAGATGGACAGCCGGATGGATGCGGGGCTGGAAACCTTCGCGCTGAACATTCCGCCGAATTTCCAGCGCGACCTTCTGGCCGGGAAAGCGCCCACGGTACAGCTCAACATCGACGCGACCCGCATGTCGCAGGCTTTCAGCGGTGGCGGCTATATCCAGGCGATCGTTTCAAGCGAGATCGAGGAATTCCTCAACCGTCATCGCGCCCATCCCGAACTGCCGGTCGACCTGACCTTGCGGTCCCGCTTCAATCCGAACCTCAACAAGGGATGGTTCGGCGCCATCACCAATGTCATCTCCTCCATCACCATGCTTTCCATCGTCCTGACCGGGGCCGCCCTGATCCGCGAGCGGGAGCACGGCACCATCGAGCATCTTCTCGTCATGCCGGTGACGCCGCTGGAAATCATGGTGAGCAAGATCTGGTCGATGGCGCTCGTCGTGCTGATCGCCTCCGGCGCGTCGCTGGTCTTCGTCGTGCAGGGGATCCTGTCCGTCCCGATCGAGGGATCCCTGGCCCTGTTCATGCTCGGGACGGCCCTGCATCTGTTCGCCACGACCTCCTTGGGCATTTTCCTGGCGACCGTCGCCGGGTCGATGCCGCAATTCGGCTTGCTGCTGATGCTGGTGCTGTTGCCGCTTCAGGTCCTGTCCGGGGGGATGACGCCGCGTGAAAGCATGCCGGAGGTCATCCAGACCATCATGCTCGCCGCGCCGAACACGCATTTCGTCATGCTGGCGCAGTCCATCCTGTTCCGCGGTGCCGGGCTTGAGGTCGTCTGGCCGCAATTCCTGGCCCTGATGGTCATTGGAACCGCCCTGTTCCTCTTCTCCCTGCGGCGCTTCCGCAAATCACTGAAATAGGGGCCCGGCCTGCCCGGCCTTTCCCGATGCACCCTTATTTTGCGGCGCCTTCCATTTGCTGCTAGAACCAAGGCGGCTTTTCCCCTGGATATGCGACGCTGGTGATGTTCAACGACCGCCTCGACCTTCTGACCGATTATCCCTTTCAGCGGCTGACCGCCCTGCTGGCCGGCATCGAGCCCGATGCGGCCGCCGGTGCGCCCATGGTCATGTCCATCGGCGAACCCCAGCACGCGCCGCCGGCCTTCGTGCCCGCGATCCTGACCGAACAGGCCGCCGGTTGGGGCAAGTACCCGCCCATGGCCGGGACGCCGGATTTCCGGAGCGCCGTCGCCGACTGGCTGACGCGGCGCTTCTCGCTGCCGGAAGGAATGGTCCAGCCCGACCGCCATGTCGTTCCGGTGGCCGGCACGCGCGAGGCGCTGTACATGATCGCCCAGGTGGTCTGCGCCACCTCGGGCGAGCGGCCGGTGGTGCTGATGCCCAATCCCTTCTACCAGGTCTATTACGGTGCCGCCGTCATGGCCGGGGCCGAGCCGGTGCTGGTGCCCGCCGGGCCGGAGACGGGCTTCCTGCCCGATTTCGCCGCTCTGCCCCAGGAGGTGCTGTCGCGCACGGCGCTGGCCTATCTCTGCACGCCGGGCAATCCGCAAGGGGCGGTGGCCAGCCGCGAAATGCTGGAGGACGCCATAAAATTGGCGCGAATCCATGGTTTCGTCCTGGCCATGGATGAATGCTATTCGGAAATCTACGACAGCGAAATTCCCGCCGGCTCGCTGGAAGCCTGCGCGGCCCTGGGCGGTTCCATGGACAAGGTGGTGATCTTCCACAGCCTGTCCAAACGCTCCAGCGCGCCCGGCCTGCGCTCGGGCTTCGTCGCCGGGGATACCGAGATCATCGCCCGTTTCTCGCGCCTGCGCGCCTATGGCGGCGCGGCCCTTCCGCTGCCGATCCTGGCGGCCTCGACCGCCCTGTGGCGCGACGAGGCCCATGTCGAGGAGAACCGCCGCCTTTATCGCGCCAA
>NZ_SBHN01000003.1 GCF_006980715.1 Telmatospirillum sp. J64-1
TTGATGCCCAGAAGCTCGGTCTCTGCCCCTTCCGCATAGGTGCAGGGCCAGCCTTGCTGGCGGGCCAGGGCGACGAGATCGGTCAGGTAATATTCGCTATTGGCATTGTCGTTGCGCAGCTGCTCGACCAGCCCCCAGAGGCGGGCACCATCGATGCACATGACACCGGAATTGCAGAGTTGGATCTGGCGCTGCTCCTCGGTGGCGTCCTTCCACTCGATGATGGCTTCCAGCCCGTCGGGGCCGATCATCAGCCGCCCGTAATGCCCGCCCGCGGCCGGACGGAAGCCCAGCACCACCACCGCCGGATTGGTCACGCCGTGGCGCGCCGCCAGCAGGGCATCCAGGGTGCGGCGGCCGATCAGCGGCGTGTCGCCATAAAGGACCAGAACGTCGCCGTCGAAATCCTTCAGCGCCTCGCGGGCCTGGGCAACGGCATGGCCGGTGCCGAGGCGTTCCTGCTGCACCACCGTCACATGCGGGGCGACGGCGGCGGCAAGGTCGTCCATGCCCGGCCCGATCACCACCACCACGCGTTCGGGCGAGAGATCGGCAACAGTATCGAGCAGATGGCTGATCATGGGACGGCCGGCCAGCGGATGCATGACCTTGGGCCGGTCGGACTTCATGCGCGTGCCCATTCCGGCGGCAAGCACGATGACAGCGGTCTTGGAAGAGGACATGCGGACAGACGCACCACTGTTGCAAAGGCGGCGGCAAGGTGCCACAAAACCTCGAGAGCGGCCAATTCAAACTTTGTTGCGGAAGGTTACATCCATAATGGATCAGTCCCTCCCCGTTCGCGCGGCTTCCCTTCGCCCTGCGATCATCTTCGACCTGGACGGCACCCTGATCGACAGCGCCCCCGACCTGCGTCACGCCCTCAACCGCCTGCTGGACGAGGAAGGGCGGCGCGCCCTGTCCATGCCCGAAGTTGTCTCGATGGTGGGCGACGGCGCCCCCACGCTGGTCGAACGCGCCTTTGCCGCCACCGGCCCCCTGCCCGCCGACCTGCAGGCGATGGTCCGCCGCTTCCTCGATATCTATGAAGGCAGCGTCGCCGTCGACACTCGCGTCTATGCCGGCGTGCTGGACACCCTGAACGCCCTGCGCGACCAGGGGCTCGCCATGGGCATCTGCACCAACAAGCCCTATGCCCCCACCATGGAGGTCCTGGCCGTCCTGGACCTGGCGCAATATTTCGACGTAGTGCTGGGCGGCGACAGCCTGGAGGTGCGCAAGCCGAACCCGCGCCATGTGCAGGTGACGCTGGAACGGCTGGGCGGCGATCCCGCCCGCTCCATCATGGTCGGCGACAGCCCGAACGACGTCGCTGCCGGACGCGGCGCCGGGCTGAAAGTGGTCGCCGTCAGCTTCGGCTACAGCCGCGTTCCCCCTGCGGAACTGGGCGCCGATGTGCTGATCGATCATTTCGAACAGCTTCCCCAGGCCATCGCGGAATGCATGAAAACAGACGCTTGACAGGCCTGGGGGCGGGCCGTATAAGGACGGCCTTCCCGACGGGAACGGGCGCGTAGCTCAGCGGGAGAGCACTGCCTTCACACGGCAGGGGTCACAGGTTCAATCCCTGTCGCGCCCACCATCCAAAAACCCAGCCAGTCGAACGACCGGGCTGGGTTTTTTGTTGCCCGCAAGGCAGTTCCCCCCGGCTCGATTAAACACGGCGCCCAATCGACTTAACGACGCACCGGAAGAGACTTTCCGAAACACGATGCTCGTATGCATGCCCATCCTTCCCACACAACCGGGGGAAGCTTCCCGCTTACATAGGCCTCTCTAGACCATAAGTTGGCCCTTGAGATAGCGAGCACGCTAAAGTAGTATTCCGGATGTTTTATTGGCATCCGAGGGCAACGAAATGAAGCGGCCGAGACGCGATCCTCGTACGCCTTCCGACAAACTCAATTCCATCAATGTCCATGTTGGTCATCGCATACGTCTGCGGCGCGTGTTGCTCGGCATGAGTCAGGAAAAACTGGCCAAAGCCATTGGGCTGACTTTACAGCAGGTGCAGAAATATGAGCGGGGTGCGACCCGTCTCAGTGCCTCCCGCCTATTCGACCTGTCGCACGCTCTGGCAGTGCCGATTTCCTTCTTCTTCGACGATATCCCCGAGGAGATCTCCCTGCAACGCTCCAGCCAGCCCTTGGAGGAAGTAAAAGAGCCGGAAGCCCCGCTTGCCGATTTCATGCTCAACCGCGAAGCGCAGGAATTGGTACGCGCCTATTACCGCATCACCGATCCCCAGGTCCGCCGCCGCATCTACGACCTGACCCGAAGCCTCGCTTTAGTGTCCGATGAATCGAACTGAGAAATGCGGATTTCCGAGTTCATTGAGGCAACGAACGCTGCCAGGACCCCGGAAGAGGTTTTCAAGCTGTTTCTACAAGCCCTGGCAACACTTGGCTATGACCGAGTCATGTATAGCGCGCTTGCCCTCCCTCTCCAGGGCCGCCGGTCAGACCCTGCGATCGCACGCAACTATCCGGATGACTGGATCGATCATTACGTGGCGAAAGGCTATGTCCAGACCGATCCCGTCCGCCGCACCTGCATCGTCGCAAGGCGCCCTTTTGCTTGGCTGGAACTTGAACAATCCCAGCATTTCCCGCCGGCACATCTGAGAATTTTTCCCGAGGCGAAGTCCGCTGCGCTACATGACGGCGTCGCAGTGCCCTTGCACGGCCCATGTGGCGAAGTGATGGGAATTGGCCTTGCCAGCAGCCTCGGCAATACCGCCCCCATGCGGCATCTCAACAAATTAAACGTACTCGCCACGCAGTTCCACACCACCTATCAAGCGCTTGTTTCGCCGCCGCTCAAACCTATGGCTATCAGTCTCACAAACCGGGAGCGAGAAGTCCTCGAATGGTGTGCCGCCGGAAAGAGCAATTCCATAATCGGCGATATTCTGGGAGTCTCGGAGAAAACCATCGAGTTTCACCTGGCAAACATCTTCACCAAACTTCAGGTATCTACCCGGGTCGCGGCCGTCGTCAAAGCACTACACTTTGGCCTCATTACTCCCTAGCTAGGGAGTTCCCTAGTACAGCTATACTCATCCAGCATGGTTTCCTGACTGCAGTTCAGTTCAGAGGAACATGACCGATGATCGACTGCTTCAACATGGAAACTGCGTATCTGTACGGGGATGCCCTTGCGGCCCAGTTCCGGCTCCGGCATCGCGTGTTCATCGAACGCGAAAGCTATGATGTCTCCACATGGCGAGGCATGGAATACGACCAGTTCGACACACCTGCAGCACAGTATCTTGTGTGGCGGGACGAACAGGGGAACGCACTGGGAGTCGCGCGCTTGGCGCCAACAAATCGCTCCTACATGCTCCGCGAACTATGGCCGGAAATGGTGACCGCGATTCCATTGCCTTGCTCGGACAAGGTCTGGGAGGGGACGAGATTCGGCGTGGAGAAGAGCCTGCCGACGGAGATTCGTAAGTCCATCGTACAGGCGCTTGTGCTGGGATATCTCGAATTCGGCGTCTCCGCCGGTATCGAGCAAATCATCGGCGTCATGCCGAAACTTATCTGGCGTTCAGTTTTTCAATCCCATGGGGTGCCCGTCCAGTTCCTCGGTGAGCCGAAAGCCCTTGGAGGCGATAAATGCGTGGCTGGAATATTCCCTGTCTCGCAAGAGATACTTGATCGGGCCCGTGCCAAATGCGGACGGCAGACTCCCGTGATTAGAACACTTGACGACAATCCCTTCAGGACTGCTGCGTGATGACCGAGATGGATGGTATCCTTGAAGGCCTTTTGTTTCTTGCGCGCACCGCGCAGCAATCCGGTCGGGACGATCATGCCAGGATCTTGCGTGTAGCAGTGGAAGAAATGGCGGAACGAGATGATGAGCACGGAAATGACCATTGTCCCATTCCCCCACCAAATCCTCTCTGATCCACGCGAGAAATACGCAAAGGCACTCTTTCATTGCCTTTCCATGATCGCTGCCGAGGCCGAGGAAGAGGGGTTCGTTCTCACCGCCGAAGCCTTGCAGCTCGCCATTGTCATTCTCGGCAAGGAGGCAGAAGGCAATCCTTGAGAAAAAAACGGCTGGGAAAGGTTTCGAGGAAAGAGGGGAATCCCGAGCCCGCTGTGCAGGGAAATCATCCCGTCCTTCTTCCAATATCTCAGCTTTGACCGCATACAGACGCGGATGGCAGCTTCAGAGCCGTCCGCGTTTATGCATGAGGACAAAAGAGGACAGGATGCGTTCGTTACTTTCCTTGCTGATCGCGACAATGGCCTTGGCCGCGTGTCAGGGGCATGCGCCTTCGGAGGGCGATGTGCGCGCGGCTTCGCGCCAGGCGGAAAGCCGGTGGGAGATGGCGGTGGATGGCGGGGATGTCGTCGCACGGCTGATCGGGGCTGACGGCTTGCCGGTCATGAGCATTGCCTGCTTGGCCGGGACCGGAGAGTTGAGCGTCCATGTCCCCGGCTTCACCCGCATCCCCAGCGAGGACCGCCTGAGCATTGGTTTCGGCGACGATTCCATCGCGCTGGCCGTGGACCTGAGATCCCCTGTTCCAGGAGTCACCGGCAGCCAGACCCTTTCGCGCGATATCCTTGCACAGATACGTTCCGCCAGCATGATCGGCGCCCTTTACGGGACCCAATTCACCGGGCTGCATCCGGCGCCCGACGCGGCGGATGTCGAAAGATGGGCCGGTTCCTGTGCCGGTACGATCGAGTAGGAAGACCGAAAGGCATTCCTTCCCGGAGGAGTGGCGGAAGGGAGTGGGAGTCCGTCCGCCTCACCAGAGGCGCTTCCCTTCCATCCCTGGCCGGCGGCTCATAGGACCAGAGCCCGCCCCACCAGTTGCATGATGCCCACGACCATGCCGCGGTCGAAGCCGTGATGCGGCAGGACCTCGGAGAACTGGCTTTTGCAGATGGCGCAGATCGCCGCCATATGCGTCGCGCCGCTGCCCTCGACCGCCTGACGCAGCGCCGCCGCACGAGGGGCTGCGCCTTTTATCCTGATTTCCATCATCTCGTCGGTCAGCAAGCCGCCGCCGCCGCCGCAACAGAAGGTGCGGTCGCCGGTGGTGCCCGCCGGCATCTCGACCGTCCGGGGCACCGCCGCCGCCAGGACCGCCCGGGGAATATCCAATTGTCCGCCGGGATGCACGCCCATGCCGCTGCCCCGGGCGACGTTGCAGGAATCGTGCAGCGTCACCGCCATGCCCGCATTCCGGCTGGGGTCGAGGCGGATGATGCCATTGCCGATCAGTTCATGGGTAAGGTCGAGGATATGCCGGGGCCTCGGCACATCCCCGCCCAGCAAGGCGGGGAAGTTATAGGCGACACGCCAGGCATGCCCGCATTCGCCGAACACCAGACGCGACGTTCCCAATTCCTCCGCCGCCTCCTGGATGCGCCTTGCGATCCGGCGCATATGTTCGTCCGAGCCGAGGAACAACGCGAAATTGGCCGCCTCCGAGGCATGGCTGGACAAGGTCCAGGAAATCCCGGCGGCGTGCAGCACCTTGGCATAGCCGATCAGGCCGGAGACATGGGGCTCGGAATAGAAATCCGCCGAGGGCGTGACCAGCAGGATATCGGCCCCCGCCTCGTCCAGCGGAAAGCGGATATCCATCCCCGTTTCCTCCCGGACATCCTCTTCCAGGGAATCCAGGGTATGGCGCAAGGCCCTGGGGTTGAGGCCGAGATTGTTCCCGGTGCGATGCACCTTGGCGATGACCTCGGCGACGGATTTCTGCCCCAGGCCGATCTCCGCCAGGATCGAACGGGCGGCCATCGTGATCTCGGCCGTATCGATCCCGAAGGGGCAGAAGGTGGCGCAGCGCCGGCATTCCGAACATTGATGGAAATAGCTGTACCAGCGCTCCAGCATCGCCTCGTCAAGGTCGAGCGCCCCGACGAGCTTCGGGAACAGCCGCCCGGCCAGGGTGAAATGACGGCGATGGACCGCGCGCAGCAGATCCTGGCGGGCGACCGGCCTGTTGCCGGGATCCCCCGTGCCCAGAAAGGCATGACAGGCATCGTTGCAGGCGCCGCATTTGACGCAGGCATTAAGGAAGAAACGCAGATCGGGCTGTTTCCTGACCCGCCGCCCCAAGGCCGCCACGGCCCGCTGCTGCCAATCCTCCGGCAACTCCCCCGGAAAGCCCAAGGCTTCCAGGCTTTCCGGCCGGGCCCGGTGAGGACGGGCTGTCTTCTCCTCAGTCATGCAGCACCCGCCGCGACGGAGACAGCACGATGCCCGGCGCGTGCAGCAGCTTCGAGAAGGGCAGCACCAGGAACAGGACGATTCCCAGCCCCTGATGCACCAGCAGGGACATCTCCCCGGGCACCAGCCAAAGGAAAGCCGCGCCGGACAACGCATTGGCAAGCAGCAGCAGAAGCAGCAGGAAATCGGAAGGGGCGGAGATACGGCGCATGGCGGGCAGCACCAGCCGCCGCCCCAGCAGCCAAGCCAGGCCGCCGATCATGGCCGCAGCACCGGGTGCGCGCAGCAGATGCGGCGCAATATTGAGATGCGCCAGCAGCAGGGCCGCCAGACCGCCATGAAAGGCCATGCTTGCCAGCCACAGGGAAGGCGCGTCGCGCCAGAGGCGGCGGAACAGCAAGGCCTCCACCAAGCCGAGGCGGCCACCGCGTATCGGCAGGCCCGGTTGCACGCCGCGCCCCTGCGGGCGGCGCAGGAAGACCGTCATCCGCAGCAATATGCCGCCCAACAGGAAGGCGAAGGCTGCCGTGACGAGGACATCCATTGCCGCGCCCTCCCGTCAGACGCAGCCGGTCGGCCGGGGCAGACCCGCGATCTTGCAAGCCTGCTTGGCCGGGCCGCCGGGAAAGAGACGCCGCAGATGCGCCTCGTTGCCCTTCTCCGGCCCCAGGCGACGGGCCACTGCCTTGGTGAGGACGCGGATGGCCGGTGCGATCTCGAAGTCGGCGTAATACTGGCGCAGGAAATACAGGACCTCCCAATGCTCCGGCGTCAGGATGATATCCTCGGCGGCGGCGATCACCGCCGCCAGATCCTCGTCCCACGACTCGAAATGTTCCAGATAGCCGTTCTCGTCATGGGGCCAGCTCTTGTCCCCGTAGGCGTAGCGCATGCTCATATCCACGGCAGGATTGTCGGATATCCGACGGCCAGATCGACGAAGCTGCCGTCATCGACGACGGCCACCGCTTCCACCAATTCGGCGGCGGCAATGCCGCGTGCCAGCAGGTCCGGCTCCAGGACGTGAAGACGCAGCCCCTCCACTTCCGCCGCCGTCCGCACCAGCCGCGCCGCCGGGGCGGTGCCGCGACGCGCCGCCAGAACGGCATCCTCCATCAACAGCACGGCATCGCCCGGGCGCACCCGGTCCAGGCAGGCCTCGAGGGCAGGCGCGGCAAAGGGGGAAGCACGAACCATGTGCAGAACGGGCATCGGCAACCTCCTCAAGCCGTCAGGATCACGTCGGCCCGCCCCAGCAGGTCCGACATCTCCGCCCTTGTCAGCACCTGTGTCGCCACGGCCAGATCCTCCGCCGAGAGATTGCGTTCGGCCAGGGACTCGCTTTCCACATAGAGACGCGCCAGACCATCCTCGGCCAAGGCGGCCAGCGGGCCCGTCACCGCCACCGCCCCCACCGCCGCCGGGCACTGGCCGGACTTGAGCTGGAAGACGCCATCATCGAGAAAGGCCACGGCCACGCTCTGGTCCATGGCGCCCGCCAGCATCGCCGCCTCGGCCAGTTCCCGGCCATGGGCGGTGCCATGGGCGGCCCGGCGGACGACGAAAACGAAGTTCTTCACCGGCACTCCCCCTTCAACCGCCGAAGACCAAGGTACGGTCGCATCTGATGCTGGCCTCGACCATCTGGCCGAGCCCGCCGATGCGGAAACCCGGTGCCAGGGCCTCGGCGCAGATACCCCGGCGCTGGGCAGCAGTCACGCAAAGCACCAGATCGACCCCGTGCTCCCGGGCCAGGGCGGACCATTCGCCTGCGGCGTTGTGCTCGCGCCCCGGCGGCTCGATATGCCGCGAGGCATTGCCCACGCCGTCATGGAAAAAGAACACCCGCCAGACCCGATGGCCGCGCGCAATCGCCGCCCGCGCGAAACGGCAGGCCGTAGCCGAAGACTGGCGCGTGAACGGGCCTTCCGTGACGACAAGTGCGAACTCCATGACCTTCCCTTGCACGGCTGTTCATTGGACTGCGAAACACAGGTGAAAAATACACGACTTTGCAAAAAACGCTCAAAAAAACATATATGAGCAGACGGAACATCTCTATGCTTGGGCAAAAACCGCACCGCATGGAGGAAGGCGTGTTCGATCAGGTGAAGAAGATTGGCGGGAGGATGGTCGTGGCTGGAGCCCTCGTCGGCTGCCTGGCAGTACTGCCCATGACTGCCTCGGCGGAAAATGGCACAGCGCGGCTCTTCGCGGCAGGCAGCCTGCAGGCCGCCTTGAGCGAAGTGATCCAGGACTACGAGGCGCAGCACGGGGTCAAGGTGGACGCGACCTTCGGGCCGTCCGGCCTTTTGAAAGGACGGCTGGAGCAAGGCGAGGCCGCCGAAGTCTTCGCCTCCGCCAATATGGACCATCCTAGCGCCCTGCATGAGTCCGGCTTGGCCGGTCCCGTTCAGCCTTTCGCCCGCAACCAGCTCTGCGCCCTGGCCCAGCCTGGATTGGACCTGACCTCCGACACCCTGCTCGAGCGGATGCTCGACGCGGCGGTACGTGTCGCCACCTCCACCCCCAAGGCCGATCCTGCCGGCGATTACGCCTGGGAATTGTTCGGCAAGGCCGAGGCGCTGAAAGCGGGCAGCACCGAAAGCCTGCGGGCCAAGGCGCTGCAACTGACCGGCGGCCCCGATTCGACGAAACCGCCGGAAGGACGCAACGTCTATGGCTGGCACATGGACCAGGACCGGGCCGATATCTTCCTGACCTACTGCACCAATGCCCGGCTTGCCGCCCAAGAGGTCGAGGGCTTGCAGATCGTCGCCGTGCCGGAAGACCTTTCCGTCGGCGCCGTCTACGGCCTGACCGTGATGAACAGCGGCGACCGCGCCCAGGGCGAGGCGCTGGCTCAGTACATCCTGTCGCCCGACGGCCAGTCCGTGCTGGAACGCTTCGGCTTCTCGAAGCCGTGAGGCGCCGCGTCCGGGAACAGGGATAAGGAGGTCACGTGGGCGGAACCGGGGCTGCGATCTTCAGGACAGGCGTTCTTCTCCTGCTGTGCCTGACGTTTGTCCCGCCCGCCCTGGCGCGGGAGGTCGAGGACGATGCCGGACGGCTCGTCCCGGTTCCCGCCGAAATCGGCCGGGCCTACGGCGCCGGAGCGCCTGCGGCGATCCTGCTCTATACGCTGGCCCCGGACATGATGCTCGGCTGGCCCCGGCCCAATAGCAGCGCCGAAGCGGCCTTCATGCCGCCCCGCTATGCCGCCCTGCCCGAACTGGGGCGGCTGACGGGACGGGGCGACACGGCCAATCTGGAAGAAATCCTCGCGGTCCGCCCGGATTTGCTGTTCGACTACGGGACCATCAACCCGACCTATATCTCGCTGGCCGACCAGATACAGGCGCAGACACGGCTGCCCTATCTGCTCTTCGACGGCAGTTTCGACAGGATTCCCGAGGCCTATCGCAAATTGGGGCAGGTACTGGGCGTCGAGGAAAGGGCCGAACGACTGGCCGCCTATGCCGAGGCGACATTGGAAGAGGCGCGAGAAACGGTGGCGGCCATTCCCCCGGCGAAACGTCCCCGCGTCTATTACGCCCGTGGGCCGGAGGGACTGGAAACCGGCCTGGCCGGTTCGATCAATACCGAGATGCTCGACATTCTCGGCGCCGAGAATGTCGCCAAGGCGGCCGGAATCGGCGGATTGAGCAATGTCTCGATCGAACAGGTCTGGCAATGGGACCCGGATGTGATCCTGACGCTGGAGCCGCACTTCCATGCCAACGTCTGGGAAGACCCGCGCTGGCGGAACCTGCGGGCGGTGCGCGAGGGGCGGGTCTATCTGGCCCCGTCCCTGCCCTTCGGCTGGTTCGACCGCCCGCCCTCGGTCAATCGGCTGATCGGGCTGCGCTGGCTGCTTGCGGTCCTCTATCCCGACAACGTCCAGATCCCCCTCAGGGAGGAGACCCGGCACTTCTACAGGCTGTTCTATCACCAGGAACCGAGTGAAGAGCAGCTCGACCAGCTTCTTTCCGCCGCCCGGCCCACCCGCCCATGAGCGTCGCCGCCGCCATACGCCTCGGCTCATCCGGCTGGCTCGCCGGCCTGCTGGTGCCCGCCGTCCTGCTGCTGGGGGTCGCTCTTGCCGCCCTGACCATCGGCCGGATTCCCGTCGGCTTCAGCGACCTGATCCACGTCACATTGGCGGCGCTTACCGGCGCATCGGGGGCGGTCGATCCGCTGGTGGAGACGGTCCTGCTGCAAGTGCGCCTGCCGCGCGTGCTGGCCGCGCTACTCGTCGGTGCCGCCCTGGCCTCGGCCGGAGCCGCCTATCAGAGCATGTTCCGCAATCCCCTGGTCTCTCCGGACATCCTGGGCGTGTCCTCGGGCGCCGGGCTGGGCGCGGTCATCGGCATCCTTCTGTCCTTGCCGGCGGTGGGAATCCAGGCTGCCGCCTTCATCGGCGGATTGGTGGCCGTGGCCGTCGTCTACGTGATCGCCATGGCCGTGCGCCGTGCCCATGATCCGGTCCTGATCCTGGTGCTGGCGGGCGTCATCGTCGGCAGCCTGCTGGGCGCGGGAATCTCGCTCGGCAAATATCTGGCCGATCCTTACGACAAGCTGCCCGCGATCACCTTCTGGCTGCTCGGCAGCCTCGCCTCGGCCCGGCTGAGCGACCTGCCGGTCCTGTTGCCGCCGGTGCTGCTGGGGCTCGTCCCCATGGTGCTGCTGCGCTGGCGGATCAACGTGATGGCGCTCGACGACGAGGAAGCCCGGGCGCTGGGCCTGCGGACCGGCCTGCTGCGCGCCCTCCTGATCGTCGCCGCGACCTTGATGACCGCCGCCGCCGTCTCGACGGCGGGCATCGTCGGCTGGATCGGCTTGGTCGTGCCGCATCTCGCGCGCATGGTGGCCGGGCCGAATTTCGCGCGGCTGCTGCCGGCGGCGGCCATGCTGGGGGCGGGATACCTGATCGCCGTCGATACCCTGGCCCGCACCCTGGCACCGGTGGAAATTCCGCTCGGCGTGCTGAACGCCTTCATCGGCGCCCCCTTCTTCATCATGCTGCTGCTGAGGACAAGGCGGATATGGGCATGATCCTCGAAGCCAGGGCAGTGGATTACGGCTATCCCGGCAAGGCCGTCGGGCGGGACGCCAGCCTGACCCTTTCGGCGGGGGATGTGCTCGTCCTGCTCGGCCCCAATGGCGGCGGCAAGAGCACCCTGTTCCGTACCCTGCTGGGCCTGCTGCCGGCGCAAGGCGGCAGGGTCCTGCTCGAGGGGCAGGACATCGCCGCCATGGACCGGAAGATGGTGGCCCGGATCGCGGGCTACGTCCCCCAATCCTCCCCCGGCTATTTTCCCTTCACCGTCTTCGACACGGTGCTGATGGGACGCACGGCACGGCTGGGGCTGTTCTCCTCGCCCTCGCGTCACGATCAGGCGGTGGCCGGGCGGATTCTCTCGGAACTGGGCATCGCCGATCTGGCGGACGAGCCCTATACCCGGATCAGCGGCGGTCAGCGCCAGATGGTTCTGATCGCCCGTGCCCTGGCGCAGGAACCCAGGCTGCTGGTTCTCGACGAACCGACGGCAAGCCTGGATTACGGCAACCAATTGCGCGTCTTGCAGCGCATCCGCAGCCTGGCATCCGGTGGCATGGCGATCCTGCTCTCCACCCATGATCCCAATCAGGCGGTCCTGCTGGACGGTTCCGTGGCCCTGGTCCATGACGGCCGCCTCACCGGCCCCGGACCGGCTGCCGACATCGTCACACCGGCTTCGCTGTGGAACGTCTACGGCGTCGAGGTCGATTTCATCACCGCCCCCAATCTTTCCGCCCCCGCCATCCGTCCAAGACTGGCATAGCCATGATGATCCAGGACTACCAAGGCTTCGAGAGCCTGCCTCCCCCTGCGATGGGCACCGCGCCGCAAAGCGATATCGACTTTGCCTATCTGCTGTCCGCGGAGATCGGCGATTCCTACAAGGAGGCCAAGGATTACTGCCGGCAATTGCCCGGCCATTCCCTGGTGCAGATCCGTTCGCTCTGCAGCCTCACCTGCGATTTGATGGCCGACACCCTCGGCATTGCCTTCCAGACGGCGGATCTGGGCGGCAAGATCGCCGAGCTGCGCCGCAGCGGGCTGGTGCCCGTGCGGATCGTCGACAAGCTGCATCTTCTCCGGCGCAACGGCAACAAGGGTGCCCATCCCGAGGAGTTCAAGACCGGCCCGCACGCCTTTTCCGAGATCGCGGAACACTCCCTGGAGGATGCCCGCGCGGTCCTGGAATGGCTGTACCGGCGGCGCAATCCCGGCGCCTCGATCCCTGCCTATCACGTCTCGGATAGCGGCCTCGCCGACGTCAAGCATCTCTGCTACGAGGCGCTTCTGTCCGCCGACCCGGACGCCCTCTACAAGGCGGGCAAGCTGGTGGCGGAAAAGGCGCGCCAACGCCGCGAGGACGGGCGCGAGGACGGGCGCGAGGACGGGCGCGAGGCCCGGAAGCATGTCGACCAGTCGCTGCTCTGCTTCCGGCTGGCGGCCGAGGCCGGTCACGCACCGTCCATGTACGAATATGGCCTGGCCCTGGCCCAAGGGCTTGAAGGAGAGAAAAGGCGGGCCGAAGGCGAAGGCTGGATCGAACGGGCAAGCCGGAATGGCGACATCAATGCCAATGCCTTTGTCGGGCGCTGCATGATGGAAGGCACGGGGATCTTCAAGCAGGACCATGCCCAGGCACGAAAATGCCTGGAGATCGCCGCCCAGGCCGACCACCCCGAAGCCCTGGCCAATCTAGGCGTCATGTGCCACCGGGGATGGGGCGGCCCGGTCGATCCCCGCGCCGCTTTCGCCCATACCAAGCGCGCCGCCGATGCCGGTTTCCCCAATGCCCAGTTCAACCTCGCCATCCTGTATCAGCGGGGCGAGGGAACCGAGCGGAACGAGGACGCGGCCCTGGATTACCTGACCCGGGCGGCGGAGCAAGGGCATCCCGAAGCCATGCTGGATCTGGCGAACGAGATCGCCTTCTGGCATGTCCCCGGAAAAAGCCTCGAGAATGCCGAAGCCCTTTTCCTTCAGGCCCTCCGCCACTGCAACCGCGCCCGGCTGGGACTGGCCCTGCTCTACAAGGCCAAAGGCTCGACCGAGGAGGTGATCAACGCGGCCTATCTTCTCCAGCAATGCTTCGAGACGGCCTTGCAGGACGAGGATGGCGACCTGGCCGAAGCCTGCCGCCAGGACGGGCCGGAGATCGCCGCCGGCCTGCGCCAGCTCCTGCGGTCCCGGAAGCTCGAAAAGAAGCAATGGCAATCCGCGCTGTTCGCCGCCTTCCTGTTCGACGAGAACGGCCAGCCTTATCCCAGCCGCGCCCAGCGGGAAAAGGAATTCGCCGCCCGCCAGTCCCGCCACGATCGCGCCCGGAACGGGAAGAAGGGAATTCCGGCTTCAAGTTACCTGTCCCTGGCATCATCCCATCTGCCAGCGAAGAATGGCCTGAAGATCGGACGGAACGACCCTTGCCACTGTGGTTCGGGGAAAAAATACAAATTCTGCCACGGCGCCTGAGAACAAATGTCTGCGCTGCATTGCAGCAGAATAAATTGTATTTACCTAATAAAACCATCCCGATCGGAACGACTTGACACCTCTCCTCTTCTGCTGATAATCCCACATCAGAGCAAGGCCCTTTGTGTCTGGTCCAGACCGCTTTTCATCGGGTCGCCTTCTCCCTCCCCGCGCATCTGAAACGTCCACTCCCGCCGGAGGGTATCCATGATTCTGTCCAGACGTCACTTCCTTGCCGGCGGCGCCGGCTTGGCTGCCGCAGGCTTGTTGCCGTCCCCGCTGCTCGCCCGTTCTCCCTCGCCGCTGCTGCCTCCGCCGAAAGGCAAGCGCGTGGTCATCTGCGGCGGCGGCTGGGGCGGTGTCACCGCCGCCAAATACATGCGCTTGGCCGCCCCCGACTCGGAAGTCGTGCTGCTTGAACGGAATGCCAATTTCTTTTCCTGCCCGATGAGCAACAAGTGGCTGGTCAACATCGTCGATGCCAAATACTTGATGCATGACTATCTCGCCCCGGCCCGGAAATACGGCTACACCTTCATCCAGACCGAAGTCGCCGCCATCGAGCGCGACCGCAAGACCGTCATCACCGCCCAAGGCCCGATCCAGTACGATTACCTGATCCTGGCCGCGGGCATCGGTTATGATTACGGCGCCTGGTTCGGCGACGACCGCGCGGCGGCGCATTACACCCGCACCCATTTCCCCGCCGCCTATATCGCCAGCGCCGAGCATCTAACGATCAAGAACAAGGTGCAGTCCTTCGAAGGCGGGGACTTCGTCATGACCCTGCCGCCCCCGCCGCATCGCTGTCCGCCCTCGCCCTACGAGCGGGCCTGCCTGATCGCCTGGCACATCAAGACGAACAACATCAAGGGCAAGGTCTTCATTCTCGACCCGAAACCGGCACCCGCCCCCATCGGCGAAGGCTATCGCCGGGCCTTCGAGGAATTGTACAAGGACCAGATCGTCTATGTGCCCAATGCCAGGACCACGGGCGTCGATCCCTACACCAAGACGGTGACGACGGCAGCCGGGCAATTCCGCTTCGACGACGCCATCCTGATGGCGCCGCATCGGGCGGGCGAAATGGTCGACATGGCCGGCCTCATCGGCAGGAACAAGGACGGCGAAAGCACCGGCTGGGCCGACCACGATCCGCTTTACCTGCATGCGAAGGACGATCCGAACGTCTTCATCATCGGCGATTCGGTGGGGCGGGTGTCGGATTTCTTCGGCTTCTATCCGAAGAGCGGCCATGTCGCCAACCGGCATGCCCGGATGGCGACCGCCCATATCGCCCGCCGGATGGCCGACAAGCCTTTGGAGAAGCTGCTGCCCGACAATCTCTGCTTCATGATGGTCAACGGGTCGCCCCGCGAAGCCATTTCGGTGCAATTCGCCTACAGCCTGGATGTCTTCGACACTATCGAACAGCAGACCCACGAGATCCACGACCGCGACGCCACTCTGGTCGAGGCGGATTTCGAATGGGCCAGCGCCATGTATGAAGACATGTTCGCATAAGAAC
This sequence comes from Telmatospirillum sp. J64-1, assembly GCF_006980715.1. GTDB lineage: Bacteria > Pseudomonadota > Alphaproteobacteria > Rhodospirillales > Magnetospirillaceae > Oleiliquidispirillum > Oleiliquidispirillum nitrogeniifigens. The sequence goes on from NZ_SBHN01000003.1 coordinate 15,288, forward strand.
GAAAGGCAGCAGAAATGTCGGAAAAAGTCAGACTGACCGGTTTCTCCCATGGCGGAGGCTGCGGCTGCAAGATCGCCCCGGCGGTGCTGGAACGCATCCTGGCCGAGGTACCGAAGAATGCCCTGCCCTATCCCGGCCTGCTGGTCGGACTGGAAAACGGGGACGATGCCGCCGTCTATGATGTCGGCGGCGGCATGGCGGTGGTCGCCACCACCGATTTCTTCATGCCGATCGTCGATGACGGCTTCGATTTCGGCCGCATCGCCGCGACCAATGCGATCTCGGATGTCTATGCCATGGGGGGCAAGCCGATCCTGGCCCTGGCCATCCTGGCCATGCCGGTGGACAAGCTGCCGCCTGCCGTGATCGGCGACATCGTGCGCGGGGGATTGAGTGTCTGCCAAGCGGCCGGCATCCCGTTGGCCGGGGGTCATTCCATCGATTCGGTGGAACCCATCTATGGCCTGGTGGCCCTGGGACTGGTCGAAACCGCCCGCATCAAGCGCAATGACGGGGGCCGCGCCGGGGACGCCCTGGTGCTGGGCAAGCCCCTGGGCGTGGGCATCCTGTCGGCGGCCCTGAAGAAGGGAATGCTGTCCCCGCAGGGCTATGACACCATGATCGAGATCACCACCCGGCTCAACACGCCGGGTCCCGATCTGGCGGCCCTCGAAGGGGTCCACGCCATCACCGACGTCACCGGCTTCGCCCTACTGGGGCATGCCCTGGAAATCTGCCGGGGCAGCGGCCTGACCGCCCATCTGCGCGTTTCGGAGGTGCCGGTGATCCCCGAGGCCCAGTCCCTGGCGCGCGACGGCATCGTCACCGGCGCGTCGGGCCGCAACTGGGCCAGCTACGGCGCTTCGGTGAAAGGTCATGACGGCATCGCCGATTGGCAAAGGAACCTGCTGACCGATCCGCAGACCAGCGGCGGCCTGCTCGTTTCCTGCGCCCAGGATGCCGTTCCGGCGGTGCTGGAGACATTCCGCCGTCACGGCTTTGCCGAAGCGGCGGTGATCGGCCATCTGGCCGAGGGAGAACCGCAAGTGCAACTGCTGCCATAGCAGGGCCCTGCCCTGCACCCGCCAAGGGCTTCGGCCCTTGGCTGTTCCATGCTTCGAGACGGCCCTTCGGGCCTCCTCAACATGAGGCTTATCTTATTGATAAAAATAAAGAAATGTCCTCATCCTGAGGAGCCGCCTCGGCGGCGTCTCGAAGGATAGGGCGGAGCCCAAAAACATGTCTCCGTTCCAGCGCCTCAGCGTCCCTCGCAAGAGGCGCGGCCCGAAGCCAGCAGCTCCCGCACGGCATCGGGTTCGTCGGCCCGGACCAGCACCATCCAGCCGGCACCGAAAGGATCTTCGTTGATCAGGAACGGGCGGTCGATGGGGGCCTCGTTGGCATCGATCACCTCGCCTGCGAAGGGTAGCCGCACCGCCCCCACCCATTTGCCGCTTTCCACGGTGGCGATGGAACGCCCGGCCGCGACACGTCCGCCGATCCGCTTGGGCATGAAGGCTACCAGCTCGCCCACCGTCTTCGCCCCCTGCCCCGTGATCCCCACCCGGAAACAGCCCGGTTCCTCTTCCCGGAACCACATATGGCGGGTGGCATCATAGAAGCGGTCGTCGGGAAAATCGAAGGTCCCCATCATCAGAACGTCAGCACCCGGCAATCGTCGTCCATCATCTCGGCAACATATTCGGTGACCGCCGCCAAGCCGTCACATTCCGGAATCAGGTCTTCCTCGCTCAATCCGTGCAGATCGGCGGTGGCGGCGCAAAGCAGGAAACGGGCGCCCGCCTTCTTCGCCATCTTGATGAAGTCATAGGCCGTCTTGCCGGAATTGGGCTTCAGCACCATCGCCTCGGCCACGCCCTTCTTCATCAGGATTCCCGGAGCGCCGGTCAGCACCACATCGACCTCGCAATCCATCGAGGCGGCGACGGCGGCCTGGAAGAGCGGCGCCCCCACCTCGACCGGACGCTCCGGATCGGTATTGGCGAGCATCACCACCAGCTTAGTCGGCATCCGCATCTCCATGCCACAGGAAGTCATCGCTGCCCAGCGGGCCGTCCAGCACCCGCAGGGCGGCTTCCTCCTCGGCCAGGGAGGGTTCCCCCGCACAGGGCAGGAAACCCAGGCCGGCGATACCGGCGGTGACGGCTTCCTTGACCGCATCGAAGGACGGAACCTCGCCCAGCAGGTCACGCAGGCTGGTCACACGGTCGGCGATGCCTGCGGCCTGATGCCGGGCCAGCTTGTCCGCGGCCGGGGTCAGGATCTGGGCCATGCGCCCGATATCGGCATCCAGCAGCATCGTGCCATGCAGAAGCTGCACCTCTCCTTCCAGGCAACCCGCTGTGCCGCAGATCTTGCGGCCTGCAGACTCGATGTCATTGCCCGGACGGAAACAGGCCTCGACCCCCAGCCGCGCCAGGCCGCCCGCGACGGCGGTGCAGATACGCGCCGTCGCATCGGGAAAGGGGGCGCAGACCAGTTCCCAACAGATCTGCCGTTCGTCGAGATAGACCGCCCCGCCCCCGGTCAGGCGCCGGGCGATCTCGACACCATCGGTGCGGCGCAAATCGACCTCGTCCACCAGGGATTGGTGACGCCCGATCAGCACGGACGGCGGAAAGCGGAAGAAGCGCAGGGTATCGGGCGTGGTTCCCGCCCGTCGTCCCGCCATCAGGGCGGCGCCGAAGGCCATATTGGCGCGTGCGCTGCGCAGACCGGTGTCGATGACCCGCAGCGGCTTCATCGCAGCCCGTCTGAAATTGGCGGAAGGGAGTGGGAGTCGAACCCACCAACAGCCGGCGACCGACCGTTTCCGGAGTTGAAGTCCGTCCGCCCCACCAGGGACGCTTCCCTTCCAACAGGTGTTCCGAACAGCGTCAGGCGGTCTTCGCGCACCTTGCGCAAATCGCCTTTCCGGATGGTCAATCCGACGCGGTCGAAATACTCCAACAGTTGAATAGCAACCTTTCTTCCATTACTCAAGCGATTGCGGAAAGCCGCAGCGGTAAACCAGCCGTCGCTGGATTCTTGTGCGCAATCCACGAGAATCGCGGCCATTTCGGCCATGGTGGGGCGCAGGAAATAATGGTCCTGCGCGACCAGCACCACCCGGCCCATGCGGGCCAGCCGCTTCATCAGCCCCCGCATCTCGGCTTCGCTTACATCGAGCGCTCCCGCCAGGTCCCGCACACGGGGCGGACGGAAACGCTGGGCCGCCAGCAAGGGCTCGGCCTCTTCCCACAGCAACTCGTCGCCCGGCGACAATCGCACCTCGTGGCCGGGAAGGCGATACCAGGGGCCGTCCATCTCCACCGCCCGGTCGGACAGCGCCGCCTCGATGACGCAAGTAAACAGCGCTTGCGGCATCTTGGGGTCCACGGCGGATTTCAGCCGGGGGCCTTGCAGGCCCGGCTGGTCGGGATTGGCCTCGTGATGCGCCGCCAGGGCCGCCAGCACCTTCTCGCGCAAGGCCCGCCATGTCTCGGGCGAGAAGGCAAAGCCGCCGGAAGAGACCATGCCGGGCGTCTCGATCCCGGGGCTGTTCCATTGCAGGCGGAACCGGTCCATTTCCACCCAGCCCGGCGGCTGGTTCAGCAAACGGGGCAGGATGACCGCCGGATCGCAGCAGGATTGCGTTTCCAGCACCGCCAAACGGCCCGGCAGGCGGCGGCCGCGATTGGGCGGGAACAGGTCGATGACCCGCCCGCCACCGATCGTCCGCCGCGCCGATTGGTCGCGCAGGATGAAGCGGTCTCCGGCCAGGGCCCCAATGGGACGCTCCAGGACCAACTGCACCAGGCCCTCCTCCCCAGGGGCAAGGCTGTCGCCGGAAAGCAGTGCGATTCGTCCGGGCATGTGGACGGCGCCGAGATGAAGATGCACCGGCGTCCAATGGGCCAGCGGGCGCTTTTCCGCCTTCAGCAGACGGAAGGTGGCGTCGATGCGGTCCACGGGGAAATGCAGGGCCGGATCGACCACCCATTCGCCGCGCGCGATGTCATCCTTGCCCAAGCGCGGGGAAACCAGGTTGAGCGCCAGGCGCTGCCCCGCCGATCCCCTGTCCGTCTGGCGGTTCTGGGCATGCAGCGAACGCACGCGCACCTCGCGGCCCGACGGCGTCAGCAACAGCCGGTCGCCGACCGAGACATGGCCACTGAAGGCCGTGCCGGTCACCACCACGCCCGCACCGGCCAGGGTGAAGGCTCGGTCCACCGCCAGCCGGAACCCGCCTTCGGCCTTGCGGCGCGTGATGGCGGCCTTTTCGGACAGGCAGGAAGAGATGACCTCCACGCCCCGGCCGTCCAGGACCGAGGTCAGAATGATCGGCGCGTCGGCCAGGCCGGTGCCGGACAGCAGGGCGCGGATGTCGGCCGTCACCGCCGCCAGGCGCTCCTCCTCCACCAAATCGGCCTTGGTCAGGGCCACCATCCCTTGCGACAGGCCCAGCAGGTCGAGGATATGCAGATGCTCCACCGTCTGGGGCATCACTCCGTCATCGGCGGCAACCACCAGCAAGGCGAAATCGAGGCCCGAAACCCCGGCCAGCATGTTGTGAACGAATTTCTCGTGGCCCGGCACATCGACGAAGCCCAGCACATTGCCATCCGGCAAGGGCAGATAGGCGAAGCCGAGGTCGATGGTGATGCCGCGGGCCTTCTCCTCGGCAAGGCGGTCGGCATCGACGCCGGTGAGAGATCGCACCAGCGCCGTCTTGCCATGATCGATATGCCCGGCCGTACAAATGATCATGCCAGCCGGCCCAATTGGGCAAGAAAGCCCGCCTCGTCGTCGAGGCAGCGCAGGTCCAGCCACAACGCATCATTGGCGATCCGGCCGATGACCGGTTCGGGCAGGGAGCGCAGCGCGGCGGCCAAGTCTTCGAGACGCCGTCCTCGCCCCGTTCCTCCCTCGGGCAGGCGCAGCACGATGGCCCAGCTTGGCAGCAGGTCCACGGGCAAGGCGCCGCTGCCGATCTGGCTGCGGCATTCCTCCAGGCTGACGGCGGCGCGCGTTCCCAAAGCCGCCTGCACCGCCCCCAGCAGGCGCTGCCCCTGGGCGGCGATCTCGTCAGCCGGGCGGGTCAGCAGGCGCAGGGTGGGCAGCCGCTCGGCCAGCCGGTCCGGATCGGCATAGAGCCGCAGCACCGCTTCCAGCGCCGCCAGCCTGACCTTGTCCATGCGCAAGGCGCGTTTCAGCGGGTTGCACTTGACCTGCGCGACCAGATCCTTGCGCCCGACGATGATCCCGGCCTGCGGGCCGCCCAGCAGCTTGTCGCCGCTGAAACTGACCAGATCGGCGCCCGCCGCCACGGCCTCGCGCGGCGTCGGTTCATGGGGCAGGCCCCAGCGCTCCATGTCGACCAGGGACCCCGCGCCCAGATCGATCAGGAATGGTAGGCCGTGGCGATGGGCGAGCGCGGCGAGATCCGCCTCGGCAGGCTGGGCGGTGAAGCCGACGATGGTATAATTGCTGGTATGCACCTTCATCAGCGCCGCCACCTCGGGGCCGATGGCCGCCTCGAAGTCGCGAAGATGGGTGCGGTTGGTGGTGCCGACTTCATGCAGACGGCATTGCGCGCGCGTCATCACCTCGGGGATGCGGAAGGCGCCGCCGATCTCGACCAATTCCCCGCGCGAGACCACGACCTCCCGCCCGACCGCCAGAGTGTTGAGCATCAGCAGGACGGCGGCGGCATTGTTGTTGACCACGGTCGCGGCTTCCGCCCCGGTCAAGCGGCACAGCCATTCCTCGACCAGATCGTCGCGGTCGCCTCGGCTTCCCCGCTCGACATCGAATTCCAGGGCGATGGCGCCCGTCATGGCGGCGGTCGCGGCAACCACCGCCTCCTCGGGCAGCGGCGCCCGTCCCAGATTGGTGTGCAGCACCGTTCCCGTCAGGTTGAACACCCGACGGACCTTGGAGCGATGGCGGTTCTCCAGCACTTCGGCGGCGGCTTCCACCGTCGCCGACAGGTCCGCGCCCTGCCTCTGGCGCCGGAAGGCATCCAGGGCCTCGCGCACCGCCGCCACGGTTTCCGTGCGGCCATAGGCGGCGATGAGCCGGGCGACCCGATCGTCCCCCAGCACCGCATGGACGGCAGGAAGCTGCTTCACCCCGGCTCCGCCATCAGGAAGGGATTGGCAAGGGCACGATGCCAGCCATCCTCGGCCAGCCGCAGGTCCAGGCCCAGCGTCGCCAGATCGTCGGCGAAGGGCTCGGCGCCGGTGGATTTCTCCTCATCGAACAGCTTGAGATAGGTCCGGCATTCGCCACAGGTTTCGCCCCGGGCATGACCGACCATCCCTTCGAGGGACAGATAGCCGATATCCTTGTCCGACCCGCAGGAGGAACAGGTGGCGCGGGGATAATGCCAGTGGCAGCCGCACAGGCCGCAGCCGAGATAGCGCACGCCTTCCAGCGGTTCGGCGGCCATGACGATGCCCGCCACCGGCGGCGAGCCGCAGACCGGGCACAAGCCGGGCGGGTCGAGGGTTTGCGGCAGGCTAGGATCCAGCGCTTCCGCCGCCTTCGCCCAAACCACCTGCAGGGCCGAGGCGACGAACAGATCGGCGGCCAGATCGCTTCCCGTCTTCTGGAACAGCAGGAAACCGGCGGCGCGGGAGTCCAGGAGCGCAGGCTCCTCGGAAGACAGCCGTTCCACCACCTGCCGGGCTTCGGGCGGCAAGGAGAGGGCCGCCATCTCCCGCAGGATGTCGGCGAGTACCTTCCGCCATTGCCCGTCCAGCCCCGAAACCTGGCGCGGCAGCAGCGGCATGCCGCCCGCCCGGGCCTGGGACAGGGCCCGGGCGTCGGCCAGGACCGGTGTTTCCCCCGAAACCGCCGCCCGGTGCTGGGCGGCGGCAAGGTGGGACAAAAAGGTCAGATACTCCGCCATGGGATGACCGTCCGCCCAGGCGGCAAGGCGCTTCGCACGGCGGTCGAACAAGGAGGATGCATCAGGAAGGGTGACCGCCGGGGGAGGCGGCGTCGAGCTTCCCCCGGCGAAAGTCGTTTCAGATCCAGCGATCATTTCCGGCCGGATACCTCCTCACGCAGATATTTGCGGTGATGCTTCCACAACCAGCCGCCCGTCACCGGTCCGCGCGTCATGGCGCGGATCGAGCCCGAGTTCCAGATGGCGGCATAGACATGGACGATCATGGTGATGATCATCGCCGCCGCCATGACGGCATGGACCAGCCCGGCGAAGCGCTGCAGGTCGATGGGCACCATGTCGCCGAAATAGTGGTGCCACAGTGCCAGGCCGGACAGCAGCAGGCTGATGACCGACCAGAACATGACGTAGAAGACGATCTTCTGCGCCGCGTTGAAACGCCCTGCCTCGGGGATCTTGTCTTCGTTGTGATTGATGACGTCCCCGATATGCTTCATCCAGCGCGTGTCTTCCTTGGTCCAGATATTCTGGCGGAAGAAACGCACGCCCATGAAGGTGAAGGCGACCGCCAGCACCACACCGATCCAGGGATGCAGCGCCCGGGCCATCTGGCCGCCGCCGAACAGGGCGGTCAGCCAGAAGAAGGACGGATGGAAGAAGGCAAGGCCCGACAGCATCAGCAGAAGCGAGCAGATCACCACTATCCAGTGATTGATGCGCTCGGCCGCGTTGTACCGGACATAAGTGTCGCGGACGACCGCCAGCTTCTCGATCTTGGTCATTACGCGTCCCTCCGCGGAAGGTTGCGGGCGTTTTCCTCGTCTTCCTCGGTCACCTCATTCGGCCCGCGGCTGACGAAGTGGAAGATACCGGCCAGCACGGCCATGCCCATGCCGACCATGGAAAGCGGCTTCAGCGCCCCCTTCCACAGCGACACCAGCGGACTGATCTTCGGGTCCTTGGGCAGGTCGGCATAGAGCTCGGGACGGTCGGCATGCTGAAGCACGTACATGACATGCGTGCCGCCGACGCCTTCCGGGTCGTACAGCCCCGCATTCTGGTAGCCGCGCGACTTCAGGTCCTCGATCCGGCCCTTGGCATGTTCGATCATGCTTTCCTTCGAGCCGAAGACGATGGCGCCGGTCGGGCAGGACTTGGCGCAGGCCGGGCTTTGGCCGACCGCCACCCGGTCCGAGCACAGGCTGCACTTATAGGCCCGGTTATCGACCTTGGAGATGCGCGGCACGTCGAAGGGACAGCCCTTCACGCAATAGCCGCAGCCGATGCACTTGTCCGCCACGAAATCAACGATGCCATTGGCGTATTGCACGATGGCGCCCGGCGACGGGCAGGCCTTGAGGCAGCCCGGATCCGTGCAGTGCATACAGCCGTCCTTGCGGATCAGCCATTCCAGGCGGTCGTTTTCCTCATGCTCGGAGAAGCGCATGACGGTCCAGGCCGCCGGACCAAGGTCGTTGGGGTTGTCGTAAACGCCGGTATTGACGCTTACCTCGGGCCGCAGGTCGTTCCAGGCCATGCAGGCGGACTGACAGGCCTTGCAGCCGATGCATTTGGACACATCGAGCAGCTTGGCGACCTCCAGATCCTTGCGGATGCTGGGCGGCGTCTCCGTGCTGGCGGAACGGTTGCGGATGGTCAGGGATTGTGTGGTCACCATGTTCCGTTCCTCCCTAGACCATCGGGTTGATGCGCTTGATGTTCACCAGGAACGCCTTGTATTCGGGCGTTTCGGTGTTGGCATCGCCGACATAGGGGGTGAGCTGGTTGGCGCCGAATCCCTTCTTGGTGGCCCCGATGAAGCCCCAGTGGATGGGAATGCCGACCACATGCACCGGCTTGCCGTCGCAGATGAGCGGACGGATGCGCTTGGTCACCACCGCCTTGGCCTGAATCCGGGCACGGTTGGAGGAGACCTCCACCCAGTCACCGGCCGCGATCCCCTTCTCCCTGGCCAGCTGTTCCGAGATTTCCACGAACAGTTCCGGCTGCAGGATGGCATTCATCCGCGCATGCTTGGTCCAGTAGTGGAAATGCTCGACCAGCCGATAGGTCGTGGCGACATAGGGATAGTCCTCGGACGTGCCGAACACTTCCATGTCCCCGTTGAACACCCGCGCCACCGGATTGGACTGCACCGGTCCGAACGGATTGGCCACGGGGGATTCGAAGGGTTCGTAATGCTCGGGGAACGGCCCCTCGCGCATCATGCCCCGCGTGAACAGGCGCGCCGTTCCCTCGGGATTCATGATGAAGGGCCCGGTCGCCCGGGTGGTCGGGTCGATGGTTGCGCCGAAGTCAGGAACGTCGATGCCGACCCACTGGCTGCCGTTCCACTCGATGACCTTCTTCCTGTTGCTCCAGGGCCTGCCCTGCGGATCGGCCGAGGCGCGGTTGTAGAGGATGCGGCGGTTGGCCGGCCAGGCATAGCCCCAATTGGGATGGATGCCCATGCCGCTGGGGTCCGAGGGATCCCGGCGCATGGTCAGGTTGCCGCGTTCGCTGTAGCAGCCCGAATAGATCCAGTTGGCCGAGGCCGTGCTGCCGTCGTCCCGCAGCTGGCCGAACAGGTCGAGCAATTCGCCCGCCTTCTTGACCGGCGGCTTGGTGGGATCGTTCGGATCGGTCAGGTCGACCAGCGCCTTGCCGTTGATTTCCCGCAGCAGCTCGTCCGGCGACGGCCGGGCCGGATTGCGGTAGTCCCAGGACAGATTCATGATCGGGTCCGGGAACGCCCCGCCTTCCTTGGCGTAGAGGTCCTTCAGGCGCAGGAACAGGTCCGCCATGATCTGGATGTCGGTCCGTGCCTGGCCCGGCGGTTCCGCCGCCTTCCAGTGCCACTGGATGACGCGGCTGGAATTGGTGAAGGTCCCCTCTTCCTCGGCGAAGCAGTTGGTCGGCAGCAGGAAGACCTCGGTAGCGATCTCCGAGGGATCGGCATCGTTGATATCGCCATGATTCTCGAAGAAATGGGCCGTCTCGGTGTGGAGCGGGTCCATCACCACCAGGAATTTCAGCTTGGACAGGCCGTTGATGAGCTTCTTGCGGTTGGGCACGCTCAGCAGCGGATTGAAGCCCTGGCAGATGAAGCCGTTCATCTTGCCCTGGAACATCATCTCGAACTGTCGCAGCGTGTCGAGGTTGACGTCCACCTTCGGCATCCAGTCATAGCCGAACTGGTTCTCGGGCGTCGCGTTCCTGCCATACATGGCCTTCAGGAAGCTGACATAGAACTTCCCGTAATTCTGCCAGTAGGACATCTGGTCCGGGAGCATCTCCTTGAAGGCCCGGGTCTTCAGATAATCCTCCAACGTCGGTTCCGACGTCTTCGGCATCGCCATGTAGCCGGGCACCGAATTCGAGAACAGGCCGAAATCGGTGATCCCCTGGACGTTGGAATGGCCGCGCAGGGCATTGATGCCGCCGCCGGGCACGCCGACATTGCCCAGCAACAGCTGGATGATGGCGATGTTGCGGATATTCTGCGAGCCCTTGGAATGCTGCGTCCATCCCAGCGCGTAAAGCGCGGTCAGGCTGCGGGAACTGGAGGCCGTGCTGGCGATCAGTTCGCAGGCCTGCTGGAACAGGTGCTGAGGCGTGCCGCAGGTCCGCTCCACCATCTCGGGCGTGTAGCGGGCATAATGGGCCTTGAGCAGGTTGAAGACACAGCGCGGATGCCGCAAGCTGGGATCGACCCGCACATTCCCTTCCGAATCGAACTCGTACTCCCAGCTCGAACGGTCGTAATCCCGCTTCTCGGCGTCATAGCCGGTGAACAGGCCGTCCTGGAAGCCGAAATCCGCCCGCACCACGTAGGCCGCATTGGTATAGGCCTTGACGTAGTCGTGGAAGATCTTGTCGTTGGACAACAGGTAATTGATGACACCGCCCAGGAAGGCGATATCGGAACCCGGCCGCAAGGGCATGTAGAGGTCGGACACGGCAGCCGTGCGCGTGAACCGGGGGTCCACCACGATCAGCTTGGCGCCGTTATTGGCCTTGGCCTCGGTCACCCATTTGAAGCCGCAGGTATGCGCCTCGGCGGCATTGCCGCCCATAACCAGCACGACATCGGCATTCTTGATGTCGTTCCACCCGTTGGTCATCGCACCACGCCCAAAACTTGGAGCCAAACTGGCCACCGTGGGGGCGTGTCAGATACGGGCCTGGTTATCGAGGGCGACCATCCCCAAAGAGCGGACGGCCTTGTAGGTCAGCCATCCCGTTTCGTTGGTCGTCGCGCAACCGGCCAGGAAGCCGGTGGTCGCCCAGGCATTCAGCGTCTTGCCGTCCTCGGTGACGGCCTGGAAATTGGCGTCGCGGTCTTCCTTCATCAGGCGCGTGATGCGGTCCATGACGAAGTCCCAGCTGACCGGCTTGAAGCCTGCCTCGCCGGGGGCGCGGTACATGGGTTCCTTCACCCGTGTCTCGGAATGGATGAAATCGAGCAAGGCCGCACCCTTCGGGCACAGCGAGCCGCGATTCACCGGATGGTCCGGATCCCCCTCGACATGCACGATCTCGGCCTTGGTATTCTTCGCCCCGTCGCCGGTCGTGTGGATGATGACCCCGCAGCTGACCGAACAATACGGACAGGTGTTTCGGGTTTCGGTGGTTCGCGCCAGCTTGTAGGGCCGAACCTCGGCGGCAACCGCCTCGAGAGTTCCGAATCCTAGAAGGCTGGCGGTCGTTCCGGCGACGGCGCTGCCGCTCAGCCGGAAGAACTCACGCCTGGTGATTGTCACGTTTCCCTCCCAATCGCTTTTCGAGAGCGCGAACAAAACGTCTCTGCCCTCACCTTATCGCCGTTACATTTGCGTGTAAATGTGCATGAAAACCATTATAGGGAAAATATGCATATCTATGCATAAATATGCGCACGAATGGAGTGAGGACGACAAGGCCCGTAGGAAGGAGGGGGACAGCCGGACCCGGCCTACAAGGAACGGTCGACCAGGGCCACGCCCTTGATCTGGGCATAGACCGTCTCGCCGGGCTGGAAGGCCAGATCCATCCAGGACTTTCGAGTGATCCGGGCGAGCAGCCGCGCCCCCGCCCCGTCGGGACCGAGGCGGACCAGGACATTCATCTGGTGCTCTCCCAAGGGCTCGGCCGAAAGGATGCGGACGGCAAGGCTGTTGATGATGGTCGAGCCTTGCGGGGCCGAACGGCTGAGACTGACATCGGAAGAAAGAATGCGCAGCCGGTGCGCGCTGCCCACCGGGCCCAGATTGGCGGGGACGAGCAGCGTGGCGCCATGGACGGCCAGGGTGGAGAGCCCCCAGGCGGGGTCATAGCCCTCCATCCGGGCATTCAGGGCCACGGCGGCTTCGGGCATCCCGGCCAGGGGCAAGGCCGGATCGGCCAGCAGGTCTTCCAGCGGCCCCGCCGCCTTGACCCTGCCGCTCTCCATCAGCACCAGATGATCGGCCAGCCGCTCGACCTCGGAGATGTCGTGGCTGACATAGAGGACGGGAATGGACAACGAGGAATGCAGCCGCTCCAGATAGGGCAGGATGTCGTCCTTGCTGAAACGGTCCAGCGCCGAGAGGGGCTCGTCCATCAGCAGCAGGCGCGGCTGGGACAGCAGGGCCCGGCCGATGGCCACGCGCTGGCGCTCGCCGCCGGACAGGACGGAAGCGGGCCTGTCGAGAAGCCGGGACAGGCCCAGCAAGGCGACGACGTCATCGAAGAGGATGCGCGGCGTCTCGTTCTTCGTGCGGTGCAGGCCGAACCGCAGATTGCCGGTCACGGAAAGATGCGGGAAAAGGCTGGCTTCCTGGAACACATAGCCGATGGGCCGTTTATGCGGAGGGATGAAGCGGCGCCCCTGCTGCCAGACTTCCCCCTCGACGGACAGGAAGCCTTCCTTCATGCGGTTGAGACCGGCGATGCAGCGCAGCACCGTAGTCTTGCCGCATCCCGACGGACCGAACAGGGCGGTCACGCCCTTGGCCGGGACGTTGAAGGCGGTGTCCAGGGTAAAGCCGCCCTGCCCTCCGGCGAAGCGGGCATCGATGACGCTCATGCCCGCCCCCATCCGGCACGCCGCCGCGCCAAGCCTTTTTCCGCCAGCATCATCAGCAGGATCACGGCGAAGGAGAAGACCAGCATTCCCGCCGACAAAAGATGCGCCTTGTCCCATTGCAGCGATTCCACATAGTCGAAGATGGCGATCGACAGGACCTTGGTTTCCCCGGGAATGCTGCCGCCGATCATCAGGACGACGCCGAACTCGCCGATGGTATGGGCGAAGCCCAGTACCGCGCCGGTCAGGAAACCGGGACTGGCCAGGGGAACGGCGACGGTGAAGAAGGTATCGAGCGGCGAGGCCCGCAGGGTCGCGGCCACTTCCAGGGGCCGCTCGCCGAAGGCCTCGAAGGCGTTGCGGATGGGCTGGACGACGAAGGGCAAGGAATAGATCACCGAGCCGATCACCAGCCCCTCGAAGCTGAAGGCCAGGCCGCGTCCGCCGAGAAGGGTGGAGAGCAGGCTGTCGGGGCTCATCACCACCAGCAGGTAGAAGCCCAGCACCGTCGGCGGCAGCACGATCGGCAGGGCGACGATGGCCGCGACGATCTCCTTCCACCATGCCTTGGTGCGGGCCAGCCACCAGGCCAGCGGCGTCCCCACGACCAGCAGCACCAGCGTACTGATGGTCGCCAGCTTGAGAGTCAGCCAGACGATCTCGCCCATGTCAGCCCCCTGGTCGTCATTCGCCCCGTCTTCCCTTTTCCCCTCACTCGGTGCCGTAGCCGTATTTCCGGATGATCTCCAGGGCCGCTGGGCTTTTCAGGAAGTCGAGGAAGGCCCTGGCCGCCTTGTTGTCCTCGCCTTTCTTCAGCAGGACGGCATCCTGGCGGATCGGCGTGTAGAGGTCTTCCGGCACCAGCCATTTCGATCCCTTGTCCTCGAGCGCGATCTGGGCCAGGGCGACGAAGCCCACAGGGGCATTACCGGTGGCGATGAATTGATGGGCCTGGGTGATGTTGCTGCCCTGCACGATCCTGGAGTCCAGTTTCTCGTAGAGCCCCATATTCTTCATCGCCTCGACGGCAGCGGCGCCATAGGGCGCGGTGACGGGATTGGCGATGGCCACCCGGGCGATGTCGTCCCGTTCCAGCACCTTGCCCTCCCCGTCGATCAGGGAGGGATCGGCGCTCCACAGGACCAGCTTGCCGATGGCATAGGTGAAGACGCTGCCGGGAACGCCATAGCCTTCCGCCTCGGCCAGGCTGGGACGTTCGTCATCGGCGGCGAGGAAGACCTCGAAAGGCGCCCCTTGCGTGATCTGGGTATAGAATTGTCCGGTCGCCCCGAAGCTGAATTTGGCGCTATGGCCGGTCTCGGCTTGGAAACGCTCGCCGATCTCGCTGGCGGCGGCGGTGAAATTGGCCGCCACGGCAACCAGGGTTTCACCGGCCTGGGCTGCCGGGGCGGCGGCCAGGAAAACAAGGGCAAGAAGCGCCTTGGTCGTCTTCATCGTCTTTCCCCTTATTCCACGGCCAGAATGATATGCGAGGCCTTGATCAGGGCGCAGGCCCGGTCCCCCTGTTCGAGGCCGAGTTCCATGGCGCTTTCCTTGGTGACGATGGCCGAGATGGTTTTGCCGCCGCCGATATCGAGGGTGAACTCGCTGTTGACGGCCCCATCCTCGCGCCGTGTCACGGTGCCGCACAGGCGGTTGCGGGCCGAGGTTCGGCCGACCTCGTCCTCGCGCGCCAGGATGACGAAGCTGGACTTGATCAGCGCCAGGGCTTCCTTGCCGGGCACCAATTCGAGGTCCTTGACACTTTCCCGGGTGATGATGACCGACAAGGTCGTTTCGCCGGGCAGGGTCAGCAGGACTTCGGCATTGACGGCACCTTCAACGATCTTGTCGACGACGCCTCGCAGGACGTTACGGGCACTGGTCTTCATCAGGAACCCCCATAGGATGGTATTGAGAGACGGCAGGTCGGGATTTTCCAGGCGACGCTCCAACCCGGCCAGGAACCGGGCCATTTCCTCCTGCACATAACGGAAGGCGGCAATCACCTGTTCCCCCTCGGGCGTGACCACGGCACCGCCGCCATTCCGGCCGCCGGGACTGCCGACCACCAGCGGCCGGTCGAACAAGTTATTGACGGCGGCTACGGCATCCCATGCCGCCTTGTAGGTGATGCCCACGGCCCGACCAGCCGCCGAGATGGAGCCGTGATCCCGGATCGCCTCCAGCAGGCGGATGCGATCGGCACCGACACGGGTCACTCCCCCGTCACGCAGTGAAAAAACCGGATCGAGACTGGGCCGGGCCATACATCCTCCACGCTATATACAGGACCTACATAACGCTGCGCGCAAAACGCAGCCGGTTGCAAAGCAACCCCTATGCCAACATCGTAAGCCTTTGACTCGACAGGATCTTGTCGAGGACCAGGGCCTTTTCCCTCTGTCGGGTTCCCGACAGAACCGACACGGCCCGGTCGCGAATCCTCCCCTGTCCGGATCATACCAAGGGCGTTCGCCTCTTCCTTGACAGAACCGCTATATCAGACTGGACATAGCGTCGCAATATCCATTCGAATACAGCGCTAGACCTTTCGATGGTCCCGCCGCGCGAAGGCGAAATGAACCGGCAGAAGCGGGGAAGGAGCTATTGCAGCAAGGCGCGCAAGCGTGGCGTCATGAAATCGAGGAAGGCCTGCACCCGGCGGGGGGCGCGCTCGCGTCCGATATAGATGGCGTGGATTTCCTCGCTGTCGGCCATGGAATCGTCCAGCACCGTGACCAGGCGGCCTGCCGCCAGGTCGGCCCTCACATGGAATTCCGCCAGCCGCGCCAGCCCCAGGCCCAGCACGGCGAGATGGCGGACGGTCTCGCCGTTATTGGCTTCGATCCGGCCCCGGACCTCGCGGTCCACCAGACGCCCGCCGCTCTTCAACGGCCAGACGGCGGCGGCCCTGCGGAAGTTGAAACCCAGGCAATCGTGGTTTTCCAGGTCGGCGACGCTTTGGGGGATGCCCTTGCGGGCGAGATAATCGGGCGAGGCCACGATCCGGCGGCGCACATCGCCCAGGCGAACCGCCAGCAGCGCCGAATCGTGCAGCTTTCCCGTGCGGAAAGCGATATCGGCACGGGCGGCATACAGGTCCACCACCTCGTCGGTCAGCGTCAGGTCCAGCCGGATGCCGGGATAGGCCTCGGTGAAGGCGGGAAGCAGCGGCAGGATGCAATGCCGCCCGAAAGGCACCGAAACATTGATGCGGATCACGCCGGTGGGGGAACGGGCGCCGCCGGCGATATCGGCATCCAGCGCATCCAGCTCGTTCAGCAGGATCTCGGCACGTTCGCGATAGGCCTCGCCTTCGGCGGTCAGGCGCAGGCGCCGGGTCGAGCGTTCGATCAGGCGCACCCCCAAACGCTCCTCGATCCGGCTGATCAGCTTGGCGGTCGAGGACGGCGTCATCCCCAGGTCACGGCCCGCCGCACTGAAGCTGCCGCGGGCCGTGACGCGGAGAAAGACCTTCATTTCCCAGGCACGTGCGTCACTCATGGCATCACTTTGTCATTGGAGGACAAAATCATAGGAAACCGGAAGGTATTCCCGCAATCCTGTTTCTGCTCCATCTGTTGCGCCTGCACAGTTGGAGTTTCTTTCATGCCCCTCGCCTTGCTGGCGCTGGCCATCAGCGCCTATGCGATCGGAACCACGGAATTCGTGATCGTCGGCCTGCTGCCCACCGTCGCGGCGGATCTCGACGTCACCCTGCCCCTCGCCGGGCTGGTGGTCAGCGTCTATGCCCTGGGCGTCACCTTCGGTGCCCCCGTCCTGACGGCCCTGACGGGACGGCTGCCGCGCAAGCCGCTGCTGCTCGGCCTGATGGGCATCTTCATCGCCGGTCACCTGCTGTCGGGATTCAGCCCCAATTACGAAACGCTGCTGGCCTCTCGGGTGATCAGCGCCTTCGCCCATGGCGTCTTCTTCTCCGTCGGCGCCACCATCGCCGCCGACCTGGTGCCGCAGGACAAGCGCGCCTCGGCCATTGCCATGATGTTCTCGGGCCTGACCATCGCCATCGTCACCGGCGTGCCCCTGGGCACCTGGATCGGCCAGACCTATGGCTGGCGCGCCACCTTCCTGGCCGTTTCGCTGCTGGGCGTGATCGGGGCCGCGGGCATCGCCGCCCTGGTGCCGCGCAAGCTCAGCCAGCCGCCCGCCGCCAGCCTCCGTGATCAGGTCAAGGTGCTGGGGCAGAAGCGCCTGCTATTGGCCTTCACCATCACCGCCCTGGGCTATGGCGGCACCTTCGTCGCCTTCACCTATCTGGCGCCGATCCTGGAGACGATCACCGGCTTTTCCAGCAGCTCCGTCAGCCTTGTTCTGGTGCTCTACGGCGCCGCCATCGCCGTGGGCAACATGGTCGGCGGCAAGGTCGCCAACCGCGACCCGGTGCGGGCCCTGGCCTGGCTGTTCGGCTTGCAGGCGCTGGTGCTGATCGTCTTCACCTTCACCGCCGGAGCCAAGATCCCCGCGCTGGTCACGCTGGCGGGCATGGGCGCGCTGGCCTTCGCCAATGTGCCGGGGCTTCAGCTCTATGTGGTCCAGCTGGCCCAGCGCCATACCCCCGGTGCGGTGGATGTCGCCTCCGCCATGAATATCGCCGCCTTCAATCTCGGCATCGCCGCCGGCGCCTTCTTCGGCGGCCAGGTGGTGGCCTCTCCCCTGGGGCTGGAGGCGACGCCCTGGGTCGGCGGGCTGTTCGTCCTGGGGGCCCTGGGCCTGACCTTGTGGAGCGGCGCGCTCGACCGGCGCGAAAGCCCTGCCCTGCAGGCGGCTTGACGATCCGCCACCGGGCCCGATTTCCAGACAAGCAGAAGAGGAGGCGACCGTGACGACATCTTCGCACCGCCCATCCGCGCTGGACCTGATCCGGCGGCCGCACGGAATGACCTTCGGGATCGAGCTGCCGCTCGACAACGACTGGTCGCCCGACGGCGAGGAAAAACGGAAGGCCGAAGGACGCCCCTTTGGCGTGCCGGACCTGACCCGTTATGCCGACCTCGTCCGGCAGGTGGACCGCTCGGGCTTCGCCGCCGTCTGGATGCGCGACGTCCCGGTCTTCGATCCGGTGAATTTCGGCGATGCGGGCTCGGTCTACGACCCCTTCGTCAATCTGGGCTATCTGGCCGGAATCACCGAGAATGTGGCACTGGGCACGGCGGCCATCGTCCTTCCGCTGCGCCATCCCATGATGGTGGCCAAGGCCGCCGCCTCCGCCGATCACCTGTCCGGCGGGCGGGTGATCCTGGGCGTCGCCACCGGGGACCGGCCGGTGGAATTCCCGCTGCTGGGGATCGATTTCGAAAAACGCGGCGAGACCTTCCGCGAGTCCGTCGCCTATCTGCGCGCCGCCTGCCAGCAGGACGGCCTGCCGCTGGAGGATGGCGGCCGCGAACCGGCCTACGACCTGCTGCCCAAGCCCAGGCAGGCCACGATCCCGCTGATCATCGCGGGACAGGGCAGGCAGAGCCCGGACTGGATCGCCGAGAATATGGACGGCCGCTTCGTCTATCCCGGCAACATCGAACGCCTGATGTCGCAGGCCCAGGACTGGCGCGCAGCGCGGAAGGAAAAAGGGCTGGGGATGGGTGCCTTCATCACCGCCTTCCATCTCGACCTCGCCGCCGATCCCGACGAACCGCCGACACCACGCCGTTTCGGCGCGCGGATCGGCCGCAACCCATTTCTCCGTCACCTCGACCGGCTGAAAGCCATCGGGGTCGATCACCTGGCGCTCTTGCTGCGCCCCTCGCAACGGCCACTCGACGAGGTCATCGACGAATTGGCCCGCGAGGTCCTGCCTCACTTCGCTTCCTGATCATCCTTCCCGAGAGAGAGAAAGGCCGCAAAATGCATAAAGTCTCCGCCAATGGCGCCAGCATCCCCGCCTTGGGTTTCGGCACCTTCCGCATGGACGAACCCAGCGTCCTGCGCATGGTCCCGCATGTCCTGAAGCTGGGCTATCGCCATATCGACACCGCCCAGATCTACGGCAATGAAGCCGCCGTGGGCGAAGGCATCGCCTCTTCCGGCGTGGCCCGGGGCGACATCTTCCTCACCACCAAGGTCTGGGTCGACAAGTACCGCCACGACGCCTTCCTGCGCTCGGTCGACGAGAGCCTGAAGAAGCTGAAGACCGATTACGTCGACCTGCTGCTGTTGCATTGGCCCAATGAAGACGTGCCGCTGGCCGAGCAGATCGGGGCACTGAACGAGGTCAAGGCGGCGGGCAAGGTGCGCCATATCGGCGTCAGCAATTTCAGCCGGAGCCTGCTGGCCGAGGCGATCCGCCTCAGCGACGCGCCCATCGTCACCAACCAGATCGAGTATCATCCCTATCTCGACCAGTCGGCGATGATCGAGGCGGCGCGTCAGGCGGGCCTGTCCATCACCGCCTATTACGCCATGGCCGACGGCAAGGTCTTCGCCGATCCGGTGCTGAAGGATTTCGGCGCGCGCCACGGCAAGAGCGTCTCGCAGATCGTGCTGCGCTGGGTCATCCAGCAGCAGGATCTGGTGGTGCTGTCGAAGACGGTGGGCGAAGAACGCGCGGCGGAGAATTTCGCCATCTTCGACTTCACCCTGTCGGAAGAGGAAATGGCCCGGATCCACGGCCTCGCCAAACCCGACGGCCGCATCCTCAACCCGGCCGGCCTGGCCCCGGTCTGGGACTGAAACATGATGCAGTAAATCTGCATCATGCTTTAAGTTTGTATATTTGCCTTCGTCGAGCGCACGCCTCCGGGCGCTTGGCCGCGGCCTCGACGGCCGCATGTCGCAACCTGCGTCACATATGACGCAGGTTGCGCTATCCCCAAAAAAGCAAAGGGCGCCTGCATGCTGCAGCTGGCGCCCTTGCGCATTTCCGTTAAGCGCCGCGCAGCAATCGGCCCCAGCCTTCGATTCGAGGTTCAATCCCCACCATCCGGCAGCCCTTCCAGAAGGTGACGGCGATGGAGTCGATGATGGGCTTGCCCAATTCCCGCTCCATCTCCTCCACCAGCGAAGTCGCCGGAAAATTGGTGCAGACGACGGCGATGCATTCGGCCTCTGGCGAGTCGGCGTCACGCAGGACCTGGCGCACGGCCTCGAAATCGTTGTTGCCGACCTCCGTATTGACCGACTGGCCGAGGCAAGCCTGCGACACCGTCTCGATGCCGGCCTTCCGATAAACCTGGACGATCTGCTGCGTCAGGTCCTGGGTGTAGGGCACAGCCATGCCGATCTTCGTGAAGCCGAAATGCTTGAACGATTCGTGGAAAGCAAGAGTCGAGGTCGAAGCCGCGATGCCGGTGCGTTCAGTGATGCGCTTGCACAGCTCTTCATCCCGGTCCAGGCCAAGCCAGCTTGCGGAGGTACCGTTCCACACCAGCGCGTCCATCGGGGCATCGGCCAGCAATTCCGCCGCGTTCAGCATCGGTTCGAAATCGAATTGGCTGGAACTGGACGAATCCAACGTCATCTGCCGCACACGCAGCCGGGCGAAATGATGCGAGACCTGTTTCGTCAGATCGGCATTCATCAAGGCCGTCAGCGGCTCGAGAGCCGTGTTCGAGGACGGCGTGATATGCCCGACCTTCTTCAGATCCTTGAGGGACCGAATGTCAAACGAGGGGTGCGACACGCTTCTTCTCCTTTGATTATTCCAGAATCCAGCCGCCATCGACGACGAGGGTATGCCCGGTGATGTAGCCGGCTGCTTCCGACGCAAGAAACAGGGCGGCATTCGCGACGTCGCTCCCCTCGCCATAACGCTTGAGAGGTGTCCGCTTCAGCCCTGCCTCGTATTCCACGGGATCGGCCAGAATGTGACGGTTGAGGCTGGTGATGGTCTTGCCGGGCGCGATGCAATTGACCCGGATACCGAATTCGCCCCATTCCAGGGCGGCCGTCTTGGTGAATTGCGAGATCGCCGCCTTGGTCGAGGAATAGACGGACCGGTCGCGCGCGCCATTGAAGGCAAGCTGCGAGCCGATATTGATCACGCAGCCCTGCCGGCGCTCGATCATCCCCGCCCCCACCAGTCGGGTCAGGGCCATCGGCCCGACCAGATTGATGTCGATCACCTGCCGCAGATCTTCCCATTTCAGCTCGAGCAAGGGCTCCACCAGCAGGATCCCGGCATTGTTGACCAGTACGTCGACCATTCCCGCCGCCTGTGCCAGTTTCTCGACCGAGGCAATGTCCTTTTGATCGTAGACATGGGACAGGCAGGCGGAGCCGAGTTCACCGGCGAGATGTTCCAGCGCGGCTTCATTCCGGTCGGCGGCGATCACCGTCGCACCCTCGGCCGCGAAAGTGCGTGTGATGGCCTCGCCGATACCGCTCGCCGCACCGGTCACGAGAACCCGGCGACCGGTAAAATCTACCAATTCCCGGAAAGGCGTGGTCATGCCGCCTACGCCTTCAGAGCCACGGCAAAACGCGCGATCCCGTCGGCCAGGGAAATCTCCGGCACCCATCCCCAGCGCTCGCGGGCGCGGTCGATGGACAAGGCCGCGGTCTGGTAGTCGCCATGTGCCGCACCCTCGCCATAGGTGACGGAAAGCGGCCCCACTTGCCGGCGGATCATTTCGGCGACTTCGGCCATGCTCCATTCCGCTCCTGGCGCCACATTGGCCACCACGCAGCCCGGCTGCCTGTCGGAAACGGCCAGTTCGATGGCACGAACGACATCGTCGGCATAGACGAGCTGACGCGCCGTTTCCGGCTTGTCCCTGATGGCAACGGGTGAATTTTCCAGGGCCCCGGCGATCATGGCCCGCACCGGGCAATAGGTCGTCCGCGTGGGACCATAGACATGGGCGATACGCAGCATGGCCGCTGAGAGGCCGAATTCGGCTCCATAGCTGGTCACCAGCGCCTCGCAGGCAGCCTTGGTGGCGCCATACACATTGGCCGGAGCGAGCGGACGGTCCTCCTGCACCGGGGCCATCGGAACCGGCCCATAGGCCATGATGGTGGAACACTGGACAAGTCGGGGAATGCGGTGAAGCCGCATCACCTCCAGCAGGTTCATCGTCCCGTTGATGTTGATATCGGCCACCTGGGCAGGATTGTCGCGCATTACCATCGAGCCGGAAATGCCCCCGCCATGCACGACCACGTCGATCGGCGGAACGTTTTCCACGATCCGGTAGAGCCGATGCACGTCCCTCATATCGGCGGCTTCAACGCGAATATTCGGGTCGTCGAAGTGATGAGGGACGAGATCGATGCCCGAGACCTTGTGACCGGAAGAGGCAAGACGCGACGCCAGGCTGCGGCCCAACATGCCGGAAATGCCGGTGATGAGGATATGCAGGGGTTCTGAAGGGGAGTGCATCGTCAATATCCAAGCATTCGGGGAAGAGTCGTCACAAGCGCCGGCCAGAACATGCAGAGCGCAAGGAAGCCGAATTGCAGGACGACATAGGGCCAGATGCCCGAAACGATCTGCCCGATGGAAAGGCGCGTGATACCGGAAATCACGAAGAGCAGAACGCCGATGGGCGGCGTGATCGAACCAATCACGATGTTCAGCACGAACAGGAAGCCGAAATGCAGCGGGTCCAGGCCGTATTCAATGGCAAGCGGCGCGAACAGCGGCACCAGCATGATGAAGGCGGCATTGGCCTCGATGAACATCCCGACGATCGCCAGGATCACCATGACCAGCGTCAGCATGACGTATTTGTTCGCGGTCAAGGACCGCAGCAGGTCGGCCAGCGCCTGCGGGATCAGTTCGATGGTGAAGAGGAAGGTGATGGTCGAGGCGAAGGCGATCAGCGCACCGACGACGGCAGAGGTGACGCCGGCACGAAGCAAGACGCCCGGCAGGTCCTTCACTTTCAACTCGCGGGTGACCACGAAGCCGATAAACAAGGCATAAAGAACGGCGATCGCGCTTCCCTCGGTGGCGGTGAAGGCACCGCCGACGATGCCGCCCACGACCACCACCGGCATGAAGAGAATGACGAGGCCACGCCGGCATTCATGCAGGATGCGCCGGATGCTAATCGGCTCGCCGGTCGGGGGATAGTTCCTCCGCCATGCGACCCACGACACATAGGCCATCATGAGCAGGGCCAGGAGGATCCCGGGCAGCACGCCGGCCAAGAAAAGGGCACTGACGGAAACCGAGGAACCGGCCATGATCGCATAGACGATCATCCCCGCGCTGGGCGGAATGATCGGTCCGAGATTGGCCGAGGCGATCACCACGCTAGCGCTAAATTTCTTGTCGTAGGATTTATTGAGGCTGGGAATGATGGTCGAACCCAGCGCGCTTGCCGTGGCGATGGCGGTTCCCGACACCGCAGACAGGCCCATGGCGGAAAGGATGGTGACATGCGCCAAGCCTCCGCGCACCCGCCCGACCAGGCTGTTGGCCAGAGACACGATACGGGTCATGGCGCCGCCGGCCACCATCAATTCCCCGGCCAGGATGAAGAACGGGATCGCCATCAGGGGAAAGGAATCGACGGCGTACATCATGCGCTCGGGCAGGATGGACAGGTTCATGTCCCCGAACCACAGGCCGGCGAGCGAGGCCGCGCCGATGGCGAAGGCGAGAGGCATCCCCAGAAGCGCGAGGACGAAGAAAAGACAGATGGCGACAGCGATCATGGAGATGTACTCGCCTTAACGTCTTCTATCGGGGTGGAGGGAAGCTCCCCTCCCAGGGCCAGATCGAGGCTTTGCGCCGCGAAATGCAGCGAACAATGGAAGCCCGCCCACAAGACAGGAATGTAGAACCAGCCGCTGCTCACCGGCATCGACGAGAGGGTTTGGTCCCAGGTGGAAAGCGTCGCCTGCGTCCCGATCACCGTGACCACCATCATCAGAAAGATGCCGACGCAGTTCAAAGCGACGATAAGCCAGCGGCGGAGACGGACCGGCAGGAGCAATTGCAGGATGTCGATCCCGACATGGCTCTGCGTCTTCAGCGCAAGCGGTATGCCGAAGAAGATGACGGCGACGAAGCAGAGACGCGAAGCCTCCCATGCCCAATCGATAGAAGAATCGAAGAAGTAGCGCAGGATGACCTGAGCGGAAACGATGGCAACCAGCAACGCCAGCGTAAGGATGACGACCAGCGATACCGCCCGATCCACGAGGTCGAGGGCGCCGAGGAAAAAACGTCCTGCGGCAAAAGCTGCCGCAGGACGCTTGGCATCACGATCTTCAGTTCGTCGCAACACCGGCCTCCCTGAGGACCTGATCGACGAAGTCCGTGCCGAGACGCTGGCGCGTTTCCTCGACGATTTCCCGGGTACGTTCGCGCATCGCGTCACGGAATTCGTCGGAAACGGGCGTAAATGTCACCCCCTTGGCCTGCAGCTCTTCCAGCGCCTTCGCGTTCGCCTCGCCGTTATAGGCGCGCTGCCAGGTGATCGCCTCGGCCATCGCGCTGCGGATCGCCTCCTGGTGTTCCGGCTTCAGCTTCTCGAAGAGATCCTTGTTCGCCAGATAAACGACGTAGTCGTAGAAATGCCCGGTATCGGAAAGATGCCCCTGCACTTCCTCGAAGCGGTTGGTCAGGATGATGCTGTAGGGATTCTCCTGGCCGTCCATCACGCGCTGCTGAAGAGCGGAAAAGAGTTCGGCGATATCAAGAGGCGCGGGGCTCGCGCCCAAGGCGCGGAAGGTGCGCAGATGCACTTCGTTCGGCTGCATCCGGATCTTCAGGCCGTTGAAATCCTCGATTGAGGTCAAGGCGCGGCGGGAATTGCTGACATGGCGGGCACCAAGATCCCCCCATCCCAGGACGGTGACACCCCGCTCCTCGAATTTCTCGGCCAGAATATCCCCGATCGGACCGTCAACCACCTGGAAGGCCTTCTCGGGATCCGGCAGGACGAAGGGCAGACCCAGCGCTTCGAGTTCCGGCACCACCCGGGTCCAGAAGGAAGGACCGGACCAGGACATGAAGATCGACCCGCGGCGGACCTGGTCGACCTGCTGTTCCGCCCCGCCCAACTGGTTCGAGGGGAAGAGATCGACACGAACCTCACCATTCGTCTTCTCGGCGACCGCGTCGCGGAAACGCTCCATCGCCAGGCTGCTGGAATGACCCGGCTGGAAGCTTCCGGAAGCGCGGAGGGTCACTTCCTGGGCAAAGGCCGCGCCGCTCATTCCCGCGACGGTCAGGACAAGCGCGGCAGCCGCGTTCAACATCGTCTTCATTCGATCTTTCCTTCGTCTAGTCTGCTTCGGTATGCGGCCGGCTCAGATCCCGGCACCATCCAGGAGCGCGTGGATCTTTTCGACGGCCTGGCGAAGATGCGAGACTTCCATCTCCGACCATTGCCGCGTCGAACGGTTCTCATGCACGGAAACCCAGCCCATCAGTTCCTTCTCCCGAACGATGGGGCCGAGCATCTGTGCCTGGACGCCGTAGATCTCGATCAGGGCCTGCGGCGGAGCGGGATCGGCATCGCGGCAGGACGGCTGAACCAGATAGTCGTGATGCTCGGCCATCCACCGCACCGTATTGAGGCCGCGCTGGTCCAGGGCGGTCTCGCCCGACAAGGGACGGACCCCCGCCATCCGGGCCTCCCCGGCAGGATCATCCACCTGGAAAGAGAATTGCGGCAGGTCGATCCGCAAGGTCGTGCGGCTGGCGCCGACCTGTTCCAGCAGATCCGCAAGCACTATGTTGAACGCAGTGCGGAGATCCTCTGCACCTAAGGACGTTTCGGCCATCAATCCCCCTGAGTGTCTGGAAATGTCACCGGACCGGCTATACCACCTGGGCCTACCACCCCAATCCGGTCTGACCAGATTTTATTAGGGCACGTCGAATGTTACTCCGTCAAGAAAGAATATACCAAATATGTCTGATGTTTTTTTGTGCATAGTGCCATTTTTTTAGGTTTCTCGCATATTTGACATTCGACACCGCTTAACCTAGCCTTAGTCCGGTCAGACCACGAGGCACGACGCCCGCATGTGACGGGACGTCTGAAATAGCGGGAGACTGAAATTGACGAAGAAGATCCTCTGCGCCTTCGGCGTTGACGTTGATGCCGTTGCCGGCTGGCTCGGCTCGTATGGCGGCGAAGATTCACCCTTGGACATTTCGCGCGGGATGTTTGCCGGGGAAGTGGGCGCGCCGCGCCTTCTGAAGATGTTCGAACGCTGGGGCATCCGCACGACATGGTTCATGCCCGGCCATTCAATCGAGACCTTTCCCGACCAGATGAAGGCCGTCGCTGATGCCGGGCACGAAGTCGGCATCCACGGCTATTCCCACGAAAATCCCATCGCCATGACCCTCGACCAGGAACGCGCCGTCCTGGACCGTTCGATCGAACTGGTCGAGAAGCTGTCAGGGCGCAGGCCGACCGGCTATGTCGCGCCATGGTGGGAATTCAGCGAGAACACGGCCCAGCTTCTGCTCGATCGGGGCATCAAATACGATCACAGCCTGATGCATAACGATTTCCACCCCTACTATGTCAGGGTGGGCGATTCCTGGACCAAGATCGATTATTCCAAGCCCGCCGCCGAATGGATGAAACCCTTGGTGCGCGGCACGCAGACTTCCCTCATCGAAATCCCGGCCAGCTGGTATCTCGACGACTTGCCGCCGATGATGTTCATCAAGGCCGCCCCCAACAGCCACGGCTTCGTCAATCCCCGTCAGATCGAGGAAATCTGGCGCGACCAGTTCGACTGGGTATACCGGGAACACGACTATGCCGTGGTGACCTTCACCATCCATCCCGACGTGTCCGGCCGCCCTCAGGTCCTTCTGATGCTGGAACGCCTGTACCAGCACATGATCAGCCACGAAGGCGTCTCCTTCCACACCTTCGACGAAATCGCCGACGATTTCAGCCGGCGCCAGCCATTCACGGGGTAAGAAATTGTGCGGTCTTTGCGGCACCTTGGGAGGCATGGCCCACTGGTCTGACGAAAGCCATGCCGGATCGGAAACCCTGCGGCGCCACCGTCTCCGCAGGCTCGCCATTCTCAACCGCGTTCTCGCCCCGCAAGGGTTGAAAGCGACGGAAGCGGGACAGGGAGGTTTCCTCCTTCAGAACCGGACGGGGCGAAGCGCCATCGTCACCGATCTCACCGGCCTGTGGCAGGCCGCGGAGACGCTGACCGGCCATGCCCCGGATCCTCTCAATCCCCGTTTCATGCCCCCGCCGGACGAGGAAAGGAACCCGCCGCAATGACCGCAGACCATATCCCGGTCAATATCCTGAGCGGCTTCCTCGGCAGCGGCAAGACCAGCCTGCTGAGGGGCCTTGTCTCCTCTCCGGCCCTGGCCAAGGCGGCGGTTATCATCAACGAGTTCGGCGAACTCGGCCTCGATCATTATCTGGTGGAAAGCGTGGAGGAGGACATGATCCTCCTCCAGAACGGATGCATCTGCTGCAATATCAGGGAAGACCTGGGCCAGGCGCTGCGGCAATTGCACGAGCGCAGGATGGAGGGAACGATCCCACCCTTCGACCGTGTCGTCATCGAAACCACGGGACTGGCCGATCCCGTTCCGGTCCTGGCGACGCTCCGTCACGATCCCATTGCCCGCCATCATTTCCGCGCGGGAAACGTGATCGTGACGGTCGATGCGGTCAATTATCCGCGCCATCTCTCCGATTCGCCGGAAGCCGCGAAGCAGATCGCCGTCGCGGACCGCCTGGTCGTCACCAAGCGCGACCTGCTGGCACAGCCTTCCTCGGATGCCGAGACGATCGCCCTCAGGCAGTTGAACGGCGTCGCGCCGATCATCGACATCACCCAGGCCGATGCCGCCACCTTGTTCGCCCAGGATGCCTTCGATCCCGAAACGCGGCAGCAGGAAGTGGCTGCCTGGCTGGCCTCGGAAGAGGCGGATCATCACGATCACGCCGGTCATGGCCATCATGCCCATGACCATGGCCGCCAGCATAGCGATCTTCACGACAGCGTGCAGACCGTCTCGGTGATCAGCGAGACGCCGATCGACTGGGCGGCCTTTGGCATCTGGCTGTCCATGCTTTTGCATCGCCATGGCGACAAGGTGCTGCGGGTGAAGGGCATCCTGAATGTCAGGGGCGCGGAAACGCCAGTCGTCATCAACGGCGTGCAGCATCTGATCCATCCCCCCGTCCACCTCGAGTCCTGGCCGGAAGGGGATCGTCGCTCCAAGCTGGTGTTCATTGCGCGGGGTATCGAAGCGGAAAGCTTGCGCCAATCCCTGCTGCGGTTTGGCGGCATCAAGGGCTAAGGGGCTTGCCCATGCTTTGAGACGGCCCTTCGGGCCTCCTCAGCACGAGGTCTAAGTCACTGATGGATGGGAGAAACTAGCCTTGCCCCCGAGACGCCGCGCCAGCGGCGTCTCGAAGGATGGGGCGAAGCGGCGTCAGAACAGATGCTTGAGCTGGACGCCGATCCGCTCCGCCGCGCGCACCATATGCATCTGCATGTAATAGGCCGCCCCGTCGGGATCGCGCCGCATCAGTGCCTCGAGGATCTTGCCATGTTCCATCACCGGCTCCCACAGCCTTTGATGGCGGGAAAAAGGGAGGATCTGGCTCTGATGTATGACCTCGTGGAATTTCTCATAAAGATGAGAATAAACGCGGTTACGCGAATAGTTCATGATTGAACGGTGAAACGCATTGTCGTATTCGCCGCTGGCTACAAGGTCGAGCGTCTGTATGGCCGCTTTGTATTTCTCATGAATATGCTGAAGCTCGTTCAGTTCCGCATCCGTGATTTCCAGCGCGGCCATTCTGATCGCAGCGGCTTCGGTGAAATAACGGAACTCGTAGACTTCATTCACCTCGAAGAGGTTTGAATATCGCCATTCGTCGACAGCCTTCGTCTCGTTGCCGCCGTTATGCGTGACGAAAGTACCGCGCCCCGCTTCCGTCCGCACAAAGCCAAGCGCTTCGAGCATGGAGAGGGCCTCGCGTAGCGAAGCACGGCTAACATCCAACTCCTCGGCCAGGATGCGTTGAGCCGGGAGCTTCATTCCCGGCTCATAGACATTGCGGCGGATAAGATCCTGGATCGCCCTCACCGCCTTTTGCGGAACCAAGTCGTGTTCACCCTCGCCGCGCTTCATTCCGTATCCTGCTGTTGTCTGGCTCTTTTTCATCTTCAGCCATCGGGCGAAGATAAGAGGTGTTTTTCACTGCTGCAAGCGGCGGGAGTGAGGGCGTCCAGGATTCCCGTCAGACTTATCCCAGCGCCGCCGCGATGGCTTTCCCGCATTCGACAGTGGAGGCGCTGCCGCACATGTCGCGGGTCCGCAGACGCGGATCGGCAATGACGGTTTCGATCGCCTCGACGATGGCTGCGGCCGCCTCTCCATGCCCCAAATGCTCGAGCATCATCGCACCCGACCAAATCTGCCCGATGGGGTTGGCGATGCCTTTTCCGGCGATATCCGGCGCAGAGCCGTGGACCGGCTCGAACATCGAAGGCCAGTGACCCTCGGGGTTGATATTGCCCGAGGGGGCAAAGCCGATCGATCCGGCGATGGCCGGCCCGAGATCGGACAAGATATCCCCGAACAGGTTCGAGCCCACCACCACGTCGAACCAATCCGGATGCTGGACGAAATGCGCCGTCAGGATGTCGATATGAAACTGATCCGCCTTGATATCGGGATAGGCCGCCTTCATCACCTCGAAGCGTTCGTCCCAGAAGGGCATGGTGTGAATGATGCCATTGGACTTCGTCGCCGAGGTCACATGCCTGCCCCTCTTGCGGGCGAGTTCGAAGGCATAGCGGAGGATCCGGTCGACGCCGCGCCGGGTGAAGATCGATTCCTGGACGGCGATCTCATCTTCGCTGCCCCGATTCAGGCGGCCGCCGATTTCGGAATATTCCCCTTCATTGTTTTCCCGGACCACGAAGAAATCGATATCCGCGGCGGTCCGACCGGCCAGGGGCGAACTCACGCCCCGCAGAAGCCGCACGGGGCGGATATTCACATATTGCTGGAAACGGCGCCGGATCGGGATCAACAGGCCCCACAGCGAGACGTGATCGGGAACGCCGGGAAAACCGACGGCGCCGAGGAAAATGGCATCATGCCCGGCGATCTGCTCGAGGCCGTCCTCGGGCATCATCCGGCCATGGCGCGCATAATATTCGCAGCTCCAATCGTAATGGTCCCATTCGATGGAAATGCCGAATTTCGCCGCGGCGGCCTCGACAACACGAATTCCTTCCGGCACCACCTCAGTGCCGATACCGTCGCCAGGGATCACGGCGATCCGATACTGCTTCTTTCCCATACTCATATTTTTCGCCATTCCTGAAAAAATTACGCTGCCACACGCCCGAGTGCCTCGGCGAGAGGAGCTTCATCTCCTCCCTCTCCCAGCAACACCGACAAGAGAATCCGGGCCTTGATGCCGCTCAAGTCACCGGCGAACTGAGCGCCCGCCCGGGCCAGCCCGACCCCGCCGCTCAGGCCGTAGATCGGGGCGACGCGGCCACGCGGGCAGCGCGACGTCACCACCACGGCAACGCCGGCGGCGACGGCCCGCTTGACCCCTTCCAGAACATCGGGCGTCACATTGCCCCGGCCGAAGGCCTCGATGACGAGGCCGCGCGTGCCGCTGGCCAGCGCGCAATCGATGAAGCGACTGTCCGCACCCATGGCCAGCTTGATGATGTCGATGCGAGGTTCGATCGCGCTGCATTTGAACGACGCGCGCACCAGGGGGCGGCGATGAAGGACGACTTGCCCCTGATCCACCTCGCCCAATTTTCCATGCTCGGCCGACTGGAACGTGCCCAATTGGGAGGTATGGGTCTTGGTGACGTCGCGCGCGGCATGGATCTCCTGGTCAAAGACGACCAGAACGCCGATCCCGCGGGCAGCATCGCTCGCCGCGACCCTTATCGCGTCCAGCACGTTGCGTGGGCCGTCGGATTCCGGATCGTCAGCCGCCTTCTGCGCGCCGGTAAAGACAACCGGCTTGTCGCTGTCCAGTAGCAGGTCCGCCATATAGGCCGTTTCCTCCAGCGTATCCGTCCCGTGCGTGACCACCACGCCCGACACGGCATCGTCCGCAAGGAATTTGCCGATCGCCTGCACCAGCTCGAAGGCTTGGTTCAAGCTCATCATGTAGCTGCCGATACCGGCAAAATCGCTGGTCGTCACGGGGATCTCTGGAAGCCGCGAGGTCGCAAGTTCGCGGAAGAAATCACTGGAAGCGCCGACGGTGACTTCCTCTTGTTCCGGCTTATAGCGAGAGGCGATCGTCCCCCCCGTCGCTATGATCGCGACTTTCTTCATGGTTCTGGTTCCCCATTCGGCGTCCCGAAGACGCCTGATCCTGTTTCAATGCGCGATCCTTCCCGTCGGAAGGTCGCCAACTCCTTGCCATTAACGCACTTGGTCAGACCAGATCAACTGGAAAATTTCTCACACTTTCCCACAAAACCCCTGTATCCCAGAAAACAGGCGGGGAAATACGTCATATTTTAAAAATAAAGACTTGAAGACGTCAGAAAGCTGCGATCTTATCATACGATCCTGGTCAGACCAGATGCGCGCCCAGTTAGAGTAACGGGATGGGGGAGACATGGAGCAGAACCGAACAGAAGAACCGCTCAAGAGCAGGCCGACATGGGTCGTTCTGAGCGACAACCTCGAAGAGATCCTTGCGGCGGGTCTCTTGCTGATCGTCGGCTGCTCGATGGGATTGCAGATCATCCTGCGCACCCTCTTCAGCATGCCTCTCGGCTGGCCTGAAGAGCTCGCCCAGTTTCTTTTCATCTGGGCGTCCTTCTTCGGCGCCATCGGCGCCATCAAACGCATGGAACTGATCCGGGTCGAATATTTCTTCGCGCGGCTTCCCGGAAGCCTTCAAGTCCTGGTCCGCTTGCTCATCCTCATCGCCATCTGCGCCTTCCTCGCACTGCTGGGCTGGAAAGGGTGGCAGCTCGCCAACAGGACATCTTTTGCCGCGACGGCGCTTCCGATCACCTGGGCCTGGGCCTATAGCGCCATCCCGGCCTTCTCCGCCATCGCCGCCCTTCGGCTCCTGCAAGCAGGGCTGTTCGGATACCGGTTCTCCCGCATCGAACAGCATATCGGGCGCCCACGCGCCGTGCCGCCTCTCGGCTGAGCTCCTCTTGGCAAGGATCATTTCGTGATAGTCGCAGCCCTTACGCTTCTCCTCAGTCTCGGCCTCGGCGTTCCCGTAGCCTTCGCGATCGGCTTCTCGGCCGTCGGCTATTTCCTCGCCTCCGGGGCCAACCTCCTGGTCCTACCGCAGCAGGTTGCCGGCCAGTTGAGCGGCCTGCCGCTGATCGCCATTCCCTTCTTCATCCTGACCGGGGAATTGATGAACAGCGGCGGCATCACGCGGCGCATTTTCGCTTTCGCCCTGGCCGTCGTCGGACGCATTCCCGGCAGCCTGGGCCACGCCAACGTGATCGCCAGCATGGTCTTCTCCGGCATGTCCGGCGCTGCCGTCGCGGATGTCGCGAGTCTCGGCAAGGTCGAGCTCAAGGCGATGCGCGAGAACAATTATCCCGACGACCTGAGCGTGGGGGTAACGGTCACCTCCTCGACGATCGGCCCGATCATTCCCCCCAGCATCAACATGGTGATCTTCGGCAGCATCGCCGGCACGCCGATCGGACTGCTGTTCCTTGGCGGGATGCTGCCGGGTATCCTTTGCGGCATCCTGCTGATGGCGACCTTCGCCTTCCTCCTGCCGCGCCGGGCCACGCAGCCGCTTCCGGTCGAGCGCGTGCCCCTGTGGCAGGCACTGAAGGCGGCGAGTTGGGCCCTGCTGACCCCGATCGTCCTGCTGGGCGCCCTGTTCGGCGGCATCGCGACCCCGACCGAAGCCTCGGTCCTCGCCGCCCTCTACGCGACGGCGGTTGCCAGCCTCGTCTATCGCGAACTCACGCTCGAGAAATTCATCGAAGCCCTGGTCACCACCGCCGTCATGTCGGGCGCGGTCCTTCTGATCATCGGCTTCGCAGCACCGCTCGGATATGTGGTCGCACGCGAGCAGCTGGCCCATCAGCTGGCATCCACCTTCATCTCCACCTTCTCCGACGGAATGCTGCTGCTGATTGCCGTCGCCATCCTGCTCATAATCATCGGCACCTTCCTGGAAGTGGTTGCCGCGCTGATCCTGCTGACGCCCGTCCTGGCGCCGGCTCTCGCGACGGCAGGGATCGATCCCGTCTTCATCGGGGTCTTCATGGTCTACGGCCTGGGCATCGGCCTCGTCACCCCGCCCGTCGGTATCTGCCTCTATGTCGGCAGCCAGATTTCGGGACAGCCGCTTGAGAAAGTGGTGATAGCGATCCTGCCCTTCCTCGTCCCGCTGATCTTCGTTCTGTTCCTGATGATCTTCATGCCCGGGCTCATCACCTGGCTGCCGTCACTCGTCTATGGCGGCTGACCCCATACAAAGGAGAGCGACTTTGACCACCATGTTCCGCGGCATTCGCCGAACCATCGCCGTCGCCGGCTTGCTGGGGCTTCCCCTGATGGGAATGACGCCGGCTTCGGCCCAGGAAATCGAGCTGCGCTTCGGTCACAACATCGCCGTCGGCACGCCGACCGACCTTGGCGCGAAACGTTTCGCCGAACTGGTCGAGGAAAGGTCGGGCGGCACCATCCGCGTGCTCACTTATCCCGGCGGACAGCTCGGGAACGAGCAGCAGATGATCGAGGGCCTGCAGATCGGCACCCTGGACATGGCCGCCATCGCCGGCGCCACCTATGGCAATGTCATTCCCGAGGCCAATATCCTCGGTCTCCTCTACGCCTTCCGCGACAC
Source organism: Telmatospirillum sp. J64-1 (assembly GCF_006980715.1). GTDB lineage: Bacteria > Pseudomonadota > Alphaproteobacteria > Rhodospirillales > Magnetospirillaceae > Oleiliquidispirillum > Oleiliquidispirillum nitrogeniifigens. Next base: position 49,015 of record NZ_SBHN01000003.1, read on the forward strand.
CGAGCACATGCAGAAGTCCATGCGGGGCGAACCTGGCCGGATGATCGCCGATGCCCTGCGCGAAAGGCTGAACATCCATATGATCGAGGGAGCCTGGTATTACGGCACCCGGCACCTCACCTCCAACCGTCCCGTCGAAACTCCGGACGACATGGCGGGGATGAAGCTGCGCATCGTGCCGGTACCGATCTTCGAGGCTGGCTGGAGAGCCGTGGGCGCGACCCCGACCCCGGTCGACTTCAAGGAACTCTTCACCGCGCTCCAGACCAATACCGTGGATGCGCAGGAGAATCCCTTGCCGATCATCGATTCGGTGGGCGTCCCCCTGGTGAACAAGTATCTGACCCTGACCGGCCATGTGGTGGCGAACGAAATCCTCGCCATGAGCGACGACACCTATAATCGCCTGACGCCCGAGCAGCGGGAGATCCTGGTGCAAGCCGCGAGGGACGCCGGCGAATATCGCGATCAACTGACCATTGAAAGCGAAGAAGCGCTGCTGAAGAAATTCGAGGACAGCGGGATGACCATCATCACCCCGGACAAGGAGGCCTTCCGCGCCAAGGTCGCCGATGTGCCCAATACCTTCCAGCGCGGCCAGTTGGCCGACATCTATGCCAAGATCCAAGCCGTCGAATAAGTCCGCATCGAAAGGCCCCCATGGCAGGCGAAGCTGCCATGGGGGATCAAGGATAACGGCACCATCACCTCAACCGGGCGGCTTCCTGCGGAGGCCGCCCGGTCTGTTTGTCAGATGTCCGTCGCGGAGAACTGCATCTTCGACAAGGGCAGGCTGCGGACGCGCTGGCCGGTCAGGACCGAGACCGCGTTGGCGACTGCCGGGGGGACGCCGGGCAGGCCCGGTTCGCCGATGCCGCCCATGGGCGCCCCGCTTTCGATGATGCGCACATGCACGCGCGGCATGCGATCCGGCGGCAGGATGGGATAACCGTCGAAATTGCGCGCCTGCGGAGCGCCGTCGACATAGACCACCTCTTCCAGCAGCGCCGAGGACAGGCCGAGTGCCACGGCGGAATTCACCTGGGCCTCGATGATCGCGGGGTTGACGATGCTGCCCGGATCGATCGCCACCCAGACGTCATGCACGACGACTTCGCCCTGCCGCAAGGAGACTTCGGCAATGGTCGCCACCTCGCTGCCGAAAGGCGAGGCCATGGCCACGCCGCGCGCCCGCCGGCTGCCGTCTTCCGCCGTGAACGGCCCCCGCTTCCAGCCGCCGGAGAGTTCCCCCACCGCTTCGAGCAATGCCTTCTGGCGCGGATGATCGGCCAGCAGACGCAGGCGCAGCTCGTAGGGGTCCTGCTGCCCGGCATCGGCCATTTCGTCGAAGAAGGTCTCGTAGAAGAAGTCGTTCATCGAATGCCCGACCGAGCGCCAGAAGCCGATGATGGCCGGACTCTCCACCGGGACATGGGCGATGCTGCGGTTCGGGATGGCGTAGAGCTTGCCCGAAATCCCTTCCACCACCGAAGGATCGGCGGCATCGGGCTTGCGGCCGAACCACCGGCCGATCGGGCCCTCGCCCACCGCCTCGGCCTCCAGCGCCACCGGCAGGCCCTCGGCATCGAGTCCGGCACGGAAGCGGGCAAGGCTGAGGGGACGCAGCGCGTCGCGCAGGAATTCCTCCTCGCGGCTCCAGATCACCTTCACCGGACGCCCGACGGCCTTGGCAAGCTGGATCGCCTGCGGGAAGGGGCTGGCGCCCTCGTACAGGAAGTGCCGTCCGAAGAAGCCGCCCAGCATGGGGGAATGCAGGATCACCTTCTCGGGTTCGATGCCCGCAGCCTTGGCCGCGACCTGCTGGAACATTTCCGGGGCCTGGTTGGGCAGCCACAATTCCAGCGTACCGTCCTCGTTCCAGCGCGCCAGGGCCGAGGGCGGCTCCAGCTGTCCATGGGCCAGGAAGGGCGCGTCATAGGTGGCCTCGATCACGCGCGCCGCGCCCTGCATCGCCGCCGCGCTGTCGCCTTCGCTTTCCGCCGCGACCCCCGGCCCGGAGGCCGCGGCCAGCGTGGCACGGAAACCGTCGGAGGAGAAATCGGCGGGCATGGCGAAACGGGCACCGGCAGCCGGTTCGGTCCATTCGACCTGCAGCGTCTCGACCGCCCGCCGCGCCTGCCACCAGCGATCCGCGACCACGGCGACGGCACCGGGCAGGCGATGGATCGAATGCACCCCCTTCATGGCCTTGACCTCGGCCTCGTTGGCGATGGCGCCCGGTTCCGCGCCGAAGCGCGGGGCGTGCTGAACAGCGGCCTGCAACATCCCCTCGACCGTCAGGTCGATGGCATAGACGGCCTTGCCCGTCGATTTCTCGAGCACGTCCAGCCGGGCCACCGGCTTCTTGATCCAGCGGAAGTCCGATTCCGCCTTCAGCGGCACATCTTCCGGCACCGGCAAAGCGGCCGCTTCGGCAGCCAGTTCGCCATATTCGATCGAGCGGCCCGAAGCGGCGTGGACCACCTTTCCGGGTTCGGTGGTCAGTTCCGACACCGGCACGCCGAGACGGCCGGCGGCGGCCTGCAGCAGCATCTGGCGGGCGGCGGCGCCCAGCCCGCGCATCGTCGTATAGCTCGACCGGACGGAGAAGCTGCCCCCCGTCAGGCGCCTGCCACCGACCACCATGTAATCGGAACCCGGCTCGGCGCATTCGACGACGAAGCGGCTGGGATCGGCGTCCAGTTCCTCGCCGACGATCTGCGCCATGGCGGTGAAGATGCCCTGCCCCCCTTCGATGAAGGGGCTTTTCAGCAGCACGGTCCCGTCGGGACGGATTTCAAGGAAGGCCGGCACGCGGGTGCCCGGCTTCGCCTCGGCCACGGCGCCCTGGGCACGGGCGGTGCCGCCGGGCAGCAGGACCCCCAGCACCAGCGCGCCCAGCGAGGCGCCGAGAAAGCCGCGGCGGGTCAGGTTGATCGGCCAGCGATGAGAGAGCGGGAAATGCTCGAGGGCGGCGAGATTCATGATGTCTTCCTCCCTCAGCCCTGGGCCACATCGCGCACAGCGGCGGCGATGGCGTTGTAGGTGCCGCAGCGGCAGAGATTGACCATCGAGGCCGCAATATCCTCCTCGCTCGGCTGCGGGTTCTCCTTCAGCAGGGCGGTCGCCGCCATCACCTGGCCGGATTGGCAATAGCCGCATTGCGGCACCTGATGCTCGACCCAGGCCTCGACCACGCGGCGCCCGACCGGGTCCTCGTTGATGGCCTCGATGGTGGTGATGGGCAGGCCCGCCACGCTGCCGACGGGGGTGACGCAGGAACGGGTGGGCTGGCCGTCCACCAGCACGGTGCAGGCGCCACACTGGGCCAGGCCGCAGCCGTATTTCGTGCCGGTCATTCCAAGGTCGTCACGGATCACCCAAAGCAGCGGCGTGTCTTCTTCCGCGTCCACCTGGTGGGTCGTGCCATTGATGATCAATTCCATGGGTTTTTATCCTCGGATTCGTTCATTCGCAGGGCACAGCACGCAAAGGAGGGAGGCATGATCCGAGCAGGCGTGCTGGCCCAGGATTGGATATTAATATACGCACAAACTCATGAAAGGGAGAGATGAATTCCGAGTCACGCGGCAGGACATAGCTCTTGGAGGAGGAAGCCGCTCCAAAAGTCATGCAAGGTCAGGCTTGGTCCTTTCCGCCAGGCAACGGCGGAACAGCTGATGCAAGGGCGACTGCCGGGAACCGTAGCGGGTGACCAGTACAAGCTCGCGATGGAAGGTCGCCTCGCCCAAGGGAATCACCCGGATGGCGGGCTCGTGCTCCAGCCACAATCCGGCGCGCGGGATCAGCGAGACGCCCAAGCCGCTCTCGACCATCTTGACGATGGCGTCCAGCTCATCCAGCTCCAGCACCTGCCGGACCTCCAGCCGTTTCCGGCGCAGGAACTGGCTGACGAGGCGGCCGCCGAACGAACTGCGGTCATAGCGCACGAAGGGCTGTTCCGCGAGCAGGGCCAAGGGGTCGTCGCCTTGCGTGCCCAGGGGCGCGACCAGCACGAAAGGCTCCTTCTGGATCAATTCGGCATGCAATTCCTTCGGCAACGCGAAAGGCGGGCGGATCATGATCGCCAGGTCGATCTCACCGGCATCGACCTGCGCCAGCAGATTGAGCGAAACCCCGGGTACCAGCTTGGACTCGATGCCCGGCGCCTGCTGGTGCAGCCGCAGGAGAATGGGCGGCAGCAGCCCCGTCTGCGCCGTGCTGATCGCCCCGATCCTCAACTCGCCCTTGTATTCCTCCAGGCTTTCCGGCGTTCCCATCAAGGCGAAGATCTCGAGGATCTGTTCGGCCATGGGAACGGCCCTCAGCCCGGCGGCATTGAGGATCGCCGAACGCCCGGTTCGATCGAAAAGACGAAGGCCCAGCGCTTCTTCCAGATTTCTGATCTGGGCGCTGACGGCCGACTGCGTCAGGCCGATCTTCTGGCCTGCGGCGGCGAAGGAGCCCTGCTTGGCGATGGTGACAAAGGTCCGGAGCTCGCGAATCATCGGCGCCTATTGATAAAAATTTTTTGATCTCGGCACAAAACATATGCGCTTTTTCTGATGCCGCCAATGCACCAAACTATGTGTACCTATCACGCAAAGCAGGATCAGCGCCGTGAGCCTTTCACCCTTTCATCTCGCCATTCCCGTCTACGATCTGCCTGCCGCCCGCCATTTCTATGGCGAAGTGTTCGGCCTTCCCGAAGGCCGGTCCAGCGACCATTGGGTGGACTTCGATTTCTACGGCCACCAATTGGTGATCCACGAGCATCCCAAGACCCAGAGCCAGGAAGCGGCGCATACCAACGCCGTCGACGGCCATGACGTCCCCGTCCCGCATTTCGGCATCGTGCTGAGCTGGGAGGAATGGGAAGCGCTGGCCGAACGCCTGCGCGCCCGTGGGACCAAATTCGTGATCGAACCCTATGTGCGCTTCAAGGGCCAGGTCGGGGAACAGGCCACCATGTTCCTCTTCGACCCCTGCGGTAACGCCCTGGAATTCAAGGCGTTCAAGGACATGAGCCAGCTTTTCGCGAAATAAGCCCTGTCCCCATGGTGCCGCCCCGCCAAGCGGCGGCACCCTTTTGCCACGACGCCCCTTGCGGATTCCGCCTCGAACAATCAAAAGCAAAAATCATCAGTCCGCAAAAAATGAGACTGTAGGGTAAAACCCGACACTCCCTGGTAACAGCGTTCAGAGCGCCATCGGCTAGCCTTCCGGTAATCGGGAGGAAACCTAATGACGGCGCTCAAGTCCGCAGCAACGACTCCACAGGCGGAATCCGCCGCCGGCCCGCTGGTCGGCCGGCCGATCCCGCGCCTTGAAGATACCGCGATCCTGACCGGGGCCGCGCGCTACGCCGACGACCTGCCGGTGAAGCCCGGCACCCTGCATGCCGCCATCCTGCGCTCGCCCCATGCCCATGCCGAGGTTCTGGGGATCGACGTCGGTGCCGCCCTGACCATGCCCGGCGTCGCCGCCATCGTTACCGGGGAAGAGGCCAAGCGCTTCGCCAGTCCTTTCCTGGTGGGCGTCAAGGCCCCCATGGAACATTGGTGCCTCGCCATCGACCGGGTGCGCTATGTCGGCGAGCCGGTGGCCGTGGTGCTGGCCGAGAACCGCTACCTGGCCGAGGACGCCCTGGACCGCATCGAGGTCCGCTACCGCCCGCTGCCCCCGGTGACCAGCATCGAGCAAGCCCTCGACCCGGCCTCGGAACTCCTGCATCCGGCGGTGGGCTCCAACATCGCCAACACGCGCAATTTCCTTTATGGCGACCCCGATTCCCAGTTCGAGACGGCGCCGCACCGCCTGTCGCTGACCGTCCATTATCCGCGCAATTCCTGCACGCCCATGGAATGCTTCGTGGTGCAGGCCGAATACGATCCGGCGGAAGGCGGCTACGAGGTTCTTTCCAACTTCTCGGGCCCCTTTGCGGTCCATCCGGTGATGGCGCGCGCCTTGAACGTGTCGGGCGCGAAGCTGCGGCTGAAATCGCCGCCCCATTCGGGCGGCAGCTTCGGCAACAAGCAGGCCGTTTTCCCCTATATCGTCCTGATGGGCCTCTGCGCCCGTGTCTCCGGCAGGCCGGTGAAATGGGTTGAGGACCGGCTGGAGCATCTGATGGCCGCGACCTCGGCGACCGGGCGGCGCATGGACCTGGAAGCCGCCGTGGATGCGGACGGCAAGGTGCTGGCCCTGCGCATGCAGCAGACCGAGGATTGCGGCGCCTATGTGCGCGCCCCCGAACCAGCCTCCCTCTACCGCAATCACGGCAATCTGACCGGCGCCTACGACATCCGCCATCTGGCGGTGGTCAACCGCATCGCGCTGACCAACAAGACGCCGAGCGGCTTGAACCGGGGCTTCGGCGGCGGGCAGCTCTATTTCGGGCTGGAGCGGCTGATGCACCACATCGCCGTGACGCTGAATCTCGACCCGCTGGACGTCATCCGCCGCAACCTGGTTCCGGCCTCGGCCATGCCCTATGCCACGGCCTCGGGCGGGCAGCTCGATTCGGGCGATTATCCGGCGACCGTCGAAGAGGCGATCGAACGCGGCGGCCTGGCCGAATTGAAGGCCCGCCGCGACAAGGCCCGTGCCGAGGGACGGCTTTACGGCATCGGCTATGCCGCCATCGTCGAGCCCTCCATTTCCAACATGGGCTACATCACCACCGTCCTGACCGCCGAGGAACGGCGCAAGGCCGGGCCGAAGAACGGCGCCCAGGCGGCCGCCACCGTTGCGGTCGATCCGACCGGCGGCGTGTCGGTTTCCGTGGCCTCGGTGCCGCAGGGACAGGGCCACCGGACGGTGCTGGCGCAGGTCATCGCCGATGTCTTCGGGCTGAGGCTCGAGGATATCCGCGTCGTCACCGATTTCGACACGGCCAAGGATGCCTGGTCCATCGCCGCCGGCAATTATTCCAGCCGCTTCGCCGGAGCGGTGGCCGGTACCGCCCATATCGCCGCCATGCGGCTGCGCGATCGGCTGGCCCGGCTGGCGGCGGGGCAGCTGAACGTGCGGCCCGAGGATGTGCGGTTCGAGAACGGCAAGGTCTTTGCCGCCAGCAATCCCGAGAACACCCTCTCCTTCTCCCGCCTGGCCGCCGCCGGACATTGGGCGCCGGGTACCTTGCCGGAAGGCCAGGAAGCGGCCTTGCGGGAAACCGCCTTCTGGACCCCCGACCCGCTGAAGGCCCCGACCGACGCCGACCACATCAACAGTTCCGCCTGCTACGGCTTCATCTTCGACTTCTGCGGCGTGGAAGTGGACCGCGTCACCGGGCAGGTGCGCATCGACCACTACGTCACCATGCATGACGCGGGACGCCTGCTGAACCCGCTGATGGTCGAGGGGCAGGTGATGGGCGGCTTCGCCCAGGCGGTCGGCGTCGCGCTCTACGAGGAATATGCCTATGGCGAGGATGGCGGCTTCCTGTCGGGCAGCTTCGCCGATTACCTGGTCCCGACCTCGATGGAGGTGCCGGTCCCGGTGATCCTGCACCGGGAAAGCCCTTCCCCGGTCACGCCGCTGGGCGCCAAGGGCGCGGGCGAAGGCAACAACATGAGCACCCCGGTCTGCATCGCCAATGCCGTGGCCGATGCCCTGGGGATCGACACGGTGACGCTGCCCCTGACGCCGTCGAAGATTGCGGCCCTCATCGACGGCGAGGAACCGCCGCGTCCGGTCGTAGCCGGTGCCCCGCCCGCCCCCGAGCCCGTCAAGACCGCCGGTGGCCGCGGCCTGTCCGGCGAGGGCAGCCGCACGGTCCCCGCCACCCCGGAAGAGGTCTGGGCGATCCTGCTCGATCCCAAGGAACTGGCCGCCCTGCTGCCCGGCTGCGAGGCGCTGGATCTGGTGGGCCCCAACAGCTACCGCGCCGAAGTGGTGGTGGGAATCGGCCCGGTGCGCGGACGCTACACGGCGGAAGTGGCCCTGTCCGACCTCGACCCGCCCAATTCGCTGACCCTTGCCGGCAGCGGGTCCAGCGCGCTGGGCACCGGGCGCGGCACCGGCCATGTCACGCTGGAACGGACGGCAGAGGGAACCACCGTCCGCTATCGCTACACCGCCGAAGTGGGCGGCAAGGTCGCCGCCGTCGGGGGACGCATGCTCGACAGTGCCTCGCGCCTGCTGATCGGCCAGTTCTTCGACAAGCTGATCGCCCGTGCCGGCGGTCCCGCCGCACCGGCGGAAAAGCCCTCTCTGCTGAAGCGCCTTCTGCGCCTGCTGGGATTAGCCCGATGAAGCCCGCTCCCTTCGACTACCTCCGCCCCGCAAGCCTGTCCGAAGCCCTGGCCGCCCTGGCTTCCGGCGGGGACGAGGCGCGCATCCTGGCTGGCGGGCAATCGCTGATGCCGATGCTGAACATGCGCCTGGTGCAGCCGCGCCTGCTGATCGACCTGTCCCTGCTGGATGAATTGCGGAGTCTGGAAGCCCGTGACGGCTGGCTGACGGTGGGCGCGGCGGTCACGCAAGCCGAATTGATGGCGCGCCCGACCCTGGCGGAGGAGGTGCCGCTGCTGGCTGCCGCCCTGCCCTGGATCGGGCATTTCCAGACCCGCAACCGAGGCACCGTCTGCGGCTCCATCGCCCATGCCGATCCCAGCGCCGAGCTTCCGCTCTGCCTGGTCGCGCTGGGCGGCGAGGTAATGCTGCGTTCCGCCCGTAAGCGCCGCAGCCTGCCCGCCGCCGCATTCTTCCTGGGGCCGTTGACCACGGCGAAGGAAGCCGACGAGATCATCGAGGCCGTGCGCTTCCCGCTGCGCAAAGCCGAAACCGGCCATGCCTTCCGCGAAGTCGCCATGCGGCACGGCGATTTCGCCATCACCGCCTGCGCCGCCATCGCCGACAGGAACGGCCTGAGGCTGGCCGTCGGCGGCGTCGCCGACCGGCCCATCGCCCGCGACTGGCCGCTGCTGGCCGGTGCGGAACTGGACGAAGCCCTGAATGCCTTCGCCTGGGATCTCGGCGGAGACGACGACCAGCACGCCACCGCCCGCTACCGCCGTTCCCTTGTCCGCCGTATCGGCCGCACCGCAATCGAGGAGGCTCTCGCATGCAGGCCCTGACCGCCGAAACCCGGCATCCCGTCACGATCATCCTGAATGGCCAGCGCCGCAGCGGATACGCCCATCCCCGCATGCTGCTCAGCGATTTCCTGCGCCATGAGCTGGGCGCCCACGGCACCCGCGTCGGCTGCGAGCACGGCGTCTGCGGCGCCTGCACCATCCGCATCGACGGCGTGGCCCAGCGCGCCTGCCTGACGCTTGCCGTGCAAGCCGACAACCGGCGCGTGGACACGGTGGAAGGGCTTGCCAAGGAAGGGCGGATGACCGCGCTGCAAGAAGCCTTCAACCGCCATCACGCCCTGCAATGCGGCTTCTGCACCGCAGGCATCCTGATGTCCTTGTCCGATTACCTTGAACGAGTGCCGAAGCCGTCCGAGGCCGAGCTGCGCGACATGCTGAGCGGACATCTGTGCCGCTGCACCGGCTATGCCGGGATCGTGCGCGCGGTCATGGACGTAACCGGCCAATTGAGGGAGACCCCGCATGTTTGATCTCGGCCGCAGCTTCCTGGCCAGCGTGGAGCGCAGCCCCGATGCCCTTGCCCTCGTCGATGGGCCGGTGCGATTCACTTATCGGCAATGGTCGGAAAAGGTCCGGCGTCTGGTCGGTGCCTTCGATGCCCTGGGCCTCAAGCCCGGCGACACCGTTGCGGCCGCCTTGCAGAACAATTGGGAAATGGCCACCACCCATTGGGCCTGCCAGCTCGCCGGGCTGACCATGGCGCCCTTCAACTGGCGCATCAAGGCGGAAGAGCTGGATTACTGCCTGCCCGATTCCAGCGCCACCATCGTGCTGTTCCAGGACGTTTCGGCCGAGGCCGTGGCCGGGTCCCCGGCGGCACAGAAACTGCCGCGGATCGCGGTGCGCGGCGCTGCCGGAGGCAGCCTCGATTTCGACGCCCTGCTCGAGAATGCGCCGGCAGCGGCCGAGACCCGCGCCACGGCCGAGACGCAGTCGCTGCTGCTCTACACCTCGGGCACGACGGGCAAGCCCAAGGGCGTGCCGCGCCGCCACCGTGCCGAACGCGCCGCTGCGGTCGCCCATGTGGCGCAGAATTGCTACGCCCATGGCGAGCGGACGCTGGGGGTCATGCCGCTCTATCACACCATGGGCGTGCGCTCGCTGCTGTCCATGGCCTTGATCGACGGCCTGTTCGTCTGCCAGCCGCGCTTCGACACCACCACCGCCCTTGAACTGATCGAGCAGGAAAAGCTGACCTGCCTCTATCTGGTGCCAACGCTCTATCACGACCTGCTGGCCAATCCCCGCTTCCCCCGGACCGATATCAGCTCGGTCCGCAAGCTGGGCTTTGCCGGTGCGCCGATGACCGACGGGCTGCTGCAGAAGCTGGCCGCCGCCTTCCGCCCGCAGCTTTTCGTCAACCATTACGGCTCGTCGGAAATCTACACCTTCTCCATCAACCAGAATGCCCCGGCCAAGCCGGGCTCGGCGGGGAAAGCGGCGCTGAACCAGCGCATCCGCGTAGTGAAGCTGGGCTCCACCAATCCCGAGGAGACCGCCGCTCCCTTCGAGGAAGGCCAGATCATCGCCGACCTCGCCGGGGACGAGGCCTTCGAGGGCTATCTGAACCGGCCCGACGCCAATGCCAAGGCGCTGCATGCCGGATGGTACTTCACCGGCGACACCGGCTATTTCGACGAGGACGGCGACCTCTTCGTCTCCGGCCGCGTGGATGACATGATCATCACCGGCGGCGAGAACGTCTCGCCGGTCGAGATTGAAAGCGTGCTGTCCCTGCACGAGGCCGTCCTGGAAGTGGCCGTGGTCGGCCTGCCGGACGAGCGCTGGGGACAAAAGGTCGCTGCCTTCATCAAGCGCAGCGCCGCCGTCACGCCCGCCGAGCTGGATGCCCATTGCCGCGCCTCCGGCCTCGCCAATTTCAAGCGTCCCCGCGAATACGTCTTCCTGGACGACATCCCGAAATCACCGGTCGGCAAGATCCTACGCCGCAAGCTCCAAGCCGGCGAATACCAACCCGAACGGCAAGATGCCATCTGAAAGAAGGTTCACATTCAATGACTGCTTACGACTTTTCCAATACTCCCCTGCTGAAGGAACTGGATGGCTTCCGTGTCGAATTCGACGCGGCCAAGGAGCGCGCCGACATCGTGCTGAGCCGTCCGCCGATGAATATCGTCTCGATGCGCCAGCGCGATCAGTTCCGCGCCGTCTTCGAAGCCCTGGACGCCGACGATCGGGTGCGCGTGATCGTGCTGCGCAATGACGGCGAGAATTTCTCCTCGGGCGGCAATATCGCCGGCTTCATGGAAATGACGCCCGAGCATGTCTCGGAACTGGCCGTGAACATCGCCGCGCCCGAACGCTGCCGCAAGCCGGTGATCGCCCAGATCCGCGGTTATTGCTTCGGCGTCGGCTTCGAATTGTCGCTGGCCTGCGATTTCCGCATCGCTTCGGAAACGGCGCAATTCGCCCTGCCGGAAATGCGCATCGGCATGATTCCCGGCTCCGGCGGCTCGGCCCGGCTGCTGCACATGATCGGCATCGCCCGCACCAAGGACATCGTCATGCGCGCCCGCCGCGTTCCCGGCAAGCAGGCCGAGGAATGGGGCTTCGTCACCCAATGCGTGGCCGATACCGACCTGGAAAAGGCCGTGGACGCCCTGGTCGAGGAATTGCGCGGCTTCTCGCCCCTGGCCCAGCGCACCATCAAGACGGTGCTCAATCGCGGCCAGCACACCTCCGTCCAGGGGGCCATCGAGATCGAGGGCCAGGCCTATGGCCGCCTGCGCAGCTCGGCCGACTTCAAGGAGGGTGTCGCCTCCTTCCACGAAAAGCGCAAGCCGGTCTTCACCGGCCAATAAGACCGTAACGGCGGGCGACGAGACGTCTTCCGCAGCGCCGGGGCGATCCGCTGGGCTTTGGCCGCAGCATCTGCCCCGGCACCCGGCATCACTCCCCTGGCAAGGGCGCCCCGGGACGTCCGTCTCCTAAAAGCAAACGAACAAAGCCATGAGGAGGAAATGCAATGAGCAGGCAGGGAACGGGCGCCGCCGATTCGGTTGAACCGGTGAAGCCGGCCGAACCGACAGGAAAGGCTGGTATTTTCGAGGCCGGCGCCGGCTTCATGAACGGTCTACGGGGCTTCCCGAAACATGTCAGTCTGAAATCCGTCAGTGCCGCGGCGGTGGCGGCCATCTTCGGCTGCACCGGCCCCGCACTCATCATCATCGGCGCCGCCGAGGCCGGGGGCCTGAGCAGCGCCCAGACGGTTTCGTGGCTGTTTGCCGTCTATTTTCTCGGCGGCCTCATCAGCCTGATCCTGGCCACCTATTACATGCAGCCCATCGTCGGGGCCTATTCTATCCCCGGCGCCGCCATCATGCTGACGGCCCTCCAGACCTTCGACTTCAGCCAGGCCATCGGCGCCTTCATCATGGCCGGCGTCCTGGTGCTGCTGCTGGGAGTCAGCGGCCTGATCGGCAAGGTGATGCGATGGCTGCCCATGCCGATCATCATGGCGATGATCGCCGGGGCCCTGATCCGCTTCGGCACCGGCACGGTCTCGGCGGCGGGCACGGCCCCCTTGCTGGTGGGGGCGGCGGTCGCGGCCTTCTTCGTGACCATGCGCTTCTCCAAAACCATCCCGCCGGTCCTGGCCGCCCTGGTGGTGGGCATCGTCGTCGCGGCGGCGACGGGTTCCTTCCAGGTGGCGAACGTCCCCGTCGATTTCGTCCTGCCCACCTTCACGCCCCCGACCTTCAGCCTGGACGTCTTCCTTGCCGTCAGCATTCCGCTCGCCATCCTGGTCATCGGTGCCGAAAATGCCCAGGCCACCGGCGTCCTGATGGCCGAGGGCTATCGTCCGCCGGTCAATTCCATGACGGTGATCAGCGGCATCGGCGGCATTCTGGCCGGTTTCCTGGGCGGGCATAATGCCAATATCGCCGGTCCGATGACGGCGATCTGCTCGTCCGAACAGGCCGGGGAGGAGAAGAAGGGCCGCTACACCGCCGCCATGGTCAATGGCGTGCTGTTCGGCAGTTTCGGCATCTTCGCCGGCATCGCCGTTCCCTTCGTCCTCGCTTTGCCCCGCCCGCTGATCGCCACCGTGGCCGGGCTTGCCATGATCGGCGTCCTGGTCGCCGCCTTCCAGCAAGCCTTCACCAAGTCGCAGGGCCACCAGATCGGCGCCTTCGTCGCCCTGGTGGTCGCCATGTCGGACGTCCGGCTGCTCAGCATCAGTTCGCCCTTCTGGGCGCTGGTCTTCGGCGTGCTCGTCTCGATGATCATCGAGCGCAAGAAAGCCTGAGTCCCCTTCTGCGGGAAAACCCGGGCGGAGCCGCAATCAAGGCGGCTCCGCCCGTCCGTGCGACAGGGAAAAGCAAGCAATAATGCCGATCCTACCGCCTTCGGCGTATCGGCCAGGAGAGAACAAGAAAAATCTGTAAAATCCGACTGTTTCGCGTTTATATCTACAAGACCTAAGAGAGCGGCTCCGCTGGACTCCTCCTGCGGGCAGAACGGCCGCCACAGGGAGGAAGACATGTCCAACGCCCTAAGAATTTTCCAGGGGCAATTCGGGCGCGTGGCGCTGCTAGACATGGATGGGGCGCTGATCCACCATGCCCATCCCCATTGCCATGTCCTGATCAAGGCATCAGGCGCGGACACCTTTTTCTCGGTGCGCCACCGGCTGCACCCCTTGCGCGACGATACGGCCGTTCTGATCAATACCTGGGAACCCCATTCCTATGCGCATCAGCCCGGCGCGCCGGGCACCGTGATCCTGGCCCTTTACATCGAGCCGCGCTGGCTCGCCGAGATGCAACGGGACTTCACCGCCTGCGCCTGCCCCGGCTTCTTCCCCCAGCCCTGCTGCGAGCTGACCCCGCATATCCGCCGCCTGGCCGACCGCATGGCCGACGAATTGCTGTTCAACGACGAGATGGGGGAACAGCACGAACAGGCGCTAATGGAATTGATGATCGCCATCATCGACCAGTTCTCGGAATGGCGCTCGCTGCGCGGCATCCGCTCGCTGGCCCAGACCCCGGCCAAGGATTTCCGCGTGCGCAGCGCGGTCCGCTACATGCGCCAGACACTGGGCGAGGAATTCAACGCCGACCGCGTGGCCCGCGCCGCCGGTCTTTCCCGCGCCCATCTCTTCCGCCTGTTCCAGAACGCCATGCAGATTACCCCGGCGCTTTATTTCAACGTCCTGCGGATGGAAAACGCCATCGACTCCCTGGCGCGGGGAGGACAGAACGTGACCGAGATCTCCGAACAATTGGGCTTCGCCGCCCCCAGCCATTTCACGCGCTTCTTCCGCAACAACCAGGGCGTCACGCCGACGGAATACCGCCGCGTGGTGAACCTGCTGCACCGGCCCGAAAGCTCCCCGCCTTCATAGGCGAGGAATTGCTCCCTCAGCCCTGCTTGTGCCGGAGGTAATCGAGGACCATGCCCACCACATGGGCCTTGCGTTCGGCCAGCGCCGGCTGGGCCTGCAGGTCCTTGCCGATCACGAAGGATAGGGTGTGGACGTTGGAGAAGTAGAAATAGCTGAGGCTGACGATGGAAATCCACAGCTGGGCCGGGTCCACGTCATTGCGGAAGACGCCTGCGGCGGCGCCGCGCTCCACGATATCGGCGATCATGGTGAAAAGCGGTGAATGCAGGGCCGGAATCTTCTCCGAGCGCCGCAGGTAACGGGCGCCGAGCAGGTTCTCGGTATTGAGCAGCTGGATGAAACTGCGGTCCTTGACGAAACTGTCGAAGGTGAATTCGACTAGCCGGCCCATCGCCATCTCGGGATCGAGGCGGTTGAGGTCCAGCTTGCGCTCGGCCGAACGCGCCCGTTCGTAGGCGGCTTCGAGGACCGCGAGATACAGCCCCTCCTTGTCGCCGAAATAATGATAGATCATGCGCTTGTTGGCATCGGCACGCTCGGCGATGGCGTCGATCCGCGCACCTTCCATGCCCTTGGCGGCGAATTCTCCATAGGCCGCCCACAGGATGCGCGACCGCGTGGCGTCCGCGGAACGGCGGCGTTTGATCGGTTTGGCCTCGGCCGTTTCGGCCGATGCAAGCACCTTCTCTTTCTTCGCAGTCGCCACTGAACTCCTCGCCTTTGTCATGATGCCGCCCCTCTATGCAGGGTGACGGCCGCCATCGCAAGCCTCGCAGGGACCTCTCCCATAATTTCCAAAGGAGCGGCCCCTCTGCCTTACGCACTAACCAGTTACTTACCTATTGACGTTCAGGTCAAGTCCGTCTCATCATCTTGCTACAAAACAATGGCAACAGCCATGGCACGAAAACAATGGCATCAGCCATGGGAGGAAAAGCATGCTGAGAGATACCCTGCGTAAGGCCGGGATAGCGGCCGGCATGGCGCTTGGCGCCGCCACCCTGACCGTCTCGACCCCCGCCCTTGCCGAATGGAAACCGACCAAGCCCATCACCATCGTCGTCCCCTGGGGAGCCGGCGGTTCGACCGACCAGATCGTCCGCCTGCTGGCGGTCGAGCTGGAAAAGGCCCTGGGCCAGACCTTCGTCGTCGTGAACCAGCCCGGCGCCCAGGGCGCCATCGGCACCAAGTCGGTGCTGGACGCCCCGCGTGACGGCTATACCTGGGCTTCGGGCGCGGCCAAGGATATCGGCACCTATGCCGTGACCGGCCTGGTGGATACCAAGCTGGCCGACTGGAACCTGTATCTGGCCGTGATCAACACCTCGGTCCTGAGCGTCAACGCCAACAGCCCCTACCAGACCGTCGAGGAACTGGTCGAGGCCATGCGCGAACGGCCGGGCGCCATCACCGTCGCCACGGCGGGGGTGAACTCGTCGGGCGGGGCTGCCGTCGCGGCCTTGAGCAACGCCCTGAACGTCGAGGTCCGCCAGGTCACCTATGACGGCGGCAATCCGGCCTCGATCGCGGCTGCCGGCGGCGAAACCATCGCCACCACCCAATTGGCCGCCGACCAGGCCGAAATGATCCGGGCCAAGCGCCTGCGTCCCCTGGCCGTGCTGGGCAGCCGTTCGCTGACCCTGGAGGGCTTCGGCGAGATCCCCTCCATCACCGAGGCCTATCCCGAGTATCCCGTGGCCGACGATTACTTCGGCATCTTCATCCCCAAGGATGTGCCGCCGGAAGTCCTGGCCAAGGTCGATGAGATCTGGACCGAGCAGATTGCCAATTCCGACGCCATCCGCCGCTATGGCACCGAGAAAGGGGCGATCATGGCCGTGGCCAGTGGCGAAGAGGCGCAGAAGGCGGCCCTGCCGTCGATCCAGAAGATGGCATGGTCCCTGGTCGAAAGCGGACAGGCCAAGGCCGATCCCGCGAGCGTGGGCATTCCCAAGCCCTAAAAGATCGACCTAAGCCTTTAACCATTCGACCTTACGTTCGGGGAGTACGGCCATGTCCTCTCTCAACTCCACTCGCGCCGATCTGGTCACGGGTGTCGTCTTCCTCTGCCTGGGCCTCGCCGCTTTCATCGGCTCGGTCCGCATGGACCGTCTCTCCGAACGCGGCATCGATCCGTGGACCGCGCCGGGAGTCGTTCCCGGCCTGCTGGGGGCCGTCCTGGCCCTGCTGGGCCTGACCCTGGCGCTACGCTCCCTCAAGCCTGCGGAAGGGGAAAAGGCGCCGACCGACTGGACGAAGCTCCGGCGCCTAGCGACGACGCTGGGCCTGTGCCTGGGCTACGCCCTGCTGCTGGTCGGCAACCTGCCCTTCTGGCTGGCCTCCATGATCTTTGTCTTCGTCTTCACCACCCTGCTGGAGCACGATCCCGCCGACACGCCTCGCCGGCGCTATCGCAAGCTTGCGATGGCCGCCATCCTGGCCGCCGCCTCCGGCATCGGCATCCATCTGCTCTTCCAGGAATTGTTCCTGGTCCGCATGCCATGAGGTGAGATGTGTTCGACAGTTTCGTGCATCTGGGGAATGCCTTTCTTTCCCTGGCCACGCCGACCAGCCTGTTCTATGTGGCAGCGGCAACCTTCTTCGGAATCGTCATCGGCGCCCTGCCCGGCCTGACCGCCACCATGGGCATCGCCCTGCTGACCACCCTGACCTACAAGCTGCCCGCCGAACAGGCCATCCTGGTGCTGATCGGCTGCTATGTCGGCGCCATCTACGGCGGCAGCCGCACCGCCATCCTGCTGAACATCCCCGGCACCCCGGCCAATGCCGCGACGACGCTGGACGGCTTTCCCCTGGCTCGGGCCGGCCGCGGCGGCGAGGCCATGGGTCTGGCGACTGCCTCCTCGACCCTGGGCACCTTCGTCGGCGTCTTCGCCCTGGCGGTGGTCGCGCCGATGCTGGCGGAATTCGCGCTCGGCTTCGGCTCCTACGAATATTTCTGGCTGGCCATCTTCGGCATCATCATCGCGGGCCAGATGACGGCCTTCAACGATCCGCTGAAAGGCTGGATCGCGGGCGTGCTGGGCCTGCTGGTGGCGATGGTCGGACAGGACGGCATCCATGCCCATGCCCGCTTCACCTTCGGCAGCACCGAACTGGCGGGCGGCATCGCCCTCATCCCCGCTTTGGTCGGCGCCTTCGGCTTCGCCGAGGTCCTGACCGTGCTGAGCGAGAAGAAGGCCGAGATCGCCTCGCGCACCATCGGGAAGGTGCGGCCGAGCTTGTCGCAATTGTGGAAATACAAGCGCACCATCGGCCGGTCCGGGCTGATCGGAACCGGCGTCGGCATCGTGCCCGGCGTGGGCGAGGATATCGGTGCCTGGGTCTCCTATGCCGCCGCCCGCCGCAGCAGCCCCGAGAAGGAAGAATTCGGCAAGGGCTCGCTCGAAGGCTTGGTAGCGGCGGAAACCGGCAACAACGCCGCTATTCCCGGCGCCCTGATCCCCGCCTTGACGCTGGCCGTCCCCGGCTCGGCCCCGGCCGCCGTGCTGCTGGCGGCGATGTTCCTGCACGGCATCCGCCCCGGCCCGACCATCATGCTCGAACAGCCGCAATTCGTCTTCGGCGTGGTGTGGATGGTGGTCTTCGCCACTGTGGCCATGGGCGTCTTCGGCCTGCTGCTGGCGCGTCCGCTGCTGCTGGTCCTGCGTATCCCGCGCGAACGCCTGATGCCCGTCGTCTTCGTGCTCTGCGTCATCGGCCCCTATGCCATCACGCAGCGCCTGTTCGACGTCTGGGTCATGCTGGCCTTCGGCGTGCTGGGCTTCCTGCTGCGGAAGATGAACTATCCCATGGCGCCGCTGGTCCTGGGCATCATCCTGGGCGACCTGCTGGACAAGAACCTGCGGCGCGCCCTGCTGCTGTCCGACGGCGATTTCTCGCCCTTCTTCACCCGGCCCGTCTCGATGATCCTGTGCGGCATCACCGTCTTCATGCTGCTGGTCGCCCTGGCCCCGGTGCGCCGCAGCGCCGGACGGCTGGTCAGCATGGCTTTCGGCCGATGAGGATCCATCTCTGCAACGAGGTGCTGCGGCACCTGCCCTTCGAAGCCCAGGCCGAACGGGCCGCCATGCTGGGCTATGACGGGCTGGAGATCGCCCCCTTCACCCTGGGCGAGGAGCCGCACCTCCTCCCCGCCGCCGAACGGGCGAGGCTGCGCCGCGTCGTCGAGGAAGCGGGTTTGACGGTGGGCGGGCTGCACTGGCTGCTGGTCACGCCCCCTGGCCTGTCCATCACCACCCGGGACGAGGATCTGCGGCGCCGGACATCCGACGTGCTGGCGGCGATGATCGGCCTTTGCGCCGATCTCGGCGGGCGGGTGATGGTCCATGGCTCGCCCCAGCAGCGCCGCGTCGAAGAGGGCGACGACCCACAGGAGGCCTGGCGGCGGGCGCGCGACCTGCTTGCCGGAGCCGCCGAGCAGGCCGGACGCCACGGCATCGTCTATTGCCTGGAACCGCTGGGCCGACACGAGGCCAATTTCGTCACCTCCATTGAGGAGGCGGCGCGCATGGTCGGCGAAATCGGCCATCCGGCCTTCCGCACCATGATCGACACCAGCGCCGCCGCCCTGTCGGAAAACGAGCCCGTGGAGGCCCTAATCCGCCGCTGGGTGCCGACCGGGGCGATCGGCCATGTGCAGTTCAACGACCGCAACCGGCGCGGCCCCGGCGAGGGAAGCGACCGTTTCGGCCCCATCCTGCGAGCGCTGCGCGACAGCCGCTACACCGGCGAGGCCAGTGTCGAGCCCTTCCTCTATCAGCCCGACGGAGAATCCGTTGCCGCCCGTTCCATCGGCTATCTGCGGGGCGTGCTGGACGCGCTGGAAAGCGAGGAGAGATGACGGACATTTCCTTCAAGATCGTCCGGATCGAGCTGTTCGAACGCCCGGTCCGTCTGCGCATCCCCTTCCGCTTCGGCGTCGCCACCGTCACCGAGACCGCCCAGGCTTTCGCCCGTGTCGAGATCGCCCTGAAGGATGGCCGCCGGGCCAGCGGCATGTCGGCGGAACTGATGGTGCCGAAATGGTTCGACAAGGACCCCGGCCTGACCAGCGCCGACACCATCGAACAGTTGCGCTTCGTCCTGGGCCGCGCCGCTGCCGCCTATGAGGACGGCGAGAGCCGTACCGCCTTCGGCCATTTCCTGGCGCATCACCACGAGGTCAAGAGGGTGTGCGGCCAGGCCGGAATCCCGCCTCTGGCCGCCGCCTTCGGACCTGCCTTGCTGGACAAGGCCATCCTCGACGCGCTGGGCCGCCTGCTGAACCTGTCCTTCGACCGGATGGTGCGCGGCAATGTGATCGGCCTTGATGTCGGAACGCCGCTGACGCCCGATCTACGCGGTTTCGATCTGCGCCGTTTCCTGGACGGACTGCAACCGGTCCCCGCCATCGCCGCACGCCATACAGTCGGGCTGATCGACCCCATCCTGACCGCCGAGATCCCCCCGGACCAGCAGGTCACCGATGGCCTGCCGCACAGCCTGGAACAGGTGGTGGCGGCCTACGGCCAGCGTCATTTCAAGGTGAAGGTCGGCGGCAACCGGGCCGAGGACCTGGAACGCCTGAAGCGCATCGCCGCCGTTCTCGACACCCTATCCGCCCCCTATCTGGTGACGCTGGACGGCAACGAGCAATATGCCGAAGCAGCGGAAATCCTGGCCTTGTGGCGGGACATGGGCGAAACGCCGGCACTGCGGCGCTTCGTCGCCTCGGTTGCTTTCATCGAGCAACCCATCGCCCGCGCCCGCAGCTTCGAGACACCGATCCACGACTTGGCCCAGGCCATTCCCGTGATCATCGACGAGGCCGATGGCGAAATGGAATCCTTCCCCGCCGCCCTGGCCCTGGGCTATTCCGGCATCTCCTCCAAGGCCTGCAAGGGCCTCTACAAATCCCTGATCAATGCCGCGCGCTGCGCCCATTGGAATGCCGCCCAAAGCCCTCCGCGCTTTTTCCAGAGCGCCGAGGACCTGACCACGCAGGCGGGGCTGGGCGTGCAACAGGATCTGGCCCTGGTCGGGCTGCTGGGCCTGCGCCATGTTGAACGCAACGGCCATCATTACGTCGACGGCTTCGGCAGCGCGCCCGAGGCGGAGGCGGAGGCTTTCCTGAAGGCCCACCCCGCCCTCTACCGCCGTCACGGCAACGGCCCTATCCGGCTGGACATCCGCGACGGGATGCTGGACCTGACCTCGCTGTGGCAGCCGGGCTTCGCCGCCCTCTGCCATCCCGTGACAGCAAGCCTGCAGCCTTTGGCCGCGCCCCGAGAGGCGCCGCGTCCTGCCGCCGAAGTCCGTTGACTATCGTCGGCGCAAAGAGTAAGTAACTAGTTAGTTACATAAACATCCCATGAAACGGGGAGGAAGAAATGTCTGACCGTCGTATCGGCATCATCATGCACGGCATTACCGGGCGCATGGGCATGAACCAGCACCTCATCCGCTCGATCCTCAGCCTTCGGGACGATGGCGGGCTGCCGCTGTCGGACGGCACGCGGCTGATCCCGGACCCCATCCTGATCGGGCGGGATGCCGAGAAGCTGCGCCGCCTTGCCAACACCCACCAAGTGGCCCGCTGGAGCACCGATCTGGACGAAGCCCTGGCCAATCCCGACGACACCATCTTCTTCGACGCCGCTTCGACCCAACTGCGCGCCGCCCTGCTGAAGAAGGCCATCGCCGCAGGTAAGCACGTCTACTGCGAAAAGCCGGTCGCCGAGAGCACCGAGGAAGCGCTGGCGGTCTATGCCGCCGCCCGCGATGCCGGTGTCAAGCATGGCGCGGTGCAGGACAAGCTGTGGCTACCCGGCCTGCTGAAGCTGAAGATGCTGGTCGATAGCGGTTTCTTCGGACGCATCCTGTCGGTGAAGGGCGACTTCGGCTATTGGGTCTTCGAGGGCGACTGGCAGCCCGCCCAGCGTCCGTCCTGGAACTACCGCAAGGAAGACGGCGGCGGCATCATCCTCGACATGCTGTGCCATTGGCGCTACGTGCTCGACAACCTGTTCGGCGAAGTGCGCAGCGTGCTGTGCCATGGCGCTACCCACATCCCCGAACGCGTGGATGAAAAGGGCCGCCCCTACAAGGCCACGGCGGACGATGCCGCCTATGCCATCTTCGAGCTGGAGGGCGGCATCGTCGCCCAGATCAATTCCTCCTGGACCACCCGGGTGCGCCGCGACGACCTGGTGACCTTCCAGGTGGACGGCACCCATGGTTCGGCGGTGGCCGGGCTGACCCGCTGCTTCTCCCAGTCCCGCGTCAACACGCCCAAGCCGGTGTGGAATCCCGACATTCCGCAAAGCATCGACTTCTACGACACCTGGGCCGAAGTGCCGACCAACCAGGCCTATGACAACGCCTTCAAGGCGCAATGGGCGCTCTACCTGCGCCATGTGGTCGAAGGCACCCCCTTCCCCTGGGACCTGCATGCGGCCGCCAAGGGCGTGCAGATGGCCGAAGCCGGTCTGCAAAGCTGGGCCGAGCGCCGCTGGATCGACCTGCCCTCCTTGCCGCGCTGATCGAAGGAGGCACGGAGATGGCAACCCTCACCCTGCCCGGCCTGGACGGCACGCTTTCCCCCTTCACCACCGGCACACCGCTGGAATTCCCCAAGCGGCCGGAACAGCCCTTCACCCGCATCGCCTTTTCGGCCGCCCATGTGGTGGCCGATCCTTTGGCCGATGCCGATCCCTGGCTTGAAGCGGCCATCGATTGGGATGCGACCATCAACTATCGCCGCCATCTCTGGAGCCTGGGCCTGGGCGTGGCCGAGGCCATGGACACGGCCCAGCGCGGCATGGGGCTGGACTGGACGACCTCGCTGGAATTGATCCGGCGTTCCCTGGAAGCCGCGCGCGACTTTCCCGGTGCCCTGGTCTTCTCGGGGGCCGGAACCGACCATCTGCAACCGGCCCCCGGCCTGACCGTCGATGACGTCATCGCCGCCTATGAGGAACAGGTCGAAGCCATCGAGGCCCTGGACGGGCGCATCATCCTGATGGCCAGCCGCGCCTTGGCCGCGGCGGCCACCTCGCCCGATGATTACGTCCGGGTCTATGACCGCATCCTGTCCCAGACCCGCCAGCCGGTCATCCTGCATTGGCTGGGCGAGATGTTCGACCCGGCCCTGCAAGGCTATTGGGGCCATGACAACCATATGCGCGCCATGGATGTCGTGGCCGATGTCATCGCCGCCCATGCCGACAAGGTGGACGGCATCAAGATTTCCCTGCTCGACAAGGACAAGGAAATCTCCCTGCGCCGCCGCCTGCCCGAAGGGGTCCGTATGTATACCGGCGACGACTTCAATTACGCAGAACTGATCGCGGGCGACGAAGAGGGGCATTCCGATGCCCTGCTCGGCATCTTCGACGCCATCGCCCCGGCCGCCTCGGCTGCTCTGGGACGGCTGGCTGCGGATGACCTGGACGGCTTCCATCGCATCCTGGCGCCGACCGTGCCGCTGTCGCGCCATATCTTCAAGGCGCCCACCCGCTTCTACAAGACCGGCGTGGTCTTCATGGCCTATCTGAACGGCCACCAGGACCATTTCACCATGGTCGGCGGCCAGCAGAGCGCCCGCTCGCTGATCCATCTGGCCGAACTGTTCCGCCTTGCCGACGCCGCCGGGCTGCTGCGCGACCCGGATCTGGCCGCCGCCCGCATGCGTCATGTCCTGGCCGTGCATGGCGTGAATTAGGAGAGCAGGAGATGAATTCCCTCGCCAATACTCCACACCGCCTGTCTATCAACCAAGCGACCATCCGCGCCCAATGCGACATGAAGCAGGCGGTCGAGGAAATCACCCGCGCCGGCATCTCGGGCATCGCCACCTGGCGCGACAAGGTCCACGAGATCGGCCTCGCCCAGGCGGCACGCCTGATCCGCGATGCCGAGTTAAAGGTTTCCGGCCATTGCCGGGGCGGCATGTTCTGCGCGGCGGACAAGGACGGAATTGCCCAAGCCCGCGAGGACAATCTGCGCGCCGTCGAGGAAGCGGCGGAACTGGGCGCGGGCTCGCTGATCCTGGTGGTCGGCGGCATGCCGCCCGGCTCGAAGGATCTCTCCGGCGCCCGCCAGCAGGTCCTGGAAGGGCTGGCCGACCTGCTGCCGGTAGCCCGCGCGGCAGGGGTGAAACTGTCCATCGAGCCGCTGCATCCCATGTATGCCGCCGACCGCGCCTGCGTGAACACCATCGGCCAAGCCCTCGACCTCTGCGATGCCATCGACCCCGACGCCAGCGGCGATATCGGTGTCGCCGTGGATGTCTACCATGTCTGGTGGGACCCGGAGCTGGAACGGCAGATCGCCCGGGCAGGCAAAGCCCGCCTTCACGCCTTCCATGTCTGCGACTGGCTGGTGCCGACCCAGGACATGCTGCTCGATCGCGGCATGATGGGCGACGGCGTCATCGACATCCCGAAAATCCGCTCCTGGGTGGAACGGGAAGGCTATGACGGCCCCATCGAGGTCGAGATCTTCTCGGAACGGGATTGGTGGCGGCGGCCCGCCGCCGAAGTGCTGGAAACCTGCAAGGAACGCTTCGCCACCGTCTGCTGACGCCAGCCCCCTTGTGCGGGGCTCTCAGATCGCCATGCCCGCGATCTGCTGGCGCAGTTCCAAGGCGTGGGTCCGGGCGGAAGCGAGATGCGGATTCAGCGCCAGGGCCATGTCGAAGGCCTTCAGCGCGGCACGGTCGTGGCCCAGCGACAGGAAGATCTGGCCCAGCCCCGCCAGGGCACCGAAATGGCGGGGCTCCAGCTTCAGCACCCTTTCGATATCGCCTACGGCGGAGCGGTAATCCCCCTTCAGGTAATGGACGCTGGCGCGCAGGTTCCAGCCCTCGGCGAAATGGGGAGCCATCAGGACCACCCTGTCGAAGATATGCTGGGCCAGTTCCAGATCACCCGAATCGATCGCTTCCAGTCCCTGATAGGTCAGGGTATCGACCTCCGGAATCCCGGACTTGGTCCAGGTATGCAGGATGGTCATCTCCAGGATATGCGCTTCCTGCTCGCTCGACGTGGTCTGCAAGCGCAGGAAGAGGTCGTCCAAATTGGCCCTTTCCTCCGTCTCCGGCGCCGGTGAAACCGAGCAGGAGGCGACGGCGAAGCCAAGAAGGAGAACGGATATCCGCAGAATCCTTTTCATGGCAGGAATCTGGGAATGCCGCGCGGCTTCGCCAAGGGAGCAGCTTTTGCCTAGGAAGGCGAGGCTGCCCCCTCCTCTGGCCTAACTCCTCCCGGCAGGGTCTAGCGCAACCCGGCAGGCTTGGGCCCGCCGGTTGCCCAATCCAGCAATTCGGCCGTATGCAGGACGGGAATATCGGTGCCGCCGGCAATCTGCACCATGCAGCCGATATTGCCCGCCGCCACGGCTTCGGGCTTGGTGGCTTCGATATTGGCGACCTTGCGGTCGCGCAACTGCGTCGCCAGTTCCGGCTGGAGCAGGTTATAGGTGCCGGCCGAGCCGCAGCAGAGATGGCTTTCGCCGATTTCCCGCACCTCGAACCCCGCCTTCGCGAGCAAGGCCTTGGGTTCGTTGCGCACGCGCTGGCCATGCTGGAGCGAACAGGCCGAATGATAGGCCACGGCCATGCCCTGCCCGGCCACGGCGGGCTTGAGGCCGATCTCGGTCATGACTTCGGTGATGTCGCGGGCGAGCGCCGCGACGCGGCGGGCGGGCTCGGCCCATTCCGGGTCGTCCTTGAACAGGAAGCCGTAATCCTTGACCGTAGTGCCGCAGCCCGAGGCATTGATGACGATGGCATCCAGGCCCTCGCCCTCGATCTCGCGCATCCAGGCGGTGATATTGGCCTTGGCCATCTGCTTGGCGCGGTCTTCCTCGCCCATGTGATGGACCAGGGCGCCGCAGCAGCCCAGGCCGTCGGCCAGGACCACTTCGCAATCGTGGCGGGTCAGCAGGCGGATGGTGGCGTCATTGATATTGGCGCCAATCACCTGCTGAACGCAGCCCGGCAGCAAGGCCACGCGCTTCTTCTTCTGCGCCTCCGCCTTGTGGACATGGCGGCCCTTGACCGGCTCGGCCAGCTTGCCGCCCGCGACCATGCCCAGAAGCCCCTTCAGGCGGCCCGGCGCCAGGGCGCTGAAGGGCTTCGCCAGCCTGCCGCCCAGCATCGCCCAACGGAACAGGCCGGGATTGGGCATGACGGTGGACAGCATCCGCCGCAGGGCCCGTTCGGGCAGCGGGCGCTGATAGGTCTTCTCCACATGCGCGCGGGCATGATCGATCAGATGCATGTAGTTCACGCCCGAAGGGCAGGTGCTCATGCAGGACAGGCAGGACAGGCAGCGGTCCACATGCTTGACCACCTCGGGCGTAGCCGGGCGGTCGTTCTCCAGCATGTCCTTGATCAGATAGATGCGTCCGCGCGGGCTGTCCAGTTCATCGCCCAGCAGGACATAAGTCGGACAGGTAGCCGTGCAGAACCCGCAATGGACGCATTTACGGAGGATCTCTTCGGCTGTCTTGATAGCCGGATCGGCGCGTTGGGCCTCGGTGAAATTCGTCTGCATGGGTCTAGAACTCGGCGCAGAGGCGGCCCGGATTGAGCACACCCTTGGGATCGAAGGCTTCCTTGACGCGGGCGGACAGGCGCGCCAGCGGCTCGGGCTGCGGATGGAAGACGGCGACGCGGCTGCGCAGCTCGTCCGGCGCGCGGATCAGCGCCGCCTGGCCACCGGCGGCGGACACCGCCGCACGCACTTCGGCCATGCCGGCATCGGTGCCGGAGCGCACTTCCAGCCACACCAGCCCGCCGCCCCGATCATAGAGCGGCTGGACGTCCAGGCTTCTGGCGATGGCCGCCACCGTGCCCGCCGCCTTGGACGGCGGCAACAGCAGGCGCCAGACCGGCGTGGAGGTTCCCGCGAAGGGCGTGATATCCCGCACCTCCTGCCACAACGTCCTGGAATTATGGGCATGCAATTCCTCGGTCGGACCGAAGCTGCCCAGCAAGTCGCGCAAGGCGGCGCAGCGATGCACCACCGACGGCCCCGGTCCCTCGATGCGGATGGCGGTGACGGCACCGCCCGCCTCCGACAGGTAGGAGACGGTCGAGGCCCGCGCCGCCGCCAGCGGCAGATGCGCCGCCGAGGAGACTTCGTGCTCGCTTTGCAGCGCCACGGACATGGCCTTCACGGCCTGGGCGTCGTCGAGCCCCATCACCAGCACGGTCCGCGACTTCTCCGCAGCAGGCAGGACCTTGACCGTGATCTCGGTCATCGCCGCCAACGTGCCGTAGGAACCGGCCATCAGCTTGGGCAGATCGAAACCGGTGACGTTCTTCACCACCTTGCCGCCGGCCTTGAACAGGTCGCCCCGTCCCGAAACGGCGCTGACGCCCAAGGTATGGTCGCGGGCGGCCCCGGCGGAAAGGCGGCGCGGCCCGGCCAGATTGCAGGCGATCAGGCCGCCCAGCGTCCCCTGCCCCGCTTCCTGGCCGAAGAACGGCCCCAGGTCCGGCGGATCGAAGGAAAGCTGCTGGTTCTTCTCGTGCAGGGCCGCAGTGATTTCCGAAAGCGGCGTCGCCGCCCCGGCGGTCAGGACCAGTTCGGCGGCCTCGTAGGAGCGGATGCCGGAAAAGGCGGTCATGTCCAGCACGGCATCGGCCTTGACCGGACGTCCCAGCCCGCGACGGCTGCCCTGGCCGGACAAGTCGAAGGTCATGGCGTTCTGCGAGGCCCAGGCCAGCAATTCCTGAAGCTGCGCCTCGTTCTCGGGCTTGTAGCGTTGATTGGTCATGGCGCTAGAACCTGGGCAGATTGGGGAAGGGAATATTGCCGCCCGAGACATGCAGCTTGCCCAGTTCGGCACAGCGGTGCAGCGTCGGGAAGACCTTGCCCGGATTGAGCAGGTGCTGCGGGTCGAAGGCGCATTTCAGCCGCTGCTGCTGCTTCATGTCGTCTTCGGTGAACATGCTGCCCATCAGGTCGCGTTTTTCCACGCCGACACCATGCTCGCCGGTCAGCACGCCGCCCACCTCGACGCACAGCGTCAGGATATCGGCGCCGAAGGCCTCGGCCTTTTCCAGCTCGCCCGGCACATTGGCATCGAACAGGATCAGCGGATGCAGATTGCCGTCCCCGGCATGGAAGACATTGGCGACGCGCAGCCCGTATTGGTTGGACAGCTCCGTCATGCGGGTCAGCACTTCGGGCAGGCGGCGGCGCGGAATGGTGCCGTCCATGCACAGGTAATCGGGCGAGATGCGCCCGACCGCCGGGAAGGCGGCCTTGCGCCCGGCCCAGAAGGTCTGGCGTTCTTCCTCGGAATTGCTGATGCGGATGGAGGTTGCGCCGGAATTGCGCGCGATTTCGGACACCCGCTCGATCAGGTGGTCGACCTCGACCTCGGGGCCATCCAGTTCGCAGATCAGCAGGGCCTCCACGTCCAGCGGATAACCGGCATGGACGAAATCCTCGGCCGCCTTGATGGCCGGACGGTCCATCATCTCCAGCCCGCCGGGAATGATGCCCGCCGCGATGATGGCGGCCACGCAATCGCCGCCCGCCTCGTTGCTGGGGAAGCCCATCAGCAGGGCGCGGGCCGTCGCCGGCTTGCGCAGGATGCGCACCGTCACCTCGGTGACGATGCCCAGCAGCCCTTCCGACCCCGTCACCACGCCCAGCAGGTCATAGCCGTCGCTGTCCTGATGGCGCCCGCCGAGGCGGATGATGTCGCCGTTCATCAGCACCATTTCGATGCCGAGCAAGTTGTTGGTGGTCAGGCCGTATTTCAGGCAATGCACCCCGCCCGAATTCTCGGCCACGTTGCCGCCGATCGAACAGGCGATCTGGCTGGACGGATCGGGGGCGTAGTAGAAGCCCTTGTGCTCCACCGCCTTGGTGATGCCGAGATTGGTCACGCCGGGCTGGGCGACGACGCAACGGTCGTCATAATCGATCTCGAGGATGCGGTTGAACTTGCCCATGCCGATGGTCACCGCATCGGCCAGCGGCAACGCACCGCCCGAAAGCGAGGTGCCGGAACCGCGCGGCACCACCTTGACCTCGTTCTCGTGGCAATAGCGCAAAATGCGCGAGACCTGTTCCGTGGTCGAAGGCAGGACCACGATCATCGGCAATTGCCGGTAGGCCATCAGCGCGTCGCATTCATAGACGCGCAATTCCTTTTCGTCGGTGATGACCGCCCCGGGCTCCGGACAGATGGCCCGTAAGGCTTCGACGATGCTCGGACGCCGGCCGATCACGGCGGCATCGGGTTCGGGCATGCGCATTTGGCGCTTATCCTCCCTCTTAAATGGTCATACCAGTTTAGAAGGTGGGGCCAGCCCATGCAATGCCCCAAGGGCAATATCCGGAAATTTATCCGGAAAAGCGGCGCAAGAATCAAAAACGGCGCCCGAAGGCGCCGTCTTGATGGGGAAAGCCGAAGCCTTCCCGCAGGACCAGGCCGTAACAGCCCGGCGCTGTCTCAGCCCTGGCGGGCCTTGAAGCGCGGGTTCTGCTTGTTGATCACATAGACCCGGCCCTTGCGGCGGACAACGCGGCAGTTCTTGTCGCGCATCTTGGCCGACTTCAGCGAGTTGCGAATCTTCATGACAAAATCCTCTGTCTCTTTCCGTCCACGCCACCCGGCGCGACAAGGGGCTTTCCGGAGGCGGCGAACATAAGCAGCGTCCGGGGCATTGTCAACATGGATTCGGGGGAATTAAGCCGTGACGCAGCAAATCCGCATCACGCTCTCAGTTCCTATGTTTGCCCTCTGCCCAAGCGCGCACCTCGGCGTGCTTGGCCGCGTCCTCAACGGTCGCTCATCGCTGCTTGCGTCACATGTAACGCAGGCAGTTCTATTCCCCCGCCGCCTGTTCCTCCGCTCCCGGGCCGTGCAGCACCTTGACCATCTCGACGATGCCGTCCTCGGTATGCCTGATCTTGAAGCCCAGATGCTTGGCCAGTCCGATCATGCCCCTGTTCTCGCGCATGGTCTCGCCGGCGATGATCTTGACCCCGCGGTCGCGGCAATAATTGGTCACCTTGTCCAGCAGGGTCGAGCCGATGCCCAGCCCCTTCAGGTCCGAACGGATGATGATGGCGAATTCCGCATGTTCCAGATTGGGGTCCAGTGCGATGCGGGCGACGCCGAAGGTTTCCTCGCCATGGGTCGCGATAATCGCCATCTCGCGGTCGTAATCGATCTGGGTCAGGCGGGCCATCTGCACATGGGGGATCGCCTTGACCAGCCCGAAATGGCGGAACCGGATATCGTCGTCGGACAGGCGGGAATGGAATTCGTGATGGGCCGGCTCGTCCTCCGGGCGAATGGGACGCAGCAGCAGCACACGCCCGTCCTCCAGCGTGTATTCCTCTTCCAGTTCCTTGGGATAGGGACGGATCGCCAGGCGGTCGCCCTCGCACTCCGCCACGCTGACACGCACATCCAGGGCCAGGATGCCGGTCGAATCCACCAGCAGCGGGTTGATCTCCATCCCCCGGATCTGGGGGATGTCCACCAGCATCTGGGAAATCCGGCACAGCGCCACGCCGATCGCGTCCACATCGGCCGCCGGACGGTCGGCATAGCCTTCCAGCAGCCGGGAAATCCGGGTCTGGCTGATCAGGTCGCGGGCCAGGTTCATGTTGAGCGGCGGCAGGGCGACGGCACGGTCGGCCAGCACATCGACGGCGGTGCCGCCATGACCGAACACAAGGACCGGCCCGAAGACCGCGTCGTCGGCCACGCCCAGCACCAATTCCTGGGCCCCCGTCCGGCGGGACATGGGCTGGACCAGGAAGCCCTTGATGCGGGCTTGGGGAAAGGTCGAGGAGACGCGGGTGCGCATGGCCTCGGCGGCATGACGCACTTCGTCCGCCGTGGTGAGGTCGAGCACCACGCCCCCCACGTCGGATTTGCGGGTGATGTCCTCGGACCAGATCTTCAGCGCCACCGGCAGGCCCATCTCCTGGGCCTTGCGCGCCGCTTCCTCGGGATCGGCGGCCAGGGCGGTGGGCACGGTGGGAATGCCGTAGGCGGCCACCACTTCCTTCGACTCGCGGTCGTTCAGCCGCGTCTGCCCGGCCGCCAGGGCCCGGCGCACCACGGCCTTGGCGTGCTCGGTGTCGGGCTGGAAATGGATACCCTTCGAGGACGGCGTCTCGGTCAGGATTTCCTGGCTGCGGCGGTGATGGATCAGGTGCATGGTCGCCGCCACCGCCGCCTCGGGCGTGTCATAGGTCGGCAGCCCCGAGGCACCGAACATCTCGCGCGCCGCCTGCACGCTGCTGCCGCCGATCCAGCAGGTGGCCACCGGCTTCTTGCGCCCGGCCTTCACCGTCTCGGCCACGGCCATGGCCACTTCCGTGGCCGAGGTGAGCGCGCCCGGCGCATGCATCACCAGCACCGAATCGACCTCCGGCGCCTCCAGCAGGATGGACAGGGCCTGGGCATAGCGTTCCCCTCCTGCCGTCAGCAGGATGTCCAGGGGATTGCGCCGCGACCAGTTGCGCGGCAGCACGGCATCCAGCTTGGCCACCGTCTCGGGCGCCAGGTCCGCAGGCTTCCCGCCCTCGTCCAGCAAAGCATCGGCCGCCAGCATGCCGATGGCGCCGGAATTGGCGATGATGGCCATGCGGTCGCCCTTGGGCGGCTTGGAACGCGACAGGGTTTCCACCGCCTGGAACATCTCTTCGATGTCGCGCACCCGCAGGATACCGGCGCGGCGCAGGGCGGATTCATAGACCTCGTCGGCGCCCTGCGAACTGGGGCCGTCCGGGCTCGCCACGCTTTTCCCCTCGATCCCCCGCCCGGTCTTGATCGCCAGGACCGGCTTGTTGCGGGCGGCGGCACGGGCGGCGGAGATGAATTTCCGGGCGTCTTCGATATGCTCGATATAAAGCAGGATCGCCGTGGTGCCGCCATCGCCGCCCAAATAGTCCAGCATGTCGGCGAAATCCACGTCCAGCGCCTCGCCTAGGGCGACGAAATGGGAAAAGCCGATCTTGCGCTCCTCCGCCCAGTCCAGCACCGCCGTACACAGGGCGCTGGATTGCGAGACGAAGGCCAGCTTGCCCTTGTTGGCGTCGCAATGGGCGAAGCTGGCGTTCAGCCCGACATGGGGCACCAGCACGCCCACCGAATCGGGCCCCAGCAGGCGCATGCCGTGGCGCCGCGCCTCGGCGAGGATCTCCTGGTTCAGGCGGTGCCCTTCCTGGTCCAACGCGCCCACCAGGCTGTCGATGACGATGGCCGCCTTGGTGCCCCGGACGCCCAGGCGGCGGACGAGATCCGGGATCTGCTCCGCCTCACCGGCGATCACCGCCAGTTCCGGCACCTGGGGCAGGCTTTCCACGTCGCGATAGGCATAGACGCCCTTGACCGCCAGATGGTCCGGGTCGACCGGCATGATGGGGCCGTTGAACCCGCCGCGCAGCAGATTGTCCATGATCACGCTGCCCTTCGCCTCGGGGCGGTTCGATGCCCCCAGAACGGCGATGGAGCGCGGGCGGAACATATATTCCAGGTTGCGGATCGTCATCGGCGGGCCCCACTTCTGCTATCGCCGCAAGACTACCCCAAGGGCGCCCCTTTTTACACCCCGCATGAAGGTTTTTTCGCCGCCGCCGCCGTTCAGCGGCGCCCCAGGGCCTCGCCCAGGACGACGCGCAGACGGGCGGGATTGACGGGCTTCCGCAAGACGGGGAAAGGAATGTCGCCGCCCATGTCGGCCTGCCCGGTATCGCCGGTGAACAGGAAGGAGGGGATTTCCTTGCCCAGCCGCGTCTGCAGGTCCTGCAAGGTCTTCACGCCGTTATACTGGCCACGCAGGCGCAGGTCGGAGAGGATCAGGTCGGGCGTGATGCCGCGCCGGGACAATTCCTCCACCAATTGCTCGCCATCCAGCGCCGCCACCGTCACGCAGCCCCATTCGTCCAGCAGCATGCGGATGGCCTCCAGGATGTCGCGGTCGTCATCGACCACCGCCACCACCGCGCCGCGCAGATCGACCATCAGGTCGTCGTCATCGTCGTCATCGGCGTCCAGGTCGTTCCAATCCTCGGACAGGGGGACCTCGACGGCGAAGACGCTGCCCTTGCCGACGCGCGAGCGCAGGTCCAGCCGATGGTTGAGCAGCAGGGCCAAGCGGCGCACGATGGCCAGCCCCAGGCCCAGCCCCTTCCCCTTCTCGCGGGTGCCGTCGCCGCCCTGGAAGAATTCCTCGAAGATTTCCAGGCGCTGCTCCTCGGGAATGCCCGGCCCGGTATCCCAGACCTCGATCCGCAGCACATTGCCGCGCCGTCGGCAGCCCAGCAGGATGCCGCCCGACCGGGTGTAGCGGATGGCATTGCTGAGGAAGTTGCGCAGGATGCGGTTGAGCATGGCCTGATCGCTGACCACCGCGGCGCTGGAGGGCGCGACGCGCAGCCGCAGCCCGGCGGCTTCGGCCTGCGGGCGCAGCTCGTTCTCCAGCCCTTCGAGCAGATCGTTGATCATGAACACGTCGGGCTTGGGCTTCAGCACCCCGGCATCCAGACGCGACATGTCCAGCAGCGCGTCGAACATCTCTTCCATGGTGCGCAGCGAGGTGCGCAAGGAATGCAGGATGTTCCGTCCCGGCCCCTCGTCCACATGGCTTTCCAGCGCCATGGCGAACAGCGCCAGGGCCTGCATGGGCTGGCGCAGGTCATGGCTGGCGGAAGCGAAGAAGCGCATCTTCGACCGCACCAGCCGCTCGGCCTGCTCCTTGGCCTCCTGCAGCTGGTCCAGGGCGCGCTTTTGTTCGGTCATGTCCTGGAACAGCACCACATGGGCGGCGCTGCCGCTGAGATCGACCTGCTGGGCGGCCCCGACGGCCCAGAAAGGACGGCCATCGGCGCGGCGCATATTCCCTTGCAGGAAGACCGGCTCCCCTTTCTCGCGCACCTCGTCGATGGCCTGGATCTGCGGCTCGTCCATGAAATCGGCGCCGGGACGGCCGCGCAGGCCGCCCGAGGCATATCCCAGCATCCGGTCGGCCAAGAGATTGGCATCGATCACCGTCCCATCCTGGCGCATCACCAGCATGGGCAGCGGGATCGCCTGGACGATGGCGCGCAACCTCTCCTCGCCCCGGTGCAGCGCGGCCTCGGCGGCACGCTGGCGGGTGACGTCGGTGAAGGTGCCGAGGAAGCGCCATAGGCTGCCGTCCTCGCGATAAAGAGGCTTCATCTCGATGCGCGCCCAAAAGCGTTCGCCGCTTTTGCGATACTGCAGAAGTTCGACTTCGCAGGGCTCTACATGCTTGATCGCATCCGCCAGTTTCCCTGCGGTCTCGGCCGAACTGTCGGGCCCCAGAAGGAAGCTTAGATCGCGCCCCACCACTTCGCGCGGATCGTAGCCGGTGATCCGCGAAAAGGCGGCATTGGCGAAAACCACCGGATTGTGGGGCCTGGCAGGATCGGTCAGGACCATGGCTTGCGGCAGGGCATCGATAACGGCACGAAGCTCGGCGCCATCGAGACTGCTGTGATGAGTGCTTGCCTGGACGACGCGGGATGTCTTGAAGGCCATGTGGCTGCTGTCCCCTGGTCCTCGATGTCTCAATGCGGTGGCCGGCGACGGAAACGGTTCGAGGCAAACCTTTGTGGATGTAGTCGAACCAGACGGGACACCGCAAAAGAGGCAGGGGCGGCCCATCATCGTCTTTATGCCGGCAGTATGTCCTTAGAGAATAACCAACAACGGCGCATAGTGTTGTGCAATTTCGAGGTGGATTCAACACTGGGAAGACCACGAATGTGGGTCCCATGCCTTCTGTCTGGGGCAGAAGGCGGTATTTTTCCGCTCGGTTCTATGCCTGCCCTGCATTGAAGGAGATAGACACAGACCCCATGCTTTTGCCGTGAGGCACGACGACTTGCGTCTAGATTCTTAATTCGTTGGTGTTACCTCCACCCGTTAGGCCTGTAACCCTGCGAATCAGGATATATATTTCATCCATATTTTCTTTCGCGTCCCGTCCAGGACCCATGTACTATGCCTCCTCGCAAGTCCTTGAATCTGCATTTCTTCGGCCGGGAGGGACGGGATGCGGAAACGACAATGCCGTCCGGAGATGGCCGTCCCTCCGCCTCGGGGAAAGGCCCCAGTGTATGGGAAAGGCCCCCGCCTATCAGGGGTCTGGACTGAACCGGACGGCTGCAACCGCATCCGTTTCACCTTGACTAGGCAGAGCGATGACCGAAGTCCCCCATACTGAATCCACCAGCCCCAACGAATCGCAGGTCTCGGCCTCGGTCGCCATGGCCGTGGACGATGAAAGGCTGGTCGACGAGATCGTCGGTCGGTTCGATAAAGCAGAGCGTGAAAACATGGTCGTCTATGACGATCCGGATTTTCTCGCCTCCAACCCGCTTCTGATCCCCGCCGAGGTGACCATCGTGGCCTTGCCAGTGATGCGTTACCTGGCAAAGTTCCACCTCGAAGCCCTGAACGAATTCTGCAACAACAACAAGGTTGTCCTGCTGATCCGGTCACAGGATTTCCTTGATTCCATCGGTTATCTGGAATTCGTGGAAGGCGTCGTCTTCGTCGACTCGACCATGGACCGCATCCGCGACATCCTGGATCTGTCCAAGGCCGGTTATTCGATCCTGCCGCCGGCGGCGGTCATGGACATCGTCACCGACCGCTTGCGATGCGACACGATCGCCAAGCTCAATCCCATCGAACTCCACATCCTCGACCAGGTGCGGCTGGCCAAGACCAATCGCGCCATCGCCCGCAGCCTCAATCTCACCGAAGCCAATGTGAAGACGAAGGTGCGCGCGATCCTGAAGGCGCTGAAATTCCAGAACCGCACGGAAGCGGCCGTCTTTGCCGCCCGTCAGGGCGACATGATCCGCCGCCAGATCGAGCAGCGCCAGGAAGAGATGGAGGAGACGGGACCCGAGCGGGAGCGCGACATCCTGCATTGAAGAACGGCTCCCGATCCATCCGGAAGCCGTTTTCATTTTTCCCGCAGGCTCCGGCCGGAGGGCGACCGCCACTCAAGGCGCCCTGCCTCGGTCGCAATGGCATTTCCGCAGAGCAGAAACGAATGATCGGGGACGGAAAAGGGATTCGCGCCACGGCGGCCCCAGGCCATGACCGGGGGCCGCCCGCCCGCAAGTGATGCGGGCGGAGCATATGCGCCGAGGCAAGAGTAAGGGAAGAAGGCCAGCCCCTGGCGGTCACCGCACCGGCGACGTCAACAGGAGCTGCTTAAGCGTGATCACATACTCTGGGCGGGCATGCCGCTCATGACGGGGCGGGCGCCGGGCTGCTGGGGCTGCGGACGCGGCGGGGCGTTCTCGCTGGACAGGCCATTGTTCAGGGCCCAGATGGCGGCCTGGGTACGGTTGGCGGCGTTGATCTTCTTCAGCACACCCTTCAGGTGGACCTTCACCGTCGCCTCGGTGATGCTCAGCTTCTTGGCGATCACCTTGTTGGGGTGGCCGTTCAGCAGGCAGCGCAGGATCTGGATTTCACGCTCCGACAGGCCTTCCAGATTGGCCGAGGAATTCGACGGACGATAGGCGTCCACTTGGCCGGAAACCAGCAGGGCGGCAAGCTTGGTGGGGAAGACTTTCTCGCCCAGCAGGACCAGCTTGAGGGATTGCTGCAGGGCGTCGGGGGAAATGTTCTTCAGCAGATAGGCATCGGCACCGGCTTCGAAGCAGCGGGCGAGATGATGGATGTTGCGGGTCGAAGCGGCCAGGACGACGATCTTCACTTCCGGATACTTCTCGCGCATCGACTGCAGCAGGTTCAGATCATCCGTGCCGGCATCGAACTCCACCAGGGCGATGCGCGGACGCTGCCCTTGTTCGAGGCGGACCATGCCTTCACTGAGATTGTCTGCCTCATCCGAAATAACAAAAGTAGAGTTGTCCAGGAGCCTCTTCAGGCCTTCACGAAACAGCTTATTAGCGTCAATAAGAAGCATATCAACAGACTGCATGAGTAACCCCCATAGCTTTTGACCAGCCAGGGATTGGCTGAACTTGCCACTCCGGCTCATCCTGGTGTGATGAAAAAGGTTCGTGGCCTCGTCTTGTGTTGATTATTTATCCAATTGAGCGCTTTGATCCCACCTTCTGTAGGAGGTAGCTTCGCGTGCATAGTCGGTATATTGCGGGCGGGACGCTCTTTTGGTGATACCGAGTTCGTTATGCTTCCGCGCGAACGGTCTCAGAAACCGTTTGATAACAAGGGATTAGCACCTATGCCCCGCGAGGCGGCGGCGGCGGCACGCGAAAGCGTGGCAGCCTGTTCCAAAGCGATTGTGCCTATGGAAACGCTTTTGGAGACCGCAGAAACGCCTTTTGGCGCCGTCGGCCGGGGCCGGGCGCGAAAAGGAAGTACCTATTTAGGAGAAGGAGAGTGGGGCGAGTGACCGGATTCGAACCGGCGACATCCAGGACCACAACCTGGCGCTCTAACCAACTGAGCTACACCCGCCACCGCGAGAGGACGAGACGTTTACCGCCAATCACTCCCCTCGTCAAGCACTAGATCGCGATGCGGATTCACCGCCCCGCGATCGCGTCTTTCATGCGCCCTCAGCCCCCCTCGCGTCAGGACCGGGAGAAATGCCGCGCCAGCCGCGCGATCGCCTCTTCCAGGGCTTCCTCGCTCTTGGCGAAGCAGAAACGCGCAAAATGGGTGACGTCGGATTGCTGGTAGAAGGCGCTGACCGGAATGGCCGCCACACCAGCCTCGGTGGTGATATGGCGGCAGAAGGCCACGTCATCGCCCTCGAAACCCAAGGGCCGGAAGTCCACGTTCAGGAAATAGCTGCCCTGGGTCGGCAGGACGGAGAAGCCGATCTTCTCCAGCCCCTGGGCCAGCAGGTCACGGCGGCGCGCCAATCCGCTGCGCAGCCCGTCGTAATAGGCATCATCCTTGGCCAGCCCCTCGGCCACCGCCGCCTGCAGATTGGGCGGCGTCGTGAAGGTCAGGAATTGATGCGCCTTGACGATCGGCGTCATCAATTCGGGACAGGCGATGGTCCAGCCCACCTTCCAGCCGGTCAGCGAGAAGATCTTGCCCGCCGACCCCACGCGCACGCAGCGCCGGCGCATGCCCGGCAGGGTCATCAGCGGAATATGCCGGTTCTCACCGAATACCAGATGCTCGTAGACCTCGTCGCACAGCGCATAGGCGTCGTAGCGTTCCAGCAATCCCGCCAGGAAAGCCAGTTCGTCGGCATCGAAGACCTTGCCCGAGGGATTCATCGGCGAATTGAGCAGCAGCAGCTTGGTCCGCTCGCTGAAGGCCTCTTCCAGCGCCTGGCGCGGCAGCGTCCAATGCGGCGGCTCGACCCGCACCAGCTTGGGGATGCCGCCGGCCCGGCGGATGATCGGCAGGTAGCTGTCGTAAAGCGGCTCGATCAGCACCACCTCGTCGCCCGGCTCGATCAGCCCGAACAGCACGCAGGCCAGCGCCTCGGTGGCGCCCGAGGTGACCGCCACCTCCTTCTGCCAATCCACCTCGAGGCCATAGAAGCGGCGGGAATGATCGGCCAGGGCGCGGCGCAGCTCGGGCAGGCCGAGCATCGGCGGATATTGGTTGCTGCCCGTCGTCAAGGCACGGGCGGCCGCCTCGATCAAATCCGCCGGCTCCAGCCCCTCGGGGAAGCCCTGCCCCAGATTGATCGCGCCCGTCTCACGGGCGAGCAGGCTCATGACCTCGAAGATGGTGGTGCCATAGGAAGACAGGACGGCATTGGCGGGTTTCACCGGACATCCCTCATTTGCTGACAGGAGGTTACAGAGCGGCGATACCTAGCATGAAGCGCTTCCCTCTCCTAGATGCCCCCGCACCCCCGATCTTACTGCCTAATTAATAATCATCAAATGCCTTATCTTAAGGCATAAGTATCCGGCAAAAGCGTTGTAAGTCCTTTGTTTTTCCCCATGGCGGAACTGGCATGGACCGTGCTACATGATTGCTGCGTGTTGACGCCCGGTTCAACGAGCAGCAGAGACTAGTCGTTCATGAAGAAGATCGAAGCGATCATCAAACCCTTCAAGCTCGATGAAGTGAAGGAAGCCCTTCACGAGATCGGTCTGCAGGGGATCACGGTGACCGAAGCCAAGGGTTTTGGCCGCCAAAAAGGCCATACGGAGCTGTATCGCGGCGCCGAATACGTCGTCGACTTCCTGCCCAAGGTGAAGATCGAGCTCGTGATCGAGGACAGCCTCGTCGAACGGGCCATCGAGGCGATCCAGCAGGCAGCCCATACCGGCCGCATTGGCGATGGCAAGATCTTCGTGACGAACATCGAAGAGGCCATTCGTATTCGTACCGGCGAAAGAGGCACCGACGCCATCTGAGCCGACGCATCCGCCGGAGCGCGAGCCGCCGCGCCAGTGGATGAGTAACGCAAGGGGATAGCGGCTCGCCGTTCCATCACTTCACAAATACTGGGAATTTACCATGTCCGACGTGAAAAAGGTCCTGGATATGATCAAGGAAAACGACGTCAAGTACGTCGATTTCCGCTTCACTGATCCCAAGGGCAAGTGGCAGCACACCGCCCAGCACGTCAGCACCGTCGATGAGGACCTGCTGACCGAGGGCATCATGTTCGACGGTTCGTCGATCGCCGGCTGGAAGAGCATCGACCAGTCCGACATGATCCTGATGCCCGACCTGTCGACCGCGGTCATGGACCCCTTCGCCGCCCAGGCCCATCTGATCATCTTCTGCGACGTGGTCGAGCCCGCCACCGGCCAGCTCTACGACCGCGACCCCCGCTCCGTCGCCAAGCGCGCCATCAAGCACCTGGAATCCACCGGCATCGGCGACACCGCCTATTTCGGCCCGGAAGCTGAATTCTTCGTGTTCGACGACGTGCGCTATCAGGTCTCGATGGACCACGTCTTCTACAAGCTCGATTCCGAGGAAGGCCCCTACGCCACCGGCAAGGAATCGACCGAAGGCGCTCCGCAGCACGGCCACCGCATCCGCGTCAAGGGCGGTTATTTCCCGGTTCCGCCGATCGACAGCCAAGTCGACATGCGCGCCGAGATGCTGACCGTGATGGGCGAGATGGGCCTGCCCATCGAGAAGCACCACCACGAAGTGGCCCCCTCGCAGTCGGAACTGGGCGTCAAGTTCGGCACCATGCTGCAGGCCGCCGACTGGATGCAGATCTACAAGTATGTCGTGCACAACGTCGCCCATTCCTACGGCAAGTCGGCCACCTTCATGCCGAAGCCGATTTTCGGTGACAACGGCTCGGGCATGCACGTCCACCAGTCGATCTGGAAGGAAGGCAAGCCCCTCTTCGCCGGTTCGGGTTATGCCGACCTGTCGGACACCGCGCTGTACTACATCGGCGGCATCATCAAGCATGCCAAGGCGCTGAACGCCTTCACCAACCCGTCGACCAACAGCTACAAGCGCCTGGTCCCCGGCTTCGAAGCCCCGGTCCTGCTGGCCTATTCGGCCCGCAACCGCTCGGCCTCCTGCCGCATCCCCTATGTCGCCTCGCCCAAGGGCAAGCGCGTTGAGATCCGCTTCCCCGATCCGTCCGCCAACCCCTATCTGGCCTTCGCCGCCATGATGATGGCCGGCCTGGACGGCATCGAGAACAAGATCCATCCCGGCGACCCGATGGACAAGAACCTCTACGACCTGCCGCCGGAAGAACTGGCCACCGTCCCGACCGTGTGCGGCTCGCTGCGTGAAGCTCTCGAATCCCTGCGTGCCGACAGCGCCTTCCTGACCAAGGGCGACGTCTTCACCCAGGACTTCATCGACAGCTACATCGAGCTGAAGTACGAGGAAGTCTACGCCTTCGAACACACCCCGCACCCGATCGAATTCCAGATGTACTATTCGGTCTAATCCGAATAAGCCCATCTGCGGCTTCCACCGCCCCGGCAACGGGGTGGGGGACCAGTCAGGATCGAAACATGGAAAACCCCTGCCGCCTGATGACGGCAGGGGTTTTCTCTTTGTCGAGCGAGCTCCGGGCACCACCAAAACCTATCCGAGAAAAGAACCGGAACATCATGCTCTAGACGGCGTTAGCCAGAGGACATTCCAAGGAGGTCCCCATGAGCAAATCCCCCCTCGGCTTCGCCTTGATCCTCTCCCTCGCCTTTGCCCCGGTCGCCACCAAGGCGGAGGACCGTCCTCCGACCCCCGAGGAGCGGGCACAGATCGAGGAGGTTCTGAAGACGGAAGGCTACACCCGCTGGGACAGCATCGAGCTTGACGATAGCGGCGTGTGGGAGGTCCAGGACGCCATTGCCGCAGACGGGCAGGAATACGACCTCATCCTCGATCAGCAATTCCGCATCATCCGCCAGGATCCCGACTGAGCCCCCCGGGCGCGCGGAAAGCAGGACCCGGAATCGGAAACGGCGCCGCATATGGGCGCCGTTTCCTTGTTCCCTGATGCCAATGCGATCAGGCGGAACGGACTTGCCGCAGGAAGCTGTCGACTTCCCTCTTCAGCCTCTCGGCATTCTGGCCGAGCTGCGTAGTGGCCTGGACGACCTGTTCCGAGGCTGTGCCCGTCTCCCGGGCCGCCTGGGTCACGCCTACGATATTCGAGGACACCTCGCTGGTCCCCTGCGAGGCCTGCTGGACGTTGCGCGCGATCTCGTTGGTTGCCGCGTTCTGCTCCTCGACGGCACTGGCGATGCCAGCCGAAGTCTCGCTGATCTCGGTGATGACCTCGGCGATCTGCTTGATGGCTTCCACCGCGCTGTGGGTTTCGGTCTGGACGTCGGAGATCTGGCGGCTGATTTCCTCGGTCGCCTTTGACGTCTGGTTGGCCAGCGATTTCACTTCGTTGGCGACGACGGCGAAGCCCTTGCCCGCCTCGCCTGCGCGCGCGGCCTCGATCGTGGCGTTCAGCGCCAGCAGGTTGGTCTGGCTGGCGATGTCGTTGATCAGGCTGACCACTTCCCCGATCCGTTCCGCCGCCTGCGCCAGCTTCTGCATGACTTCGCGCGTCTCGCCGGCTTTTTCCGCCGCGTTCTGGGCGGTGGCGGTGGAGCTTTCGACTTGGCGGGCGATCTCGCGGATCGAGCTCGACAGCTCCTCCGCCGCGCCCGCAACCGTCTGGACATTGGCCGAGGCCTGTTCGGCAGCGGCCGCGACATTGGTGGATTGGCGCGTCGTCTCTTCCGAAACGGACGCCATCGACTGGGCCATGGCCTCCATCTGGGTCGCCGCCGACAGCACATTGGTAATGACGGCACCGACGCTGTCCTCGAAGGACGCCGCCAGCTTCTCCATCTCCGCCTTCTTCTCGGCCTCGGCCCGCTTCTTCGCCTCTTCCTGCTCGGCCTCCATCCGCTTGACGCGGATCGCATTCTCCTTGAAGACCTGCACCGCCTGGGCCATGACACCAATCTCGTCCTTGTGATTGGTCGCCGGAACGATGGTATCCAGCTTACCGGCGGCCAGGGACGTCATCGCGGCGGTCATCCCGCCGATCGGCCGGACGATACCCGCGGAGATGAGGACGGCCGTTACGCCGCCGAGCACGATCGCGATACCGGCAACGGTCAGGATAGTGAACTGCATTGTCCGGCCTTGATTGAGCGTCGTGGTCAGGACATTGGCAAGCTGCTCACCCTGCTGCCGCTTGGTTTCCAGCACGGTCTCGGTGAAGTCCCTGCCCTGCTGGACCATGGCCTGGTCCATGAGGCGATCGGCATCGAAGGCGATCCGGCTGATCTCCTGGAAGGCCTTCCTGTATTCTTCCGACAGGTCGACCGTCTCGCGGATCAGGCCGCTCCACTGGCTTTGGTTCAGGAAGCCGTCAAGCTCGCGCATCCGCTCGACGAAAAGATCGAGATATCTTTCCGTCTCCTGGGCCAGATCCTGCGTAGGAGTATCCAGGAAACGATAGGCAGACAATTGCGCCAGCATGAACGCCTCGCGAGCGGAACCAGCCCTGACGGCAAGCGAAGGCAATTGCTCCCGCGCGGTCTCGTCCACGAACTGCGTCAGCTTCTCCCGGGCTCGGGGCGCCAAGGCGTCCAAGGCCTCCATCCTTTTCTCATCCTGAAGCATGTAGAGCCTGGCCGCCTGATTGAATGTGAGGGCAAAGGCA
Source organism: Telmatospirillum sp. J64-1 (assembly GCF_006980715.1). Lineage (GTDB taxonomy): Bacteria > Pseudomonadota > Alphaproteobacteria > Rhodospirillales > Magnetospirillaceae > Oleiliquidispirillum > Oleiliquidispirillum nitrogeniifigens. The sequence continues at coordinate 91,595 of NZ_SBHN01000003.1, forward strand.
TCCAATTGCTGCTGCAGGTTCTGCAGGAGAGTCCTGCGGCCCTCGGCGCGCGTGGCGTTGATAAGGGCAGAAATCCGTTCCTGCAGGGCATCCTTCTGCCGGTTCACCTCGGCGATCCGGTCATCATCCACGTTCAGCCGGAACAGGGCGACATCCCGGCGCAGTTCCGTGACGTCGTTCTGGATTTCCGTCAGCGTGACCGTGTTCCTCGAAACGCGCGCATAATCCTGAAGACTGGTGAGACTGCTGCTTCCAGTCATCCAACTGCCCGCAGCCAGCCCCACCAGGAGCAGCAGCACGACAAGGAAACCGAGGGCGATACGCGTTCCGACCTTTAGCCTCGACATAAATTCCATGGAAGGTCTTAGATCCCATTAAAAGGAAAAATTTTATAGAAAAGGGAGGAATCCTCTTTTCCCGTCAGCTGAAAAATAACAAGAACTCACCTCGACTCGCCAGGGGAACATAACCACAGAAACAGCAAAACATTTGCACAACCATTGCGCATAAACTCGGCACAATGATTTATCCAGAGTAAACCACATATCTCATCTGGTCATTTTGCGAAATAGACTTCAAAGAATTATGGATAATGCTTGTTCCCCAAGGAACTCTCCGGCCTCTCGCGCCATTAGCACAGCATGAGAAGACGAGCCGGCCCGCGCATCATTCCGGGCCGACAGGAAAGGAGGGGGTTCCATGGAAAAACTCTTCTCCGTCAAATGGGCGGAGATGTTCATCCCAAGTCACGCCATCCTGGACATCATGGTGAGAGGGACGTTCATGTACCTCTCCCTGTTCATCATCCTGCGGTTCTTTCTCAAGCGGCAAACAGGGGAAGTCGGTATCGCCGACCTGCTGGTCATCGTCCTGATCGCCGATGCGGCGCAGAACGCCATGGCCGCGGAATACAAATCCGTCACCGAAGGCATCGTCCTGGTCGGCACCATCGTCTTCTGGAACATCGCCGTCGACTGGCTGGGCTACACCTTCCCCCGCCTCCAATGGCTCACCCGCCCCTCTCCTCTCTGCCTGATCCGGAACGGCCAACTGAACCGCCGCAACATGCGACGGGAATACATCACCGAAGAGGAATTGATGGCCGAACTCCGCCAGCAAGGCGTATCGAGCCCGGAGGAAGTTCAAGAAGCCTATATGGAAGGGGATGGCCGGGTCAGCGTCGTGAAGAAGGATCGATGACGCCGCACCAGAAGCCGAAAGCCCTCATTGCCCGGCAGCGAAGGTCAGCAGAGCCGCTGCCGCGAGTGCCGCCACGGTGCGGGCGTGGTTCCATTTCGTCCAGGCGGCAAGATAATGCGTCCATTCCGCTTCGAGACGCGGATCGGAAGGTGGAAGCCGGGCCAGCCTCTTGTTCAGCGGGACATTGAAGAAGACCGTCACGCCGATCGAACCGCCGAGATAGAGAAGCATCGCGGCCAGGGCGGCAAGAGAGGACGCCTCTCCCGGCGAGGCCAAGGCGGCAATCCCGAGCAGCAGGCAGAGGATGCCGCTGCCGAAAAAGGCGGTGAAGAACAGCGGGTTGAGCACCGTCACATTGATGCTTTGCATCGCCGCCGCGCCGCTCTCCACCGGCAGGCGCGCCAGTCCCCGCATGACGAAATTCGAGAAGGCGAAGAAGATCCCGCCCACCAGTCCCGTGCCGGTCGCTGCCATGATCAGCAGAATGAACGTCACGTCGTCGGTCATCACCGCATCCAGCCCGATCCGTGGGAAAAGGAACTCTCTGTTCTATCTCAAGCCGCGCCTAGAGTGGAAGCAGCCAGGGGACCAGGATGACGGTCGTGACGAGCGCGACCAGGGTGAAGGGAACACCGATCTTCACGAAGTCGCCGAAGGTGTAATTACCCGGCCCGATCACCAGCGTGTTCACGGGCGACGATACCGGCGTCATGAAGGCGGCCGAGGCCGCGAGCGCGACAGTCATGGCGAAGGGATAGGGAGAGGCCTGCAATTCATGGGCGACCGCCAGGGCGACCGGCGCCATCAGCACGGCCGTCGCGGTATTCGAGATGAACAGCCCGAAGACGGCGGTGATGGCGAACAGGCTGGCGAGCACGAAACGCGGACTGGCCTCACCGACGAAGGACAGCAAGGCCGATGCCGCCATGTCCACGCCCCCCGTCTTCTGCAACGCGATCGAAAAAGGCAGCATGCCGACGATCAGCACCAGGCTCTGCCAGTGGATCGAGCGATAGGAACTGTCGAGGTCGACGCAGCGCATCAGCCCCAGCAGCAGACAGCCAATCAAGGCGGCTTGGACGTTGGGCACGATGCCGCTCACCATCAGCCCGACGACCACCGCCAGGGCGATCAAGGCATGCGGCGCGCGCGAAGCCGCCGGGACGACTTCGTCCAGTTCCGCCGGAAGAGTGAGGACGATCATGTCCTTGGAACTGGCCTGTAGCCGACGGATCGCCTTCCACGACCCGATGAGCAGCAGCGTGTCGCCGGCCTTCAGCTTCTCGTCCAGCAGGCTGTTCTTCAAGGCAGTGCTGCCGCGCCGCAAGCCGACGACATTCAGCCCGTATTCCGACCGGAACCGGGCACTGACGACCGTCTTGCCGATCAGTTTCGAGGTAGTCGGCAGCATCACCTCGACCATGCCGATCTCCTGCGACCGGTCGGAGAAGTAATTGCCGGTCAGAGGCAGCTTCCTGAGACGGAAACGCGCGTAGACCTCCTCGATGTCGATGGTCGGGGCGACCAGGTCGAGATACAGGACGTCACCGGCATAGACTTCAGTCTGAGCCGTCGGAGAGACGAATTTGTGGCCGAAACGGCTGTTATGTTCGAGCGCGATGATATTCACGCCCGAGCTGCTCCTGAGATTGAGCTCTTCCAGGGTCTTGCCGACCAGAGGCGAATCGGGCGCGACGCGCAGCCGGTATTCCCGCTCGGCCAGCCCATACTCCCTGATCCAGTCGGCCAGACGAGGCTGCTTGCTGCCCGCAACGGTTTCGGCCTCCCCCTTGGTCAGCCAGCGGCGGGCAAAAAGCATGTACAGGATGCCCAGGGCCAGCAACGGCAGGCCGAAGGGCGTGATGCTGAAGAAATGAAAGCCGTCATAGCCGTGACGGATCAGTTCGCTGTTGACCACCAGATTGGGCGCCGTCGCGACCAGGGTCATCATGCCGCTGATCAGCGCGGCGACGCTCAGCGGCATCATCAAGCGCCCCGGGGCGATCTTCATGTTGTGCGCGATGCGCAGGACCACCGGGATGAAGATGGCCACGACGCCGGTCGAACTCATCATCGACCCGATCCCGGCCACGATGACCATCAGCAGGATGAGCAGCCGGGTCTCGCTGGCCCCCGCCCGCGAGATCAGGAAATCCCCCAGCCGTTGCGCGACCCCGGTCCGCACCAGTCCTTCCCCGATGACGAACAAGGCCGCGATCAGGATGATGTTGGGATCGCTGAATCCCGACAAGGCCTCGTTCATGCTGATCACGCCGGTCAGCGGCAGCACCGTCATCATGATCAGCGCCACGGCATCCATGCGCGGCTTGTTGACGGCGAACATGGCGATGGCGACGGCAAGCAGCGCCAGGACGATGGTCAAGTCGGAAATCATTTTATTGTAATTCATCTCGACGGGCTGGGGACGAGATACTATGTCACGACCCATAAAAAGGGAAGATCACTTGCCCAGCCAGTAGAGAGCTCCCTATGCCACGATCTGTTCAGAAGAAATTCTGGCAAGGAACAGATGTGCGCCCCGCCCGGCGACAGGGATGCGCCACTTTCTCCAGAACAGCCCCGGCCTGCGGCGGACAATAGAAAGCCCCGGAAACGGCACGCTTCCGGGGCTCTCACCGAGGGCACTCGAAGTGCTCGGGCGGCAGACGGCATTCCTGCTATGCCTTCTTGACGAATTCCGACTTCAGGTTCATCGCGCCGATCCCCTCGATCTTGCAGGCGATGTTGTGGCCATCGGCGCCGTCCGTCAGGCGGATATTCTTCACTTTGGTGCCGCCTTTGACGACCAGGGACGAACCCTTGACCTTCAGATCCTTGATGACGGTCACGCTGTCGCCATCGGCAAGCACATTGCCGTTGGCATCCTTGACCACATCCTCGTCCGCCCCTGTGGCAGAGGCCGCAGCATCCAGCTGGTCCCATTCATGGGCGCATTCCGGACAGACCCACAGGCTGCCGTCCTGATACACATGCTCAGAACCGCATTGGGGGCATTTCACGTCACTGTCCATCATCGACCTCGTTGTTCATGGGCCAGCTTTGCTCTGTTAACGCAAAGGCCGGCTGGGATACCCCAACCGGCCTTTGGTCAACCCCTTGCGGGGCTATCGAATTTTGGTGGGCGCACAAGGACTCGAACCTTGGACCCGCTGATTAAGAGTTGTCTGATTTTTCTAATTTTGTCAATGATAGTTTGCAGATTTCAGCGGGTTTCTCGGGCGCGAAGAATCAATGGGTTACAAAGATAGTGCAAACCAAAATTAGCCGTCTTCTACCCGCCCTCCTCCTCATCTCGGGCCCCGCCCTAGCTCACCCCGGCGGACTCGATGCCCATGGGATTACGGACCTCGCATGAAGATCAGGGCTGTGGGAGGGGCAGAGACAGATAATGCAGCCCTCGGACATGGCATAGGGGAGCTGATAGAGATTCGCCGCATCGGGCTCAATGACCACGGTTTCGTCCGCACTGCGCGAAAAGTCGTGGAGTACATTGAACGCGGCATGGCACCGTATAGCAATGATTCGCCCTATAGGACTTGGCTTGCCGAAGCAGGCCGCCAAGCCAACGCGGGGGACCTAAGCCAGGTCCGTCTCGACGCCTGGAACCAAGTGCAGGCGGCGTTCGCCCGGCGCACCCGTGAAAGGTTCGACGCCCTGGATGCGTATGTCGCTTCGGTCGAGAATGGCGCCAGGCCTCAAGGGCGGTTGACTGAGGAGTTACGCGACCTATCGGGGAACCCGATATTCGCTCCTCTGTACGAGCGCTTTGAAGCCGCGCGCGGCAGCCGTCGTCAACTGCAAAGGGCGAGGGCAATTCGCCTCATTGAGGCTCTGGAGAATGGTGGCAGCAGCATGTTTGACCCGAGCATGTACGCCACCCTCAACCGGAGTTCTCCCGACGGCCAGGGGATGTACGTTGACCTGCTCCCACGTTTTCAGGCCGCCGTTGCGAGTTGCAGTGCATTGCGGCCAAACTATAGGCGCAAGAAGGGATAAGGGCGGCCATAGCGCGACCATCAACCATCCCGGTGAGCCCCAACTGACTGACGCGGCATCCTCCGCATACGGATCAACGCGCCTGGGCCTGCTCTTTCAGCGCCTGTAACTTGGCCTCCGCGGACTGGGCGCGATCCTGCGCAACCTTTAGCGCTCGTTTGAGATCCTCAATCTGTGCATCCGCCGCGGCTCGCTGCTCCGCAAGCAGGCCAAAGGCTATCTCTCGCTCATGTGCAACTGCTTGATCGAGCGCCCCCTGCATGCTTGTCACCAGTTTCGCCATCGCCTCGCTGACCGCCAGGGGAAATTGCGGATCTCGCTGAAGCGGGAGATCATCCTTCCGCATCACGCCCAACACTTTCATGCGGAGCGAGAGGTTAATCGCCGGATCCCGCAGGAAATACCCGATCAGCTTGGCCAGGGTCTCGTCCACTTCGTCCGCATGCTGCAATCGATAAAGCGTGCTTACTCCGCGGCCACTCAACTCTGCCAAGCGCTGAAGGGCGCGCGCCCCATCCTTCTCGCCTCCATTAAGCTCAATCGCCGCTTTCAGCATTTCCTTCCCGGTCACCGCACCCTCCTTCCTGGCTAGCGTCAACCTTGCCGGAAATACCCTCCATCCGTCAATCCATGGTAGATAAAATTCACCTTACGTAAATTTCTCTCTTGCTTCGGGAATTTACGTGAGGTAAATTTTGATCATCGAGAGCGGCGATGGAGCCGCCAAACTCAAGGAGAGCCGAGATGACCCGCGAAGACACCATCGCCGCCGCCGCCGAAGCCGCTTTCAACGAAGATCGCTTCATGGTCGTCGGCCTGCACCCCTACTTTGGCTGGGTTTACCGCGACGCCGAAGACACCGCCGCCCTGGCGGAACTGACCGAAAAGGTCAAGGTCAATTCCGATGGCGAGATGGTCGATTAATAGCCCGCAATAGCCCGCCGCCTCGCGCGGCGGGCACCACCCCAGGAGGAAGCAATGCCCTTCACCCCCAGCCAGATCGCCACCTTCCGCGCCGACCAGACCTGCAGGATCAACATCAGCATCGACAGCGCCGATTACAGCGCCCGGGATAAAAACACGGTTTACGCCCTGGACGTGGAGGCAGTCGCCGGCGGCGTGAACGTCGAGACAGTTTGGTACGCCACCCATTACGATGATGGGCGAGATATCAAGGTCGAGCCGCGGCCCGATAATGCCGACGAGATCGGCAAAGAGATGCACGCCGCCCTCATGGAGCGCGAAGAGAAAATCATCGACGCGATCAGGGAACGGGTTTTTATCGAGGAAGAGGGGGACCCCGAAGAGGCGGCGGACGAGGCAAAGGCGGCCGAGGCGCAGAAGGATCGAGAAGAGATCCTGGCCGATCTGCGGCGGGAGGACGACCTTATCCTGGCGGCCAAGCTGCGCCCCCGGCTTAAGCATCTCGGCATCACCCAGAAGGAATTTGCCGCCGCCACCGCTATGAGCGAAAAGCAGGTGTCGCAATGGTCAACCGGGGCAGCCCCCACCCCTGCCTGGGTGAGCCTGCTGCTGGATTGCCTGGAGCACCTCACTCCCCAGGGGCGGGCGGAGGTGCTGGAAACAGCGATGGGGAGATCGAGGAAGGGATAGGGTCTCTCCCCTCCTCGGGAACTGTCTCGCACCCTCCGCATACGAAGCAAGATCGCCGCTGCAAAGATAAACCCTCCCCACATCGGAGGGCAGCGCCATGCCTAGCTATCTCGAGCCTCGATCGCCTGGGCAAATCGCCCGAGCCATATCCCTGGTGCTTGACCACTTAGCTGAGGAGGCTGGCGACGCGGAGCTGCGCTATCTCGCCGCGGCGATCGAGGTGGCGGCGGCCATCGCCCGAGATGCGGCCAGGGCGGAGCCACTGCATTGACAAAATCCTTCAAGACTCGCGCGGGGGCTTGAACAGAGGCGGTATTTACGTAGGCTTTCCCCGCAACAAAGGATGGGGGGGTGATATGATCTCGTTCGCGAGCTGGAACAGCTACAGCACCTTCGCAAGATGTGTCATGAGAGAGCGCAGGTACATTCATTCTGAGGAGGTGCTCGCTTTCCTGGAAGCTCTGGTGGCGACGAGCGCTTCACGCATGGTCTCGATACCTGCAGGCAAAGGCTTCTTCAGAGCACAGCGGGGGTGCGCTGAAGAGGAAGACCAGTACGCCGGAAAAGTTCCTAAGCCGTATCCCCCGGAGAGGATGAAGCCGCGAGCGGACCAAGCCAGCGAAGGCAGAGTGAACCCCAAAGGCATCCCCTGCCTTTATGTAGCAACAAGTCCAGAGACAGCTCTATCAGAGGTACGCCCGTGGCTGGGAAGCATAGTCTCTATTGGCTATTTTGTGACGAACCGCCCACTGAAAATCGTGGACTGCTCGGGCGATGAAAGACCTTTCTCTCTGGGGTGGATGTTTGGCGATAAACTCTCTCGCGAAGAGAAGGAAAAAGCGGTCTGGGGCTTCATCAACAATGCATTTTCGGTACCTGTCGCATCAGAAGACGACAGGGCTCATTATGTACCCACTCAAGTGATCGCAGAATGCTTGAAAACAGCAGGATATGACGGAGTAGCCTATCGCAGCTCATTTGTTGACGAGGGACACAACATCGCTCTATTCGACATAACCGCAGCAGATATTACTGCCTGCGAGATCCACGAAGTGACTAAGCTGCGCTACAGCCACAAGCCTATTGATAACCCTCGATACTACTCACTGATTTAATAGCAAAGCCTCTAGGGCTTGGCCGAAAGAGCCTCCCCTCCCAGGCCACATTATGAGCCGCGACGGCAAGCGCCAGATCGCGGCTCACGTGTTATCGGGCCACACCCTTGAGTTTTTCAAAACTCCGCAGCCCAGCAAAGCCCAGCATGGCCAGGGTCAGCTCCAGAAGCGCGCCATCCAGGCTGGGCAGAGGCGGCACATCCGCCCCGGCCACCGCCACGCACCATGGCACCAGGGGACGCAGCAGGAACTCATAGCCGAAGCCTGCCACGCAGACCCACCCGATGCCCGGGCGCCAGCCTGCCACAAACAATGAGCGATGCTTGGCCTCGGTGCGGTTGAGGTCGATCTGCGCAGCATCGGCCTGGGTCAAGGCAAGCATCAAAGACGCCTCGGCCTCCTGCTTGGCCTTATCTGCGGCGGCCTTGTCCGGCACCACCCGATCAATGATGGTGCCGAGCAGGGGGGCAAGGATGGGGATCAGAGCGGGAAGAGCCATGGTCACCCCTCCCGGATCATCTGAGCGATCCGCCGCGCCCGCTGGCCCACCTGGCGCGCCCAGAGGCTATCCAGGGCCTCGGCGGCGGCGCGGGCATAGTCCCCAGCCTCCATCGCTCCCAGCATCTTCCGAAACTGCGCCAGGGTCGGCACGCCCATGTTGTAGGCCATGTCGTAGAGGGCTTGGCGGCGGACATCGCTCATGCGCTCCGCCCAGGGCCAGCGGCGGTGCACCTCGGCAATGGCCTGATCCAGGCGGTGGCGCAACAGCCACTCGGCCTCTTCTCGGCTGATCTGCTCGATGTTTGTGCCGTAGCCGATGGTCAGCTTGCCCGCCGGGCAGCGATAGGGCTTATCGCGGTAGCCCTCGGCCGAGCGGATGTGCGCGCGAAGCGGTTCGAGATCCATGGTCACCCCTCCTTACAGGCCCTGCTCACCCGGCGCCGGTCGCGCACTTCCAGGGCAAACAACCAGAGCCGCCCCAGCGCCAGCAGACCGCCGCAGATCGCAGCAATCCAGATCATCCAGTGTTGGCTCTGCACCGCCCACCAGGGCAGAGCAGCAGCCGTGGTGCCGATCCCCACATCTACGGCAGTCTTTTGCGGCAACGATGCCTCCTTGATGAATGGCGGGTTAGGATGCGGGGAACGAGGCGAAAGCAGCATCAATCTCGGCCAGGGTGGTTATCCGACCGGCTTGGATATCGGCGGCGAGATGCGCCTCCAGCGCAAAGCACCCGGTGATATGCTGGCGAGCTGCGATAGCCATCTCGCGCATCTGCGCGTTGGTGACCGGCTCAAAACCATGCGGAAATTTCCAGAGTTCGCCATCCTGCCGGACGCCAAGCGAAATCGCCTCCAACTCCGCCAGATACTTGCCCTGGCTGGCCTCGTCGGTCCGCAGGTGCCAGCCATTCCAGTCGCATCCGCCGATCTCGGCCCGCCAGCGGCGCTCGGCCAAATAATCAAGCAGGTCCTCGCGAGCGAGCGGCGGAGCAGGCATCTCGACCCACTCGCCACCCTTCCATTCGTGGTTGGGTGATGGTCGCAGCGGCACCTCAATCGTGCCCTCGGGATAGGACTCGCGGATGTCCTCGGGGACCTCGCCGATGGCCTGCCAATAACCGCGTCCAGGATGATAAAATCCGCACTCAGACATTTATTGTCTCCGCCCAATAAAAAATCCCACCACCCTCGACACGATAATAGTGCCTTGGCGGAATGATTACGTTGACGTTGCCGTTATAACTATTACCAATGTTATTGCCCCCGGCATTCCCCACAGTTGTCCATACAGAATTGTCAGGAGACACTTTAAATGCTTGGGCTCCTGTGCTTGAGCCTCGCCCCATAACAGCTACCTGCATGGATCTGTTGGTGGGGTTTTGGTATGTCGTGTTGATCTGCCTCTGCGCCGTCACATCCTGCCAAGTCTGGCCGATGCCGAGGCCCGGCGGCGCGTAATTGCCGATGTTGTCGGTGGTGATGTATTCCGTCCACGGACTCCAGATATTGCTCGCCATCCGACGCATAAAGGTTCGGTTGGCGTGCTGCGGCGTAAATTCTTGTTTACGATGGTTTGTTACATCGGCTGCCTCAGTATGCAAGTAACCGTAGGCCTGCATGGGCAAATCTGCGTGAGGCGCTAAGTAGTAAGACCCACCATTGGTGAGTGTGTTTGGGCTGGCATTCCTTAATGTAACTGTGTTGGTTGCGATGCCGAACTGCGCCAAATGACTGTTAAGGGCATAGCGCGCGTCTTGCTCGACCTGTGACCATTGCAGCTTGTACCAAGGTTGCCAGACACCGTTTTGCTTATCACGCCTCCACAAATAAGTGTTACTCGCGCCCTCGTTAGCAGTGGAAAAAGCATGCACAGTTTGTGTTACATAATTTGAATTGTGCGCTTCAACAGAGCCCATCCACCATGTGGCGGAGCCTGACTCGACTGGAGAGTTCGCGGCATTGTTCCCCATATAGTCGCCATTTTCTAAGGCATCGTTCCAGTCGGTGATGGTCTGGCACACCCGACCGAGGCGGGCGGGAAGAGCGTTCTCCACATCCCCAGCCTGCAGTAAGCGCCGATCCTGCTGCCCATCAAAAAGAAGCGCCGCCCAATCCGAGCTGCGGGTCCAAATCGTCCCCGCCGCCGCATACCAGGGCCTGGAGGTGCCCGCGCCGGACTTAGCTAGCAGCATCAGCAGCGCCGCCGGAGCGACGCCGAATACCGCCTTAGCGCCGCTGGCCCAGTTGACCAGGTTGTTATTGTTGCTGCTGGCCAGCACAGTGTTCCGCGCCAAGGTCGGCGGGCTCCCGGCATTCACGGTGCCAATACCAACCTCGAAGGCAGAACCATCGGTCATGCAGTAGCAGGTGGTATTTCCGGCGCCGATACCGCGCAGGAAGGTAACCTTGGAGGCATTGGCCGCACCCCCCAGGGAGATGGAGCCGACGCCGGTAGTGGTTGTCGTTTCGTGGACCCTGTCTGCTAACTCAAAGGGCATTACACGCTCCTGGCATAAAAAAAGCCCGCCGTAGCGGGCTATATTTTTGAACTGGAAACGATCACCGACTTTCGATGGCCGTATATGTCACTTGGTGCGCCGGCAAATGTCGCTGCGTCGTCAATGGCGCTTCGACCAAGGTGCCGATCATAGTCTTGCGCTCGGGGGAATCTGGGTCCAGGCAGATCAGCAATTGTCCGTTGGTGCCGACGTCGAACAGCATATCATCGGCGATATCGGCGTCGGCACCACCAAGAGCCCCGAAAGGTAAGGTGATCTCACGCGCCCGCGCACCTTCATCGGCATATTGGATAAGCGACCGTTCAGATGCGACCGGCTTGGTTCCAGAAACCCAGCGCCGCGTCCACCCAAAACCGTAATTCTTCCTCGGCCGCCAAACCGGCCCTGCCCACAGGCGGCCGATCTGGAACCAGGCGGGCGCGCGGATGCTCATCCGCCAATAGCGAGCGGTAATCGGAGTCGGCGGCTGATAGAAATGATAACCATAACGCTGCACCACACCGGCAGGAATCAGCCCGCCATCATGCACATCAGACAAACCTGTCGCCGTCAGACTAAATTGATGGCGCACGGTAGCTTGCCGCGGCAGCAAAGGACCATCATTGGGTTGCGCGAAGGCAACCACGCCGATCTCATCCGCCTCGCCGAAATCAATGTCAACATGGGCCGCCCCCTCGACGCTGCGCCATACCTTAGCGATCTGAGGCACCTTCAGATTATTGACTCCCAACCCGGGCACCTCCGAGGAAGGGATAAGCGCGGCTTGGTCAATCAGGTTCCGCCAGGAAAACAGCACCTTGGCCATGCTCACCCCCACAAGGTTAATGTCGACAAGGATTTGTCTGCCTCATCGCGCGTGCCGATCACAATGAAGCGGCGCCCATCATCCAACCCGAAGCGGGAATAGCGCACGTTCACCACTTGGCCCAGATCCAGCGTGTAACCCAAGGCCCTGGTTGTGACTGACAAGGTAGTCCGGCGCGGCCCGAACAGCTTCAAAATGCGTTCTGCCTCGTCCCGGGCGGCCGCTTCATCCGCGAACAGGCTGGCAATCGGTTCAGGGTCGAGAGCCCCAAGGCTGCGCAGACTGACATCCGGATTGGCCGCCGTGACCATGCGCCCATCCTCGGCATAAGTCTGCCGCAGCGCCGCGTCCACCGTATCGGGCACATCCGATTGTGGTGACCAGTTGCGCCGGTAAAGGATGCGCTGGCGCCAGATCGGCGGCTGACTGGGAGGAATCACGTCAATATCCAGGATGCTTGTCTCATCCAGATCGAAATCCGCCGGTGCTCCCGCAGGATCCTCCAACCGGCCGCAACGGATTAGCCCATCCCGCGTCGTCCCCCACCAGGCGCCAACCCCCTGCATAAGATCATCAAGCACCTGATCCGCAGTGCTGACATCGCCGGCGGGGCTGAAATATCCCGCAGCCCCTGACGGCAGATCCGCGAAAGAATCCTCATCAATCGCTTCAGGGGACACACCCTGCGCCGCCCTCAGGAAGCGCAGAGCAATATCGCCGATGGCGGCGCTGTATCCATCATCCGCGTCCCCGCGCACATCCGCCGTGATAACCCCCTCATGGCTTCCTCCCAGACGGATCAGACCCAACGCCTTACAGGTCGCGTAATGCCCCTTTGGCACGTTTGCGGCAAGCAGAGCGGCATGGTCCGGATAGTCCGAATCGCCCGCCAGGGGCACCCCCCTGTCCCGTACAGCATCCACGGCCTCGATACGGCGCCAATGGACCTGCCAGATTTCGTGCAACGGATCGACCAGGACCGCCGGAACATTGAAGCATCGCCCCCAGCAAGCCGGCTTGGTCTTGTCCTTCAGATCCTCGCCACCTTCGAGCCCGCCGGTACCCGCATAGGTAACCTGCTGAGCCGCGGCAATGTTCAGGTCAAGGGCAAGGTCGCGCAACTCGATCCGCACGCGGTCGCGCGCGGCATACCATTCCACCGCCTTGCCCCGGGCCAGCAGCCCCATATCCCTATAAACCGCGTCGCGGCGGCCAAGAAATACCCGGATCTCGCGGCCGTCGACCGACAGGTTCCGCACTGCCCCGTCCAGGCCGCCATCCCCGTTATCCAGCTCGACCATCCCGAATTGCACGGTTTGCCGGGCTGATCCATAAAGCGGAATAGTCCTCTCCATCACCATCGGCACCACCGCCCTGGCTTCATAGTCGGCATTCGGCCGATCAGGGTCCGTCGGGTCGCCAATCCAGCCCATATCCGACCAGGTCAACATGGTTGTGCCGTCGAGGCTCTCTTCCATTTCCGACAGCGCCGAAATCGGGCTGCCGGAAATCGCGGATGCGCCGTCATCGGATGCGCGCGAGGACGGATCCCCCTGAAAAGCCTCCAGCTCGACCAGATAAACGGCCCCTGGAGCGCCCTCGATGCAGTAGCGCTGCCAGGCATTCCAGGGCGAATAGACGACATAGGGCGACCCAAAGACCACCGTGGTCGGAATACCGGCGGCAGAAATGATTTGGGTAAGTTGGGGCGCACCGACGGCGGACCCGGCATTGATCCCGACGGCATGGATACGCTGAACAAGGTTGGGATAGCCCAGTTCGGCTGCGCTGGGAATCCCTGCTGCGGAAACGATCTGCACCAGTGCAGACGCGCCGCCGACCACCGAAACCGGGGCAAGCCCGGCACCCGTGACCACATAAGCAGGATTCGCCGCGCCAATGACCACGGTAGACGCGATTCCGCTTGCTTCGATCACCCATTCCTGAACCAGGGAAGGCGAGCCAACAGCCGAGGCCGGCACAATAGAAGGCGGGAAGGCCAAGCTTTCGAGATCACAAATCGCGCTGCCGGAAAGGATATCGAAGGGCATTCCCGCCTCTCCCCATCAAGCCTAGAGGGCAAAAATCTTGTTCACGCCGGTATCCCAGGTCAGCAGGACATCACCCCCATTGGGAGTGATGGGCAGGCCTTTGGGAACCGTGTCAATGAAGGCGATCAACGGGCTAGTGGCAGGATTGCCAGTATCCTTATAAATCACCAGAGCATTCACCACAGCACCGGTCACGGATGTGAAGGTTGGATTTGCGGCGTTGAAAATGCCGTTTGTGACAGACTTGCTCGACAGCGCAACCGGAGTTCCGACCACGGCAGCCGAAACAGACGAATAGTATTGATGGCTTGCGATGTATGTATAAGCGGCCCCGTTAACCAGAGCGACACGGATGTTATCGCTCAACAGGTTGATGCTACCGGATAGAAATGCCTCTTTGCCCTTTGGATACAATACATTTGCCATTCTCACGCCCTTCCTGCAATTCGCTGGCGCTGCCCGGCCAGCTGCTGTTCACGCCTCATATCCACGATCTCGCGGCGGAGATTCACAAGCTCCGCGACCACGGCGGCGTTGCTGTCCCAAATCGCCCGCACAACCGCGCTGTTGTCGGTCATGGCCGCCGATTGCGCGGCCGTGAACACTCGTTCCCCGCCCCGGAAGCTCACCAGTTCCGGACCCCGCTCGCCGACCCAGGCAAGGCCCGGCGCCGCCGACAGGGTACCCACGGCATAGCCGGGCAGCGACCCCAGAAGGGATTCCATCTGCGAACGGATGAACTGTTCCAATCCGGCAAAGGTAACGCTGGAGCTGTAGCCTTCACGGCCCAGGCGCAGCAGTGTGTCCGCCAACTGGGGCAAGCTGCCCAGAGCGGCAGCATCTCCGGCCCTGGCGGCGGAAACGGCTTGATCGAATTGCCGCTGGGCCTCCTCGATCTTTTCGGAAAGAGTGAGTGAGGAAAGATCTCCCAGCAGCTGACGGTCCAGCCAGTCCTTCAGGCCCTGGGCCTGCTGCTGAATCATCTTTCCCTGCTGCTCCAGCAACTTCTGCCGCTCCAGCCCGTTCAGGCGCTCCACCTCCACCAGATCGGCCCCTAGCGCCTCGGCCTCCCGAAGCCGCAGCGCCTGCGCCTCCTCCAGTTGGCGCAGTTGCAAGGCAATCGGATCGGTCAGCGCAAGGATCTGGTCGGCAATCGAGGTGTTGAAGCCGTCGCGCAAGGCCGCCAGGGCCTTGGCCTGGGCTTCGGCCAAGTCGGCTTCCGACACAGCTGCCCCGGTGGCTTCGGCCACCTCGCGCAAGCCATCAATCTGCCCTTGAAGGGCGGCGATGGCCTTTTCGGCTTCGGTCAAAACCTCTGTATCCGAGATCTGTCCGAGCCAGCTTTCGAATTTCCCGTTCAGCGCCTCCATATATTCGGCGGACAGCCCCAGGTCCTTGGCCCTCTGCTGCTCTTCCAGCAGTTGCGCCTTCATGCTGGTGATCGAGGCCTTGGCCTGGCGCTCGATACCGGACAGGGTATCCCGCAGATCGTTCAGCCCTACGATTGTTTCCGCAAGCCCCTGGGCGAACAGCACATCCGAAGCCAGGGCCTCCAGATCTTGGGCCTTGGAGTTGGCCAGCGCCTTGGCCACAAGCGGGTCGTCGGAACTGAACCCACCTTTGGAGATGGCGCCGTTGATCGCGCCCATCAGGGCGTCTTCAGCCGTTTCATACTGCTTCCCGCCAGTGTAATATTCTTTATACCTGCCCACATAAGTGAAGCTCGTCGCAGCTTGTTCAGTCAGCGTCAGCCCAAGGCTGTCGCTGACTTTGTTCAGAGCTTCGATATAAGCCTCGGACAGGGCATCGGTGACAGCCCGGACACCACCGCCGTTTTTCTGGATATTATGCCCCGTAATGGAGAGCGGGCCGTCTTCGCTCAGACCTACAAGCGTTGTGGCCGCAGTGTGTTTCGGCCCCTTCTTGCCGAATAGACCGCCCAGAGCGGTGCCCAGAAAAGCCCCGGCAATCGCCCCGATCGGCCCCAGAACGCTGCCCGACATGCCCAAGGTGCCCGCCAGCGAGGTTCCCGCGATGGCGCCGCCGACCGAACCCAAGCCGCCGGTGGCCATGTTGACCAGCTGATTACTGTGCCCCAGCCCCAGCAGATTGGCGCCCAGGCCGCCCACGATGCCCCAAGGGGTATAGGACAGGCCCGTGGCGACGTTGACACCGGCATTGGTCAGATAGCCCCCGGATGAAAGCCCAAGGCCCTGGCCCAGGCCCGACAAGGCTGCCGACTGGCCCAGGTCGAACATCATCGCCGATTGCATGCCTCCGGCGAGCGAGGACCCCAGCGAGGTCAAACTGCCGATGCCGCCGGAACCACCTCCGACCGCCATACCCGGGCCGCCGCCGACGATCTGGCCGCCCACCGCCTGCATCCCGCCGCCCATGGTTCCGGCCATGACCGGGGCGATAACAGGCCGGATGATGGCTTCTGCGGCAATCTGGGCGAAGGTCCGCCGCATGATGCCCAGGATGTCATCGGCCAGCGACGCCCATCCCCGGCGCTGGCCGGAGAAAAAGTCATCAAAGATCTTGGCGCCGTAATCGACCACCTCATCCGTGGCACGATTGGATTGGCGGATGCGCTCCTCTTCCAACTGCCTTCGAGCGTTGCGCAACTCCTCATCGGTTTTCTTGCGCTGCTCATGGGCACGGTTGCCCTGGTGGATCGCCCGTACCTGGCCCTCGTAAACCTCAAGCCAGGCTTCCGCATTCTCGACGCCGGCCTTTTCCAGTTTCCCCCGGATGTCCAGCAATTGCAGATGCACTTCCAGTTCGCCGGTCGTGTCGCCGTAATAGCGGTTCTGCAGCTCCAGCTTTTCGAGTTCTGCATCCAGGCTTTCGGTAATGCCCTGGATGGTACTGGCGCGATGCGCCTGGATCCGCTGAGCCTCGGCCTCGGCCCGCGCCTGCTCCTGGGCGGCCTTTTTCGCCGCTTCCTCGGCAGCACGCCTTTCCGCTTCGAGCCGCTTTTCTTCGGCTATCCGGCGCTGGACCTCCTCACCGGCACGTCGGGCCGCTTCTTCGGCTTGGTTGCGCGCCCCAACGATCCCCAACAGTTCCTCGCGCAGCCCTTCGGCCTCTTTCCGTGCGGCGCGATAAGCCATTTCGGCTTGCTGGGTCCATTGGCTTTCAGTGCCCCATTTCGAGCGCACGGTCTCAAGGCGACGCAACTGCTCTTCCGCTGCCCGGTCAGCAGCCTCCAAGCGAGCTGCGATATCCTTTTCCTGACTGACGAACAGTAGCGCATCAAGCTGCTGCACCCCCAAGGCTAGAGCGTTGACAACATCAGCCAGCCTCTGGACAGAACCAGCATCGCCTATCTTCTGATAAAACTCTTCGATACTCTGCCCCAAGGTGTCGAATGCCCCGGACAGGCCTTTACCCGCCGCCGCCCCGGTACCTCCGACCTGCCCCTCGACGGCTTCGAGGATCAACTTCTGCGCCTCAAGAACGCGCCCGGATTCCTCCAGGGACTGGATCATTTCCTTCTGCTGGGCAGTAAAGGAAACCCCGGATTCGGACAAGGCAGACAACCCCCTTGTCGGATTTTCCAACGCCTTGCCGAGCTGCACCGCATTACTTTCCAGCGTCCCGAATCCAGCAGCAGCAAGATCCTGGGCCGCCTCTAAGGTACGGCGGAACACATCCGCGCCGACGCTCCGGAAAGTCATCAATCGCTGCGCAGCGGCTTCCACGCCTTGCGTACTGGCCAGCGTACCCAGCGCGATTTCACGCGACATCTGGCGGATGCTTTCCGCCGTATGGCCAGAGGCATAGCCGGTCGCCCGCAGGATGGCCTCGGTCTTTAGCCCTGCCTGTTCAAATTGCTCGGCAACCGACACCCCTTTGGACAACGCCGCCATCACCCCACCGATAACGGCAGCAGCCCCCACCCCTGCGGGTCCGAGAGCGACAAGCCCCGACCCGACCGCACCCAAACTCCCCGCCATGGATTTCAGCGATCCCGTGACCTCATCCGAAGCTTGGCGCAGGGCCTTCATGGCGGGGGTTGCCTCGCGCCCCATCTGGTTGATCCGCTTGCCGGCACGATCTGCCGCCCGTTCCGCCGTGGTCAGCGCATTGGCAAAGCGCGGCGAGGCATCGCGAACCAAAGCGAAGGCCTTCTCCCCATCCTGCCCCAGCGCCGTCAACGCTTTGCGAAGCTCTTCAACACCCTCGGAATCAAGGCGGAACGTGAATTTCCGGGACATACAGGCCTCCAGGAATCAAAAAGGGCAGCTCTGAAGGGCTGCCCTCGCAAGAAAGGTGGCGTAACGATTATTGACAGAGAGAGAAGACGATCTGAGGATTGCCGCTCTCGGTTGTTCCAGGCTTAGGAGGCGATGTGGAACCTCTTCTTTTTCTCCTTATGGCACTGGCATTAGGGCTGATCATCTATTTCATCCCCACTGTCATCGCCATCGAGCGCAAACACCCTTCCTGGGGGTCTGTTATCGCTGTAAACATTTTCCTAGGCTGGACCCTTTTGGGATGGGTCGCCGCCCTGGCTTGGTCACTGACCGGAATTTCTCGACCTGCCACGACGCCGGGACAGGCACCTGCCCAACCCACTCATCAGGTTGCCCGAACAGAGGAAAAGACCTGCCCCCGCTGTGCCGAAACCGTCAAAGCCGCGGCAAAAGTTTGCCGCTTCTGTGGGCATGAATTCGAGGCCAAGCAACCGCCGGGCGCCGCCTAATCCTCCTTCGGCAAGGCTCGCTCGATCAGGGCGGGCATTCGCTCCGCCCAGCGCCGCATTGTTGCATCCACGTCCATCGCCCTTTTCATCCGCACCTGGGGGACCAGGATGAACATCGGCACGGCTCCGGCCTCCAGGATGGCGGCAGTCCGCTTGCGCCGTCCACTGCCGACCAGATACCGGCCGCCAGCAAAAGCCAAGCTTTGCACTTTGCCCCGGCGCATCTCCTGGGCGTGGGTGACGCGCAGGAACCACACCAACGTGCCGTTGGTGCCGGGCCGCACGAAGGTCATTTTCCGCATTTCCGACATCTGCTGGGGCGTGATCAAAGGCCCCGTCCGGCTCCGGCGCCGCCCACCGGCTTTGTTGTAGCCGGTGGGAATCGCCAGATACCGCCCCTGACCGCTGATCCTCACGCCCTCGGAGATCGAACTCAAGATATCGTCGGCGCTTTCGCCGCGCGCGAAGATCGTGCCCGAGGCCCGAAAAGAGGCCTTGCCCCTCTTGGGATAAGCCTCCGCGCCGATCATGTTGGCAACGGTATCGGCAAATCCCGCCCTCAGAACCTGCTGTCGCAGATCCAGCTGCATGCCCTTCACCGCCGCCTCGACGCCCGCCGTCACGGCAACCGCGCCTTCGCGGCCCAGGCTCTCGGCATAAGCCCGGATATCAGGCGTGCTGGCTCTGATCTTGACCATTCCGCTTTTCCTTCAGCGCCACCTCGGCCGCCGACATGATGCCGAAGGCCTCGATCACACAGGCGGGCTGGTCGGCCAGTCCACCGGCAAAGGGCAGATGCCCCGGGCCGCCAGCGCCGCCGCGATAAGCCTGATAGAGCTGCAGCAGGATCATATCCTCCTCATCCAGCAGATGAAGAGGATGGACCCGCAGCTCCGGCCAGCCGATCTCGGGCAGTTCCCAATGATCGCCCTCCAGGGGCGATTCCGGCGTTGCCGCCTCTTCTCCCTCGAAATCCCGCCGCCGGATCAGGTAACCGACGGCGAGACGGAGTTTTTTGCTTCGGTATCCGACACGCGAAGCATTTCCTGGACCTTGGCGCCGATCTGAAGCAGATGCATCTCCGGGATCCGCGCCAGCAAATCATCGGGCACGCCGGTTCGGCCTCGCCGGAATTCAGCCGGGCCGTTTTCCCAGCCATCCAGCAGCAAGCGGGCCGCCTCGATGGAATAGATGCCGTTATACGCCTCGTTATCGGCCCGCATCTCGGCATAGGGCCGGTAAGCCTGCTCGATCATGTTAGACAGAGGCAACAATTCGGCTTCAGCCCGGCTCAACGCTGCCAGCGCCTCGACGAAAGCAGCCCGCCCATCCTCGCTCTGGTCCTTCGCCGTTTCCCAGACCACGCGCAGGGCCTCCTCATCGGCATCGATCAAGGCCAGCAGGTTCGACTTGGCCGCCGCTTCGCTTTCGTCGCGCGGATCGCCATAGATTTCTTCCATCCCCCGGCGCAAGGCGGCCAGCATGGCAAGGGGCGGATGCTGCCGCCCGCCGGCAAGGCGCACGGCCCGTTGCAGGGCAGCCCGGTCCGACAGGCCCGGCACGCGCAGCAGATAGGTCCGCCGCTCCTGCTCGGGCTTCGCTTCCTCGCCCATCGGCACCAGGGATACAGGCTGTTTGGGATCCAGATACTTCGCCATCAGGGCACCTCAGAACAGGCAGATGAAGATTTCCGCATCGGCGGCGCGGGATTCGAAGGGCATCTGCTCGGCCGCCTTGCCGCGCACATCGCTTTGCTCGTTGCCGGTATAGCGGAAGCGTGGATGCCAGATGGAGGATCGCTCGCCGGGGGTCTTGCCCCAGGCCAGCCACAGGCTGCTCGGCTTACCATCCAGCCAGTCGGCGAAAGCATCGCGCGTGCTGGCCAGCGTCATGGCCGCCGTGATACGGCCCGATGCGGCGCGGTCCATCACCTCGGCGATATCGTAGCCGAACTCCGCCGCCGGATCGTCCCCCTGGTCGACCGTCGCCCCCAGATCGAAGCTGTATTCGCTCCACTTGAAGGGCCTGTCCCCAAGCCAGCTTGCGGCGCTCATCACGGCCCGGGGCATGCCCGCGTCATAGTTGGGCGCCCCCGGCTTCGGCACATCATCGGGTTTCGCGGGCAGGATGCCGCGAATCTGGAAGGCCATCTCGACTAGGCTGCGCGGGGCGCCGGTAAGGCTGAAGGTCCCCGCAGCACCCATCAAGCGGCGCCGGCGGCTTGGCTGGCCGGCGGTGTTGTGGTGCTGCCAAGTATGAATGGTGATGGTTTCGGTCCCCGCGCTGACCGGGCGATACAACACATTGGCCGGGATCTCGTATTCGGTGGTGGCATCGGGCGTGACCTCCCACGGCGCGTTGACGGTGGCCGTCTTGCTCGCGCCGTCATAGGCGGCAATCACGCGAATTTGGCCCTGCCCGGCGCCGCCGACCAGCAGGACCGGCATGCCGACATAGATGTCATCCACCTCCGAGGCGGCAGCGGCCAAGGTGATCGACTTGGCTTCGGCCGCCACCGCCGTGCCGGTGATGGCAGAAGCCGTAATGGTTTCCGAGAAACCGCAAGCACGGATCAGCTTGCCATAATCCGGCGGCACGCCGGGCTCGCCCGAACCGCGCAGAAACACGCTGGGCTGAGTCGATCCGCCGCCGCCGCCGGTTTCGCTTTCCGAACGCGAAAGAGATCCGGTGACATAATCGGTTTCGATACGCTCGAAATCCGCCGTGAACTGGATAGGCGAACGCACCTTCACGGCATCGGCGACCGGATCGATCTCTTCCTCGATGCCCGATTCCGCCTCGATCTTGGCGGCGAACTGCTGGTTTACGGTACGATAGGACATCGTTGCTTACTCCTGTCCGGCCGCCGCTGCGGGCGCCTCGGTTTCAGCCGGTTTGCCCGGCGCGGTTTCGGATATGGCCGCAGGCGCCGCATTCCGCGCCATCGCTTCGGCCTGTTCAAGGCTGCGCGACCCACCCATCACGGGCGCGCGCAGGCGCTGGACCGGCACTGCGCCGGTCCTGCGGGGCTTGGCCATAGGGGCCTCCTTCAAGCAAAGGTGAAAGGATCGTTCTCGGCGGTCGCGTACTCGACCTTGAATGACAGTACGATGCCGGCGACAGGGGCGGCGCTGTCCCAGCTCCCACGCTGCGGCGCGGGCTCAGGCGACAACGTGCAGTTTCGGGCAAGCCCGCCCGCAAGATCGGGGATCACCCGGCGTATCAGCGCCGCGCGCAGCAATCCGGCCTTCTGCAGGGCCGCCGCCTGACTGCACGCCGTCACATAGATTTCCAGATCCACATCCAGGATAAAGCCGTCCTCGCCGGTGAAATCGGCGAAACTGTCTTCCGCCCCCTCGAACACGACAACACGCGGCATCTCATCCGATACTACGGGCTGATCACGCTCCCGCTCGACCACAAGACCGGGGACATCGCTGGCGGCCCGCTGGCAAGCGTCCACGACAGCCGTCAGGATCTGTTCGCGGCATGGCACAGGATCAGGCATCGACGGGCACTCCCACATCGACCGTCCAGACAAGCCCCAAATCATCCAGGACAGGCGTGCCGATGACCGGCCACGACCGCCCATTCTGGATGATCCGGTCACCGCGGCGCGGCCTCGCAACTTCGGAAACACGGACGTCGAACCGCGCAGCCGCTTCCTGCTGTGCCGCCGACATCCGCACCCCCACGGACAACATCGGATCGTCCGCAGCTGGCCGCTTGCGGATTACCCGTACCGGACACCCCTCGCCGTCGAGGGGGGTGTAAACGGCGTCCTCAGCCAGATTCTTGCTGGCAAACAGCCGGTCGATCATCCGCTGCGACATCGGCCCCTCCCATAAAAACGCGAAAGGCGGTCCGAAGACCGCCTTTTCGCATCACGTTGTGACCGTCGATCAGGTGCGCTTGGCGCGCTGGAGGGCAGCGGGCCTCTTGCAGATGAACAGCGGGTAGGAATAGACCTCGATATCCACCCAGGCATTGCGGTCCTTGTCCCAGACGATCATGGAATAGACCGATTGGCCGGGGGTATTGACGAAATCGAAGGTCTCAGCCGGGGCCATCGCCATCTCGAAAACGCCAGGGACCGAAGGAAAGAAGCGGCATTTGTCCGCGCCCACCGCCACCTTCGAATTATCGTCGGTGCCGCGATAGTTGATGAAGGTGATCCCGCCGTAATTCAGCACGCCAAAAGCATTGCCCTGGCGCAGATCAGCGGCTTCCTGCTGGTTCAGGTAGGTTTCCCGGACTTCGGAATGCGCCGTCAGGTCATCCCAGAAGGCATCGCCGCAAAGGGCGATGATCTGGAAACCCGGGGCCACCACGCCGCCCAGGCCGCGCATCACCGCACGGACCACCTGGGTGCATTTCTTGCGCACCACACCCGGTTCGGGGCTGGCATTGTCGAGGTCGAAATCGATCTCGGCGGGCTCGGGAATCCCAAATTCCTGGAACCAGTCATAGATCACCGAGCCATCGGCATCGAGCATCTTGCCCTGGACCATGCCCAGGCGCATGTGTTCATGGGTCAGCTCGACTTCGGCTCGCAGGCCGGTGGGACCGCCAAGGCGGCGCATCACCTCGTCCTGGACCTGCATGAATTCGCTTTCGCTGCCGAAAGCGCGAATATTCTGCAATTCGCTGGCAGTCAGCCGGTCGCCCTTGGCGATGCGCACCGTACGGAAATCCCGAACCTTGCGGCGCTCAGTACCACGCTGGGCCAAAGGTGCCCCGCGTTCGCTGGTCTGGATCACCGACAGAACGCCTTCGCGCTCTTCAATGGCCACCGATTCGGTGCGAACCGGCTTGGGCACGATCAAATCGGGGATGGAGCCCAGAAAACCGGGCTTGTAGGGGGCTTTCTCGACGGCCTCGGTCATCGAGATCATCGAGAAAGCATCTTGGCGGAAAATATCCAGGGTCGCCATAGGGCGGGCCTCCTTAGCGGGCGATGATGCCTGCCTCGGCCAATTCGGCCAGGGCATCGGCGATCTGCTGTGTGGTGGTGCCGGTGGGCCATTCCAGCTCGGCGGCATTGACTTCCGCGTCCCGCGCGGTGATCACGCCGGGGGCGTCGGCATCGGTGGCATCAACGGCGGCATGAGAGATGCCCGCCGCCTTCTCCGAGCCGTCCTCGGCAGCCGGGCTGACCGGCACATACTTGCCGGTAGCCGTCACACGGCCCAGGACGGCCCCAGCGGGAACGGCATGACCTGCAGCGAAGATGACGGATTCGCGCGAGCGGCTGCCGTTGGCTTCGGAGACGAGATATCCGCCGGCATGACGAGGTTCGGTAAGAGTGCCCATTGATCAGATCCTTACTTCTTGGAGCCGAAAACACGCTGTGCTGCCGCGCCCCAGCCATTGCCACGGGCCTCGGCACCGCCATGGCCCAACTCGACATTTCCCAGGCCGGCCATGGCACCGGCCAGGCCGCCGCCCTTGGGCGCCGCTTTCAAAGCGCGGCGGGCCTGATCGACCGACAGCCCGCTGGCAGCCAGTTCCCCGGCCAAGGCTTCGCGCCCCTTGGCTTCCGCCAGCCCCATGATCGAGGCAGTCCGCTTACGGTCCTTGGCCACGGCCTTGGCCACGGCATCCTTTTCGTCTTCTTCGCTTTCGGCCTCTTCTTCCTGCTCGTCAGTTTCAGCTTCGGGGTCTTCGTCTTCCTCGACCTCGGCGTTTTCCTTGTCCTCGGTCTGGTCTTCGGCAGCGCGGTTCGCCGCCTTCGCTCGCTTGGCCATGGTAGTCTTCTTTCCTTTGGCTGTTTTGCGCGCGGCGGCTGCCGCGCCTGTGGTCCGGCCTGGGCCGGCCAGGTGATCAAGCAGCGCCGTCATGGCCTGCTCATAGGTTCCGATGTCGGTGGCGAAGCCCGCCTCGACCGATTCGCCGGCATTGAGACAGCGGGCCTCGGTCGACAGCACGGCTTTGGTATCCAGGCCGCGTCCGCGCGCCACGGTGTCGGCGAACAACACCCGCACCGCCTCGCAATCCGCCTTCACACGGTCACGCACTTCATCCGGCAGCGGGGCATAGGGATTGCCATCCACTTTATGGGCGCCGGCATGGATCAGGGTGACCGTCACGCCAGCTTCTTCCAATGCTCTGGAGAAATCGGCATGCATGCAGACGACGCCGACAGAGCCCAGCCCGCCAGTACGCGGCACAAAAACCCGCTCGGCTTGGCTGGCCAGGGCGAATGCCGCCGAATAGGCCGATTCCGTCGCCACCGCCCAGACCGGCTTGGACGCCCGGACCCGATGAACCTGATCGGCCAGGTCGAAGCAGCCCGACACCTCGCCGCCGGGGCTGTCCACATCCAGCAGGATCGCCCGGACATCGGGGTCGGACGCCGCCATGTTGAGCTTGGTGGCGATGCCGTCATAGCCGGTCATCCCTGAATATGGATCCAACGTGCCCAACTTGTGAACGAGGCTCCCTTCTACGGGAATGACTGCCACGCTCTCGACCATGCGGTAGATTTTGCGCTCGCGGCGGTCCCCGGTCAGCGCATTGGCCGACAGATCGGACAGCATCACCGGCTCGTTGTCCTCTCGCACCAGGACGCCATGCATCTTTGCACGCGGGGCAACCACGCCCAGCAGGATCTGCGCCTTCTCCGGCGTCACCAGCAGCGGCCGATTGACCAATCGCCCAAGGAGGCGGGGATAATCGAAAGCCATGGTTACATACTCCTGGGTCTGGCGAGCGCGCGGCGCTGAAGATCGGCCATGCGCGTCTCATAATTTGTCAGGCGAGAGCCGACATCCCGCCCCTGGCGCGTCGGGGCGCCTTCCTCGTCTTCTTCGTCCGGATCAGTATTCCCCATATCCTCGGTCACACCCGGCGAAGTGGGCTCGGGCAGGCCGTAGCTGGCCCTGAGAGCCCGTTCATAGGATTGCTGCTCCAGGACCTCCTCGAAATCCCGGCCCTGCTCGGCGCATTCGTCCATCTGTGTCGAAAGCTGGTAATCCATGCGCTTTCCAGCGGCATCGGCTTCCTTGACCGGATCCACCCAGCCTCGCCCAGGTCCAATCCAGCGGCAGCGCGTCCAGGCCGGGAATGCTTCCCAGAAGCCCGGCGCGTTCCGGGGCAGGTCGATCTCGCCCCGGTCGAACTCCTCTTCCAGCCAGAGCGCGAAAATCGGGCGCGCCACGGCGGCGGCGAAATGCTGCCGACGGGCAACCAGGAACTTCCAGCTTTCCAGCAGGGCCGCGCGGGCCGAGGAATAGTTGGTCTGGCTCCAATCCTGGGCGAGCTGCTCGTAGCTCTGGCCGATACCGGCGGCGATATAGCGCAACACCGATCGCTCGAATTCGGCGAAGGCTTGGTTGGGCCTGGTCGCGGCGGCGAAGTTGAACTTTTCGCCGGGGAACAGGCTGTGGATTTGAACCCCGTCCAGCGTCGGGTTTCGCTTTTTGTGAAAATGTCCGCGCTCGCGCTGATAAACGTTCAGATGATCAGCCGCCGTAGGGTTTGGCCTGCCTTCCTTGGCCAGCAAATCCTCCATCAAGCCCTGATCAAAGGGGCTTTCGATGAACGCAGCGAAGATGGCGTTAACCAGGGCGGCCTGAAGCTCGATCCGACCGTAGCGGTCTTCCATCTTCAGTTTTTCCAGCACCGGGGCCAGCAGGGACTTGCCTCGCGTCTGTCCAGCCCGTTCCGGCTCGAAGAAATGCAGCACGCGCATCCGCCCCCATGGAGTAGAACGGGGGATTCGCTGCCAGCGCATCACCTCTTCCGCGCCCGCATAGGCATCACCAGGATGGGCGCCCCGGATATGGAAAGCCAAAGGCGCACCGAAGCCGTCCATCTCGATCCCGCCGCGCAGAACAGGCCCGTCGATCATGCCTGCAGGTGTCGAAAGTCGGTCTGGGTCGATCACCTGGATTGCGGTGGCATAAGACGAATCAGGGCGCGGCAGCCAATGGGCCACGGCCAGGGCTTCGCCGTCAGCCAAGCGATGCCGGAACAACAATCCCAGCAAGGCCGAGAGGGTCAGCCGCCGCCCCGCATCGACGGGGAAACGCGGGTCCTCTGCCCAAAGACGGAAGCGATGTTCCACCTCACGGGCGAAATCCCGCGCCCATTCCGGCGAAACTCCCAATGCTGCCGCGTCGGGACGGTAGAGGAGGCGGAATTCCGCGCCGATCGCTTGGTCGATGTACCGTTGCAGGGCACCGCTGGCCCAGCCATTGTTGCGCGCGATGTCGTGGACGCGCGCGGTGACGGTATCGCGCTCCGGCAGCCATTCGGAATCAGGCCCCCGCAGCGAGGGCGACCAGGATGATAGTTCCTGGCTGAAGCGGTCTGCCGCCGCATAGGCGGTGGTCTGGGCCGAAGCCTTCATCGGCCCGCCCCATTGATCAACCAATGAACCCATGGTCAGAACCTCGGCTGAATGGAGACACGCCCGCGCTTCCTGGCCTTTAGTTCCAGGATGCGGGCCCGCAGATCGGCCACATTGGCTTTGCTGTAAGTGACTTGGCGGCCGTCATAGGCTTCCGATTCGACACGGTCACCCATCAGCACGGCATCGAGCGCCGCCTCGAGCCTGTCAATGCGGGCCTGAAGATCATCAGCCATGTGCTGTCCTCCGCTTTATCAGGCCAGCAGATCGGCCAGGGATGCGTCTTTTGCCGGTGCCGGGGGCTCGTCCCTCCGAACAGGCTTTTCTTCGTCTGCCGGGATCGGTTTGTTTTCTGCCAGAAGATCGCCTTGGGCGCCGGGCTTGGGGACAGCCCGCACCTGTCGCAGCGCCGCCCATTGCTCGGGTGTCATGTCCGGGATGCCCAGATGAGCCGCCAGGGCCATGTTGTAGATGCGGCAGTCGAGCAAGTGGTTTTGTCCACGGGCCATCCATTGCCTGACCTTGCGGCCCTTGCTTTCGACTTCCTTGAGGTATTCCGAGGTTACTTGGCTGAAATACGCCTCATCATGGAACTGGCTGAAATGACAGTATCCATGCGGGTCTTCGGCCTCACCCTCGGCAATACCCGGCTTGCGCAGCAGCGCGTACCATTTCGACTTCAACGGCCAAGTCCCCACCGGCCACACCTTGGCGCCACGGCGCTTTTTCTTGCCGCCCAGGGTGATATCAACCACCGAGGGTGTGCCGAGGGCCGGTCGATACCAGCCATCCTCGCCCTTCAGGGCATAGACGCCGTGATGGCGCCGAGCCCAGGATTTGACCACCTCGCTGTTATAGCCCGAGTCGATGCCAAAGGCGTCCGCAGGCCAGGCATTGCCATAGGCGTCGGGGTAACGCCGCGCCACCAGGGCATCCAGGTCGCGCCAGACCGGGTTGTCGGGATCATCCGTTACCCCGGGCAAGAAACCTGCGTCGATGGACCAGGACACCTCACCTGCCCCCCAGGCGACGACCTCGTAATAGATGCCGTCGCCCTGGACGTCGCAGGCGGTGGTGATGATCAGACCACCTGGCGGGACTTGGCGACGTGCATAGCTGCCGCGCCGCGCATAGAGACGCTGCCATTCCGGCGCTTCCCCTCGCTCCTCCCAGGCCAGTCCGAGGCGGAGGTTGTAGAAAGCCTTCAGCTTGACCGGATCGTCCTTGGCGGCCAGGAAACCCGCTGCCAACTTGTCCCAGGTGGTGAGGTTCGAGATCAGTGCGTCAATGTGGAAGCTTGGATGCCGCCCTGGACCGGGGGCTTCGGGCACCCATTTGCCGGCTGCCACCATTGCCCGCTTGTGGTGATGTTCGATGACCCCGACACCGCATTCGGGATTGCGACAGGCATACCAAGCATTGTGCGGGAATTCCTTGTTGAAGCGCAGACCGCCCTTGCCTTCGGCATCGGGGAAGAAGGTCAGCTTCTGGTATTCCCCGCAATGGGGGCACGGCACCTGCCAATAGCGCTGGTCCCCAGCCTCGAAAGCCTCGTCGATGCGACTTGCGCCTTTGATCTTGGGCGTCGATCCCTCCAGGCGCTTCCAGTCGGCAGTCGCCTCGAAGGCCGATTGGCGGGCCTCGGCCATGGCCATCGGATCGCCCTGCCCGTCCAGGTCCAGCGGCCAGTCATCGACTTCGTCGGCAAAGACATATTTGACCGTCTTCGAGCGCAGATCAGCCGAGGAATTGGCTCCCGTGATGACGATCGAGCCGCCGGGGAACCTCTTGTTCAGAGATGTCGAACCGCCGGTCGAGCGCGAGACTTGCTTGCGCACCTTCTTGCGCACCGCAGGCGATTGCTCGATGGTCGGGTTCAGTTTTTCTCGTGCGAAATCCTGGGCGACGGGAACCGTCGGCAAAACCATCAGCGTCTTCGCCGGGGCCACGTCGATGATGTAGCAAAGCCACGCCTGCCCGACGACGGTGAAGCCCACCTGCGCCGATTTGCGAACGACAACCCTCGTCGCCAGACTGGTCGAACCCATCAGGTCGATAATCTCGATCAGGTATGGCGTAGTTGCCGGGTCCCATTTCGCTCCTGCCTTGGGGCCATCGGGCACCACCAGGTTCTCGGCCGCCCAGGCAGAAGGGGCGACATCTGCCGGCGGCGCCAGTCCCAGCGCCAGGGCGGCGGCGACCACTGACAGGGCCTTACGTGGCGTCATCCTCCTCGCCCTCCTCGCGCCCGGCCTCCTCGGCCATCAGTTTCATGTCCTCAGCCATGGAAATCTGCAGGATCCGCAACTCACGGCGCAGAACCTCGCGGACAGCATCAACGCCACCAGCTATGGCGGCCGAAGAGAGTTCATCCGCCAGCACCACCAGACCGCCCAGCTTGTCGCAGATACGCTTTCCGGCGCTGACCATCGCCTCGGTCACATCGGCGACCCGCAGCAACTCGCCCTTCAGCTCGGCAAGCTTCAGCTCCTTGATCTCGCGGTCGACGGCCTCTGTCAGGGCCTTCTCCGCGTAATAGCCTCGTTCACCCGTCAGCTTCGGTGCTGACGCCGGGGCGGATGATGCGGCAAGCGGCAATTCTGGCGCCGCCTCAGCCTCCTGCCTTTCCAGCGTCAGCTTCCCCGCAGCCTCCAGGGCTGCCAGGGCGCGAGCTACCGGGATCTTGCCGGCTTGCTTCGGGATGACGTTGGACTTGCTCACCGCTTGGCGCGTCATCTTCACACCGTAGCTGCTGCTCAGCAGCCGGGCGAACTCGGCCTGCCCCATGAGTTGCTGCATGGGCGTCAACTCCCCGCCGATCCGACAACCGGCGTCAACGTGTCAACCATATGGAAACCGTGAAAAACTGGCGCACTCCCGCGCCTTTGCCACCCGCATACGCGCCAAGCCCAGGAGGGACCCGCGCCCCGCCACCTCAGCGGCAGAGCTAAAAAGCCAGCGCCCGCCAAGGTCAGACCGGGCGGGCGCTGCAGGCAACAGGGAGGAAACGTCCGAAACAGAAACGCCCGCTGGGGTCTCCCCCGGCGGGCGCTTTTCGAAGCCTTCTGACCCTATGTCAACCCATTTGCCCCCGTCAACTCCCAGTTTTGACCCAAGGTGCCAACGATGCCCTAGGGCTTTGAACTGAATGGCTTTTTAGAACTGAATCATTGTGCTGAAACCATTTCGCCAATTCGAATAGGGTGTTGATCCAGACCAGATAAACCCTCCTGGCAGCCTGAATTTCTTCGGGTGTATCGATCCATACGATGTCTGTCCGCACTGGCCACTTCTTGGAAACCGTCCGGTCCCACGTTGGCACGCCGATCCGCTGGCCATCGACAAAGCCCCATGATCGGGAGGCGGGGGCACACCAGCCAGAATAGAATTCCATCCACCCCTCGAGCGGCACCGCCCTGGTGCGGGCATTGATCATGCAGTCAGGGCGCGTGCCCGCCAGAGCATGCTGACGAACCAATCCGCGTACCGCACCGGGCAAGGCATCAACCACTTGGGAAGCCAGTGCAGCATCAGGATGCACGTCATAACCTCCAGCACCGCCATCGATGCGAGTACCGAGAATGCCGATCCGTTCCAGGGCTACCACACCGTCACAGCTCGACTCATAAACCTGCATTCCGGAAGCACGCCGTTCCAGTTTGTCGAGGTTGCCCGAACCACCAGCCTTCTGCTTGGCAAGCGCCCAATGAAGGAAATCCTCAACATCAATATTTTTCCGAGCCACGCCCATCCCCCTTATGCTGCCCGGTCGAGCTTGAACTCGGCCAGGATTTCAGGCGGAACCCAGCAATCCGGCTGATCAGGTTCGGGCCCCCATTGCCCCAGCCACCTCCCTTTGCCGAGCCACCCCTCGATCCGCTTGCGCCAATCGGGGCCGACCGGAACCGGCTCCTCCGGACTTGCGCGGCGGTCTGCTTCGCTTTCGACAACCCTGTCGAGATAGGCCCAGGGATTGCGGATCTTTTCCCCTTTCTGCTCGGCCGCATCGAAGGCCCTGACGACCAGAGCCTCCAAATCCTCCGGAGAAAAGCCAGCCTTCAACCAACGCATGACCTCGGCCAACCCCTGTTTCGAGGCACTGGCCAGCTTGGCCTCGCCATCGATCCCGGCCAGCCTCCAGACCACGCGACGAACACGATCAATCGGCAATTCGCCGCCATCCTGGGCCGGGATGGGGGGGATTATAGGGGGGGATGATGGAGGGTGCAGGGAGGAAGAAGGGGGGGCACAAGGGGGGGAAGGATCCTGCGTTTCATCGCGTTTCATCTGCGTTTCATGAAACGCATGTAACGGTGATGGAACGCTTGAAACGTTACACTGCGTTTCATCCAGTTTCATCGGGGATTTCGCCGCTTCATGCTGCCTGCCCTGGCGGTGCTTCTGAACACGGGCGGTGGACGAAGTCTTGTCCATCTGCCGCCGATCCCAGGCGGCAAGATGCCCATCCTCTCCGATCATGTCCTTACGGCGCATGGCCTCAATTACCGCCTGGATTTGCTCTTCATCCACGTCCAAGACGGCGGCGATCACTTCCGGGTCGGCACCGGAGACATCGCCGCGCACGGCAGCCTGAGACGCATGATCGAGCAATATCCACCAGCATGCGACCGCAACGGGACGCGGCACACCTGCCTTGCGGGCAATGACGGCAAGCTTCGGATCTGTCGGCGCTCCATGCCAGGAGCGGAACCAATCAGCCATCTCACCCTCCCTCTAACTCGCGGAACCTGGTGAAGGGCGCATCATAGGCCAGGCGTACGGTACCGACTGGGCCTTGGCGCTGCTTCGCCACGATCACTTCGCCGGTGTTCCACACTTCATCGCAGCGCGACTGCCATGCGGCGTACCGGTCATTGTATTTTTCGTCGCTCTCTCCGGACCGACGGCTCGGCTCGGAGCGCTCCAGATAGTACTGCTCGCGAAACACGAACATGACGACGTCTGCGTCCTGTTCGATGGACCCGGAATCGCGAAGGTCCGAAAGCATCGGCCTCTTGTCCTCGCGCGCCTCAACGGCACGCGAAAGCTGGGATAAAACCAGCACGGGCACGTTCAAATCCTTGGCTAGGCCTTTCAGCCCCTTGGTGATCTCGGCCACCTCTACGGCCTTGTTGCCGTTACGCTCGACAGCTTCGATCAAGCCCAGGTAATCAATGACGATCAGCTTGACGCCCCTCTGGCGGACCATGCGCCGGGCGGCAGCACGGATCGCGGGCACCGTCAGCCCCGCGCGGTCATCGACACAGATGGGCAATTCCCGCAGCGCATCCTGCGCGGCAACCAAGCGGGCCATTTCGTCGGAGGATATCTCGCCGCGCAGCGCGCGGATCAGCGGCACGCGGGCCTGGGCCGAGACGATGCGCCCAGCCACCTGCCCGCCGGACATCTCCAGCGAAAACAGCCCCACGGGGTGGCCCGCCGCCGCGCTGTTCCAGGCAATGCAGGTGGCCAGCGCCGTCTTGCCCATCGATGGGCGCCCGGCCAGGATGATTAAGTCGGTCTCGCGCAGGCCGCCGATCTGGCGGTCGAGCGAGGGCAGGCCGGTCGAAATCCCGATCACGCCATCGCCGCGCTTATAGGCCGCCTCCCACTGCATCAACGCATCGCGCCCGCAATCGCCAAAGCCGCGCAGCTCGCCTGCGCCGCTCCCGGCAGCGGCCAGATCGAACAATGCGGCTTCGTGGCGCTCGTGCAGCTCGCGCGCCGAGCCATCGACGCGATAGCCATAGGCCTCGCTCTCGGTGCTGCGGCAAATCTCGATCAATTGGCGGCGATGCCACAGATCGACCAGGTGGGCGGCCTGCTCGGCCACGGTTGCGGCGCGTAGCACCGGCACGGCGCCGACGAGCTGCGCCAGATAATCCTTGCCGCCCAAGGCCTCCAACCCGCCCACTGTCTCGAAATGCCGCGACAGCACGACGACACTAGCCGGCTTGCCCCCCTGCCACAGATGCAAGGCGGCGGCGTAGATATCGGCATGGGCGGGATCCGCGAAATGCTCGGCGCGCAGGATATCAACCACCGCATCCATTAGATCAGGCTTGCTCAACAGCGCGCCTAGCACGGCCTGTTCGGCGGCATAGGAATGCGGCGGGACGGACCTGTCATAACTCATGATTGTCTACTCCCAAGATAGGGAGTTATTGGCGTGGCGCCGTTTCGTCTAAGGGGCTTTCTTTTCCCAACAAGAGACCAGCCATGACAGCCCTTCTTCCAACGGAAAACCCTCAACAGAAACAGACGGAGAGCTTTGCAAGAGCCGTAGAAGAGCTTTTCACCCGGGCCTTTCAGATCGCGAAAGGCGCGGTTCTTGGTCTTGGCGCCCTCATCCTGGCGGCCCTTAATGGGTTGAGCAATGTGAGCGATTCGCAAGGCTTCGCCATTTTCTTTCTCGCCACGATCCAGATCGCTGCTCAATGCCTTGCGGCGTCCTTGATCACCATGGGTTTTGCCATCGTGATAAGACCCTGGATGTTGAATATGATTAGGAAGGAATGGCCCTCTCCTAATAAAATAATGAAAGTCTGTGTGATAGCGCTGGTTGCGCTCGTTACCACCATTACCGCCGCACCGCTTTATATCCCGATTTACGCCTTCAGAGCCGTCCTCCTGAATTTTGAGGGCATCACGACAGACACCATCTGTTCCATTCCCGCCTCGGGAACAAATGCCTCTGCCGCCTCCAGCTATGCGGAAAAGTGCCCACAGCCACCCGAAGAGCAGCCCTAAGGCACAGACATAGACGACGTTCATGCCGCACCCGCCCGGCGATGTGTCTCATAAGCCCAGCCCCGCAGCCGCCCCGCACCGCGCATTGATGCCAGCGCCAGGAGATTGGCCGCAGCCCCCAGCCTCCAGGTTAAGATGGCACCCCCCGTCAACACCGCCGCCGCGACCGCGAATGCCATTCGCGCCACGACCCGTCGGAGACGGGCGTCAGGGCGCGGCACACGCGCCAGCGCGGCCGCCACTTCCGGCAAATGCCACATGATCAGTTTTCCCTTCGGAACAGGATCAGCTCGCGCTCCTGCACGGCCTTGGCCATGCTCTGGCCCTCATGCCAGGAGGCGCAAAGGTCGGCCTCGACAACCGCGTCAAAGGGGCAGATCAGTGATCCACGTTTGAAATCGGCTATTCCCGCGAACCGGGCCTCAATCCGGGCGATAACCGGGACCTCCGCAGTCCGAGCCGCCTTGACATGAACTATGGCCTCACTCATAGCAGCGCCCCCTGCTTGGGCAGGGCTCCGGGCGTGGGGACGACACGCTCACGCACAGGCAAGAGCGCATCCCTGGCGGCGAAGAAATCCGGCCAAAGATGCTCCCGGCAGCGCCAGCGATAGGTGCCATCCGTCTGCTTAAGGCCATGGCCGCCAAACTGGCCGCAACCGGCAATCTCGCAGGAATGGTCAGACGGCGGTGACGTCGGCATGAGTATTTCCTCGCAATTCCGCCTGGGCAATCAGCCGCAAGGCATTGCTCCGAACCACATCCGGGTCCAGGTCGGCAGACCAACACCATTGCCGGAAATCCCGCCCACCATCCTTGAACCACTCCTGGGCTGACCGAGCGTCCCAACGATTAACCGCCCCCAAGCCCATTGCATCGTGCAGTGCTTGGCGGATGACGGAGCAGGCCAGTCCACGACAGGATGCGACATCGAGCGGCCACAACCCGTCATCCACGTCTTGCCAGGTCGAGCGGTCATCAGGGTCGATTCCGCCATGCCCCTGACCAACGCCGACCCTAGTGGCAGAATGGACCTCGAACAGCGGGTCACGCCGACGCAACCGCTCCCGCGCCCGGTGCAGCACTCCGCTCATCGCCTGCACCCGCAGCCCGTAGCGCTTTGCCAAACGCGCCCTGTTCCATCCCTTACCGTCGGCGTAAAGGCGCAGCATCTCGGCCTCCTGGGCATCGGACAACCTGCGCCCGCGCGATAGACCACCCCCCTTCATGGGCGCCTCTCCCAGAGGATCGAAACAATCACCACCAGCACCGCAAGGCAGGCCTGGATGCCCAGCAGCATCAGCGCGACATCGGCCGCCGCCTCTTCCGGGCTCATGCCACCCTCCCCAGGATTGGAGACACGCCGGGATAAGCGATCTGCTCCAGGCCAGCGCCCGCCAAAGCCTCATTGGCGCGGCGTATCAGATCCGCCGTGGCGATCGGACGGCCGTCGAGGCAGAGGCCGCGCGACCGGCTCTCCGAAACCCGCCCCGGCAAGGCCGCCTTGGCCCGCTCCAACGGGGGAATGGCGACACCATGAAGATCGTAGGAAACTCCGCGAATACGTCTCACGCTTACCCCTCCATCCGGACGCTGCGGACAAGGCGGGCAGATGCAACGCGGACATGGCGTGCATCCAAGCCGCCCTCATCGGATACGGCCCATTGGATGGCCGACCCCATTGCCAGCCCAAGCATCAGCGCGAGGGCGATCCCTTGCCCCGCGCCCGCCAGAATGCGGCCCTGGCGGCGTGCCTTTCCGCGCGTCGCCCCTGCTCCCGCACCGACAGCGACAGGATCATGGCCTGCCTCAGCAGCCGACCGGCCCGCCACAGATGCCAAGCGCTCATCCAGGCCGAGAAGATACGCATCCATGGCCAGGGCTTCGGATTCGACGATTTCCAGCTCACGGCGGACCCTCTCCAGTCTCAGGGCGAAAGATTGAGTTTCTCGACCCAGCACGGGGGCCATCACCGCCTCCACGAAGGGGCGCCCCCAGTAAAGGCCCATGGCATATTGATGGATGTTTTGAGGCAGGTTGCCCCCGGGCTTTTTCCATCCCTCGGCGGTGCGGACCTCGACGCCATGAAAAATCCGCGCCAGAACCTTGGCCTCGTAGGGCGCGAGCCAAATCACCAAGGCCGCCTTGACTTCCTTCAACACGCCACTAATCGCCCCCAGGTCGATATAGGCGCTCCCATCCTTGCGGTATCGCATAGCGTTCATTGGCATTTTCTTACACCCTCAGATGGTGGATGCTTCACGCATGAAACTGGATCGACACATCCCGCCCTTTGACGCGGGAACCCTCGCCGAGCTTCAGCGCCTGGAAGTCGACCTGCAAACAGCCCTATCCCGCCTGCGGCTGATCCGGGGCGGGGCAGACGGCAAAAGCCGCCCAGGCGACACCGCGTCGCTGGATGTCACAGCCGATGACGATAGAGGATGACGCGGGGCCGGGCTCGACGCCCGGCCTCGCCTCTCCTAAAGTGGAGGTTGCAACACCAGACATTTTAGAGAGGCGCAATGGTCTGGATTTACCGGTCTCGGGTTGGGACATTTTGGATTCGCCAAGCGGGCTATGCTCGCTTCGTCCTTGGCATCGGCGAAGAAGCGCTAGGCACCTATGGCAGCCCAATACTCGCGGCCGACGATGTTTATACGCACAGCACCGGTTACGACCGTTGGGACCGCAGCACCAGCTACGAAGCCCCGGAGTCCCTGTCAGAGTGGCAGCGGATCGCATAGATTTAGCCCTCCGGCCACATCTGCGCGGCGGCCTCAGGGTCCCCAGCCTCAACCAGACGCCGCAGGGTCGCCTCAGAAATCACCACCATGCCGCCTTGGAACAGCGCCGACATCATGACCTGCCCCAGAATCCAACGGGCGTGATAACGCTCCTGAAGGACTGCATCGACCAAGGGGTTTTCCGGGCGCTTGTAATGAGCCGGGACACCAGCCATCAAGCCATCTGCGACCTTTTCACGGTCATTCATCGGAGGTGTTCCTTGTTCAGGATGGCGGGATGAGAGGTGGGAAAGCATCAGGCGGCCGTCTCCGGCGTGAGGCATATTTCTCCCGCATCAACCGCACGAATGAACGCTTCAGCGCGTTCGATCGTGGTCAGGGTGATGCCCGCGCCTGACCGGAGACGGCGCATGAACTTGTGATCCCTCACAGCCAGAACGCCGAAATCCCTCTCAGAGATGCGATGCTTTTGACAAAACCGCTCAATGGCGGCGATGACGCTATTACGAGTTTTCATTCCTCAATAGTGGGAGAAATATACCCCGAATGCAAGAGTATTTTTCTCCCGCGCCTAACCCCTTAGGCTTGGGGTATAATTCCCCCGCGATGCCTAAAGAACAAACTCACCTCCAACGGGAACTGTCTCGACGCCTCAAGATTCTGGGGCTGTCTGGGCGCGAGCTGTGCGAGCGGGCTGGCGTCAATACCAGCGCCGTAAAGAACATCCTTTCCGGCAAAAGCCGGAATCCTCGTGGGGACACGCTCGCGAAGCTTGCCAAGGCACTAGGGAGCTCTGTCGCGGACCTGACGGGCGAAGACACCCCTGCCGCTCTCATTCATTCAGGCCAGCCTTATAAGGTGCCGGTCGAATGTCGGGAGTTTGGTGAGCATGCAGAGGTCTTCGACGTCTGCGGCACCGAGTACGCCTTTCTCCCACGCTTCGATATCCGCGCTTCTGCCGGACCGGGCGCCTTAGTGGAGGATGATGGCCAGCCGCTTGGCTTCCAGCCCTTTGAATATCAGTGGCTGCGCGGCGTTACTACGGCGCCTATCACCAAGCTTGCACTTATCCGGGTGTCCGGCGACTCGATGTGGGAGACGCTGCACGACGGGGACCACGTGCTTGTGGATCGCACCAAAACCACCCCATCACGCGATGGCATCTACGTCCTGCGCTATGGCGACGAGTTGCTGGTCAAGCGAATCATGGTGCGCCTCGAAGGCGGCTCGATTGACGTGATTAGTGACAATCCCCGTTACCCGTCACAGACCGTTTCTCCCACATCGCTCTCGATTCTTGGCCGCGTGGTCTGGGTGGGGCGCCAGGTATGATCTCCTCCCTCGACATCTACCGCTCTGCCGCCCTCCTGATCCACCAGCACGGAGAGGAGGCTCTGAGCGTGGCCGGTGAGCATATCGAAGCGATGAAAGCCGCGCGCGACGACAAGGGCTTTGCGGTGTGGATGCGAATCCGCGCGGCGATCGAGGAGCTGCAGGACGGGACGGTGCCGGTGGGGGTGAGGTTGAATTGAGGGAAATAGGCGTGCCGCTTGACTCTGAGAAAATTCCATCTTTACACTAGGTGTAAATTTGGTATTGCATACCATGCGTCAACAATCTACATAGGTGCCCATGGACGTCGAGTTTGCCGATGATAGCCTCGATCGGCTGGAGGTAGATGCTCATTTTACGGGAGGGTTCGCACAGAACATCGTGCGCGGTTACCGCAAAGCCCTCCAAGCCATTCGGGCGGCTACAGACGAGCGCGATCTGTTGGCAGCCAGAGGCCTGAGATATGAGAAACTTCTAGGGCAACGGGCTGGGCAAAACTCGATGAGAATCAACAATCAATGGCGCCTGATTGTCGAGATCGTTGGCGACAAAAACAACAAGAAGATACGTGTACTTGCTATCGAAGACTATCATTAAGATGGTCGGGAGAGAGAAATGAGCGACCGGCAGCCTGCGGAAGTATTTCCACCAGGAGAATTCCTTCGCGACGAACTAGAAGTCCGTGGCTGGACTCAGATCGAATTTGCCCAGATCATCGGCAGGCCCCCTCGCCTCGTGAGCGAAATCATGTCTGGCAAGCGAAGCGTAACTCCTGAAACGGCCAAAGAGTTTGCTGCTGCGCTTGGGACCAGCGCGCAGTATTGGATGAACCTAGAAACCGCCTATCAACTCTACAAGGCTGAGCCCGCGTCTGAGCGTATTGCGCGAGAAGCAAAGCTGCGCGAGCGTTTTCCTGTACGAGAAATGATAAAAAGAGGGTGGATTGAGGCATCAGATAATATTGATGTTGTCGAAACTAGGGTCCTGGAGTTCTTCAAAATAACATCTGTTAATGACAACCTAGATTTCGCGCATGCGGCTCGGCGAAATCATGGCGAAGACATCTCTATACTCCAGATTGCGTGGCTATGCAGAGTAAGGCAGCTTGCGTCTGTTCTACAGGTTCCTCCGTATTCGCAAAAGGCGCTGCATGAGGCCCTAGATGTCCTCAGGGGGATGATTCCCAACCCTGAAGAGATCCGCCATATTCCTAAGGTCCTGGCCGAGTGTGGGGTGAGGCTAGTTGTTGTTGAGCCGATGCCCGGATCTAAGATTGATGGCGTTTGCCTCTGGATGGATGGTGGAAGGAGTCCTGTAATTGGCCTCTCTTTGCGCCTCGATAAGATCGATAATTTCTGGTTTGTTCTTCGGCATGAAATCGAGCATGTCCTTAGAGGAGATGGGAAAGAACAAGATATAATTGACACCGAACTGCAAGAGGGACGAGAGGACTCTGAGCTTTCCGAAGCTGAGAGGGCCGCTGATGCGGCTGCCGGAGACTTCTGCGTTCCCCGGGTCAAATTAGAGAGTTTCATTGCTAGAGTTCGCCCTCTGTATGCAGAGGCCAAAATAGTGAACTTCGCCAGAGCAAACGAAACCCATCCAGGAATAGTGGCTGGCCAATTGCAGTATAGGGGTGAAATCCCCTATGCAAATTTCAGGAAGTATATAGTAAAGGTAAGGCACATAATAACGTCATCTGCTCTGACAGATGGATGGGGACACACTTCTCATTTTCTAGGGAGGCATTAATGGCTACCTATACAGAGCAAATGCAGAAGATATGGCGATTGTATGAGGAAGATGGGCAGCCACTTCCTGCTACAGCTCGCGACGTAGCCGCTTGGGCCGTGCGTAATAAGCTATGGGTCCCGCAGCCTGCTGATGTGATTGCACAATGCGCGGAAGATTTGTCTCGAGCGCTTCGTGAAGAGTATCACAAGGATAAGCGCGGGCGCAGAGTGCGATCAAAGCATGCAGTCCGCGTGAACCAGGGCGGGAAGCAGATCACTCTTTGGGCTGATATGAAAACTGCCCCGCGCAAGCATATGGAAATGGCCTTCTCCCAACGACGCCAGCAGATCGTTGGAGATTGCGTTCAGTTAAGCCGAGATGTGGCTTCTTATAACGAAGAGCATGCAGATCAGCAGCCTATCCAGCTGGTCCTCGACTTCACTGATGACGTACGTGAAGCTGAGTTTGGGGATGAGGCAGCTGCTTAGGTGGCCAGCATTTCAATCCCCTTCAACCCCGCCCCGGCGGGGTTTCTTTTTGCCCGCTTGAACCGCCCCCTCCAGGTCATTACCTCCTGACCGCGCCCTCGGGCGTCCATCCCCCCTTGATGGTTCGACCCGCCGCGAGAGATCGCGGCGGGTTTTTTGCTGACTAATCCGGCGCACCTACAATGGAGTATATTTCCCCCGATTTTGCCTTGACTGGGAGAAATATACCCCGCATGATTTACCCCATCAGCCACCCGCTGATCAGCGCCAATACCGGCGCCACCACACTTCCCCCGGCCCTGATGCGATAGCGTCAGGGGCCGGGGGAAAGACGGAGGGGAAGATGGAAAAGCAGAAACATACGCCCATGGATGGGCGCTATTACGCCGAGGGTCAGGTGGTGCGCAAGGCGGCCAACAGGACCATTGCTTCCGATGGGGGCAAGTGCATCAGCCTCGATTTCCCCGTCTGCCGGATGCATGAAGCGGCGGAAGGCCAAGCCAAAGTGGTGGCGCACCTGCTGAACCGAGGCACCGCCGCGCCGATGCTGCTGGCGGCGCTGGAAGAGATCCGTAGTCGCGCCGCTTGTTTCGCCGAGACCGGTGCAGATCCCCGGATTGGCGACATCACTGACATTCTGGCGATAACCGAAGCGGCCATAGCCGAGGCCAAGGGAGAGTGACCGGCCATGCCCACCACCATTCACCTGAAATCGCCCGCCCGGGCCTATATCACCATCACCCTGCCCTATCCGGGCTTGGTGTCCATCGCCGCCCCGGCCAGCTTTTTCCGCGCCATCGGCCATCGCAATGTCGGCCCCGACCTGACACAGCACCGCGTCACCGTCTCTGCCCAAGAGGCGGAAAACATGGTCCTGCGCCTGTCCGCTCAGGCGATGGCGCTGGACATTATCGCCATCACCCGCCGCACCGGCGGCGAATGCACCGAGGCAGATCTGCGCCGCAAGGGCTGGTCGCAGGCCTTGATCCGCAAGCTCGGGGCGCAAGCCAAGGCCATCGCAACTCCGCACATCATCAGCGACCAATGCGGCAACGCCGCAATGGAGGCCGCGTGATGGCGACCAACACGCACACCGCAGGCCTCGACTTACAAGCCATGATGGACATGCCCTATGGCGCCGCTGGCCGGATGATCCGCGAGACAGTCGATCCCCTCTGGGGCAAGGGCAAGCCTGATGCCGAGGGCGAGTGCCGCTTCGTCGTCACCCTGACCGTCGATCACACCCAAACCGTCGAGTATTCCGTGACCGTAGAGGCATCCTCCGCCGCAGAGGCCGAGGAGATCGCCCGAGGAATGCTGGATGACGACGAACTTGATGAAGGGCTGGAAATCGACACCGAAACCGAAGTCGTCAACGCCACTGTCGAGGAGGCATGACCATGCAGAACCTCCTCACCGCCCGCATGCTCTCGCGCAACCTCCGTTCCGCCCGCATGGCCCTGGCCCGCGGCGACGCCGATGCCGCCAGCGCCTGCCTGGACAACATCCAGTTGGTCCAGGCCAACGGCTCCATGCCCCTCCTGCGCGACATCGCAGGGCGCCAGGCTGACCAGATCGCCCGTCAGATCGCGGGGCTTGCCGGAGACATCCCCAGCTACGCCCACGAACGCCATTCGCAGGAGGCCTGAGCATCATGGCACCGCGCCCAAAGCTTTCCCCCGCCCAGATCGCCGAGATCCGCGCCCGTAAGGCCACCGACGATAACCTGACACACGCACAATTGGCCGAAGAATACGGCGTCAACGAAAGCACCATAAGCCGCGCTCTTTCCACCTCCCCCGCGACAACGCAAGAAAGCACCGCCCCCCACAACCAAATTCACGCCAGCCCCCTCAATCCGCGCAAGCGCTTCGATGATCAGGCGCTGACCGAATTAGCTGAATCCATCGCCGTCGAAGGCGTCCTGTTGCCCCTGCTGGTCAGGCCGCACAGGCAAATCGCCAGCCATTACGAAATCATCGCGGGCGAGCGTCGCTGGCGCGCTGCCGGGAAGGTCATCGAGAGCGGCACGCAGCCTCCGGACTGGCCGATGCCGATCCGCGTCATCGATCCTTGCGATGACCGCAAGCTTCTCGAGCTGGCCCTGACCGAAAACGTGGCGCGCAAAGACATGACGCCCATGGAAGAGGCCGAGGCCTTCGCCGCTCTAGCCAGGGAAGGCGCTAGTCCGGCCGAGATCGCCAAGACCGTGGGCATGGTCACCCGCACCGTCCAAAAACGCCTGCGCCTGATCAATGATCTGCATCCCTCCGTCCAGGAAGCCCTGCGCCAGGGAGAGATTAGCGTCGAGGCGGGAAATATGCTGGCCGCCTATTGCCCCGCGCATATGCAGGCCGGCACCCTCAAGGAAATGAAGGCTGGCCGCTTCACCACCACCACCCAGCTTAAGGCCGCCCTGGTCGCCCAAGCGATCCCCACCGATATCGCCTTCTTCGATCTATCCCAGTACCAAGGCGAGTACGTCGAGGATGAAGACAATTCCGAACGGAGATATTTCGCAGATACCGCCCAGTTCAACAAACTTCAAACAGCCGCCATTGAGGCCAAGCGCGTCGAATTGGCCAAAACTTTCGCTTGGGTAGAAGTGGTGCCCAAGGGGCATCCCTTCTACGAATGGAAATACGACAAGGCTGCGGCCGATCCTGAATGCGGCGCCGTCATCGAAGTGGAATATAGCGGCAAGGTGAAGATCCATACAGCCCTTGTGCTGCGCAAGGAACACCGGCGTAGCGCAGGCAGCACCGGCACACCAGCCCCTAAAGCCCCGCGAGAACAAGAACCTTTCACGAAAACCCACATGTGCCATGCCCGGCGGAGGAAGACAGAGGCCCTGCAGCAGGTGGTCTCGACAATGCCCCTGACCGCCATGCGGCTTACCTGCCTCGCATTGATCGGCGGTGATTCCGCCGTCCACCTTTCTGCCGAGCCCCATGAAAGCGATGACCTGGTCTTGGCCGCTTCGGTGCGACGCAAGATCGAAGAAGCCCTGCAACCCTTCAAGAAAGCGGCCAAGCGCTTCGGAATCGACCACCACGGCGTCCGCGCCGAGTACAGCAAGGGCGGCCTTGACGAGGTGCGCGCTTGGCAGATCCTGGCCGAGATGGAGGATGGCGAGGTGATGACCTTGTTCTCGGCCCTCGTCGCGGCCCGCATCGGCAGCTTCAACGGCTACAATCCAGAACTTGGCGATCGCCCGGTCGCTACCGCCATCGCCGCCAGCATGGATATGGTAGGAAACGAAGCCCGCCTGGGCCTCGGCCTGCGCCCCGATGATCTAGACGGCATCCGCAAGGACAAACTGATCAGGCTCATACGCGCAGCCGGCATCGATGGCGAACTCACCGGCATGACGCTGGCCGAGCTGAAGAATTACTTCATCGCCATGGCTCCGCCCGGCTACGTGCTGCCCACCCTCAGATTCGGCAACAAGGATGCGGTTGAGGCCTTACTCAGCAAGCCGCGCCACGATCTTGGCCAGATCGATCTGGAGGACCTGACGAAGCCCCGCGAGGTGGCGGCATGAACGAAGAAGAATTGCGCCACAGCTACCACATCCTCGCCCAGGAGCAGATCGAGGCGGAAATTGCCCCGCTGCGGCAGCAGGTCCAGGAGTTGCTGGACGCCCTTCTGCCCTTCGCCCGCGCCCATGCGACGTACAGCTTCGGGATGCTCTGGCCGGAAGGCCCGGCTCTCACACAGAAGGAATAGGAGGCAACATGCCCAAGCCCCCGAACAACTGGCCCAGCAATGCGCTGCCGCGGCGCCTGACGCGGGAGTGGGCCTCCTTCTATTGCGGAGTATCGCCCAACACGTTCGACGGCAAGGTCGAGGCCGGAGAATTCCCCAAGCCCGACCATGACGGAAAGTACGACCGCAAGCTGCTGGACGAAGCAATTGACCGCATCAACGGCATCACCGCGCCATCACCCGCGAACGAAAGCTGGGCCGTCAGACCTCGGACCCGGCGTCGCGCGGGGGCGGCATGATGTCCCCTTTGCAGACCGGAGAACAATGATGCCCGACCCAACCAAGAGCGATACGCCGGTCCACGACTGGTTCGGTTTGTCCTACAGCCCGTATCTGGTCATTCCGCGTTTAGCCCTGCAACACATGCCGGCGGAGTGGCAACGCCGCTTCGTTGAGTTGCTGCAAGAGGCAGAAGAGTCAGGGTTGAAGACGCCCGGCGACTACGAGGTGCGACGTCGCGTGAATGGTCGCTACGCAGACGACCCGTGGCGCGACTACCGGCGCGGCAATGTTGCTGACCTGCTGGCCTCCCCTTTCCAATCTCCCAACAAGGACTAAGACCATGAAGGAATTCGAACAGGCCGTTGCCGCCGCCGTCGGCGGCATGATTGCCAGCGGCAAGCTCAACGAGATCATCGAAGCCAAGATCAGCAAGACCATTGATGACATTGTTGGTGACGCTCTCCGCTCCTATGGCGACTTCGGCAAGTCGCTGAAGAGCGCTATTGAGGATTCACTTTCCGTCGATTTCGACGAGCTGGGGCTTGCTGGCTACAACCACACCGTCCTGGAGATCGTCCGGCGAAAGGTGAATGCCTCGCTCCTCGCCGCCGGCAAAGAGCAGCTTGAGCAGGATATGGAGAAGCTGCTGACCGCAGCCATCCCAGGCGAAATCACAATCACC
Organism: Telmatospirillum sp. J64-1; assembly: GCF_006980715.1. Classification (GTDB taxonomy): domain Bacteria; phylum Pseudomonadota; class Alphaproteobacteria; order Rhodospirillales; family Magnetospirillaceae; genus Oleiliquidispirillum; species Oleiliquidispirillum nitrogeniifigens. The sequence continues at coordinate 136,205 of NZ_SBHN01000003.1, forward strand.
AAGCTTTACCAGGATCTGGCCGAATGGGCGCGCGACTATAACGGCTGCGAGAAGTGGCAGCGCCCCACCATGATCATCGGCGAGCCCTCCCGTGGTTGGCGCTGGATCTACATGGACGCGAAACCCAGCAAGGATCGGTACAGCTGCGCGTTCTCCCTGTTGGTCCGAGAAGACGGAGGCATTGCGTCCCTTCACGTCGAAGGGAGGGACATTGAGAAGACGCTCTTCGCGGGTAGCCTCAATAGCTTTGAAGAAACTCTGTTCCGCCTCTACGCAGCGAAGGCGCGGGTGGCGTTCGACGCGGACGAACCCGACGACATCGACCTCAGCGACGATGATTTCTGATGCCATCCGGCTTGCGGACGGAGGAAGACGAATGACCGAGACGCTGAAAGCCATCTGCCTGGGCTGCGGACAGGAAGGGGAGTGGGGCAGAAATCCCCTCGATCCGCCAGAGGCTACCACCGTGAGGACATCTCTTTGCAACATCTGCGACGACGGCGACTTCATGGAACCGTGCTTTTTCGACGCCAACGGCAAAGAGATTTTGCCGTCCCCTTTGCAGACCGGAGAACAGCAATGACCGTTATTGACGAAATCGCCGCCGAGCGCCGCCGCCAGATCGATGTTGAGGGGTGGACTCTACAGCATGACGATAAGTACGACGCTGGACAGCTTGTTGCGGCGGCCTGCACCTACGCGCTCGAAGCCACCTTCGACGGCCCCCGTGCGCCGCGTTGGTACGACATGCTGTGGCCGTGGCCGCTGACTTGGTGGAAACCCAAGAACAAGCGCCGCGATCTGATCCGCGCCGCCGCTCTGATCGTGGCCGAGATCGAGCGCTTGGATAGGGCCGCGTTGCCCTCCCCTTCGCAGGCCGAGGAGGACAAGAATGTCTGAGCCGATTTCCTTGAAGGAGCGGATGGAGAAATTTGGGTGGGTCATTGCCGCCGACTATGACCAAGACGGCGTCAACCTCCTCCCCTACGCCATGAAGCTGCGAATGATTGACGGACATACCGCCAGGGCCATCGCCTACCAAACCGACGCCGAGTACGAGGCCGATCTGGCAGCGTGCCGAAAGGAATGGGATGCCGAGTGGGACGCCTACCACCAGTCCTCCCCTTTGCAGACCGGAGAATGACCATGGAACTGAAATCGAAAATCAACGCCGTGGTGAGCGCGGCGCACGGCGCCAGCACCGCCGCCGGATGGTGGGCGAATACCGACATTCACGGCGACCGACACGTTGTCCCCGCCAAGCTGTGCCTGATCCACTCCGAAATCAGCGAGGCCATGGAAGGCCACCGCAAGGGCCTGATGGACGACAAGCTTCCGCACCGGCCCATGATCGAGGTCGAGTTGGCCGACGCGCTGATCCGCATCGCCGATCTGGCCGGCGCCCTCGGCTTGGACCTCGGCGGCGCCGTCGAAGAGAAGATGGCTTTCAACGCCCAGCGCGCCGACCACAAGCCAGCGGCCCGCGCTGCTGCCGGCGGCAAATCATACTGATGTCCCCTTTGCAGACTGAGGAGCGCTGACATGTTCGAGAAGATTTTCCCCTACGACGGCACACCATTCGGCGCCATGTGGGCGGCGGAGCGTTGGCTTGCCGAGAACGGGTACAGCGTGGGGCACAGCGAAAAGGGTTCCCCGCGCGGCATTCTCAAGGGTGACTATGACATCCAGAAGTGGCGCAACCTGCGCCCCCAGGACCGCGCCGCATTGGATGGCGAGATGATCGGCGGACGCGACCAGGATCAGATCATCCGCATCCACCGCAACGAGCCCTCCAGTTTCCAGGCCGAAGAAAGCTAGCCTGCCGAGCCACCAAGCCCATAAGTGCCCATGCTGATCGGATACGCCCGAGTCTCTACCGACGAACAAAACATCGACCTTCAGACAGATGCCCTAGAGGCAGCAAAGGCCGAGCGCATCTATTCGGATGTGATGAGCGGCGCTACCATCTGTAGGCCCGGTCTCCAGGCGATGCTGGATGGATTGCGGGACGGCGACGTGGTCATCGTCTGGAAATTGGATCGGCTGAGCCGGAGCCTGAGCGAGCTGGTCAAGATGGCCGAGGGTTTCGCAGATCGCGGCATCCAACTCCGCAGCCTAACAGAGGGCTTTGACACCGCCACGGCCTTGGGACGCATGGTGTTCGGGATCTGCGGCGTCCTCGCTGAATTCGAGCGAGCCCTCATCATCGAAAGAACCAAGGCGGGCCTGGACGCCGCACGAAAGCAAGGCCGCATCATTGGCCGACCGGCTGTCGTCACCAACGAAGTAAAGCAGCGTGCGCTTCTCCTTGTTTCCAGTGGCGCGGTAACCAGCGCAGGCGAATTACGCAAAGCCCTGGGCCTGAAGAAGGGAACATTCCACGCCGCCTTCCCTGGCGGCTTTGCGGAACTCGTGCGCCAGGCGGCGCGGCGGGCGTGACGAACTAGGAGAGAAGGTTGATCACGATCAAGCTCAGAGGCGTGAACAAGGTCCGAAAGCGCCAAGCCGATGGCACCATCAGGATTTACTATTACCACCGGGCGACAGGCATCAGGCTCCCGGACGACCCGGCCTGCGCAGAATTCATCACCCGCCTCACCGAATTGAACGCTCAGGCAGCCGAAAAACCAGCCGTAGGGGCCGCTCCCGGCACCGTGGCCGCTCTAATCGAGCATTACAAGCGCTCGCAAGATTTCAAAGGCCTCTCCCCAAAGACACGCACGGATTACTCCCGCTATCTCGACATCATCAAAGAAGAATGGGGCCGGAACCGCGTCTCCGGCATTGATCGTGAGGCGGTGCTTAATTTGCGCGATGCCTTCCAGGAGACCCCCCGCACTGCCAATTACGTTGTTTCCGTACTGCGCCTGCTGCTGACCTTTGCCGTGGATCGGCCCAAAGTTTACGGACTAGCCTATAACCCAGCCGCGCGGCCAAAAAAATTGAAGACTGGGGACGGGCATCGCCCCTGGGAAGAAGGAGAGATTGCCCTCTTCCGCGCCCATTGGAAGCTGGGCACTGTCGAGCGAACTGCGTTCGAGATCGGCCTGTCCACGGGGCAGCGCGGCGAAGATATCATTAGCATGGAGCGCAGCCATATTGGTTCGGATGGCACGATTGCCATTGCCCAAGAAAAAACTGGCGCCAGAGTTTGGGTGCCAAAATCAGCGGATCTGAGCGCGGCTCTTGAGGCCTGGGATGTCGCCCAGGCCGAACGGATCGCCGCGCTTGAAAAGTTGGGCAAGGCTATTCCGCTGGCCATGAGCCGAATGCTGCTGACCACGGAAACCGGCCGAGGCTTCAAGGTCGACCACTTCCGGCATGTGATGATCAATGCCTACCAAGCCGTTGAAGGCCTGACGACGGGCCTGGAAGCCGGCGGCGTGACGACGCATGGGCTACGCTATACCTCGGCCACGATCCTGCACGAACTGGGCTGCGATTGGGACACCATTGCCGCCATCACAGGCCATGAAACAGTGCAGATGGTGAGAAAATACACCGCCAAGAAACGCAAGGCCCGCATCGCCATTTCCCGGCTTGATGAAGCCCGCCGGAACAAGGTGGACGGGAACTCAAAATGAACAGGTTTGCAAACCGCCAGGAGAAAAAGCTGCAAACCGCAGCGCAGGCAGGACCACCTCGCGCTTAATGGCAGACAACAAAAACCCCGGAAACACTAGGCTTCCGGGGTTTTGTAACTTGGTGGGCGCACAAGGACTCGAACCTTGGACCCGCTGATTAAGAGTCAGCTGCTCTACCAACTGAGCTATACGCCCAAAGCGATGAAGCTTTGTCTCTCCGGGCCGTTCCGCCGTCTGGCGTTGCGCCCCGTCGAGGGCTGGGTATGTACCAAGCCCAGGCAGGGCGGTCAAGGGCAAAAAATGACGAAGGTCATAATTTTATCATCATCCTTCCTCGCTCGATCCACGGCGGCCGATCACCACGTCGCGGTGGATGTAGACGCTCATCATCAGGCCGAAACCGATCATCAGCGTCAGCATGGCCGTCCCGCCATAGGAGATCAGCGGCAGCGGCACGCCGACCACCGGAATGAGGCCCATGACCATGGCGATATTGATGAACACGTAGAGGAAGAAGGTCACGGTCACGCCCAAAGCCACCAGGCGGCCGAACTGGCTGCGCGAGCGCAAGGCGATGGCGTAGCCGTAAGCCAGGATCAGCACATAGATCCCCAGCAGGAACAAGCCGCCCACCATGCCGGTCTCTTCGGCCAGCATGGTGAAGATGAAGTCGGTCTGCTTCTCGGGCAGGAAGTTGAGATGGCTTTGCGTACCCTGCAGGAAGCCCTTGCCGAACAGCCCGCCGGACCCCAGCGCGATCTTTGACTGGGTGATGTGATAGCCCGTGCCGAGGGGATCGGCCTCGGGGTTGAGGAAGATCAGCACGCGGTTCTTCTGGTACTGGCGCAGGAACTGCCAGGCGATGGGCACGCTGCCGATTGCCGCCGCCAGGACGAGGCCGAACTTCCACATCCTGACCCCGGCCAGGAAGAAGATGGCGCCGCCACCGGCGATCAGCATCAGGGCCGTCCCCAAATCGGGCTGCTTGAGCACCAGTACGGCCGGCGCGAAGACCATGACGAGAGGCGGCAGCAGGAAAAGCGGCCGTCCCACCTCCTGGATCGTGGCGCCGTGGAAATACCGCGCCAGAGCCAGGATCAGGGAGATCTTCATCACCTCGGACGGCTGAAGCTGGACGATGCCCAGGTCGATCCAGCGCTGTGCCCCCATGCCCACCGAGCCCACCACTTCCACCGCCACCAGCAGCACCATGGCGACGATGTAGAAACTGTAGGCGTAGCGCATCCATATTCGGATATCGACCAGCGCCACGGTCACCATCATGGCAAAACCGATGCCGAAGCGCACCATCTGGCGTTGGGCCCACGGGTCGATGCTGCCATTGGCGGCGGAATAGAGCATGATGAAGCCGACGCTGGCGCAGATCGTGATCAGACCGATCAGCATCCAGTTCATCTGCCAGAACTTCTCGCGCAGGGTCATGCGATGCGGATTGAAGCGCACGCGCTGGGGGCTGAAGTTGTTCATGCGCTTTCCTCCGGCGCGCTGCCGCCGCAGCACTGGCCGTCATGGACATGGTCGTGCCGGAGCGAAGAGGCATCGGCCTGCTGCTCGGGGACAGCGGCGATGGGCTGGTTGCGCATCCGCTCGCGGCGCTGCAATTCCAGCATGATGTCCCGGGCGATCGGAGCCGCCACCGCCGAACCGCCGCCGCCATGCTCGACCACCACGGCGATGGCCCAGCGCGGCGCCGAGACAGGGGCGTAGCCCACGAACAAGGCGTGGTCGCGCTGGTTCCAGGGCAGGTCCTCGTTGCGCCTCACCCCGCCCTCGCGCTCGCGCATGGTGATCCGGCGCACCTGGGCCGTACCGGTCTTGCCGGCCATTTCCATGCCCTCGATGCCGATACGCGCGCGATAGGCCGTGCCGCCCGCTTCGTTGGTCACGGCATTCATGCCGCGTTGCGCCTGCAGCAGGGCCTGACGCGATACCCCGATGGGCGGCGCCTCCTTGGCCGGGCGCGGCACCAATTGCCCATCCACCAGCATGTCGCGGGCGACATGAGGCACGACGGCATGGCCGCCATTGGCGATACGCGCCGTCATGACGCAAAGCTGCAAGGGCGTGGTCAGCACGAAGCCCTGGCCGATGGAATTGACCAGCGTCTCGCCCGGATACCAGGCCTGCCCCAGCGCCCCCCTCTTCCACGCGCGGGTGGGGATGACGCCGGGCCGCTCGGTCGGCAGGTCGATGCCGGTATGCTCGCCCAGCCCGAAGCGCTTAGCCATTTCGGCGATGCGGTCGGGCCCCAGGCGCCGCCCCACTTCATAGAACCACACGTCGCAGGAATGCTTCAGCGCGTCCTTCATGTTCATGGCGCCATGGCCGCCATGCTTCCAGCAATGGAAGCGGGCATTGCCCAGCGACATATGGCCGGGGCAGTAGATCGTCTGTTCCGGGGTGATGACGCCCGCCTCCATGGCCGCCATGGTGACGATCATCTTATAGGTCGAGCCGGGGGCGTATTGTCCGGTGATGGATTTATTGGTCAGCGGCGCCTTGGGATTGGAGATCAGCGCCTTCCATTCCTGGGTGGTCAGGCCGCGATTGAAGGCGTTGGGGTCGAAGCTGGGCGTCGAGGCCATCACCAGGATGTCGCCGTTATGGATGTCCATCACCACGACCGAGGCGCTTTCCTCGCCCAGGCGCTGGGCGGCATAGGCCTGCAGGTCGAGGTCCAGGGTCAGCCGCAACTCGCTGCCCGGCTGCCCTTCGTCGCGGGCCAGTTCGCGGATGACGCGGCCGACGGCATTGACTTCGACCTGGCTGGTGCCGCCCTTGCCGCGCAGGGGCAGGTCGTAGATGCGCTCCACCCCGGCTTTGCCGATGCGGAAGCCCGGCAGTTCCAGCAGCGGGTCCCCCGTCAGGTCCTGCTCCGAGACGGCGGCGACATAGCCGAGGATATGCGCGCCCAGTTCGTGCAGGGGGTAGAAACGCGACAGGCCCACGTCGATCTGCACGCCCGGCAGGTCGGGGGCGTTGACCTCGATGCGGGCCACATCCTCCCAGCTCAGATTTTCGCGCACGGTGACGGGAACAAAACGCCGGCGGCGGCGTACATCACGGAAGATACGGGCCCGTTCGCTTTCGGAAATGGGCACGATCTTGGACAAGGCATCCAGCGTCGCGTCGAGATTGCTGGTCTGCTCAGCCACCACCAGCACCCGGTAGTTCTGGTGGTTGACGGCCATGGCGACATCGTTGCGGTCGACGATGCGGCCGCGCGGCGGCGGCAGCAGGCGCAGCGAGATGCGGTTGTCCTCAGCCATCATATGATAGCGCTCGGCTTCGACCACCTGCAGGTAATACATGCGGCCGACCAGGGTCGAGAGGAGCGCCAGCTTTCCGCCCGCCAGCATGGCGGCACGGCGGCTGAACAGCTTTGCGCGGTCGTTATCGCGGTTCATCGGCCTCTCGGGTCCACGGCATCCGTCAAGCGTCGCGCAAGAACGTCACGTGCAGGCGCGCCAGAATCCAACTCACCACCGGATAGGTGGCCAAGGTCATCAAATACTGGAACAGCACCGCCCTCGGCTGCCCCCAGCCATGCAGCACGCCGACCAGGCCCCAGGTCAGCAGGCTCGCCACCGCCGCCACCAAGGCGAAGCCCCACCAGGCGACGATGAAGGTATTACCCAGGAAGAAGCGGCGCTGCGACGCCGCCACGCCATGCACCAGCAGCAGCACCAGGGCGGTAACGCCGATGGGCGTGCCGTCCACCACATCCTGGAGCAATCCTATCAGGAAAGCGCCATGAGCGGGCAGCAGATCGGGGCGGTAGATGGCCCAGTAGAAGACCGCCATCAGCACCAGGGCGGGCATCAGGCCCGACATCCCCGGCACCCGGCTGGGCACCAGCGTCATCAGAAGCAGGAACAGCGTCAGCCCCACCGGCAACAGATGCCGGGCCCAGAGGTCCATGCGGTGGAGCAGGCCGGGCTTCACTAGGAGGTACTCCCGCCGCGCCGGGTATCCTCGGCGCCGTTCGAGCCCGGCAGCACCGCGCCCAGGCCGTAATCGACGACGGTGACGAATTCAAGCTCGTGGCGATGAATGAAGGGCTGCACGCGCGCCACGCCGTCCGTCACCGAGGCGACCACGCCCACCGGGATGCCCGGCGGAAAGGCGCCGCCATGGCCCGAGGTGACGATTCTCTCGCCCGGCGCCACCGACGGCGGCCCGGCCAGCGGGTCGCCCGACAGATAGCTCAGGCGTGGACGGTCGCTGTTGTCGCCGGACAGGATAGCCTTGACCCGCGAGGATTCGATGACCACGGGAACGCGGGCATTGAGGTCGGTCAGCAGCAGGACGCGCGCCGAGGTCTGGCCGACACTGGCGATGCGGCCCACCAGCACCTCGCCCGACATCACCGCCTGCCCCTTGCGCACGCCGTTGCGCGCACCGGCATTGATCAGCATGGAGTGAACGAAGGTGCCGCCGGTATCGGCCACCACGCGGGCGGTGATATAGGCGGCTTCGGGGTCCGGCAGGTAGTTGAGCTTCTCAGCCAGGATGCGGTTTTCCGCATCCAGCCGCCGGGCCACGGTCTGCCAGTGCAGGAGCTTGGCGTTCTCTTCCCGCAGGCGCGCATTCTCCGCCCGCAGATTCGCCAGTTCATGCACATTCTCGACGATATCGGCGATACCTGCCGCCGGCCGTGCCATGACGTCCAGAACCGGAGCCAGGGCATCGGCCACCGACATGCGCATACGTTCGACCAAGACCATATCCGCCTTACCCAACAGCATCAGCCCAAAAGCCGCGCCGACCAGGGCGAGAAAGGCGAAGCGCTGCACCAGAAGGCGCAAATGGGCCAGCCGCCCGACGGGAGAGCCGGAGTGCTGCTTCAAGCCAGTCCTCCATCACGGGCGGCGCCACCTTGGCGCCGCCGCCATGATCCTTGCGACAGGATCAGTACTTAGGGTCCCGTGCGGGGGCTCAGTACATGGTCGAAAGTACATTCTTGAGTTTAGGCATTTCTTCCAGGGCACGCCCGGTACCCAAGGCGACACAAGACAAAGGATCATCCGCGATCGAGACCGGCAGGCCGGTGGCATGACGCAGCACGAAGTCCAGATTGGCCAGCAGGGCGCCGCCGCCGGTGAGCACGATGCCCTTGTCCACGATGTCGGCGGCCAGTTCCGGGGCGGTATGTTCCAGCGCCACCTTGACCGCCTCGATGATGGCTCCGACCGGCTCGGCCAGGCTTTCCGCGATCTGGCGTTCGCTGATCACCAGTTCCTTGGGCACGCCGTTCATCAGGTCGCGGCCCTTTATTTCCATGATCCGGCCCTCGCCATCCTCGGGCGGGCAGGCGGAACCGATTTCCTTCTTGATGCGCTCGGCCGAGCCCTCACCCACCAGAAGGTTATGGTTGCGGCGGATATAGGCGATGATGGCTTCGTCCATCTTGTCGCCGCCGACCCTCACCGAACGGGAATAGACGATCCCCCCCAGCGAGAGGACGGCCACTTCCGTGGTGCCGCCACCGATATCGACGACCATCGAGCCCGTGGGCTCGGTCACCGGCAGACCGGCACCGATGGCGGCGGCCATCGGCTCTTCGATCAGGAAGACCCGGCGGGCACCGGCGCTTTCGGCCGATTCCTGGATGGCGCGGCGCTCGACGGCGGTCGATCCCGACGGCACGCAGACGATGACCAGCGGGCTGGCGAAGCTGCGGCGGTTATGCACCTTGCGGATGAAGTGCTTGATCATCTCTTCGGCGACTTCGAAGTCGGCGATGACCCCGTCGCGTAAGGGGCGGATGGCCTGGATGTAACCCGGCGTGCGGCCCAGCATCATCTTGGCTTCGTCACCAACGGCCAGGACCTTCTTCTTGCCCTTTTCCTCGGCGATGGCGACCACCGAAGGCTCGTTGAGGACGATGCCGCGGCCTTTTACATAGACCAAGGTGTTCGCGGTCCCGAGGTCGATCGCCATGTCCGCCGACATCCAACCCGTCACTCTGGAAAACATTCGTCCTCACCTACGTTCGTATGGTTGCAACAATGCCGGAGCTTTTCCTCCGGCATTGTCCACCAAGGTCAATGTTGCGTCGCAGCCGTTATATCAGGCTGAGAGCGCCTGTGGAGCGGTTTTCTCGCGTTTCACCAACAACTTGTTCAGAGCCGTCACATAGGCACGGGCAGAAGCGACAAGAGTATCGGTATCGGCGCCCTGGCCATTGACGGTTTTGCCGTCTTCTTCCAGTCGCACCGTCACCTCGGCTTGCGCATCGGTGCCCTGGGTCACGGCATGGACCTGATAGAGCTGCAGGCGGGCATTATGCGGCACGAGTTCTTTAATACAGTTAAACGTCGCATCGACGGGGCCGTCGCCGGTGGACTCGCATTGCTTCGTCTCGCCATCGACTTCCAGTTCCAGCGTCGCACGCGGCGGGCGATGCTTGGAGCCGCAGACCACTTCCAGCGAAACGAAACGGATGCGGTCGTTGCTGCGCAGCACCTCGTCATCGACCAAAGCCACGATATCTTCGTCGAATACGTCTTTTTTGCGGTCAGCGAGATCCTTGAAGCGCACAAAAGCGTCTTCGATGGCGTTCTCGCCCAGTTCGTAGCCCAGTTCCTTCAGCTTCGACTTGAAGGCGGCACGGCCGGAATGCTTGCCCATGACCAGGGTCGAGCGGGTCAGGCCCACCGATTCGGGGGTCATGATCTCGTAGGTCTGGGCGTTCTTCAGCATGCCGTCCTGGTGGATCCCCGATTCATGGGCGAAGGCATTGGCGCCGACGATGGCCTTGTTGGGCTGCACCACGAAGCCGGTCACGGTGGACACCAAGCGCGAGGCCTTGGTGATGTGCTCGGTCTTGATGCCGGTGGTATAGGGGATGTGATCGGCGCGGGTGCGCAGCGCCATCACGATCTCTTCCATGGCGGCGTTGCCGGCGCGTTCGCCCAGGCCGTTGATGGTGCATTCCACCTGGCGGGCACCGGCCTGCACGGCGGCCAGCGAATTGGCCACGGCCAAGCCCAGGTCGTTGTGGCAATGGACCGAGATGATGGCCTGGTCGATATTGGGCACCCGGTTGAACAGCATGCGGATCAGCGCGGCATATTCGTCGGGAACGGCATAGCCCACGGTATCAGGGATGTTGATGGTGCGCGCACCGGCCTTGATGGCGGCCTCGACGCAGCGGCACAGGAAATCGTGTTCGGTCCGCGAGCCGTCTTCGGCCGACCATTCCACGTCATCGGTGAAATTGCGGGCATAGGAGACGCTCTCGACGACCTTCGCCAGCACCTTCTCCGGTTCCATCTGCAGCTTGTACTTCATGTGCAGCGGCGAGGTGGAGATGAAGGTGTGGATGCGGCCCCGCGCGGCCGGCTTGATGGCCTCGGCACAGCGCTCGATATCGGCCTTGGTGGCGCGGGCCAGACCGGCGATGGTGGCGTTGGTGACGGTCTTGGCGATCTCGTTGACGGCCTCGAAATCGCCGTTCGAGGCGATGGGGAAGCCGGCTTCGATCACGTCGACGCCCATATCCTCCAGCACCTTGGCGATCTTGAGCTTCTCCTCCAAGTTCATGGAGGCGCCCGGCGATTGCTCGCCATCGCGCAGGGTGGTGTCGAAGATGATGACGCGGTTTTTATCCATGCTGTCAGTCATGTGACGGGTCCCTTAGAAAACGTTCCGACTCAAGGCTTGAACTTCCCCCCTGAACGCCTTCCCACCCGTCCCGGCAGCACCGGCGGTGAAAAAAGCGACGTTCAGGGGCACCTAAGTCGTAGGGCCCGGTCACTGTTCGGCAGCAGGTTGAGAGCCAGCGCGAAGGCGCGCGCGCGAACCACACGCCATCCGGCATGGTGTTGCGCCAACTCCTTCATTCGTGCTCCGGCCATATTCTCCGCCTGCCATTGGTTGGGACCGCCAGAAACAGGAAAAAACGCTGCCCCAACACCTCTATAGTGAGGATGGATTGGCGGCGCTTGTCAACACCAGTTTCCAGCTTGCGGCCGTTTCCGCTTAACCCCCGCCACCTTCCCTCGGTGAAGCGGGATCGAGGCCGGGAACAAAGCGCAAAGGGCTCTCACGACGCAGATGTGGTTGTAGCTCAACCATCCCCGGCCATGCTGCAACGAAAAAGGGGATGCCGCGGCACCCCCTTCATCGGAAGGTGGATTAGTTCTTGGACTTGTCCACCAGCTTGTTCTTGGCGATCCACGGCATCATGCCGCGCAGACGCTCGCCCACTTCCTCGATCGGATGCTCGGCCTGACGGCGGCGGGTCGCCTTGAAGGAGGGCTGGCCGGCCTTGCACTCAAGCATCCAGTCGCGCACGAAGCGGCCGGACTGGATGTCTTCCAGCACGCGCTTCATCTCGGCCTTGGTCTCGTCGGTCACCATGCGCGGGCCGGTGACGTAGTCGCCGTATTCCGCGGTGTTGGAGATCGAGTAGCGCATGTTGGCGATGCCGCCTTCATAGATCAGGTCGACGATCAGCTTCACTTCGTGCAGGCACTCGAAATAGGCCATTTCCGGGGCATAGCCCGCTTCGACCAGGGTTTCGAAGCCGGCCTGGATCAGCTTGGTCAGGCCGCCGCAAAGCACCGCCTGCTCGCCGAAGAGGTCGGTTTCGCATTCTTCGCGGAAGGTGGTCTCGATGACGCCCGAACGGCCGCCGCCGATGGCCGAGGCGTAGGAGAGAGCGAGTTCCAGCGCGTTGCCCGAGGCGTTCTGCGCCACGGCCACGAGGCAGGGCACGCCGCCGCCCTTGAGGTATTCACCGCGCACGGTATGGCCCGGGCCCTTAGGGGCGATCATGAACACGTCCAGGTCGGCACGGGGCTCGATCAGCTTGAAGTGGACGTTCAGGCCGTGGGCGAAGACCAGGGCCGCGCCTTCCTTCATGTTGTCGCGCAGATGGTCGTTGTACAGCTCTGCCTGCAGCTCGTCGGGGGTGAGGATCATCACCAGGTCGCCCCACTTGGCGGCCTCGGCGGGGGACATGACCTTCAGGCCCTCGGCCTCGGCCTTCTTGGCCGAAGGCGAACCGGGACGCAGCGCCACGGCCACATCCTTCACACCCGAATCGCGCAGATTCAGGGCATGGGCGTGACCCTGGCTGCCGTAGCCGACGATGACGACCTTCTTGGACTTGACCAGATTGACGTCGGCATCCCGATCGTAATAGACGCGCATGAGAGAACTCTTCCTTTCACCCGGCCGATGCGGCCTTTTCTTTATACCGAGGCCGAGACCGGCCCTTGAGCTTAAATCCGTCGCTGTTTTTCCTACCCCTTTGCGGCGCCGCGCGCAAGGCGCGACGCCGCGGGGAAAGGCGGTTTACAGCGGCTTCGGGCCGCGGGCGATGGCGGCGACGCCGGTCCGCGACACATCCGCCAAACCCAGCGGTTCCATCAGATTGATGAAGGCATCGAGCTTTTCGGTCGCGCCGACGATCTCGAAGACGAAGGATTCATTCGTCGAATCGACCACGCGGGCACGGAAGATATCGGCGATGCGCAGGGATTCCACCCGCTTCTCGCCGCTTCCAACCACCTTGACCAGGGCCAGTTCGCGCGACACATGCGGCCCTTCCACCGTCAGATCGCGGACCTTGTGCACCGGCACCAGACGGCCCAGCTGCGCCTTGATCTGCTCGATGATCATCGGCGTGCCGGAAGTGACGATGGTGATGCGCGAGAGCTTCTCATGCACATCGACCTCGGCCACCGTCAGGCTGTCGATATTGTAGCCGCGCCCCGAGAACAGGCCGATGACCCGCGCCAGCACGCCCGCTTCGTTGTTCACCAGAACCGAGAAGGTATGGCGAACGATTTCTTCCTTCTGCATCATCACAGCTTAGTCCCCCTGAGTCGCGGCCGTTAGACCAGAACCATGCCGTCTTCGGAGATCGGCTTGGCCACCTGATCCGCCGGACCCAGCAGCATTTCGTTATGGGCCGCCCCCGACGGGATCATCGGGAAGCAGTTTTCCGTCTGGTCGACCGCGCAATCGACGATCACCGGGCGGTTCACCTCGATCATCTCCTTGATGACGTCGTCCACCTCGCTGACCTTGTCGGCGCGCAGGCCCACGGCGCCGAAGGCTTCGGCCAGCTTGACGAAATCAGGCAGGGATTCCGAATAGCTTTCGGAATAGCGGCCGCCATGCAGCAATTCCTGCCACTGGCGCACCATGCCCATGTAGCGGTTGTTCAGGATGAACACCTTCACCGGCAGGCGATACTGCATCAGGGTGCTCATTTCCTGGATGTTCATCATGATCGAGGCCTCGCCGGCCACGTCGATGACCAGGGCGTCGGGATGGGCGACCTGCACGCCCATGGCGGCGGGCAGGCCGTAGCCCATGGTGCCCAGGCCGCCCGAGGTCAGCCAGCGATTGGGCTTGTCGAAGGTCAGGAACTGGGCGGCCCACATTTGGTGCTGGCCGACTTCGGTGCTGAAATAGGTCTCGCGGCCCTTGGTCAGTTCATTCAGGCGCTGCAGGGCGTATTGCGGCTTGATGATCTGGTCGCCCTGCTGGTAGCGCAGGCAATCGCGGGCGCGCCATTCGCCGATCTGCTTCCACCAGGCATCCAGCGCCGCCGCGTCCACATTGGCCTGGCGCGACTTCCACACCTTGATCATGTCCTCGAGCACATGACCGACATCGCCGATGATGGCGCAATCGACCTGCACGTTCTTGTTGACCGAGGACGGGTCGATATCGATGTGGATCTTCTTGGAATTCGGAGCGAAGGCGTTCAGGCGGCCGGTCACACGGTCGTCGAAGCGGGCGCCGATGCAGACCATCACGTCGCAGTCATGCATGGCCCAGTTGGCCTCGTAGGTGCCGTGCATGCCGACCATGCCCAGGAATTGGGGATCGCTGCCGGGGAAGGCGCCCAGGCCCATCAGCGTCAGGGTGACCGGGAAATTGGTCATCTTGGCGAACTGGGTCAGCAACTGGCTGGCCGCCGGGCCGGAATTGATCACGCCGCCGCCGCAATAGAGCAGCGGCTTACGCGCCTTGGACAGCATCTCCACCGCTTCCTCGATGCGGTTGAGGTCGCCCTTGATCTGCGGACGGTAGGATTTGTGCTGGACCTTGCTGGGGCCTTCATAGCTGCCCTTGCCCATCAGGATGTCCTTGGGCAGGTCGATCACCACCGGGCCGGGACGGCCGGTCTGGGCGACATAGAAGGCCTCGTGGATGGTCCGGGCCAGTGCGTTCCCATCCTTCACCAGATAATTATGCTTGGTGCAGGGACGGGTGATACCGGTGGTATCGGCTTCCTGGAAGGCGTCGTTGCCGATCAGATGAGTCGGCACCTGACCGGTCAGGCAGACCACCGGAATGGAATCCATCATGGCATCCAGCAGGCCGGTCACCGCATTGGTCGCACCAGGGCCCGACGTCACGAGAACCACGCCGACCTTGCCGGTGGAACGCGCATAACCTTCCGCGGCATGAACAGCGGCCTGCTCGTGGCGAACAAGGATGTGACGAATCTTGTTCTGCTTGAAGATCTCGTCATAGATGGGAAGTACGGCGCCGCCGGGATACCCGAAAATTACCTCAACACCCTGATCGGTCAGAGCCTTGAGGACCATTTCAGCGCCGGTCAACGTCTCCTGTGCCATCATTGCACCCTTTCTTTGAACATACTCGCGAACACGCGTCATCCTCCGCGCCAACAGCAAGGGCGGAGGCGACAAGCTAGTCTTTCATGGTTACTGGGTCAACAGAAACCGGTGAATAAAGGAAAAGAAATCACCCCACATTCTTTCCGAAAATTGCGTTTGTACCATTTTTGCGTCAGGAATCTGATTCCGGAACCACGTCAGCTGCCGCTTGGCATAGCGTCTGGTCGCGAGCTGGGCGGCAGCGGCGGCCTGTTCCAGGCTCATCTCCCCGCGCAGATGGGCCAGCAATTCCGGCACGCCCAGGGCCTTCATGGCGGGCAAGGCAGGATCGAGGCGCAACGCCGCCAGCGCCGCCACCTCGTCGAGCGCCCCCTGCTCCACCATCTTCATGAAGCGCCCGTCGCAGGCGGCGTAAAGCGCCTCGCGCTCGGGCGCCAGCACCAGGGTCAGCACATCGGCGTCCAGCCCGCCCAGATTGGGCTCCTCCTGCCACTCCGCCAGCGACCGTCCCGTCGCCTCGATCACTTCCCAGGCGCGCACTAGGCGCTGCGAATTGCCGGGATGCAGGCGGGCCGCCATCACCGGGTCGCGCTGCGCCAGCAGGCGGTGGAAGGCCTCGTTGCCCGAACGCTCGAACAGCGCCCGGGCCTCGGCGCGAATGTCTTCGGGAATGTCGGGAATAGGCGACAGGCCCTCGACGAGGCTGCGGATGTAGAGGCCGGTGCCGCCGGTGATCACCGGCACCCTGCCCGCCTCCCAGGCCGCCTCGACCTCGGCCCGCGCCATTTCCTGCCAGCGCCCGGCCGAGCAGACTTTGGAAGGCGGCAGCACGCCGTACAGGCGGTGGGGGACCGTTTCCTCGTCCTCGGGCGACGGACGCGCCGTCAGCACACGCAGCACGCCATAGACCTGCATGGAATCGGCATTGATGACCGTTCCACCGAATTCAGCCGCGGCGCGCAATGCCAGCGCCGACTTTCCACTGGCCGTCGGCCCCGCGATCACCACCGCCTTGCGCCTCATTCTCTTCCCTCGTCCTTCGGCTCTTGCCAATCGATCCGCCACACCGTAAAGCAACCGGGACCGAGACGGTAGGATGCTCCGATGGATTATGTTCTGACCCTGATCGCCAACCCCGCCACCGGCGGGCTCGAAGACGGCATCGCCGCCGCAGCGCGCGCGGCCCTCAACGATTTGGGAGCCGATACCGCGCAGCCTTCCTGGCTGGACCGGGGCATCGCCTGCGACATTCCCTTCGCCATGCTGGCGCCCGAACAGGCCGAGGCCGCCGTGCGCGGACGGCTGGACGGCCAGCCCTTCGATGTGGTGGCCCAGGCTTCCGAAGGCCGGCGCAAGCGCCTGCTGGTGGCCGACATGGATTCCACGATGGTGGTCGGCGAAACGCTGGACGAACTGGCCGATTATGCCGGGCTGAAGGAGCATATAGCAGCCATCACCGCGCGCGCCATGAACGGCGAGCTGGATTTCAAGGCGGCCTTGCGCGAGCGCGTGGGCCTGCTCCAGGGACTGGACGTCTCGGCGCTGGACAAGACCTTCGCCCGGCTGGAATACATGCCCGGCGCCCGCAAGCTGGTCCAGACCATGCGCGCCAACGGCGCCTATGCGGTGCTGGTTTCGGGTGGCTTCAAATATTTCACCGCGCGCGTCGCCGCCCATTGCGGCTTCGACATGGATCTCGCCAACGACCTCGTCATCCGGGACGGCAAGCTGACCGGCGAGGTCACCGAGCCCATCCTTGACCGCGCCACCAAGCTGGAAACCCTGATCCGTGTCGCCAGTGAACGCAAGATCCCGCTGGCGCTGACCGCCTCGGTCGGCGACGGCGCCAACGACCTGGACATGATCCGCGCCGCCGGGCTGGGCGTCGCCTATCACGCCAAGCCCATCGTCTCGGCCGAGGCCCGCGTCCGCATCGACCACGGCGACCTGACCGCCCTGCTCTACGCCCAGGGCTACAAGGCCGAAGACTTCGTCGAGTAGACAACGACCGTCCGCAGCACATCGTCACAGTGACGCTCTCATAATGCTGGGGGCCACGAAGACACCAAGGCACCAAGGCTTTGGTCAGACTTCTGACAAACGCCTTACTCCTCGTCACTCCCGCGAAAGCGGGAGTCCATGGAGCCGCAGCATTCATATTTAGGGGCTTATATCTTCACGCCCCCCGACATGGACCCCCGCCTTCGCGGGGGTGACGCTTTTCTGCGGACGGCATCGACTTTGTCAGCCTCCTGACCAAAGCCTTGGTGTCCTTGTGTCTTGGTGGCTTACCAAAAGCTGGCGGGAGTGACGAAGAAAAAGGATTGCGCGCAATGTAAAAAAGCCCCGGCATCGCTGCCGGGGCTTTTCTTTTACGAACTCAGCCGACCTCAGTTGCGCTGCGGGCGCGGCTGGGGACCGGGCTGGGTCTGGGGTTCGTTGTCGACGCGCAGGGCGACGAAGCGCAAGCCCCGCTCGTTCTCGATCAGCAGCAGGACGGAACGGCGCCCGGCCTTGCGGGCGGCTTCGATCTTGCTGACCACGTCATTGGGTGCGGTCACCTGTTCCTGGCTGACTTCCAGGATCAGGTCGCCGGGGCGGATGCCCTTTTCGGCGGCGGCACCGGTCGATTCCACGGCAACCACCACCACGCCGTTGGCGTTCTCGGCCAGCGAGAAGCGCTCGCGGATCTGCGGCGTGACCGTGGCAACGCTCATGCCCAACCCGGCAACCGAAATCTGTCCGGGTTCGGAACGGGGGGCCTGTTCGCTGGTGCGGACGACCGGTTCCTCGTCTTCCTCGCGCAGTTCGCCGACCACGACATTCAGTGTCTGGCGGCGGCCGTCGCGCCACACCACCACCTCGGCGCTGCGGTCGATGGGCGTTTCGGCGACGATACGCGGCAGACGGCGCATGTCGGGGACTTCACGACCCGCGAATTGCAGGATGACGTCGCCGGCACGGATGCCGCCCTGCTCCGCCGGGCCGCCTTCGGTGACGCTGGCGACCAGGGCGCCGCGCGCATCCTCCAGGCCCAGGCTCTCGGCGATTTCCTCGGTCACGGACTGGATGCGCACACCCAGCCAGCCGCGCCGCGCCCGGCCATGTTCGCGCAGGTCGTCGATGACCGGCTTGGCCAGGGCGGAAGGCACCGCGAAGCCGATGCCGATGCTGCCGCCCGAGGGCGAGAAGATGGCGGTGTTGATGCCGATGACCTCGCCGTTCATGTTGAACATCGGGCCGCCGGAATTGCCGCGGTTGATGGAGGCGTCGGTCTGGATGAAATCATCATAGGGACCGGCATTGATGTCGCGGGCGCGCGCCGAGACGATGCCGGCGGTGACGGTGCCGCCCAGGCCGAAGGGGTTGCCGATGGCCAACACCCAGTCGCCGACGCGGGTGGCATCGGAATCGCCCCATTGCAGCGAGGGCAGTTCCTTGTTGCTGTTGACCTTCAGCAGGGCCAGATCGGTCTTGGCATCACGCCCGACGATCTCGGCCTTCAGCACGGTGTCGTCATGCAGGATGACGCTGATCTCGTCGGCATCGGCGATGACGTGGTTGTTGGTCACCACATAGCCTTCGGGATCGATGATGAACCCCGACCCGAGCGAGGTGGAACGGCGCGGCGGCGCGTCCGGACGGCCGCCGGGCTGGTTCTCGAAGAATTCGCGGAAGAAATCCTCGAAGGGAGAACCCGGCGGGAATTGGGGCGTCTCGGGCATGCGCTCGGGCCCCTGCATGGTCTGCGTGGTCGAAATATTGACCACCGCCGGCTGAAGGCGCTCCGCCAGATCGGCGAAGCTCTCCGGCGCCGGGCGCGCCTGCACCTGCACGGCCGTCAAAAGCAGTGCCAGGGCGACCAAGCCGCTAAGCAGCCAGAGTGCCAGACGCGGCACAGGCGCGGCGGCAACACGGGCTTGAGCCTGCTTTCTGTATCTTGCTTCTCTCACCGATACTCTCCCTCGCACTTTACCGGGCTTTCTGTTTTTCCGGCATTACCAGTCGGCCAAATTTAGTCTTGTGCCCATTGCGCTTCAAGCAAAGGGAAAAAACACTCGATTCTTCGGCCGCATCCGACCGCCGTTGTCACGGCGCCCCGCCACGTAACAGCCATAGCATGGCTACGCCCAGCATAGCCATGCAAACGCCGCCCCAGCGCAGCGTTTGCGGCGGGGCTGCCATGATCTGTACCAGCAGGCGCTTCATGCCGCCGGGGAACAGAGCATAAAGCAGGCCTTCCAAGGTGATCGCAAGAAAAAGGGCTGTAAGGAACAAAGTCATAGACAGGGAAGGAAAAAGACCCCTCCCGGAAGGCCGGAAGGGGTCGAAGTCAAGGGATCAGCGTCCGCCGGTGGGTTGGGTCAGGGGACCTTCTCCCCCGTTCCGCGGCGAGATGCCGAAATGCTGGAAGAACTCGCCGTCAGGCGACAGGATCAGCGACGTATTGTCGTCGTTGAACACCGTGCGGTAGGCCTGCAGCGAGCGGTAGAAGTTGAAGAATTCCGGGTCCTGCGTCGCCGCACGGGCCCAGATGGCGTTGGCGTTGCGCTCGCCTTCACCGCGCAGGATCTGGGCTTGGCGCTGGGCCTCGGCCAGAAGCACGGTGCGCTCGCGTTCGGCGCGGGCGCGGATCTGCTGGGCGCGTTCCTGACCTTGGGCGCGGGCCTCGCGGGCTTCACGCTCACGCTCGGACTGCATCCGGGCGAAGATGGCCTGGCTCGTTTCCTCCGGCAGGTCGGCGCGGCGGATACGCACGTCGATCACGTTGATGCCCAGGCCATCGGCTTCCGCCGTCACCTGGCGCTGGATCTCGTTCATGATCGCAACACGTTCGCCCGACAGGACGCTTTGCAGCATCACGCCACCGAGAACACGGCGGAGCGAACCGGAGACCAGATCGCGGACACGGGCACGGGCCACGTCCTCGTTGCGCACCGTCTGATAGAAGCGCAGCGGGTCTTCGATCTGGAAGCGGGTGAAGGTATCCACCTCGATGCGACGCTGGTCGGCCAGCAGCACCTGCTCGGCCGGCAGGTCCAGCGACAGGACGCGCTTCTCGTAGACCAGCACGTCTTCGATGAAGGGCACCTTGACGTGCAGGCCCGGCTCGGTGATGACCGCGCGCGGCGCACCCAGGCGCAGGACCAACGCCTGTTCCGGCTGACGCACGACGAACAGCGCCGAAGCGGCGACGACTGCGCCGACGACCAGCAGGCCGCCGAGAACGAACATCTTGTTCATCGGGCACCTCCGGGAGCCAGCGCCGCCGTCGGCGAGGGCTGCTGTTGACCCTGGGCCTGCTGGCCCGGAGCCGGCGGCTGACCCTGACGGGGCCGCAATTCAGGCAAGGGCAGATAGGGCACCACGCCCCGGCCGCCGTTCTCGGCGGCAGGATCGATGATGATCTTGCTGGTGCCGCGCATGACTTCTTCCATGGTCTCCAGATACAGGCGGCGGGCCGTCACGTCCTCGGCACCGACATAAGCCTGGTAGACCGACAGGAAGCGTTGGGCGTCACCTTCCGCCGCGTTGACGATCTGCTCGCGGTAGGCCTCGGCCTCCTGAACGATCCGTTCGGCTTCGCCTCGGGCACGCGGGATGATGTCGTTGCGATAGGCCTCGGCCTCGTTGCGCAGACGCTCCTGGTCGGCGCGGGCACGCTGCACGTCGTTGAACGCATCCACGACCGGGGCAGGCGGGTCGACGCTCAGCAGCTGGACCTGGGTGATCGTCACCCCGGCACCGTATTCGTCGAGCAATGCCTGAAGCCGGTCGCGCGTGGCGATTTCGATCTCGGCACGGCCGGCGGTCAGGGCGCTTTGGATCGGCGTCTGGCCGATGATGTCGCGCATCACCGATTCGGCGGCGGCACGCACGGTGCCGTCCGGATCGCGGATGTTGAACAAATACTGCCCGGCATCGTTGATGACCCAGAAGACCGAGAAATCGATATCGACGATGTTCTCGTCACCCGTCAGCATGATGCTTTCTTCGGGCACGTCGCGTACGCCGGCGGCGCGCATGCCGGGACGCGGGATTTCCCCGCCCTGGGCGCGATAGCCGATCTGCACCAGATTGGTCTGGGTGACGTTGGGCTTGATCACCGTCTCGATGGGAGACGGCAAATGGTAATGCAGGCCGGGACCGGTGGTATCCACCCACTTGCCGAAGCGCAGGACCACACCCTGTTCACTGGGGTTGACGCGATAGAAGCCGGTCGCCCCCCACAGGGCCAAGCCGATCAGCGCCACGAGCGCCAGGGCACGGCCGCCGCCGAAGCCGCCGGGCATCAGGCGCTTGAAGCGGTCCTGGCTCTTGCGGATCAGCTCTTCGATATCCGGCGGCTGCGGACCGCCGCCGCCACCGCCGCCACCACCGCCGCCGGGGCGGCCCCACGGGCCACCGCCGCCGCTATTACCTCCGCCGCTACCCCAGGGGCCGCCGCCCCCGCCTTGAGGAGTCCAAGGCATCGAGTATCCTTCCCTTTCATTGAGTGTCCCGTCAGAGAGACCGGACACTTTTTTACAAGTCTGAGCTTAGCACCATAGCAAAATCCACAGCAAAATTGGTGCTGCGCCCTATATCACGGTCAGCTAGAGTGCCATCCGCGCTTCATACACTAAAGCTCCCCGCAAAGAAGGGAAGCCTATAACACCAAAGCGTCCAGGGGATATGTGAAAAGGCAAGGAGTTTTCAAGCATGGCGCAGGTCACGGAAGAACAGGTCCTTACAGCCCTGCGTGGGGTTCTGGACCCCGATAAAAAGGCAGATATCGTTAGCCTTGGGATGGTGCAGGGACTGGCCGTCAAGGACGGGCATGTCGCCTTCGCCATCGAGGTCGATCCCCAGCGCGGCCCTCATCTCGAACCACTGCGCAAACAGGCCGAAAAGGTCGTCGATGCCCTACCGGGCGTGCTGACCGCCTCGGCCGTGCTGACCGCCCAGCGCCAGGGCGGCGGCCAACAGCAGCAACAGGGCGGACACCAGCACGGCCCGGGTTGCGGCCATGGCGGCGGCCACGGCCATAGCCACGGCGCGGCCCAGCCCGACAGCCTGCTGCCCACCGTCAAGTCGGTGATCGCCGTCGCCTCGGGCAAGGGCGGCGTCGGCAAGTCCACCACCTCGATCAACCTGGCCCTGGCCCTGTCGCAGCTGGGCCTGAAGGTCGCCCTGTTCGACGCCGACATCTACGGCCCCTCGGCACCGCGCATGCTGGGCCTGTCGGGCGAACAGCCGACCTCGCCGGACGGCAAGACCATGCTGCCGCTGGAAGGCTATGGCATCAAGGTCATGTCCATGGGCTTCATGGTGGAAGAGGCCAGCCCCATCGTCTGGCGCGGCCCGATGGTCATGGGTGCGCTGGAGCAGATGCTGCGCGACGTGCGCTGGGGCGAGATCGACGTCATGGTCATCGACATGCCGCCCGGCACCGGCGATGCCCAGCTCACCATCACCCAACGCGTGCCGCTGGCCGGCGCGGTGGTGGTCTCGACCCCGCAGGACATCGCCCTGCTGGACGCCCGCAAGGGTCTGAACATGTTCCGCAAGGTCGACGTGCCCATTCTCGGCATCATCGAGAACATGAGCTACCACGTCTGCCCCAAATGCGGCCATGAGGAGCATATCTTCGGCCATGGCGGCGCCCAGACCGAAGCCAAGCGCCTGAACTGCGACTTCCTCGGCGAAGTGCCGCTGCATGTGGATATCCGCAGCACCTCGGACCGGGGCGAGCCGATCGTCGTCAGCAAACCCTCAAGCCCGCATGCCCAGGCCTACCGGGACATCGCCCAGAAGGTCTGGAACAAGATCCAGGCCGGCCAGCAGGCCAGCCGCCAGGGTCCGCGCTTCGTCACCGAGTAAGGTATCTCTGGGCCCTGCCCGTATCCACATTTCACTCGTCATTCCCGCGAAAGCGGGAATCCATGTCACGGCTCCTTTCTGGACCTGACATGGGCTCCCGCCTCCGCGGGAGCGACGAGACAAGGATGTTCAAGCAGACCAGAAAAGCAAAACGGCGGCTCCTTGCGGAGCCGCCGTTTCGTTTTGTTCGCCTGTGCCCGGACTTACTGGGCGGCCATGGCCGTGACCTGGGGTTCCAGGTCGCCGGAGACATAGCGTTCGCTCATGGTTTCCAGGGACAGCGGACGGATCTTGCTGGCCCAGCCGGCGGCACCGAAGGCTTCGTAGCGGGCCTTGCAGATTTCCGACATGGCCTTGGTGGTTTCCTTCAGATACTTCCGCGGATCGAATTCCTTGGGATGATCAGCCAGGAATTTGCGGATGGTACCGGTCGAGGCCATGCGCAGGTCGGTGTCGATATTGATCTTGCGGACGCCATGCTTGATGGCTTCCACGATCTCTTCCACCGGCACGCCATAGGTCTGGCCCAGGTCGCCACCGTAATTATTGATGATCTGCAGCCATTCCTGCGGCACCGAGGACGAGCCGTGCATCACCAGATGGGTGTTGGGGATGCGGGCATGGATTTCCTTGACGCGGCCGATGGCCAGGATGTCGCCGGTCGGCGGACGGGTGAACTTGTAGGCGCCATGGCTGGTGCCGATGGCGATGGCCAGGGCGTCCACCTTGGTCTTGGCGACGAAATCGGCGGCCTGCTCGGGATCGGTCAGCATCTGGCTGTGATCGAGCGTGCCTTCCGCGCCGACGCCGTCTTCCTCGCCGGCCTGGCCGGTTTCGAGCGAGCCCAGGCAGCCCAGTTCGCCCTCGACCGACACGCCGCAGGCATGGGCCATGTCGACCACCTTGGCGGTGACGTCGACATTGTATTCATAGGAAGACGGGGTCTTGCCGTCGGTCATCAGCGAGCCGTCCATCATCACCGAGCTGAAGCCCGACTGGATGGAGCGCATGCAGACCTGCGGCGAGGTGCCGTGATCCTGGTGCATGCAGACCGGGATATGCGGGAAGGCCTCGGTGGCGGCGAGGATCAGGTGGCGCAGGAAGGGTTCGCCGGCATATTTGCGGGCACCGGCCGAGCCTTGCAGGATGACCGGGCTGTCGGTGGCCGCCGCGGCCTCCATGATCGCCTTGACCTGTTCCATGTTGTTGACGTTGAACGCCGGAATCCCGTAGCCGTTCTCAGCCGCATGGTCGAGCAGTTGGCGAAGCGAAATGAGTGCCATCTGAATTTCTCTCCCTTATTTGGCCTTACCCAGGCGGGCCATCGCGATATCGGCAACCGACTGGGCGGTGATGTCGAAATGGGCGTAGAGCTGCTCGGCCGGGCCGGAAGCCCCGAAGCTCCTCATGCCGACCACGGCGCCTTCGTCGCCGACCCAGCGCTCCCACCCGAAGGTGCTGCCTGCCTCGATGGCGATGCGCAGGCCAGACCCCAGAACCTTGCGACGGTAATCGGTCGGCTGCTGCGCGAACAGTTCCCAACAAGGCATAGAAACAACGGCAGTAGCGATACCGACTTCATGCAGCATGGCCTGGGCGACCAGGGCGACAGGCACTTCGGTCCCGGTCGCCAGGATGGTCACCTGGCGCGGCTGGTCGGGTTCGGACAGCACATAGGCACCCCGTGCCGACAGATTCTCTTCCACATGGTCCTGACGCACGGTCGGGATGTTGTGGCGCGACAGGGCGAAGACGCTCGGACCGCCTTCGTTCGACAGCGCCACTTCATAGCATTCAGCCGTCTCGACCGCATCGCAGGGGCGGAAAACCAGCACATTGGGCATCGCGCGCAGGGACGCAAGATGTTCAATCGGCTGATGGGTCGGCCCATCTTCGCCCAGCCCGATGGAATCATGGGTCAACACATAGAGAACCCGCTGACCCATCAGGGCGGACATGCGCAAGGCCGGACGGAGATAGTCGGAGAAGACGAAGAAGGTGCCGCCATAGGGCACGAAACCGCCATGCAGGGCCAGGCCGTTCATCGCCGCGGCCATGCCGTGCTCGCGCACGCCGTAATGCAGGTAGCGGCCCGAGAAGTCGGTCGGGGTGACCGAGCGGGTGGACTTGGTGATGGTCAGGTTGGAATGGGTCAGGTCGGCCGAGCCGCCCACCAGTTCCGGAATGGCGGCAGTCAGGACTTCCAGCACTTCCTGGCTGGCCTTGCGGGTCGCCCATTTCGGCTGTTCTTCCGACACCTTCTTCTTGAAGGCGGTCAGCTTGTCCTGCCAGCCCGCGGGCAGGCGGCCGGACAGGGTGCGCAGGAATTCGGCCTTGGCCTCGGCCGGCATGGCTTCGACCCGGCCTTCCCAGGCGCGGCGGGCATCGGCCCCGCGCGACCCGGCCAGGCGCCAGGCGGTCAGGATGGAGTCCGGCACCTCGAAGGGCGCATGGGGCCAGCCCAGCTTTTCGCGCATACCGGCGATCTCGTCGGCCCCCAGCGGCGCGCCATGGGTCTTTTCCGAACCGGCCTTGGTCGGGGCGCCATAGCCGATGGTGGTGCGGCAGGCGATCAGCGAGGGCTTGTCGGACTTGCGGGCGGCATCGATGGCGGCGGCGATGGCTTCCGGATCATGGCCGTCGACGCGGCAGACATCCCAGTTGGAGGCCTGGAAACGCATCAGCTGGTCGTCGGAGACGGCCATCTCGGTGTCGCCGTCGATGCAGATATGGTTGTCGTCCCACAGCACGATCAGCTTGTTCAGGCGCAGATGGCCGGCCAGCGAGATGGCTTCCTGGCTGATACCTTCCATCAGGCAGCCGTCACCGGCGATGACATAGGTGTAGTGGTCGACGATGTCCGAGCCGTGGCGGGCGGCCAGCATCTTTTCCGCCAGGGCGAAACCGACGGCATTGGCGATACCCTGGCCCAGCGGCCCGGTGGTGGTTTCGGCCGCCGAGACATGACCGAATTCCGGGTGACCGGCGGTACGGGCGCCGAGCTGGCGGAAATTCTTGATCTGCTCGATATTGATATCCTCGTAGCCGGTCAGGTAGGCCAGCGAGTAGAGGAGCATCGAGCCATGGCCGGCGGAAAGGATGAAGCGATCGCGATCGGCCCAGCGGGGATGATTGGCGTCGAATTTCAGGAAGCGCGTAAACAGAACCGTCGCCACATCCGCCATGCCCATGGGCATTCCGGGATGGCCGGACTTGGCCTTTTCCACCGCATCCACGGAAAGGAAGCGGATGGCATTGGCCAATTCGGCATGGCTGGCCTGAGACGGAGCCGTGGCAAGCTGGGCTGTCATCGAGATCTGATCCTTTTTAGATCGCATAGTGTCCAAGGGCGGCCTTCACCAGGTGAAAGGTGATCAATAGCTGCGACAAGGCGAGCGGGTGGCTGATGCCGGTCCGGTTCTCGTTATCGGTGAACTGGCCCAGATTGGCACGCAGATGCCCTGCTTCGGGGATAAGGCTCCACAGGAGCTCTTCCATCGCCTTTGCGCGCTTGTCGTCGATATCGCCGGAAATTTCAAGAACATCGACCGGCTTTCCATCAACATCGCGCGATAAGTCCATGCGGAACCCACTTTTCGCGCCCGCGTCCAGGATCGGCGTGAGGTCGGGATGGGGCAAGGTGGGGCGCAGGACATGGCGCACATTCAGGCGGGCTCCGCTTTCATCCAGGTTGTGTTCCGGCGGATGGAAGCTGACCACCATGTCGGCGAAGGTGCGCTGGGGCCTGATGAAATTGATGCTGTCGGACTTCCGCCGCTCGAAAGAGCGCAGAACCTCCTCCAGTCCATAGCCGCGCTTGGCCGTGTCACGCTGCACTTTCCATTTGACGCGCAGATTCTCGTCCGGTTCCAGATAGACCTTCACATCGTAGCAATCGCGCATCGCCCGCGAGGAATAGCCGAGCAGCCCTTCCAGGATGATGTATTCCTTGGGCTCGACATATTCCGGCCGCCCCAGCGTGCCGTCCCGGTGGTCGTAGACCGGCTTCAGGATCGGCTCGCCGTTGCGCAGGGCACGGATGTGCTGTTCCAGGATGTCGATGTAATTGCCGCGCGGATCAAGGGCCGAGATGCCATTCTGTTCGCGTTCGGCACGGCTGTATCGGTGGTAGTCGTCGGTGCAAATGGTGAGGACGCGCTCCTGCCCCAGAATCTGGGCCACCCCTGCGGTCAAGGTCGTCTTTCCCGCAGCGGAATCGCCGACGATTCCCAAGATGATGGGCCGGGTGATGTTCGGGTTGAGGGGCATCCGTTCCTCCAGAAGGCGCGGTGCCCTTATATAACATTCGCGTCAAAGATGGTTAGAGCAGTTTCGAGCCTCTGCAGGCGCATGCACCGAGAGGCCCCCGCGGGGCTCTTCCGCATCAGGTTTATAGGATTGATGAGAAAGCATAAATTAGCTTCGCCCTGAGGAGCCGCAAAGCGACGTCTCGAAGAGACTGGCAGGGCAAAGGCCGGGCAGGATGCCGACAAACCCCTTTCCTCGTCACTCCCGCGAAAGCGGGAGTCCATGGAGCCGCAGCATCCATATTTCGCGGCTTATATCTTTGCGATCCCCAACATGGACCCCCGCCTTCGCGGGGGTGACGTTTTCTGCGGGCGGCACCGGCTTTGCCAGCATTCCGACAGGCCAAAGGCCCGGCCTAGTCCGCCCCAGCCTTGCGCAGCCGGTGATAGGTGGTCAGGAACTGGCGCTCGCCGGTGGTGCCGCTGACCATCATGGTATGGGTCTTCTCGCTGTCCTGGCAGCGTTCCACGCCTTCGAGCAGCAGACCGGTGGTGATTCCGGTGGCGCAGAAATGCACCTGGTCGGACGTCACCAATTCCTCGCAGCGCCACCAGCGCTGGATGTCCATCCCCTGCTCCAGCACGGCCAGCTTCTCGCTGGCGAGCTGCGGGTCGATACGGCCCAGGAATTCGCCGCCCATGGCGCGGATGGCGCAGGCCGAAAGCATGCCTTCGGGCGTACCGCCCGTGCCCATCAGCGCATCGATGCCGGAATTGGGAATGGCCGCCATCACCGCCCCGGCCACGTCGCCGGCGGGATAGAGGGCGACACGGGCGCCGGCGCGGTGCAGCCGTTCCACCAGGTCGCGGTGACGCGGCTTTTCCAGCACATAGATGGTTAGCTCGCCCACCTTCTTGCCAAGCGTCCGGGACAGCACGTTCAGCTTTTCCTCGACCGGCGAGTCCGGGTCGATCAGGCCGCGCACCTGCGGCGGCCCGGCGAATTTTTCCATGTAGAAGGCGGGACCGGGATCGAACAGGCTGCCATGCGGGGCCATAGCGATGACGGCCATGGCATTGGTCATGCCCTTGGCGAGATAGCTGGTGCCTTCCACCGGATCGACGGCTATGTCGTAGCGGGGCGGCTGGGCCGGATCGCCGATGCGTTCACCGCTGTACAGCCGGGGGGATTCCTCCTGGCTGCCCTCGCCGATGACCAGCAGGCCGTTGATGCCCAGCCGGTCCAAGCCGTCGCCCATGGCGTCGATGGCGGCGCGGTCGCCCTGGCATTTGTTGCCCTGGCCGATACAATCCCAGGCGGCACGGGCTGCGGCTTCGGTCACGGCGCGCAAGCCCCAGGTGAGGCCGGGCGCCACCGCCAGATCCTCTTGGACGATGCTCATGCCTCTCCCGCTTTCTTTGCTTTTCTGCATCATGGGAAAACGGCCCCTCGAGACACAACACCCTTGGGTGTCGGCACCCTCTCTCTTGCGGGCAGGGCCTCCCCTACCCGGATTTCACCGTCCGTCGCGTCCCTTGAGATAGAACGCCACGGCCTGGGCGCGGTTCGAGACGCCCAGCTTGTCGTAGAGATTCTTCAGGTGGAACTTAACCGTGTTCAGCGAGATGTCGAGCTGCTGCGCCATCTGCTGGTTGGTCAGCCCGCCCGCCAGCGAAGACAGCAATTCCCGCTCGCGCGGGGTCAGCCCGGCGAAGGGATCGGCGGCCAGGCGGGCCACATCGATAAAGGGGAAGACCATCTTGCCAGCGGCGACGCTGGTGATGGTGTCCAGAAGCTGCTGCGGCGGATCGTTCTTCGAGCAGAACCCCGCCGCTCCCAAGGCCATGGCCTGGCGCGGCACATCGGCATTGCCACTGCCGGTATAGACGATGATGCGCGGCGAATCGGCCTTGCCGCGCAAAGCCTGCAAGACGCCCCGTCCGTCGAGGAAGGGCATTTCCCAGCCGATGACGCCCACGTCGAAATGCAGCCGCTCGGCGGCAGCCAGGAATCGTTCGCCATCGGAAGCGACCGTCAGAACGGAAAAGCGGTCGTCCCCCGAGAACAGCTTGATCAGGCTGCTCTGGAGCAACGGGTTCTTTTCGGCAATGACGATCTCGATCGGCTTCTTCTGCTGCAGCACCATGGTGGTCCGATTGCTTGCTCCGGCGACGGGAACCTACCCAAATCCTACCCGCCTTGCGGCGACAATAGCGTAAATGCGCGCGAGCGCAAACCGCGCTCCGCGTTCAAGCCGCTTTTTTTCTTGTAAAATTTACCGGGCGGGACTCACGCCTCGAGTCAGGACGCCAATTCCCGGGAACGCCGGGTGGCGGCCTCGACGGCCTCGCTCATCAGCGCGGTCAAGCCGCCTTCCTCCCGCATCAGCACTTGAAGGGCGGCGAAGGTCGTGCCGCCGGGGCTGGTGACGTTCTGGCGCAGCGTCCCCGCCTCCTCGGAGGACTGGCGCAGCAATTCCCCCGCCCCCGAGACCGTGGCCCGCGCCAGGGAGAGGGCCAGATCGGCGGGCAGTCCGGCGCGGCGTCCGGCCTCGGCCAGGGCCTCGACCATATGGAAGACATAGGCCGGCCCGCTGCCCGAGACGGCAGTGACGGCATCCATCAGGGCTTCGTCCGCCACCTCTTCCACCTGCCCCACCGCGGCCAGAAGATCGCGGCAGGCCGCGCGCTGGGCGGACGTGACATTGGCGTTGGCGCACAGGACGGTGATGCCGGCGCGCACGGCGGCCGGCGTGTTGGGCATGGCGCGGATGATCGCCGCCTCGCGGCCGAACAGCCCCTCGAAGAAGGCGATGGTCTTGCCCGCCGCGATGGAGAGGTAGACCACGTTGCGGAAACGCCCGTAGGCTGCGGCGACGTCGGCCATCACCTGGGGCTTGACCGCCAGGACCAGAACGTCGGGGGAGAAATCCTCCGGCACGTCCTGGGCGCCGCCCACGACACGGACCCGGCCGTCGAAGGTGCGGCGTGCGAAATCGCCGGGATCGACCACCACCACATCGGCGGGGGCCAGCCCCCGGTCCAGCCAGCCTTCCAGCATGGCCGCGCCCATCTTGCCGCAGCCGACCAGCAGAATCCGTGTCGTCATGTCAGGTCTCAGGCCTCGCCGACGGTATCGAGAAGGGCTGCGGCGATGGCCTCGTTCGCCGTCTTGCCGCCCCAGATGACGAACTGGAAGGCCGGATAGAAGCGCTCGGCCTCGCTCAGCGCGATATCCACCAGATCCTCGATCTGTTCCATGCTCGCCCCCGAGGCGCCGCGCAGCAGCACCGAATGGCGGAACATGGGGATGTTTTCTTCGGCCCAGATGCCGAAATGGCCCAGCCACATGCGATCGTTGACCAGGGCCAGCAATTCGTAGATGGGCGGACGCTTGGCGTCGGGAATCTTCATGTCATAGGCGCAGGTGAAGTGCATCGCGCCCAATTCTTCCCGCCAAGCGAAATACAGGCTGAAATCGCACCAGCGGCCCGGCACTTCGACGGCCATCTCTTCGTCGTTGCGCCGGTCGAAGGGCCAATCATTGGCGATGACGAACTGCTCCACCAGGTCGAGCGGATTGGCCGCGAGCTCGTCGTCGCCGAATTCCACGGATATGGTCATGGAGAGCCCTCCTCTGGCAGCGCCGCGCGAAGGCGGCGCGACAATGCAAAAATATGGCGTTCCGGGCCGGAGACACCACAAGGGGTAGACTAGACAGCGCCCCTGCCGCCTGCAAGGCAATAATCCCCCGCCCCCACGGCAAGGCCGGAGCATTGGGAGTAGGCGGCGGCAAAGGCGGCAGTCAGGGCCTTTTCAGGATGGTCAGGCAACCGGCGGAGCGCTTCCGCCATCGGCGGTGCCGTCCTGCGGCTTGGCGCTTTCACCGGCCTTGGCGGCGCCCTTCAGCGCCATCAGCTCGGCTTCCAGCGCCACCAGGCGCAGGGTCAGGGCCTCCTGCTCCTCGCGCGCCTTGGCGGCCATGTCGCGCACCATGTCGAATTCTTCGCGCGGAACCACGTCCATTTCGGAAAGGATGCGTTCGAACTGCTGACGAACCAAGGCCTCGACCTCGTTCTTCAGGCCGGTGAGTGTCCCCAGCGCACCACCGGCAACGCGGGAGAGATCGTCGAAGAAGCGGTTTTCGGTCTGCATATCGGCCTTCCGGACTAAATAGGAACCTCATTATGAAGAAGGCGGACCGTTCCTGGCAATAGGCCCTGATTTTTACACGATTACCGTCAAAGACCTGCCGCCGGAGGGACCCGCCCTTGCACCCCCTGCCGGACCGGCCCTATAAACGCCCAAAGCCTGGCCTAAGGGAGTGCCTGTCCATGTATGTCGTTACGGGTGGTGCCGGTTTCATCGGCTCGAATATCGCAGCGGCCATCGAAGAGCGCGGAGATTGCGAACTGGTGGTCTGCGACCGCCTGCGTTCCAACGACAAATGGCGCAACATCGCCAAGCGCGATTTGGCCGACATCGTCGCACCGGAGCAGCTTTTCGATTTCCTTGACGCCAACAAGCAAAAGCTGAAGGCCGTCATCCACATGGGCGCCATCTCGGCCACGACCGAGACCGATGCCGACAAGATCTTCACCAACAATTTCGCGCTCTCCATGGCCCTGTGGCAATGGTGCTCGCTTCATCATGTCCGGTTCATCTACGCCTCCTCGGCCGCGACCTACGGCGACGGCTCGGAAGGCTTCGACGACGACATGTCGCGCCGGCACCTGGCCAAGCTGCGGCCGCTGAACGCCTATGGCTGGAGCAAGCATCTCTTCGACCGCCGCGTGGCGAAGAAGCTGGAAGACAGGCTGCCCGCTCCGCCGCAATGGGCGGGCCTGAAATTCTTCAACGTCTACGGCCCCAACGAATACCACAAGGCCGGACAGCAGAGCGTGGTGGCGCAGATCTATCCCCATGCCGAGATGGGCAACCCCGCCCATCTGTTCCGCTCGCACAATCCCAATTATCCCGATGGCGGGCAGCTGCGCGATTTCATCTGGATCGGCGACGTGGTCGACGTGGTGATGTGGCTGCTGGACAACCCCACGGTCTCGGGCCTGTACAATGTCGGCACCGGCCAAGCGCGGTCTTTTCTCGATCTTGCCTCTTCGGTCTATCGCGCTTTGGGCAAGGAGCCCTATATCAAGTTCGTCGACACGCCCCTGCAGATCCGGGACAAGTACCAGTACTTCACCCAAGCCAACATGGAGAAGCTCCGTACCGCCGGCTATACCCGCCCCTTCACGGGGCTGGAAGAGGGTGTGTCGCGCTATGTGCAGGACTATCTCGCCACTCCCGACCGCTATCGCTGAGGACCAAGCCACGTGGCCATCGCCTTCCCCGACATCGACCCGGTCGCTCTTCAGATCGGCCCGATCGCCATCCGCTGGTATGCCCTGGCTTACATAACCGGCCTGATGGGCGGATGGGCCTATCTGCGCTGGCTGGTCAGCAAGCCGCCCCATGCCATGACCAAGGTGGACGTGGACGACTTCCTGGTCTGGGCGACGGTCGGCGTGGTGCTCGGGGGGCGGCTGGGCTACGTGCTGTTCTACCAGCCCGCCTATTACCTCCAGAACCCCCTGGAGATCCTCTTCTTGTGGCAAGGCGGCATGGCCTTCCACGGCGGCGCGCTGGGCGTCATCATCGCCATCATCCTGTTCAGCCGCCGACGAGGGCTCAACCTGCTGCGGGTCGGCGACATGATCTGCTGCACCGTGCCCATCGGCCTGTTCTTCGGCCGCATCGCCAATTTCATCAACGGCGAGCTGTGGGGCCGCCCCGCCCCGGACGTGCCCTGGGCGGTGATCTTTCCGACCGGCGGGCCGGTGCCGCGCCATCCCAGCCAGCTCTATCAGGCGGCGATGGAAGGCCTGCTGCTGTTCCTGCTGCTGCACCTGCTGTGGCGGGTCGAGGCGGTGCGGATGCGCGCCGGAACCCTGGCCGGGACCTTCCTGGCGGGTTACGGCATCGCCCGCATGATCGGGGAGTTGTTCCGCCAGCCCGACGCCCATATCGGCTTCCTCGCCGGCGGCATCACCATGGGCCAAGTGCTCTCGCTGCCCATGGTGGCGGCGGGGCTGGCGCTGATCCTGTGGCCGCGCAAGGGACAGCCGGCGTGAGCCCGCTGGAGCAGCATATCCGCAACCGCATCAAGGCCGAGGGCCCCCTTCCGGTCTCGGAATTCATGGCCGAAGCCCTGGGCCATCCCGAATGGGGATATTACCGCAAGCAGGACCCGCTGGGCGCACGCGGCGACTTCACCACCGCGCCGGAAATCAGCCAGATGTTCGGCGAATTGCTGGGCCTGTGGTGCGCCGTGGTGTGGCAGCAGATGGGATCGCCGCGCCATTTCCGGCTGGTCGAGCTGGGGCCGGGACGCGGCACGCTGATGAGCGACCTGCTGCGCGCCGCCCGGCTGGTGCCGGGCTTCCTGGGCGCCGTCCGGGTGCATCTGGTGGAAACCAGCCCGGTCCTGCGCCTGCGCCAGCGCGAGGCCCTGCGCGGCGCCCCGGTGGATTGGCATGACGACTTCTCGGAGATCCCGGACGGCCCCATGCTGCTGGTCGCCAACGAATTCTTCGACGCCCTGCCCATCCGCCAGTTCGTGCGCGACGGCGGCGGCTGGCGCGAACGCCTGATCGATGCCTGCGGGGACGACCTGGATTTCGTTACCGGGCCGCTGCTGGACGCTGGTTCCCCCGGCCTTCCTCGCCTCGACGGCGTCGCCGAAGGCGATATCGCCGAGACCTGCCCCGCCGGGCAAGAGGTAGCCCAGGCCATCGGACGGCGGCTCTGCGATCAGGGCGGGGCCGCCCTGATCGTCGATTACGGCCATTCCCGCTCGGCCGCCGGCGATACCTTGCAGGCGGTCCGCCAGCATCGCTACCACCCGGTGCTAGCCCTGCCGGGCGAGGCCGACCTGACCGCCCATGTCGATTTCCAGGCCCTTGCCGACGCCGCCCGCCCGGCCAAGGCCCATGGCACCGTCGACCAGGGCAGCTTCCTAAGGGCCATGGGCATCGAAGCCCGGGCCGAGGCACTGCTCCGCGGCGCCGAGCCGAAGCAGCGTTTCGAGATCGCCACCGCCTGCCATCGCTTGATCAGTCCGACGGAAATGGGCACTCTCTTTAAATCCTTGGCCCTGACGCAGCCGGATCTGCCAGCTCCGCCCGGGTTCTGACAAGAACACACGAAACGAATAATAAAGACCGGCAGCAATGATCACAGTTTCAGCACTGAATGAACATACCGGGATCCGTCATGCTTTCTTCAGCAGGGACGGCGGAGTTTCGGAAGGCATTTACGCATCCTTGAATTGTGGACCAGGGTCGAAAGACGACCCTGAAAAAGTGCGCCGCAATCGTGCCATTGCCATGGAATACCTGGACATGCCCCCGGAGGCCCTGGTCACCCTGCGCCAGGAACACACCAGCAAGACCCTGATCGTCACCGAACCCTTCGCCCCCGGCGACCTGCCCGCCGCCGACGCCCTGGCGACCAATGTACCGGGCCTGGCGCTGGGCGTGCTGGCTGCCGATTGCGCGCCGGTGCTGCTGGCCGATCCCAAGGCCGGCGTGATCGGTGCCGCCCATGCCGGTTGGCGCGGCGCCCTGGGCGGCGTGCTGAAATCGGTGGTCGAGGCGATGGAAAGCCTGGGCGCCAAGCGCGAGAACATGACGGCAGCCGTCGGCCCCTGCATCGCCCAGCGTTCCTATCAGGTTTCCGCCGATTTCGCCCCGCCCTTCCTGGCCGAGGACGAACTGAACAAATCCTTCTTCGCCCCCTGCCAGCATTCCGCCGACAAGCTGCTTTTCGACCTGCCCGGCTATTGCGCCCGGCGCCTGGCGGTGCTGGGCCTGGTGGATGTGGTGCGCACCCCCTGCGATACCTTCGCCCAGGAAGAGCGCTTCTTCAGCTTCCGCCGCTCCGTCCAGCGCGGCGAACCCGATTACGGACGCCAGCTTTCCGCCATCGTGATCGAGCGCTGAATCCGTCATGCCCCATCTCATGATGCTGTTCGGCTTCATACTCGTCGTCATGACCGGAAGCTGCGTCGCCCTGCTCGCGGGGGGATGAGGTGCGGGGCCGTTTTCTGCCAGCGGGGCTGGCCTGTCTCGTCCTCGCCGCCTGCACGACCCTGCCCCAGCCCTTTCGCCATGAAGGGGTCAACCCGCTGATGCAGCCTGCCGCCTCCTTCTGGGGGGTCGCGGTGACGGCCGGGGACGACGAGGTCCTGGCCGAGGCCATGGCCGAAGCCCTGCGCCAGCGGGAATTACCCGCCTTCGTGGGCATCGGCAACGCCAACAGCATGTTCCTTGACGGTCAGGTCGAACACGGCGTGCTGACCTGGCGCCTGTTCGACCGCGACGGCACCGAACTGGGACGCCACAGCCAGCCCGCCAGCCTCCCTGAGACCCTGCTGGCCGCCCAGGCCGCCGATATCCTCGCCCCGCTGGCCCTGCCCTCCCCCTCCCGCCTGCGCGTCAGCCTGCAGATCGTCGAGGCCCCGGGCGACGGGACGGCCAGCCTTCACCGCGCCATACAGGCTGCCTTGGCCGCATCCGCCGGCGCCGAAATCGTGTCGCCCGACGCCCCCGCCGATTACCGGGTGGAGGGACGGGTGCGCCTCAGCGACGGGCCGCCGGGCCAGGATCTCGTGGACGTGGCCTGGACGCTGCAAGACGCAGAAGGCCGGGAACTGGGCGTGGCGCGTCAGGCGGCCCCGGTGCCACGCGGCATGCTCAGCGGTCCCTGGGGTCGCGTGGCACGCGATATCGCGGCGGGCGGCGCGGAAGGCATAGCCGAAATACTCGCGCAAACCCGACCTTCCGAATAGGCGCCGGGCGGGGCTCTATATCGTTTACAGACCAAAGTCCGGCTGTTACAGTCCGCCGCGTCCAGCCAAGGGGCTTTCGGTTGCCAGCCCCGTCTCCCAAGGGTTACGGCATGAAAATCCTCGCTTGTAATAGTAATCGCACCCTCGCGGAATCCATTGCGAATTACCTCAACCTCGCCCTGACGAAAGCGGCCGTGCGCCGTTTCTCGGATAACGAGGTCTTCGTCGAAATCCATGAAAATGTGCGCGGCGAAGACGTCTTCCTGGTCCAGTCGACCTCCTTCCCGGCCAACGACAACATGATGGAGTTGCTGGTCACGCTCGACGCGCTCAAGCGTGGCTCGGCCCGTCGCATCACGGCGGTGATTCCTTATTTCGGCTATGCCCGCCAGGACCGTAAATCCGGTCCCCGCACGCCGATCTCCGCCAAGCTGGTCGCCAACCTGATCACCACCGCAGGCGCCAACCGCGTGGTGACGCTGGACCTGCATTCGGGTCAGATCCAGGGCTTCTTCGACATCCCGCTCGACAACCTGTATGCCGCGCCGGTCTTCACCAACGACATCCGCGACCGCTATCAGGGCGATGGCGTGATGATCGTCTCTCCCGACGTGGGCGGCGTGGTCCGCGCCCGCTCGATCGCCAAGCGCATCGACGCCGATCTGGCCATCATCGACAAGCGCCGCGAACGCGCCGGTGTTTCCGAGGTGATGAACATCATCGGCGACGTCAAAGGCCGCCGCTGCATCCTGGTCGACGACATCGTCGATTCCGCCGGGACGCTGTGCAACGCCGCCAAGGCGCTGATGGATGCCGGGGCCGTCTCGGTCGCCGCTTACGTCACCCATGGCGTTCTGTCGGGTGCCGCCGTCGAGCGCGTGACCAATTCGCCGCTTCAGGAATTGGTGATCACCGATTCCATCGAAGCCACCGAAGCGGTCAAGGGCGCGCACAATATCCGCCAGATCACCATCGCTCCGCTGATGGCCGAAGCCATCCAGCGCATCAGCGAAGAGCGTTCGGTTTCGACGCTGTTCGACTGAGCGGGTTGAAATTTCCCAGGGTCCGGTGTAAAGGACCCGTTCTCGGACGCGGCACCCCTGGAGGCCGCGTCGCCTTTTTTGATGGAGTTTTACGATGAGCGACGTGATCGCTATGAAGGCTCAGCTGCGCGACCGGGCCGGAAAGGGGGCCGCCCGTGCCACGCGCCGTGAAGGTCTCGTGCCCGGTGTCATCTACGGCAACAAGCAGGCCCCGACCCTGATCGCCATGGATCCCCGCCTCCTGCGTGCCCAGATGGCCCGCGGCGGCTTCTATGCCCATATGTACGACATCGACCTGGGCGATGCCGGCACCGAGCGCGTGATGGCGCGCGACATCCAGCTGCACCCGGTCACCGACCAGCCGCAGCATGTGGACTTCCTGCGCGTGTCCGCCGACACCGTAATCACGATGGAAATCCCGGTGATCTTCGTCAACGACACCGCTTCGCCGGGCCTGAAGCGCGGCGGCGTGCTGAACGTCGTGCGTCATGCCATCGAAGTGCGTTGCACCCCGGCCGCCGCTCCGGAAAGCATCCAGATCGACCTGACCGGCGCCGATATCGGCGATTCGATCCATATCAGCTCGGTCAAGCTGCCGGAAGGCGTGAAGCCGACGATCACCGACCGCGACTTCACCGTTGCCACCATTGCGGCGCCCACCGTCGCTCCGGCGGCTGCGGGTGAAGAAGAACAAGCGTAAGACGACCGATGCTTCTGCTGGTGGGCCTCGGCAACCCGGGATCGGGTTACGCCAAGAACCGCCACAATATCGGCTTCATGGCGGCGGACGAGATCGTCCGCCGCTATTCCTTTGGCCCCTGGCGTTCCAAATTCCAGGGCCAACTGGCCGAAGGCAGCATCAATGGCCAGCGCTGCCTGATGCTGAAGCCCGAGACCTATATGAACCTCTCGGGCCAATCCGTGGCGGCAGCGGCGCGTTTCCTCAAGATCCCGGTCATCGACATCGTGGTGATCCACGACGAGCTGGACCTTGCTCCGGGCAAGCTGCGCGTCAAGCGCGGCGGCGGTGCCGGCGGCCATAACGGCCTGAAGAGCATCGACGCCCATCTCGGCAAGGAATACCGCCGGGTCAGGCTGGGCATCGGCCATCCCGGCGACCGCAACCTGGTCTCGCCCTATGTCCTGCAGGATTTCAGCAAGGCCGAGGAAGTCTGGCTGCATCCGCTGCTCGACGCCGTGGCCGAGGCCTTTCCCCTGCTGATCCAGGGAGACGACAATCTGTTCATGACCAAGGTCAATACCTTGACCGCGCCGCCCAAGGCGAAAAAGACCACCGATTAGGACGGGAAAAATCATGGGTTTCAACTGCGGCATCGTCGGCCTGCCCAATGTCGGCAAGTCCACCCTGTTCAACGCCCTGACCCAGACGGCGGCGGCCCAGGCGGCGAACTATCCCTTCTGCACCATCGAGCCCAATGTCGGCCGCGTGGCGGTGCCCGATCCGCGCCTGGAGAAGCTGGCGGCGATCGCCAAGTCGCAGAAGATCCTGCCGACCCAGCTCGAATTCGTCGACATCGCCGGTCTGGTGCGCGGTGCCTCCAAGGGTGAAGGCCTGGGCAACCAGTTCCTCGCCAATATCCGCGAGGTGGACGCCATCGTCCATGTGCTGCGCTGCTTCGAGGATTCCGACATCACCCATGTCGAAGGTTCGGTCGATCCGGTACGCGACGCCGAAACCATCGAGACCGAGCTGATGCTCGCCGACATGGAAAGCCTGGAAAAGCGCATCACCAACATGGCCAAGAAGGCCAAGGGCGGCGACAAGGAAGCCAAGGAGCAGATCGCGGTGATGGAGCCGGTGCTCGAAGCCCTGCGCAACGGCAAGCCCGCCCGCAGCGTTCCCTTCGAGGGCGACGAACTGGTCACCTTCAAGCGCCTGGGCCTGCTGACCTCCAAGCCCGTCCTCTATGCCTGCAATGTCGAGGAAGCCTCGGCCGCCGAAGGCAACGAATTCTCCGCGCGCGTCGCCGAGATGGCCGCCGCCCAGGGTGCCGCCCATGTGGTGATCTCGGCCGCCATCGAGGCCGAAGTCTCGCAATTGCAGAGCGACGAGGACAAGCGCGAATTCCTCGAAGCCCTGGGCCTCGAGGAAACCGGCCTGACCCGCGTCATCCGCGCCGGCTACGACCTGCTGCAGCTTCTGACCTTCTTCACCGTCGGTCCCAAGGAAGCCCATGCCTGGACCCTGGAAAAGGGCAAGAAGGCCCCGCAGGCCGCAGGCGTCATCCACACCGATTTCGAACGCGGCTTCATCCGCGCCGAAACCATCTCCTATGACGACTTCATCGCCTGCAACGGCGAACAAGGCGCCAAGGAAGCCGGCAAGATGCGGCTGGAGGGTAAGGAATACCTCGTCCAGGACGGCGATATCTTCCACTTCCTGTTCAACGTGTAAAAAAGGGCGCTTCGGCGCCCTTAAGACTGCTGACAAACCCCCTTTTTTCCTCGTCACTCCCGCGAAAGCGGGAGTCCATGGAACCGCAGCATCCATATTTAGCGGCTTACATCTTCACGATTCCCAACATGGACCCCCGCCTCCGCGGGGGTGACGTTTTTCTGCGGGCGGCATCGGCTTTGTCAGCAATCTGAAGGGCGCTTCGGCGCCCTTTCTTGTTTTGGGCTCGCTCCATGCTTCGAGACGGCCCTTCGGGCCTCCTCAGCATGAGGTTTATCTTGTTGAAGAAGAATAAAAAATTATCCTCATGCTGAGGAGCCGCAAAGCGGCGTCTCGAAGCATGAACAAGGAGAAGGAATGAGGTGCAGGAGGCCGCGCCTCCTGCCGGGTTTGGGTAGAGCTCAAGGCTCACACCAAACCCAGCGTCTCGCGCCGCGCCCAGCGCCAGGTCATCAGCCCCGCCACGACGGACAGGCCGAGGGCGAGACCGCCCCAGACGCCGACGCCGCCCAGCCCCAGCCAGAAGGCCAGCAGCGCGCCGCAAGGCAAACCGAGCACCCAATAGCCGATCCCGGCGAAGACCATCGGCATCCGGGTATCCTTCAGGCCGCGCAGCGCCCCGGCGGCGGTGGTCTGGGCGCCGTCCACCACCTGGAACAGGCCTGCCAGGGCCAGGAATTCGGCGGCCAGCCGCGCCACCTGCCGCGCCTCGGGGTCGCTGAGGTCGAGGAAGGGAGAGACGAAAAGCCGGGGCATGCTGACCAGCAGCACGGCCATCATCGCCATGAACAGGACGGACATGGCCAAGGCCGCCCATCCGGCCCGGCCTGTCTGCAACGGATCCCCCCTGCCCACGCCAAGGCCCACGCGCACCGTCGCAGCCTGGCCGATCCCCATGGGCACCATGAAGGTGATGCTGACGACCTGCAGGGCGATGGCATTGGCGGCCAGGGCATCGGCGCCGATCAGCCCCATCAGGAAGACGGCGGCGCTGAACACGCCCATTTCCAGGGCGAAGATGCCGCCGATCGGGCCGCCCACCTTGACGATCTCCCAGCAGCGCGCCCAGTCCGAGCGCCACAGCCGCCCCAGGATATAGAAGCGCCGCAATTGCCGGTCGAGCAGGATGAAGCCGAGCAGCGTCGAGAACATGAACAAATTGGTGATGGTCGTGGCAATCCCCGCCCCCGCCAGCCCCAGGGCCGGGGCGCCCATATTGCCGAACATCAGCAGCCAATTGACGAAGGCATTCAGCCCGATGGCCAGGAAGGTCACGACGAAGGCGGCGCGCGGCCTCTCCAGGGCGCTGACGAAGGAACGCAGCACCACGAAGGCCCAGCCGAAGAAGATGCTCCATTTCAGGTAGTGGATGTATTCGTCGGCCTTTGCCGACAAGGCCGCATCCTGTCCCAAAGCCGGCAGGATGCCCGCGCTCCAGTTCAGCACCAGCCAGACCGGCAGGCTCATGATGGCCGCCACCCAGAAGCCCTGGCGCACGGTCCGGCGCACATCGCGCACCGCGTGGCGGCGGCGGCCCAAGGCCTGGGCCATCAGCGGCGCGGTGCCGATCATCACCCCCATGCCGGTGATGAAGAAGACGAAGAAGAAGCTGCTGCCCAGCGTTCCGGCGGCCAGATCCTGCGGCCCCAGCCAGCCCATCATCACCACATCGGTGGTGTTGATGGCGATCTGCGCCAGGTTCGCCAGCACCAGCGGCCAGGCCAGGGACAGCATGGCCCTGATTTCCCGCCCCCAGCCGCCTTCGCTTCTCCGAACAGCCACGCCGTCCATCTCGCACATTCCCGTGTTCTCTATGACGGGGGCGTGCCTATCACATTTTTCAGGAGACGGGGAGCAGCGAAAGCGTCCGCCTCCCAGCCCAGACGGACGGCTCGGCGGAAGACCGCAATCTCATAAAGGTTATGAGCTTACCTCAGCCCCGAACCAGCTCCAGATAGAAGCCGCAGCCGTCTTCCGCTTCGATCCGGACACTGCCTTCCTTGTCCCGGGTGAAGGGAACCTGCCCCTCCTTCAGGACATCCGCCGCCTTGTCGGTATCGGCGACCGAGATCGTCAAGGCGAAGATCATCGGCGCGGCGGGCGGCTCGTCCAGGTCGGCATCGGGATGCATCTGGTCCACATCGTCGGGCCGGCTGAGGAAGATCATGGCGGCATCGGTATGCACCGCCACCAGATCGTCGGTCGGCGTCGTCGAGCCGGGGCCGAAGACGCGCCCCCAGGCCAGGGCGACGCCTTCCGGGTCGTCCACGGCCACGGTGACCGAGCGAATGCCCAGGGCGCCATTGGGATGGCGCAGCCAGTCCGGCTCCATCAGGCGTTCGGGGGTGAGATACTGGCAGATCCGCGAGGAGGCGCCGGGCGTGGCCGAGGCATCCAGATCGATGAGCCGGAACCGCGCTCCGCCCTCGCCCAGCGTCACCTCGCGCGGCTCGCCGAGGATCACGCCCGCCTTGGACAGGCTGCTCCCGGCGGCCTGGATGTCGTCGGTGGCGAAGCCCAGGGCGGCAAGCCCCTGCCCGCCTCCTTCCGCCAGTTCCAGGCGGTCACGCAGGAACTGCACGCCGTGAGGCGCGAGGGCAAAGCCCAGGCGTTTCAGCTTTTCCCGGCCCTGCTGCTCGTCGCGCACGGCAATGACCACATGATCGAGACCCCGGACATGATTATACATGCTGCCCTTCCCGTAAAAGTGGTTCAGCGCCCGCGATTGGCGGGGCCGTAGGTTTTGAACTTCTCGATGACCCGGTCCATTTCCGCATCATCCAGGATGACCGGCTCGCCGATCTGCAGGGCCCGCCAATATTGCTCGGCCAGGCTTTCCACCTCGATCGCCAACGACAGCGCCTTCTCGGCAGTCTCGCCACAGGCGATCATGCCGTGATTGGCCAGCAGGCAGGCCTTGCGCCCCTCCAGGGCCGCGACGGCATGGTCCGAAAGCTCCTGGCTGCCGAAGGTGGCGTAGGGCGCGCAGCGGATGTCCTTACCGCCGGCCATGGCGACCATGTAATGGAAGGCCGGAATATCCCGGCGCAGCACGGCCAGCGTGGTGCAGAAGGGCGCATGGGTATGGACCACGGCGCCGAATTCCGGGCGGAGGGCCAGGATGTCGCGGTGGAAGCGCCATTCGCTCGACGGCGCCACATCGCCTTCCCAATATCCGTCGAAATCCACCTCCACGATGTCGCGGGGCCGCAACCGGCCCGGCGGCATGCCCGAAGGCGTGATCAGGAAGCGCCCGCCGCTGCGGATGCTGACATTACCCGCGGCCACCTTGTTCAGCCCCGCCTTTTCCAGGCGGCAGGCGATGTCGATGATGGTCTGGCGCGGATTGCCCTCCATCATCGCCTCAGCCCTTCCGGTTGGGGCGGCGCTCGGGGAACAGCTCCAGCAGCCCTTCCTCGCTGGCCGCGCAGAGTCCGCGTTCGGTGATCAGCCCGGTGACCAGACGGGCCGGGGTGACGTCGAAGGCGTAATTCGCCGCCGGGCTGCCCTCGGGCGTGATCGTCACGGTCACCGGCTGGCCGTTGCCGTCGCGGCCGGTGATCTGGGTGACCTCGGCGGGATCGCGCTCCTCGATCGGGATCTCGCGGATGCCGTCGGCGATGGTCCAGTCGATGGTCGGGCTGGGCAGCGCCACATAGAAGGGCACGCCGTTGTCATGGGCGGCCAGCGCCTTCAAATAGGTGCCGATCTTGTTGCAGACATCGCCGCGCGCCGTGGTGCGGTCGGTGCCGACGATGCACATGTCGACCATGCCGTGCTGCATGATATGGCCGCCGGCATTGTCCACGATCACCGTATGGGGCACGCCGTGCTGGTTCAGTTCCCAGGCG
Source organism: Telmatospirillum sp. J64-1 (assembly GCF_006980715.1). Classification (GTDB taxonomy): domain Bacteria; phylum Pseudomonadota; class Alphaproteobacteria; order Rhodospirillales; family Magnetospirillaceae; genus Oleiliquidispirillum; species Oleiliquidispirillum nitrogeniifigens. The sequence continues at coordinate 179,690 of NZ_SBHN01000003.1, forward strand.
GTCAGGCTGGCGCCCTGGTTGCGCGGACGGGTCTCGTCCACCCAGACATGCACCTTCAGCCCCGCTTCATGGGCCATGTAGATGGGCGCCAGGGCCGTGCCCCAATCCACCGTCGCCAGCCAGCCCGCATTGCAATGCGTCAGGATGTTGAAGACGTCTCCCCTGCCCTTGCGCTCGGCCAGGGACTGGATGACCTTCAGCCCATGCTGGCCGATGGCGTGATTGATCGCCACGTCCTCGTCGCAGATTTCCGCCGCCCGCGCATAGGCCGCCGCCACGCGCTCGCCCTCGGCCAGGGGCTCCAGCACCGCCATCATGTCGTCCAGCGCCCAGCGCAGGTTGATGGCCGTCGGGCGGGTCGCCAGCAGCATCTCGTAGGCCGCCTTCAGCGCCGCTGTGGAGGGATCGCGGCGCAGCGCCAGGCACAGGCCATAGGCCGCCGTCGCGCCAATCAGCGGCGCCCCGCGCACCCACATCTCCTTGATGGCGCGGGCGGCGTCTTCCATGCTTTCCAGGCGGATCGTCTCGAAGGCATGGGGCATTTTGGTCTGGTCGATGATCTCGACCGCCCATCCATCCTTGGCGACCCAGATGGTCCGCTGCGGAACTCCGTTGACGCGCATGATCTGCTCCCTGAACTGTCACAATGCAGGGCTCTGCCCTGCACCCGCCAGGAGGCTTGCCTCCTGGACCTCATGAATGGGGTTCGGGCGGCAGCCCGTTCCTTTTCCCTTAGCCCTTCAGCACCCGGCCGGCGACGGCGTCCAGCTTGGCGATCATTTCCGGATCGCGGGCCTGGGGTGCGGTGATGATGGCGTTGTCCAGGACGGTATGGCAACCCTCGGTGCAGACATGGGCGCGGGCGCGCAGCTTGGGCGCCACCTGCTTGACCAGGGACCGGCCCTTGTCGGCATTGGCCAGCAGCACCTTGATCACGGCTTCCACGCTGACATGGTCATGATCTTCGTGCCAGCAATCGAAATCGGTGACCATGGCGACGCTGGCGTAGCACATCTCCGCCTCGCGGGCGAGCTTGGCCTCGGGCATGTTGGTCATGCCGATGACGCTGCATCCCCAGGAACGGTAGAGGTTGGATTCGGCCTTGGTCGAGAATTGCGGGCCTTCCATCACCAGATAGGTGCCGCCGCGCACATGGGCGATGTCCAGTTCCTTCGCTGCCTCTTCCAGGGCGTCGCCCAGGCGGCCGCAGACCGGATCGCCCATGCCGACATGGGCGACGAGGCCGGTGCCGAAGAAGCTCTTGTTGCGGGCGAAGGTGCGGTCGATGAACTGGTCGACGATGACGAAGGTGCCCGGCGGCAGGTCTTCGCGCAGCGACCCCACAGCGCTGACCGAGATGATCTCGGTGACACCGGCGCGCTTCATCACATCGATATTGGCGCGGTAGTTCAGTTCGGAGGGGGGAATGCGGTGGCCGCGGCCATGGCGCGGCAGGAAGACCAGCTTCTGGCCGTCCAGTTCGCCGAACAACAGGGCGTCCGAGGGCTCGCCGAAGGGGCTTTCGACCTTGCGCCATTCGGTGTTGGACAGACCGTCGATCTCGTAGATGCCGCTGCCGCCGATGATTCCGATCACCGGCTCATTCCCCTGGGCCATGCGCTTTCCCCTTCCTGATCCGAAAACACCTGATCGCCGGTTGTTACCGTGTCGGGGCGCATTCGCCAAACAAAAAAAGGCCGCTCCCTTTCGGGGAGCGGCCCTTCTTCTGCGAACCGAGGCTCTTCAGGCTGACGGCTTAATGGACGTCAGACCAGATGCGGCGCTTCAGCGCATAGAGCATCGCGGTCAGCACCGCCAGGAACAGCATGACCTTCACGCCCAGCGACTTGCGCTGTTCCAGCTCGGGCTCGGCGGCCCAGTTCAGGAAAGCGGTGATGTCGCGGGCCATCTGGTCCACCGTGGCCGGCGTGCCGTCGGCATAGCTCACCATGTCGTCGAACAGCTGCGGCGGCATGGCGATCTGGTGGCCGGGGAAGGCCACGTTGTAGTTCATACCCGGCATCAGCTCGACGCCTTCCGGCTCGTCCTGATAGCCCGTCATCAGGGCGTAGAGGTAGTTCGGGCCGTTGACGCGGGCCTTGGTGATCAACGACAGATCCGGCGGATAGGCACCGTTATTGGCGGCGCGGGCGGCCTGTTCGTTGGGGAACGGCTTGACGAAGCGGTCGGACGGGCGGCCTTCGCGCTCGAACATCTCGCCTTCGTCATTGGGGCCGTCCACCACCTGGTATTCGGCGGCCAGGGCACGGACGGAATCCTCGTCCAGGCCGATGGCCTCCAGGTTGCGGAAGGCCACCAGGCTCAGCGCATGGCAGTTGCCGCAGACCTCGCGGTAGATGTGCAGGCCACGCTGGAGCTGCGCCCGGTCGTAATGACCGAAGATGCCGTTCCAGGACCAGTTCTGCGACTCGTAGTGGATTTCTTCACCAGCGGCATGGGCGCTGCCGGCAGCGGCGGCGGTCAGACCGGCCGCCACCATCGCGATTTTGAAGAACTTACGCATTACGCCTTCTCCATCGGCTGAGCACTGGCAGCATAGCCACCGCCCTTCAGAACGGGCGCGCTGATGCTCTGCGGCAGCGGACGCGGACGCTCGAGATAGCCCAGCAGCGGCATGAGGATAATGAAATGGCCGAAGTAGTAGGCCGTGGCGAGCTGGCTCAGCGGCACATAGATGCCTTCGGCCGGCATGGCGCCCAGATAGCCCAGGAAGACCGCGTTCGCCGCGAACAGCCAGAAGAACTGCTTGTAGATCGGACGGAAACGCGCGCTACGCACCTTCGAGGTGTCGAGCCAGGGCAGGAAGAACAGCACCACGATGGCGCCGAACATGGCCAGCACACCGCCCAGCTTGTCGGGAACCGCACGCAGGATCGCGTAGAAGGGCAGGAAGTACCATTCCGGCACGATATGCGCGGGCGTCACCATCGGGTTGGCCGGGATGTAGTTGTCCGGATGGCCGAGCGCGTTCGGAGCCCAGAACACGAAGGCGAAGTAGAACATCATGAAGACGCCCACCCCGAACAGATCCTTGATCGTGTAGTAGGGATGGAACGGAATGGTGTCCTGCGGCGACTTGACGTCGATGCCCAGCGGGTTGTTCGACTTGGTGGTGTGCAGCGCCCAGATGTGCAGGATCACCACGCCCACGATGACGAAGGGCAGCAGGAAGTGCAGGGCGAAGAAGCGGTTCAGGGTCGGGTTATCGACCGAGAAGCCACCCCACAGCAGCGTGACGATGTGCTCGCCGACCAGCGGGAAGGCCGAGAACAGGTTGGTGATGACGGTGGCGCCCCAGAAGCTCATCTGGCCCCAGGGAAGCACGTAGCCCATGAAGGCGGTACCCATCATCAGCAGCAGGATGACGATACCCAGCCACCACAGGACTTCGCGCGGGCCCTTGTAGGAACCGTAATACAGGCCGCGGAACATGTGGATGTACACGACGATGAAGAACATCGACGCGCCGTTGGCATGCATGTAGCGGATCAGCCAGCCGTAATTCACGTCGCGCATGATGCGCTCGACCGAGTCGAAGGCCAGGCTGGTATGGGGGGTGTAGAACATCGCCAGGAACAGGCCGGTGGCGATCATGATGACCAGCACGAGACCGGCCAGCGAACCGAAGTTCCACCAATAGTTCAGATTCTTCGGGGTCGGATAATCGATCGCGCTGTGGCGCAGCAACGTAAAGACCGGCAGGCGCTCGTCGACCCACTTTATGGTCTTGTTCTCGAAGGAATGGCCGCTCATCAGTCAGCTCCTAACCGATCCGGATGGTCGTATCGTCCAGGAAGGTATATTCCGGGATCTCGAGGTTGGCCGGCGCGGGACCCCGGCGGATACGTCCGGCGGTGTCGTAGTGCGAGCCGTGGCACGGGCAGAACCAGCCGCCGAAAGCGCCCTTGGGATCGGCCGCCTTCTGGCCGAGCGGAACGCAGCCGAGATGGGTGCAGACGCCGATCATCACCAGCCATTCGGGACGCTGGACGCGATCTTCATCGGTCTGAGGATCGGGCAGTTCGTTGATATTGACGGCCCGCGCCGTTTCGATTTCCTCGGCGGTGCGGTGACGGATGAAGACCGGCTTACCGCGCCAGGTGACGGTAATGGCCTGGCCCTCGGCGATGGGAGCCAGATTAACCTCGGTCGAGGCCAGCGCCAGAACGTCGGCAGCCGGGTTCAAGCTGTGGATCAGCGGCCAGACGGCCAGGGCCGTACCCACCGCGCCGACAGCCGTCGTCGCATAAAGCAGGAAGTCCCGCCGAGTTTCGCCCTGGCCGCTAGCGCCATGGGCTTGAGTTGACGTATCAGCCATAAGAGTACCCCTTGTTGGCCCGCAGAAGCGCGTCTATTAACCATAGCGGCTTAGCCGATTCAAGGGCCTCCGCCCCTGGTGAGGGCGGGTGGGCACCTTTCCGGCGTGCGTCTGATTTCGCGTCGTTCTATAAGACAGAATACCCCATTTGGAAAGGCCCGAATCCCAGAATGGTCAATACAGCAACCTCGGGTTGTCATTATTCAGCATGAGAATCGCCCTCTTCCAGCCCGATATTCCGCAGAATACAGGCACCCTCCTCAGGCTGGCCGCATGCATGGGCGTAGGCGTCGACATCATCGAACCCTGCGGCTTCTTGTTCGACGACCGCCGCATGCGCCGCGCCGGCATGGATTACGTCGCCCATGTCGGATTGACGCGCCATTCCTCCTGGCGCGCCTTCCAGGAACAGCGCCAGTCCGGCAGCATGCCCGGACGGCTGGTGCTGCTGACAACCCAGGGCTCGTCCAGCCACCTGGATTTCACCTTCCGCCCCGACGACATCCTGATGCTGGGACGCGAAACCTCGGGCGTGCCCGACGAGGTGGCCGAGGCCGCCGACGCCCGCATCCGCATTCCCATGGCCCCGCCCCTGCGCTCGCTGAACGTCGCCATCGCCGGCGCCATCGTCCTGGCCGAGGCGCTGCGCCAGACGGGGCTCTTTCCCAAAGAAGAGCAGTCATGACCGAGATTCCCGAGATCGAACAGCGTAAAACCCGCGCCTGCGCCTGGTTCCGTTCCCTGCGCGACGAGATCTGCGCGGCCTTCGAGGCCATCGAGGACGAGTTCACCGCCAGCGACCGTCCCGCCGGACGCTTCGAGCGCAAGGACTGGGAACGCCCGCATGAGGACGGCGCGGAAGGCGCGAAAGGCGGCGGCGGCACCATGTCGATCATGCGTGGCCGCGTCTTCGAGAAGGTCGGGGTCAACATCTCCACCGTGTTCGGCCGCTTCACCCCGGAATTCGCCAAATCCATTCCCGGCGCCGACCAGGACCCCCGCTTCTGGGCGGCGGGCATTTCGCTGGTGGCCCATATGTGGAATCCGCTGGTTCCCGCCGTGCACATGAATACGCGCATGATCGCCACCACGCGCAGCTGGTTCGGCGGCGGGGCCGACTTGACACCGACTTTCCCCTATCAGGAAGACACCGACGACTTTCACGGCGCGTTGAAGCAGGCCTGCGACGCCCATGACCCGGAACATTATCCCCGCTTCAAGAAATGGTGCGACGAATACTTTTACCTACCTCATCGGGGTGAGCCGCGCGGGGTCGGCGGCATCTTCTACGACGGCCTCGACACGGGAAACTGGGAGGATGATTTCGCCTTCACCCAGGATGTCGGCCGCGCCTTCCTCGACATCTATCCCCGGATCGTCCGCCGCCGCATGAACCAGCCCTGGACCGACGAGCAGAAACAGGCCCAGCGCATCAAGCGCGGCCGCTATGTCGAGTTCAACCTGCTCTACGACCGGGGAACCACCTTCGGCCTGAAGACCGGCGGCAATGTCGAGGCCATCCTGATGAGCCTGCCCCCCGACGTCGCCTGGCCCTGACCGCCCGCCCTCCCCCGCAAGTTCAGCTTGCCCGCCATGGGTGCATCGACCACCTCAACGGCTGGAGGGCAAGCATTGCGGGAGAAGGAAGGTCATGATCGATCCGAAGAAACTGCTGGAAAACTTCATGGGTTCGGGAATGGGCTCGAATCTCGGGGGCATGCTGAACCAGGGCAACACGCAGTCGCGGCAGACACAGAATCAGGGCCCGAACATCCCCGGCCTGTCCGGAGGCCTGGGGCAACTGGCGACCGGCGCGGCGGGCGGCGGACTGATCGGCCTGCTGCTGGGCAGCAAGAAGGGGCGCAAATCTGGCGGCTCGCTCTTCAGTCACGGCATGTCGGCGATGCTGGGCGGGTTGGCCTACAAGGCCTGGCAGGAATGGTCGGCGCAGCGTTCGCCCCAGCAGGCGGCGCAGCAGGGCGGACAGCAGGCGATGCAGGTTCCCCAGCCCCCGGCCGGCAGCGCCTTCGACATGAACCAAGCGCAGCCGGCGGCGGACGGCCGGGATGCCCGCATCGCCATCGTCCAGGCGATGATCGCCGCGGCCAAGGCCGACGGCCATATCGACGCCACCGAACAACGTGAATTGTTCGACCGTATCGGCCAGCTTCAGCTCGATAGCGAGGAAAAGGCCTTCATCATGGACGAGTTGGCCAAGCCGCTGAACGTGGACGAGATCGCCGGGCTGGCCGCCAACCGCGAGCAGGCGGCGGAAATCTGGCTGGCCTCGCGCCTTGCCATCGATCCCGACGACCCGCGCGAACAGGCCTATCTCCAGGAACTGGCGACCAAGATGAACCTGCCCCAGGACCTGGTGGCCCATCTCGACGCGCAGGCGGCGGCCAGCCAAAGCGGCTGACCGGCCATGGCGGATGACGACGGGAAAAGGCTTCTCGACGAAGGATACGACAAGCTCGAACAGGACTTGCCCGACCGGGTGACGCGCATCCTGCGATGGCTGCGCAACCCCAAGAGCCGGTGGGTCCGCCTGCCCGTCGGCATCCTGCTGATCATCGCCAGCTTCTTCTGGTTCCTGCCGATCCTGGGCATGGAGTTGCTGCCCATCGGGCTGCTGCTGATCGCCCAGGACGTGCCTTTCCTGCGCAAGCCGGTGGGAAAGGCGCTGATCTGGCTGGAGAAGAAATGGAGGAAACTACACCAGCGCTGGCAGAACAGGACGTTCTTGAAGTGGGGCAAATAAGCCCCCTGCTTTAGTCCAGGGGACTTAGACCTTCTCTAGACGCGCGAGCTTCGATAGACTTTCCCGAAACCATAGCGGGAAGGTGTCATGGAAACTTTCTCTTCCTTTCTAGACAGCGTCAGTGCGGTGGTCTGGGGACCGCCCATGCTGGTGCTCATCCTGGGCGTAGGCCTGCTCCTCAACGTCATGCTCAAGGCCATGCCGCTGTTCCGGCTCGGCTACGGCTTCCGGATGGTCTGGCAGGCCCGGAAACCAGGCGGCCCCGGCGAGATCACGCCCTTCGCCGCCTTGATGACGGCGCTGGCCGCGACGGTCGGCACCGGCAATATCGCGGGCGTCGCCACCGCCATCGCCCTGGGCGGGCCGGGCGCCATGTTCTGGATGTGGTGTACCGCCCTGGTGGGCATGGCGACCAAATATTCGGAAGTGCTGCTGGCCGTTCACTATCGTGAAAAGGACAGCAGCGGCGAATATGTCGGCGGCCCCATGTATGCCATCCGCAATGGTTTGGGTCCGAAATGGGCGGTGCTGGGCGGCGCCTTCGCCCTGTTCGGCGGGCTGGCGGGCTTCGGCATCGGCAACATGGTCCAGGCCAATACCGTGGCCCATGCCGCCGAGACCACGTTCAACATCCCGACCTGGATCAGCGCCCTCGCCCTGATGGTCCTGACCGGGCTGGTGGTGGTCGGCGGCATCCGCCGCATCGGCGCCGTGGCCCAGGCCCTGGTGCCGGCCATGTGCGTGATCTACGTGCTGGGCGCGCTGTTCGTCCTGTTCTACTACGCCGCCGAGATCCCCGGCGCCTTCGCCCTGATCTTCACCCATGCCTTCACCCCCACCGCCGCCACCGGCGGCTTCGCCGGCGCCGCCGTCTGGGCGGCCATGCGCTATGGCGTGGCGCGCGGGGTATTCTCCAACGAGGCCGGGCTGGGAACGGCGGGCATCGCCCAGGCGGCGGGCATGAGCTCCAGCCCCGTGCGGTCGGGCGTCATCGGCATGATGGGAACCTTCATCGACACGATCATCATCTGCAGTATGACCGGTCTCGCCATCATCGCCTCGGGTGCCTGGACCTCGGGCCTGACGGGCGCGGCCCTGTCCACCGAGGCCGTCGCCACCGCCCTGCCCACCACCGGCGGCGTCGTGGTGACCCTGGCCCTGGCGGTGTTCGCCTTCACCACCATCCTGGGCTGGTCCTATTTCGGCGAGAAATGCTGGACCTATCTGGTGGGCGCCAAGTGCAAGATGCCCTTCCGCGTCCTGTGGACCCTGGCCGTGCCGATCGGCGCCATGGCCCAGCTCGACCTGGTCTGGCTGATCGCCGACGTCCTCAACGCCTTCATGGCCATCCCCAACCTGATCTCGCTGGTTGCCCTCAGCCCGGTCATCGTCAAGCTGACCCGCGACTATTTCGCCCAGGACAGCCACGACGAGTTGGTGCCGGAACAGCGATAAGGCAGGCGGGGCCCGGCCTCTTCCGGGCCCCTATTCCCCTTCCGCTGCCTGAGGGCCGATGAAGGTCATCGGCCCCGGCGCCACGGCGAAGCGCCCCTCGCCTTCCGGAAACAGGACGACCAGACGGTAGGGACCGGGCCGGTCGGGTGCGGACAGGCGGCCGATGGGATCGGGGGTGATTTCCATGTCTTCGGGAAAATTCGCCACCAGATCGGCCATGGGCGGTTCGGGCTGGCCCGCCGCGGGCTCGATCGACAGGGACAGGCCGCTGCCCGGACTCAGGGACAGCGGCAGATCCGCATCCAGCCGTCCCATCGGACGGCCGAAGACCTGGACCACATAAAGCCGGTCGCCCGCCGTGGCGGCCCCCACGCCCAGCAGGGTGAATTCCGGATCCAGCATGTTGCGCCGGTGGCCCGGGCTTTCCATCAGCCCCTCGACCACGGTGGCGGCGATCCGTTCTGACTCTGCGTCGAAGCTGCCGACCGCCTGGAACAGGTTCTCGCCACTGCCGCCGATGAAACGGCGATCGAGCAGGGCTACCCGTTCGTCCGGCCCACGCCCCGAGGGATCGTGATGGGCGAAGAAATCGCGTTCCAGCATGTCCAGGGCATGGGCGCGGGCGACCCGCCGCAATCCTTCATCGGGCGCCAGTTCCCCGGCCTCCGCCGTCCCTTCCCCGCGCCGCTGCTGATTGGTCAGGTCCAGCACGCGCGCTTCCAGGCTTTCGACGATGCGCATCCCGTCCGGCGGCCGGGCCAAGGCCTGCTCCGCCCACTGGACGTAATCCTCCGGGGCTTCGCGTGCCTGGACCCCCGCGGCCAGAAGAGACGTCACCAAGGCGGCGGCAAGCGCAGGAGCGGAAAGCAGCGTCATGGGTGTCTTCCAGAACAACCAAGCCGGAACAACCGGGGGAGAAGCCATGGTTAGGAATGTCTGCGCCCTCCTCCGCCCGGTCAATGACGGCGGCTCCAGCCACCCCCTATTGGTGCGGGAGAAAAAATTTTTCACTCCTCCGCAAGGCCTGCCCGGCCATTCGGCCTAACCCATTTTTGCTGATTTCCCGGCACCTTCGGCGCAAATGGATGGGGCACCCTGGAAAATAGGGATATCCACACAGAAAATAAGTTTCTGGTACGGGATATTGTAACCGGCGACGGAGCCACCAAATCGTCAGGTTGATAAGAAGAAGCGCCGCGAGCCTCTACCGCTGCGATGGGGAGATATTCTCGCCACGCGACGGTTTTGTCTTGCGGCCAACGCTCTCACGCGCCTAAAGGCCGAAGCAGGGGGTGAGCGATGAACGCCACAAAGGTATTTATGCTGGCGGCTTTTCTGGCCGCGTCCATCCTGGCAATGCCCGACACGGCGATGGCCGACGGCTTCCCCGTTCCCTGGCAGATGGGAATGCAGGAACCGGCATCGCCGACCATGGAACGGATCAGCCAGCTTAACAATCTGCTCAATGTCATCGTATTGGGCATTGTGCTGCTGGTGATGGCGCTTGTGGGCTATGCCGTCTGGCGCTTCCGGGCCAGCCGCAATCCAGAACCGGCGAAATGGTCGCATAATACGGTACTGGAAATTGCTTGGACGACGGTGCCGGTCCTGCTGCTGCTGGCCATCGCGGTTCCGTCCTTTCGTTTGCTCTATTTCATGGACCGCACCGAAGAAGCCGACATGACCCTGAAGGTCACCGGCCATCAATGGTACTGGTCCTACGAATATCCCGATTACGAGATCGGCTTCGACGCGATCATGGTTCCCGACGAGGAACTGCAGCCCGACCAGCTTCGCCAGTTGACCACCGACAACGTGGTCGTGCTGCCCACCGACACCAATATCCGCATCCACCTCACCGCCTCGGACGTGATCCATAGCTGGGGTATTCCGTCCCTGGGGCTGAAGACCGACACGGTTCCGGGGCGCCTGAACGAGACCTGGGTGCGGATCACCCGTCCCGGCACCTTCTACGGCCAATGCTACGAGCTGTGCGGCATCAATCACGCCTTCATGCCGATCATGATCCGGGCGGTGCCGCCCGAGGAATTCCAGGCGTGGCTGGAAGAGGCTCAGGAACAATTCGCGCTGAACAAGAAGCCGGACGGGCCGCAGATCGCCCGGGCAGAGACGAGCCAGCAGTGAGGGAGGCCGTAAGATGACCGTACAAACCGCGCCGGGCCATGCCGGTGGACATGACCACGAAGCACCCTCCGGCTGGCGCCGCTGGGTGCTGTCCACCAACCACAAGGATATCGGCACCCTTTACATCATCTTCTCGATCTTCACCGGCCTGGTCGGCGGCGGCCTGTCCATGCTGCTGCGCCTGGAGCTGATGTCTCCGGCCGAGAGCTGGATCGGGGGCGATTACCAGCTCTACAACGCCATCATCACCGCCCATGGCGCGATCATGGTCTTCTTTGTGGTGATGCCCGCCTTGATCGGCGGTTTCGGCAACTGGTTCCTGCCGCTGATGATCGGCGCACCGGACATGGCCTTCCCGCGCATGAACAACATCAGCTTCTGGCTGCTGCCTCCGGCCTTCCTGCTGATGATCATGGCCGCCATCACCGGCATGGGGCCGGGCACCGGATGGACGCTCTATCCGCCGCTCTCGACCATGGGGCATCCGGACGCGGCGGTGGATTACGTCATCCTGTCGCTGCATATCGCCGGGGTGTCCTCGATCCTGGGCGCCATCAACTTCATCACCACCATCCTGAACATGCGCGCCCCGGGCATGACCATGCACCGCATGCCGCTCTTCGCCTGGGCCATGCTGGTGACCTCGGTCCTGCTGCTGCTGGCCGTGCCGGTACTGGCGGGCGCGCTGACCATGCTGCTGACCGACCGCAATTTCGGCACCACCTTCTTCGACCCCTCGGGCGGCGGCGACCCGATCCTGTACCAGCACCTGTTCTGGTTCTTCGGCCATCCCGAGGTCTACATCATGATCCTGCCGGCCTTCGGCATCATCAGCCATGTGATCTCGACCTTCTCGCGCAAGCCGGTCTTCGGCTATCTGGGCATGGCCTATGCCATGGTCGCCATCGGGGTCATCGGCTTCGTGGTCTGGGCGCACCACATGTTCACGGTGGGCCTCAGCGTGAATACGCGCGCCTACTTCCTGGCCGCGACCATGATCATCGCCGTGCCGACGGGCATCAAGGTGTTCAGCTGGATCGCCACCATGTGGGGCGGCTCGATCGAGTTCAAGCTGCCCATGCTGTGGGCCATCGCCTTCGTCTTCCTGTTCACCGTGGGCGGCGTCACCGGCGTCGTGCTGGCGAATGCCCCGGTGACCGTGGCGCTGCACGACACCTATTACGTGGTGGCGCATTTCCACTACGTGCTCAGCCTGGGCGCCGTCTACGCGATCTTCGCCGGTTTCTATTACTGGATCGGCAAGATGTCGGGGCGGCAATATCCCGAAACCCTGGGCAAGATCCATTTCTGGCTGACCTTCATCGGCGTCAACCTGGCCTTCTTCCCGCAGCATTTCCTGGGCTTGGCGGGCATGCCTCGGCGCATTCCCGACTATCCGGACGCCTTTGCCGGCTGGAACATGGTCTCCTCGATCGGCGCCTTCATCGCCGGCTTCGCCACCCTGGTCTTCCTGGTGGTGGTGTGGCGCACCCTGGTAGCGGGCGAACGCGCCCCGGCCAATCCCTGGGGTCCGGGGGCGAACACCCTGGAATGGACGGTCAGTTCGCCGCCGCCGCTGCACAATTTCGAGGAAATCCCCAATTTCGGCGAACGTGTGCCGTCGTCCAGGCCAGCCGAATAACCCCAGCCAAGGGAGTAACGGATGTCTCAGCCCGACAAGATCAGACGCACCGTTCTGGCTTCGCTGGCCGCCGTCGCGGCCATGGTTGGGTTGGTGGTTGCCTCGGTCCCGCTCTACGACCTGTTCTGCCGCGTGACCGGCTACGGCGGCACCCCGCGTGTCGCCGCCTCCACCGGCGAGGTGGTCTCGGATCGGATCATGACCATCCGTTTCGATTCCAACACCATGCCCGATCTGGAATGGCGCTTCTCCCCCGACCAGCGCAGCATGGATGTGCGATTGGGGGAAAGCGGCCTGGCCTTCTATACGGCCACCAATACCGGTGACGAGCCGGTGGTGGGGACGGCGACCTTCAACGTCACGCCCATGAAGGCCGGGATCTATTTCAACAAGGTCGAATGCTTCTGCTTCACCGAACAGGTTCTGCAACCCGGCGAAAGCATCCAGATGCCGGTCAGCTTCTTCGTCGATCCGGCCCTGGCCGAGGATCGCTACGTCAACGAAGTGACCACCATCACCCTGTCCTATACCTTCTTCCGCGCTCAGGACCAATCTGGCGCCGCAGCGCAAAACGCCAATGTCAACGATAACGGGGAAACCGATTCCAACGGAGGTCGACGGTCATGAGCGAAACCCAGACGGCCCACCATCATCATGACGGGCCCAAACACCCCTTTCACCTGGTCAATCCCAGCCCCTGGCCTTTCCTGAGTTCGATCGCCACGCTGGTGCTGGCCTTCGGGCTGGTCCGCCTGATGCACGGCCAGGGCTGGGAAGTCCTGCTGGTCGGCGGCGCCCTGGTGATCGCCTGCATGTTCGGCTGGTGGCGCGACGTCATCCTCGAGGCGGTGCGCGACAAGGCCCATACGCCCGTGGTCCAGCACGGCCTGCGCGTGGGCATGATGCTGTTCATCGCCTCCGAGGCCATGTTCTTCGTCGCCTTCTTCTGGGCCTTCTTCAACGCCTCGCTGGGCGTCAGCCCCACTGTCGAGGCCTGGCCGCCCGAAGGCATCGAGACACTGTCGCCCTGGGACCTGCCTTTCCTCAACACCCTGATCCTGCTGTCCTCCGGCCTGACGCTGAACTGGGCGCATCACTCCCTGCTGCACAACAACCGGCGCGACATGATCCGCGCGCTGGCTTTGACGGTATTCCTGGGCGTGGTCTTCCTGGCCCTGCAGATGCTGGAATACGGCCACACCACTTTCGGCTTCTCGGACGGCATCTATCCGTCGGTCTTCTACATGGCCACCGGCTTCCACGGCTTTCACGTCTTCGTCGGCGTGGTCTTCCTGGCCGTGAACCTGCTGCGCGCCATGCGCGGTCATTTCAACGAAAAGCACCATGTCGGCTTCGAAGCCGCCGCCTGGTACTGGCATTTCGTGGACGTGGTCTGGATCTTCCTGTTCATCTGGGTCTATTGGTGGGGATCCTGATCGCCTTCCCTGTTGCGGATGATCAAACCCCGCCTATCCTGGCGGGGTTTTTTTCGTCTCCCATTCTTCTATCCAGCGCGGGTCAGCCTTGCACTGGAGCAACTTGCCACCGTCACATCCCAGCCCCATAGTCTGCGCATGAAAGACACAGCATCTTCTCCCGTCCGCAGCGTCGGCTTTGCGGAATTCGTTACTCTCATGGCCTTGCTCATGGGACTGACGGCCCTTTCCATCGACATCATGCTGGTGGCCCTGCCCAATATCACCGCCAGCTATGCGGTCACCTCGGCCAATGACCAGCAGTTGGTCATCACTGCCTATCTGGCCGGATTCGCCCTGGGCCAGCCTTTCCACGGCCCGCTTTCCGACCGTTTCGGCCGCAAGCCGATCCTGCTGATCGGCCTGGCGATCTTCGGCATCGCCTCGCTGGCCGCCGCCCTGGCCCCCAGCTTCTGGACCTTGCTGGCCGCCCGCGCCTTGCAGGGCTTCGGCGCCGCTTCGCCCCGCGTGGTTTCGACGGCCATCGTCCGCGACCGCTTTGCCGGGCGCGACATGGCCCGCGTCATGTCCTTCGTGATGATGGTCTTCATCACCGTGCCCGTCATCGCCCCCCTGCTGGGCGAAGGGGTGATCCGCCTGGGATCGTGGCATTGGATCTTCGCCGTCCTGGTCGCCGCCGCCGTCCTGGCGCTGGCCTGGGTGGCCCTGCGCCTGCCGGAAACCCGCCCCCGCGAGGACCGCATCCCCCTCTCCTTCGCCAGCCTGACGCATACCTTCGGCACCGTCATCCGCAACCGGGTAGCGCTGGGCTATACGCTGGCACTGGGCTTCATGTTCGGTAGCCTGATGAGCTATATCGGCACGGCCCAGCAGGTCTTCGTCGATGTCTACGGCCTGGACGAGATGTTCCCCTTCGTGTTCGGGGGGATCGCCGCCTTGATGGCCCTGTCCTCCTTCACCAATGCCAAGCTCGTCGGCCGGATCGGGATGCGGCGCGTTTCCCATACGGCGCTGCTCGGCTATGTGCTGGCTTCGGCCGTGATGCTGGCTTTCGGCTTTCCGCAGCATCCGCCGCTGATCGCGCTGGTCGTCTTCCTGGCCGCGTCCTTCTACTGCTTCGGCCTGGTGGTGTCGAACTTCAACGCGCTCGCCATGGAAAAGCTGGGGCATGTGGCCGGCATGGCCTCGTCGGTGATCGGCTTCTATACCACCGCCGCCGGGGCCTTCTTCGGCTGGGCCATCGGCCAGTCCTTCGACGGGACCGTCCGACCCTTGCTGTTGGGCTTTGCCGCCCTGGGCCTGGGCGCACTGGCCTGCATCCTGGTCACGGAAAAAGGCCGCCTGATGCAGACGCGCTAACCTTGGGATCTGTTATCGGGAAATGCGCCGATGGGCTTCCTCGACCGGCGTGCCGGGCTGGTCGGGGGGCATGGGCATAGCCGGAACGACGGCGGCAGGCGTGCCGAAGCTGGGCTTGCCGGGAATTTCCTGGGTGCAGCCGATCAGCCTCTCGCGGTCGCGCGCCAGGGGCTGGGCGTAGCAATCCGGTCCAGCCAAGCTGCGGTAGCAGCAAAGCTGCGCCTGTTTCGGTTCCGGTGCGCCTCCGCAACCGCCGAGCAGGCCCAGAAGGACCAACCCGGCGGCGCTCAGCGGAAGAGAGGAGGAGAGCATGAAGCAGATTTAGGGCTTCTCCTCCCGCGCTCCAATCAGGCCACAGGGCCTATATCTTAGGCCCCTGCCCCATGGCCCAGGCCTCAGCCCTCGACCCGGCTTTCCTGGAAGCGCACGGGCTGGCCTGCGGCATCGCCGACCAACTGGTCCTCGAACATCACCCGACGCCCCCGGATGATGGTGGCCTTGGGCCAGCCGGTAACCTTCATGCCGTCAAAGGGCGTCCAGCCGCTGCGGCTGGCGATCCACATATTGGTGATGGTGCGCTGGGCCTTCATGTCGACGACGGTGAAGTCGGCGTCATAGCCCAGGGCGATGCGGCCCTTGCCAGCGATATTGTAGATGCGCTGCGGACCGGCGCTGGTCAGGTCGACGAAGCGTTCCAGCGTCAGGCGCCCTTCGTTGACGTGATTGAGCATCAAGGGCACCAGCGTCTGCACGCCGGTCATGCCTGAGGGGCTTTGCGGATAGGGCTTGGCCTTCTCTTCCAGGGTGTGGGGCGCGTGGTCCGAGCCCAGCACATCGACCACGCCGTCGGCGATGGCCTTCCACAGCGCCTCGCGGTGGCGGGCCTCGCGGATCGGCGGGTTCATCTGGGCCAGCGTGCCCAGGCGTTCATAGCATTCCGGCGCGGCCAGGGTCAGGTGCTGGGGCGTGGTCTCGACCGTCGCCAGTTCCTTATGCCCGGCCAGATATTCCATTTCCTCGGCGGTGGTCACATGCAGCACATGGACGCGCCGCCCGATCTTCTCGGCCAAGGTGACAAGGCGGGTGGTGGCGCGCAGGGCCGTCATCTCGTCGCGCCAGACCGGATGCATGGCCGGGTCCGCGCCCTTCTCCACCAGATGCCAGCGTTCCTTCAGACGCGGCTCGTCCTCGCAATGGACGGCGATGCGGCGGAAGCCACTCTTCAGCACGGCGGCGATCTGCTCGTCATTCTCGACCAGCAGGCTGCCGGTGGAGCTGCCCATGAAGACCTTGATGCCGGCGCAGCCGGGCATCCGCTCGATCTCGGCCAGGGCCTCCACATTGTCGCCCGCCGCGCCGATGAAGAAGGCATGGTCCACCCAGGCCCGCCCCCGCGCGCGGTCGAACTTTTCCTGCAAGGCCTCGCGGGTGGTGGTGCTGGGCTTGGTATTGGGCATCTCGAAGACCGCGACCACGCCGCCCAGGGCCGCAGCCGCCGTGCCCGTCGCCAGATCCTCCTTGTGTTCGAGGCCCGGCTCGCGGAAATGGACCTGCGTGTCGATCACGCCGGGCAGCACATGCAGGCCCTTGGCGTCGAACACATCCGCGGCCTTGGCCGAGCCCAGGTCACCGATGGCGGCAATGCGCCCGGCGCGCACGCCGATATCGGTGATGGTGGTGACACCGGGCAGGACGACGGTGCCGCCCCGCAGAACCAGGTCGAAACTGTCTGCCATGATGTTCCCTCTCGTTAGCGTGCGGCCAAGGCGTCGAACACGTCGCCGCCGCCGGGCCGCCCTTCCACATGATGCCGATGCCACAGGGCATAGAACAGCAAACTCCAGGCGGCGAAACCTGTCTTGCCCGCCGCCTCCTGGCACAGCGCCTCGACCCGGCCCGGCTTGCAGATCTCGGCAATGGCGGGCTGCGACGCCAGCAACGGCCCCAATTCGGGCCGCGCGGCGATCCACTCCCCGACCGGCACGGTGAAGCCGCGCTTGCGCGAAAAGGGCTTGGCCTCCGGCAGAGCCGTCTCCAACCATTTCCTGACGATCCATTTGCCGAGCTTGCCCTGCAGTTTCAAGCGATCCGGCAGCCGGAAGGCGAATCGGGCCACCTCCAGGTCCAGGAACGGCACACGTCCCTCGACCCCATGGGCCATCAGGCAGCGGTCCAGCTTGATCAGCAGATCATTGGGCAGCCAGTCGGCGCAATCCACCGCCTGCACGGCTTGGAGGCGGGAACGCCCGGTCTCCGCCTGTGCCCGTTCGGCGGCGGCGATGCCGTCCCGCCAGCCCCTCGGCGCCTCGCGCAGGACGTCCAGCCCGTCGAAGGTGCCACGGCGGCGCATCCGCCGGGCCAGCGGCCAGGGACGGATTGCCGAACGATAGCGGCCATAGCCGCCGAACAATTCGTCCCCGCCCTCGCCGCTCAGCACCACCTTGACGTCCTGGCGGGCGACCTGCGCCAGCTTGAAGGTCGGCAGAGTGGCATAATCGGCGGCGGGATCGTCCAGAGCGGCGGCAACCTGGGGCAGCAGGGTCCAGAAATCCCTTTCCCCGAAATCCACTTCCACATGCCGCGCCCCGGTGATGCGCGCCAGTTCCCGCGCATGGTCGCGCTCGTCATGGGCGGCAGTGCCAGAAAAACCGGCGGTATAGGCCAGAACCGGTGTCGGATTGAGCCGCGCCATCAGCGCCAGCAGCACCGAGGAATCGATCCCGCCCGACAGGAACATGCCATAGGGAACGTCGGCGCGCTGGTGATGCCCGACCGAGTCCGTGAGGATCGTGTCGAAGCGGCGCAGGGCTTCGGCCTCGCCGATCTCTTCCGGGACGCCGGGCGGCAAGGCGTCGAGACGGCGGCGGGCCACCACCCTGCCCTTCTCGACCACGATGGTTTCCCCGGGCAGGACGCGCCGGATGGAGTCGAAAATGCTGTCGGGCCCGGTGGTGAATTGCAGTTGCAGCAATTCCCCCAGCTTGTCCCGGCGCAGGCGCGGCTCCACCAGGCCGGAACGCAGCAGCGCCTGGGGTTCGGAGGCGAAGGCGAAACCGGCGGGGGTCTCGGCATAGTAAAGCGGCTTGATGCCGAAGGGATCGCGGGCCAGGATCAGCCGCCCTTGCGGCACGTCATGCAAGGCCAAGGCATACATGCCGCGCAGGCGCGAAACGAAATCCGGCCCCGCGCGCCGGTAAAGATGCAAAGGCGGCTCGCAATCCGAACGGCTGCGGAAGCGGATGTCCGGCAGCGACGCGCGCAATTCCGGATCGTTGTAGATCTCGCCATTGGCCACCAGGGCGGTGCCGTCCTCGGCCAGGAAAGGCTGGTCGCCGGTCTCCAGATCGATGATCGCCAGCCGCGTATGGACCAGCACCACATCGCCGTTAACATGGCTGCCCTGCCCATCCGGCCCGCGATGCCCCAGGGCCTGGGCCAGGGAACCGGCCGTTCCCTCGGCCACCGGCTTGCCGTCCAGCGCCATGAACCCCGCTATGCCGCACATCAGCGCCGCTCCAAGCCTTGAGAAACCTGTTCGAAGAAGTCCAGATAGCGTGCCACGACCGCCTGTTCGGCGAATTGCGCGTGATAGGCCTGCCTGCCCGCCTCTCCCAAGGCCGCGGCGAGGGCCGGGTCTTCCAGCACCTTGCCGATGGCCTGGGCCAGTGCCGCCGCGTCGTCGACGCGCGTCAGCAGGCCCGTCCGGCCATCCTCAATCAACTGGCTCGGCCCCTGCGACGCCGCCGCCACGACCGGCCTGCCCTGGGCCCAGGCCTCGATCACCACATTACCCAGGGGCTCGTGCCGCGACGGACAGACGAAGGCATCTGCCGACACATAAAGATCACCGGCATCGTCGCGCCAGCCCAGGAAGCGCACCCGGTCGACCACCCCCAGCTCGGCGGCCAGCTTTTCCAGCTCCGCCCGCAGCGGCCCCTCGCCCGCCAGCCACAGATATACGCCCGGCAGACCGGGCATGGCCTTCAGCAGGACATCGAAGGCCTTGTTCTGGTGCAGACGGCCCAAGGCGAAGACGCGCTTGGCCTCGGGCGGGGTGGAAAAGGAATCGCGCGGCAAGGGCTTGCCCGGCCGGGCATCGGCGAAATTGGGCAGATAGGTGGCGCGTTCCGGCGGCCAACCCTGGCCGACCAGCCAGGCGACGATATCAGGCGTGTTGCCGATCAGGTGGTCGCAGGCCCGGTAATATTTCAGGTCGTAATAGCCGCCGAGCCGCGCCGCATGGACATAACGCCCGCCGCCCTTGGGGCAGAAGCGGGTCGCCCGGTTCATCCAGGTCAGGACCACTTGCGGCCTGAACGAGGAAATCTGGCGGCGGAAGCCCAGCGGCGTGGCAAAATCGAACAGGCCGCCGAACGGCAACTCGACCACGTTCACGCCCTGGCCGCGCAGCCTTTGTGCCCGCTCGGCATTGCGGCGGATCAGGACACGCTGTTCAAGTCCTGCACGCGCCAGTCCGACGGACAGGCGTTCGAAAAAGGCCTCGGCTCCGCCATGAGCGGCACCGGCCATGGCCTGAAGGACTCGCATATCTACACGACCTCGGCGATCAGGGCTTCGAAATCGGCGGCGACATGGCTCCAGCTTCGTCCCGTCTGATGCAGTCGGGCCTCGCGGTTCATGCTCCAGAAGGCATCCTCGTCCCCCAGCATGTGCAGGGCCAGGTTGACGAAGGCGTCGTCGTCGGGAACGACATAGCCGGTCTGGCCGTCGATCACCCGCTCGCGCACCGCCCCCAGTGAACGGCACAAAGCGGGCACCCCGCAGGCCTGGCTTTCCATCAGGGTGAAACAGCCCATGTCCTGCGCATGGCCGGGATAGAGGTGCAGACGGGCGCGGCGATAGGCCTCGGCCATGACCACGTCGCCTTGCGGCTGCTGGATCATGACGCCGCCGCTTTGCTGGGCCGCCAGCACCTTGCCGAAGACGCTTTCCAGGGCCTCGGGCACTCCACCGCCCTCCACGGCGCGGGCGAGGCCGGCGGAATAGACATGCAGTTCGGCATCGGGCAATTCGGGGCGGATGCGGCCGGTCCACAGGTCCAGCACGGCCTCCAACCCATGCAGCGGATGGGTGGTGACGATGGCCCGCTTGCCCGCCGGGTCGTTGGGTGCCTCGTCCAGATAGTCATAGCGCAGGCCCGGCGCGATGACGCGGGCGATGCGCGAGGGATTGTAGGTCCAGCCTTCCGCCTGGGCCTTGGCGATAAAGGCCAGGGCAGGCTTGAACTCGTCCAGCAAGGCCCGCGTCTGCGGACTGTCGAACAGGCTGGCGGGTTGGGTCAGCCACAACAGCCGCTTGGCCGCGCCCGGCACCTCGCGCAGCAATTCCGGCTTGCGGAAGGCGATCAGGACATCGGTGCGCAACGGCCGCGCCTCGTCCCAGCGCCACCATTGCGCCCCGTCGATGGCGATGGAAAAGCGGCAGCGGTTGTAGACATGAACGTCATGCCCCCGTTTCGCCAGAGCGCTGGCCAGGCTGGCGAAGCATTTCTCCGCCCCGCCCAGGGGACGGGTCGCCGGAGTATGGCCATCGAAGGGAACGGAATCGTCGATCAGGGTGATATGCATGCTGGGCCTTGGTCGGTCGGCGGGCGGCAGTGTACGGGCCCGCGCCGCCTCTGCCAAGCGCCCTTGCCAGAAGGCAATGTTTGCCCCACCTTTTGGAGCGGTTCCGGCTTTTATCTTTAGGACGCTGTCCCATGTCCGATTTGCGCTATGTGCTTCTTCCCCATCGCGGTGTCCTGAGCCTGTCGGGCGAGGACCGACGGACCTTCCTGCAAGGCCTGGTCTCCAACGACGTCACCAAGGTCGCCCCCGACCGCGCCATCCATGCCGCCTTCCTGACGCCGCAGGGCAAATTCCTGCATGAATTCTTCATCATCGAGCAAGGCGACACCCTGCTGCTGGAGGGCGAGGCCGAGCGGCTGGACGATCTGCGCCGCCGCCTGTCCATGTACAAGCTGCGTTCGAAGGTGGTGATCGAAGTCCGTCCCGATCTGGCGGTGGCCGCCCTGCTGGGCGAAGGGGCCGAAGCCGCGGCCGCCAAGATCGAAGGTGCCGCGGCCTTCACCGATCCGCGTCTGGCCGCTGCGGGCGCACGGGTGCTCCTGCCCGGCGACAGTGCCGCCGCATCGCTTGAACAGGCCGGCTTCGCCCGCGCCGAACTGGACGAGTGGGACCGCCTGCGCCTCCGCCTGGGCCTGCCCGACGGCAGCCGCGACATGGTGATCGAGAAGGCCATCCTGCTGGAGAACGGCTTCGACGAACTGAACGGCGTGGACTGGAAGAAGGGCTGCTACATGGGCCAGGAACTGACGGCCCGCACCAAGTATCGCGGCCTGATCAAGAAGCGCCTGATGCCGGTCGAGATCGACGGCCCCGCCCCCGCCCCGGGCACACCCATCCTGTTCGGCGAGGCCGAGGCCGGAGAGATGCGGTCTTCCGCCGGTTCGCTGGGCCTTGCCATCATCCGCCTGGAATATCTGGACAAGGACGGAATCTTCACCGCCGGCGAGGCCCGCGTGACGCCGCACAAGCCCGATTGGGCCAATTTCTGATGGGCAGCGAGATCGCCATCATCGCCGGGCTGGTGGCGATCGCCCTCGCCCTCAAGATCGGCTTCGTCCTGTGGATCCGCCAGCGCATGCGCGAGGACGAAGCCCGCCGCCGGGCAGCGGAGGAAGGCTCTATTCCTTCCTGACCCCCAGCACCATTTCCTCGCGGCGGCAATCGCCGGTGGCCCGGTCGCGGATCTCGATCATGCAGGAGATCCCGGCATCCCGCAGCGACTTGGCCAGGGTGGCGGCCTTGTCCTCGGCATCCAGGCAGGAGCGGTGCATGCCCAGGATCGTCGCCACCACCTCGAAGGGCCCGGCATTGGTGGCGGGATAATGTTCCGACAATTCCAGGAATTCGTGGGAAGGCTTGTCTTGCATCGCGGTCTCCGGCCCGAAGGGAGAAAGAGGAAGCGAAAAAGTTTCGCCCCGTTCCAAAGATCGGGCAGAACCGAGAGACGGACAAGAAGAGCAGAGGTTTAGCCCCCTCTGAACGCGGGAACACTCCCCCCGGCGCGGCGGCATGGTCGGAAGCGTTAGCAGGCTGCGGAAAAACATCCATAGCTCCCACTTTCCCGTCATCCCCGCGAAAGCGGGGATCCAAGTTGGGGCAATGCTGAGGGCTCGCCGCAAGATGTGGATGCATGGATTCCCGCTTTCGCGGGAATGACGAGGTTTTTTCTACATCCTGTTAGAGCCGCCGGTCCCCGAAACCTACTTCAAGACCGCCGCAAGCCGGTCGGCCAAAGCCTGGATTTGCGAGAAATCCCCCGGCTCGGCCGTCCAGGCCATCTTCAGATTGTCCCTCTGGAAGCGCGGCAGGACGTGGATATGGAAATGTTCCACCGTCTGGCCTGCGCCGGGGCCATTGGCCTGGACGAGGTTCAGGCCGTCGGGCGCGACCACCTGGCGCACCGCCTTGGCGACGCGCTGGGCCATGAGGACCGTCGCCGACAGGCTGGAAGCCGGCAGCAGGAAGAGATTGGGCGCGTGCAGCTTGGGGATCACCAGTGCATGACCGGGATTGGCCGGATTGATGTCCATGAAGGCCAAGCAACGCTCGTCCTCGGCGATGCGGAAGGCTGGGATATGGCCCGAAACGATGCGGCAGAAAACGCAATCGGGATCGTAGGGGATCATGCGGACAGTCTTTCGGTAACGGCCGCCAGACGGCCAAAGGGGCTTTCATCGGGGGCAAGACGCAGATCGCCCGCCCGACGCACGCCTTCGCGCCCGAAGCGTTCGCGCACCGCCTCTTCCAGCCAACTTTCGGCCTGAGCATGGCGGGCCGCCTGCAGGCGGCCCGCTTGGTTCATCCAGTCATGGTGGCGGTCGATGACTTGCAACAGCTCGTCCACGCCTTCCTTGCGCAGGGACGAAACCAGCAGCACCGGAATGTCCCAGCCATCGCGATGATCGGCCAGGGACAGCGCCCCCTTCACATCCGCCCGCGCCCGGTTGGCCGCCGGGCCCATATCGGCCTTGGTCACCACGACGACATGGGGGATCTCGGCGATGCCCGCCTTCATGAATTGCAGCGAATCCCCCGAACCGGGCTGGACACAGAACAGCACCGTGTCGGCCACGCCCACCACATCGGTCTCGGACTGGCCCACCCCGACCGTCTCGATCAGCACCACGTCGAACAAGGCGCGCATCAGCACCATCGAGGACACCGTCAGCGCCGCCAAGCCGCCCAGGCGGTCGCGCGCGGCCATGGAACGGACGAAGATGTCCTGGTCCTCGGGATCGGTGGCAAGGCGCGTGCGGTCCCCCAGTAAGGCCCCGCCCGAACGGCGCGAGGAGGGATCGACGGCGATGCAGCCGACCCGGCGCCCCTGCCCGCGCCATCCGCCGATCAGCGCATTCATCAGCGTCGACTTGCCCACGCCGGGCGGGCCGGTCATGCCCACCACGCGGGCGACGGGCGCTTCATAGGCCTGGGTCAGCAGCGCAACCACATCGGGCGCATCCGGCGCCGCCTCGATCCGCGCCAGCGCCCGGGCCAACTGGGCCTTGCCGCCGGCCCTGATATCGTCAAGCGTGATCATCGGCTTCTTGCTTCATCTCTTGCCGCAGGGCCCTGCCCTGCACCCGCAAAGGGCCTCAGGCCCTTTGATCCCTTTCCCTGTTCCGTCACTCCCGCGAAAGCGGGAGTCCATATGCCCCAAAGGAAGCTGCGGCGACATGGATGCCCGCTTTCGCGGGCATGACGATAAACAAACTCTGACGGGCCTGCACGGCATCCGCACAGAAAAAGGGCGGCGCCTTGCAGCACCGCCCTTCCCCTCTTTTTACGCCAGGCTTTCGGCACCGGCACCCAAAGCGGCCTGCGCCGCCGCGAGGCGGGCGATCGGCACGCGGTAGGGCGAGCAGGAGACGTAATCCAGGCCTACCTTTTGGCAGAAGGCGATGGAGGCCGGGTCGCCGCCATGTTCGCCGCAGATGCCCAGCTTGATGTTCGGGCGGGTCTGGCGGCCGCGTTCGGCGGCGATGGCGATCAGCTCGCCCACGCCGTCGCGGTCCAGCGTCGCGAAGGGATCGTTTTCATAAATACCCTTCTGGCGATAGACCTCGACGAAGCTGCCGGCGTCGTCGCGCGACATGCCGAAGGTGGTCTGGGTCAGGTCGTTGGTGCCGAAGCTGAAGAATTCGGCCGATTCCGCGATCTGGCCGGCACGCAGGGCGGCGCGCGGCAGTTCGATCATGGTGCCGACCAGATAGTCCAGGCGGTACTTGCTGGCGGTGAAGACCTCTTCGGCCACCCTGTCGATGGCTTCCTTCAGCAGGTCCAGTTCCTTCTTGGTGCCGACCAGCGGGATCATGATCTCGGGCGTCACGGTCTTGCCGGTGCGGCGCGAAACCTCGACGGCGGCCTCGAAGATGGCCTGGGCCTGCATCTCGTAGATTTCGGGATAGGTGATGCCCAGGCGGCAGCCGCGATGGCCCAGCATCGGGTTGGATTCATGCAACTGCTCGGCGCGCGCCTTGATGGTCGCCACGTCGATGCCGGATTCACGCGCCACATCAGCCATTTCGGCTTCGGTGTGCGGCAGGAATTCGTGCAGCGGCGGGTCGAGCAGGCGCACCGTAACCGGCAGGCCCTGCATGATCTCGAACAGGTCGATGAAGTCCTGGCGCTGATAGGGCAGCAGCTTGGCCAAAGCGGCGCGGCGGCCCTTCTCGTCACCGGCCAGGATCATCTCGCGCATCGAGATGATGCGCTGCGGATCGAAGAACATGTGCTCGGTGCGGCACAGGCCGATGCCTTCGGCACCGAACTTGCGCGCGGTCTGGGCGTCCAGCGGCGTTTCCGCATTGGTGCGGACGCGCAGGTTACGGATGGTGTCCACCCACTCCATCAGCGTAGCGAAGTCGCCGGTCAGTTCGGGCTGGATGGTGGGCACTTCGCCCAGCATCACCTGGCCCGTCGAGCCGTCGATGGTGATGACGTCACCTTCGCGGACTTCCTTGCCCGCAGCCTTCAGGACCTTGGCCTTGTAGTCGACGCGGATGTCGCCGGCACCGGCAACGCAGGGACGGCCCATGCCGCGCGCCACCACGGCGGCGTGGCTGGTCATGCCGCCACGGGTGGTCAGGATACCCTGGGCCACATGCATGCCGCCGATGTCTTCGGGGCTGGTCTCGATGCGCACCAGGACGACCTTCTCGCCCTTGGCGACCCATTCCTCGGCATCCTCGGCCGAAAACACCACCTTGCCCGACGCCGCGCCCGGCGAGGCGGGCAGGCCGCGCGCCAGGATCTCGCGCTTGGCCTTGGGGTCGAGGGTCGGGTGCAGAAGCTGGTCCAGCGCCTGCGGCTCAATGCGCATGATCGCCTGCTTGCGGGTGATCAGGCCTTCACGCGCCATGTCCACGGCGATCTTCAGCGCAGCCTTGACGGTGCGCTTGCCGCCACGGGTCTGGAGCATCCACAGCTTGTTCTTCTGAACCGTGAATTCCATGTCCTGCATGTCGCAGTAATGGGCTTCCAGCTTGTGGCGCACGGCGTTCAGCTCGGCGAAGACCTCGGGCATGCACTCTTCCATCGAGGGCAGGTCCGAGCTCTGGGCCTCGCGGGCGGCCTTGGTCAGCTGCTGCGGCGTGCGGATGCCCGCCACCACGTCCTCGCCCTGGGCGTTGACGAGATATTCGCCGTAGAATTCGTTCTCACCGGTCGAGGGATTGCGGGTGAAGCAGACGCCGGTGGCGCAGTCATTGCCCATATTGCCGAAGACCATGGCCTGGACGTTGACGGCGGTGCCCCAGTTGGCGGGGATGTTGTGCAGGCGGCGATAGGTGATGGCGCGCTGGTTCATCCAGCTGCCGAACACCGCGCCGATGGCGCCCCAAAGCTGGTCCTGGACGTCCTGCGGGAAGGGACGGCCCAACTGCTCGGCGACCTTGTCCTTGTACTGGCCGACCAGCATCTTCCAGTCGTCGGCGGTCACTTCGGTGTCCAGGTTCAGGCCCCGGTCTTCCTTGTGACGCTCGAGGATTTCCTCGAAGTGATGATGTTCGACACCCAGCACCACATCCGAATACATCTGGATGAAGCGGCGATAGCTGTCATAAGCGAAACGCGGGTCGTTCGACGCCTTGGCCAGGGCCTCGACGGTCTCGTCGTTCAGGCCGAGATTCAGCACGGTATCCATCATGCCCGGCATCGAGGCGCGAGCGCCCGAGCGCACCGAGACCAGCAGCGGCATGGTCAGGTCACCGAACTTGGCGCCCATGCCCTCTTCCACCGTCTTCAGGGCTTCGTTCACCTGCTCGACCAGATCGGCGGGATACTGGTTGCCGTTATCGTAGTAATAGGTGCAGACCTCGGTGGTGATGGTAAAGCCGGGAGGAACCGGAATGCCGAGATTGCTCATCTCCGCCAGGTTGGCACCCTTGCCGCCCAACAGATTCCGCATATCGGCCCGCCCTTCGGCAGTGCCGGCCCCGAAACTGTAGACCCACTTCGTCATGACCCCTAACCCTCGATCTTGGAGAAATTGGCAATCTCTCCCATGGCGGACCCGATTTGGGCCAGCAGCCGCAGGCGATTTGCACGGACCTCGCGGTCCTCAGTATTGACCGTCACCCGGTCAAAGAACGCATCCACCGGCTGGCGCAGACGCGCCAGGGCGGACATGGCCTCGGCGAAGCGCTCTTCCCTCAGCAGGGGCTGCACTTCGGCGCCGACGGCGGACAAGGCATCGAACAGCGCCCGCTCTTCATCCTGGACGAAGCGGGAGGCATCGGCCTTGCCGTCATAGGTCTGACCGTCCTTCTTTTCCTCGATGCGCACGATATTGGCGGCGCGGCGATAGGCGATCAGCAGATTGGCCCCGTCCTCGCTGGCCAGGAAGTCCTTCAGCGCATCGACACGGGCCAGCAGGCGCACCAAGTCGTCCTCGTCGCCCAGGGCGAAGACGGCATTGACCAGATCGTGGCGCACGCCCTGCTCGCGGAAATGCACCTTCAGGCGGTCGGCGAAGAAGTCCAGCAGGTCGCGGGCGGTGGCCTCGCCGTTATGGACGAAGTCCGTGCCCGCATATTGCGCATGGGCGAAGGTGAAGAAGGGCCGGAGCGGCAGCCGCAGGCCGTTCTCGGTGATCAGGCGGATCACCCCCAGGGCGGCGCGGCGCAGCGCGTAGGGGTCCTTCGACCCCGTCGGCTTTTCATCGATGCCGAAGAAGCCGACCAGGGTATCGACCTTGTCGGCCAGGGCCGCGATCACCGACAGCGACGCATTGGGGCAGGAATCGTTCGGCCCCAACGGCGAGTAATGCTCGGCGATGGCCTGGGCGATCTCGATCTTCTCGCCGTCCTCGCGGGCATAGTAGCGGCCCATGATCCCCTGAAGCTCGGGGAACTCGCCCACCATCTCGGTCGACAGGTCGGCCTTGGCGAGCAAGGCGGCCCGCATGGCGTCGGCAACGTCGGCGCCGATGGTGTCGGCGGCCAGATGCTTGGCCAGGGCCTGCATCCGCTGCACCTTGTCGGCGAGCGTGCCCAGCTTGGCGTGGAAGATGCGTTCCGACAGCTTGGGCAGGCGGCTTTCCAGCTTGCGCTTGCGGTCGGTGTCCCAGAAGAACTTGGCATCCGACAGGCGGGCACGCAGGACGCGCTGGTTGCCCGCCACCACGGCCTTGCCGCCATCGGCGGTGGACATGTTCGAGACGACCACGAAGCGCGGGGCCAGCTTGCCCTCGGCGGTCAGGGTCGAGAAGTATTTCTGGTGCGAGCGCATGGAGGTGATCAGCACCTCTGCGGGCACGTCCATGAAGGCTTCGTCGATGGAGCCCATCAGCACCACCGGCCATTCCACCAGCCCGGTCACCTCGGCCAGCAGGCCCTCGTCGGGCTTGACGGTCAAGCCCTCGGCGGCGGCCAGCTTGGCGGCTTCCGCCTCGATGGCGGCGCGGCGCTCGTTCTGGTCGAGCATGACATGGGCGCCGCGCAGGCGGGCGGCGTAATCGGCGAAATCCTTGACCGCGAAGGGCTCGGGCGACAAGAAACGGTGGCCGCGCGTGGTGTCGCCCGCCGTAATCGGGCCGAAGCTCACCGGCACCACCGTCCCGCCGAACAGGCAGAGAATGGATTGCAACGGGCGGACATAGCGCACGCTGTTGGTGCCCCAGCGCATGGATTTCGGCCAGGGGAACTCGGCCAGCGCGGTCTCGACCACTTCCTTCAGCACTTCGGCGGTGGCGCGGCCCGGCCTGCGGATGACGGCGAACAGGAATTCGCCCTTGCCGGTATCGCGCGTCTCGCATTCGGCCAGCGTGACGCCGGCACCGCGCAGGAAGCCCTCGACGGCGGCCTCGGGGGCGCCGACACGGGGGCCGCGGCGCTCTTCCGAGACGTCGGGCGTGGCCTCGGGCAGGCCGTCGATCACCAGGGTCAGGCGGCGGGGCGTGACGAAGAATTTCGACGACCCGGCCTCCAGACCGGCCTTGGCCAGACCGTCGGTCACCAAGCGCTGCAGGTCTTCCCCGGCCCGCTGCTGCATGCGGGCCGGAATCTCTTCCGAGAAGAGTTCAAGCAGAAGTTCGGCCATGTCCTTAGCCCTCCACCTTGGGCTGGCGGTTGGCCAGCCAGCCTTCGCAGCAGGCCTTGGCAAGGGCACGGACGCGGGCGATGTAGCTGGCGCGTTCGGTCACCGAGATAACCCCGCGCGCATCGAGCAGGTTGAAGCGATGGCTGGCCTTGATGCATTGGTCATAGGCAGGCAACGGCAGGTTCGCGGCCAGCAAAGCCTGGCATTCCTGTTCCGCATCCTTGAAATGGCGCAACAGCATCTCGGTATCGGCATGCTCGAAGTTGTGGGCGGAATATTCTTTTTCCGCCTGAAGGAAGACATCCCCATAGGTGACGCCTTGGCCGTTGAAATCCAGGTCATAGACGTTTTCGACACCCTGGATATACATGGCGAGGCGTTCCAGGCCATAGGTCAGCTCGACCGCCACCGGGTCGCATTCGATGCCGCCGACCTGCTGGAAATAGGTGAACTGCGTCACCTCCATGCCGTCGCACCAGACTTCCCAGCCCAGACCCCAGGCGCCCAAGGTCGGGCTTTCCCAGTCGTCCTCGACGAAACGGATGTCGTGCAGCGCGGGATCGATCCCTAGACGCTTCAGGCTTTCCAGATAGAGTTCCTGGGCATTCGCCGGGGAAGGCTTCAGCAGCACCTGGAACTGGTAATAATGCTGAAGGCGATTGGGATTCTCACCATAACGGCCGTCTGTCGGCCGCCGCGAGGGCTGCACATAAGCCGCCTTCCATGGATCGGGCCCCAGGGCCCGCAGGGTGGTTGCCGGGTGGAAGGTCCCCGCGCCCACTTCCATGTCGTAAGGTTGAAGGATCAGACAGCCCTGTTCCGCCCAGAAGTTCTGGAGAGTCAGGATGAGGGATTGGAAGCTTGGCCGTGCGCCCGTCTGCGCCATTGAATCCGCCGCTCGATGGAGATCTGCAAAATGTACGGCAACCTAGCGGCGCGCCTGCCCCTGGTCAAGGGCAGCCATACCAATTCACCAAGGACAATCCTTCCGCCCACAATTCAGGGCATCTCCTTTGGGAACATAGGCATCGCAGGCGCGGCATTTCACCATCTCCTGCACCTCTCCCATGGATTGTCCCCCCTGTTTTTCACGTCCCGACACGCGGGGGCGGCTCTTCGGCGCGGCGATCTGCCGGCTGATATATTTCCAGCCGAACCAGACCACGCCGATGACCAGGAGGGTGAGAAGGATTTTCTGAATCATGGATCGAGTTATGACGCCCGCCCGACGGGGGGTCAAGCGATGCCGTCACTGCCTTTCTCATGAAGGCGGAAAATGCAACCCCCATAAAGCAAGGCTACTAAGGTTGGTAGGTTCGGCAACTATTAAGAAAACTTCCTTGCCGCGACGGAACCATGAGGGAGCTTACGCCACGCAGTAATGGAGGTTGTCGCCACCAAGCAACCATGACGCGCAGCACTGAACTTTCGATATATGTCTCCCGCCCCAGCCTTGCGCCATGCTGACGGGAACAGCAAAGCCAAAAGAGAGCCGGTCATGAAAAATACCAGCCCTTCGCATCTCGCTTTCCTGCAGATCAACGAAAGCTGCATCTCCTTTCTTCGGCTCTTCAAACCAACCCTCGAAAAGAATCTCGGCCAGATCATCATGGCTTTCTACCAGCACATGATGAACACGCCGGAAACCCGCGAGATCATCGGCGGCCCAGACAATATCGAACGCCTGAAGGCAGCCCAGAAGGAACACTGGCTTCAGCTTTTCTCGGGAAATTTCGACGAAGCCTATTTCCAGCGCGCCCTGCGCATCGGCCACGCCCATAAGCAGATCGGACTGGAGCCGCGCTGGTACATGGGCGGCTATTGCTTCATCCTGAACAAGCTGGTCCGCCTGGCGAGGGAGACCTATCCGATCCAGCCCAAGCGGCAGCTGGGCGTCATCGAGGCCATCAACAAGGCCGTCTTCCTGGACATGGAACTGGCGATTTCCGCCTATGAAGAAGCGGTCTTCGCGGAGAGGCGCAAGCGCCAGGAGCAGATGGAAGGGCTGATCGAGACCTTCGACGCCAATATCGCCCAGGCCGTGGAGAACCTGCAGCTGGCCGCAGGCGAGATGGATCACTGCATCACCAGCGTCGCCGATGCGGCTTCCCGCACCCTCAGCCGCTCCACCACGGCGGCGGCAAGCTCGGAGCAATCCTCCTCGAATGTCCAGGCCGTCGCCTCGGCGGCCGAGGAACTGAGCGCCTGCATCGCCCGGATCGGCACGCGGGTCGACGAATCCCGCGATGTCGCCAGCCTGGCGGTTTCGCAGACCGCGACCACCCATCAGGCGGTCGCGGGCCTGACGGGATCGGCCGAGAATATCGGGCGCGTGCTGGACCTGATCGGCGCCATCGCCAGCCAGACCAATCTGCTGGCGCTGAACGCCACCATCGAAGCCGCCCGCGCCGGAGAGGCGGGCAAGGGCTTCGCCGTGGTCGCCGCCGAGGTCAAGTCCCTGGCCCAGCAGACCACCCGCGCCACCACGGAAATCGGCCAGCAGGTGGAGGAGATCCAGCAGGCCACACGGGTCTCGGCCCAGGCGCTGGACAACATCCGCCAAACCATCGAACGCATGGCCGCCGTCTCGGCCGAGATCGCCACGGCCATCGAACAGCAGCGGACCGCGACCATGGAGATCGCCCGGAATGTCAGCGAGGCGGCGATCGGCGTCCGCGACATCGAGGACAGCATCGCCGAGGTAATGAACGCGGCCAACGAGAATACGGACGCCACCGAACGCTCGCGCACCGCATCCCAGCGCCTGAGCGACGAGTTCATCTCACTGCGCCGGGAAGTACGCACTTTCTTGGGAGCCGTCGCCGGTCATTGACGCCCTGCCCGCAGGCGGGACGTCCGCCTACAGCCCGTAGCGCCCCCACAAGGCCCGTTCCTCGACCGCCGAAAGCATCTCGGCGGCGATCTGCGCGGGCTCCGGGGCGGTCATGCCGAAACGGCGGCGCAGCCAGCCCTTGCGCTCGCCGATCAGGTTCAGCCGCACCTTGTCGCCGAAACGCTCGCGCATCACGCTGCGCATATCCCCCAGCCCGTCGATCAGCCCCAGTTCCAGCGCCCGTTTCCCGGCCCAGATGTCGCCGGTGAACAATTCCTCCTCGGGCGCCTTGAGGTGACCGTTGCGGCGCGTCCGCACCAGATCCTTGAAGCTTTCGAAGATATCGGCCTGCAGGGCAACGATGCGCGCCACGTCGTCCGGGTCTTCCGGACGGAAGGGATCGAGCAGGCCCTTGCGCGTGCCCTGGGTATAGACCCGGCGCTCCACCCCGATGCGCCCGATGGCTTCGTGGAAGCCGAAACCGGCGGAGATCACGCCGATGGAGCCGAGGATCGAGCTTTCGTCGGCATAGATCTCGTCGCCCGCGCAAGCCAGCCAATAGCCGCCCGAGGCCGCGACATCCTCGCAGAAGGAAAAGACGGGAACGCCTTTCTCCTTCGCCAGAGCGCGGATGCGGCGGTGGATCAGGGCCGATTGCACCGGCGAACCGCCCGGCGAATTGATCGCCAGAGCGACGGCCTTCAGGTCTTTGGGACGGAAAGCCTGTTCGATCAGGCCGGCCAGGCTCGCCAGGGTCAGGCCGTTGCGGAAGGCTCCGACCTGGCCGATGGGACCGGCGAGGCGGAGAACGTTGACGAGGGGGCGGGACTTACCCAGACCGACTCGCGCGAGAAGAGTGTCGAATGCCATGGTTCTATAGAGTAGGAGGGCGAGAGCTTTTTGCCAATCCACCCATTGGCTCAAGCCCCCCGCCGTGACGCAGCACAACCTCGGCCGCCTCGGAATAACGTCCATCCTCGTCATGCAGGACGAGGCCCGGCAGCAGGGTCGAGGGACCATTGACCCCTTTGCGGGCGGTGACGATCACCCGCTTGGCCGCCCGCCCCGCCTTGGGCCAAAGGGGAAAGACCGCCACCTCGCCCAGCTTCAGCCCATGCAGGCAGGCCAGCAGCGCATCCAGCCGGTCGGCGCGGTGGATGAGCGTCAGCCTGCCCTTGGGTTTCAGCATGCGGGCGCAGAACGCGGTCCAGGCGTTCAGGTCGGCGCTGCCTTCCATATTGGCGGTGGCCTTGCAGGCATTGGGCGACGGCCGGGCCCGCCCGGCGGCGACGAAGGGCGGATTGGTCATCACATGGTCGAAACCGCCCGCCTCCAGCCCTGCCGGAGGGTCCCGCAGGTCGCCCTGGAGGATCGTGAACCGGCTGCCCATGCCGTTCAGCGCCGCGTTCTCCCGCGCCAGGGCGGCGAGATCGGGCTGCAGTTCCAGCCCCGTCACTTGGCTCTCCGGCAGGCGCGCGAGCAGGCAAAGGGCTGCCGTCCCGACGCCGCAGCCCAGGTCCAGGACCCTTTGTCCAGGCTGGGAATGAAGGGCGGCGGCAAGAAAAACCGGATCGATGGCGGCACGATATCCAAGGCGGGGTTGCAACAGACGCAGCCTGCCTCCGAGAAGTGCATTTTCGTTAATGCCGTCTTCTTGCCGCATTCGCCCTTGTCCCCGGAACGGTCTGTGGCTAATTTCCTAGCCGCCGCGAGACTTTTAAGACTTGACGGTACTTGACGCAACTGAACCCGGCCGTAAGGCCTAGGTTCTTTGAAAGTGGGTGTGACGGTGGCAGTGGTTGCTAGTCGGCAGGAAGAAGGCAAGGCCGCGAGCCTCGAGGCGCTGACGGCGCTGGTGGAAGACGACCTGAAGAAGGTCAACCAAACCATCGTCGATCGCATGCATAGCCCCGTGGCGCTGATTCCGGAACTGGCCGGACATATCATCGCGGCGGGCGGCAAACGCCTGCGCCCCATGCTGACCCTGGCCGCCGCCCAGCTGTGCGGCATCCAGAACGACCGCCATGTACGTCTGGCCGCCTGCGTGGAATTCATCCATACCGCCACCCTGCTGCATGACGACGTGGTCGACGAAAGCGACCTGCGGCGTGGCCTCGCCAGCGCCAATGCGGTCTGGGGCAACAAGGCCAGCGTGCTGGTCGGCGACTTCCTGTTCTCGCGCTCCTTCGAATTGATGGTCGAGGACGGCTCGCTGGAAGTGCTGGCGATCCTGTCCCGCGCCTCGTCGATCATCGCCGAGGGCGAAGTCCTTCAATTGATCACCACCAACGACACCTCGACCACCGAGGAAGCCTATCTGGAGGTGATCCGCTCGAAGACCGCCGAGCTGTTCGCCGCCGCCGCACGCATCGGCGCCGTCGTCGCCGGCCGCCCGGCCGAGGAAGAAGCCGCGCTGGAAGCCTATGGCCGCAATCTGGGCGTGGCGTTCCAGCTGGTGGACGACGTGCTGGACTATTCGGCCAAGCAGGCCGAATTAGGCAAGACGGTGGGCGACGACTTCCGCGAAGGCAAGATCACCCTGCCCGTCATCCTGGCCTTCGCCCGCGGCACCGAAGAGGAACGGAGCTTCTGGCGCCGTTGCCTCGAAACGCTGGACCAGAACGAGGACGATCTGGCCCGCGCCATGGAATTGATGACCCGCCACGACAGCCTCAACGACTCGCTCGCCCGCGCCCGCGAATACGGCGACGAGGCCCGCAACGCCCTCTCCATCTTCCCGGATTCCGCCATTCGCCGGGCGATGATCGACATCGTCGACTTTTGTATCGAGCGGGCTTATTAAGCCCAAAAATTTCCTTTGCGGGGCTCCAGCCTTTGAGCTATAAGGACGCCTCGCCGCTGACGGAGTGTAGCTCAGCCTGGTAGAGCACTGTCTTCGGGAGGCAGGGGCCGGAGGTTCGAATCCTCTCACTCCGACCAGACGAAAAAGGCGCCGGATCGATGATCCGGCGCCTTTTTTCATGCCCTGCAGGGCTCAGCCTTCGGCCTTTTCCTCCTCCGGCAACAAGCCGGTGGGCAGGCCGTCGATGCTGCGGCGGTTCTTGGCCCGCCAATAATCCTCGACGCCTTCCGCGCCCTTCTTCTCCGCCCATCGCGGCAGCGTGTCGCGCTGGCCGACATAATCGAAAAGCGGGACGCCGAAGCCGCAGGAGGTCTGCACGGAGTCCACGTCGACGAGAAAGATCTGACGGATGCCGGGCAAGGCGGGAAAGAGCGCCGAATGTTCGGACCAATCCTCATCACGCGGCAGCACGCTGCGGCCCCGGCCATACAGGCGCAGGATACGCGGCGCGCCCGAGAAGGCGCAGAACATGACCGTGATGCGGCCATCTTCCAATAGATGGGCCGCCGTCTCGTTGCTGCTGCCGGTCAGGTCGAGCAAGGCCACCCGCCGCCCATCGAGCACGCGCAGGCTATCCAGCCCGCGCGGCGAGACATTGATGCGCCCCTGCGTCGGTGCGGAAGCGATGAAATAGATCTGTTGGGCCTCGATGAAGCCGCGCAGTTCGTCTGTGATTTCCGGATGAAACTGGCCCATCAGCGCAGATACCTTTCAAAGAAATTCAGCGTCCGCTCCATGGCGAGTTCGGCGCTTTGCGGATGATAATCCGTACGCATATCGCAATTGAAGCCGTGACCTGCGTCATAAAGGTGAATTTCCGCATCGGGCTGGGCCTTGCGGATGCGGTCCCGCGCCTCGGCCGGGATGGAGGAATCGCGTTCGCCGAAATGCATCATCACCGGGCAGTTCGGCTTTTCCTCGGCGAAATCGGCGATCTGCGCGCCGTAATAGCAGACGGCGGCATCGAAACCCAGGCGGCAGGCCGAGAGGAAGGACAGAGACCCGCCCCAGCAATAGCCGACGACGCCGACCTTGGCGGTTTCGGCGGCGATCTGCCGGCGCGCGGCCTCGATGTCGCGCAGGGGATCCTCCCAGTTCAGCCGCCCGCGCAATTCCCGCCCCTCGGCGATATCCTTGGCCTCGTAGCCCAGTTCCGTGTCGCGGCGCACCCGGTCGAACAGGGCCGGGGCAATGACGGCGAAATCCTTGGCGGCGAAGGCTTCGGCCACCGAACGGATATGGGCGTTGACGCCGAAAATCTCCTGCACCAGCACAAGCCCCGCCCGCGCCGGACGATGCTTAGGTGCCGCACGCCATGCGGAGAATTGATGGCCGTCTGCGGCGGTCAGGGTAATGAAATGGCCCATGGCTCGCTCCCTTCTTGGTCTTGAAGCCATGGTAGGCGCAAGAGAAGCAAGGCGTCGAGACTACCTTTCGGAAGAATGGAAAAGGCGGAAAGCCTTCCTAGGACCCGGCCATTTCTCTTAGGCGGGCCAGGCAGTCCTCGCGTCCGGCCCGGAAATCTCCTTCTTCCCACCAGCGTTCGATTGCGCCCAGCATCTCGCCGACGCGCGGGCCGGGGGGAATGCCCAGCGCCAGGATATCCCGCCCCTTGAGGGGAAATTCCACCGGCTGCCAGGCATCGGCCGCCTCCAGCAGGCTGCGCCAGGCATCCGCCTCGGTCGCGCGGGGGCGGTCGGAAACGGCGCGCCGTCCGGCCCAGGCGATCAGGGCGAGATCGCGGAAGTCCTCCGCCCCGATGCGGTGCAGGGCGCGGCGGCGTTCGACCGCCGTCATCGCCGGGTCGGGCACCAGGACCGGGGCCGCCAGGGCGATCAGGCGGCGGGTCTGGGCATTGGAGAGGCGCAGGCGCGCGGCGATGGCCGCCGCCCCCTCGGCATTGGTCGAGACCAGGCAGGCGAGACGGCGGATCGGATCGGGACGGACGCTCTCCAGCACCAAGCCACGCCTCTCCAGGAAGACCAGTTGACGCAGCCGCCCGAATTCCGCCGCCTCAGGCAGGATGTGGGGCAGGATCTTCTCGCCCTGCATCACCAGCAGGACGGAAACCGGATCGGGGGCCAGCAGCAGCTTGATCAGCTCGCCGCAGATGCGCTCGCCCGACAGGCTGGGCAGGTGGTGCGCCATCAGGCGGCAGGCCTGCAAGGCTTCGCGGTCCAGCGGCGGACGGCCGTAATGGGCGAAGAAGCGGAAGAAGCGCAGGAGGCGCAGCACGTCTTCCTCGATGCGCTTCATCGGATTGCCGACGAAGCGCACGCGCCCGGCCCCCAGATCGGCCAGTCCGTCGAAGGGATCGTAGATTTCGCCCGTGGGGGTGCAGAACAGGGCGTTGATGGTCAGGTCGCGCCGCGCGGCGTCCTGCACCCAATCGTCGGTGAAGGCGACGCGGGCCTTGCGGCCGAAGGTCTCGACGTCGCAGCGCAGCGTCGTGACCTCGAAATGCATGCCATTGGTCACGGCGGTCACGGTGCCGTGCTCGATGCCGGTGGGGATGGCGTGGATGCCCGCCTTCTCCAGCAGGGCGATGACCCGCTCCGGCGGATCGTGGGTGGCGATGTCGATATCCTTGATGGGGCGCTTCAGCACCGCGTCGCGCACGCAGCCGCCGACGAAGCGCACCTCGGCGCCTTCCGCCGTCAGGGCGGCGACCACCGCCCGGGTTTCCGGCGCGGTCATCCAGGCTTGAGGCTCAAGCTGGCCGACCGGCTCGGTCATGGCGGCCGTCATTCCCTCCGCCCCTCGCGTCCCAGTCCATAGAGGCGGTCGCGCTCGGTGCCGTCGCGCTCGATGGTGCCGGGGATGACCCGCCCCTGCTCGTCCAGCCGCGCCGGTTCATAAGCCGTGCCGGGGCCGCGCTGCTGCGGGTCCATGATCGTGACGCCGATCGTGATCACCAGCGCGAAGGCGACACCGGCGGCGGCCAGCCAGGTCCAGGGGACCTCCGACAGCGGCTTGCCCCTGTTCACCAGCACGATCCACAGAAGATAGAGGAGGGTCGGCAGGAAAAGCGGCAGCAGATAGGTCAGGAAGAAGCGCATCGGTCCTCGAGAACATCGCAGAGGTTGATCAGCATACCCGCCGTGGCGCCCCAAATGTAATGGCCTTGATAGGGCATGGCATAGAAAGGCCGCTCGCGCCCTTCCACCAGACGGGAACAACGCTGGTGATTGGAGCGGTCAAGGATGAAGGATAGCGGCACCTCGAAGGCCTCGGCCACCTCGAAGGGATCGGGGTTCAGCCCCAGCGGCGGCGTCACCAGCCCGACCACCGGCGTCACCCGGAAACCGGTCGAGGTGATGTAATCCTCCAGCCGCCCCAGGATCTCCACCTTGTCGGGCGGCAGGCCCACTTCCTCTTCCGTCTCGCGCAAGGCGGCGGCGACCGCGTCCTCGTCTTCCTCCTCGATCCGTCCGCCGGGAAAGCTGACCTGGCCGGCATGCTTGGCCAGATGGGCGGTGCGCCGCGTCAGCAGGACGGTCAAGCCGTCCGCATGGGCCACCAGCGGCACCAGCACCGCCGCCGGGATCTGCATGCGCGGCGGCGGCACCATCGAGGAGACCAACCTGCCTTCCGCCGTTGCCTCGATCCTGGCCGCGATTCGGGGATCGCGCGCCAATTCGGCGGCATTGCGGGCGTCCGAACGATCGCTACGGCTGAAACCGCGGGCCAGTTTTTCGGCGATAGCCGAAGGGGTTAGTCCTCCAGCTTGCCCAGAGGAAAGAAGGTTCCTTTGCTCCATATGCCGTACAGGACGTCCTCGCCTATCTTTTCTTCGAAGCCTTTTGCCACCAACTCATAGTAGACCGACCGCGTCAGCCTTGCTTCCAGACCATCACGCACCAAAACATAGGGAGAAGGCTCGCCGGTTTCATGCTCGGTTTCGATTCGGAGCGGATGGTCGGCGTCCACGGTGACGCATTCGTCAACATTGGTGCGGAAGCTGACGACCAGCTCGCGCCCCGACCCGGAGGTAAACATTTCGACCGCCGCAAAGGGAACATCCTCCACCTCGATCCGGCCCTCCTCGGCCGGAGTCACCAGCCAGTACGAACCGTCCTCGCGGCGGGTCAGAACCGAGGCGAAGAGACAGACCATCTCTTTGCGCCCGATCGGAGAACCATGGTAGAACCAAGTACCATTCCGGTCGATGCGCATATCGAGAGGACCGCAAACCTCACGCGCTTTCCCAGGCACGAGGGTATTCGCCGAAGACTTCGTCATCCGAGCAACCCGCGGTGCCATGGAGAAATCATGTGACGCCTGCCTCCACAAATCGATCCACTTCCGATGGGGGGAACGACGTGCCCACCGATATTGACGTAGTCAACCAGATCGAAGGTCTCAACACCCGCCTGGCCGAAGTGCGTGAGCGCATCGGTCGCATCATTTTCGGCCAGCAGCGCGTTATCGATGAAACTCTTACCACGCTCCTTGCCGGCGGTCACGTTCTGCTGATCGGCGTGCCCGGCCTGGCGAAGACCCGCCTGGTGCAGACCCTGGGCACGGTGATGGGGCTGGACGACAAACGCGTGCAGTTCACCCCCGACCTGATGCCCGCCGACATCCTCGGCTCGGAGGTGCTGGAAGAGATCGACGGCACCCGTTCCTTCCGCTTCATCAAGGGGCCGGTCTTCTGCCAGCTGCTGATGGCCGACGAGATCAACCGTGCCAGCCCGCGCACCCAGTCGGCCTTGCTGCAGAGCATGCAGGAACGCAAGGTCAGCGTGGCCGGGCATTACTACGACCTGCCTAGCCCCTTCCACGTCCTGGCGACCCAGAACCCGCTGGAGCAGGAAGGAACCTATCCCCTGCCCGAAGCCCAGCTCGACCGCTTCCTGATGCAGGTGGACGTGGACTATCCCGACGAGGATGCCGAACGCCGCATGCTGATTGCCACCACCGGCGCCGAGGAGGCCGAGCCGGTCCAGGCGATGACCGCCACCGACCTGCTGGCCGCCCAGCGCCTGGTGCGCAGCATCCCGGTAGGCGACAGCGTGGTCGAGGCGATCCTGTCCCTGGTGCGCGCCGGACGCCCCGAGACCAGCGAGGTCGAGATCGTGCGCCGTCATGTCGCCTGGGGTCCCGGGCCGCGCGCCAGCCAGGCGCTGATGCTGGCTGCCCGGGCGCGGGCGGTGCTGGACGGCCGCCTGTCGCCTTCCGTGGACGACGTGGTGGCGCTGGCCCAGCCGATCCTGCGGCATCGCATGGCGCTGAACTTCTCGGCCCGCGCCGAGGGCGTGCGCGTCGCCGATGTCATCGACGCCCTGTGCGACCGCCTCGCGTCCTGATGCCATGGCCGAGCAGCACAAGGAACAAGCCCGGACGCTGAGCCGGGCCGAGGCCCAGGCCTCCACCCTGCCGCCGCTGCTGGTGGCGGCGGAGCGCGTGGCGGCCACGGTGGCGGCGGGCACCCATGGACGGCGGCGCGTCGGGCCAGGCGAAACCTTCTGGCAGTTCCGCCGCTACCAGCCCGGCGATCCGGTGCAGAGCATCGACTGGCGCCAATCGGCGCGTTCGGACCCCATCTTCGTGCGCGAGACGGAATGGGCGCTGGCGCAAAGCGTCTGGCTGTGGCGCGACCGCTCCCCCTCGATGGCCTGGCGGTCCCATCCGGACCTGCCGGAAAAGGGCGAGCGGGCGGATCTGCTGCTGCTGGCCCTGGGCTCGCTCCTGGTGCGCGGGGGCGAGCGGATCGGCCTGCTGGGTGGCCCCGAACGGCCCTCCACCGGGCGCACCGCCCTGACCCGCATCGCCCTGGCGCTGGGCGATGCGCCGTCTTCGGAGGACGGCCTGCCCAAGGGCACGGACCTGCCCCGCCATGCCCAATTGGTGTTGCTGGGAGACTTTCTTTCTCCCCTTGAAGATGTAGACGCCGCCCTGCGCGGGCTTGCCGGGCGGGGCGTGAAGGGCCATCTGCTGCAAGTCCTCGACCCGGCCGAGGAGAGCCTGCCCTTTTCCGGCCGGGTCCGCTTCGCCGGTTTGGAGGGGGAAGGCCACACGCTGGTGCGCCGCGTCGAGGATGTCCGCGATGCCTATGCCAAGCGTCTTGCCGGACACCGCGAAGGCTTGCGTGCCATTGCCCGGACCCTGGGCTGGAGCTTCACCCTCCATCATACGGACCAACCACCGCAAGCGGCCCTGTTGGCGCTGCATGCGGTCTTGAGCGAGGTGTGACAGCCGATGCCAACCGCCCGGATGAGTGAGGCTTAAAGAGCATGTTCGGCCTTCCGGCCCTGTCCCTGCCGGCGCTCAGCTTCGCCGCCCCCTGGGTGCTTGCGGCGCTGCTGACCCTGCCCATGCTGTGGTGGCTGCTGCGCGCCATGCCCCCCAGCCCCAAGCGCCAGAGCTTCCCGGCCATCCGCCTGCTGTTCGGACTGAACCCGCGCGAGGACGTCGCCGCCCGCACGCCGCTTTGGGTCGTGCTGATGCGCATGCTCCTGGCAGCATTGGTCATCCTGGCCGCCGCCCATCCCGTCATCAACAGTGCGCGCCCTCTTGCAGGCGACGGACCGCTGCTGGTGGCGGTGGATGACGGCTGGGCCGCCGCCCGCAACTGGAGCGCCCGCCGCGCCGCCCTGGAAGCCCTGATGGACCGGGCCGAGCGCCAGTCGCGGCCGGTCATCCTGCTGCCCACCGCGCCGCCCGCCGATGGCGGACCGATCAACGCCATCGGCCCCCTGCCCGCCCGCGAGGCAAGGCCGCTGGCCCAGGCCATGGCGCCCAAACCCTGGTCCGCCGACCGCGCCGCCGCCACCGAGGCGCTGGGCCGCCTGACCCTCGCCTCCAGCGTCTCCGCCTTCTGGCTGAGCGACGGCGTGGATGCCGGTCCGCCCGGCGCCGCCTCGGGCTTCGCCCTCGCTTTGCAACGCCTGGGCGGCGGGCTGGAGGTCATGGCCGAACCGCCCGGCGGGCTGGCCCGCCTCGTCCTGCCGCCGGTCCGCGAGGG
The DNA here is from genome assembly GCF_006980715.1 of Telmatospirillum sp. J64-1. GTDB lineage: Bacteria > Pseudomonadota > Alphaproteobacteria > Rhodospirillales > Magnetospirillaceae > Oleiliquidispirillum > Oleiliquidispirillum nitrogeniifigens. The sequence continues at coordinate 221,115 of NZ_SBHN01000003.1, forward strand.
CGGCGATCTGGTTCCCACCGTCAGGCGCCCCGCCGCCGGGCCGGAAGAGACGCTGTATCTGCGCGCGGTGGATGATTCCGGCCGCGTCGTCGGCCGCGAGGCCGTGACCATTCCCGCCGGTGAAACGCAGGTGGCGGCCCATATATCCCTGCCCGCCGAATTGCGGAACCGCGTGGTCCGCCTGGATATCGAGGACGAGGCCGGGGCCGGTTCCGTGGCACTGCTGGACGAACGCTGGCGCCGCCGCCCGGTCGGCGTCGTCTCGGGCCTGCCGCAGCAGGCCGACGCCCCGCTGCTCAGCGACGTCTATTACCTGGAACGGGCCCTGGCCCCCTATGCCGACCTGCGGCGCGGCGAGATCCGCGACCTGCTCAGCCGCGAATTGTCGGTGATGATCCTGGCCGATGTCGGCCAGATGGCCCAGCCGACCATCGCCGAGCTGGGCCGCTGGGTCGAGGGCGGCGGCGTGCTGCTGCGCTTCGCCGGTCCCAACCTCGCCCGGCTGGCCGATGCCGAACAGGCCGACGACCCGCTGCTGCCGGTGCGCCTGCGGGCCGGCGGGCGCTCGCTGGGCGGGGCGATGTCCTGGAGCGAGCCCCTGGGCCTCGCCCCCTTCCCCGATTACGGCCCCTTCGCGGGCCTGACCGCCCCTGCGGATGTACGCGTCGAACGCCAGGTGCTGGCCCAGCCCGCCATCGACCTGAACGAACGCACCTGGGCCCGCCTCAGCGACGGCACGCCGCTGGTCACCGCCATGCAGCGCGGCGAAGGCTGGGTGATCCTGGTCCACACCACGCCCAACGCCATGTGGAGCGACCTGCCGCTGTCGGGCGTCTTCGTCGACATGCTGCGCCGGATCGTCGACCTGTCCCAGGGCCTGGCGGGCGCCCAGACGCAGAACGCCCTGCCGCCCGCCGAATTGCTGGACGGTTTCGGACGGCTGCAGCCGGCGCGCGGCGCAGTGACCTCGCTGCGGCCCGAAGCCTTGGCCGAGACCATGCCCGGACCGCGCAATCCGCCCGGCTGGTACGGCGACGCCTCGGCCCGCCGCGCCCTCAACCTCGCCCCCCATATCGGCGAGACCGCCGCCCTGACGGTACCGCGCGGCGTCGGCATCCGCGGCTATGCCGATGCCCCGCGCGAACTCGACCTGAAGCCCTGGCTGATCGGCGCCGCCCTGATCCTGGCCATCATCGACACCATCGTCGCCCTGGCCCTGCGCGGCCTGCTGCCCACCGTCCGCCGCCGCGCCGCCGCCGGGGCGGGCGCCGTGCTGCTGGCCCTCGCCATCCTTGCCGCCATGCCCGGCACCGCCCAGGCGCAAGAGGCCGAGGTCGACATGGACTTCGCCCTGAGGGCGGCCCTGGAAACGCGGCTGGCCTATGTCCTGACAGGCAATCCCGAGGTGGACCGCATCAGCGAGGCCGGGCTCCACGGCCTGACCGAGGTGCTTTATCAGCGCAGCTCGGCCGAGCTGGCCGAACCCATGGCGGTGGATGTGGAAAGAGACATGCTGCTGTTCTTCCCGGTCATCTACTGGCCGGTCACCGAGGACCAGCCGCCGCCCTCGCCCGAGGCCCAGGCGCGGATCAACGACTACCTGCGCAATGGCGGCATGATCCTGTTCGACAGCGGCCCCATGGGCTCCGGCAGCGACGCCAGCGCCGGTGCCGCCTTGCAGCGCCTGACCGAGGGCCTGTCCATCCCCCCCTTGCAGCCCCTGCCCGACGACCATGTCCTGACCCGCACCTTCTTCCTGATGGACGAGATGCCGGGCCGCTGGACCGGCGCCACGATCTGGGTGGAAAGCGGCGAGAGCGGACGCAACGACAACGTCACGCCGGTGGTCATCGGCGGCAACGACTGGGCGGCCGCCTGGGCGCGGGACGAACGCCGCCAGCCTTTGTTCGCCACCGTCCCGGGCGGCGAGCGCCAGCGTGAACTGGCCTATCGCTTCGGCGTCAATCTGGTGATCCACGCCCTGACCGGGAACTACAAGGAAGATCAGGTCCACATCCCCATCATCCTGGAGAGGCTGGGCCAATGAACTGGCGGATGCCGCATATCGCCTTCGACCCGCTGCTGCCCGAACCCCTTCTGGCCATCCTGGCGGTGCTGGCCCTGCTGGTCGCCCTGTGGGGCATCGCCCGGCGCGCGCGGGGTGCGTGGCTTCGCCTGCTGCCGCTGGCCGTGCTGGTCATCGCCGCCCTCAATCCCCGCCTGGCGGCCGAGCAGCGCGAAGCATTGGACGACGTGGTCGTGGTGGTGGTGGATGAAAGCGCCAGCCAGCGCATCGGCAACCGCCAGCAGCAATCCGCCGAGGCCTTGGAAGCCGTGCAGCAGCGCCTAGGCCGCCTGGACGGGCTGGACGTCCGTATCGAGCATCTGCCACCTTCGGCCGGCGACCAGGGAACCCTGCTCTTCGAGGCCTTGGACCGTGCCGTCTCGGACGTGCCGCGCCGCCGCCTGGCGGGCAGCATCCTGATCACCGACGGCCAGGTCCACGACATCCCCCAGCAGCCGGGCGGCGCCCCGGTCCATGTGCTGCTGACCGGCGAACGCGACGAGGGCGACCGCCGCCTGGTGATCGAGCGCGCCCCCAGCTTCGGCCTGGTCGGACGCGACGTGACGGTGACCCTGCGGGTCGAGGACCCGGCACCCCAGGGCAGCGCCCTGGTCGATATCAGCATCAACGGCACGCCCGTTCAGTCGCGTCCGGTGCCGCTGAACCAGAGTCACGAGATCACCGTGCCCATCGAGCATGCCGGCCAGACGGTGGTGGAGCTCGAGGTCGAGGAAGGCCCGCGCGAATTATCGCTGGTCAACAACCGCACCGCCGTCGCCATCAGCGGCGTGCGCGACCGGCTGCGCGTGCTGCTGGTCTCGGGCGAGCCCCATGCCGGAGAACGCACCTGGCGCAACCTGCTGAAGGCCGACCCTTCGGTCGATCTGGTGCATTTCACCATTCTGCGCCCGCCGGAAAAGGACGACCGCACGCCGCTTTCCGAACTGGCCCTGATTTCCTTCCCGGTACGCGAGTTGTTCGAGGAAAAGCTGGAAGAATTCGATCTGGTGATCTTCGACCGCTACCGCCGCCGGGGCGTGCTGCCCTATGATTACTTCGTGAATATCGCCGAATATGTTCGCCAGGGCGGCGCCCTGCTGATGGCGGTGGGACCGGAATATACCGATCCCCTGACGCTTTACGACACGGCGCTGGAATCGGTCCTGCCCGGCCAGCCCTCGGGCCAGACCTACAACCAACCGTTCCGCCCCCTGGTGACCGAGCTGGGGCGGCGCCATCCCGTCACCGCCGGCCTGCCCGGCGCCGATGCCGAGGAACCGCAATGGGGCAGCTGGCTGCGCCAGTTGGGCGTCTACCAGAATGGCGGCATGGCGGTACTGTCGGGGGTCGACAACCAGCCCCTGCTGCTGCTCGACCATGTCGGTGAAGGCCGGGTGGCGCAATTGCTTTCGGATACGATCTGGCTGTGGGCGCGCGGTTTCGAGGGCGGCGGCCCGCAAGCGGAATTGCTGCGCCGCCTCGCCCATTGGCTGATGAAGGAACCGGAACTGGAAGAGGAACGCCTGACGGCGGAACTGCGCGGCGAGGAATTGCATATCCGCCGCCATTCCCTGTCGCCCCATCCCGCCAATGTCACCGTCACGCTGCCCGACGGGGAAGAGCGGCAGGTTCCCCTGACCGAGAATGGCGACGGCCAGGCCGAAGGCGTGCTGAGCGTGGATCAGCCCGGCCTCTATCACGTCAATGACGGCCAGCGCACCGCCATCGCCGCCGCCGGCAGCATCAATTCCAAGGAAATGGCCGAACTGGCCGCCACCGAGGAGAAGCTTCATCCCGTCGTCCAGGCGACCGGGGGCGGCATCCACTGGATCAGCGACGGCGTGCCGGACCTGCGCCGCGTCCAGCCGGAGCGGGCCGCGGTAGGCCGCAACTGGATCGGCCTGCGCGCCAATGGCGATTACATGGTCACGGCGATCCGCGACACGCCCCTGCTGCCGCCCGCCTTGCTCCTGCTGCTCGGCTTCGGCGGACTGATCCTGACATGGTGGCGCGAGGGGCGGTGACACGCCGCCCCGATCCGGACTCTCTAAGCCCGACTGCCTACGCTCCGGCACCGAATGCTGCCTCGGCTCAACCGATCCCGGCCCATTGTTTCCGACTAAGAGACAATTAAGTTCCAGACCGCCTCTTTGTGCCTTGCGCCGGAAGGCTCATATTCGCTCCACATGAATTTTTTATCCGATGGTGGAGACGCACAGATGGCGAAAATTCTCGTTCTTTACTACAGCGGCTGGGGTCATATCGAGCAGATGGCCAAGGCTGCCTGCGAGGGTGTACGGGAAGCCGGCGGCGAGGCCGTGCTCAAGCGCGTGCCCGAGCTGGTGCCTGAAGACGTCGCCAAGCAATCCTACATGAAGCTGGACCAGGATGCCCCCATCGCCAGCCCCAATGAACTGGCCGATTACGACGGTTTCCTGATCGGTTCGCCCACGCGCTTCGGCAACATGGCCGCGCAGATGCGCAACTTCCTCGACCAGACGGGTGGGCTGTGGGCCAAGGGTGCCCTGGTCGGCAAGCCCGCCGGCGCCTTCACCAGCACCGCCAGCCAGCATGGCGGCCAGGAAACCACCCTGACCTCGATGCATACCACCTTCCTGCATCACGGCATGGTGGTGGTCGGCCTGCCCTACACGACACCCGACCTGACCAATCTGGATGAGGTTTCGGGCGGCACCCCCTATGGCGCCAGCACCCTGGCCGCCGGCGACGGTTCGCGCCAGCCGAGCGAGGCCGAGCTGCGCATGATGCGCTTCCAGGCCGCCCATCTGACGCGCATCGCCGACAAGTTGAAGGGCTAACCTTCCTTCGAGACGGCCCTGCGGACCTCCTCAGGATGAGGTTCAAGCTGTTGAAACAGCCTCATCTTGAGGAGCCGCTTCAGCGGCGTCTCGAGGGGCGAAGGCGGACCAAAAATCCCCTCCCGCTTTCCCCGAAAGGACACAGACCATGATCGACCACCGCCCCTTCGAAAGCCTGGGCCGTTTCACCAATGACTGGCTGAACGCCCGCTATCATTTCAGCTTCGCCGATTATTACGACCGCAACCGCATGGGTTGGGGGGTGCTGCGGGTCTGGAACGACGACCAGGTCCGGCCCCATAAGGGCTTCCCGCCCCACGGGCACCGCGACATGGAGATCATCACCTATGTCCGCCGGGGCGCCGTCAGCCACGAGGACGGGCTGGGCAACAAGGGCCGCACGATTGCCGGGGACGTGCAGGTGATGTCGGCGGGTACCGGCATCATGCATGCCGAATACAACCGCGAGGACGAGGACACCCTGCTCTTCCAGATCTGGATCATCCCCGATCGCGCAGGCCACGCGCCGCGCTGGGAAACCCGTTCCTTCCCCAAGGAGCCGGGTTCGGGTCTGGTGCCGCTGGCGTCCGGGCGCGCCGAGCATAAGGACGCCCTGATCATCCATCAGGACGCGGCGATCCTGGGCGGCACCCTGGCCACCGGCAAGACCTTCGAGCATCCGATCAAGGGCCGCCGCGCCTATCTGGTCGCCGCCACCGGGCGTATCCGCGTTAACGGCACCGAACTCGGTCCCCGCGACGGCGCGGCCATCGAGGACGAGGACAGCATCGTCATCGAAGCGCTGGAGGATTCCGAAGTGGTCCTGGCGGATTTGCCGTAAAGCCAGACCGGCCCGTTCCATCCTTCGAGACCGACCTACTAGGGCCGTCTCGAAGGATGCCCGGCCCTCACGCCTCGGCGGGTGCGGAGATACGCCAGCATTTTTCCGCGAGGGCGATCAGCGACTCGTAGCCCCATTGCCCCTTGTCGTTGAGGCGGCGGACGAAATCGGTGGGAATGGCGGAAAGGCCGAGATGGGCGCCGGAAATGGCCCCGGCCATGGCGGCCACCGAATCGGTGTCGCCGCCGCCTTCGATGGCGATGGCGATGGTTTCCACATAATCGCGCGGATTGCGCAGGAAGGCGTAAAGCGCCCAGAGCACGCTGGGCACCACGAAAGCCGAGATGCCGCCACGCCAACGGCTGTCCACCCCCGGCGGCAGGCCGAATTGCGACACGGCCTTGGCCGCCTGGCCCGGCGGCAGGTCCAGCACGCCGCGCAACTGCCGCAGGCCGCCCGCCATGGTCGGGTCCAGACGCTGGGCCCAGTTGCGCAAGGGTTCGAGGAACCCCGCATCCACCGGACGGCCCCGTGCCGCCAGCGCCACGGCCCCGGCGATGACCACCGCCCCGGCCGAACAGCGCGGGTCGGCATGGGTGATGCGCCCCTGGTCGTGGGCGTTGCGGATCAGCGAAGCCGTATCCTCGCCATGCATCAGGCCGATGGGCCCGGCCCGCATGGCGCTGCCATTGCCGGCGGCCGGCGGCGGCGCCCCGGCTTCGTCCCAGGCCATCCCCTCGATCAGGCGCCGCGCCGCCTGGGCGGTGGTGCGGCCTTCGCCGACCACGCGGCCCTCGGCGAACAGGGCGCCGATCCGCCGGGCATAGTCCGCGGGATCGAAACGGCCCAGGGCGGCATAGCTGATCAACAATTCGCGCGCCAATTGGGAATCGTCGGAATATTGCCCGAACGCGAAGCCGTCGCGCGTCATCGGCGGCGGCCTGCGCGTCCGCACCCAGTCACGCGCATAGACGGCGCATTCCTCGGGCGACCGGCCTTCCACCAGGAAGCCCAGCGCATCCCCCACGCATTGCCCGATCAGGCAGCCCGCGAAGCGGTCCTTGCTCAAGCTCGTCATGGCCGGCCTTCCTCCCCTTCCGAAGGATTGTGGTATCAGCGTCGCGGCGGCTCGAACTCCGCCACCACGGGGGCATGATAGGTTTCCGGAGAGCCCCGGATCAGGCCCGGCGACACCAGTTCATCGCCCAATGTCTCGTTATGGACCTCGCAATGCCGGTACCAGCCCAGCAGGGGGCGGGACACCAGGATATGGTCCAGCATCTGGCGCCTGCCCAGATGGATCGCCGAAAAGCGCTGGGACTCCGACAGCGAGCGGTCCAGCGGCACCATGATCCGCCCGGCGAGATGGCCGTTGGCGGCATCCTCCTCGTCACCGCAGATGATGCGCAAGGGCGGATCCCGCTCTTCCGCATTGAAGTCGCCGCAGACCACGACCAGGGCTTCCGGGTCGTCGTCGAACAGGCGGTCGAGCAGCAGGCGGACCTCCAGCGCCTGTCCGGCGGCCTTGATGGTGGCGAGGAAATATCCCTCGGCCCAGCCGCCGATGCTCTGCCACACCCCATGCCCCTTCTGGCCCGGCAGGAAGGAGGCGCGCGGGGCGCGCAGATGCAGGTTCAGCACATGCAGCCGCTGTCCGGTCTCCAATGTCACCACGCTGTGCAGGAAAGGACGGTCCCATTCCACATCCATGCCGTCCTCCCCCTCCGAACTGGTCACCGAGCAATGACGGGGGCGGTCCACCAGATCGTGCCAGACCTGGGTATGGCTCTCGATGGGGAAACGCGACATCAGCACTAGGTTATGCCTGTCTGCAGGCTTCCCGCCGCTGCTGCTTTCCATGCAGACCCGGTGGTAGCCCGCATATTCCGTGCCCTCGACCAGGGCATCCAGGGCGGCCAGGGAACGCGGCCCCTTCTTGCCGCCTTCGGCATTGACCTCCTGCAGGCATAGGAGATCGGCGCGCAGGCGATGCAATTGCGGGCGCAGGACCCTCAGGCGGTCGTCGAAATCGATGCCGTCCTCTGGCTCGGTGTCGAGGTTTTCCAGATTGAAGGTGGCGATGCGCAACGTCAGGCTCATCCTTTCGGGCTCCCAATGGACGGCCCCTTTAGATGGCGGCGCCGCCCCCTTTCGCCAATGCCCCCGTTTTCAGCCCTTGCGGGTGGCGACTCAAGTATAAGCCCTCCTTTCTCCTTATCCCAAGGGCAAAGCCCTACAGAGAAGCCGGTTGCGGCTGCTTGCGGCAATAGTGTATTGGTCGAAGCTGGGGAAGGGGCTCCCATTCGGTTTGTGCCGATCGGGGAAATCAGTCTTGATGTGTAGTAGGCAGCCGCCCCCACAGGGGAGGGGACGGTTGTTTCGGGTGGAACGAGGGGGGCCATGACCACAGGTACGGAAAAGAAATTGTTCACCGCCGAAATCCAGCGGATGCGCATGAAAAACGCACCTGCCGCCTCGGTCTCCTTGGGCTTGCCGGCGGGGATGACGGAAGGCGGCACAGCGGAAATCCTGGCCGCCATCGGCAGCTTGAAGGGGGATATCGCCCGGCTGGAGCGCATGCTGGCGCCCGAGCCCGAAATCCCGGCCGAAGAGGCGCAGCAGAGCGAGGCGGACAGCCTGCTCGAAAGCAAGAAGGCCGAGGTCCAGCTCCTGCGCACCGAATTGCGGGCCCTGGCGGTCTGCATCCAGCAGACCAAGCAGGAAATCGCGGCCTTGCGTCCGTCCTATAGCGACGACGACCGCCTGATGGCCGTGACCTTCGAACTGGACGCCATCGTCACCGCGACCGAACGCGCCACCCAGAACATCCTGGATGCGTCGGAAAGGATCGACAACCTCAGCCACAACATCCGCTCGCAGGCCCAGGACAGCCACACGCAGCAGCTGGCCGAGGAAATCGTCGAGCATGTGGTGACCATCTTCGAGGCCTGCAACTTCCAGGACATCACCGGCCAGCGCATCACCAAGGTCGTCAACACGCTGAAATACATCGAGGACCGGGTCAACGCCATGGTCGAGATCTGGGGCGCCGACGGCTTCCTCGACCTTCCCCAGGCGGTCGAAGACAAGCCGGAAGACGACGACAGCAAGCTGCTCAACGGCCCGCAGCTCGAGAACAAGGGCATCAGCCAGGACGAGATCGACAAGCTGTTCGGCTGAGAACGCGAAAGCAGAAGCCTTGGCTTCAAGGGATCTCTTGGGCTCCGCCCAAGCCCGCAAAGGGCCTAAAGGCCCTTTGATCCCTTTGATTTCGTAGGGCCCCGGAGCCCGAGGGTCCGCCTCACCCTTCGAGACGCCGCTGACGCGGCTCCTCAGGGTGAGGCTAATTTTATATTTTATTCAAAGAGATAAACCTCATGCTGAGGAGGCCCAAAGGGCCGTCTCGAAGCATGGGCTGGCGCTCGGACAATTCTTCGCAAGTTTTCCGGCCTGAGGAAAAGCGCTTTTCCCTTCCTCCAGGTGCCAGTTTCCCTCGCTCAGTGATGCTGCCCGCGATGGCCGTGGCCGCCCTGGTGCCCCTCGGGGACATCCCTCAGCATGGCACCGACGCCGCGCACCTCCATCTGGATCTCCAGGCTTCCGGCCTGTTCGAATTCCAGGGTCACCGGAACGACTTCATCCTGCACCAGGGGCTTTTCCAGCCCGATGAACATCACATGCAGGCCTCCCGGCTGCATGCTGACCGTCTCGCCCGGCGGCAGGTCGATGTGATCGACCGGACGCATCCGCATGACCTCGCCCTCCCGGACATGGGTATGCAGTTCCACATCGGGGGCGATGGGCGAGCTGGCGCCGACCAGCCGGTCGGGTTGTTCGCCGTTATTGACGATCTGCATGAAACCGCCGCCCACCCGCGCCGTCGGCGGGGTGGCCCGTGCCCAGGGCTCGGAAACCGTGATGGAACCGGCGGTGAATTCCGCCGCCATGGCCGGCTGCACAAAAGCCGCGACGGCCAGACCGGCGGCGAGCAAGATGGTCTTCATTCATACCCTCCCCAATGGAAAGCGCAGGATCACGCTTCTGCTGCTTCCTTCAGGCCCTTGCGGGCCAGTTCGTCGGCTCTTTCATTCTCGGGATGACCGGCATGGCCCTTGACCCAGTGCCAGGTGATGGAATGACGGGCGGCGGCCTCGTCCAGGGCCTTCCACAGATCCTCGTTCTTCACCGGCTTCTTGTCGGCGGTCTTCCAGCCCCGCGCCTTCCAGCCCTTGATCCATTCCGAAATGCCTTTCTGCACATATTGGCTGTCGGTATAGACGGCAACCTTGCAGGGGCGGGTCAGGGCGGACAGCCCCTGGATGACCGCCATCATCTCCATGCGGTTGTTGGTGGTCGCTGGTTCCCCGCCGCAGAGTTCCTTCTCGACGCCGCGAAAGCGCAGGATCGCGCCCCAGCCGCCGGGGCCGGGATTGCCCGAACAGGCGCCGTCGGTGAAGAGTTCCACCACGTCGGGCGAAGCGGACTCGCTCATGCCGCTTCCAGGCCGTAGGCGCCGGGGCTGGTGACGCCGCTGTGGAAGCGCAGCTTGTGCAGGTATTCCAGCGGATCCTTGCGCTTGACCAGGGCACCGGCGGGCGTGTTCAGCCAGTCATAAAGGCGGGTCAGCAGGAAGCGCATGGCGCTGCCGCGCGCCAGCAGCGGCAAGGCCGCCAGTTCCTCCGTCGTGATCGGACGCACGCGGCGATAGCCGTTCAGCATCATCCGCGCCTTGGTGGCATTGAAGGCGCCGTCCGGCTCGAAGCACCAGGCATTCAGGCAGATAGCGATATCATAGGCGAAGAAGTCGGTGCAGGCGAAATAGAAGTCGATGATCCCCGAGACCCGGTTGCCCAGGAAGAAGACGTTGTCGGGGAACAAGTCGGCATGGATGACCCCCTTGGGCAGGTCGGTCGGCCACTGCGCCTCCAGCAGGTCCAGTTCCTCGCGCAGGACGGCGGCGAGGCCGGGACGCACCTCGTCGGCGCGGTCCTGTTCGGCCTCGAACAGCGGCCGCCAGCCGGAAACCGACAGGCTGTTGGGCCTGGTGCCGGGGAAACCGGCGCCGGCCAAATGCATCTCGGCCATGGCCCCGCCCAGCAATCCGCAATGTTCGGCAGTGATGCGCCGGGGCGACATGCCTTGCAGGAAGGTGATGATGCAGGCCGGGCGGCCGCAAAGCTCGCGCAGGGATTCGCCGTCGCGGCCATGGATCGGCGTGGGACAGGCCAGGCCGTTTTCCGCCAGATGCTCCATCAGGCCGATGAAGAAGGGCAGATCCTCGCGCCGCACGCGCTTCTCGTAGAGCGTCAGGATGAAGCTGCCGGTGGTGGTCTGCAGCAGGTAGTTGGAATTCTCCACCCCTTCGGCGATGCCCTTGCAGGAGACGACTTCGCCAATCTGGTACTGAGCGACGAAGGCGAACAATTCCTCGTCGGAAACTTCGGTATAAACGGCCATGGATAGTCCTAGGCGGTAAGCGCGGCGGGCAGTTTGAAGGAAATCGTCTCGTCCGTCACCGTCACTTCCTCGATCGTGACGTCGAAATGGGTACGCGCGGCGTCCAGCACTTCCTCGATCAGGATGTCGGGGGCCGAGGCCCCGGCGGTGACGCCCAGCACGGAGATGTCGGCCAAGGTCGACCAATCCAGGTCGGAGGCCCGCTGCACCAGCATCGAACGTTCGCAGCCGCTGCGCGCCGCCACTTCCACCAGGCGCTTGGAATTCGACGAATTGGGCGCCCCCACGACCATCAGCGCATCGCAGCGCCCGGCAATGGCCTTGACCGCCTGCTGGCGGTTGGTGGTGGCATAGCAGATATCCTCCTTGCGCGGCCCGACCATGGCGGGGAAACGGGCGCGCAGGGCCTCGACGATGGCGGCGGTGTCGTCCACCGACAAGGTGGTCTGGGTGATGAAGGACAGCTTTTCCGGATCGGCCGGTTCGAGCTTCGCCACATCCTCCAGCGTTTCCACCAGGATCATCGTCCCTTCGGGAACCTGGCCCATGGTGCCCACCACTTCGGGATGGCCGGCATGGCCGATCATGATGATCTGGCGGCCGTCGCGCCAATGCTGCTGGGCCTCGTAATGGACCTTGGTGACCAGCGGGCAGGTGGCGTCGAGATAGAAGAGATTGCGGCGCTCGGCCTCGGCCGGCACCGATTGCGGCACGCCATGGGCGGAAAAGATCACCGGCACGCCATCGGGCACGTCGTCCAGTTCATCGACGAAAATGGCGCCCTTGGCCTTCAGGTCCTCGACCACGAAGCGGTTGTGCACGATCTCGTGGCGCACATAGACCGGCCGGCCATATCTGCGCAGCGCCTCCTCGACGATATGGATGGCGCGGTCGACGCCGGCGCAGAAGCCACGAGGGCTGGCGAGCAGAATGGTCAGCTTCTGTTTCGTCATGACAGGCCGTTGTTGTTCCTGAAGGTATCCCATTGCCATCCGCAAGGAATAGAAGAGCCCTATCCCTTGGCGCGGGCAGCATTGCCGTCTTGTGCGCCGTCGCGCGGTTCCGTAAAGTCTCGACGCCAGCAATAGCAGAATTGCACCGAAACAAAAAGGTAGTCGGCACCGCGCCCTCCGCCCTGCCATATGGGGGCAATACGGACGGTCTGCCGCTTATCCGAAAGGCCAGCCTTCCCCATGCGTATTGCACCCTTTGCCGTCCTCGCCGCCGCTGCCCTGCTTTCCGCCTGCGGAACCTCCCAACGGGCCGAGGCACCGCCCTGCCCGCCCGTTTCCGTGCTGGCCGATGCAAGCGAGATGACCCGCTTCCGCCCCGGGCCGGGGCGCGACATCACCGATGTGGAACTGGAGGCCGAGATCACCGGCTTCCGCGGCAGCTGCGTCTATCGCGGCAATACGGCCCATATGACCCTGGCCGTCGCCATCGAGGTCAAGCGCGGCCCCGCCGCCCAGGGACGCGAGGCCGACCTGCCCTTCTTCCTGGCGATCCCCGCCTTCTATCCGGCCGACGAAGCCAAGGCAGTGCTGCCCGTGCGCATCGCTTTCCCGCCGAATGTGGAGGCCGTGCGTTATGTGGAAGAGAATATCGAGCTTACGGTGCCGATGAAGGAAGGCGAAGCGCTGGAGACCTATCGCATCTATCTCGGCCTGCAACTGGATGAAGCCCAGTTGGAGTATAATCGCCAACAAAGATAACGTGACGTTGATTTTCTTTCGGCAGCACCTACACTCGCGCTAGAGGATTTCTGCCTGGACGTGCCGGTGACAGCGCACCGGGGCTTGAAAGGCCGCCTCCCCCATCGAAGATGAACGAAGGGCGGCCGGTCGCGACGACCGGCCGCCTTCCGAGGAGGGAATGGTGACCGACAGCGATCAGATCCTGCTGAGCACGCCCCTGGCGGCGCTGCACCGTGAACTTGGCGCCCGCATGGTGCCCTTCGCCGGCTATTCCATGCCGGTGCAATATCCCGAAGGCATCCTCAAGGAACATTTGCACTGCCGGTCCCAGGCGGGATTGTTCGACGTCTCGCATATGGGCCAGCTGGTGCTGCGCGGCCCCGGCCTGGCCGCTGCGCTGGAACGGCTGGTGCCGGGCGACATCCAGGCGCTGGCACCGGGAAGGCAGCGCTATACCCTGCTGACCAATGAAGACGGCGGCATCATCGACGATTTGATGGTCGCCAATGGCGGCGACTATCTGGCCCTGGTGGTCAATGCCGCCTGCACGACCAAGGACGTCGCCCATCTGCGCGCCGGGCTGCCCGACGAGATCGAGATGACGCTGCTCGACGGCCAAGCCCTGCTGGCGCTGCAAGGTCCGGCGGCGGCCAAGGCGCTGGGCCGCCTGCTGCCGGCGGTGGCGGAGATGCGTTTCATGGATTATCGCGTCCTGTCGCTGGAAGGAGTCGAGGTCGGCATCACCCGCTCGGGCTATACCGGCGAGGACGGGTTCGAGATCTCCCTGCCCGGCCAGGAGGCCGAAAATCTCGCGCGGCGCCTGCTGGACATGCCGGACGTGGCGCCGGTGGGACTGGGGGCGCGGGATTCCCTGCGGCTGGAAGCGGGGCTGTGCCTTTACGGCGCGGATATCGACGCCACCACCACGCCCGTCGAAGCCAACCTGACCTGGACGATTTCCAAGAGGCGACGCGCGGAAGGCGGCTTCCCCGGCGCCGAAATCATCCTGCGCCAGATCAAGGAAGGCACGGTGCGGCGGCGCGTGGGCATCCGCCCCGCAGGCCGCGCTCCGGCCCGCGCCCATACCGAAATCACCGATGCCGATGGCCAAAGCATCGGCGAGATCACCAGCGGCGGCTTCGGCCCCAGCGTCGGAGGCCCCGTCGCCATGGGCTATGTGGACACATCCCATGCCGAACCCGGCACGCCCTTGCGCCTGATGGTGCGCGGCAAGGTCCACGACGCCCAGGTGGTCGCCCTTCCCTTCGTTCAACATCGCTACGTCACGTCGTCTTAGGGGGCTGATTCATGAGCGAAACCCGTTATACCCGCGACCATGAATGGGTGCGGATCGAGGAAGAAGGTATCGCCACCGTGGGCATTTCCGAATATGCCCAGCAGCAATTGGGAGATGTGGTCTTCGTGGAACTGCCAGCCATCGGAAAATCCATCGTCCAGGGCGGCGAAGCGGCAGTGGTGGAATCGGTCAAGGCGGCTTCCGAAGTCTATGCCCCGGTCAGCGGCGCGGTGATCGAGGCCAATGACGCCCTGACCGATACCCCGGCCCTGGTCAACGAGGATGCCGAGGGCGAAGGCTGGTTCTTCCGCGTCGAAATGAGCGATCCCTCGGAACTGGATTCCCTGATGGACGTGGACGAATACACCGACTACATCCAGGGCCTGGAGTAAGCCAGCAATGCGCTACCTGCCGCTCACCGACACCGACCGCCGCGCCATGCTCGACGCCATCGGCGCAGAGTCGGTGGACGACCTGTTCCGCGACGTCCCCCAGGCGGCAAGGCGGGACGGCTTCGACCTGCCAAGCCACAAGGGCGAGCTGGCGGTCGAGCGGCTGCTGACCAAAATGGCCGGGCGCAACGTCCCGGCCGGATCGGTGCCCTTCTTCCTCGGCGCCGGGGTCTACCGCCACCATATCCCGGCGGCGGTGGACCACCTGATCCAGCGCGGGGAATTCCTGACCTCCTACACGCCCTACCAGCCCGAGGTCAGCCAGGGCACGCTGCAATACCTGTTCGAGTTCCAGACCCAGGTGGCGCTGATCACCGGCATGGAGGTGGCCAACGCCTCCATGTATGACGGCGCCACCGGCTGCGCCGAGGCGGCCATCATGGCCTGCCGCATCACCAAGCGCCGCCGCGTGCTGCTGTCGGGCAGCCTGCATCCCCATTACCGCAGCGTCACCGAGACGCAGCTGCGCTTCACCGACATGAAGCCGGAAATCCTGCCGCCCGATCCCATCGCCATCGAAGACCTGCTGGGCCGGGTGGATTCGCAGACGGCCTGCGTGGTGGTGCAGAATCCCAGCTTCTTCGGCTGCCTGACCGATTACACCACCCTGGCCCAGGCCTGCCACGAGGTCGGCGCCCTGCTGGTCGTGGCGGTGACCGAGCCGGTGTCGCTGGGCCTGGTCAAGAGCCCCGGCGAAATGGGCGCCGATATCGTGGTGGCCGAGGGCCAATCCATCGGCGTGGGGATGAATTTCGGCGGACCGGGGCTGGGCCTGTTCGCCACCCGCACCAAGTATCTGCGCCAAATGCCGGGGCGTCTCTGCGGCGAGACGGTGGATGCCGACGGCAAGCGCGGCTGGGTGCTGACCCTGTCCACGCGCGAGCAGCATATCCGCCGCGAAAAGGCCACCAGCAACATCTGCACCAATTCCGGCCTCTGCGCCCTGGCCTTTTCCATCCATATGAGCCTGCTGGGCGAGGCCGGCTTCACCCGACTGGCCGAGATCAACCACGCCAATGCGGTGATCCTGGCCGAAAAGATGACCCGCCTGCCCAATGTGAAGATCCTGCCGCGCAGCTTCTTCAACGAATTCGCCGTGATCCTGCCGCGCCCGGCGGCGCTGGTGGTGGACCGGCTGGCCGAGGAAGGGATCCTGGCCGGCGTTCCGGCCTCGCGCTTCTATCCCACCTGGCCGGAACTGGAAGACGTGCTGCTGGTCGCCGCCACCGAAACCACCACGCCCGAAGACATGGATGCCCTGGTCACCGCCCTGGGAGCGGTGCTGACCGAGGAGAAGCAGTGATGGCCGAAACCGTTTCCGGCAATCGTGGCCTGCTGATCGAGGAAAAGCTGATCTTCGAGCAGGACAGCCCTGGTCACACCGGCGTCGACCTGCCCGAACCCGAAGCCGTCAACGACCGTCTGGGCGGCTTGCGGCGTCAGGGCCCCATCGGCCTGCCGGGCCTGTCCGAACCCCAGGTGATCCGCCACTACACCCGCCTGTCGCAGAAGAATTACGGCATCGATAGCGGCTTCTATCCGCTCGGCTCCTGCACCATGAAACACAATCCGCGCCTGAACGAGCGTATGGCGCGGTTGCCGGGCTTCGCCGACATCCATCCCTTCCAGCCCCAATCCACCGTGCAGGGCGGGCTGGAACTGATCCATAGCTTGGCGGAATGGCTGAAGGCGCTGACCGGCATGCCCGCCGTCGCCATGACGCCCGCCGCCGGTGCCCATGGCGAACTCTGCGGCCTGATGACCATCCGCGCCGCGCACGAGGACAAGGGCGAAACGCAGCGCAGCCGCGTCCTGGTGCCCGAATCGGCCCATGGCACCAATCCCGCCACGGCGGCGGCCTGCGGCTACAGCGTCGAATCCATTCCCGCCAATGACCGGGGCCGGGTCGATCTGGCGGCGCTGAAGGCCAAGCTCGGCCCCGATGTCGCCGCCATCATGCTGACCAATCCCAATACCTGCGGCCTGTTCGAGAACGAGATCATCGAGATCGCCGAGGTGGTCCATCAAGCCGGGGCCTATTTCTACTGCGACGGCGCCAATTTCAACGCCATCGTCGGGCGGCTGCGCATCGCCGACCTGGGCATCGACTGCATGCATATCAACCTGCACAAGACCTTCTCGACGCCCCATGGCGGCGGCGGTCCCGGTGCCGGTCCGACCGTTCTGAGCGAGGCCCTGGCGCCCTACGCCCCGCTGCCCGTCGTGGTGCAGGACGAAGACGGCTTCCGCCTGATCGAACATGCCCATGACTGGCAGGACGGCAAGCCGCTGGGCCGCCTGAAAGGCTATCACGGCCAGTTCGGCGTCTTCGTCCGCGCCCTGTCCTACATCCTGTCCATGGGCGCCGACGGCCTGGCCCAGGCCTCGGGCGATGCGGTGCTGAACGCCAATTACCTGCTGGCCCGGCTAGGGGATGTGCTGACTCCCTCCTTCGACGGCCCCTGCATGCACGAAGCCCTGTTCGACGACCGCTTCCTGAAGGATACGGGCGTCACCACGCTGGACTTCGCCAAGGCCCTGATCGACGAAGGCGTCCATCCCATGACCATGTATTTCCCGCTGGTCGTCCACGGCGCCCTGCTGATGGAGCCGACCGAGACGGAAAGCAAGGCCACGCTGGACGGCTTCATCGCCGTGGTCCGCGCCCTGGCCGAGCGCGCCAAGGCGGGCGATGCCGAATACTTCAAGCAGGCCCCCCGCCTCACCCCTCGCCGCCGCCTCGACGAAACCAAGGCCGCCCGTTCGCCTGTCCTGCGCTGGACCCCACCGCCGGAGGACAAGGCGGCGGAATAAGGGGAAGAGTCTGCCAGCCTGCTCGGAATGTCTCCACCTTTGGCCCGCCTTGTCCCTTCGAGACGGCCCTTCGGGCCTCCTCATGCTGGAGACCTTTGCGCGGGGGAGGATCGGCCTTTTAGGTGGCAAATCGAGGCTGCTTTGCCCTTAACAAAACCGCCGCCAGAGCTTGA
>NZ_SBHN01000030.1 GCF_006980715.1 Telmatospirillum sp. J64-1
CCGCTGGTGCCGTTCAGGGTGTCGTTGCCCGAGCCGCCTTGGATCCAGCGCGTCGGCGCGCCCGATTCCGGCAGGGTCAGCAGGCCGTCATCCTGATCGGGCGGCGAGGTCGGCTCAGGCGTCGGCTCAGGCGTCGGCTCGGGGGTCGGAGCAGGATTCTGCTGGGGAGGCTCCACCGGCATTTCACCGGGCGGCACGACAGCCCCGCCGGACTGGTAGTTCAGACCGACCTGCGAAGGCTTGACGAAATCGCCGCCGGCGGGATTACCCACGGTGATGTAGCCGTCATAAGGCAGATTCGGCCAAGAGATCTGATCGCCGACGCGCACGGCCGCCATGTCGGAAGACAGCGAAACCTTGGGCCACACGGAATGTTCCTCGGCGCGCTGCCCGCCACGCTCGGTCGCATGGACATTCTTCAGCGTGATCGGGAAAGGTGTCTGGTTGGCGCTGTCCAGGAACCAGTACTGGTAGCTGATCGCATCGCCGCCCGGAATGTAGCGGACGTTCACATTCTCGAAATAGGCGCTGCCGGTGGCATGCTGCGGGGCGATGAAGAAGCCCTGGTAATTGGTCGAGCCGCTCACATTATAGAAGTGAAGATTGCCGACCGGGCCCTGGGTCTGGAACATGTCGGCATGGACCGAGGCGCGGGTGCTGTTCATGTTCTCGATCAGCGAGTTCTGAACATAGACATCCGGAGCCTTGCCCGAAGCGCCTGCGACGATGATCCCGTCGCGGGCAAAGGCGTTCTTGTTGTCGATATGCACGCCCTCGACCCAGACCGAGCCGTGGACGTTGCGGAAGGCGAGAGTCCCGGTGCCGTCACCGCCTTCGGGGGCGAAGTGGCCGCCGACGACCTGGATGTTGCGCCCGCCATCAGTCTGCAGCTTGGGGAGCGTGCGGGTTTCGGGAGACGCAATGAAGATTACGTCTTCGTTGGGGCCGAACTGCCAGTAAACCTTTCCCCCCGTCTTGCTCAGATCGATGATGGTGGGGTTCTGCATATTCGGGGGAGCCCAGCGCAAGTCGCTCATCTTACCATTCCTCTTGGCAGTATACGGCAACGGCAGTAGCTCTTCGGTCTGCACGCCTTGCCTCTCTGGAGGACATCCTTACCCCGAAAGTCTAACGAAAAGTAAAAAAACATACCTCTTCCAGCTTAGACACAGAGACACATTAATGACACAGGCATGAATGAGCGGATTAAGCAGAAAAACAATTATCAGGCAAAATGAAATCTACCGCAGGGTGGAAACATATTATTTTTAGAGAACGTGGCATGGCAGGAGGTGCAGTCAGAATAGGCGCCTTTTTCCCGCCACATTTACTTCATCCCCACTCCCTCCACATAACCATCTATCACCTGCGGTTATTGGATCCGGCTCCTCAAAAGAAAACGGGGGAGCCCGTAAGCTCCCCCGCCTCAGAAGTCCGTTCCTGGATCGGATCAGGCAACGCCCAACCAATGATCCACATAATCGGTCAGATCGCTGGCGTCGACGCCCTCGATGGTGGCCAGGGTATCACCGGCCTGGCCCGTGCCGGTGACATCGACCTTGACCAGGGTATCGTTGCCCTGCTGGACCAGCGAGACATAATCGCCACCGGCCTTGGCATTGACACTCGACATCAGCGGCCGCAGGTCGAGCATGTCGCTGCCGACCTCGAAATTCTTGATGACGTCGCCCTTGTCGTCGATCGAGGTGTAGACGAAGGTATCCGCCCCCGCCCCGGAATAGAGGGTGTCGGCCCCGGCGCCGCCGGTGATGACGTTGTCGCCATCCACCGCATGGATCACATCATCGCCCTTGCTGCCGTTGATGATGTTGTCCAGCTCGTTGCCGTGCACAATGCCCGAGCGGCCCATGTTGAGGTTCTCGACATTGGCCGGCAGGCGGTAGTCGGCCCAGGTCTCGACGGTGTCGATGCCTTCGCCGGGATTCTCGATGATGACGTCGTCGGACTGGTTGATGACGTAGTAGTCGTCACCCTTGCCGCCGATGGCGGTGTCCTTGCCGCGGCCGCCATTGATGTAGTCGTTGCCGTCGGTGCCGTGCAGGGTGTCGTCGCGCATCGTGCCCCGGATCCAGGTCGTCGGCGCGCCCGATTCCGGCAGGTCGGCCGGCATGTCATCGGCGCTGTCGTTGGCCTGGTCCGGCTGCTGCTCGTCTCCGGCCATTGCAGCCGCTTCAGCCGCCGCCGCATCGCCGGAAGCATCGACGGTACCGGGCGACTTGTAGTTGATACCGACCTGCGAGGCCTTGGCGAAGTCGCCGCCGGTGGGGCCGCCCACGGTGATGTGGCCATCATAGGGCAGGTCCGGCCAGGAAATCTTGTTGCCGTCGCGGACTGAAGCCATGTCCGAGGACATGGAGACCTTGGGCCAGACCGAATATTCCTCGGCGTTCTGGCCGGCACGTTCGGTCGCGTGGACATTCTTCAGCGTGACCGGGAAAGGCTGCTGGTCGGCGCTATCCAGGAACCAGTACTGGTAGCTGACCGCGTCACCGCCGGGAATGTAACGCATGTTCACATTCTCGAAATGGGCGCTGCCGGTGGCATGCTGCGGGGCGATGAAGAAGCCCTGGTAGTTGGTCGAGCCGGTCACATTGTAGAAGTGAAGATCACCGACCGGGCCCTGGGTCTGGAACACATCGGCATGGACCGAGGCGCGGGTGCTGTTCATGTTCTCGATCAGCGAGTTCTGAACATAGACATCCGGGGCCTTGCCCGAAGCACCGGCAACGAGAATGCCGTCGCGGGCGAAGGCGTTCTTGTTATCGATATGCACGCCCTCGACCCAGACCGAGCCATGGACATTGCGGAAGGCGAGAGTCCCGGTGCCGTCGCCGCCTTCCGGGGCGTAATGGCCGCCGACGACCTGGATATTGCGTCCGCCGTCCGTCTGCAGCTTGGGAAGCGTGCGGGTTTCCTCGGACGCGATGAAGAGCACGTCTTCGTTGGGGCCGAACTGCCAGAAGACCTTCCCATCCGTCTTGCTCAGATCGATGATGGTCGGGTTCTGCATCGTCGGGGGGGCCCAGCGCAAGTCGCTCATTAACCTTACCTCTCAAATGTCTACGGCAACGGCGGTAGCTCTTTGGCTTGATACGCCCTGCCTCTCTGTAGGTATTTCTATCTTTTAAACGTTAAGAAATGGTTAATTTTTATATAAAGTGATAGACCATTTTAAGTATCAATGAGAGTGAATTCCAAGATACTCCAATTAATATTTTTATAATCCACATGATGACCCAATATGCCATCGAATGGATAAGAAAAAACCCCGGACGAGCTCTCGTCCGGGGCAATTTCATGCTGGGAAATAAGGGTGCAGGTTGAGGAAAGACTTCCCCTTCCCTCACCGTTCCTTGAGGGACAGCGCGAAGCCGTCCTGAAGCGGCTTGATCATGTAGCTCAGCGCCGTACGGCTGCCGGTCTTGACCAGGACGTCCACCGGCATCCCCGGCGTCAGGCGATGATCGGCCAGCTTCGCCTCTTCCTCCTTCGAAACCTCGACGCGGGCCAGATAATAGGACCGGTCGGGATTGCGCGGATCGGTGATGCGGTCGGCCGAGACGGTGGTGACCATGCCCTCGATCACCGGCGTGGTGCGCGCATTCAGGGTGTTGAAGCGGATTTCGGCATAACGCCCTTCCACCACAGCCTCGATATCCTGGGGCGACAGTTTGGCCTCTATCACCAGGCGGTCATCGTCGGGCACGATATCCATCAGCTTGGCACCGGCGGGAATGACGCCACCTTCGGTGAAGATCTGCATGTCCTGCACCACACCCGAGACCGGGGCGGTCACTTGTAGGCGGGTCGACACGTCCAGGGCGGCGATGAATTCCTCGGCCAGGGTGTTGGCCTTGGCCTGGGCCTCGCGCAGTTCGGAAACCACCGTTTCGCGGAAGCGCTGGCGGGTCTGGAAAATCTCCAGCCGGGTTTCACCGATGCTTCTCTCGGCCCGCGAAATGGCGCCCTGCTCGATGGCTGCGTCGCCCTGGATTTCAGCCAACAGGCGTTCCTGGGCCAGCAGGCGGTTGCGCGGATAGAAGCCCTTCCGGGCCAGTTCCCGCAAGCCTTCCAGTTCGCTTTCCAGCAATTCCGCCTGACGGTTCTTGGAATCCCGCTGCTGGGTCCGGGCCTGCACATCGGCCTGAAGCTGGGAGATGCGCTGCTCCAGGATCGCCATCTGCCCCGACAACGAACGGCGGCGTTCCTCGAACTGGCTGCGCTGGCTCTCCAGGATCTCGGCGATCTTGGGATTATGCTTGGCCTGTTCCAGCAGTTCGGGGGGGAATTCCACCTGTCCCTTCTCGTCGCGTTCCGAGACCAGGCGGGCCTCCAGGGCGCGCATGTCGGCAAGCTGGACTTCCACCGAAGACAGGATCGAGGATTGGCGGGCGCCATCCAGACGTATCAGCACGTCGCCCTGCTTGACCCGGTCGCCATCCTTGACCAGCAATTGCGAGACGATGCCGCCTTCCAGATGCTGCACGGTCTTGCGCTTGCTCTCGACCACCAGCTGGCCCTGGGCGACCACCGCACTGT
The DNA here is from genome assembly GCF_006980715.1 of Telmatospirillum sp. J64-1. GTDB lineage: Bacteria > Pseudomonadota > Alphaproteobacteria > Rhodospirillales > Magnetospirillaceae > Oleiliquidispirillum > Oleiliquidispirillum nitrogeniifigens. The sequence continues at coordinate 4,561 of NZ_SBHN01000030.1, forward strand.
CAAGCGGCGCCACCGCCGCCCAGCTTCCGAAGCCGCCGAAAGCGATGCCGATGACGGCCAGCCCGATCATGGCCGGACGGCGGAAGTCGGAGGGGGCCTTCGGCTCGTGCTCGATGACCGACGGCGGCTCGTAGACGGAAGGAAGGGTGTTCTTGCTCATCAGGAACCAACCTTGGCAGGAGAAGTGGAGCCATTCTGGCGGCGGGCGGCGACGGCGGCACCGTCTTGCGAGGCCACCACTTGGGGCCGGGACAGGCGCTGCAACACTTCGTCGCGGTCGCCGAACATTTCGACCTGGCCGTCACGCATCACCAGGATCTTGTTCACCGCGCCCAGGATGCTCAGGCGGTGGGTGACGACCACGGCGGTGGCCTTGCGCTTGCGCAGGCTGTTGACGGCCCCGATCAGGGCCTGCTCGCCGGCGGTGTCCAGGTTCGAGTTGGGCTCGTCCAGAACCACCAGGGCCGGGTCGCCATACAGGGCGCGGGCAAGGCCGATGCGCTGGCGCTGACCGCCCGACAGGGCCTGGCCGAAGGCGCCGATGGGGGTGTCGTAGCCTTCGGGCAGGCGCAGGATCATCTCGTGGACCCCGGCCTGCATGGCCGCCTGCACCACCTTGTCGGCCTCGATTTCATTGAAGCGGGCGATATTGTCGGCGACGCTTCCGTCGAACAATTCCACGTCCTGCGGCAGGTAGCCGATATACTGGCCCAACTGGTCGCGGTTCCAGTTGCCGATCTCGTTGCCGTCAAGGCGGATGCTGCCGGCCAGGTTCGGCCAGACGCCGACCAGAAGGCGGGCCAGGGTGGACTTGCCGGCCGCCGAGGGGCCGACCACACCCAGCACGTCGCCGGGCTCCAGCTCGAAGCTGATGTCGCGCACCACCGGGGACTTGGCGCCGGGAGGAACCGCCAGGGCGCGTTCCACCGACAGATGGCCCTCGGGCACCGGTAGCTTCATCGGCTCGCGCATGTCCTCGGTCGAGGACAGCAGGTCTTCCAGGCGCTTCCAGGCCATGCGGGCCGAGACGAACCCCTTCCACTGACCCACCGCCATTTCGACCGGGGCCAGGGCGCGGCCCATGATGATGGAGGCGGCGATGATCGCGCCGGGAGTGATGTCGCCATTGATGGCCAGCCAGGCGCCCGTACCGAGGATGGCGATCTGCAGGAACTGACGCACCGCCTTCGAGGTCGCCAGCAGCGCGCCGCTGCGGTCGGCGGCCAAGCTCTGGGCATGCAGGCCGCGCTCGTGGCGGCGCTGCCAGCGGCGCAGCAGGCCCGGCAGCAGGCCCATGGCCGAGATCACTTCGGCATTGCGCAGCGAGGTTTCGGCATAATGGCCGGCAGCCATGGATTCACGGCTGGCATCCTCGTGCTGGCGGCGGGTGGCGAATTCGTTGACGGCGGCCAGGCCGAAAATGACCAGGGCGCCGATCAGCGAGACGGTGCCCAGCATCGGATGCAGCATGAAGCAGACGCCCAGGAACAGCGGCACCCAGGGGGCATCGCAGAAGACCAGGAATGCCGGACCGGCGCCGAAGGCGCGCAGGGTTTCCAGGTCACGCAGCGACTGGTGATGGGCACCGCCGGGCTGATCCAGCGTGCGGCGGAAGACGGCACCGAAAACACGGTTGCGCAGGGCGTTCTCGAACATCACGCCGACGCGGATCATGACCCGCGAGCGCACGCCGTCCAGGGCTGCCATCACGCCCAGCATGACCAGGGCGATCAGGGTCAGCGCCACGAGCGTCCCTTCGCTCCGGCTCGCCAGAACGCGGTCATAGACCTGCAGCATGTAGAGTGGAGAGACGAACAGCAGCAGATTGACAAACAGGCTGAAAATGGCCGTTGCGTAAAGGCCTCCGCGACAGGCATATACTGCCCTGCGCAGCTCGGTCTTGACTATCTTCACGGCTGAATCGCTCCCTTGGGGCTGTGGATGAAGTCCGCTTCGGAAGTCCAAGGCATCCTCGTGGCGGGTTGGAACTTCTGTCGCTGCGGATGAAATATCGCCCAAGAGCAATACGCCGTTTACCAACAAGTAATAAAACGCGAATCTGGATTACCTCCTTCTGGATATCCACTAAGCTCCTGAACCGATTAAAGAAAAGAGCGCGACCTACCTATCTGGAGGTACCTCCGCCGGGATAGGCTTAAAATGGTTCTAGGATTGAAGTTCCTGCGTAATGGTCGGTATGATGTGGCTTCGCCGATCTTTCTGCCGGACAAGTCCCATCGTGCAAAATACACATCCGCCTGTCGCGGCAATCATCGCCGCCACGGCCGTAGGGCCTTTTGCCCTGAATGTTTTCATGCCGTCGATGCCGGGGCTGCAAACCGCCTTCTCCACCGATTACGGCACCGTCCAGCTGACTTTGACCCTGTTCCTGGCAGGCATGGCCGTGGCGCAGTTGGTCCATGGCCCCCTGTCCGACAGGTTCGGCCGCCGCCCGGTGCTGCTGTGGGGGCTGGCCTTGTGCCTGGCCGCCAGCCTGGCCGGGGCGGTGGCGGCGGGAATCGGCATGCTGGTCCTGGCCCGCGTGGTCCAGGCGGTGGGGGGATCGGCGGGCATGGTGGTGGGCCGCGTCATCCTGCGCGACCTCTATTCCCGCGACAAAGCCGCCAGCATGTTGGCCTATGTGACCATGGCGATGGTGGTCATGCCCATGATCGCCCCGGCGGTCGGCGGCTTCCTGGACGAATGGTTCGGCTGGCGGGCGAGCTTCCTGGCCGTGGCGGCCCTGTCGGCCGCCGTCCTGGCCATCACCGCCCTGACCGTCGGCGAGACCAATCACAATCGCCAGTCCCTGCCCGGCTTGGCACCCATGCTCGCCAGCTACGGCATGCTGCTGCGCAAGCCGGCCTTCTGCTTCTATTCGGCGCAGCTCGGCTTTTCCACGGCGGTCTTTTTCTCGTTCCTGGGCGGCGCCCCCTATGTAATGCTGGAACTGATGGGCCGCCCGCCCAGTGAATACGGCCTTTATTTCGCCCTGTCGGCCCTGGGATACATGCTGGGCAATTTCGTCGCCGGCCGCCGTTCATCCCAATGGGGCAACTGGCGCATGATCGGGATCGGGACCACCTGCACCCTGGTGGGCGGATTGCTGCTTTTCGCCCAGATGGCCGCAGGCCTGCTGACTCCCCTGGGCATGTTCATCGCCATGGCCGTGATCACCTGCGGCAATGGCATGAGCCTGCCCAACGGTCTGGCGGGGGCGGTCAGCGTCGAACCACGCGCCGCCGGTGCCGCCTCGGGCCTCGCGGGCTTCCTCCAGATGGCCCTGGGCGCCGTGGCCAGCCTGTGGGTCGGTCATCTCCTGAAGGATACCGCTTGGCCGCTGGTCCTCTTCATGCTGGGAGCCGCCATTCTGGCGTTTCTCTCCTGGCTGCTGTCTCCCAAGGAAGAACCCAACGAGGAGAAGGGATGAAGGTCATGCTGTGGCTGCTGGCGATCCTGGGCGTCCTGCTCGCGGGCCCGGCGGCCGTCCTGGCTTTGGGCACGGCGAAGGTGAAAGGCGACTGGAGCACGGCCACGCATGAACCCACCGGCCAGGCCCCCTCGCCCGAGACCACGCCCGAGGCTGTGGTCCAGGTCTATGCCGCGCGCACCTTCGGCTGGCGCGGCGCCTTCGCCGTCCATTCCTGGGTGGCCGCCAAGCCCGCCGGAGCAGACCGCTATACCCGCTATGAAGTGATCGGCTGGAACCTGTTCCGCGGCCTCTCCGCGGTGACGGTCAGCAGCCTGCGCGCGCCCGACGCCCAATGGTATGGGCAGACGCCCATGCTGCTGGGAGAATTGCGGGGCGAGGTCGCCCAGCGCGTGGCCGAGAAACTGCCCGAGGCCGCCCGCTCCTATCCCTGGCCCGACCGCTACCGCGCCTGGCCCGGCCCCAACAGCAATACCTTTCTGGCCCATCTGGGGCGGGAGATTCCCGAATTGATGCTGGACCTGCCCGCCCATGCCCTGGGCAAGGACTGGCTGCCGACGGGCCAGATCCTGGCCCGCGCACCCAGCGGCACCGGCTGGCAAATCTCGTTCTGGGGGATTGCGGGAATTTTGCTGGCCCGGCAGGAAGGGCTGGAGATCAACCTGCTGGGCCTGGTCTTCGGCATCGATCCGGCGCATCTTTCCCTGAAAGTACCGGGATTCGGCCGGATCCCGCAAAGTGCGATCGGCGATTCCGTAAAGGACCCGACGCGCTGATCCTTCAAGCGAAGCGGCGCCCGACCATGGACCGCAGAAGCTTGCGCACCCTTCCCAGCGCTTCCACCTTTTCCTGCGCCAAGGCGCGCGCTTCGCAGGCGGCGGCGGGATCGGCAGCGCGGGAAGCCACTTCCAGATAATGATTGATGGCAAGGTCCAGCCGCGCCTCCACCCGACGCAGCAATTCCGTCTGGTCCAGGGCACGGAGATCGCGGACCGACACGACAGGGCGCGGACGCAGGATTGCCCGTCCCACGGATAATTCGCGCACGGTAGCCCGTTCGTGATCGGCGATGGCATTCAGGACGGCGGCCCCTTCGGCCTCGCCGGCGGCGGAGAGGGCCAGGGCAACGGCGGAATGATAGGCCGCCGAGGCCGCTTCACGCTGGCAGGCATCGGCCGTGATATCGGCCAGCGAGCCAGAGCCGAGGGACAGCTCCTCGCGCTTATCGTGTACCAACGAAATGTGGCTCGGTACCTCATCCGGTTGAAAATTCCTGCTTCCCATCGGCCATCTCTCCGGCAAGTTCGTTGACGTTCTTATTTGATGACGCGAAACAGAAATGATTAGCCCAGCGAGAGAGGTACGCCCTCCTTCATAGAGGGGAGAAGGGCCTGCGCCCTTGGTCGGGGCCGCCGATCAAAGGTCGAGGGATGTCTTGTCGCCCTAGCCCGCCAAGGCCATACCTCAGGCAGATGTCTTCCGACCCGGTCTTTCCTTGCTGTACATGCGGGCTTTCTTCCTTCTCTTCTCCCTTGGCCTGCTGGTGATCCTGACGGGGCTCGGCCTGTTCGGGGCTTTCGGGCGCTTCAGCTATGTCTGGGTACCGGAACGGGCCGATCTGCTCAATCCCGAGCTTCTGCCTTTCGACTCCGCCTGGGACCTATGGGGAGAGGGCCTGACCGACGAGCAGGCGACCGCCCTGCCGCCCGGGCAGCGGGGCGGATTGGTGCGCCTTGACGATGCCTTGCTGGACAGGGGGCGCGAGGTCTTCTGGGGCGAGACCTTCGGCAACGAGCGCTATCTCTCCGATGTTGTGGGCCTGCTGGACGGTCCGGTCGTGACGCCCTTGGCCCTGCTGCGCGCGCTGGCCAGCCTGCGCGGCGGCCATACCACCGACTTGCAGGTCCATGTCAGCGAGGGGGTGCGCGTCGGCGGGCTGACCCTTCCGCCCGGCAGCCTGGTCAGCACCGGCCTCGACGTGCCGCGCGGCGCCTTCCTGCCCCTGGGGATCAAACTGTTCTGGGACCGCGGACATCTGCGGGTCGGCACCACCTGCGCCCTGTGCCATGCGAGCGTGGACGGCGTTACCGGACAGGTGGTGCAGGGTGCCCCCAACAGCGACCTGAATCTCGGCCTGCTTCTGGCCTTGGCGCCCAATTCCGCGGCTTTCTTTCCCCATGCCATGCTGCCCCAGGTCGCCCTGCCCACCTCTCCCTTGTCCATCCCGGACCCGCGCCTGGTGGAAGCGGCGGTGGACCGGGTGCTGATGCGCTGGCCCCCCGGCAGCTTCGATTCGACGCCCGACCTTCACCCCAACCCGACGCGTATCCCCAGCCTGTTCCTGCGCGGAGGCCATCCCTATGGCTGGAGCGGTTCGGCCGCCGCCGGGCCGTTCAGGGGTGTAAGCGCCATGATCAATTTCCGCCACGGCCTGGATGCGGAACCGGCGACGCTGACGTCGCAATCCGAAGAACTGTTCGGCATCCCGCCCCATGGCTATCTGGCGATGCTGCTGAATGGCGCGGTGAACGTGGACGCCACGCCGCCCGACACCACCTTCCCCGCGCCCACCCATCCGGCTCCCAGCCCGGTGGCACCCAACGGGCTGCTGCTCGGCCTGCCCGGCGAGAAGACCTGGCAGAGCGTCAATGCCTTGGCCGCCTTCGTCCATTCCCTGCAGCCGCCCCGGATCGAGCTGGCCGATGCCGAAGCCGTGGCGCGCGGCCGTTCCGCCTTTGAACGCCATGGCTGCAGCGAATGCCATCAGGGTGTCACTTTGGCAGGAAACCGCGTGATACCCGCCGAAACCGTCGGAACCTCTCCATCGCGGGCGGCCGCCCTGGCAGGCTTTGGCGAGCACTTGGCCGCCCCCCAGCTCCCCTCCTTCGACACCGCCCCTCCGCTTCTGCCCGGTGCCGATATCCAGCTCCTTCCCATGCCCGAGGAGGCCCAGACCGATCTGGCTTGGGCAAGGGACGGCAAGGGCGGCTACAAGATACCGGCCCTCACGGGATTGGCCTGGAGTGCTCCCTATCTGCATGACGGCGGCGTCGCCGTGGGCAGCGACACCGATTTCTCCTATGGCCTGCCGGAAACACTGCTGCGCGGCGAACCGGCCGATGCCGCCAATTCCCTGCGCGCCCTGATCGACCCGCTCCTGCGCCGCCGCGTCATCGCCACCAACCAGCGTGCCCGCCTGGACGAGATAGGCATCACCGGCGAAGGCCATTCCTATTGGGTCCCCTACGAGGACCAGCAGGACCTGATCGCCTATCTGCTGTCGCGCTAGATCTCGGCCGTTTTTTCCACGAGCAGGACCAGACTGGCCGGATGGCCCGCCCCATTCAGGCGTTCCCGCAGCGAGGCTGCCTCATCGAGGCGGTGATAAGCGCCGGCGCTGACCACATACCAGGATGAATCCAGGCGGTGCAGACGGGCATCGACACCTGCCTTGCGCAGCCGCGCCGCCAGGTTCTCGGCAGGCCAGGGATGGGCATAGAGCGCAATTTCCACCCCATAGGCGGCATTGGGCGGCAGATCCCCGGCAGGCTTCGAAGGCAAGACCGGTTCGATATGCACGAAGGGCCAAGCCGCATCCGTCGCGGGTATTTCAGGCGGCGGGACGATGGGGGCCGGTCCCGCTTCTTCAGCAGAGTCCAGGTACAACGCCTCCTCCATGTTTTCGGGAATCGCCAGGAACGAATGAACAGGCGGCATGACGGAAGGACGAAGCCGGAGCCCCCCGCCCAATCCGGCGGCAAAGGCCAGCAGGCTGAACAGCAGCATCGCCATCGCAGACTCCCCCGCTTTCACCGCGAAATTCCATCCCCTGCCCGGACATTCGAACGAACCTCATCCCTTCATTTTTCCCGGAACCGGAGCGGCATGAGGAAAGTCTGGAAACGGCTGGAACTGCGCCGCACCGGCAGGCCCCACCGACAGGCGCAGGAACAGGACGGCCGGATCGCCGCTGCCGGTGACGGGGATGTCGAAACGCAGCAACCGCTGTTCCACCTCGTCCCGCCGTTCCGGAGACGTGGAGAACCCATGGCGCGCGGCCAAGCGCAGCAGCGCCCAGCTTCCCTCGGCTGCAAAACGCACCGTATCTTCCTCCACCAGCGGACCTCCCGGCACGGTCAGAGGACGCTCCTGCGCATCCTCGGCCCAATGCAGGGTGACCGCCACGGCTTCGCCCGGCCGCCACTGGCCCTGCCGCTCGTCCCCCTGCGAGGAAAGGCGGCGCGGGCCGATATGCAGGCTCCATTCCGTCACCGGCCCGGCCTCTTGGGGGGCTGGGAAGTCGATGCCCAAGACCCAGGCCGAACCGTCATCCTCACCAAGCAATCCGGCAAAGAAATCCCGCGCCGACGCCAGGTTCCGGACGAACTGCTTCTGTTCCGGAAGCAGGTCGGCTTCGGCCAGGGCGTCGAGAATCACCGAATGGTCGTGGAAGAAGGCACGCAGCGTATCTGGCGCCACATCCTCCCCGGCATCCGGCGGGGCGAAGGGAAAACGGCCGGCCAGCATTTCGGAGAAGCGCCGGGCCAGACGGGCATAGGCGCCGCCGATATGGCCCTCGATCATGGCGTGCAGGTTCTCGTCGATACTGCTGAGCAGGCTGGTGGGCAGGAAGACCGAGGTCAGGCTCGGCGCCTTGACCTCGAGCAGCCCGGGGTCCGGCCGCGCCTCCGCCATTTGGTGCAAGGCTGGCGTCAGGCTCTGGACTTCCTCGGCGATCCTCATATGGTCGAGGACGGCACCGCCGCCTAGCACCAGGGCAGAGGCCGCAAACGCCCCCTGCGCCGCCCTGACCGCCAGCTTGCGCGACGCCAGGACGCGGGCCACCGGCACCGCCAGCCCCCGCTCGGCGAACAGCTTTTCCTCGAAGAAATGGCGCAGCAGAATGGGATGCGGACGGTCATCCTCCTCAAGGCTGCCGGTGAACCAGAGGCCGCGCAGGCAGAAGTGGCCTGGCCAGGCATCCGGCTGGAAAATCCGCTCCAGGAATTCCGCCAACGGCTGTTCCAGGGCGGCAAAGCCGCCGGGAAAAGCCAGCAGCCCCGTGCCGTCGCCGGTCCGGCGTGGATCGGCGGCCATTTCCACCATCGCCCTTTCCAGATCGGCGCGCAGGCTGACGAAGGCCTCCGCTACCCAGCCGGTGGAGAAACGGGCTTCCGGCGCATGGGGAGAGGACCAGCCGAACATCTCGTCCCGACGATGAGGCGGCAGGTGTTTCCAGAATCCTTGGAAGCCGGGGATGCGGTCGCATTGAGTGACCAGCACATAGACCGGCAGGTCCAACCCCAGGCTCTTCTGCATCTGGCGCAGATTGCGGCTCCAGGCGGCTGCGCGGACGACGGCCCTGTCATGGTGGTCGGTGTCCATCAGTTCACTCGCCGGAACGACCAGCAGCACTCCATCCAAGGGACGGCGGGAACGATGGGACCGCAGCAGGCGCAGCAGGCGCTGGAAATTGCGTTGGCCTTCCGCTTCGCCCCCCGGGGGCGCCAGCACCATGCCGCCGACATCCAGCACCACGCCCTGTTCGAAGAGCCACCAGTCCAGGCCGCCGCCCGTCACCTGCGGCCCGTCAGCGCTGTCGGCCCAGTTCAGACGCTGGCGCAAGGCGGCCATGATGCTGGTCTTGCCCGCACCTGACCTGCCCAAGGCCAGGATCCAGGGAATGTCGTGGAGCCGCCGACGGGTGAAACCACGCTGGCGCAGCAGATTCCGGGCCATCGCAAAAGACTGGCGCAAGGAAGCGGCCTGATAGGTCAAGGCCGGGCCGTCGTCATTCCGCCGGGTACGGTCGGAGGAGCTGGTTTCCGTCCTGGCCTCCCGCAGCACGATCCAGACCAGGCCGACGAGGATCAGCAGCGCCAGCAGGCCGGTGCCCAAGGCCAGCCAGGGCAGCCAGGAGGACAGGATGCTCATCCGACCCCCGCAAGGATGACCTTGACGGGAGAGACGGCACTGCTCCAGGCGTAATGGCCGATCATCAGCCAAGCCAGCAGGAAGCTCGCCAGGGCCGCAGGCCAGCGCCAGACATTGGGCAGGAAGGGGCTCTCCTTTCTCTCCAGCCGGAAGGCATAGGCATCGGGACAGAGGGGACGTTCGCTGCGCGATAGATCGGGCACCCGGCCGGCAATGAAATTATGCAGGCGCCGCCGATAGAGATCGATCGCCGCCCCGGCCCCCTGCTCGCCGCGATAGCGCCCGAGGAAGCCCAGCTTCAACGTCAGCAGAAACAGGACGGCCAGCGGCGCATCCTGCGGATCGCGTCTTTCCAGCAGGCGGTCCATCCGCTCGAAAATCCGCTCTCCCGCTTCACAGGTGCCGAAAAGCCGCGCCTCCAGCAGCCCTGTGCCCCAGCCCTCGCCGTCAGCCCAGGCGGGATCGTGCGACAGCCATTCATCGGCCAGGGCGACCATGACGTATTGCGCTTCCCGGCACATTCCTTCCCCCTGCTCTCCCTCCGCGCGGCGTGCCTCGGCGGCATCCCGGGCCAGCAAGGCTGTCAGGTGATGGATTGCGCGCTGCACCGGATCGCCTTCCATCTGATTCCCCGATGGGAGAAAGCCCGCGCGCAGCGCGGAAAGCTCGGCGACGAAGATGCGGAAACGTTCGAGCAGCCAGCCGCGCCCCAACTGGGGCGTGTCCTGGGCAGGAACGGGAGCAGCGGGAGGATGGGGGCTCATCGGCTCCCTTCCCTGCCTGTGCCAAAGATGCATCCACTGGCCGCACCCTCGGGAGAAACGGACAAGATGGATACCATCAATGGTGGAAGCGCGAAAAAACCACGTCTAGTGCGAACACATTCCATGACATTCACAACTAATGCTTGATGAAGGCTATACGCAAAAATGCCGTTTGGTCAAGACGGCAATGACCGAAAGAGGTAGGAGGAACAAGACACCCCCATGCCCTCGCGCATTGGTGGCAGGCGGAAAGGAAAAACGCGGCAGTCGCGGGAAGATCGACACGCGGTGCAGTAAGAGGCATCCGCCCGCATCAATATTGGGGTTCCTAGGATCTCGGGGCGCTAGATATGGATAGCGCTGCAGCCCGCCTTCGCTTTGCGCGCAAACGGTCTGGGCCGCACGGCTTCTCTCCCGCATGCGGACGGAGGCGGACGAGACTGGCGGAGGTGAACAGACTCTGGCGCGCGAGGTCCGGAAGCGGGTCTTCCTACCCGAACCGCAAAAACTCAACTAAAAAGAGAATTTTATTCGAGAGACGCCGGGGGAAAAGGATGGTTTCCCCTGTCCGAAAGAGCGGAGGCCCCTGGGATTCCCTGCCTTACCAGGAGGAGAAGCCGGGAATTCCTTCGGACATCGGCAGGTCCCTGTCCGTTCGGACACCCCATTGCACCAAATTCGGCGCCCTGTGGTTGCATGAGGTGCAAAACGATGCCCAGGATAATTCTAGTCTATTGATAAATAAGGATGTCTTGGAATTGGCGCCCAAGCGGGAGGATGGTGTTGATGGCATTGACTCAAACGCTATGGTTGCCGCCACCACAAGTCTCCGAAGCATAACCCCCAAAAGACGAAGTCCGACAAGCCTCATCCCCCCCTGACATTTGGGCGGTGCGCCGCCATATCCAGGCCTAATACCGCAGGCCAGTGTACTTCATGCTGAAGGAGACAGCCATGATGCGTTATGTCGTTGCGGCCGCGGCCATGTTCGGGTTGGCTCATCCAGCGGCAGCCCAGCAACAGGTTTGCGCTGACCGCAAGCTGATTCTGGAAAGTTTGGCCGACGAGTATGCCGAAGCCCCCACCTCGATCGGCGTGACCAATGCCGGCAATATGGTCGAGGTCCTGACCACGTCCGACGGTATGACCTGGACCATCCTGATGACCATGCCCGACGGCACCAGCTGCGTGATGGCTGCGGGCGAAGACTGGATGGAAGCGCCGCAAGTCGCCCAAGGTCCCGAAGCCTGAGGCTTCCGCCTGCAGGATTGGCCCACCGGGACGAAAGAGGATCAGTATTCCGGAAGCGACATGCGGTCGCCCGGCCTCAGGCCGAGGCGTTCTGCCGTGCCGCCAGCCAATTCCAGCACATAACGCGCCGGACCTCCGGAAATGACCTCCAGGGATAACGGTTCGGTCCGTTCGGCGAGTCCGATCACACGTCCCTCCTCGGACAGGAAAAGCATGTCCAGGGGGATCAGGGTGTTTTTCATCCACATATGGATCGTCCGTTCGGAGCCGAAATCGAACAGCATCCCGTGGTCCTCTGCCAGCTCGCGGCGGAACATCAATCCCTGGGCCCGCTGCTCGGGCGTCAGGGCGAGTTCAACGTCGAAGACATGCCGGGCGCCGCCCTGCGTCTCGATCGCCACTGTCGAACGGGAAAATATTATCCCATCTTCGGCCCGCGCTTCAACCGCGCGCAGGGTCAGGATAGAGGGTGCGAAAGTGGCAGCGAGGCCAAGGCCGAAAACTAGAAAGAGGTACCGGCACCGCTTCATGTTCGTTTCTCCCCCGATTTCCAGGAAGTCTGCCTGCTGCTCGTGGAACGGGCAAGTCCCATTGATGGGAAAGAAAACCCAATGCAGCCCTTGTTACTTTTCCCGCCAGCCGATCAATCCGACAAATGTTTGTACTTAAATTAAAATCTCGGGCGGAGGAGATAGCCCGGAATTCCTAGCCTGACGGAAATAAGATAAAATTTTAGGAAAGTTGGAAAAATATTTATTTGTCTTTCTGTTTATATTTTTGACACTTTATTAGGTTGATAAACCTGTTTTACTGGAGGTTTGTTTAGGGTAAATTACCCAAATCGACGGCCACGGTCGCCGATGACGCAGATCACAGACAGACTGCGGGAGACAATTCCCCGCCCATCCCCCGTCTCCCGCGTGGAACGCCGCACGAAAGTGCGGCGTTTCCGTTTTCAGCCCCCGCCATCCCCATCAATAGCGGCCCAGCAGGGCCGAAAGAGTCAGACGCAAGACCGGCGGCTGCGCGGAAACCAGAACCGGGTCGAAGACATCGAACCCGCTCTTCTCCAGCCGCGCCAGATGGCGCCGGGCCAACACCGCCGGCAGCAAGGCCGGCAAGGCGGAACGCGGCACCCGAGGGCGCAGCGACCGGGCCAGGTCGAGATGGAAGCGTGCCCGGGCCGCCACCTGCTCGACGGCCTTGGACAGTTCCGGCCGGGGCTTGCCCGCCAGGATGTCGCGGGAGTGAACGCCCGCTTCCGCCAGCAAATCCAGCGGCAGGTAGAGGCGATCGGCGGCGGCATGGAACGGCACCGCCCGCAACAGCCCCACCAGGGCCCAGGCGATGCCCACATGACGCCCGGCCTGCTGCGCCGCCTCGTCCTGCCCCGACAGGATTTCGATGGCGAGCGCGGTCAGCGTGGCCGAACTGCCCTCAGCATAATCCTCCAGGGCTTCCAGGTTCGGCGGCGCTTCCTCGTCCAGATCGCGTTCGCGGGTATCAAGCAACCGGTCGAAATGGCCGCGCGTCAGCTTGTGGCGGCTGATGGCCCGAGCGAGGGCTTCCATCACCGGCTGGCGTCGCGGCTGGCCGCCGCCATAGATTTCCTCCAGGCCTTCGCGCCACCATTGCAGCCGGATCATGCCCATCATGGGCTCGGTCACCACCTCGCGCAGCTTGGCGATTTCCAGGTTGAAGGCATAAAGCGCGAACAGGTCTTCGCGACACTCTGCCGGGGCGAATTGAGCGGTGAGAAAGCGTTCGCGATCGTAGCGCTTGACCTCGCGAGCCGGAAAGGAAAGCTCGTCCTCAGGGGGCATCGGGGAAATATCCTTCGTTTCGGCCAGAGGCTGACATATATAAGCGGTGGAAACATCACAAGAAACAATCACCGTGCCACCAGCCGCCACCGCGCCACATCTTCCGCACAGGGCCACCGGCAAGCAAGCCGCCGACGAGAATTTCCCCGTCGGCTCGATACTGCTGCCGCGCAGCCTGCGCCCGGCGGTGCACGAATTCTACCGCTTCGCCCGCAAGGCCGACGACATCGCCGACAATCCCACCCTGTCGATCGATGAAAAGCTAATCCGCCTGGACGAGATGGAAAACCATCTACCGTCGGCCGGTGCCCCCCATGCCAGAACCCTGCTCGATGCCTTCCGGCGCGACGCCCTGAACCCGCCCTGCCGCGACTGGGCCGAACTGATCGAGTATTGCCGCCTCTCGGCCATGCCGGTGGGACGCTTCCTGCTCGACCTGCATGGCGAAGGGACGCCCCCGCACCACGCCTCGGATGCCCTTTGCGCCGCCTTGCAGATCCTCAATCATCTCCAGGACTGCCGGGAAGATTACGTCGAGATGGGGCGGGTCTATCTGCCCCGGAACTGGCTGCCCGATCCCTCTGTCCTGGACGCCCCCGCCGCCAGCCCGGAACTGCGCAAGGTACTGGACCGCTGCCTGGACGGCGTGGACGCATTGCTGGCAGAGGCCCGCCCCCTGCCCCGTCTGATCGCCCATCGCCGCCTGCGCATGGAAGCCGCCGTGATCCTGGATCTGGCCCGCCGCCTCACACTCCTGCTGCGCAAGCGCGATCCTCTGGCCGGGCCGGTGAAGCTGCGCAGGCGCGACAAGGCGGCCGCCCTCCTGACTGGATTGGCGGCTCTATGAAGGACGATTTCTCCCAGGTCGCGGCCATCGTCCGCCAGTCGCGCAGTTCCTTCTATTGGGGCATGCGCCTGTTGCCGCGGGCCAAGCGCGAAGCCATGTTCGCCGTCTACGCCTATTGCCGCATCCTCGACGACATCGCCGACGAACCGGCCGCACCTGAGGAAAAGCTGCGCCTGCTGGCCGGCTGGCGGTCGGAAGTGGCGGCCTTGTATGACGGCCACCCAAGCCAACCGGTCTCGCGCCTGCTGGCCCGCGCCCTGCCCCGCTTCGGCCTGGAACGCGCCGAACTGGAAGCGTTGATCGACGGCATGGAAATGGATGTGCGCGGCTGCATGCGCGGCCCGTCGCGCGACGAACTCGGGCTCTATTGCCGCCGCGTGGCCGGAGCGGTCGGGCTGCTGTCCGTCCGCATCTTCGGCTGCCCCGAGCCGCAAGCCCGGCGCTTCGCCGAAGTCCTGGGCGAAGCCCTGCAACTGACGAATATCCTGCGCGACCTCAAGGAGGATGCCGTGCTGGGGCGCCTCTATCTGCCCACCGAAGCCTTGGACCAGGCGGGAATCACGATCCGCGATCCGGCTGCGGTCCTGGACCATCCCGCCTTGCCGCAAGCCTGCGAGGCCGTGGCCCAGGAAGCGGAAGCCTTGTTCGATCAAGCCGCCATGCTGCTGCAGGACTGCAACCGCCGCCGCTTGCGTCCGGCGGTGGTGATGATGGCCACCTATCGCCGCCTGCTGGAACGGCTGCGCCAGCGCGGCTGGCAGAGCATCGAAAAGCGGGAGCGCCTGCCCCGCCTGGAACGGCTGTGGATCGTGCTGCGCCATACCCTTCCCTTGGCCCGATGAAGCTGCACGTCATCGGTGCCGGATTGGCCGGTCTGGCCTGCGCCCTGGAAGCCGCCGAAGCCGGGGCGGAGGTCGTCCTGCACGAAGCCACGGCGCAGGCCGGGGGGCGCTGCCGCTCCTTCCACGATCCCCTGCTGGACCGCATGGTCGACAATGGCAGCCACCTGCTGCTGACAGCCAATGCAGAGGTGCTCGACTTTCTGAAACGCGGCGGCGGCCATTCCCTGCTGCACGAGATTACGCCCGCCCGCTTCCCCATGTACGACCTGACGAAGGGGCGCCTTCACATGATCCGCCCGGGCAAGATCCCGCCCGGACTGGGCTGGCGCGATCTGTGGGGAGTGTGGCAATTGCGCAAGGGCCGGGGCACAGTCGCCGACTGCCTGCGGAAGGCCCCGCTCTACCGCCTGCTATGGCAGCCGCTCTGCGAGGCGGCGCTGAACACCGCCCCCGAGGAAGCCTCCGCCGCCCTGCTCTGGCAGGTCCTGAAGGAAAGCCTGCTGGCCGGGGAAAAGGCCAGCCGTCCGCTGATCGTCGAAAAGGGACTGGGACCGACCTTCATTGCCCCGGTGCTGGCCCGGCTGACGGCACTGGGGGCGGAAATCCGTTTCGGACACCGGCTGCGGGCCATTGAGGAGGATGCCCTGGTCTTCGATGACGGGCGCATCGGCTTCGGCCATGCCGTCCTTGCCCTGCCCAATGCGGCGGCGGCGGACCTTCTGCCGCAACAGGTCGAGCGCCTGCCCCATCGGGCCATCGTCAATGCCCATTACCGCCTGGACCGCCCCGTCCGCCTGCCGGGCGGCCTGCCCTTCCTGGGACTAGCCGGAGCTACCGCCCAATGGCTGTTCCTGCGCGAGGACGTGCTTTCCGTGACGGTCAGCGCCGCCGATGCCCTGGCCGCGTGCCCTACCGCCGATATCGCTCTCTTGCTGTGGCACGACGTAAGCCGGGCGCTTGGCCTCCCCGCCGTTCCTCCGGCCTGGCGCATCATCAAGGAACAGCGCGCCACCATCGTCCAAACGCCGCAGACGGAGGCCTTTCGCAATAGGCTCCGCCGCTCCACCTCCCCCCATAGTCGTGTCTTCCTTGCGGGGGACTGGACCGAGGCGGGACTCCCCTGCACCATGGAGGCCGCAATCCGGTCAGGCCGACGCGCGGCTCGGGCCGTTATCGCCGTGGCCGCGAATTGGGACGGCAGGACTTCACAAAATGGTGAACCCGCCATATCTTGTGGGCACCTTTAGAGGTTTTCCAATATATCCATAGAGGCGCAAATGGCTTTCGAACTGCCCCCCCTTCCTTATCCGCATGACGCTCTCGAGCCGCATATGTCGGCCAACACGCTGGGCTTCCACCACGACAAGCACCACCAGGCCTATGTCACCAACCTGAACAACCTGGTGAAGGATACCCCGCTGGCTTCCAAGTCGCTTGAAGAGATCATCAAGGAAACCTTCGGCGATTCCTCGAAGCTGGGCGTCTTCAACAATGCCGCTCAGGTGTGGAACCACACCTTCTTCTGGCACTGCATGAAGAAGGGCGGCGGCGGCAAGCCCACGGGCGAAGTGCTGAGCCGCATTGAAGCCGATTTCGGCTCCTACGAGAAGTTCGCCGAAGAATTCAAGAACGCCGCCGTGACCCAGTTCGGCAGCGGCTGGGCCTGGCTGGCCGTGGATGGCGGCAAGCTCAAGATCGTCAAGACCCCCAACGCCGAAAACCCGATGGCCCTGGGCATGACCGCCCTGCTGACCTGCGACGTCTGGGAACATGCCTACTACCTGGACTTCCAGAACCGCCGCCCCGATTTCGTCCAGACCTTCCTGGACCACCTGGTGAACTGGGACTTCGTGGCCGAGAACCTGAAGAAGGCCGCCTAAACCCTCTTCCGACGGCTGAAATGCAAACGGGGCTCCGCAAGGAGCCCCGTTTTATATTGCCCGGAAGACCACCGCATCAGATCGCGAGCAGGGCGGCGGCGACGCGCCTTTCTTCCGAAAGCAGGACGTTATAGGTCCGGCAGGCAGCACCGGTATCCATTCCCTCGATGACGATGCCCACCGAACGGAAGGACTCTCGCAGGGCACGCGGCAGCATGGCCGTGCGTTCGCCGCAGCCGATCAGCAGGATTTCGATCCGCGGCTCGGCATCCCGCAAGGGCATCAGGCTTTCCGCCGAAACCTCCTCCATCCCCGAAACCGGCCAAGCCAGGGTCGCGAAGGGGTGGACGAGGACCGAGCCCTCATGGCGGACGCCGCTGATGCGGAATCCGCCCTCGCCATAGCCTTGGATGAGTTGCCGGTCGCCCGGCACGACAGGTGTGATATCCATCTTGCCCTATATGGAAGGCAGGACCGGCCAGGAAAGCCTAGCCGGCCGCCCTTTCTTCACTTTTCGCCTTTTCGCTTTCCTCTTCTTCCTCTCCTTCGCCGCTGTCGGAGTGGCGGAGGTTGAAGTAGACGAGGATCGGCATCGCCACATAGATCGACGAGAAAGTGCCGATGACCACGCCGAAGATCATCGCGGCGCTGAAGCCGCGCAGCACGTCCCCACCGAAGAAGAACAATGCCACGACCGCCAGCAGAGTGGTCACGCCGGTCAGCAAGGTGCGGCTGAGCGTTTCGTTGGCCGACAGGTTGAGCAGGTCGAGCAACGGCATGCTCTTGTACTTGCGCAGGTTCTCGCGCACGCGGTCATAGGACACCACGGTGTCGTTGATGGAATAACCGGCGATGGTCAGGATCGCCGCCACCGTCGTCAGGTTGAACTCCATCCCCGTCAAGGCGAAGAAACCGAACGTGGCGATGACGTCGTGGAAGGTCGCCACCAATGCGCCCACGCCGAATTGCCATTCGAAGCGGAACCAGACATAGGCGGCGATCGCCAGGATGGACAGGGCGATGGCCAAGGTGCCGTCCCGCACCAGTTCCGCCCCGACCTTGGGACCGACGACCTCGGTGCGGCGGATCTGCACGTCATCGCCCAACGCCTGGCGGACCTGCTGAAGGGCCGCCAGTTGGGCCTCTTCGCCGCCTTCCTGGCGCTGCACGCGGATCATCACTTCATCGCCGTTCGTGCCGATGCCCTGCAGGGCGACCTCGCCCAGGCCCAGCCCGCCCAGGCTCTGGCGCATCTGCGCCAGATTGGCCGGACCTTCGGTGCGGACTTCGAGAAGAAGGCCGCCACGGAAGTCGATCCCGAAGTTCAACCCATTGACGGCCAGGGCCGCCACCGAACCGACCATGATGACGGCGGTGACGAGGAAGGCGATCATGCGCTTGCCGATGAAGTCGAAGTTGAACTTCTGCGGCATGTATTTGAGAAGGGCCATTATTCGAGCCTCAAACCGGCAGGGACTTAGGCTTGCTGTAACGCAGCCAAGTGGACATCAACAGGCGGGTCACCCAGACGGCCGTGAACATGGAGGTGACCAAGCCGATCGCCAGGGTCACCGCGAACCCGCGCACCGGACCCGATCCGAACTGGAACAGCAGGATCGCCGCCACCAGCGTGGTCAGGTTGGAATCGAGGATGGTGACGATGGCGCGCTTGAAGCCGGCATCGACCGCATTGATCAGGCTGCGTCCATTGCGCATTTCCTCGCGGATGCGCTCGAAGATCAGCACGTTGGCGTCCACCGCCATGCCGAGCGTGAGCACGATACCGGCGATACCCGGCAATGTCAGCGTGGCCCCCAGCAGGGACAGGGCCCCCAGCAGCAGCGCAAGGTTGACCAGCAGGGCGATGTTGGCGAACACACCCAAAGTGCCGTAGGCGACCAGCATGAAGGCCAGCACCAGCACCAAGCCGAGCACCGTGGCGATCTGACCGGCGCGGATCGAATCCGCCCCCAGGTCCGGGCCGACGGTACGTTCCTCCAGCACCACCAGCGGCGCGGGCAGAGCACCGGCACGCAGCAGCAGGGCCAGGTCGTTGGCTTCCTGAACCGAGAAACGGCCGGTGATGACGCCGCTGCCGCCCAGGATCGGCTCGCGGATCGAAGGCGCGCTGATGACCTGGTTGTCCAGAACGATCGCCAGCTGGCGGTTGACGTTCTGCTGGGTCAGGTCGCCGAAGCGGCGCGCGCCTTGGGTATTGAAGCGGAAGCTGACGACCGGGCGATTGTCCTGGAAGGCCGGCTGGCTGTCCACCAGCAGATCACCGGACAATTCGACACGGCGGCGCACCACGTAGTGGGCCGGTTGGCCCGACATGTCCTGTTCGATGCTGGGTAGCAGCATGGACCCGGGAGGCACGCGGCCGCGCAGGGCTTCCTCGACGCTGGTCGAATGGTCCACCAGATGGAAGCTGAGAACGGCGGTGCGGCCCAGCAATTCCTTGACGCGCTCGGGCTCCGACACGCCCGGCAGCTGGACCAGGATGCGGTCCTCGCCCTGGCGCTGGATGGTCGGTTCGCGGGTGCCCAATTCGTCGATACGGCGGCGCACGATCTCGATGGACTGGTTCACCACCGCGTTGCGGCGCACGGTCTGGGCCTGTTCCGTATAGGTCAGGACCGCCAGTCCGTTGTCGCGGACCTGGACTTCCACGTCGCTGTCCAGGCGGCGCAGCGAATTACGCGCCTCTTCGAACTGGGCCTGATCGAGCAGGCGTAGCTGGACGCTGGTGCCCACCACGCCCAGATCGGCATAGCGGATGCGGTTCTGGCGCATGTCGTTGCGCACCGCTTCCACCAGGCTGTTGAGCTGCTCTTGCAGCACAGCCTGCACATCCACTTCGAGCAACAGGTGCGAACCGCCCTGAAGATCGAGGCCCAGATTGACCGGCTGATACCAGTCCGGCAACTGATCGGCCTGTTGCCGGGAAAGAAGGTTTGGCGCGGCAAAAACAAAGCCGGCCAGGCAGACCGCAAGGATCAGCGCGATCTTCCATTTAGAGAAATAGATCATAACCCTGTGAGCCTCGCTGGCCGGCTTGCGGCCCTGTTACTTCTTCGGAGCTTCGGCGTTTTCTTCAGCCTCAGCTTCGTCCTCTTCCTTGACCTTCTGGCTGGCAACCGGTTCGGTCTTGGACAGCACGTCGGCAATGGTCGCGCGGGCCACTTTCACGCGCACATTATCGGCGATCTCGACCACCACTTCGGAGTCGTTCACCACCTTGGTGATCTGACCGATGATGCCACCACCGGTGACAACACGGTCGCCGCGGCGCAGATTCGACAGCATTTCGCGATGCTGCTTCAGCTTCTTCTGCTGCGGACGGATGAGGAGAAAATAAAAAACGACAAAAATCAGAATGAGAGGCAGAAAAGCCTCGATGCCACCCATGCCGCCGCCACCGGCGGCCTGAGCGTATGCGGGGGAAATCAACATTGTTTAAACTCCTCATGCCTTCGGCAAAGCCAGCCGGAATATAGCCGCCTTCCACTGTGATGCAAACGCTAACCTGGCAAATTTCCATTGGCAGGGCTGGTTTTCCCCTGATCGTGCAGCCCCCGCGTTGACCCTGCGGGGCTTTGTGCTAGGGTCTTTGCCCCCTAATCACATATCCTCCGCAGCAAGGTAAGAGAGATGACCGAGCCCGAAATCCTGCCCCTTCTGCGCCGCATCGCCGACGCCCTCGACCGTATGGCTCCGCCGCAGCCGCAGGGTGCGGATCTCGGCGCCGCCGATGCCTTCGTCTGGCATTCCGAGCCCGATTGGCTGGAGCCCGTGGCCAAGGTCAACCGGATCGAGATCGACCTGCTGCAGGGGGTCGAGCATCAGCGCCAGACGCTGCTGGACAATACCCGGCGCTTCGCCCAAGGCCTGTCGGCAAACAACGCGCTGCTTTGGGGCGCACGCGGCACCGGCAAGAGCTCGCTGGTCAAGGCCGTCCATGCCGCCGTCAACGAAGAGGCGCCCGGCAGCCTGGCCTTGATCGAAATCCACCGCGAGGACATCCCGTCCCTGCCCCGCCTGCTGCACCTGGTGCGCAACCAGCCGCGCCGCTGCGTGATCTTCTGCGACGACCTCTCCTTCGATGCCGAGGACGATACCTACAAGTCGCTGAAGGCCGTGCTGGACGGCGGCATCGAGGGACGGCCGGAAAACGTGGTCTTCTACGCCACCTCGAACCGGCGCCACCTGATGGCCCGGGACATGATCGAGAACGAACGCGCCACCGCCATCAATCCCGGCGAGGCAGTCGAGGAAAAGGTGTCGCTGTCCGACCGTTTCGGCCTGTGGCTCGGCTTCCACAACCTGGACCAGCCGACCTATCTGCGTATCATCGAGGGCTATGCCCGCCACTGGAAGCTCGACATCACGCCCGAGGAACTGCGCGCCCAGGCCATCGAATGGTCGGTCACGCGCGGCGCGCGTTCGGGCCGCGTGGCTTGGCAGTTCACCCAGGACCTGGCGGGCCGCCTCGGCCAGAAACTGGGCTGAAAAGCTCCACCTTCACGTCCACCAGATAGCCCAAGGGGTCCACCGCCTTGGACCCCTGGCGCAATTCGAAATGCAGCTGCGGCGTGGAGACATTGCCGGTGCTGCCGACGGTGGCGATGGGCTGGCCGCGGGTCACGCTCTCGCCCCGGTTGACCAGCAGCTTGTCGTTATGCGCATAGGCGGTCATCCAGCCATCCGCATGCTTGATCAGCAGCAGGTTGCCGAAACCGCGCAATTCGTTGCCGGCATAGGCCACCACGCCGTTCTGGGCGGCCACCACCGTGGTGCCGCGCGGAGCGGCGATATTCAGGCCGTCATTATGCAGCCCCTTGCCCGAGGGACCGAACTTGGCGATCACCTCTCCCCGCACCGGCCAAGCGAATTTCGGCCCGCCCACCATGGGCGGCGGCTGGGGAACGCTGGCGGGTGGCGGCGCGGGCGGCGGAGCGGTCTTCACCTGACTGGCCGGCTGGGCCGGCGGAGGCGATGACGGACGGTTCGCCGACGGAGCCGGGGCGGTGGCCGATGATTGGCTGGAGCTGGGACGCTGGGCGCTCGATGGCGCGGGTGCGGCCGGAGCCTGGGCCGTTTGCGTTCGGGAGGGTGCCGGGGTGCTGGTCGTGCTGCGCGTGCCGCCCGAGGCGTTGGGAGACGTGACGATGATGGTCGAACCCTGCCCGCCCCGCTGTGCCGGAGACGATGGCGTGGTCTGGCGCGTGGAAGGGGCCGGCTGCGGCGGAGGCGCCGTCGCCACCCTGGTCGTCTGAGCCGAATTGCCCGGCAGCGCCAAACGCTGGCCGACGAGAATCTTGTAGGGCGGCTCCAGCCCGTTGATCCGGGCGATGGCCTGGGGCTGCACCCCGTACTGCCTTGCAATGCCGTAGAGAGTATCGCCGCGCTGAACCCGATGTTCGCGCGGCGCCCGCAGGATCAGCCTTTGGCCGATCGCCAAGCGGTAAGGCGGCGTCAGCCCGTTGGCGTCGATGATGTCTCGCACCGTCAGGTTATGCTGACGGGCGATGCCATAAACGGTATCCCCCCGCTTGACCACATAGCCGCCGGCAGGAATAGCCTGCACGGCAGCAGGACGGCCCTGCGACACAGGTGCCTGATGGCCTCCCCCGGCGCAGGCCGACAGCATCAGGCCGCAGAGGGCAAGCGGCAACAGACGAAGCACGGCACGTGTCATGGAGGCACTATACGAAATAGGATAGGCCGCCACAACGACTAGGGAAGGATCAGGGGAAGACCTTCTCAAGTTCCTGCATGGTCCGGCGCGAGGTCAGGTCGGTGCAGAGGGGCGTGACCGAGATGGCGCCGCGATGGACGGCCTCGAGATCGGTCCCCTCCTGTCCCCGATCCTCGGCCCGTTGGGCACCGATCCAGACATAGGGTTCGCCGCGCGGGTCCTGGCGCTCCATCAATTCGTCGCCGAGCTTGCGCCGTCCCTGGCGGACCACCTCGATCCCCGTGACCTGTTCGTGATGCAGGTCGGGAAAGTTGACGTTGATCAGCACGTTCTTCGCCCAACCCACGGCGGTGACGCGGCGGATGATATCGGCGGCGAAATATTCGGCCGTGTCCCACTTCACCGCCTGCCCCGGCGACAGCATCTGGCTGAAGGCGATGGCGGGCACCCCCAGCAGGGTCGCCTCCATGGCGGCGGCCACCGTGCCGGAATAGGTCACGTCCTCGCCCAGGTTGCCGCCGCGATTGACCCCCGAGAGGACGAGATGCGGCTTCTTGTCCTTGAGCAGGTGGTTGATCGCCAGCAGCACGCTGTCGGTGGGCGTGCCGTCCACGGCATAGCGGCGGCGCGAGACGCGGCGGATGCGCAAGGGACGGCGGATCGTCAGGGAATGGGCGACGGCGCTTTGTTCGGTTTCGGGCGCCACGACCCAGACATCCTTGGAGATGCTGCGCGCCACCCGCTCCAGGATCTTGATACCCGGAGCGGTGATGCCGTCGTCGTTGGAAACCAGGATGCGCGCGGTCGACAGGTCTTCGACGGGCTTAAACATCGGGGCGGATCACCTCCAGCCCGCCCATATAGGGGCGCAGGGCCTCGGGGATCACCACCGAACCGTCTTCCTGCTGGTAATTCTCCAGCACCGCCACCAGCGTGCGGCCCACCGCGAGGCCCGAGCCGTTGAGCGTATGGACGAAGCGGGTCGTCTTTTCGCCATTGGGACGGAAGCGCGCTTTCATGCGGCGGGCTTGGAAGTCGCCGCAATTGGACACGCTGGAAATCTCGCGATAGGTGTTCTGGCCGGGCAGCCAGACCTCGATGTCATAGGTCTTGCGTGCGCCGAAGCCCATGTCGCCGGTGCAGAGCACCACCACCCGATAGGCGAGGCCCAGGCGCTTGAGCACTTCCTCGGCCGCCGAGAGCATGCGCTGATGCTCTTCCTCGGAATGGTCGGGATGGGCGACGGCCACCAGTTCCACCTTGCTGAACTGGTGCTGGCGGATCATGCCGCGCGTATCCTTGCCCGCCGAACCGGCCTCCGAACGGAAGCAGGGCGTCAGGGCGGTCATGCGGATCGGCAGGCGGTTTTCCTCGATGATCTCGTCGGCCACCAGATTGGTCAGCGGCACTTCCGCCGTGGGGATCAGCCAGAAGCCCTCGCCCGTGCGGAACAGGTCTTCCCCGAATTTGGGAAGCTGGCCGGTGCCATACAGGGCAGCATCGCGGACCAGCAAGGGCGGATTATGTTCGACGAAGCCGTGTTCTCCCGTCTGGATATCCAGCATGAAGGCGCCCAGGGCGCGTTCCAGGCGGGCCAGGGCGCCCTTCAGGACGACAAAGCGCGCGCCCGAGAGCTTGGCCGCGCCCGAGAAATCCATCAGGCCCAGCCCCTCGCCGATGGCGTCATGCTCGCGCGGCTGAAAGGAAAATGCCGGAGGCTCGCCGACCCGACGGATTTCGACATTGTCCCCCTCGTCCGCGCCGTCGGGCACATCCTCGGCGGGGAGATTGGGCAGGGCCATCAGCAGCGCGTCCAGTTCCTCGCCCAGGCTCTTCTCCTCGGCCTCGACGGCGGGGATGCGTTCCTTCAGGTCGGCCACTTCGGCCATCAGGGCCGAGGCGTCCTCGCCATTGCGCTTGGCCATGCCGATGGCCTTCGAGGCCTCGTTGCGGCGCGCCTGCATTTCCTGGAAGGCCGTCTGGGCGGCGCGGCGGCGGGAGTCGAGGTCGAGAATCTGCGGCGACTGGGGATCGAGACCCCGGCGCTTCAAGCCGGCATCAAAAGCCTCGGGATTGTCGCGGATCGACTTCAGATCGTGCATACGCAGGCCCTCTATTCGCTAAGGCGTTCAGAGTGCTGCTTATAAGGCCGCCGCCGCCCCTTGTCACGGGGGGTTGCGACGAAGGGCATAGCGGGAAGGCAAAAGAAAAAGGGGGATGTACAGGAACATCCCCCTTTTGATCAGGTGGCATTGTTGAAATCTGTTTCATCAATGCCGCTATTGGTGGCCGTAACGGATTTCGATGCGGCCGGGCTCGTGGCGGGCTGCCCCTCCTCCTCCGCTTCCGCCTTGGCCCTGCGCCGTTCCACCAGCTTGGCCGAGAGAATGGAAATCTCGTAGAGCAGGATCATGGGCAAAGCGAGGCCGATCTGGCTGATGACGTCGGGCGGCGTGACGATGGCCGCGAAGACGAAGACGCCGACGATGGCATAGCGCCTCTTCGCCGCCAGGGCCTGGGAACTGACCAGACCGACGCGGGCCAGCAGGGTCAGCAGCACCGGCAACTGGAAGGCCAAGCCGAAGGCGAAGATCAGCTTCATCACCAGCGACAGATATTCGCCGACCTTGGCTTCGAGCTGGATCGGCAGCGCCGTGCCCCCGGCACTGGCCGTCTCGAAGCTGATGAAGAAGTGCCAGGCCATGGGCAGGATCAGGTAATAGACCAGGGCCGCGCCGATGGTAAAAAGGATCGGCGTGGCGACGAGGAAGGGCAGGAAGGCCTTGCGCTCGTGCTTGTACAGGCCCGGCGCCACGAAGGCCCAAAGCTGTCCGGCGAAGATCGGGAAGCAGATATAGAGCGCCGCGAAGCCCGCCACCTTCAGGTAGGTAAAGAAGGCCTCGGTCAGCGCCGTATAGATCATGCGCCGCTCGCCGCCCTGTTCGTGCAGGATGTCGGCCAGCGGCTGCACCAGGAAGCCGTAGATCGGTTCCGCGAAATAATAGCAGACGAAGAAGGCGACGATGAACGCCACCACGGAATAGAGAAGTCTGCGCCGCAACTCGATCAGATGTTCGAGCAACGGCATCTTCGCATCGTCAGGAGTCTGGCTCACGGCTTGCCGGGGTCAGTTTTAGGGGGAATGCCCTGGGATGAATCGCTCTCGGCGGCAGCCGGTGGCAATTCGGGCACGGGAGTCGTCTCCGGCACCGGCGTGGCCGACGGCGGAGCGGCTGCGGACGAGACAGTCTTGCCTTCTTCGAGGCGCAGGGCCTTTTCCATCTCACCCTTGGGGTCGATGGTTTTTTCCACTTCGCGCTTGAAGTTGGTATTGCCGATCCGTTCGACCTGTTTCTTCACGTCGGACAGTTCGGCTTCCTCGACCATGTCGTCCACGGCCTTGTGGAATTCACCCGCGAGCGAGCGGGCCTTGCGCACCCATTTCGCGGCGGTACGCAAGGCCAACGGCAAGTCTTTCGGGCCAATGACGAGAAGGGCGACCACGACGATGACCGCCATCTCCTCGAAGCCAAGATCCAGCATCCGGAGTCTTCTTCCCGAAAGGGATTAATGCTTGGCCGCTTCGTCCTTCTGGGCCGAAGCGTTCGCGGTATGGACGACCTTCTCGCCCTCGATGGCCTTCGTCTCGCCGCTCCGGGACTGCGACTCGTCCTCGTCCTTCAGGCCGCTCTTGAAGGCCTTGATGCCCTTCGCCATGTCGCCGGCCAGCTTCGGGATCTTGCCCGCGCCGAACAGCAGCAGCACGATGACGAGGACGACGAGCCAATGCCAAATGCTGAAAGTACCCATAACCCTTGCTCTCTCCCGGTCTCATCGGAATTCGTTGACGGATCATCGCAAATCCGGTGCCCTGCCGCAATGGGCAGGGGCACACTATCCATCTTTTCCGTCCAACGAAGGTGATATCACCCTTTTTGCGCGGGAAAGACGAAACATTGCCCCCGGTCCAGGCGCACCTTCATGATCTCGTCCTCGGCAGGCAGGAAACGGCCGGGCATCCGCGAATGCAGGTGCAGATGCGCGCCTTGCGCATCGCCGACGCAGAGATGGACCAGCGACGACCGCCCCAGCAGGCGCGAGGCCACGACCTTCGCCGCCCCATCCCCCTCGTCCCCTTCCGCCGGGGACAGGAACAGCGCTTCCGGGCGGATCAGGATCTCGGCCTCGGCGCCCTCGCCCAAGCCCGGCGCCGAAAGGCGGCCGAAGGGGGTTTCCACCTCGCCGCCCCTCACCTTGCCGGTGATGCGGTTGACCTCGCCGAAGAAATTGGCGACGAAGGCCTCGACCGGATTGCAATAGAGATCGACCGGGCGGCCCAGCTGCACGATGCGGCCGTCGCGCATCAGGGCGATGCGGTCGGCCATGAACATGGCTTCCTCGGGATCGTGGGTGACCATCAGGGTGGAAACGCCCGCTTCCTTCAGGACATGCAGGGTCTGGTCGCGGACCTGATCGCGCAGGCGGGAATCCAGGCCCGAGAACGGCTCGTCCAGCAGCATCAGGCGCGGCCCGGGCGCCAGGGCGCGGGCCAGGGCGATACGCTGCTGCTGTCCGCCCGAAAGCATGTGCGGATAGGCGGAGGCATAAGCCTCCATCCCCACCTGGACCAGCACCTCGTGGATGCGCTGGCGGCGTTCGGCCACCGGCCAATGGCGCAGGCCGAAGGCGACGTTGTCGAAGACGCTGAGATGGGGAAAGAGGGCGTAATCCTGGAACAGGAAGCCGACATTGCGGTCCTCGGGGGGAATATGGACGCCGCCCTGCCCTTGCGACACCACCCGGCGGTTCAGCATGACCCGCCCCGTCTCCGGCCTTTCCAGCCCGGCGGCGATGCGCAGGGTCGTGGTCTTGCCGCAGCCCGACGGCCCCAGCAGGCAGACCAGCTCTCCCGGCTCGACCGCCAGGGAAACGCCGTCCACGACAACACGCCCGCCATAGGAATGGCCGACGTCATCCAGTACGAGGCCTTCGCCTTCGGTGACGGGAGCGGTGCCATCGAGCACGATTCGCGTCTCCTTCATTGAGCGTCTCCGGGTCGCGATTTGGCAATGATGCGGCTGAGCAGGACCACGGGGATGATCCCCACCAGCACGATGGCCAGCGCCGACGGCGCCGCCTCGCGCAGGCGTTCATCCCCCGCCAGGGCGAAGGTCCGGATCGCCAGCGTGTCGAAATTGAAGGGCCGCATGATCAGCGTCGCCGGCAATTCCTTCATCACGTCGACGAAGACCAGCACGGCGGCGGTCAGGATCGAGGAGCGGATCACCGGCACATGCACGCGGCGCAAGGTCGCCAGCGGGCCATGGCCCAGCGTGCGCGAGGCGGCCTCCATCGAGAAGGTGACCTTCGACAGGCTGGCTTCCACCGTATTGAAGGACACCGCCAGGAAGCGCACGAGATAGGCGAAGATCAGCGCCCCGATGGTGCCGGTCATCAGCAAGCCGGTGGAAATGCCGAAGGTGGCGCGCATCCAGGCATCGATGGTGTTGTCGGTCCAGACCAGCGGCACCATGATACCGACTGCGATGACTGAGCCCGGCACGGCATAGCCCATGCTGGCGATACGCACGGCGAGCTTGCTGGCCGGGCTGGCATGCAGGCGCTGCCCATAGGCCAGAAGCAGGGCGACCAGCACCGCAACGACGGCCGCGACCGAAGAAAGGATGAAGCTGTTCCAGGCCAGCGAGAAAAAGCGGGCGTCGATCATGACCGGCCCCGTCTCGAAGGACCATAGCAGCAGGGCGCCGCCGGGAAACAGGAAGCCCAGGAAGACCGGCAGGAAGCAGCCGATGAAGGCCAGCGCCGCCTTCCAGCCCTTCAGGTGGTAGCGCGGCAGGGAGCGGTAGCGGTTGGTGGTATGATGGTAGCGGGCCTGGCGCCGCGACAGGCGTTCGAGCAGCACCAGGGCGAAGACGAACAGCATCAGCACCGCGCCCAATTGCGCCGCCGCCGCCGGCTCGCGCAGGCCCAGCCAAGTGCGGTAGATGCCGGTGGTGAAGGTATCGACGGCGAAATACTGCACCGTGCCGAAATCGTTCAGCGCCTCCATCAGCGCCAGGGCGACGCCGGCGACGATGGCCGGACGCGCCAGCGGCAGCGCCACCGAGCGGAAGGCGCGCCAGGGGCCGCAGCCCAGGGTGCGGCTGGCTTCCAGCACGCAGACCGATTGCTCCAGGAAGGCGGCGCGGGAGAGCATGTAGACATAGGGGTAAAGGACCAGCGTCATCATGGCGATGGCGCCTTCCAGCGACCGGATGCGCGGGAACCAGTATTCACGCGCCGTCTGGAAGCCGAAGACGGCGCGGATGGTGGACTGGATCGGCCCCGCGAAATCCATCAGGCCGGTATAGGTATAGGCGATCACATAGGCGGGCACCGCCAGCGGCAGCAGCAGCGCCCATTCGAACTGGCGCACACCGGGAAAGCGGCACATGGTCACGGCCCAGGCCGTTCCGACCCCGATCACCAGCGTTCCGACGCCGACACCGAGCATCAGCCACAGGGAATTGGAGATGTAGCGCGGCAGAACCGTCTGCGACAGATGCGTCCAGACCTCGCCGGTGGGCACGAAGACATGGGCGAGCACCACCAGGACCGGCGTCGCCACCAGCAGGGCCACGAGGATGGTGAACAGCGACCAGCCCCAATTCCCACCACCGAACAGCCCACCTGTTCGGCGGCCGAAACGGCCCCAGGACAGAGCGGGGGTGGAAAGGTTGACGTCCGACATCAGTCTTTCTTGTTGGGCGCGGCCCAATTCCCCTTGTTAATATGAGGATATAGCATATTGCAAATGAATTGCAGCTTCAACCATCTCTTGGCGGAGGAGGCCTAATCTTCGGCAGGAATCTTATGTTTCAGCGGCAGCATCGGCGCCTCTTCCGCCAGCGGATCCAGCGGTTCGGGCATCGCTTCCTCGTCCATGTCCACCGGCGGCCCCTCTTCCTGCGCCCGGTTGGAATAGGCGGCCATGGCCGGGCGGGTATCCAGCAGGCCCGACGCCTTCAATTCCTCCAGCCCCGGCAGGTCGTCCAGGCTTTCCAGACCGAAATGGTCAAGGAAGGCATCGGTGGTCGCCCAGGTGACGGGACGGCCCGGCGTGCGGCGGCGGCCGCGCGGGCGGATCCACCCGGCCTCGAACAGCACGTCCAGCGTGCCCTTGCTCAGGGCCACCCCCCTCACCTCCTCGATCTCGGCGCGGGTGACGGGCTGGTGATAGGCGATGATGGCCAGCGTCTCCAGCGCGGCGCGGGACAGCTTGCGCCCCACCTCGGTCTCGACGCGCAGCTGCGCCGCCAGATCGGGCGCGGTGCGGAAGGCCCAGCCGCGCTCGCGCCGCACCAGAGTCACGCCACGCCCGGCATAAAGCTGGCGCAGGCGTTCGAGCAACGCCGTCACATCCGCCCCTTCGGGCAGCCGGGCGGCCAGGGCCGCTTCGTCCAGCGGCTCCGCGGAAGCGAAGATCAGCGCCTCGATCAGGCGCAGCTCATGTTCGATCATGCTCGGGATTTGAGATAGATGGGGCCGAAGGTGCCGTTATCCTGGCGCAACTCCACCCTGCCCTGCTTGGCCAGTTCCAGCATGGCGACGAAATGGGCGCAGACGGCGGAACGGTATTCCAGGCCGGGCTTCAGGTCGGCGGGCAGGAAGCGCGACAGCGTCGCCCAGTCGGGCATGCGGCCCAGCATGACCTCGAAGCGCTTCAGCGCATCGTCCACGGAATAAAGGTCCGCCGCCTCGATCTCCAGCGTCTTGACGGCGGTGCGGCGCTGGAAATCGGCATAGGCTTTCAGCAGTTCGTAGAGGCTGGCCTGGAAGACCGGGCGCGCCACCACCTCGACACCCTCCGGGGCGCCACGGGCGAAGACGTCACGGCCCAACTGTGGCCGTTCGGTCAGTTCCTTGCCCGCCTTGCGCATAGCTTCCAGGCGCTGAAGCTGGAAAGCCAGGGCGGCGGCCATCTCGGCCCCCGAGGGCTCTTCCTCGCTCACCTCGGGTTCGGGCAACAGCAGGCGGGACTTGAGATAGGCCAGCCAGGCGGCCATCACCAGATAATCGGCAGCCAGTTCCAGGTTGCGGCGGCGCACCCGCTCGACGAAGGCGAGATACTGGTCGGCCAGGGCCAGGATCGACAGGCGGGACAGATCGACCTTCTGGTCGCGCGCCAGGGTCAGCAGAAGGTCGATGGGACCTTCGAACCCGTCCAGGTCGAGGACAAGCCGTTCAAGCCTGTCCTCGCCAAGCCGATGCGCATCCTCGACGAAATCGGCGCCGTCCATGTGCTGCCCTAGACCAGCCCCAGCAGGGACAGGATCATTCCCCTCAGCCATTCCATCGGCATGCCCACCAGCCAATAGAAGACGTTGAGGTTCAGTCCCACCTGCTGGCCCAGCCACGGCAACAGGAACATGGCGCCGATCAGGATGAAGAAGCCGAAGCGCTCCAGGCGCGACAGCCGCCATGCCAGCGGATAGGGCAACAGCCCCACCGCCACGCGCCCGCCGTCCAGCGGCGGCAGCGGCAGCATGTTGAAAACCGCCAGGATCAGGTTGATGGTCAGCGAATTGGCCAGGTTCCAGGCCGCCCATTCCTGTGCCGCGGACGGCAGGTACTCGACGAGATAGAAGCCTGCCGCCGACAGGAAGGCCAGAACCAGATTGGTGGCAGGCCCGGCGGCGGCAACCAGCACCATGCCGCTACGCGGATCGCGCAGGCGTCCGAAATCCACCGGCACGGGCTTGGCCCAACCGAAAAGGAAGGGGGCGCGGGTCACCAGCAGCACGGCGGGCAGCAGGATGGTGCCCACCGGGTCCACATGGCGGAAGGGATTGAGGGTCACGCGCCCCAATTGCTTCGCCGTATCGTCTCCCAGCCGCGAGGCTGCATAGCCATGGGCCGCTTCGTGCAAGGTGATGGCCAGCAGCAGCGGAAGCGCCCAGACCGAGGCGATATAGAGGAAGTTTTCCATCAGGCGAGCAAAGACTCCAATTCGGCCAGGGCGGCCGTGCGATCCATGGTCTCGGGGCCCTTCGGGCTGGCCCTCATCGCCGCGCCACGCGCCAGGCGGGCCAAGGCCGCGTCGGTCATCGGCGTTGCGGCGGCGACGATGGCCTTCATTTCCGCCATGTCGCCATTGCAATGCAGGACCACGTCGCAACCGGCTTCCAGCGAGGCCGCAGTGCGCGCACCGAAATCGCCCTTCAGGGCCTTCATCGAGAGATCGTCCGAAAGCAGCAGGCCGTCAAAGCCGATCTCGCCGCGAACGATCTCCTCGATGACCCGCCTGGACGTAGTGGCCGGGGCGTTCGCGTCAATGGCGCGATAGACGACATGGGCCGTCATTGCCCAGGGAGCATCCTTGAGGGTAGCGAAAGGCGCGAAATCGCGCCGGCGCAACTCCTCCAGCGTTGCATCGACCACAGGCAGGTCGAGATGGCTGTCGACCATCGCCCGGCCATGGCCGGGGACATGCTTGACGATCGGGATGACGCCGCCATCCAGCATGGCCTTGCATACCACGCCGCCCAGATCGGCCACCATGCCCGGTTCCTCGCCGAAGGCGCGGTCGCCGATAACGTCATGGGCGCCCGAAACCGGGACGTCGAGGACCGGCGTGCAATCCACGTCGATGCCCAGAGCCACCAGATCGGCGGCGATCAGGCGGTTGTTGAGGTAAAGCGCGTGGCGGGCGCGCTCGATGTCCCGCCGGGCCAGGGTGGCGAAAACGGCACCGGGAGGAGCCTTGCGCCAATGCGGCGGATGCAGGCGCTGCACCCGCCCGCCTTCCTGGTCGATCAGGACCGGCGCGTCCTCCCGCCCCACGGTGGCGCGCAATTCGCCAACCAGTGCAGCCACTTGTTCGGGCGTCTTGATGTTACGCCCGAACAGGATGAAGCCGAGGGGATTGTGGCGGGTGAAGAAGTCCCGCTCTTCCTCGGTCAGGGTTGGGCCGGAACAGCCCAGGATCACGGCCAGGGGCGCCATTACTTCTTCACCACGAGGCAGCCGACCTTGCGGCCGCTCAGCTGCGTGCAGAGATTGCGGGCGGCCTGCTCGTCCAGCGGACCGGCGCGCAGGCGGAAGAACAGGCCCTTGTCGCCCAGATCGGCGCGCTGGATGTCCTGGTTCAGGCTGGACAACAGGTCGGGATGGGCCTTCTGCAGGCGCAGCCATTCCTTGACCGCCGCCTGTTCCTCGCGCAGGGCCCCCAACTGGACAAGCCAGGCCCCGTTCGGCGCGGCCTTGATGGCGGCGGCGGTCGGTGCCGGAGCGGCCGCCTGCGTGGGCGCGGGAGCCGGTGCGGCGGCAGGTGCGGGAGCAGGCGGCGCGGCGGGCCGGGCCTCGGGCGCGGGAACCACCGCCACCGGAG
>NZ_SBHN01000031.1 GCF_006980715.1 Telmatospirillum sp. J64-1
AACGTAGACCGCCGCCAGAGATCAAGCTCTGGCGGCGGTTTTGTTAAGGGCAAAGCAGCCTCGATTTGCCACCTAAAAGGCCGATCCTCCCCCGCGCAAAGGTCTCCAGGGTGAGGCTATTTCTCAACCGAACCTCATGCTGAGGAGGCCCGCAGGGCCGTCTCGAAGCATGGCCGCTTCTCGGGCTGTGATCCCCCCATTAAGGGCATCACGACCTAGCAATCAGAAGCGCGAGCTCAGCCAGATGGCCAGACGTGATCCGGTCTTGATGGCGCCGCTGAGCAAGGCATAGCCGGGGGCCTGTTCGGCGCCGCTGGCTAGGCCGATGTCGCGGTGTTCGATTTCTTCCAGGCGGAACTTCTCGACGGTATCGCGCAGTTCCTTCTCGTCCTCGCCCAGCTTTTCGCGCTGTTCGGCGTAATGCTCGTCGATGACCTCTTCCACCGCCACGGTGCAGGCCATGGCGGCCTTCTCGCCCAGCAGGGCCGTGCCGGCGCCCAGCATGAAGCCGGCCACATGCCACAGGGGCTGGAGGACGGTCGGGCGGACCCGGCGTTCGGCGGCCAGCCTATTGAAGGTATTCAGATGCTCGACTTCCTGCTCGGTCATGTGCTTGAGCGTGGGGGCGCAGGCACGCTTGCCCAGCACTGCCATCTGGCCCGTGTAGATGCGCACCGCACCGTATTCGCCAGCCTGGTTGACGCGGATCATGCGCTCGAGCATTTTCTGCCGCGACGGGTCGCCCGGCATGCGGTCGTCGCCGGTCATCTTGGGCTTGGCGATAGGGGCGTCGATGGTCATTGCGTCCTCCGCAGGCTGATATGCGTTGCGCCCCAGAAGGCGAAAGCCGACAGGGCCAGCGACGCCAGGATATTGTACCCCGCCATGGAAATGCCGAACAAGGTCCAGGGAACGTCGTCGCAGCGTGCCGCCGGCGGCTGGGCGAGCAGCCGTTGCAGGTCGTCGACCGTGGCGGCGGTGACGCCGCCGCCGGTGCAGCCGGCGGTGCCCGCCCACCAGCCCTGTTCGACGCCCACGTGATAGCCGGCGATGCCGGCATTGGCCAGGAAGGCTAGGCCGCAGACGGCGACCAGCCAGGCACGGCCGCGCGGCCCGAAGGCCGGCAGCAGCGCCAGTCCGGCGATCAGGGCGGCCAGCCCATAGGGCACGCGCTGCCAGAGGCACAGGATACAGGGCAGCAAGCCGTAAACATATTGTCCGGTCAAGGCGGCGGCCAGGGCGCCCAGGCTGGACGCCAGCACGGCCGAGGGAATCAAGCGATCGGCTGTCATGATGCTACAGCAGTTTAAGCGCTGCGAAGCCGCCGACAAGCAAAACCACGAACAAGGTCAACATCAGGCCCAGGCGCTGCTCGATGAAGGCGCGGATCGGCGGGCCGAACTGCCACAGCAGGGCGCAGACCAGGAAGAAACGCAGGCCGCGCGCCACCACCGAGGTGGCGGTGAAGGTCAGCAGGTCCAACTGCGTCACACCCGAGGCGATGGTCACCACCTTGTAGGGGAAGGGCGTCAGGCCGCTGATGGCGACGATGGCGATGCCGTGCTCGTTGAACTGATGCTGGAAGGCCGCGAACTTGGTGCCGAGATTGTAGAGGTTGAGGACCCACATCCCCACCGTCTCGAACAGGCCGTAGCCGATGGCATAGCCCAGCAGCCCGCCCAGCACCGAGGCGATGGTGCAGATGGCGGCATATTCCCAGGCGCGATGGCGCGCAGCCAGGACCATGGCGATCAGCAGCACATCGGGGGGAACGGGGAAGACGGAGCTTTCGATGAAGGCGATGGCGGCAAGCCACCAGACGGCATGACGGTGGGCGGCGAGGCCCATCGTCCAGTGATACAGGCTTTGAAGCATAGGTGTCCCGGTTCCGGGTTGCGGGCGCTTGCTATTTAGCAGTTCTCTCCCCCCCGAGGCAATTAGCAACAGGGACAGGAAGCCGCCGCATAAGGATGAGTGGTGGCCCCTCCCGGACTCGAACCGGGATACCTTGCGGTGCGCGATTTTGAGTCTCTTGGACTTGGTGCGGGTGGTCGGACTCGAACCGACAAGCCATTGAAGGCAAAGGTGTTTGAGACCTTCGTGTCTACCAATTCCACCACACCCGCGTCACCCAAGTCACAACCCAGGCACCAACCCCGTCACAGTTCAAACGGGGAAGACGCGCATTATTAGTCTATCTCGTGCGCGGTGTCTAGTTCTTGCGTATCCGCCTCCTCTTGCGTTCTGTCGAGCGCATTAAGGGCACCCTTTAGCTGGGTTGGAGCGAGGAAGGCATATCGCATGGTCATCTCGATTGTTGCATGACCAAGCCACTCCTTGACGACTTGAAGGGACACGCCCCGCTGCACCATCCTGGAGGCACAGGTATGGCGGCAGATGTAGGGGACGAAGTTTGGGTCGTGCATCAGCCCCAGATGGCCTCGCACCCGGTCCCAGGTATACCGGAGCCAGGGGTTGTCATAGGGAAACAGCCGAACAGTCGGAGACGCGGCCTCAGTCATCCGCCGTTCAATGATCTTCCGAACCCTTCTGGTCATATAGACCGTGCGCGGTTTATCCGTCTTGGTCTGCCAGATGTGGATGGCTCCCTCCTTGAGGTTGATGTCGCGGCCCTCAAGTCGCCACAACTCGCTATTCCGCATCCCAGTGTCGATCAGCACCGTGATGACCTCGGCGTGATCGTGCTTCTCCCACTGGCGCAGGGTTGCGAGGATGGCTTGTTCCTCCTTCTCGGTCAGCCAACGGAAGCGGCCTTTGGCTTCCTTTCGGCGGTTCATCTTGGGGAGGTGGCTCAGTGCCCGGCAGTCGTAGGCGTGTCTCAACACCTTGGACAAGGCGGCGAGCTTCCTGTTGATCGTACCGTTGCTGTTGCCTTGCGCCTCGCAGTAGCTCGTAAAGGCGCTGATCTCTTCGGTGCCGATGCGCTCCAGTGGAGTGTCATCCCCGAAATACTGCCGGATTTCGTTGAGGCTCCAGCGGACCTTCTTACCGTGCTCTGACCCCCTCCAGAACTCATGGAAGGCGCGGTCGCAGGCGGCACCCAATGACCAACTCGTCGGTCTGGATGAGGTGGCGGTGCCGGTCGTCCCATTCGCGGGCGGGATGGGCTCTCCGGCGAGGCTCGCGGCACTAGCCTTCATTTCCCAGGCCCTGGCCTCTTTCTCACTCGGGAAAGTGAGCCGGTAACGTTCACCCTTTAAGGTGATGTCAACCTGCCAAGACTTACCTCTCTGGCGAACTGCCATATAACCCTCCTATACTTTTCTCC
The DNA here is from genome assembly GCF_006980715.1 of Telmatospirillum sp. J64-1. Classification (GTDB taxonomy): domain Bacteria; phylum Pseudomonadota; class Alphaproteobacteria; order Rhodospirillales; family Magnetospirillaceae; genus Oleiliquidispirillum; species Oleiliquidispirillum nitrogeniifigens. The sequence goes on from NZ_SBHN01000031.1 coordinate 3,290, forward strand.
TCAATCAGTGGCCGATGAAAAGGGCCTAAAAAAGAGAGGCAGCCTCCCCCTTCAGGCTGCCTCGAAATAATGCTTTATCGAGTTGATGAAACGCTGTCCTTCGGGCGTCAGCTTGGCGACTTTATTCCGCCGGTCTTCCGGGTCCTCGTAGTAGGTCACTAAGCCAAACTTGCCATGTTCCTTGGAGAGAATGGCGACGTTTCTGGCGACCGAGGATTTCCCTAAGCCGGTGAGCTGCACTAGCTCTCTGTTGCTAATGCCCGGCTTCTCCGCAATAAGGAGAAGGATCAAAGCGATCTGGATGGGAAGCTCGGGATCGAGCTTACGGAATTCCTCCAGAACCAGGATCGCCTGACGAAGTTTGCGGTCCATCGTTGATTACCCCTGTTTTCACCATATTGATCGAGAGGTACAGGTAGCCTGCCCATACCTCCAGACACCCATCCTCAAAACTTACGTACCACATCGTCCCACTCTTGTCACCGTCCCACTCAGTATACAGTTCCACCTTTCGTACTCTGCAATACCAAAAAGCCATGCGACACCTCTTACTAGACGGCATCTGCTTCCCATCTGTACCCCATGGTCCCAGACGGGAACCTTCTTATAGGACTGTTTTTTGTTCTCCTTCTGTACCACATCGTCCCAGATGAGCAACCAAAAATAGGTAGCCCGTATGGTGTGGGATTTAGACAAAGTGGCGGGCGATCACCCGTGGAGAATGGCCTCCACTACAGCCAAAACAGCCATAATCATCCCGAGAAAGAGCGGAGGCGCTAGACTTCCCAGCGTGATCGTCAGGATGCGCCGGATCATAGACGCATCCTCCCCGTGCAAACCCGAACGATCAGCCACAAACAGCCGAAGAGTCCGCCGAAGACGGCAGCGGTCAGAATGAGCGGAAGGATATCCATGATCCCCTCAGATATGTCTCGTCTACGCTACATTTGGGACGGTTGCAGGGATGGGTCGAATTAAGCCTCCCATGGTTGGTTACAGACCGCAGGACTTGAGGAAGGTGGAGAGGTCCATCCCGTGCTTTCGGGCCATATCCTCAAGGCGGGTCTTTGCGGCGTTGCGTTCACCCTCGGTGGCCCCCTTGGTGTAAAGGGCGTAGACCTTCCGAGCGCGGGTCTTGGTGGCGGCATCTACTGGGCGCGGAGTTTCTTGCCTCGGAGTCTCCGAGCGCGGCTGTTCCTTCCCACCCTGCCGCAGGCGGGAGACCTCAGCCTCCAGGTCTTGGATACGGCGAAGGGCTTCCTTGAGCGCCTGTCTCAGGGCCTCGGTCTCGGACACCTCGTCCTCGTTCCTGCCCTCCTCGGTGCTGCTCCGCTTCTTGGCCTCTCTTTTGGCCTTGGCCTCCTCGGCCTTAGCTTTCGCTTCGGGATCGTTCGCTTTCTTCCACTTCGCCCAGCAGGCCAAGGCGGCATCGACCGAAAAGACCTTGCTGTCGGCCTCTTCAGTCTCCTCCACGGCGCGGGCGATCTCGTCCCAGCTCTCGGCCAGCTTCATAATCTTTGCCCGCCAGGAACGGTGGAAGCCGAAGCCGTTGACCTCGCACCAATCTCCGAAGGCTCCTTTACCCTTGTCCCTCAAGGCTTCTTTGGCCTCGATGAGCTTTTGGCCGATCTCTCGGAAGGCCTGGAGACTCTCTCGGCTGGCCCCCCTTGGCTCGGCTGAAGAGGTCGTGGATGTCGGCAGCCAGAGCGGCAAGGTAATTATTCCCGTGGTCGTAGGGCATTTTCCCCTCCGTCATGTTTAGAGCTTCCTGCAAGGCCCCCGCAGGGACCCTGGAGGAAGGTCCCGGCGCATAACCGGGACCGTTGCAGACGTGGGTCGGTATGGGCGCAATTCAGGCGGCGCGGGTTGCTTTATCCGAAGCCTGCCAAGTGTAGGAGAGCCACAACCCCGATTCGGTTTGAATGGCGACGGCATTACATCCATCCACCTGCTCGGACGTCCAGAAATACGTCCCTTCGTCGTCCTCGCGGTCATGTGCGGCCCAGCCGTGCGGACAATCGCGGGAGACGGTAAGTTCTCTCTCATCGGACGGGAGGACAGCTCTGGAGTAGCGCTGGAGGCTCCCCAACACGTCGAGGAGGTGTTCGGCCTTGGCTGTAATGTCCATGAGCTGCTCCTCGACACACGCACCAATGACCGCACGGGCGATAAGATAGGCGTAAGTGGTTTGGGCCTTCTGCCAGTCGGAAGCCTTGAACACCTCGCCAAAGTCGTCCGCCTCCTCTTCCGCAACGCGGGCAGCCGGATGGCCTTCATACTCGTTGATGATCGCTAGGGCGTCGCTGTTGTAGATCACAGCGTTGTCCGCCTCGATATGAACCCGCTCTCGGGCTTCCTCGCCCAGCTTGTCGAGGTCCAGTTCGGTCATCCCGTAAGCAGCCTCATACACAGCGTCCGCCGCTGCGCTTTCCAAGTCCTTCGCCATGGTCTTGAACTCCGGTCAGGTGAGGGATAAATTGACCGGGAACCGCTCCCCCACTTTTTGAGGGTAGAGGGAGCGGCCCCGGTCAGTTTGCCGGGCTACTCCAGAGGAGTAGGACCAGCAAAACCGCCAGGAATAGAAGGGTCCGTGCGTTGCCGCGCATGGGCCTTTTTCCTTTCCTGACAGGGTTAACTGCGATGGCTGGCATCGTCAGGGCCAGGGAACCACCCTGACCGACCATATGCGGACTCTCCGCATAGGTTTCGCCTTTGGGATGGTCCCAATACTGGGACCATGTGATCGCGTAACCGCCGGGAGGGGTCCAGTCTCGGCCCCTTGACGTCATCGCCGGGGCACGTGGGCGTGGGCCTTTCACCACCGCCGGGCCTTCTGAGAGGTGTTTCTTGTTCCGGCCTCTCTACCGGGCCTTTCGGGGTTCGTCCCGTTGGCGAGAAAACAATTAATCCCATTTGTGGGACGGATCAAGCGTTTTTTCACAAAAAATTATTCTATGTTTATCAATCGGTTAGCGTGTGTCACAGCTTGTTTGTCGGCTTAGTCTGTCCCGAGTGTGGGTGAAATGTAGCGTCTACGAGACATTTCTCGGGAGGGGGTGAGGCAGGGCCGAAACAATGAATGAGAGGCAGAAGGGTTGAACATCTGCTAAGGCCCAAGACGGCCCAGCACGTTCTACAAGAGCGGCAGGAGGGGCCGCCAAGCCCGTCTTAGGGAGGGGCGCATGGTCCAGCAGCAGGGTCAATAAGACCCATGATCTCCTGTAACCCGTTGAAACGCCAAGCGTTTGGGCGTCCTTGTGACGCAGGAAGTGACCGGCGATCCTGGAGAGGAACATAAGGAGGGGCCGAAGGCCCCGACTTTATGTCCTCTTGGGGCGGCTCGGCTGGTGGTGGGGCTGTCCATGACAGCAGCCGGGCAGGGCCACCCCCTCCGGGGGGAACCTGCGGCCCCGTCTCGCGGGGTAGGCTCTCAGATTTTTGCACCAAAACTTCGGGACCCTGTTTTCCTCAGCCTGGGTGAGGATGAGCGTCGGAGGTAGAGGCACAGAAAGACGCCTGATCGGTCAGATCGTCACCAATGCAATTCTTGAGAGTAGTCAATGGTCCCTTTTCATAAGGGTCAATTCCAATGAAGGTTAATTCATCGGAATATTATGCCCTCTCGTTTGTATATGTCATTGGCGTGAAAGAACCCATGCCAAAAGTTTAGAACATCGGCAAAGTGGGTTGATGCGGGTATGGATTCCCCATCGATCTCTATAATGACCTTCCATTTCGCGCTATCTAGGCGGTCAAGTATGGAAATAATGTCTTCGTCCTCCGTAATCTCCGGATCGAATGACATGATAGTTTTGACGCTTGGTCGGTATTCTTTGACTCTTAGGTCGCCATGCTTCCATGCGTTGGCAATGACATCACATGTCTTCAGATAAGGGCAGGCGTCAAAAAGAAGAATATAAAACTCTTTAATATCCTTGAGGCCAAGAAGTTTCTTGAGATGCGATCCGTGATAGTGCCAGAGCCAATCAGTCAGGTGCCAGGCTGTGGTTGCAAAGTTGATAGCGTGGTCGCAGACATCAACTCTCTTGGTCGCGTATACCATGCGTGTCCACTCACGCCTTGCTTTAGCAAGCTGATGTTCGCATCGTTTTATACCAACAGTATCTTGACGCATACGAGGTGCTTCCCTGGTGCCCACTGTCTTCCTCTTCAAGAGGAGGATTATTTGAGGGCTAATATACCCTGTTGGTACCGACTTACAAAGAGTATGGCGTATGATGTCCTATCATCGTGCCAAGGTGGGATAGCGCTAGAGGACCCCTAAAGCCTCTCCTCAGTTAACAAACCCCTCGCTTCTCTAACGAGCTGTTTGAGGGCTAAAATTTATCTACCTATACCAACCAACCAGGGGGAGGGCTTCCCCTTCCCCCTGTAGGTGCAACCTAATTAAAAGGCCAGGAATTCTGCGGCTTACAGGCGGATGCCGAAGAGCGTCAGGATGATACTGAGCAGGCCGAGGAGACCGGCCAAGGTCGGAACGCCAATCGCAATGACTGTCAGGGTTGTTCCTATTCGATCCCCGATCAGCTTCATCCTTCCCGAGCGTCCAGTTAGCTTGAAGACGAGCAGGGCCAAGAGGCCTGCGCCGTACATACTTACCGCCAAGATCAGCCCAGCGTTGCCGTAATTAAGGTCGCCAGTGTCAAACACAGGTGGTCTCCCTAAGAACTTCCAACCACTGATCCCAAAGGGAAGGGGGTCCCTTCCCTTTGGGTATCGTTATCGGTTACGAGGTTCAGGGCGAGGCCGCAAGTGGTCTTTGATTATATCCGGACCCAGAGATTTCCGGGCTGGCCTGGGCCTCCGGTCGCCGCCTTGATGAACTTCTTCAACTCCTCGTCCAGCTTCCGGTCGAAGTGCTGTTGGCGGGCCTTCTCGCTATCCCGAGCCATCTGCTCGACCCAATAGTTCACCGCAATGGCAAGGGCGTCCAGGCGGTCGTCCTGTACCAAAGACCCACGGTCCCTGGTGATGCGGGTGAGTTGGTGCATGAGCATGTAATGCCTGGCGGTCTCAGCCGGGTAGCCTTGGACCGAGTTGTAGTCCTGCTCAATGACCTTCTTATCGAAGACGAGCTTGTGGCTCATCAGGACCGGCTCCAGGGTGTCGATGATCCGGCGTTCCTTCTGCTGGGTATGCTTGACCTCGGTGACCACGCAGGGGTGGACACGGCCCAGGACCGGCTTCAGGAGTTGGGTGAACATGCCATCGCCGAAGTTGGCCTCCACGATCACCTCGTTGACCTTGTTGCGTTGGGCGATCCTGGCGAGGGTCTGGAGGGTCTGCTCGGAGTAGCCGCCCTGGAGTCCGCCAGCCTCCGTCACGAAAAGGAAGCTGTGAAGGATTTTGACCACAGCGTAGCCGGTCTCGTCCCTGCCTCGGCCAGAGGGGTCAATAGCCATGACCGAGCCGGTGTAGGGTGCCCATTCCTTCTCGATGAACATGGGCCGGTAGAACTTGTCCCCGGTGAAGCCCACGTTGGGCAGATCGTTGATGATCAACTCGGGGCTTGCCGCCCAGACGACCTTCACAGGGGCCATCTCGGGGTTGAGGTTCATCACGATCAGGTCGGTGACCTTGAGGGGGTAGCGGTCGGCGTCGGACAGCCGGGTGTCGAGCATGAACTGGAGGGCGAAGCCAGCCCTGCCGTAGGACGCCTCGCGTTCCTTCAGATCATCGTTGGAGAAGCGCCGAGGCTCGGTGGTGTCGCCGGGCTTGGCTCCCTTTTCCATCTGCTCAAGGATGAACGGAGCTAGGCGATCACCGTAGATGGCGAGCTGCTCCTCGGTTGGGAACCTAGCGGGCCAGACGCGGACCTCGTACCCACGCTCGGGCAGGGTGTTGTATAGGCTTTGCTCGGTCTGCGGGGTGCCCAGGTAGATGATCCGACCGTTGGGCTTGAGGATGGCGTCGAACTCTTTGACCAACTCGGACAGCTTGTCACGCATGGCCTGGGTCGCGGAGTTGTTGGGGATTTCGATGTCGTCCGCGATGATCGTGTCCGCGCGGGAACCAGCGAGCTGGCCGGTGATGCCGACCGATTTGACGGACGGCGAGTGGCTGGCCCTGGCCGGTCCAACGTCGAAGCTGATCTTGGAGCAACGCTGATCGGGCCTGGGACGCAGATGCAGAAGCACAGGCATCTCGTTGATCAGACGCAGCGTGAAGGTGGTGAAGTCGTCCGCCCGGTTTTTCGACGCTGAAACGACCAGGATTTTATGGTCGGGGTCCTGGAGAAGCAGCCAGCAGACAAAGGCCGAGGTAACCCAGGATTTGCCCACGCCTCGGAAGGCCTCGATGATGCAGCGCTTGGGGCCGTGCTGGAGGTAGCTCCCAACGTCGTACTGGAGGGGGGTGGGGTCTGGAAGGTTCAGATGTTTCCAGACCAGGAAGAGGAAGTTGCGGAAATCGGAAAGAGGGTTAGTTCCACTCATGGGATGGTCCCATAGGTGCGTCTGATGGCCTGTGAGTGGCTTCCATGAGGGTCCCGGCTATGACACTAGCGAGACCCTCAGAGGCCTCTCTACGGCCTTCCTACGGGCTTAGTTTGGGTAAGTGTCGTCAAGGAACGGGAGGTTACTGACCAAGGCACCCAGCGGGCTGTCCTGGGGATCGTCCGCGTTCACGTTGTTGTCCTTGAGGAACTGGCGGGCGACGTTGATGTCGGCTGCGGTCGCCGTGCCCTCTTTGATCCGGCGCAGCAACTCCCGAGCGACGGCCCCGTGCAGTTCCTCCATAAGGGCTTCATCAGCCTTCTTGGTCATCGTCAGGTTCCGAAGATGAAAGACTTGATCCAGGAGGCCCCAGCGCCCACCGCAGCGGCGGCTCCCATCAGGTACGCCTTGTTTCGCTCCAGGCGGGAGACGCGGGCCTCCACTTCTTTAAGGTTCTGCTCGTGGACCTCCTGCCGCTGGAGGGCGGCATCGAGCTTACCGTCGATGCGTCCCAGTAGGATCAAGAGATCGGGCGGGGGATTGCTCAACTGTTCCATGGAATTCCAGGAGGTGATCCACAATCGTCCGAAGTTTGGTCATGGTTATGGATCAAGTCTTAATTATGAAATTGATGGTAAGCGAAGGCTGCATGTTGTTGTGGGCTTGTCCCGATCCTGTGCTGGTTGTAGCCATATTAGTCGTGTAGCCCCAAGTTTGTTGTACGGCCCGGTGCGGTCCATCTCCAGAGGATGTCGCTATACTGTGACTGTGGCTGGGTATTTCGTTAATACTCAGGGTGTGGGTCTCAGCACCGACCCTGGCACCCAAAGCACGGTTCGTCAGTCCGCTTCCTTGTCCGACACCAATGGGGGCACGACCACGAAAGTCAGGAAGGTTGAAGGTGCTTGACCCGTTCCCCGCGCCATAGGTTGTTCCGATCACCGCGAATAGCGCGGAATAGGTCGTCCGGCTGACTGCCTGCCCTTGACAGAGCAACCAACCGGAGGGGGCGCTGGACCCGGCGAACATACGGATTTCGCCGGTATGTGCCGTTTCCGGGAGGAACTCAGTAATGTTCCCAGAGTGAACTAAGGTCTTCCACGGGGTCCAAGTATTGTCATCCCCGGCCCGAGACCTGACGCGGAGTTCATCGCTATTCGGTCGGTAGGCGATCTGGTAGGTCCGGTTCGTGTACTGCGTCTTGTTGGTGGTGACGCTGTGCAATACGCCGGGGAAGGCTGAAGAAGGTCCAGCCGCCGCGGCGGTAATCGCCTCCGTGGAGATGCCGATTGGGTAGTCAGCAGGTTTGGGGTCCCCACCTGTGCCGAAGTTGAACTCGGGCCGGATAGCGCCGCCATTGATGAAGACATTCCCCGTGAACGTGCCTCCCGTCTTCGGAACGTAGCTGGTCGGGTCAAAGAGCGCCGCCCGGTCAGCCGACGCTGACGCTTCGTCTCGGAACTGACGGGCCTCGTTACGATAAGCCAGGGCATCATTACGGAAGGTCTGCGCCTCATTCCGCCGTTCATTAGCAGCCGTGGCGCTGGCCGCAGCGGCACTCGCGGAACTAGACGCATTACCCGCCTGGGTCGTCGCCATTGACGCGCTGTTCGCGGCGTTGGTGGCCGAACTGGCCGCTGCTGTGGCGCTGTTCGCCGCATTGGTGGCCGAGCCAGCCGAAGCGTTCGCGGAATTGGCGGCGGCAGTGGCGGAGGCTGCCGCATTCTCCCTATGCTGCTGCGCCGTATTTCGAGCACTCTCAGAGGCCTGACGGGCGACGACAGCGGCATCTTTTTCCGCAGCGGTCTGCGCCAGGAGGGCCTGCTGCTGGGGCAGGAAGGTTTGCTCGAAGAAGCGGCGGTTGACCGCATCGTAGGGATTTACCGGGTCGCCCAGCTCTGCGATGCGGCGGAAGTTGGCCGTGTAGGAGCCGTCCGTCTGGATACCTAGCGTCCCCCCCGCGATGTCGATGGCCTCTTGGACGATGTAAAAGGTCTGAAGGACCGCCAAGTTGATGTCGCTGCCAGTCAGCACCGAACCATCGTTGAAGGTCACGAAACGGTTGTCTCGCGGCGTCTCGCGGCGGACATCCACGATGGCACCTTCCGGCGGGGTGGTTGCGGTCTGAACGGTATTAGGATCGAGCCAGATGTACGGGACCGTTTCACCGTTCACCCGGATGACGATGTGGCTTTGGTCGATGTAAGGGAAGGGGACGGCAAAGTTCCGGTTTCTGCCATCTCCCACGTACTGGACAAAGGAAAGGGACATTCCTGTTCCTCAGAAAGAAGAAGGGGGTCCTCGCTGGGACCCCCTTTGGACGGTTATTTACGCTGGAACCTCTCAGGCAGCGGGACGACCGCGTCCGCTCCCCGTGTCTTGTTGAGGAAGACGTTGTATCTGTCGATTTTCCAGGCTTCCAGGGCCTCGGGGTTTTGCTTCAGAAACTCCCTCTGCGCCGCTTGCCGATAGGCGTTCATCACGCGCTGGAGCCGCTCGGCCTTGCTCTCCGGGTAATCCGGGTCTCCGTCCGGAGCCTTTTGGTAGGCCGGGGAACGAATGACACGGTCCAAAGCCTCCTCAAGGGTCCGACCGCCGATCTGAATGGTGTTGTAAATCTCCATGAAGGCGTCGTAGTCCCTGGCGTTCAGCTCCATGTTGTGGCCCATCGTCGGCGGGGGCTTGCGGAAGAACACGTCCTGATCTCGCATCAGGCGCATCAACTCCTTATTGACCACGCTCCCTTCCATGTCCGTCCCACTGAAGGGGACCACGCCGTGAAGCCCTACGCCCATCGGCTTGATCACCGGACGGCCCAGGAGGTCGCGGTAGGGCGGCAGTTCCTGGGAATACCCAAAGCCGAAACGCTTGTGCATCTCCTCCAGGAACGTCTCAGCCTCCCGCTGATAGGAGTCGCGGTTGGTGACGCGGTTCATGAAGCTGGAGTAGGGCACAGAAGACACGGCCTGCTTGGTGAGCCATTCCTGCACCTTCTCCGGATCGCCCGAGAAGATGCGCTGGGTCAGGTCAACGAAGCCCTGGAGGTAGGGCGTCTCGTTGGGTAGATCGCCCAGCGCCGCGACGGCTGCGAAGATGACCGCGTCGGCCTGTTCATCATCCAAGTCCCCGATCATCTCGCCCACGCGGGCGGCGATACGGAAGGGCATGAAGTACGGGTCGAGACGGTTCATGCGGATGTACTGCGTGTCGCCGGTCTCCGGGTCCCGGATGACGATGCTATCCGGTTGCCAGCCCAGGTCCCGCATGTTCTTCCGCTGCTGTTTGTCAGTGTGGCCGCTGCCGGTGATCCAGCCTTCCTGGACCGCCATGTAGGCCAAGGTATACATGCCCAGGCCGGTGGCCTGACGCCCCAACATCAACTGGACCTCCTCCGGGATTGGTCGTCCGGCCTTCGCTGCTTCCCGCCACTGAGCGATGGCCTCGCGGTGGCGGCGCTGAAGGAGGCCAAGGCCGGGAAAGCCTTGGAAGGCAGCGCGGTAAATCTGGGTCGGGGTGCGGACGAAGGGGAAGAAGGGACGCAGCCAGGTGTGATTACTGACGCCGTCCTGAACCCACTTGCCCACCCCATACTCCAGGGGATTGCTGAAGGTCAGTTCCTGGGCATATCGGACTGCGGCGTCGAACATCTCTGGGTTCAGCGCCTTGATCTGGTCCGGAGGCATCTCCACGGCGTCATTGATGAACTTGGCAAGCTGCTGCCCGTTCAACCCCCGACGCACCCCCTCACGGTAGGCCAACCCCCCGATGCGGGAACGGAAGGCGATGTTCTTGAAGAACTCATCCTCCGCGATCATTAGACGGCTGGGGACGCGGAGGGCTTGGCCCAGGCCATTGACAAAGCTCGCCATCGGACCCTGCTCAAGGCCCCACGCCTGGGCGCTGATGGCCTTGTGGTTGTAGTCGGTCTTCATGTTGCCGGGGTCGAGGATGTTCTCCTCGGCCTTCCAAGCCTTCACGGCCATTTGCGCCGCTTCCAAATAACCCCGGCGCAGCTCCATATACATCTGGGTGGCCTCCCGCATGGCTACCCGGTCGCCGGTCAGGAGACCACCGACGAAGCGATGGGTAGGAAGGGAGAAGACGCGCAGGGCGTTGGACAGGCTGTTGACGATATGGGTGTCAGGACCCGAGAGGATGGCGTTGATGAAGGTCTCGTTGTACCCGTCCATGATCCTCTCCCAGAAGCCGGGGCGGGTCATCTTCAGCGCAGCTTTCGGATTGTCCGCCATCGCCAGCTTGTGAGCGAGCTTCCGCGCCCGAGCATAGCCACCAGCCTCGGTCATCATGGAGGCCAAGTCCTTGGGGTGGATCTTTGAAACGTCCACGTCGGTCTTGATCTTCATGGCGTTCAAGGCGCGGGCGGTGTTCGTCTGGACGCCCTTGAGCATGGCCTGGAAGTTGGCAAGCTGGTGAACCTCTCCGACGAACTGGGCGATCTGGCGATCAGTGGCGTTCCCTGCGTCGATCTGACGGGCCATCATCTGGACACGTTCGGCATAACTTTGGACCAGCACCTTGGTGGAGACCAAGGTGGCGTCGAGGTCGCTGGTGGCGTCGAAGATGCGGGATAGCCGGTGAGCCAACACCGCGTCATTCTTGGAGCCGATCAGGTCAGCTAGCTTACGGGTCTCGTCCCAGGTGCGGATGCCGCCCTTCAGCTTGTCCATCTCATCGCGGATGATGAACGATAGGGCGTTGACCGAGGCCTTCACGTCGGCATCGGACTTCCAGGAGTCGAAGTTGAAATCCACCTTCGACAGAGCCATGCCGATGTCCCCCTCCAGGCCGTCCTCGCGGATTGACCGGAGGGAGGCCCTGATCTGGTTGACCTGTTCGCCGGACAGGAAGACCTTCTCGGCTTCGGTGCCGGTGCGGTGGCGTAGCTCCCCGGCCTGATCCTTGGCGTTCAGCTTCTCCCAGGTCTCGCCGGTCGTGGCGGCGTACTTCTGCCACGCGGCCTGCTGACGGGACTCACCCTTCCCATCCTTCCAGGCGTCGTAGGTGCCAGGCCCCCAACGCTTGTCCATCTCATCCCGGATGTACTCGTCCTTGGGCGGGACGCTGGAGGCCTGGCGCATGGCCCCACCCTCCAGAGGAAGGTCGAGCTGCTCCCCGATCACCACGTCGCCGTTGTCGGCCACCCGATAGTTCTGGGCCTTTTCGGTCAGCACAGGACCGTCCTTGGTCAGGTCTTTGCCGCTTCCGCCGGTCAGGCCCAACTCAAGCTGCTCCAGCTCGTCGGTCACCTCTGAGACGATCTTCCCCTTCTCCTCGGGGGTCTTGGCCTTCCGCAGCCGGGCAAGTCCGCGGACGCCCGCCAGGGCGGTATCGACCACGGCACCGGCCATCAGACCTTCCAGGGCCAGCTTGAACTTACCCTCGGCCACCGTCTCGTCCTCGCTGTGTGCGAGGTATTCAGTGACCGCATTGCGAAGCGCAGGATGCTCCTCGGACAGCTCCAGGAGGGTGTCGGACAGGCGGGCTTCGTTCGCGTCGAAGACCGTCATGTCGGTGGCTGCACCTCGCGCCATCGCCTGGGTGATACCGCCACCCGTGGCCTTCGCCGCCTGCATGACGCGGCCAAAGCCGATCCAACCTGCGGCGAACTGCGAGATGCCCTCGATCATGCCCCCCGTGAAGGTGTCGGCCTGTCCTCGGACAAACCGCTCCGAGAGACGGATCGGGGATTGCTCACCGGGGTCCCAGTCGGGGGAGAGGAGACCGGCGCGGATCAAGGCCCGCTGGGGGATAGCGCCGACCCAATGGGCCGAGTCCAGCGTGGCGTTGATCGCCTTGTTGAAGCCACGAGCCACGGCGGGCAGGCCTTCCACGGCCACGCCCTTCGTGACGTCCCTGACGACCCTCGTCCCCAGGCCGGGTTCCTCCTGGGTTTCCTGCTTGGGTCGGGCCTGCGGCTCCTCGATGCCGCGCTCGGCCCGGTACTGACGACGCGCCTCCTCAAGGTCGGCGCTGAAGCTCCTATTAGGACGGCTCCGCAGAGCCACCTCTTGGGTGTTCTGGTCCATTCAGTTGTCCTGTTAGAAGAGACGACGGAACCAAGCCGGGGACTCCACCGGCTCCGGCGGACGCCGGTAGGGTACGTCCTCGCCGTAGGCCCGCTTCACGTCATCCAGGAAGACGCCCACGTCGTAGGGGTCGTCCAGATCAACACCCCGCGCCCGCATGAGCCGGGCCAAGGCGTTATCGGTGACGCCCTCCTCCACCTCGATCATCTCACGGAGGAGGTTCTGGTAGGGGATGTGTGTCTCGATCTCCTGACGCAGCTCGCGGCGGTCGAGCAGCTCGTTGGCCTCGACTCCCCGGCTAATGTAATCGCGGTATTCGTCACGGAGAGTGGTCGCCAAGTCGCGTGCCCGAAGCCGCAGCTCACTGAGGGGCATGTTCGGGTTGTCCGCAACCAAGTCGGTCATGCCCTCAATGAAGCGCAGCTCGGCATCTCGGGCCATGGGCGAGGTGCCTTCAAAGACGCCAGTCATACCCGACAGGAACTGCACCATGTTCTGTTTGTACTCGCGGATACGCGGGTCATCGAGCGCACCCTGCGCCCGCTCGCGGCGGTCGGTCAGGTTGTTGAGACGCTGGATGGTCGAGTAGCTGAACACGGTGGAACCGACTTGGTTAAGGATGTACCGACGCGCTGCCGCAGGGTCTTCCATCTCCAGGATGTCGGCCTCCAGCGCAGCCAGCAGTCGCGGGTCCTCGCGGGTCTCAAACTCGGTGACCTTCGTCCAGATGGCCTGGGCCTTGAGCCGGAACTCGGGGTCTAAGCGTGAGAGCTGGTCCGCCAGTTCCTGCGGGAATGGCATCTCCGGCCCGCCGTTGCGGTACTGCTCGGCGTTCTGTTCCGCAAGCTGCATGAACATCCGGATGCCATGGTCCAGAGCCTGTCTCTGACGCCGCTCCAGATCGCGGTAAGCGCGGTCCTCAAGTTGAAACTGGAGGGAGAGGATGGAGCGGGCGGATTGGTTGAGAACCGCCATGCCCTTCGTGGTCGCGCCTGCGCCGGGCGTTCCGTCCGGACGTTTGGCCGTTGCCAACTCCAGGAGATCCAGGTCGTTGTATTGTTCGGCCTTCTCGGCAATGGTGCGGGCAACAATCTCGTTCAGTGCGGTACCGGCAACACCGACTTCTCGGGCCGCAGCCTCTTCGCCATGGATAGCCGTGAGTATGCGATTAGTGTCCAACGGGCGTCCATCGCGCCGGGCCTCCATGATCTCGATGTCGATGGCTTGGCCTACGGCAACACCAAGGCGTTCTTCGTTGTCCGCTACAATGTTGGAACTGACCCGTCCGATGTGATGCTGCGTTATATTGTTCAGCATCAGTTCGATCTCCGGGACAGCCCCGGCAATCACGTCCTTGTCGGACAGATTGCCCAGCGTTTCCTCGACCTTCGAGGTGAGGAAGTCGCGGACTGCCAGCATGTCGGTGGAGCCGCGCAAGGGCGATGCTTCGTAGTCCTGCCATGCCTGGAGATAGGCCTCACGGGCATAGGTCCGGCCAACCCGTTCCTTGTATGCCTTAACGTAGAAAGGGGAGGCGTCTGCCGGGATCAGGCCTTTGGAGACCGCCTGGGCATAGTCGGTGGAGCCATGCTTGAGCGCATCGGCCTCGCCAGCCTTGGCATCTTCCGCCTGCTTCTGGGCGTAGTAGCTATTGAGGAATTTCTCCAGTCCGGGAGAGATGCTCTTGAGGGCCTGCCCCAGCTCGATCAGTGAGTTCTCGGGCGGCGGAGCCTGACGGCGCATCGGTTCGGCAGGCTTTCCCCGGAGCATCTCGATAGGAGCAGCGCGAGGTTGAAAGCGTCCTCGGTCGATCACGTCTCTCATGGGTTATGATCCGAGTTTGAAAATCTCCAGGGGGTTCTTGCCGGTCCACTGGTGATAAGCGTGCATCCCGCCGATCAGGCTGGAGCCAATATCGCCGATCAGGGAGAGAGCGCCGGGACTTCGCTGATAAACAGGCCGTGCGGCAGGTCCGACAGGTTCAGGAGCCAGTCCTTGGAGCTGGGATGTGATCTGGCGCTGCGTAGCATCCAGGTTCATCAGCGCCATCGTCGTAGCTTCGCCGCGTTGACGCATGATATCGCCCAGGACCATATCCACGGCGCGACCGGATAGCCCACTTTCCCCTGCACGAACGGTTTGAGCGGCCTTGGCCTTGGCTGCTTGCCGTGCAGCGTCTTCGATCAGGTAGGCGGCAGAGACCTGTTCCTCCTGCATCCGAAGCAGGAGCTGGCTGCGGTTGGACTCGAAGACCCGCTGGTTATAAGCCTTGAGGGCCTCGCGGTAGGCGACTTCGTCACGGTAGTTCGCGGCGGCGATCCGGTTGTAATCCTTCGCCGCCTGCTTCTGGCCCATATGACCGGCAACGCTGCCGACTATTTGTAGGGCCATGGGGATTGCCCAAAGCACGATTTACCTCACGATCTTCCTGTAGGTCTTTTGCGTCTCGGTCTGGTGGGTAAGGACGTAGCCAGCCCGCTCTACCCAAGTGGAAAGGTCGGCAGGGCCGGTTTCGACGCGGCAGAGAAGCTGGGCGAAGCCACCCTCAACCCGCCCTGCGATTTCGGCGGCTCGGCGGTAAAACCAGACGCGGTGGTTGCGAAGCCCTCTCCCGACCGCCATCCAGGTCCCGCCGAGGGTTGGGTCCAGGGGGTGAGGCACCACCCCATAGAGGGCTAGGGGTAATGATCCATCACGGATGACGAAACAGGAGGAGGACTCGGCGAAGCTGTCTACCAGGACGCCGTAGGCGTGGTGGGCGACCAACTCGGGGTATAGCCGGTCGCAGTCCTCCCGGCGGGCCGGGACGATCTCTGGCATGAGTCCTCCTTGGGTGATTAGTCCATGCGCTTGGAGCGGACGGTGTACTTGCCTTCCCACTCCGCATTGAGGAACCGGCAGGGGAGGTGGGTGTCGTTGATGATGTCGATGGTTACCGCCAGATTGTTGGCGATCACCGGGAAACGGAATGCCCCGGTCTCCAGGCCGAGTTCGCCCAGAATACCGTTTGCGGAACCGAGAACCCGGCCCGTCATCGCACGTCCATGGGGCGGACGCCGATGGGGGGTTACTTCCACCCGGAAGAAACCGCTTTCCGCAAAGTTGAGGTTCATGAAGGTGATCTGAAGCCGCCCCTCGGTCGTCGCAACCTGACCGCCTCCGGGGGCCTCCTCACGCAGCAGCAGGGGGCTGAAGCGGTAGAAGAACCTGTAGAGACGCCCAATGCGGTATTGGGCCACGCCGGTCCAGTCCCCGGAGGCCACCACGACATTGGGATGAGGTTGCTCAATCGGAACCACGTAACCGACCGGCTGAGGTCCGCCTTGCCCGGCAACCATCCGCAGAGCGCCGGTTTCCTCATAAGGCAGTGTGATCGTCGTCTTCTTGGTCTGAGGGTCGTAGACGGCTTGACACTGATCCTGACGGACCAGACGATCCAGGAGGTAGGCGAAGTCAACGGCTTGGTCCTCGCGGCGTCCTACCTCAAGGCTCATCTGTTCCAGATAAACCCCGTCAGGACGCTGAATGACGAACCAGGCCTCGCTCTCGATCATCTCGACGTTCAGTATCCGGTCTGTCGGGGCGAATTCCCATTCGGACCAGGATGACTGAACCTTTTCCGCGCCTGAGAAGAACCACTTATAGACCCACACCTTGTTCCGCTGTCCTCGGGAGAGGACCAGCATCACATCCTCGTTAGTGGATGCCGCCATGCGGAAGATGCCCTTGGGGATGTAACGGGGACAATGCGAGGTCACGTCGTTGGCGTCCTTCGTATCGGACTGGCCGTCGATGTAATACTCGCGGATGCCACCAAAACTGCCACGGTTGAAGGCGAAGTAGACATACCGTCCCGCTCCGACCGGCTTGGCTTCCAGGCTCGTTTCAAACTCCGTGGTTTGCGAGATCGACGCGGTCGCCGGGGTTAGGACATCCTGAGCGGTAAGGATGAACTGGGTCTGATCCGAGAACAGCAAGAGCGACTCGTTGAACGGGATCGCATGGCGCAGGATCGAGACCTGGACATGGCTCACCTGGACATCCACGGGATCGGTGTCGAGAACGGCGGTGACCGTCGAGCGGAAGAAGTTGAAGAAGTCACTCGCCCGGCTGAACACCACGTTCTCATCGGCAATCACCCCCAGGCGATTGCGGAAGAAGAACACATCCGAAATGCGGTTCCCAATGAAGCTGGGAAACGGGTTGGTCTCGTCATCTCCGCATTGGGCATCGTCCCAAGCAGCCGCCTTGAAGGTGAAGGAACCGTCAGCTTCGCGGATCAAGGTGTGCGGCATGGTGGACCGCTTGATGCGGACCCGGCGTCCAGGTTCAGGGATTTCCTTCCAGACACCTTCGTTCCCGTTCTCCTCGCGGTATTCCACGTAGTAGCGGTCGAAGGCGTTGGAGGGTGACCCGGTCAATTCGACCTGGAAGCCGTGAAAGGCCCGGCGCGGCAGGCTGGTGAAGGTCTGGACCTCTCCCTTGATGACCGACATCGCCTGATCGCCCATGGAGTCCCGTCCGGTGATCGTGAAGTCGCCGTTGTTCGACTTGGTAACCCGTAGGACAGAACCATGCTGCTCCACAACCAGGCCTGGGATTGTCAGGAGCTGGGTGCGGAGTTGCCCGGCGATGGCATCGGTTCGGATCGCCGCCGCTGCGGCATCCACATCCTCCTTTTGCTTCACCGGGTCGGTGGCGGAGGTGGTGCCGCTGGGGGTGGTGTACTCCTTCGAGACCCCATCCACGATGATCTCGTATTTGGTCGAGTAGTTCCCTTGGCGGACCCAAATCAAGGCCTCGGGCGGTCGTGTGGGGGAAGTCAGCGTGTCTTCTTCCGTGACGACCGTCTTGTTTACCAGGAAGGTATAATCGGCGACTGTGACCGCGCTGAACTCCCGCGCCGGTCGCCGGGATTGGAGGTAGCCCTTCCCATTGGGGAAGTTGACCACCTTCTCCTGGCCCTCGAAATCGAAGACCTTCAAGTCTCCGTTGGCGATGACCACGACGTACTTCTCCACCTCATCCCGGTTGATGATGTGGATGAACGCCTCGTCCAGGTCTCCGTCGATGAGTTTGGCCTTGTGGATCGTGTTGGGACGCTTGATTAGGCCTTCCGAAATGGAGGAGAAGCCGTTGACCTGCGCCTCAGCCTGGGATGCTAGGCGTAGGGCAAAAGGTTGTTGGCTGATCCCATTGATCATGTTGGGGATCGCGGCGCTGACGATGGGCATGGATCACCACCGATGCAGCACCCGGCCCACCGAGTAGTGGTCCGACAGGATGTTGTAATCTGCCGTCTCGGTCTCCGCCGCGCGGAGGGTCGCCCAGGCGCGGTTCTCGTCGGCGACGTTAAATCCGTTCAGCGCTTCAGACCCGACGATGCGGTCCTGGAAGATGCGCCCGGCCCGGACCATGATGTATTGCCGCGCCGCCTGGGGCAGCTCCTCGAAAGGAAGGAGCCTGACGATGTCCACCTGGATCGGGCGGGAGAACTGGTAGGTGTGGTTTCGCCGGTCATAAAGACGCTGGCCGCGCTGAACCACGTCGATGTTCTGATAGCGGCCAACGCTGTCCACCATCAGTGTGTTGGCCGGGAGGTAGATGAAGCCCTCGGGAAAGGTGATGTTGAGGTAGAAGCCCTTGTCGGTGTTCCAATGCCACCCACGGGACTGCACCTCTCGGCTCACCTCGGCTAGGATTTGGCGAGCGATCACGGCGTCCACGACGCCGTTGTCATCGAGACTGTTCACCGGGGTTTCCCCGATGACGGACAGCATCGAGTTGACCGCCTCCAGTTCCGTTGTCGGCGTCAACAGCATGGCTATTCCATGAAAAAAAGGGGCCACCCGAGCTGGAACTCAGGTGACCCCTGCACGAAGGAAGTCCGGTTGTTGAGAAGGTGATTAGACCAGCGCCGCCGTGGTCAGTTCGACCGCGCACTCAGGCCGCAGGATGCCGTGACCCATCGCGTACTTGGCGACGATGAGGGTGCCCTGGCGCTCGATCTTGTATTCGCCTTCGACAGCCAGATCGAGCAGCTTCACGGTGCCGACCGCCTGCGGAGTCATCACCACGCCCACGGTGCCTGTGAAGTCGCCGGCGTATTTCGCCAGCGGGCGAGGCCCGTAGGCATCACCACCTTCGGACGGAGAGGTCCCCGCCGGAGCGGCGATGTTGGTCTGCGGCACGTTGTTCGACTTCACGACCTCCATATCCACGGCCTTCAGGACCTTACCGGAGGCAAAGTCGCCGTTGCCCTGCGAGAAGTCGCGGGAAATCAGCTTGTCGGACTGGACCAGGAGGTAATACTGGGCGGGCTTGACGACCATGAAGCGGCCATTGGCCGGAACGTCCTTGGTGTCCAGGATTTCCGCCGCCTGGAACAGTGCCTGGACCAGCTTGTCCGGGTCGGTGTCGATGGCCGAGTCAGCGCCGCCGATCCGGGCACCGCCCGGAGCTTCGTCAATCACGTTCGGAGCGCGAGCCGCCAGGACTGCGGTCTGAAGGACGTTCTTGTCAGCCTCACGGGCCAGGGCAGCGCCGCATTCCTTGGTATAGATCGAGCGGACATCGTAGTGGTTCTTCGCTTCGTCGATACGGGCGATGAACACGTCCGAGATCAGCAGGTCGTCGATGGTGATGACGCGCTCGGCATGTTTGATCTGCTTACCGCGAATGAACTCGCCCGGAGTGTGGTAAGACGCGGTGTTCTTCCAGACCGCCGGGAACTGAGCGGACTTGCCCGAGGAGATGGTGCGGACGTAATGACGCGACATCATCACGTTGGTCTCCTCGAACGCAGTCAAGGTCTCACCGGAGAACTGCTTCAGGAACAGGACGTCATCGGCACCAGTGCCGTTGACCATGCCCAGGCGGGAGGGGAAAGCATTACTCATGTTTTTTGAGCCTGTGAGTGGTTTTTGGGGAAGTTGATTAGGCTTCACCGCGAACTACTCACACTCGACGCACAAGGTTGTCCGCCGCAGCGGGCCAGGGTTCTTGTGTGATTGTTCTTGGTTGACACCTCGCGGGCATTTGTCTCGTAGACGAGACATTTGCCGGTGCCCTCCTAAAGAGGAGCAGCACTCCTTCCTCACAAACTCTTCAGTTGATCAATCTTCCAAAGGTCAACCGCCGTGGGGTGTGTTACCCTCCAATCATTGGGTTCACGGAGAGATTACATGCGAAAAGGACTACTAGGCTTCGCAATACTGACCGGGGCCGCGTTGGTATGGGTCACCAACTTCGCAGAGGCTGAGACCGTCCTGACATGCAAAGGTCAATGGAGCTCCCACGGGCACGACACGGTCTATATGGCTCTTCGCCAGTACCGATGGCCGGTCACAATGTGGGCGGAAAGTGACGGGAACGCCATGATCCAGTATTACGAAGCAACAGAGCAGCGTTATATAAGAAGCGTTCGCCGTATACAGGGAGGAACGCTTGCTGTGTATGAATTTATTGGCGGAGATGGGGGCGTGATCGGCGGCTACAGGGCCGGTCCCAGCGAGCTAGAATACAGTGTGACGACTGAGACTATCTTCGGGGCGTTTAAGAGTACCTTCTCTGGCCGGTGTAAACCATATTCAGCTACCTGATCGGCCCATCCCGGCAGAACTCTTCCCACTTGATGTTGTGGGCAAAGATTTCTCGCTTGGTTTGGTCAGTGTCGGTCTGGTGCCAGGTGATGGGTTTCACCCAACCGCAGACATCATGGGCGCTGGTGTTGGCGCATCCGCTGCTCAAGGTCAGAGAGGCCAGCACCAGCAACGTGACGATCCACCTCATCGGCTCGTCTTATGGTCTCAATGGTTCGGGTCGCCTGCTCCAGACGCTCCTCGATCCTGCCCTGCTGGCGGAGTTTGTGGTCCCGCCAGAGGGACAGGATCGTGACGATCGCGTGGAGGAGTTTACCCAGCCCGGTCAGGATTGACTTCACGCTCACCGGGCAGTTCCTTCGCAGCGGGGGTCCAAAGACCCGCGAGGAACTCGATCACCTTGTAGGCCTTGCCCAGGAATTCGTCGTCCTTGGGCGTCGGCGTCAGGTTGGCGATGGCAAGCGCCAAACCGTGCAGCGCGAACAGGAAGGTGATGATGACCTCCCAGTTCGTCATCAGGAAGGCAATGATTTCCATTCTCGAACCCTTAGAACGTCGAGTTACGGATCATATCTTCGATCCAATTCATGTAGGCCGGGTCCTTGCCGTACCGCTGGTCCTTCATGGCTTCCTTCATCTCGTACATGGACTTGAAGCCGGTCTGCGGTGCCGTGGCTTGGCCGTGGACCATCTTCGGCTCTTTGCCGTTTGCCGCGGTGAACTTGGCGTAGAGGCCCTGGACGGCGAGCTGGAGCAGCTCCAGGTCTCCGTCATCGCAGATGCGGTTGAAGGTCTCGATTTCCTTGGGGGACAGGTTGGTCTGCGCCCACTGGGCCAGGGCCTTGTAACCCTGCTCGCCGCCTACCTGCTCATAGATGCTGTTGACGTACTTCTCGGCCAGGGCGTGTTGGCCTTCGATGAAGCCGTCAATGAACTGCCGCGAGAAGCCTTGCTGGGCCAGCGTCTGATAACTCTCTTCAGACAATCCGTTATTGGCCCGGTACTCCTCATAGAATTTGGCCAGATCCAGCCCGGCAGCGACGAACCGCTCGTTTAGCTCTTCGGGAGAGAGTTGCGACGGGTCTTCCTGCTGCTGCTGCGGGGGCTGTTCCTGGGGCTGCTGCTGACCCAACTTGCCTTCCAACTCTCGGTAGGCTTTCGCCAATTCTTCCGGCGAGTTGAACTTCTCGGGGAGCCAGGAAGGGCGGTCTCCGCTTTGCTGCTGGGATGAGGGGGCTTCGGGGGGCGCTTCCTGAGCGGGGACTTGGAATTGTTCGGCGGACATCAGTAGCTCAAGATTTGAATACCGTTGACGGTGGAAAGGCTGCCCCGTCGGGGCTGGTTCTGGGGTTCAGTCTTTGGTTGCTCTACGCTGGGTGCCTTGGGGGCGCTCTTGGCCCCCTTGGTCCGAAGCGTTGTCTTCTGCGTTTCTACCTCGCTCATTCCTTCATCGCCTGTTGGGCCACCTTGGCTTGGGCCTGGATTGCGGCAGGA
Source organism: Telmatospirillum sp. J64-1 (assembly GCF_006980715.1). Taxonomy (GTDB): domain Bacteria; phylum Pseudomonadota; class Alphaproteobacteria; order Rhodospirillales; family Magnetospirillaceae; genus Oleiliquidispirillum; species Oleiliquidispirillum nitrogeniifigens. Next base: position 24,887 of record NZ_SBHN01000031.1, read on the forward strand.
CCGAGATTCGCCATTTCTTCACGCTGCATGGCTTCCTGACGCTCCCGCTCCAATTCCTCTTTGGTCTTGACCAGTCCGGCCATGTCGATGCCGAGGCTGGTGCCGATCCGAGTGGTGAAGTCGGTGGGATGGATGATGGTCATGAAGACCTCGGGACCCAGCGTGTTGCGGATGATGTCCCCGAAGGTCATCAAGCGGTTGAGATCGTGCCCGCGTCCCAGCGCCTCCATACCGGCGACGATTACCGGCTTGACGGCGTTCTTCGGCAGCGACGGCAGACGACCCGTCATTTCCATGCGGTGCATCAGACGGCGCACCAGGGGGAGCTGGAATTCCTGGGACAAGATCGAGTAGACGCCGCCGAGGGCGTCTTCCAGTTCTCCGGCCATGAGCCGGATTTCCTCGGCGGTCACACGTTCTGCCTGACGCTGGATGGAGGTGTTCAGAAGGAAGGCCTGGGCAAGGCGTTGATTGATCATCTGAACCGCTTCCAGGGCAACGCGGAAGTCGGCATATTTGTCTACCTGGAGGACGGTCACATCCTCCCTGCTGCCGGTACGGACGCCACAGTTCGGGGCCTCGGAGATCGTGCGTTCGTCGGTCGTTCCGTTCGGATTGACCAGGAACAGAACTTTCGCTGAGGCGGCGGAGCCTTCCACGATGGCCTGGGTCAGCGCTTCAAGGGAGCGGATGTCGCCGTAATACTCCTCGACATGGCCGCGTCCGTAATCCTCACCGTCGATCCGGGTGAAACGCAGGGGCAGCCATGGGGACCTGTCCAAGGGGTAATGCCCCTGGGAGTCGGGAATTATGACGTCCCCAGCCTCCTGATGGACGAGGACCTTATCGCCCTGACGCCGAACCCAGGTGTAAAGATCGACCTCATCCTGATCTTTCCTGTCCCTGAGCTGTTCGGCGGCAACCTTGGCGACCTCCGGAGGCAGCGCATCCTTGGCGATCTTCTCATGGACGATGATCTCAAGGACATTGCCCATGTAGTCGCGTTTCACGACATAACGGTCGAGCCGGTAGACCTTCATCCCGCCTTCCGGGGGAAGGAACAACAGGACGTTTCCGGCGACCAGAAGGTGTTTAAGAGCCTCGAAGGCGCTGACGCGGATGGCCGTTCCTTCGACCTCCGACATGACAGCTCGTTCGATGGACCCGAGAGCCTTCTCGACCTCGGCCCGCATCTCCTCGCGTCCTGTCAGCTCGGCCAGGGTGAAGTCGTCCATCATCAGCCGGAAGAACGGCGAGTTGGGCGGAAGCAGGGCGAGGAGAAGTTTGGACGCGAGGTTGTTCACGCCCCGTGCGCCCATCCCCTGGAAGGGGGTGGGCAGCTCCGAAGCGCCGGTATGACCGGCTTTCGGGAGAAGGCTGGGGATCGTCAGCGCCGCCGCGTCTCGTCCGCGACGGAGATAAGGCTGACGGTAGTCTTGGAGCTGTTCATAGCGCCTCCGAGCCGTCTTACGCTCGGAGACCATGCCTTATCCTTTAGGCACGTTCAGTCCGGTACCGCCGGAGACCGCATTACCCGCAGCAAGGTCGATCCTAAGTGAACTCCGACCACGACGACGCTTCAACGTATTCGCGTCGGTGCCGTCGTCCATGGTGGGCGGAGCGGCGGGTTGGCCCGGAGGCGGCGGTGCGGGCGGGATCGGGGGAGGCGGGGTCGGAGCCTCCACATGGACATTCGGAACCTTGGGCTGGAGCAGCTTGAGCGGCGCAGAAATCACCGAGCCAATGGACTTGGTCACGCTGCGCACGGCTTTGCTCACGGTCTTGAAGGGGTTGCCACACATGGATCAGAAAGGTTCCTTTGTGAGGATGTTCTTGTTCTGGCGTTCAAATTCCGCCTTCAAGAACCGGACTAACCTTCGTTCCCCGGCTCGCATCCAGATTTCCCGCTCGGGCAGTGCCGGGTCGGGACACCGTTCTGGGAATCGCTGGTCCAGAGCGGTCATCAGCTCTTGGCTGAGCGGGGGGATCGGTTGGAGTTTCTCTAGTTCTTGGAAGAAGAGGGAGACTGGGCTCATTGCTTGGATCAAGGGGGGAGGCTTACGCCTCCTCCCTCCTGTCTAGCTGTAGGTGCAACCTAATCAGCGGATAGGACATGCCCCGGTCGCGCATCCATCTTCCATCAGCTCGTCCAGGCTGCTGGCCTGGTCGAGATTGAAGGGAAGGAGTTGCGCGGCGTAGGCGTCGAAGGCCTCCTTGGTCACCACTTCCTGCGGGAGGTAGGGGTAGCCAAGGTCGGCGGCGGTTTTGGTGGGATCGTTGCGGAACAGCCAGGACACGCCGACATAGCTGTCCCAATTGAGCATCAGCCAGTCGATGATCTCCTCGATCTCGTCCGGACTGTAGGACACGGTGATCGAGCAGTTGTGATCGACATAATGGCTCATCAGCAGCTTGTACCGCTCAAGCTGTTCCAAGGCGCTTTCGCGGTTCACCTCAACATCACCGACCACTTCAAAATCCACGTCCTCGTAGGACACCGGGAAGGTCACCAGCATGGCGTCGGGGGCGTAGGGGTCGGGGAAGACCCGATAGCCCGCTTGCTCCAGGAGGGCCACCAGGGGATCGTGCTTAGAGAAGCGGACGTTGTTGAGGATGTACTTACCCAGCGGCTTGTGGACGCCCTCGGTGGTGTCCATGATCTTCGACAGGGTTCCGCTCGGCTTGACCGTGGTCACCGCCTTGGGACGCGGTAGACCCAGTTCGTCGGCCATCGAGAAGGCACCTTCACGGGCTTGGTTCCGGAGGCTGGCCCAAGCCCAGCCCTCCTTCTGGTGTTCCCAGCGCACGATGCCGGTTGCCCCCACGCCGCACAGGCGCAGGAACTCGTTCAGCTCATGCCAGGATCGCTGGAGGATGCCGTCCAGGAAGGAGACACAGGTCTGCCGGTAATTCGCCCTGGCGATCAGCCAGTAGGCCCGCAGGAGGCCTTCCCAATCACCGTTGAACTTCCCCAGGTCCACCTCGACCAGATTGCAGAACGATTTGTTCCCCAACATGATCTCGGCGCAGGGATTGACCCCCTTGAACCATGGGGCACGGCGCAGCGCCGCCTGGGCGTTGATAAAGCCCGGTTCGGAACCGCCGCCTTCCACCATGATCTGGAAGATGCGGCGTAGTTCCCGGCGCGAAGGCTTGGCGTAGAACAGCAGTGAGTTGTTGCTCTGCGCCCGCTGCGGGTTGTCGATCCAGTGGTTCCGCTTCGCCAGGGCGAAGGCTTTCCATTGCGGATCGCCGTAGGGCACCACCGCGATCTCGGCGCTGCGTCGGGACGACAGGGTCGTGCCCAACCAGTTGACGATGTCCAGGATGTCCAGGCGGTCGAGAAGCTGACCGGCCTTGCGGTTCAAAATCTCCGCGATGGCGGTGAAGGCCTTGCACAAGGTCTCGTCACCGGAGCTGATCCAGCCATAACCCTTGAGACGTTCGCCCGCCGGGCGGATTTGCTGGAAGTCCAGAACCAGGCGGTCCACCGGGGTCTTTTGCGCCAGCAGCTTGCCAGCGGCCTTGGCCCAGGCCTCGGCGCTGTCGCCTATGGACAGGAGCCATTCCCGCTCCCCAAAGGCGTTGACGAAGACCTCTTCGTGGTTGTTCTCCAGGCCACGGTCGGTACGGGTGGAGCGGCGGACTTCAATCTCGACAGGCTTGGTGAAGCCGTTGAGGGTGCCGACCACCGGCTCGAAGCCTACACCGCAGCCCTGGAGCAGAAGCCAGAAGGCATCGACCACATCATGGACGGTCTCGATGTGCAGGGAGGCGCAGTTGAACTGAGAGGATTCGCGGCGTTTGGCGACCTCGGTACCGCCCAGCCAGAGGGTACGGCCAGAGGGCAGGGCCTTTCGCTCAATCATGAGCTGACGCAGCTCGACCAATTCGGCCTGTTGAGCCGAGCCCAGAGGACGGCCCTGCGCCCGCTCCCACAGCCACCGCTGATGACCGATTACGCGGTCGATGGTTTGATCCCAGGACTCAAACGAAAGGCCGCTCACATCAAGCGGCCTGTTGTAGGTACGGCGGGTGATTATCTGTGCGCGGGTCGATGGTGTCATCGGTTGTCGCCATCCCCGTCCAGGACACCTCGGGAGGCGCGGGAGGCCAGCTTGGTCAGGTTCTCGACGGCGCAGTCCTCCATCGAATAGCCGAGGTCGGACAGCAGGGCGGCGCAGGCCCACAGCACGTCGCCCACTTCATCTCGGATGGCGTGGCGTTCCGCGACGGTCAGGTCCAGGAGGCTGCGGTCCTTGCGGATCAACTTCTGAACCTTGCCCGCCACTTCACCGGCCTCGGAGGCCAGCAGCATTGCCGGGTAGACCACGGCGGCGGTGCGCGGGTAGATCGCCGTCCGCATGGCCCCGGTCTGGTAGTTGTTCATCAGCATGGTTTACGTCTCGGTCGTCTTGAAACGGTCGTCGGTTCCAGTTCCCTTCTCCTGGTACTCGATCAGGAAACCCAGGCAGCACCGGGCATGAGCCAGATGGGATGCGCCGGTTTCAGGGTCGGTGTCCTGACCTTCGTTCCAGGCGGTGATGTGGCGTAGGGCGGCGTCCACGAGGCGGGACCATTCCATGCCCCCACGCCAGTTGTGCTTGGCGTATTTCTTCGCGCCGAAGGCCAAGACCTCGGCTTCGGCAACCAAGGCTGATCGCGGGATCAGCCCCATCGGAGGCTTCCCGCTGTCAAACTTCTGGGCTGTATTCATGGGTGTCTTAGGGCGTCCAGAGGATCGGACGCTTCTTCTTGAAGTCGTAGTCGGTGTAGCGAAGGATGCGGGCCACGCGGGCCTGGACGATGGCGTCATCCTCGGTCAGCTTCGCCTTGACGTAGGCAGTGACGACACGTTCCCAGGAAGGATCATCCTTGAGGATGTCCTCGGCCTTCTTCGGCCCGATGCCGGGGCAGCCCGGATAGCCGTCCGTCTGGTCGCCGGTGAGGGTCTGGAACAAGTGCCAGTAGTCGGCCTCGGCTTCCGAGACCTCCACCACGCCGTCGTCCTTGGACAGGTTGTAGTGGAGACCGGGGATCGTCTTCATGTCCTTGTCGATGGACACCACGATCTTCTCGCCGGGGATCAGCTTGGGGTGGGTCGCCAGGATGCCCAGGACGTCGTCGCCTTCCAGACCGGGGCGCTGGAAAGTCTCGTATTCCGCGGAAAGGTGGCGACGCATCTCAGGCAGGCAGACTGGCTTGCGGATTTTCGCGCGGTTGGTCTTGTAGGAGGGGTAGACCTCCTTGCGCCAGTTGTCGCCATCCGTCAGGGCGATCACCAGACGGTCGGCATCCAGGCTTTCCAGAAGTCCGGTCAGACGGTCGTCCAGGATGGCCCGCCCCTCGGCGGCGTCCGAGTGCAGGGTCCAGAGGTCGTCGCCCCAGTGGATCGGCTTCTCGATGCCCGCCGCGACCTGATAGGCGATGATGTCGCCGTCAATCAGCAGCGTCGTCATTACTGCGTCCACCAGGGAAAACGACAAGCTCGCCGGTCTTCGGGGTGATGGTGATGATCAGGTTCGCCATGGTCTTGACCAGGAGTTGACGAGCCACCGGGTCCACGGTGCGGTCGAGCTGGAAGGCCAGGCGGGAGACCATCTCGGCCCGCTGGGACATCACGTCATCGGGCATGAAGGGCGTGTCTTCCATGTCAGGCACCCTGCGGGTCGTTGTCATGGAAGAGGACGGTCAGGATCAACACCAGGAGCAGTGCGATCAGGAACATCAATTTTCCCTCCTGTAGGCGGCACAGACCTTTTCTGGGCCGGGA
>NZ_SBHN01000032.1 GCF_006980715.1 Telmatospirillum sp. J64-1
GCGCCAGTTTGCCGGGCTGAACCTGGAGCGCATCCCCGACGAAACCACCATTCTCAACTTCCGCCGCTTGCTGGAGAAACACGAGCTGGCGGCCGGCATCCTCGCTGTCATCAATGGCTCTGGGCGACCGCGGCCTGTCGCTGCGCCAGGGCACCATCGTCGATGCAACGCTGATCAATGCGCCCAGTTCGACCAAGAACAAGGACGGCAAGCGCGACCCGGAAATGCACCAGACCAAGAAGGGAAACCAGTATTATTTTGGCATGAAGGCCCACATCGGCGCCGATGACGAATCGGGTCTGGTGCACAGCGTAGTGGGCACGGCGGCCAACGTGGCCGATGTCACCCAGGTCGATAAGCTGCTGCACGGCGATGAGAACATGGTCGGTGCCGACGCGGGTTACACCGGCGTCGAGAAACGCCCTGAACATGAAGGCCGGGGGGTCATCTGGCAGATCGCCGCCCGCCGTAGTACTTACAAGAAGCTTGATAAGCGCAGTGCTTTGTACAAAGCCAAGCGCAAGATTGAGAAGGCCAAGGCTCAGGTACGAGCCAAGGTCGAGCATCCGTTCCGGGTGATCAAGCGCCAGTTCGGTTATGTGAAGGTGCGCTTCCGTGGTCTGGCGAAGAACACGGCGCAACTGATGACGCTGTTCGCTCTGTCGAACCTGTGGATGGCGCGCCGACATTTACTGACGAATGCAGGAGAGGTGCGCCTGTAATGCGGGAAATGGCCACCGGAGTGGGGTCCGGGTGGCGAAAACGTAAGAAATACTCGTCGAATTGATTGTTTTTTGATCATTTGGCGAGTTTAAAAGTTGCGCTAGGTGGTATGCCGGGGAAATACATGGCTACTTCAGACCATCCTTAAGGGCTTTACGTTTGCAGCCGTGGATCTGGATAAGCCGTTTTGCAGCGAGACAGGCTATCGGAGCCATTACCAGGACGTGCCTGGGGGCGTGTCAGTCTACGACGCCGCCAGCAGGATTTTTGCGGCCTTGCTCAACGACAAGCCAAAGAGCATCAAACAAGAATCTCGGGAATGGCGTCTGAAAAAGATGGCTGAAGATCCCGCCTTTGCTCCCGGTGGGTGGATTGTGCCGGGGCAGGTGGAACCGACGACAGAACAGAAGGCCGAACCGGCTACGATTAAGCAGCGCAAGACGGCGCCGAAATCCATGGCCGTTCTCTCGGTTTTCTGGAGCCTCCGCACAACACCTAGACCGGAAGGAGAAACGCTAGACGAGCATGGAACTATTTGGGCCTGTACCGTCCTTGACCGCGCGTTTGAAGAAGAAATTCGGCAGGCGCACGCGCCCACCATCGCGCTTGGTTCAGGATGGGCCCACGGGTGGACGGCCATTGTCGCAGAGCCCAAGCGATGGCAGCCAGCGCGCAAGGCCGAGGCGCGGCGCCGGAACCTTCGCAAGCGGTTAGAAAAGAAGTTTCCCCTTTTCGCCGATGCTTTTGAAGCCGCCGAAGTGGCCAAGCGCCCGCATTACTACGATGCCCAGGCCATTGAGCAGGGCGAGGATATGGCGCCACCTATGCAGCGGGTACAGATCAGCCCACGCCGCCGCTTGCCGCGTTTGGTGCGTAATAAGGACCAAGGCATCCAGCTCGACCTTTTCGCCGCTACCATTCAACAGGAAGAGCGCTGTGCGGCCCCGCGCGAGATGACCGAGGCTTTGGACGTGCAGCGCCACCGCCGCCGCCATCCAGAGTTGTTTTCAGAGCTCCCGAGCCATATCATCGGTCTTGAAGACGACTTATCCGGCTTGCAGGATACTCCGATATGGATTGACAGCCCTGGATTGCACTTATCCACCGTCAACCGCTAGACGCAGAAACAATAGTCGCGCAGATGAGGAAGAAAGGGGAGGGCAGGCAATAAATTAGTCACGTGACAAAAAGGTTGCAAAACAATCTTGAATCAGTATTATTGTCACGTGACAAAAAATGAGGACGCAACCATGTCTGTCATCGTCTCCCTCGCCGATTACAAGAACTCCCGCCGCATCGAAGAGAAGCAAGCCGCCGCCGCCAAGCTGCAGGCCGAGCAGGCCCTTGCCCGCCGTCAGGCCGGATATGATGCCGTGGGTCGTGAGCCGCTGGCCATGTATATGATTGATGCCATGGCGACCCTGATCGAAAAGGCCGAAAAGAAGGCCAGGGATGAACGCCCGTCTCCAGCCTATTGCGACCCGGCAAACGAAGTGCGTGGCGCCAAGTACGACGCCACCAAGGGCTTGAGCCGCAAGGAAATTGCCGCGCGTATTCGTGCCGATATCAAAGAGGCGCAGAAGGCCGGGAAAATCGACAAGGGGGTGAAGGTGTCAGTACGGACCAGCACCTATTCCGGCGGTGGTTCCATTGACCTCACCGTGACCGCCTTGCCCGAAAGTTTCCGCCTTTGGAGCCCTGAATATGTGGCCTGGGTCCAGGAAAACCCCCACGACCCATACCCGCCTTTCGCTTACACAGATCAGCGCAGCGGCGAATACAACGCCTTGATGGAAACGCTCCGCAGTATCCAACAGGCCTATAACCGCGATAATTCGGATTCCATGTCGGATTACTTCGACTGTCGTTTCTATGGCGATGTTTCGCTTGATTGGCGACTTGAAGCCGAGCGCCGCAAAGCCGAAGGGCTCTAGGGGAGGGCGGGCCATGGATTGGGGGTCTTTCACTGTCGGATTTATCGCTTGCGCGGCGCTATGCCTGTCGATCCTGCTGGTTTACATCCTGTGTCTGGCAGGTAACGACATGGTGCAGGCAGAGGCTTATAATCCACCCTTTCCGCCACAAAGCGAGGGGGATGTACCGCCCCCGCCATGAGAAGGAAGGATAATGGAGGAAGGTAAGAAACGGGGGCGCCCCCGACTAGGAGAGGCCCGTTTGACCCCAGCAGAGCGCGAGGCGCGCCGCCGCGCCAAACTGGTGCAATTCAAGCCTGCAGATCGTGCCGCCCTCGATTCGGCAGCTGAGGCCGCAGGGAAAACGGCGCCCGAGCTGGTGGCCGATCTGGTCGCGGCCTACTTGGATGGAGGCAAGCCGCCTCCGCCGCCGCCAGTCAGCGCCGAAGAAACCGCCGCGGCCCAGGTCTTCGACCGCCGCCGCCGCCAGATCCTGGCGAGCTTCGCCGAGATCCTGAACCAGGCGCAAGACGACCAGGCGCTTGAGCGCATCGAGCGTCGCGTTTCCATCCTGCAGGACATGATCAATAAGTGAGGCCAAAAGCTGAAAGCCCCTCCCGGTTATCTCAGGAGGGGCTTTTTCTTTTTCAGGGCTCCTTCAGGCGGAGCAGCTTCTGATAGTCCAGCTCGACGCTGCAATCCCGGCGCCATCGCTCCTCTGAGGCATCCCACACCGATTCGAATGTGATGCGCTGGATGATCGGCCGCAGGATCATGTTCGCTTCCAGGTCGGTCGGCGTGGCCTGCAGCCGTTTCAGGAGATTACGATAGTGCTTCAGCACGTCCTCGACCCGTGAAGGATGACTAAGACGTTCTATCTGTCGCCGGTGATTCTCGACAGTGAGCTTCAGCCTGCGGATCATCATCGACTTTTCCTCGAAATAGGCGCGCACCTCTGCCGTGCGGTTGTGCTGTCCGAGGGCGGCGATGACGTTGCGGACTTCCAGGCGCAACGCCTCGATCTGCGGCTTTAGTTCGTCAATTGCCGCCTGGTGTCGGGCTTGTTCGGCGAGGACCTCTTCACTCTCGAAATGGGCTTTGATGGTGCTCTCATCGACGCGCAGGGCCGCTTTCACGGCTAGCGGCATGATCGCTTCGAACTTGATATTCCTGCTGCCGCACCCCTTGACCGGACAGTTATAGACCCGCGTATGGACCTGGGTTATCTTGGCGCCGTGCTCCTTGCAGTAGAGCCGTCCGCTGATGATCGTATGCAAGGCCCGGCGGGGCTTGGCCAACTGCCTGGCTCGCCACTCCCGCTGCCGTTCGGCCGCCTGGGCCGCCTTTTCCTCAGGGGTCAGCACCTTGTTGGTGAGGATGCGTTGCTCGCGCAGGCTCGACCGTTCGTCGAGCATCGCCTGGACCTTCTCGAAAAGCTCATCGTCGATGATGGCCAGCTCGGGAATCGGAACCTGAATCCATTCACTCTCCGGCCGCAGCACAGAGACCCGCTTGCCCGTTTCAGGATGTTTCCGGTAGGCCATGCGGTTGAAGGTGACGATACCCTTGTAGAGGGTCTGGCGCAGTAATCCTGACTTGCGTGCGAGGGTTCCGACCAGGCTGGTGGGCGCCCATTGACCGCCTTTCGGCGCCTCGATGGCTTCGGCGTTCAAGTGTGCACAAATCGCCTTCAGGGTCTTGCCGGAGGCGTAGTCGGTGAAGATCCTTCGGACGATTCTTGCCTGTTCCTCATTGATCTTTCGCAGTCCTCGGATGGGCTCGCCGCGTTCGTCGAGCTGGTGAACCACGTCATAGCCGTAGGTCTGTCCGCCGGGTACGGCGCCGCCCAGCACAGAGGCGATCATTCCCCGGTGCGTCTTGTCGGCCAGGTCCTTGAGGTAGAGGGCATTCATCGTGCCTTTGAGGCCGATATGCAGCTCGTTCACCACGCCTTCGGTCACGGTCTCAATCGTGATGCCGAGGAAGGACATCTTCTTGAAGAAGGCGGCGATATCGCCCTGGTCGCGGCTGATGCGCGACAGATCCTCCGTAACAATCCGCTCGAAACAATCCTCGACGGCAACAGACAGCAGCCGCCGGATGCCGCGCCGGTTCTGCAGGTGGGAGCCTGACTTGGCTTCATCAATGAAAACGTCGGCCACGGTATAGCCGTGGCTATCGCAATACTGACGAAGGCGGGCAACCTGGTCCTGGGTGGATCTCGACTGCTTGTCGGTGGAATGGCGTGCGTAAAGCGCGACGAGCATTAGAGGCGTACCTGAAGAAGCAACGGAGACATCCTTATGACAGACCGTCCTCATTACTCGTAAGGGTAGCCCAGTGGCAAGCGGAAAGCAGCCACTGTGGCCAAGGTGTTGGACCTTCCAAGTCATTGATTTCGTTTAATGTGTCGGAGATTGCCGGAGTTTGCCGAAGATTGCCGGAGATTGTCGATCTTCGTCCGATTTCGCCTGTCGTCCAGGGGGCAGGATAGGTCGGGTAGTACTACCCGACAGCCATCCTGCCTTATTCGCACGGCAGAGCCGTGCTCAACGGGTAGGCTTCGCCTGGTGACGACATTCAGAAAATGCTTCTATTGGAAGGGAGAAAGGGTCGATGGTTGAGTTGCTTTCAGAGCAACTTCAATCTCACGACAGAGGATAGCAGGCCTGGAAAAGTCAGCTATTTCCCGTAATATTGGGGTATCTTCGATATCCGGTAAAAGCCATGGCCCAGGTGACATCCTTTGTTTTCGAGGACCAACCGGTTCGTTCTATTCAACGCGATGGTGAACCGTGGTTCGTCGCTGCTGACGTTTGTGCTGTGTTGGATGTCCAGCAGCCAATTAGGGCGATTGAACGCCTTGATGAGGACGAGCGGTCTAAGGTGAGTTTAACTAACATCAGCTCCAACGGTGTGAAGCAGGAGCGTGAATTCATCATCGTTTCGGAATCGGGCTTGTATACCTTGATCCTGCGGAGCCGAAAGGCAACAACACATGGAACGATACAGCATCGCTTCCGCCGCTGGGTCACCTCCGAGGTGCTACCGGCGATCCGAAAAACGGGCAGGTATGAGGCTGGCAATGAGAACCATCCTGCATCCATGGCCCATCAGGAACATCGCTATACGGTGCGCGAGGTGATAGTACGGCCTGACGGACAGTGGGGGCGTGTGTGGGCTATTCCCATTTATCGCATTGACGGGTTTGATTACTGGAATGTTCCTCTCGTGCTGGACGCCTATCATGGCCCCCGGCGTCTTCCTGAAAGGGTGAACTTCTCCGAGTATGCCCGTGACCTTATGGAACTGCATCCGGAGTTGGTGGGCGCCACGCCTCTTTGGGTGGCGCGACATGAGCGGCTTAAGTTTATCGTGCAGAGCGTTTGCGGTTGCTGGGATGTTCGCGCCCGTCGATTCCTGGAACAACTCGCCCAGCTTGAGAATGGGGAGTGCAGGACGCGGATGGTCGCCCGGTCCAGCTAGCTCTACATGCTTAAGCCGTCGTCGCCGATCTCCCGGCTTAGCTTCTTCCTAGTGGGCGTTGCAGGGGTTCCGAGTTCGAGGGTTCGGCCATCTGTGGAGATCAGCCGCAATCCGACGATAATGTCCTGCTCGTTGCGCACGGGGAGAATGGTATTCCCGGCATCATCAAGCATTGGAATGCTGCGTCGGCCAACAACCAGGTCCTGGTCTTCCGGTGTCGCCACAGCGGCCGCGCGGTGTACCACGGCCGGAGAAACTTTCGATAAACCGGACTCCCTTTCTTTGCCCTGGGCAGCTTCTTTATGCGGCGGTTTCCATTCGCCTTTCTCGCGCCAGGCCGCAAGTGCCGGTGCTACGATCTTCGGCGCCGGTCGAGGGCCTTTCACCGGCGAGGCCTCCTCGAAAATCGTGGCGAGCAGTTCCTGATGCGCAAGGATCAAGACCATCGCCAGCGGGTCTTTATAAGCTTCACCTAGCAGGAACAATTTCCAGTTGGCGGCGGTACGGCTTAGCAAGGTCGAGCGTTTGCGGGTCGGAGACTTCGTCGCTAGAAACCTATTCCATAGCTGCGCCGTTGCCGGGTGCTTCGCAAGAAGCGGCTTCGCCTCGTAACGGTGTTTCGGTTCTGGATTCCTGTCCTGGCCGGTTGGGGAGGAGGGGGCTTCCCTGCCAACTGGTGACGGCGCGCTGTGACCAGTGGAGGGCGCTGTTTGGCTTTTCCGCCCATTCGGTGCTGCCGGGATTTCTCTGCCGGTTGGCGCAGGCTGCTTCTCCCGGGCTGTTGGTGCCTGTGCGCTGCCTGGGACGGGCGGTGCTGGTGGAAGCTCTCTCTCTCCCGACTTCTCGTTTTCCAAGCCTTTCAGAGGCGGCTCGAATGGCCCCAGGCGGCCTTCCAGCGCCTTCTTGCTGCACGACCGATCAAGTGAGCTGGCTTTCATGCCTTGCTTGCCGCTCAAGGGCGTGAAGACCATGCCGTTGCCGCGCAGGCGCAGGGACACGTCGTACTCGGATAGCGCCTGATGCACGGCCTGCCAATTGTCGTTGCCGGTGATCGTGGCCAGGATCTCCGTCTTGTGTTCCTGCATATAGCTTTGAAAGGATTGCTGCCATGTATGGCGCTCGAAGTCCTGTGCCTCCGGGCTTAAGCCCTTGTCCTTGCCATCGGGGTGGCGGTCGGTCATGCCGCGATCTATGACAAGGCCGTATTTCTGTTCCATCTCCCGAGAGACTCTGGCCAAGTCAATGAAATCCCGGAAGGGATTGTGGGTCTTCAGGGTATGCGGATGCACCCTGTTGAAGGCGAGATGCATGTGGAAATTGTCGGTGTTGACATGGGTGCCGGCGACATATTGATGTTCGCCGAAACCCAGCCCCTCGGCGTAGGCCTGGGCGATGTCCGCAAGATCCTCACGCGACAGTTTCTCCCGGTCATCAGGGCGGAACGACACGACCAGGTGATAGGTCTGGTTGGCCACCGTCGGGCGCATCTTCCTGACGGCCTCGATCTCGGCCAGCGCCAGGTCGAGGTCTTCCAGGCCGGTGCCGGAGTCGCAGTTGCGAATCCAGAAGTGATCGAGCTTTTCGCCTTCCTCCTCGGCCGCCGCGATATACTCACCCAGACGGGTGAAGTTGTCGGGGATATCTGCTTGCTTGGGAACCTTCTTGGCAATCATGCCCTGATCCGCTTCACGGTGCCGTGGATCGTGCGTGCACAGGCCTTCAGCTCGCGTTGCGTTTCGGCAATTTCGTCGGCGATGGCGTCAAGCTTGGCTATCAGCTCCTCGGGCGGCGCCTCGTCCAGCGCCAGCTTGAAAAGGTTGCCCAGGCGTGCGAGATCCGCATTGACCTTCATGAGGTCGCGGATGCCCTGATAGGCCGCCAAGTCACCTGCATTGGGCAGTCGATACCCCATGATCAGGCGGCGGATAAGTTCGGAATGTTTGAGCTTGACCTGATCGGCCAGCTCTTCAAGCCGCTGTTTTTCCTTGTCGTCGAGATAGGTCTTCACCTGATGTCGGTCGGAAGGCATACCGGGAGTCTCGTCATGCTGTGGTAGCGGGACAAAGCCTAGAGTTCCAGGCCCTGGCCCTTGACCTTCGTTGGCGCCGTTAGGCCGAGCGCCTGGCGCTGGAGATCCACATATAGCCTGTCGGCGGCGCGCATGTTCTGCTTGCGGATCTCGACGATTTTCTTCTCCTCGGCATCGAGGCGGGACTTGTCCATGTTCAGCAGGCGGGCGGCATGTGCGCTGAAGAACTGGCGGGCCTCGTCATAGGGCAGGCCGCCCTTGCGGTTCTTGGGCAGGGAATGGCTTTCATCGACATGGCGATAGGCCTCCGGGTCGCGGATCTTGCCCATAAGCTTCTCGGCGGCTGAAAGTTCGGCCAAGGCAGTGTCGAGGCTGCCCTTCATCGCACCGCTATTGGCGTATTGCGCCAAGTCGTTTTCAAGGAAATGCCGCTCGGCGGCGAGGATCTGGTTCAGGTCGCCGCTCTTGCCGAGCTGGCGGACGTGATCGGCTATGCGCGTCCGGTTTTGACGAAGTTTTTCCGCCGGCGGCGTCCTGTCTCTTTCGACGACCAGGAGCTTTTCACGCAGGAACAGGCGATCCAGCGTGTCAATGGGATCTTTCATAGAAAGGCCTCAGAAATTGCGGTCGAGCCAGTCCTTGCCATAGGCCTGTTCCGCCGTTTCAGTGCGTAGACCCTTCTGACGAATGAAATCGGCACCACGGGTGCGCTTCAGCGCCAGCAGCGCATGGGCAGGCAGTTCCGCCAATGCCAGCCACGCCCAGGACGTTTCTTCGTCCCCGGCGTCGTCTGCCGCTTGCGATTCGGCAGCGAAGATTGCGTTCTGGGACAAGCCTTGTTTCTCTTCCTCGCTCAGATAGCTCTTCGGCATCTCTCTTTCTCCTCATTTCATAAGTGGATTCTAGCGGCTTGCGGTGCCTGTTGCCAGCATTGGCGGCGGCCCGAGACGAGCCGCCGCCAGGAATCCCTATACCGCCATTTCCGCCGGTTGCTGGCGGAGCTGGGAGGGCTGTTTGACCTTGCGGGCTTTCTGCGGTTCGAGGCCCAATTGTTCGGCCACCAGGGTCTTGAATTCCTTCTGACCGCGCTTGCGGGCCAAGTCGTTGTAGTCGGTCAGGCCTTGCAGTTTCTCGCCCTGCAGCAGGGGCGGGGCGATGACGCGGCCGCCGACCGCCTGGGCGGCTTGTTCCGCGCGCAGAAGGCCGACATTGGGCTTATTTTTGAGTTCGAGCTTGTGATCATCATCGGCGGCAATCACCAGATCGAGCTCCGGGACGGCCTTCTTGAGTTCCCTGGCCACGGGTTCGAGGTTACCGGCATTGAAAGCGACGACGACGGTCAGGCCGGTGGCGGCGTGGAGGGTGGCAGCTGTGGAGTAGCCTTCGGCCACGATGGTTGGCCCCTTCCTGTTGCCCTTGATGACGTGCATGAGGCCGGTCATGCGGCCGTCCTTCGTGAAGGTCTTCGTGCCGCCTGGTTCGATCTTCTGGATGTTCCAAAGGTAGCCTTTCACGTCGCGCATGGGGACCAGCAGATTCCCTTTCTCGTCTACCTTCAGGTCTCCCGGCGGGACGCCCTTGGTCTGCAAGTAAAGGTGCTTGTCGGGTGCAGGTTCGGCATTGACGAAGATGCCATAAACGCGCTTGGCCACCTGACGATATTGCGCCTGCAAGTCCATCTGCTGCTGTGCCTTGCGTTCGGCGGATTCGGCCTTCAGTCGTTCGAATGCCTCTGGATCGAGGCGATTGCCGGTCGCCACCCATTTGACGGGTTTATCGCCGTTGCGGTAGTTCATGATCTGACCGGCGGGTCGGCCATCGAGGAAGGCGCGGTAGCTGCCGCTCTTCTGGCCCTTCTTGTCGCCTTCGACGGCCACGCGATGCCATTTGCCGTCCATGCTGGGCGGACCTTCGAGAATCAGGCCGTATTCCTTCAAGGCGGCGGCGAATTCTTCGCTTGGATCAATTTTCCGCTCCGGGGCCTTCTGTGCCCCCATCCACCGCTTGAAGACCTCAGGGTCCGGATGTGCCGGCGGAACGTACCAGGACTTCTCCTTACGGGACCACCTGGCGCCAGCGGCCTTGACCTGGTTCTTTTCTGTGAAGGGAACATTGAGATAGATCCTCTTTGCGCCTTGCTGCGAGGGAGGCTCTTTCTGCTGTTCATTCGTTCTGGCTTGATAGGCCGCAAGCCATGCGGAAAAGTCTTCCCTCTGATCAACAGGGGGAATGCCTAGGGCGCCACGGATATTCCGGACGAATTCCAGCTTGTGATTGATCGGTTTCCCCGGTTCACCATTGATCTGAGCCAGTTCAACGACCTTTTCCAATTTATCGCCCAGGCGTTCCACCACTTGGGCTGCTGTCTTGCCTTCGGCAGCGGAGCGTTCAATCTCATCAACCACACCCAGGCTCTTGGCTAAGGCAAGCTCACTGTCGAGCTTCTGTTGGAGCCATTCCGAGACGGGAGCAGACGGCGGGGTTCTTTCCTGACCTTCTTGGCCCGGTTTCCATTTGGCGAAAGCTTCGGGATCAACGCCGTCAGGGACGTACCAAGCTTTTACCTTAGGGTCCCATTTAGCGCCCATGCCTTTGGCCTGTTCTTTCTCAGCAAAGGGGACATCCAGATAAACCGATGGCGTGTTCGGCATTTGCTGTTCCTCAGCCGGGGCTTGGTCAGGGACCTGCAGCCACT
Source organism: Telmatospirillum sp. J64-1 (assembly GCF_006980715.1). Taxonomy (GTDB): domain Bacteria; phylum Pseudomonadota; class Alphaproteobacteria; order Rhodospirillales; family Magnetospirillaceae; genus Oleiliquidispirillum; species Oleiliquidispirillum nitrogeniifigens. The sequence goes on from NZ_SBHN01000032.1 coordinate 10,847, forward strand.
GCTTGAACGGTTCGAGATCGGTGCCGGCGGGAACGAACCAGGCTTTCTGATCCTTGTCCCACTTGGCCCCAGCGGCCTTGGCCAGATCCTTCTCCTCGAAGGGAACGGTAAGATAGACAGACGGCTCCTGCGCGGGCGCGGCACCCTGCTGCTTTTCCTGGCTCTCGGCCGGGGCCTGGTCAGGGGCCTTCATCCATTGCTGGAAAGGTTCGGTATCGGTTCCGGGTGGGACGAACCAGGCTTTGCGTTCCATGTCCCATTCCGCACCCGCCGCCTTGGCGAGATCCTTCTGGGCAAAGGGCACATCCAGATATATCCGCGCGCGCTGATGGCTCAGCTCTTTGGCCTGTTCGATAACGGACCAATACGCCACTTCCTTGCTGAGCGTATCCGTGCAATAGCGTCGGTGGACTTCTGCCATGAGGTCACCGGGCGCTTCCTTGCCCGAGGCGATCTCGTCGCACAGATCGATATATTTGGCCCGAAGACGCGCCCGCACGAATTCGCCGGGAAACTCCTCGAAATCCATGCGTTTGGCGTGTCTTTCAACATAAGCCATCGCCTTGTCGAAGGCCGCGAAATCGTAGGCGGCGGCACGCTGGCGCTCCTTGACCGGATAGCCGCCGAGGCTGTTCACGATGTCGATATCGTGCTGGTCGATATGAGGAGAACCGTTCTTCACGAGAAGTTCGGCGGCCCTCGCGGCGAGGGCATCGCCGGCCTGGAGCCGATTCATCACGAAAAGGCGGGCTTCGGTATTGCTCCGCAATCCGGCCGGATCGTCGGCAAGCAGGATATCGAGATTGCCGTCAGCCGGATTGATCTCAAGGCGCCATCCCTCGCGCGCCGCCAGTTCCTTATCCTGTTCCGTCCAGTCAGGAGTATTCGCTTCCCGGGCCTGGTTCTGGATCTCCGCACGCAGCTCGACCGGCTCTTGGACTGAGGCCTGTTGCCCGATCTTGGTCTGCAACGCTTCCGCCGGTGCAACGGACAAGTTGGCCAACAGCTCGTTCTTGCGCTCCGCTGCCGGAACATAGCCCTCGAAGCGGAGGGTTTCCGGCGTCCAATCCGGGTGCGTAGGGCAGAACGAATCCCAGATCAGTGAGGCCAGTTCGGCGTGCTGGCGGGATTGGCCGGACAGCGAAACGGAGATGGCTTCCAGACGGTTGAACTTCCGGGTTTCCGCTTGGAGCTTCGCCAGGTCCTCGGGACCTCCAGGTGCGCCGCCTATGACGGACCAGTCGAGCTTCGGTAGTTCGGCCGCGAGCTGTTGAAACTTCTTCGCTTCGTCCGTGAGGCCCAGGACCTTGGCGGTCAAGCCCGGCCAAGGTGCAGCGGGGATCTGCGGATCAGCGGCCATCTCCTGCCCAGTCTTCTGTGGGGCTGGGGAGTTCTGCGGGATCTCGGCACGAAGTGCCTCAACCGGATTGGCTGCCAGTCTGGACAGTAGCTCGATTCTGCGCTTCCCGGCGGGAACGTAGCGATCGAACGGTTTGTTGTCAGGCCCCCACAGAAGGTCCTTGGAACAGAATTTGTCCCAAATGAGTGAAACCATCTCCCCATGCTGCCGGGATTGACCGGCAAGAAGATCGGAGAGGGATTCAAGATCGTTCATCATCTGGTATTGCAGCCTGGCTATTGCGGGGTCTCGCGGGCCGGGTTCTTCGATGACGGGCGTTTCTTTGGCCGCTTCATGATAGGTCCAATCGACCTGCGGCAGTTCGGCCACCAGCTTTGCGTAGGCGGCTCCTTCGCCTTTCAATTCCCAGGCCCTCACCGCGGCTTCATCGGACAGGCCCAGATGCCTGGCCGCGAGGATCGGCCAATTATCCCAGGTGATGCTTTGATCCATAGCCATCGCCTTCTGCTCGGCCTTGCCTTTTTCCGGCGCCTGGCTCAGCTGCGCGGCCAGCTCCTGGCGCTTCTCAGGCTCCATGATCCATGTGCGGATCAGCTCGGCGTCACGCGCCGCCGCAAAGAGAAGGTTATGATCGTCCTTCAGCACGCGCAGCCACGACTTCAAGTAGCTGGCGTGGCGGTCGGGGTAGTGGCCAAGGCCCAGCTCCGTGGAAACCATGAAGCTGGCCATCTCTGCGCGCAGCTCTTCCTTCGCATAGGCCTCGGTGCCGAAGGGGCCGAACTCACGAGCAAGGCGGTTCCTATGGCCGGTGGCGTGCCCCTGTTCGTGAAGCGCCGTGGCATAGTATTCATAGGCCTCTTTGAAAGCCTCTTTCGGCGGCATGTGGATGCGGTCTTGCATCGGCGTGTAGAAAGCCCGGTCGGCCTGGTCGTGCAGAATCTGCACACCGCAGGTGGCCAAAACCTCCTCGGCGCGCTGGTCGGGTGCAAAGGTGGGCTCTGGCGCCTTATAGGGCTCCAGGCCTTCGATTTGCTGGGCGTTGAACACCACGGCGTGGAATACCTTGGGCCGGTCGAGGCGGTATTCCCGGCTGCGCTGGTTGCCATCGGCATCGAGGACGGGATTTCCCTCCTCGTCCAGCATCGGAACCTTTTCGGTCCATTTCCAGTATTCGACCAGTGTTCCCTTTTCGCCCTTCATCACCTGGGCGCCTGCAGCTTTCGCCTGGCGATAGGTCATCCAGCGCGGATCGGAATAGCCGCGCATCTCCAGCCACCAAGCATTGATGCCGCGATAGCTCTTGCCGGTTACGGGGTTGAAGGGGGCTGTGCGGATCGCATTGGGCTCCCATGGCTTCTGCCAGGGAGCCGTACCGGCCTCGATATGCTTTATCAGCTCCTCGACGACCTGATTGCGGAAATTACTCATCGCCGCTCTCCTCTTCGGCAGTCGGGTCGAGTCCGTCGAAGAAGCTATCCAGGGCGTCTTCTTCAGACAGGGCGTCTTCCTGGAAGGCGCCCATCAGCTCGGCAACGTCGGGATCGACCGGCACCGGCCCCTTGACGGCGGCCTCGGAAGCGGCCTCGGCGGCCAGCTTCAGGTAGCTCTCTTCACTCACAGCGGCTTTGTCTTTGGGATCGTCACTCATGCTGCTTCCCCTTCTTTCTTGCTGTTGTCGCCCATAATCGGCGCCGGTATCGCGGCGCGGCGGCGCAGTTCCTTGTCCTGGAAATACAGGGCCTGGCGCCCCCGGATCGGAGGGGCACCGGCAACGAAGGTCAACGCCTCGCCGGGCACGGCGACCTTCTTGCCGAAGAGCCCGAACCACCGCTTGCGGCTGCCGATCAGGCGAAGGCGCATGCATTCATCGGGCGTCAGCAGGGGACGCCCGGTTTCATGAAGGCTTTCGTTCACCGAACCGATCTCGCCGCGTCGGCCGGAACGGGTGCTTCTCTTCTGAATGACCGTCGTCCGCCCGGCCATGTCGCTCAACACCTTGGCCGTCTCGATCTTGTTGGGCGCGAAGGCCACGCGAACATGACAGTTCGACATGATGGATTCATCGCGGCCATAGGCCTGCTGAAGCTGGCTGATGTCCTGGACGATGATGAAGGCCTTCAGGCCGTATCCGGCGATGAAGGCCAGCGCGCGCTCGAAGATCTCCAGCTTGCCGATGCTGGTGAACTCGTCGAGCATCAACAGCAGGCGGTTCTTATAGCTGGCGACGCTGCGGCCGCCCTCGAACTCCATGCGTTCGGTCAGCCGCCTCATCATGAGATTGACGATGATACGGGTGAGCGGTCGTAGGCGGTCGATATTGCTGGGTGCCACGACCAGGTAGAAGGCAACCGGCTTGTCGCCTTCCATCAGATCCGCAAGACGGAAGTCGCTGGTGGCCGTGTTCCTGGCGATGATCGGGTCCGCATAAAGCGCCAGCTCGGTAATGGCCGAGGAGTGGACGCCGGAACGTTCCTGCGGGGCTTTCATCTTCATTCTTGTGGCGCCGCGCCGGACTTCCTTGTCCACATGCTCCACCCCATGCTCGAAGGCAATCATGTCGTCGAGCAGTTCGGTGAAGTTGTCCTCGCCTTCGTCTTCGGCGGTAATGCCGGAGACGAAATTGTTCACGTCCTCGAAAGAGGCCGTTCGGCCTTCGTCGCGTTGGATGCGGTAGAGGACGTGAAGCAGGATGACGGAGAGCCAAGACCAACCTTCCTTGGCCCAATAATCCTTGAGGCCCTTGCCATCGGGGTCGATGACCATGGCCGCGATATTCTGGCAATCGGCAATCTCGCGGCCGTCGCCGAGGCGGATTTCGGCCAGCGGATTGAAGCGTACAGAGCCCTCCTGGGCGGTCGGCTCGAATTTCAGGATGCGGTGACCGAGGGAGGCGCGCCATCCGGCGGAAAGGGCGAAGTTCTCACCCTTGATGTCCAGCACGAAGACGCTTTCCGTCCAGGTCAGAAGGGTGGGCAGGATCAGGCTGACACCCTTGCCCGACCTGGTGGGCGCGAACGCCATGACGTGTTCGGGGCCGTCATGACGCAAGGTCTTCGTACCGAAAAGGCCCTGCCAGCCTCCGACGACCACGCCCTTGCCCTCAAGCAGGCCTGTGGCCTTCGCATCGGACTTCTTCGCCCAACGGGCCGAGCCGTGCAGTTCTTCCTTCGAGCGGTCGCCGGCAATGGTGCGGTGCTGGGCGCGTGTGGCCACGGTCAGCAGAACGAGCATGGCCACGATGCCGCCGGCGCCGGTCCAGAACATCGCCCTGGTCAGTTCCGCCGGGAGGCCTGCTGGATGGACGGCGGAACTGATCACCCATTGCCACCAGGCCGGATCTGCCGCGTTGAACCCCACCGCCAAATGCCATTGGAGAAGTATGGCACCCAGCGTTGCAGCGAAGATGGCCAGCAAGGAAAGGCGGTAGATCATGCCTCGACCTCCTGGCCGTCCTTCAGCACCCAGCGGTCCTTGCGCGGCTCCCAGATATCGGTGATGCGGCGCCAGCCATCGGCATCGCGCTTGATCTGGACCACCACATCAACCAGCTCAGACAGGAATTCGGACACGCGCGGCATGGTCGCACCTGACCAGGCTATGTTCTGGTCGAACTTGCGATGGATCGCCTGCCAGGGGCTTTCGGCGTGGATGGTACACATGAAGCCGGTCACGCCGGAATTGAGCGCGGCCAGGGCGGCAAAGGCGTTCTGTGTGGAGATCTCCCCGAACAGGATGTGATCAGGAGTAATGCGCATTAGGTGATCATAGAGCTGGCGCCAGTCGAGCATACCCGAGCCGGTTCCGGCCTCGCGTGCCGCAATCAGGCCGACACCATCCCAGAAGGGTTCGATATGCAGTTCCGGCGTGTCCTCGACCGCGACAACGCGCCGGTTCGGGTCGATCTCCGTCAGCAGCTTGTTCAGCAGCGTGGTCTTGCCGGTATTGGTCGCGCCGGAAATGATCATGTTCGCTTCCGACCGGATCACCCCGATCAGATATTCACGGATTGCCGGCGACACGCCGACCTGTTCCCAGGTCGGCGTGAAGGGATGCTTGCAGCGGATCGCCAGGCTGAGGCCGGTCCGCACGGAAGAACCGACCAGGACCTCGAAGCGATGGCCGCCCGGTAGGATGCAGGAGAGCTTGGGGCTCTTGTCATCCTCGAAGTTCAGGCCGTTGAGGTTGCCCAGGCTCTTGGCGATGGTTTCGATTACGGCTTGGGTCAGCGCGTGGTCCTCGACCACGCGCTTTCCTTCACCACGGCGATCCGTCACCACCTGGTGCGGGCGGCTCATACGGATCTCCACGGTCTGTGAGTCTCCGTAATACCGCTTCAGCGGTTCGAGAATGCTCTCGAAGAGGGGATTGGACATGCCGGGTCCGCCCGTCACCACGTGCCAGGGGCGCAGACTTCCGCCTCATCGCCGCCGGGAATGCCTGGCGTGCGGGTCCAACAGGTTTTCGTTACAGGAGTTGAGATATTTTGATGCCGTGCCAGATCTTCAGTAGTGCTGTCACTGTAGCAATGTCCGACACCACCTGTCGGAATGGCATTCGGCCCCCATCCATTTGTGGGATGTTTCGGATTGCTAATATAGTAAACACGGTGTATCCCGCCGCCATTCTCGTAATCTCCGATATACTCCTGCTCCTCTCGGTACGTGGGATGGGGATTTGAGGGGGTTTGCCAAGTCGTTACCCATTCACCAAGGAAATATTCTTGATTGGGATTTACACGGACGGGTGCCGTTTGCTCGACAACTTGGCGCACGGCACCAGTTGCCCGGGGTATCGAGACCGAAAAATTGCGCACGCCTCTTGTATCGTTAACCGCCCAGCAGATATCGGACGCCAACGGCTTGATCCATGTGCGCGAAACGAAATGCCCGGTCGGTTGACAGGACTCTACCGGCCCCTCTTGACCCATGCCGATCTTGTAGGAGACTTCCGATTCGTCGGGGCGCTTGTAGACCTCGAACCTTTCGACTTCCTGGAACCCGGAACAGCCGGTGATTTCGGACCATTTGCCGGTGCCGATATTCTGGTTGCGCTCGAAGATGTAGGGCACCTGCGCTGCGCCCTGCAGAACCTCGCCGGACTTGATGTTGAAACGGCCTGAAGGCGGCGTGATGTAGACCGTCGAGAGCGGATAGGCATAGCGCTGGCCGTCATGGTTCTGCCAGCCTACGGTTTCGATCTGATGGGTGTAGGTGGTGGTGCTGTTCTGGCAGCTCGTGATGTACTCACGCACGCCATTGCGCATGTAGTAATGCCGCTCACGGGCATAGGAGATCCCGGCAGAGAAGTCATGCTCCCAGGTCGCGGGATTCTCGCAGCCCTCCGTCGTCGCAATGATGGCGGTTCCGGTGGTGTCCGGAGTGCAGTCGGTGATGTATTGCTCCATACCATCGACACGGATTCGCAGGCGGCTTTGCATCGTCACGGTCGAGCCAGCCTGGTCGATGATCGGCGAGCAGATATAGGCGCCGGCCGAGTTCTGGTAGACCTTCTCGTGAGGATAGGTGGTGCCGTTGTCCGAGCAGGCGTCGGCCTGCCAGATCACGCCATCCATTTCGTACTGATGTCGGCCGAGCTGGTGGGACCGACCGGCGGCGAAGTCGTGACGGATCGAACAGCCATCCGTCGTCGAGACCATGGGCACGGCCGCAACTTCGGTCGAAGCCTCGCAGCCACGAACTTGCACTTCGGCATTGTTGGCGTTGCGGTACACCAGCGCCGCGCGCGGAACCGCCTGCAGCGAGGAATAATCGAGGAAGACGGAGCAGGAATCGCGCTTCTCGACGATTGGGAAAATCCGCTCCTCATCGGGGGTGCATTCCGTCACTTCTCGACGGCTACCGCCCCTGTCCACATAGTATTGGACATAGCGTGCAGTCGCACGCCGGGCTTCCAGATCCACGGCATCGGTGCAAGCGGCATAGCTTCGCTCGATCTTGAAGCGGTCATTGCCGTCCTCGCAGGGCGTGTAGCTGGTTTTGCCGTTCTCGATTGTTTCGACCCGGCTTTGCTGGATGGCGTAGCCTTGCGCCAGGTCAACGCGAATATCGCAGCCGTCGTTAGTTACGCGGACAGTCGGCGGTGGCGTGTCCTTGATATCGAGCGGTTCGGGGTTCTTGTAGGAGGCCGCATCGGGGTTCTGTCCGGCGTTGGACCCGGCACCGGTACCGGCGCTGGAGGACGTGCCTTCGGCAGCAGCCGTCTCTTTTTTCTCTTCCTTCTTCTCTTCTTCCGGCTTCTCGGCGAGACGGCGCAAGGCGGCAATCAATTCCGTCTGATTGCCTTCAACGGTGATCGGCTTGCTCGGATCGATCTCCGGCTGTTCAAGATCCATTTGCGTGGCGAAGTCGTGGGCGTTCAGAGGCTCGATACGCCCGTCCTTTTCGACCGCGCTCAGCACGACTTGACCAATCAGACGGTCCTCGATGGCGACATAGCGCGCAAAGGCCTTGGCCGTGACCCCTTCGGTCAGATCGCGCGTTGCGCCAGGGACTTCCTCCAACATGAGATCGAACGGCGAGGGCTCGTTCTCCGGCACCTTCAGATTTGCGTTGGCCCGGGTAACGATCTTGACCTTCTGAACCATCTCCTGAAGGTCCCCGGCGGGCTCTCCAGGGGGCTCCTGCTGTTCCGTCGCCAGAACCGGAAGAACCGGCAGGGCGAATGCGGAGGACAGAAGCAATACACGGCTAATGCGCTTCATCTCTATTACTCCACGCTTGCAATGTACCAATCCGTCGCAGGGCGGATCTGAATCCTTGTGCCTTGCGGGATCGTGATAATCGGCTTGAGGGAAAGGGATTCTTCCAAAACCTTGGCGGTGATCTCGCCGAACCGCGTCGAAAGCTCTTCGGCGGCTTTCTCTGCGGCCTCAACGGCGACAGAGCCGTCTCGGTCTTCGGTTTTCGTGGTGGCCGCGGACAGGCGCACCCCGGTCGAAATGCCGGTCAGCAGGAAGGCCGTGCCATAGCGTTCCCAAAAGCGCTTATCGACATCGCCGGTCACGCCCTGGCGGCCCTGCACATCGCCGAGCGGCGAATTCAGTTGCCGGATCTCTGCACGATGGCCACCAAGAAGAATGCGTTGACAGGTCAGCGCCAGGCGCGAACTGCCCATGTCCTCGGGGGGCGCGTAATCGCAGATCAGGCGCGAGCCCTTGGGAACCAGGATGTTCCGGCCGTGATAGCCGAATACGTCACGGGCTGTCTGGATGATGACCGTTCCAGTCGTATCCCCGCCAATCTGGCTGTTGATACCGGTTTCGAGGATGCCGACGATGTAGCGGTCTGCCGTCAGGATACGGCTATTGTCCACCGGCCGGGTCGAAGTGCGCCGAGGACCTTCATAATCGGCTTGGAATTGCGGTGTGGGCAGATCCAGCGGGGCAACCGCAGGGGTGGCCGACAGGTCGAGGGAGCCGTTGGAAGAAGGAACCGGCATCTCCGGCACTGCCAGGGCGGCTGGGTCATTCTGTATGAACGGCGCTGTTTGATCGCTCAAACTCACTTGCTGAATGACCGGGCGTGACCAAGCCGCTTCCAGCGCTATGCGGAAAGGATCGGGCTTCGGCGCTTCAACCACTGGAGCCGGGGGCGGCGGGGGAGGAGGCGGAGCCGGTGCGGGTGCCGGCACCTCAACAACCCGGGTCACAACCACAGGCGGAAACGTCGGCGTAGAGGGTGCCGGTTCCGGTGGCGGAGGAGGCGAGGGCAACGCCCAGGCTGAAGGATCATCATCGGGGAGCGACGGCGGGGCTGCCGACGGCGCCGCGCAGACGCCGCCGAAGGTCAGGCCCAGAGCCAACGCCACATCGCAGAAGGCGCTCATCGCGCGCCCTCATACTCGATGCAAAGATAGCTGTTCCCGCTCTTGAGCGTGATCAGCGGGCGCGTGCTTTCGATGATGTAGGTTTGACCCTCGACGCGGGTGTTGACCACCTCGTCGATACCATCAACCACCACATAGGCGGTCGGCAGCTCGATATCCTTCCACTTCTCGCCGAAGCGGATATAGGTCACGTAGTCGTCTCGGAAGACGGTTTCGGGTCGCAGGCTATTATCGCTACCCCACAGCTTGTATTGCCCCCAGCCCCGCAGGGCATTGGGATCAAACTTCGCCTCGGCCACGAAATCGCCTTCGGGCGTGCCCGGGTTGGTCTCCTTCAGGCCCGCAATCGCTTTCTCGACCGAGCCGCTGAAAGAGACAGGCATCGGGGGAAGTTCTGGCGCCGGATCTGCCTCGCCGACATTTCCCCTGTCGTTGACCATGATCCCCGCGACAGCGGGGTCTTTGTCGATCAACACGCTTCCCTGGATGCGGACAAGCAGGTCGGGGATGTTCTCGGAGTTGAATCCCTCGGCCCGCATATAGAAGCTGTAGACGGCGCCGGACTTGCCGTAGACCACAAGGCTGGTGTCGTAGCCGTGGCCGACCGGCTGCACGACCAGGCGCCGCTCACCGCGTGTCCTGACCGAAAAGCCGGACTTGTCGCCGAGATCCACCGCCTCGATGACCTCTCCACGCGGCAGCTCAACCAGCGTCACCATGTGTTCGCGGGTGCGGATCTTGTAAGTACAGGACCCGCACATATCGGTTTCGTAAACCGAGTCCTGGGCGAGCGAAGCATCCCACACTTCCTGGATCTGGCCCGAAGTGCGCGGCCGGGCCAGCGGGCCGAACATGCCTTCGGCCTGGTCGCGGGCCTGGTTGACCACCGAATCGGGAACCGGCATGGCCGGTGCCGCCGGCATCGCCTGAGAAGAAGGCGGTTGCGGCGGCGGATTGGGAACGGAACTTGCCGTCTGCGCCTGCGCCTGGATGGCCGGGATGATGACAGCACAGAGAGCGGCGGCGGTGACGCGGCGGAGGTTCATACTACACCTCGACGAAGCTTGAGAGAGGCATGGGTGGCGGCCAGGTCGGCGGCGGCAGAGACAAGGGCCGCAGCGGCCACAAGGACCGGAACCGCAGGGCTTGATGGGGAGAGGTGGAGCGCGACGGCGACGACCACGAAGATGAAGCGGCTCGATGAGAGCGGCAGGCGGAACTCTTCACAGAATTCCAGGCACATAGGGCCTGTCTGTGGGTCCTGTGACGGGTTGCCGCGTGGGTTGAAAACCCGCAATATCTTTCGCACTATGGCGTCGAAGGTGAAGGTATACCCAAGTGCGAGCAGGACGCCGCCATAGCTGATCACGAAGCCAATGGTATTCACGATGCCCAAGAGGTACGCGACAATGGCAAGGGTAACGACAGAAGCGAAGAAGGATGGCTGGCGAAGATGAGTAATCAGTATTCTGCATGGGACATCGAGGAGCCACCGCTGGAAGGCTTTGAAGCCTTTATTGCTTGGCTCACATCCCCCAGCACATTTATGAGCGGACTCGCGGTTGCCGTTATTGTCCTGGGAGTCCTGCAATTGTTCAGGGGGCGTCCCGTGCATGGAGCCTACGGAATCGGCGGAGGATTGATTGGCTTGATGTTCTTCAAGATGTTCTTTTGACTTCTGCATCAGTTCCCCCTTTCCCTCAGCACCATGTCGACGACGGTGATGCCGAGCGGATTGGTGTACTTGTCCACTTCGCGGACTTCTTGAGGGCGGGTGGTCAGCGACAGGAAAGCGCGCAACTCCTTGCGGTCGATTTCCGTGCCGCCCCGAGCGTCGATCTGAACCAGGTCAACGGCGAACTTGTATTCACGGCCCACGACCGCCACACGGTCGGCCGAGATTACATGAATGGTCCGTTGCAGGCCCGAGGCCTGCGCCTCCTGGATGGCAGGCAGGCGTTCACGGCGGAACTTCTCGGACAGCGCGCGATCCGTCATCCGCGAGGCTTCGCGGTGGCGTTCGTCCTGGGTCACCGAGTCGATTTCCAGCACTAGGCGCACATAGCGCCGCGCCATGGATTCCATCAGGAGGTGGAAGCCATCGACCCGTTCCGTCAGCGGTTCGACCCGATAGAGCCGGTCATCACGCGGATCGGCGCGCAGCAGCGCTATTTCCGTCGTCTTGAGAGGGAGCAGCACCGAAAACATGCTGACCAGGACGGTCACGGCAGCGCCCAGCACAACATTAGTGCCCGCCGAGATCCGCAGCAGCCAGGCAAGCCGCCTGTGGCTGGCCTGGAAGCTGTAGGGATCGAGTTTAACGGCGCCAGCATGAGGGGCGGCAGGAGCCGCCTTTGCCGTCTTGCGCAGCTTCAAGCCCCAACGAGCGTTTAGCTGACCCATTGATACCCCCGGCCATCATAGTCGAGCGGCTGGCAGGCACAGGGGCTCAGCTTCATTTCATCGGTGCCGGCGCCGGAATTCTTGGGCATTTCCCGTTCTGCACTCATCAAGCCGCAGCCGGACAAGGTGACGACGAGGAGAAGAGCCGTGACGATAGGACGAAGAGACATCGTTACTTTCCTTGGTCGAAAGAGGGGGCTTTGACGCGGTCCATCAGTTCCTTGGCGCCGCCCGCTAGGGACTGAGCGGCGCCAGCGGGATTTGCCGCAGCGGCTTGTAAATACTGGAAACCCTTTGCAGCGCCCCCGATGGCGGGAAGGCCTTTGTCCTTGCCATGTTTGAGGAGAGCCAGCCCGGTAGCGACCGTGCCGGCAGTGATCACGCCCGCAGCGTGGTTTGTGAGCTGAGAACCGGCGATGGAATTGGCCATGCCCGTGGCCTCGGCCATGAAGGCAGTGCCCAACCAGCCAAGAATGATGGCAACCAGCAGTGTGGGATTATCCAGCGCCAGGATCTCCCGCACGTTCCGTACCTGCGACTGGTCGGCGACGTTAAGAGATGCGACGCCATAGAGGCAGACGGCCAGGGCCACGGTCGCGCCGAACAGCACCATGAAGGCGGCAAGCAGGGTACGCAGGCCGGTGACGGCCATGCCGCGTCCCCAACCGAAGGCAAAGCCGAGCATCAGGATCGGAGACAGGGCGGCGAACATCATCACGCGGAAAATGGCTACTACGACCTGGGCGAAATAAACGATCAGCAGAATGGCGTAGGGTGCCGCCAGGAGCAGGGCGTAAATGATCGGTAATGGGTCCGTCAGCCTTGCTTGTGCCGCAATTTCCGTTGCCATCTGGAAAACCTGATAGACACCCTTCTCGGCCACCCACACCAGCTTTCGCATGCCGTCGATATTCTCGATGCCGGCGGCGTGGCTGGGTCCGGCCGAGGCGTTGGCCATGGTAATGCCGGTCTTGCCGCTGATTTCTCCGGCGGAAAGCACGACCGAAGCGGCGCCGCCCATCGTTGAAAGAGAAGCACTGTAAATATTATTGACCAGACCAGGGCCTTGCCCTGACATCAGTACAGCGGCTATAATAACAAAACAAAATTCGTGCCCAAATCCAAGTAGATCACCTTTGCCGATCATCATTTTAATGCCGTGGATAACGACCCATAGGCCGACCAAGGAGAGGAAGATGCCCCACATTGGTACAATCAATATCTGGCTCAAATCCTGGGTGAATGCGTTCGCTAATCGGACGTATTCGTCCACGACGTCGCAGGTGAAGCAGATATTTAAAGTATCTGTTCTTCCACTCATGATTATTGCTCTCCTCTTCTCATCACAGGCCCATGCCGCCAATAAAGGAGATTTCTATGATTGGGATTACGCGCTTGGGCTTTGGCAAAACATGCAAACGGGGGAGGATTTCGACCGCGAATGGGACCGCGTGATTCCTGCCTTCAAGGCGTGGAGTGAGAAGCAGATGAAAGATCCAAAGGGCGCTGAAGAAGAATTGAAATCGAGCCCGAATGGAGAGCTCATCAAGCACGGCCACGATCTGGAGCTGGTCTATAGCGTGTGGAGAAAGATGTATCAGTCTTGGCTGGATGGTCGCGCATTTAAGGCAACGCCTTGGAACGAAAACGAGAACCTGATCACCTGCATGACCCTGTCGACGCTCAACGTGTTCACCGGCGAATGCAACGACATGCCGGACTGGCGAACTGATAACGACCGCGCCCGCGATGACAAAGTCCTGCAGGACTATCGTGCTCGAAGCGCTACGCGCGGATAATGAGGGGAGGGCGAACATTATTCGCCTCCCGGCCGGTCATGAATCGGCGTACTCATCTGCATGAGCATTGCAGACTGGATCTTGACCAATTGGGCGAGGAGCTGGTTTTGCTGGTTGAGCTGACGGCTTGCCAGCACCTGGCCCTTTCCAATTGCTGCTAGCCGCGCCTGCTGCGTCTGAGCAGAATTGACCGCCTCCTCCAATTCATCCGCAGCCTTTGCGTTGTTTTCGGCATTCTCCGTTGCGGCCATGTCCGCCATGGCAAGGCCCGTCGAGGCAATATCCTTCACCAGGGCCTCGCGCCGCGCCTCGATCTCTTTGCGAGCCGAGGCCTGGGCCTCCCAGCGCGCCGCATTGCTTTGCGGACCAGACGACCACCCATCGCCGTCGTTCCATCGGACTGTTTCGGGATCGAGCCACAGGGCCTGTTGATAAACGCTCCGTCCGCCGCAGATGCTGGAGAAGCGAATGTCATCTAAGCTGAGATTTGGCATCATCTTCGACAGGTCCGGCGTCAAGCATTGGATGTCGCGCATCACCTGCCCTGTCAGCCGATCAAGGTTGAGGCTCGGCAGGCTGATCCGACCGATGGCGCCAATGGCATCCACGGTGTCTTGCATCTGTCCACTCATCTTGGTCAGCCATTCCGTCTGCGAGCGCAGATACTCGATTTGCTGCTGCATCCGGTTGAGCTGATCGGTCAGTTTGGCGATGGCGCTGGCATCGACCACGGCCATGGCGGCATAGCCAGCGGCGGGCATGCCAAGGATGCCCAGGGCCACCAGCGCCGCCAGACGACGGCGCTTTCTGGTCCTTAAAGGTGCTCTTGCCATTTTGGCCCCCATGTCTTCTGTAGTTCGGCCAGGTGCTTGTTTGCATCGACGCCCGAGCGATAAAACCGCAGGGCATCGCCCAGCGGCGAAAGATCGACGTCGATGATTGCGCTTTCGTCGGCGCCGGATGCGGCATCGCGCTTGACGATCAGGGCGCGGCGCTGGTCCTTGCGGGCAGCGCGCCCGAGGACGAAGTTCATCTGCTCGTCATTGAGGTTGAACGGCGCAAAGCTGTCCGCCGAGGCCTGCGCATTGGGCAGGAAGATGAAGGTCGAGGCGTTTTCGATGAACGCTTCAGCCATGCCGCTTTTCATCAACGCGGCCGGGTCCTGGAATGCCAAGCCCACTGACCCGTTCAGTTTGCGGTATTCGCGGAACATTTCCGCAGCCAGGTCGCGGAAGCCCTTGTTCTGCAGAAGCTTCGCCGCCTCGTCGATGAAGATGTTGAAGCCCTTCGCCGAGGATGCAGCGGATTTCCCGATAGCGGCCGCGATGTGGGCAACGACCGGCGGCCCCAGCTCGGGATCGTCCAAGGCCTCGTTCATGTTGATGGCGACCATGAAATGATCGAGCAGCCCGCCCAGGCTGTCGTGAGGCGCATTGAAGACGTGGGCGTGAAGGCCTCTATATCCCTTGTCGTCTACCACCCACTTGGCGAACTCCTGCCTTAGCTTGCTGCGCTTCGGGAATGCGAAGGGAAAGATGGCTGAGAGCGTGCGTTGCGGCGGATCGGTATGAAAAGCCAACTCGACAGCATGAAGAAGAGCCTCCTTGTCTTCCGCTTCTAGCTGGAGGCCTCCGGCCATCGCCCGCAGGATGGCGTAGATCCGATTCCTGTTTACCGGTGTGTCTTCGCCAACATCGAGGGGGTTCAGCGCGAGCGTGTCATAACTCTGATAGACACCACCCATCGCTTCGACCATGAAGCGCGTGCCCTCCTTGGAATCGAAGATGTAGCTCCGCACGCCGGGGAACTTCGCCAGGCCGCCAAGCAGATGCATCATCAGAGTCGATTTGCCGCCGCCGGTTCCGGCAAACACCAGATAGCTCCCGCGTGCTTGCGGCTTGTCCGCAACATGGAACTGGAAGGCGTAGGCCTGACCGGTCGGCGAGCGGAACCAGCGCACGGGGGCGGCGCCATAGGGGCTGGTGAGCATTCCGCGTGCCGAATGGGGGAAGGCCCAAAGGGCCGCAATATTCTCCTCGCGCAGATCCAGCGGGGTCATGAAACGCCCGCCGGGTAGCAGCTTACCGCCTTTGGCGAGGGTCGGCAGACGGTTGAACCAGCAGACCGGGGCTCCTTTGGTGTGCAAGTGATACAGCACACGGCGATTGCCCAGGATATCGCCGATACCTTTGATAAGCTGATTCAGCTCGATCTCGTCTTCAGCCCTGACGATGATCTGGAACTGTGTGGCGAAGAGCGTTGTGTTGCCTTCAGCCAGCAGGGCCAGGTTGACGTTGCATTCATTGGCCGCCGCCGGGTTTCCGAAGAGCGCGCCCGATTCCGCCACACGACGCCGCGTGTAGACCAGCATGGCCTTGTCGCGATCGTAGGGTTCGCAGATCTGGCAGATCTCGATATCGCCGGGAAGCGCCAGGATCTCGCCGACCAACCTGCCGGATACGGTTTCCGGCCAGGATGATACACCGAGGATCTTATGCAGCTTTTTCCCGGGAACATGCGTCGTGATCAGGCCAGAAGCCTTCTCGCACAGCATGTCCGAACCGGGCAGGGCGCCGGAAAGATGAGACGAAACAACAGGCAGGTCTTCGCGGAATTCTCCGCTGACCAAGCCGTTGAGGAAGCCCGTGAGCGGGCAAGGTTCGCCGGGTTTTTCCGCACGAGCCAGAAGCTCCGGCGCGTAATCGCCAGCCATCGCCGCAATCTGTTCATCGGCTTCCAGCAAGGCTTGCATGTTGCTGCCGGTTACCATCACGAACCAGTCGACGTAGTAGCTGGAGCGGAAAAGCTTGGCCTCCGCTTCACCGATCTCTTCCAATGTTCTCGACGGCCACGAAGCATCGTAGTGAATGGCGCGTTTGCGTTTGAGGGCGAAGAGGCGAACCGTCAGCAGGCGGCGGCCGAGCTGGTGGAGCAGGGCAGAGCGGCCGAGTAACAGCGTATGTTGCTCCTGTTCGACTTTGGCGTCGTAGCTGGTGCCGCGCAGGCGCCAGATCCGCGTCAGGCCACCATCTTTACCGCGAACGGTCACGCCGTCCGGTTCGATGCAATCCAGTTCGAGTTCGTCCTGCAGCCAGTCGTGTTTGATATCGCCGAGCATCATGCGGCGGGCAGCCGGTACCGCCAGGGCACCGGCAAGGCCGGCAGCCAAGCCGGTAGCGATGACTTGGCCCCAGATCATCGCAGGCCTCCCCCGGCCAGCAGGTGCCGGTGAACTCGATTGCCGCGCCAGAAGCGGGAGGCTTTAATGAGGCTGCGGTCATAATGGATATCGACCCGGCAGCGGCGGTGGAAAAACCGCCACATGCCGATGAACAGGCCCCCCGCTACCGGCAATGTTGCCGGTAGCCAATCAAAGATGATGCAGCTAACCGCGCCGATAGCGGCGGCGCTGATGCAGAGCATCAGCAACGGTATCGGGAGGCCCAGCATCGTCATCTGCCGCTGCATCTGGGTCATGACAGCGCTTGCCGCTTTCATCACGCCATGCTCAAAAGTGCCCGGATCATGCCGGGTCCAGCCATGACCAGTATGCCGCCGAAGAGGATCATGCCGAATTTCAGCCAATCGAGCCGACCGGAGATCGTTCCATAGGCGCCATAGACGATGATGCCGATGCCGATCAGAGCGGCCGCGATCTTGACCAGGCCGCTTTCAAGTCTCTCGACCAGACCGATTGCGGGCTCTTCCCATGCGTCCTGGGCGAAGGACGGTTCGGCAATGGCAAGAGCCATAAGGCCGACAACAGCGGCATAGGTGATGGCTTTGCGAAACTTCATGATTTTCCCCTTGGTTTAGCGAGTAAGCACGGTGAGGACGCCGAGCGTGAAGACCACGGCGGCGAAGTTGAGAGCCGTCAGGATCGACAGCAGACGGAGGTTCTTGCGAAAGCGGTCTTGTGCCGTGTCGGCCATGCGGGCGGCTTCCTGCATGGCCGCGATGCGTTCGCGCACGGCGGCGCCGAGGGCTTCTGACTTGAAGCCTTCGATCAAGGTTTCGACTTCCTTCTTGAGGTTTTCCCCTGTGGCACGCACCTGATCGGATAGGGCCTGTTCCTGCCGGTCTAGCAGGCGCATAAACTCGTCCAACGCCACACGGTGGATCGTGTAGAGCATCAGGATCGGGTCATCCTCAGCGACAATGGTCCGATGAGTCCGGGCCAGATAGGCCCGTAGATCCTCCAGGGAATCCATCGTGAGCGGCGGCGGAGGAGGAGAGTCGAGAGCGCTCATAGAACAGCCTGTTCCATCGCCGCATGAATCGTGCGCCAGGTCATGCGTAAGCGCTGGCGGGCCATGATGGAAAATTCGGGGTGTTGCGTTGCTTCGTCGAAAGTCAGACGAGCCCGCATCATCTGTTCGATATCAAGTCCGAAGGTTTCCTTCCGGACTGCCGGTAGCCTGACGATGGCGTGGAAGCGATCTTTATTCTTCTTGAAGAGGCCCGACTGTTCGAATGGCTGGACATGGCCGTCATCGTCGGAATATTCCACGCGACCGAAGTATTCGTTCAGCCATACGACAACTTCGGTTTTTGGAGCGTAGGAAAGGACCTGGGCGAGCCCCTCCACCGTGTCGATGAGGGCTTGGCCGCCAATGAGGACAGAATGCAGTCTGACTTGGTGACCGACATCGGCCAGCAGATCCAGGGCTTGTGATTCGACCATGTAGCCAAGCAGCGGAAGGAACGTGCTTGCGCCGTTGTCGATCACGACCACGGCATCATCCGGCAAGGCCAAGATCTTCTCGATCAGAGAATCGAAGTAGCGCGGGTTGACCTCGTCCGCGCGATCACCAAGACGAATGATTTCAACGCCGAAGGCTTTGTATCCCGCGAAGGTTTGATTGACAGGGTCGGTATCGAAGCAAGCGAGCGTCGAAACACGCGGCCCGTAGTATTGTGCAAGCAGGGCGGCGATGAAGGATTTGCCCACGCCTCCCTTGCCCTGAAGCATCAGGTTGATCAATGCCATTGGATGGAAACTCCATGCGATGAAATGCAGGCGGATATGAAGGGGCGCGCTGTCATTATTTCTTGCCCGACCAGAGCGCCTTGAAGTCCGCCTGGTCTTCGTGCGGCAGGCCTTCGAGGCTGCTACGCGCAGGTGCAGCAGGCGCGGGCGCCAGAGTTGGGGCCGCCTTTGATGCAGAAGAGTTTTGTTTGACCAGGGTAGTGGGGGTAGGAGCCGTGGGAACAAGATGAGGCCGCGCAGGAAGACCCTGCGTCAGCTTCTTAGGTTCCATTTGTGCGCTTAGTTGCTCTGCGTAATGATAGAATCGCCGCTCCGACATGGTGATTTTGCCGGCAGCTTTGAATTCGTCATAGATTCGCCGAATAGGCCAGCCATCGTTTACACGGTCTAAAATCTCATCCCGAAGTGCTGTGACTTCGATTTTGGCTTGGCCCCATTCCACGGCCATGTTTAATCCCCTGTCATTAACCGACTTGACAGGGATCGAGATGATATGGCTACCCTACCTCAGAAGGCTGATATGAAAGGCCTTCCTAATTAGGTAGATGGGTCAACTAAGCGTGCCCCCGCAACCAACTTTACTTGCTTAGAAAACCCACTGTCTTCCCAGACGGTGGGTTTTTTATTGCCTGCGCAGAGCTGTAGGATGCCAGCCAGCTCGCCGCATAGCTCAATCCGCAGCTCTCTCTTCTCCGGGATGAGGATGATCGCCTCGACCAGGGAGCGGATCAGCTCCATCGCTTCGCCTTTCGTCGCCGGTTCTTCAAGCATCCGGTGCAGCTCCGCCACCTTCTGCCGATAAAGCTCCGCCAAGTTTGGGTGGAGGAGGGGCTTGGGCTTTGACCTGCTGCCACAGCTCGTCTTCAACGATCTGCATCTCCGGAACCTCCTGGATTACCCATTGTCCTTTGGGATTGAGCCGGGAGACGCGCTTGCCGCTGTCGGGATCCTTGATGTAGCGGAGCCGGTTCCAGATCAGCCGCCCGATATAGAGCTCATTATTGGAGACCTTTGCGCGGGGGAGGATCGGCCTTTTAGGTGGCAAATCGAGGCTGCTTTGCCCTTAACAAAACCGCCGCCAGAGCTTGATCTCTGGCGGCGGTCTACGTTTTGGCGGGGGA
>NZ_SBHN01000033.1:0-25693 GCF_006980715.1 Telmatospirillum sp. J64-1
CCCTTCCGTCTTCACTTGTCAAAGAACGTGGCGCTCAAAGCGCCGCCCCCGGAACCGGGAGCCTTTCGAAAACTCTGGCCCGCCGTACCAACCGGTCACCCGGTCCGTCCGGCGAGGTGCGGTTTGTAGTCTCTCCTGATGCCCCCTGTCAACAGGCTAGTTGACAAATTTTCGAGGTTCATTTTCACACCCTTGGCCCTGTCCATTCGCCATAACATGAAAAATGGCTGGAATCTGCCATTCCGATCACCTCCAAAAGTGCTTCCGCCCTTGCCTTTTGCGCGCGTCCTTGCCATAACGCTTTAGGCATTGCTTGAAAGAGGGGCTCTTTCGAGCAGCCGATCGGAGCCCGGCGGGGCTGGTGCCGGCTTCGATGTCTGGGGTTTTTCAGGGGAGGTACAGGTCCCGTCAAGATTTTCCGTGCCAGCACAAGGGCTATGCCCTTGTGGGGAAATGTCTGTGGCGTGCCCGCCGAAAGTCATGGGAAGGAGGACTTCTGTCACCCGACCCGACTGAATTCAATCCGAAGGTTCTGCGGAGGGTGATAGATGGCGTTGACGGCTCGAACGGGGATCATGCTAGCGGCGATCGGAGTGATCGGCCTCGGCGGTGGCTGGTATGCCCTCCCCTCCAAACCCAAGGAAGAGAGCCAGAAGGTCGTCACGATCCCCACCACGCCCATCCCCGTCTATGAAGAACTGGAACAGGAGCTGCCCGCTCCGGCCCTGGTGACGGCGCGGACCGACAGCCAGATCGAGGACGAGAAGTCCCGCCCCATCCTTCACGTGGTGGAAGTGGACCGGGGCGATACCCTCCTCAACCTGCTGCTCAAGGTCGGAGTGGAACGGGCCGAGGCGATGACCGCCATCGATGCCCTGCGCAAGGTCTACAATCCGCGCCAGTTGCGCGTGGGCCAGCAGGTGACGGTGAGCTTCGAGCGCCCCGCCGACGGCATCGGCACCGGCCCCTTCAACGGCATCATCCTGCAGCCAGAGGCCGGTCGCCTAGTCAGTGCCCAGCGCGACGAGAACGGCTTCCAGGCCGCAGAAGAAATGCGCGAGACGACGCGCCAGATCGCCAAATTCGGCGCCACCATCGAATCCAGCCTTTTCGCCGCCGCCTCCTCGACCGGCCTTCCCGCCCCCGTGGTGGTCGAGATGATGAAGGCCCTGTCCTATGACGTCGACTTCCAGCGCGATATCCGCTCGGGCGACAATTTCGAGGTCCTGGTCGAGCGCTTCTACGACAACAAGGGCAACCTGGTGCGCGAGGGCGACCTGCTCTATGCCAGCCTGACCCTGAGCGGCCGCGCCATCACCCTCTATCGCTACGAGGATTCCGCGGGAATCGTCGACTGGTACACCGCTAATGGCGAAAGCGTGCGCAAGGCGCTGCTGCGGACTCCCGTCGACGGCGCGCGCATCTCCTCGAATTTCGGGATGCGCAAGCATCCGATCCTCGGCTACAGCCGTATGCACAAGGGGGTGGACTTCGCCGTGCCGATCGGCACCCCGGTCATGGCCGCCGGTGACGGCGTGGTGGAAAAGGCCGGTAATTTCGGCGCTTATGGCTACTATGTCCGCATCCGCCATTCCGACAAATACGCCACTGCCTATGCCCATCTGAGCCGCTTCGCCCAGGGCGTGCGCGCCGGGGCCCGCGTCCGCCAGGGACAGATCATCGCCTATTCGGGCAATACCGGCAGATCGACCGGGCCGCATCTGCATTACGAAGTGCTGGCCGGCAACGAGCAGGTCAACCCGCTGAGCGTCAAGTTCCAGTCGGGCAACAAGCTGGCCGGGAAGGAATTGCAGAAGTTCAAGGTCGCCATGGCGGAAACCGAACGGATGCTGGCCCAGCTTCCCTACGAGGCGAAGGTGGCGGCAAAGAAGACCGACACCGCGACCCGCACCAATTAAAGCGGATCGCAGCCGAATTCAGGAAGGCCGGGAGGAAACTCCCGGCCTTTTTCTTCGGAGGGCGTTGACCTGCCGCCCCGCTGACCCGAGAATCATGGGTGACATTTCTTTGAGACGCGCAGCAGATTTGCCGTGCGCCTCTCATCCTGGGGAACGCCATGCTGCCCATCAGGACCAGCGTCACCGGCTATGGGCCGCCGGCGATGGTCATTGCCCTGATCCTCGTCAATGTCCTGATCTTCGTCTATCAGATGCTGCTCGATCGGGGCGATTTCCTGCGCCTGATCCTGCATTACGGCTTGGTCCCCGCCGTCTATACCGATCCCGGCTACCGGCCCGAGAGCCTGTTCGGTTATCTGCTGCCGCCCTTGACCAGCGCCTTCCTGCACGGCAACTGGCTGCATGTCGGCATCAATATGTGGACCCTGTGGCTGTTCGGCAGGCCGCTGGAACAGCGCCTTGGCCCTGCCCGCTTCCTCGTCTTCTATCTGGCCTGCGCCTTCGCCGCCGCGGCGGCCCATGTCATGATCAACGCCGATTCCCCCGTTCCGATGATCGGCGCCTCGGGTGCCGTGGCCGGTGTCCTGGGCGGCTTCACCCTGTTGTGGCCGCGTGCGCGCCTGCTGCTGCTGATCCCGATCCTGTTCATCCCGCTGACCTTCACCTGGCCGGCCATGACCTATACGATCATCTGGTTCCTGATCGACTTCGCCATCGGCCTGGGAGAGATCGGCTCGGGCATCGGACAAGGCGGCGGGGTGGCACGCTGGGCACATATCGGCGGCCTGCTGGCGGGCCTCGCCCTGGTCCGTCCCTTGAGCTATCACCAGCGCCCGGCCCGCCTGATCGGCGGCGCGGACCGCGAATACATGCGGGAGATCGGCCATCAGCGACCGCCCATGGCGCGCAAGCTGGGCAGTGTGCCCCGCACGCGCGCGCGCCTGCCCCGCCTGACCATGCGCCTGCCCGCAGCGGGCAGTGCCGTTCCCAGGCCCTGGCGCCCGCAGACGCCGCCGGAAAAGCCCAAGCAGGAGGAAGAGGCGCCGAAACGGAGACGAGGTTCGGTGCCTCCCAGCGGACCGCACCGCTCTTCATGAAGAAGGAGGCCCGCCTCGCCCTTCGCCGCTGTCAAAAAGCCCGCCAAGGGCCGAGGCCCCTGGCGGGCTTGGACTGAGCCCAAGATTTTCCTACACCTCAGGCCGCCGCGTCCACCCGTGCGCCCTGGATGATCAGGCTGCCCTCGCCTGCCGAGACCTGCACGGTCTCGCCATCCTTGATGCGGCCTTCCAGCAGCATGCTGGCCAGCGGGTTCTGCAGGCTGCGCTGGATCACCCGCTTGAGCGGGCGGGCGCCGTAGATGGGATCATAGCCCGCATTGGCCAGCCACTGGCGGGCGGCCTCGTCCAGCTGAAGGGTGATCTTGCGTTCGGCCAGCAGCTTGAGCAACCGGTTGAGCTGGATGGTGACGATGCCTTCCATGTCACTGCGGCGGAGGTGATGGAAGAGCAGAATCTCGTCCAGGCGGTTGAGGAATTCCGGACGGAATGCCGCCCGCACGACTTCCATGACCTGATCGCGGACGACGGCGGTGTCCTGGCCTTCCGGCTGGTTCGCCATGATGTCGGCCCCCAGGTTGGAGGTCAGCACGATCAGCGTGTTGCGGAAGTCCACCGTACGCCCCTGCCCGTCCGTCAGGCGGCCGTCATCGAGGACCTGGAGCAGCACGTTGAAGACATCCGGATGGGCCTTCTCGACCTCGTCGAACAGGATCACCTGATAGGGCCGACGGCGCACCGCCTCGGTTAGCGCACCGCCTTCCTCGTAGCCGACATAGCCGGGCGGCGCACCGATCAGCCGGGCCACGGAATGCTTCTCCATGTATTCCGACATGTCGATGCGCACCAGCGCGCTTTCATCGTCGAACAGGAATTCCGCCAGGGCCTTGGTCAGCTCGGTCTTGCCCACGCCGGTGGGGCCGAGGAACAGGAAGGAACCGATGGGCCGGTTGGGGTCCTGCAAGCCCGCTCGGGCGCGGCGCACCGCATTCGAGACGGCGATCACCGCCTCTTCCTGGCCGACCACGCGGTTGCGCAGATGTTCCTCCATGCGCAGCAGCTTGTCGCGCTCGCCCTGGAGCATCTTGTCCACCGGGATGCCGGTCCAGCGCGAGACCACATTGGCCACTTCTTCGTCGGTAACCGTTTCCGACAGCATGCCGCCGGCCCGTTCGCGCGCCTCGGCTTCCTTCAGGCGGCGTTCCAGGTCGGGAAGGACGCCATATTCCAGTTCGCCCGCGCGGCCCCAATTGGCCTGGCGCTTGGCGTTCTCCAGTTCCGATCGCGCCTGGTCCAGGGCTTCCTTCAGCTTGGTCGCCTGGGCCAGTTCCTCCTTTTCCGCACGCCAGCGGGCGGTGAGTTCGGCCGACTGGGCTTCCAGTTCCGACAATTCGTCTTCCAGCTTCACCAGACGGTCGCGGGAGGCCTCGTCGTTTTCCTTGCGCAGGGCCTCGCGCTCGATCTTGAGCTGGATCACGCGGCGATCCAGTTCGTCGATATCCTCGGGCTTGGAATCGACCTGCATGCGCAGGCGCGACGCCGCCTCGTCCACGAGGTCGATGGCCTTGTCGGGCAGGAAGCGGTCGGTGATGTAGCGGTTGGACAAGGTCGCCGCCGCCACCAGGGCATTGTCCGAGATGCGCACGCCGTGATGCATCTCGTATTTTTCCTTGATGCCGCGCAGGATCGAGATGGTGTCCTCGACCGTCGGTTCGTTGACGAAGACCGGCTGGAAGCGCCGCGCCAGGGCCGCGTCCTTCTCGACATATTTGCGGTATTCGTTGAGCGTGGTGGCGCCGACGCAATGCAACTCGCCGCGCGCCAAGGCGGGTTTGAGCAGGTTCGAGGCATCCATTGAGCCTTCTGCGGCTCCCGCCCCTACCAGGGTATGCATCTCGTCGATGAACAGGATGACCTCGCCCGCCGCCGCCGTCACCTCGTTCAGCACGGCCTTCAGGCGTTCCTCGAACTCGCCGCGGAACTTCGCCCCGGCGACCAGGGCGCCCAGGTCGAGCACCATCAGGCGCTTGTTCTTCAGGCTTTCGGGGACGTCGCCATTGACGATGCGCAGGGCCAAGCCTTCGACGATGGCGGTCTTGCCGACGCCGGGCTCGCCGATCAGCACGGGATTGTTCTTGGTACGGCGCGACAGGACCTGGATGGTGCGACGGATCTCCTCGTCGCGGCCGATCACCGGGTCCAGCTTGCCTTCGCGCGCCTGGGCGGTCAGGTCGCGGGCGTATTTCTTGAGCGCGTCGTAGGAATCCTCGGCCGTCGCGCTGTTGGCGGTGCGGCCCTTGCGCACCTCTTCCACGGCGCGGTTCAGCGTCTGGGGCGTCACACCGGCTTCGGACAGGGCACGGGCGGCCCCGGTTCCCACCGCCATGGCCAGAGCCAGCAGCAGGCGTTCGGCGGTAATGAAGGAATCACCGGCCTTCTCGGCCAGCTTCTCGGCCTGTTCGAAGACACGGGCCATTTCGCCGGACAGATAAACCTGTCCGGCGCCCGATCCTTCCACCTTGGGCAGTTTCCCCAGTTCGGCCTCGACGGTCCGCAGGGCCCGGGCCGGATCGCCGCCAGCGGCCCGGATCAGATTGGCCGCCAGGCCTTCCTTGTCGTCGAGCAGCACCTTGGCCAGGTGCTCGGGCGTCAGGCGCTGGTGATTGCTGCGCAGAGCCAGGGTCTGGGCGGATTGGATGAAGCCGCGCGACCGCTCGGTATATTTCTCGAAATCCATGCTCTTCCTCTTCTTGCGACGGGATCCCTTGCTCCTTCATAGGCCGCGCGAAATCCCTCTTAATGCTTAGGGGCTTATATGAGTCCAACTCCGCAGGGACGCAAGTGCGGTTTTAGGCGCAATGCTCGGGCTGATCCGGGCAGCTTGCGGTCTCGATCTGGACCACGCTGTGATCCAGGCCGAAACGCTGTTCCAGTTCGCGCTTCAGGGCGACCAGGACGGCGTCGCCGTCGGCATCCGGCGCTATGCGGGCATGGAGGGTCACCAGAGGATGTCCCCCGGCCAGGGACCAGGCATGGATGTGATGGACGTCCTCCAGGCCCGGCACCGCTGCCAGCAGTCCCTCGCGCAATTGCTCCTCGTCAAAGCCTTCCGGGGCGCCTTCCAGCAGGATATGGAAGGCCGAGCGCAGCAGCCGGACGGCGCCGAAAACGATCAGCAACGCGACCACAAGCGACAGCAGCGGGTCGATGGGAGTCCATCCGGTCAGCAGGATCACGATCGCGCCAAGAATGGCGGCGACCGATCCCAGCAGATCCCCCATCACATGCAAGGCCGCCGCGCGCAGATTGAGGCTGTCATGGCCGCCATGGAGGATGCGCAGCACCACCAGGTTGACCACCAGACCCGTGGCGGCCACGGCCAACATGGGCAGCCCCAGGATCGGGCGGGGGGCGAGAATACGGGAGACGGCCTCCCAGACGATCCAGCCGACCAGGGCCAGGATCACCAAGCCGTTGACCAGGGCGGCCAGCACTTCCGCCCGGCGATAGCCGTAGGAGCGCAGGGAATCGGCCCCCTTGCGCCCCAGCCGGAAGGCACCCCAGGCCAAGGCCAGGGCCAGCGCATCGGTCAGCATATGCGCCGCATCGGCCAGCAGGGCCAGCGAACCGGATAGCAACCCGCCGACCACTTCGACGAACATGAAGCTGGCCGTCAACGCCAAGGCGCCGAGCGTCCGCCTCTCATTGTCGCGGGCGTGCTGATGATGGTGGTGGCCGTGCCCATCCATGATGAGGCTATTTCGTCATAGCCACCCGGGCTTGGCAAGGGCCTGATGGGAAAAGCGAAGGGGCGGAGCCCACAGGCCCCGCCCCTTTTCGATTCGCCTTTGAGAGTTCAGGCGCTGACGGCTTCGGCCTGAGTGTCCTCGGCCGTGTCGTTGTTCTCGGCTTCGGATTCCGCTTCCGCGCCTTGATCCTCGGCCGGCGACGGACGGCGATCACGGTGCTGATGACCGCTATTGCCGTTGTTCGGATAGCTGTTGATCAGGCGGTAGTAGTGTTCGGCATGCTGGTAGAAGTTTTCGGCGGCAATGCGGTCCCCTTGCGACGAAGCATCGCGGGCAAGGGCGAGGTACTTTTCCAAGACCTGATGGGCATTGCCGCGGATGCGGACTTCGGGGCCGTTGCTGTCGAATGTCTGGTTACGCGACGGGCGCGGCCGTCCGCCCCCACCGCCGCCACCACCACCACCGCCGCTACTGCCATTGTTACGACCGCGCGGACGCTGCTTGGAGTTTGGAGAGCCTGGCTTCATGGCACCTTCATTACGTTCGTTGCGTCAATCATTCCCCTGTGGCCGCGACTCGCGGCCAGCCGGTGTCTCGGGCGCTGGAATGCGCTGGAGCTTCGGTGGAAAATGGCAAGCGGCGCACTGGAGAGGGGGAGCCGGGGCATCAAAGCCGGGACTCGTCATCTTCTCACGATCTGTGCGCGGGCAGCCCCAAACCTAGACGGGATGCGTCGCCATTCCAACACTTTTTTTCTAAGACCAGAGGATAGGGCAAAACCCACACCCTAAGCAGGCTTGCGCGCCACCACGCAGCGTTCGATTCCCGCGAGATCGGGACGGATTTCGACTAGATGAAGCCCGGCCCGCGAGAGCAGGTCAGCCACATCCGCCGCCTGTCCCTGCCCGACCTCGAACGCCGCCAGCCCGCCAGGGGCCAGCAACCGCGCCGCTTCGGGCGCCAGTTTGCGGTAACACGCCAATCCATCGGGGCCACCGGCCAATGCCGTCAACGGCTCGAATTTCGCCACTTCGGCTTCGAGCCCGGCAATGTCCTCATCCGGTATATAGGGGGGATTGGAGACGATGACATTGACTCTTCCGGTCAATGCCTCGGCCCAATCGCTACAGAGAAACCCCGTCCTTCGATCTAGTCCCAAGGTCCTGGCATTCTCCAGCGCCACGGCCAGCGCCTTCCGGCTGCGATCCACACCCACGCCCCAGGCCTGCGGCAACTCGCTCAGCAGCGCCAGGAGGATACAGCCCGTGCCGGTACCGAAATCCACCAGGGTCAAGGGCGCTTGGCGGTCGGAAAGATGATCCAGCACCGCCTCCACCAGCGTTTCCGTATCGGGGCGCGGGTCCAGCGTGTCGGCGGTAACACGGAATTCCATCGACCAGAATTCCCGCCGCCCCAGGATATGCGAAACCGGCTCGCGCCTGGCCCGGCGCTCCACCAGGGCGGTGATGCCGGCGGCCTCTTCCGGCGTCAGCACCTTTTCGGGCCGCGTCGCCACGCTCAGCGGCGCCATTCCCAACGCATGGGCCGCCAGCAGGCGGGCGTCCAGCCGGGCGTCGGGGATGCCTGCATCTGTCAGGCGCTTGGCGGCGGCGGCCAGGAAGGCGCCCAGACTGAGAACTTCGTCAGTGGTCATCGAACGTCCTGCCATGCGGGGCTTTTCCCGGATACCGCCTTGCATGTGAAAGCACGGGCCCATGCTTCGAGACGGGCCTGCGGCCCTCCTCAGCATGAGGAGTAATCCTGAGACAAAACCTCATTAGCCTCATCCTGAGGAGCCGCGCCAGCGGCGTCTCGAAGGATGCGGCGGGCCAAAGGCCCTCCCCTATTCCATCTCCGCCAAGCGCTGCGCCTGGTCGGTCGCCAGCAGGGCTTCGACGAAATCTTCCAGGCCTTCACCTTCCATCACCTTCTCGATCTTGTAGAGGGTGAGGTTGATGCGGTGGTCGGTCACGCGGCCCTGGGGGAAGTTGT
Organism: Telmatospirillum sp. J64-1; assembly: GCF_006980715.1. Classification (GTDB taxonomy): domain Bacteria; phylum Pseudomonadota; class Alphaproteobacteria; order Rhodospirillales; family Magnetospirillaceae; genus Oleiliquidispirillum; species Oleiliquidispirillum nitrogeniifigens. The sequence goes on from NZ_SBHN01000033.1 coordinate 8,716, forward strand.
AGGTGCGGATGCGCTCGGAGCGGTCGCCCGAGCCGACTTGGCTCTTGCGCGAGGCGGCGCGTTCGGCATCCTTGGCCTCGCGCTCGGCCTCATAAAGGCGGGCGCGCAGCAATTTCAAGGCTGTCGCCTTGTTCTTGTGCTGGCTCTTTTCCTGCTGGCAGGCCACGGCGATCCCTGTGGGGATATGGGTGACGCGGACCGCCGAATCGGTGGTGTTCACGCTCTGCCCGCCGGACCCCTGGCTGCGATAGACGTCGAAGCGCAGGTCCTTTTCGTCGAGATGGATGTCCACCTCCTCGGCCTCGGGCAGCACGGCGACGGTCGCGGCCGAGGTATGGATGCGCCCGCCGCCTTCGGTCACCGGCACGCGCTGCACGCGGTGGACGCCGGATTCGAATTTCAGCCGCTCGAAGACATTGCGGCCGGTGATCATGGCGCTGGCTTCCTTGAAGCCGCCGATGCCCGTCTCGCTGACGTCCAGGGGCTCGAAGCGCCAGCCGCGCAGGGCGGCATAGCGTTCATACATGCGGAAAAGTTCGGCGGCGAACAAGGCCGCCTCCTCGCCGCCCGTACCGGCGCGGACTTCCAGGATAGCGTTGCGCTCGTCCGCCTCGTCCTTGGGCAGGAGCATGATCTGCACCTGGCGCTCAAGCTCGGGGATGCGCTCCTTCAGGCCGTAATATTCCTCTTCGGCCAGGGCCTTCATCTCGGCATCGGCCTCCGGGTCCTCGCGCAGCGCGGCGGCCTCGAGCATCTCCGCCTTGGCCTTGCGCAGGGTCTGCACGGCCTCGACGACGGGCGACAGGTCGGCCAGCTCCTTCGACATCTTGGCAAAGGCCGAGGCATCGGTATCGCCGCTCGAAAGCATGGCGCGCAGCTCGTCATAGCGCGTCAGAACGCGGTCGAATGTGGTTTCCAGATCCATTGTGGTCCTATTTGTCGTCGAGGCGGAACAGATGACGCAGCATCTGTTCCGTCGCCAGCCATTCCGCCTTGCCGGAATCGCCTTTGGCGGCGATATCCTTCATCGCCTCGGACGGATCATGCAGCAGCCGGGCCAGCAGCAATTGAGTCGCCCGCTCGGCATCGTTGCCGGCTTCCTGAAGAACCGCCAGGCGTTCCGTCTCGAAACGCTGGCGCAAGGCCACGATCGCCGGAACGGCGGCACGGGCGGCACGGCTGCGCAGGAAGGTCGCCAATTCCTCGTCGACGATCGTCCAGGCCGCCCGCGCGGCCTGTTCCCGCGAGGCGCGGCCTTCCATGGCGATCCGTTCCAGATCGGCCAGATCGTAGAGGAAGGCGCCGTCCAGATTGTTGACCGCGGTATCGACGTCGCCGGGGATACCGGCATCGACGAGGAAGATGGGCTTACGCTTGCGCTTCTTCAGGGCCGCCTGGACCAGATCGGCGGTCAGCACGATTCCACGTCCGCCCACCGAAGATAGGACGATGTCGGCATCCGCCAAGGCCGCGGGCAAATCCTCGAAGGGACGGCAGGAAGCATCCAGGGACTTGGCCAGGGCCTCGGCACGGGAAGCACGAGGCGCCGTCACCACCAGTCGGCTGAGCCCGCTATTGCGCAGGGCCTCGGCCACCAATTCGCCCATATCCCCCGCCCCCACCAACAAGGCCGAGGCACGGGACAGGTCGCCATGCAGGTCGCGGGCGAATTGCGCGGCGGCGGCGGCGATGGAAACCGGACGTTCGGCGATGGCGGTTTCGCTGCGCACGCGCTTGGCCGTGGTGAAGGCAGCCTGCAGCAGGGATTCCATCTCGCTGCCGCACATGCCCGAGGCCTGGGCGATGCGATGGGCTTCCTTCACCTGGCCCAGGACATGGGGTTCGCCGATCACCAGGCTGTCCAGCGAGGCGGTCACGGCGAAACAGTGACGGACGGCATCGCCGTCGGTATGGACGTAAAGCTGCCCGCCCAGGCTGGCCGCATCGATCCCGGCCCGCTCGGCCAGGACGGTGGAAACCTTGTCGGCGGCGGCCTTGGGATCGTGGTGGACGGTCAGGACCTCGATCCGGTCGCACGTGCACAGGACCGCCGCCTGTTCCAGCCCGGCCGCCCGCAGCCGCGCCAGGAAAGCCGGCGCGGCTTCGTCATCCACGAAAAGCGCATCCCGCAGCGCCAGCGAACTGGAGCGGTGATTGGCGCCGACGATGATGAGCCGGCCGGTGGTGGTTTGAGCGACGATCACCGTCTCTCCTCAGCGAAAGCGCGCCAAGCGGTCCTCGAGACCGTCCAGCTGCACTTCTTCCTGCTCGCCGCTATCCAGGTCGCGCAGGGTGACCGCGTTGCGCGACCATTCCTCTTCACCCAGGATGATGGCGGCGCGGGCGGTCAGCTTGTTGGCCCGCTTCATGCGCTTGCCCATATTGCCCGAATAGCCCAGGTCCGCCACGAAACCGGCACGGCGCAGACGCTGAGTCAGGGCCAGGGCCTGGGCCACGTCCTGCCCCATGGGAATGACCGCTAGGGGGCGCGGCGCGGGCACCTCGGCGGCCAGCAGCATGGCCAGGCGTTCCACGCCCGCCGCCCAGCCGATGCCGGGGGTCTGCGGCCCGCCCATCTGGCCGATCAGGCCGTCATAGCGCCCACCGGCCAGGACCGTGCCCTGCGAGCCCAGGGCCGTGGTGGTGAATTCGAAGGCGGTGTGGCAATAATAATCCAGTCCGCGCACTAGACGCGGATTGACGGAGAAGGCCACGCCGACGGCGTCCAGCCCTTCGCGCAGGCCGTCGAAGAAGCGGCGCGAGGCATCGTTCAGGTAATCGCCCAGCAGCGGCGCATCGGCCACCACCTTGCGGTCATTCTCGTCCTTGGAATCGAGCACGCGCAGCGGGTTGCGTTCCAGACGGTTACGGCTTTCCTCGGACAGCACGTCCAGATGGCCGCGCAGATACTCCACCAGGGCTTCACGGTAGGCCGCACGGCTTTCACTGTCGCCCAGCGAATTCAGCTCCAGCGTCACCTTGTCGCCCAGACCCAGGGCGTCGAGGATATGCGCGCCAAGGGCGATCACCTCGACATCGGCCTGCGGGCTTTCGACGCCCAGAAGCTCGACGCCGACCTGGTGGAACTGGCGCAGGCGGCCTTTCTGCGGGCGCTCGTGGCGGAACATCGGGCCGCGATAGAACAGCTTCAGCGGCACCTGCTGGGCGAGACCGCCGGAAATGAAGGCGCGGGCCACGCCCGCCGTGCCCTCGGGGCGCAGCGTCAGCGAATCGCCGGAACGGTCCTGGAAGGTATACATCTCCTTCGTCACCACGTCCGAGGTCTCGCCCAGGGTGCGCGAGAAGACCTCGGTGAATTCGAAGATCGGCGTCTCGATCTCGCCGAAGCCGTAAAGCTCGGCGGTCTTGCGCGCGGTTTCCTCGACGAAACGATGACGACGGGTTTCCTCGGGCAGGAGATCGTGCGTTCCCCGCACCGGCTGTAGTGCAGACATACCTTATCCGTTCGCGACTTGAGCGTTCTTGGAATCTTGTTCGATCTGGGCGGCCTTGGCCTCGACCAGTTCGACGATATGGTCGACCATGGCGGCGCTATCGATCTTGTGGTCGGGCTTGCCGGCCACATAGACCATATGCGAGCCGCCCCCGCCCCCGGTCAGGCCGATATCGGTCTCGCGGGCTTCGCCCGGGCCGTTGACCACGCAGCCGATGATCGAGAGCGTCATAGGGGTCGAGATATGGGACAGGCGCTCTTCCACCATCTCGACGGTCTTGATGACGTCGAAGCCCTGGCGGGCGCAGGACGGGCAGGACACGACCCGCACGCCGCGATGGCGCAGCCCCAGGCTCTTCAGGATCTCGAAACCGACCTTGACCTCTTCCACCGGATCGGCCGACAGCGAGACGCGGATGGTGTCGCCGATCCCGGCCCAGAGCAGCGACCCGATGCCGATGGCCGATTTCACGGTGCCGCCGCGCAGGCCGCCCGCCTCGGTGATGCCCAGATGCAGCGGGTAATCGCAGGCCTCGGCCAGGCCGTGATAGGCGGCAACGGCCAGGAAGACGTCGGAGGCCTTGACGCTGATCTTGAAGTCGAAGAAGTCGTTGTCTTCCAGGATGCGGGCATGTTCCAGCCCGCTTTCCACCATGGCCTCGGGACAGGGCTCGCCGTATTTCTCCAGCAGATGCTTCTCGAGGCTGCCGGCATTGACGCCGATGCGCATGGAGCAGCCGTGATCCTTGGCGGCCTTGACCACTTCACGCACGCGCTCGGCCGAACCGATATTGCCCGGATTGATGCGCAGGCAGGCCGCGCCCGATTCGGCGGCCTCGATGGCGCGCTGATAGTGGAAATGGATGTCGGCGACCACCGGAACCTGGACCTCGCGCACGATCTCCTTCAGCGCCAGCGCCGATTCGCGATCGGGGCAGGAAACGCGGACGATATCGACGCCCGCTTCCTGCATGCGGTGAATCTGTGCGACCGTCGCAGCCACGTCGGTGGTCGGCGTATTGGTCATGGACTGCACCGTGATCGGCGCATCGCCACCGACCGGGACGGAGCCGACGAAGATCTGGCGGCTCTTGCGCCGCAGAATTTCGCGGTATGGCCTGACGCTCATTGCAAGCCCTTCTCGGGGACGTGAAAAACCAAGGGCGGTGGTTATAGCGCAAAACCGCCCGGCAAAGAAGCCTTGCACAAAGATAGAGGGGGCGGCGGCATCATGGCGCCGCCGCCCCTGTCGGTTTCACCAGCGATGGGCGATCTAGAAGCGGCTGCGCAGCTTTTCCGGATCGAGGGACACATCGCGCAGCACCGCTCCCCGCGCCCCCAGGGTCGGCAGGTCCTGGCCGTCCAGCGTGATCTTCAGGCCGCCGGCATTGCCGGTCATCAGGGTCAGGCCGGGACGGTCGGGAACCATGTAGGTGTCGCCACTTTTCAGCAGACGGGTCAGCAACAGCTGGCCCTTGTCGTCACGCACCTGCACCCAGGCTTCCTCAGTCGCCACGAGCTGAATACGTGAGTCGCGATTCTGCTCGCCCCAGACGCGGGCTTCCTCGGCGACCGGCTCGACGGACGGCACCGCCGGCAAGTCCGCAGGCCGCGGAGCCGGGGGAGCCGAAGCCACGGCGGCAACCTGCTCCTGCGGCGGCGCCGGCGGGGCAGCAGCCTCGGCGACGGTGGGCTGGGAAGGCGCGGGCTGAGCGGGAGCGGCCTGGACGGGCGCAGGCTGCGTCACTTGGGCGGGAGCCGCCTCGGGCGTGGCGGCCTCGGCCTGCACCGTCTCGGTTTGGGCCTGGGCTGCCGGAGCCTCGGGCTCGGACTCGGCCACAGCCTGCACGGCCGAGGCATTGTCGCCCTCGGGTTCAGCCGCCGTCTCCGCCTCGGCCAGCTCGGCGGTTTCCTCTTCCCCGACACTGCCGGCGGAGCCCATGGCGGCCGCTTCGCTTTCGGCTGCGGCCAGCTGCTTGACGTCGTTCTCCTGCACGTCCTTGGAACGGTCGATCAGGGCGGTCAGGCGATCCGGCAGATCGGGCACCAGCTCCGCCAGGCTCCTCTCCTGGGTCGACATGAAATGCCAACCGCCATAAGCGATACCGGCCATCACGAGGCCCAGGAACAGGATCGCACCGCCGGGGACTCGCCCCTCCGAGACCGGCGACGGGAAGTGCAGTTCCTTGCGGCCGCTGAAGTCGTTGGCCGTCTCGTATTTGAACCGGCGCACCACTTCCTTGGCATCCAGTCCCAGATGCTCGGCATAGGCGCGCACAAAGCCTACCGCGTAGGTAGAGCCGGGCAGATCAGCGTATCGGTTCTGCTCGATCGCTTCGAGATAAGGCTGCCGGATGCGCAGCATGACGGCCACATCCGTCAATTCCTGCCCGCTCCGCTGCCTTGCCGTTCGCAGGAGGGAGCCAACCGTCACGCTCGGAGCAGCCTGACCCTCCGTTTGGCTTTCGTCTTGAGTCCTAGCCACTTTGCGGGAACCCCCTTCCCCAAAACAAGCCGGCCGTGACCGGCTAGAACATATTCACTCTCCTGTTTAGCAAACCCCGGCCCAACGAAGCAATGGCGTTCAGATCACAACCCCGTGGTCGATCGCATAGGATTTCAGTTTCTCGCGAAGGCTGTGGTCAGGGAGATCAAGGAGGGTGTCGAGATAGCGTTCCAGCGGAGGCAGGTCGAGACTGCGCAACATGCACTTGACCGGGCCGATGGACGGCGCGGACATCGACAGGGTCCGCACCCCCAGGGCCAGCAGCACCATGGCTTCCAGCGGACGCCCCGCCATTTCGCCACAGACGCTGACCGGCACGTCCGCATTACGGCAGGAACTGACCAGATAGCTGATAAAGCGCAGCATGCCCGGCGACAGGACGTCGTAACGCTCGGCCAGGCGTGGATTGGTGCGATCCACCGCGAACATGAACTGGCTGAGGTCGTTGCTGCCGATGGAGACGAAATCGACCCGCTTCAGAAGCTGTTCGAACTGCCAGGCCAAAGCCGGTACTTCCAGCATGGTGCCGACCTTGATCTCGCCGACCGCGCCGCCCCGCTGCCTCTCGCGCTCGACCTCCTGATCCAGCAGGGCGCGGGCCTTGTCCAGTTCGGCCACTTCCGCGATCATCGGGAACATGATGCGCAATTCCCGCCCCTCGGCGGCGCGGATCAGGGCGCGCAGCTGGTGGCGCATGACCGCCGGCCGGTCCAGGGTGATGCGGATCGAGCGCCAGCCCAAGGCGGGATTGTCCTCACCGTCGGCGTTCCAATAAGGCAGCAGCTTGTCCCCGCCCACGTCCAGCGTGCGGAAGACCACCGGCTTGCCCTCGGCCTGATCGATGATCTTGCGGTAAAGCATGGTCTGCGCCGGCACGTCGGGCAAGGACGGACGCGCCATGAAGGGAATTTCGGTGCGGTAGAGGCCGATGCCGTCGGCCCCCATGTCCTTCAGATGCTGGAGATCGACCAGCAGACCGGCATTCAGCATCAGGGTCACGTGCTGGCCGTCCAGCGTCACCGCCGGTTCGTCGCGCAGGGCGGCATAGGAGGCTTTCTTGGCCTGCCGCGCCACCAGGGCGGTGGCAAAGGCTTCCTGCACATCGTCACCCGGGCGGATGAAGACCTGCTGGTTATCGCCGTCGACGATGACCAGATCGCCGGTTTCGATCTTCGACAGCACGTCCTTGACGCGCCCGACCACCGGCAGGTCCAGGGCGCGGGCGACGATGGCCACATGCATGGTCGGCGAGCCTTCCTCGAAGACCAGCCCACGCAGGCGCTGGCGGTCGTAATCGAGGAGTTCGGTCGGCCCCATCGAGCGGCAGACCAGCACCACATCGTCGGGTAAATCGCGTTCGGCGGCGGTGCCGCCGTCGCCGGTCAGATGCTGCAATAGGCGGTTGGCCAGGTCTTCCAGATCGTGCAGGCGTTCGCGGATATAGGGGTCGATGACCTGGTTCATGCGCAGGCGGGTGTCGTCATGCACCTTCTGCACCGCCGCCTCGGCCGTCAGGCCGGTGCGGATCGCCTCGGAAATCTTGCTGATCCAGCCCGCGTCCTCGGCGAACATGCGGTAGGTCTCGAAGATGTCCACATGCTCGCCCCCTTCGGCCAGATCGGCCGAGGAGAACAATTCCTTGAGCTTCAGATGCATCTCGCCCAAGGCGCGGCGCAGGCGTTCCAGCTCGGCATTGGGATCTTCGGCGACGAATTTCTGCACGGCGATGCGCGGCTGGTGCAGCACCGCCGTGCCCATGCCAAGCCCGGCATTCAGCCGTACGCCCTCCATGCGCAAAGGCAGCACCGCCAAGCCGTCGATGGGCAGCAATTCCTCGCGCCGGATCAGCTCGCCCCCGGCCACCAATTCAGCCAGAACCATCGCCACCGTTTCGAGGGTTTCCACCTCCTCGTCCTGGTAATGGCGCCGGGTACGGTTCTGCACCGCCAGCACGCCGATCACGCGGCCGCCGCGGATGATCGGCACGCCCATCAGGGAGTGGAAAATTTCTTCGCCCGTTTCCGGACGATAGGCGAAGTTGGGATGGGATTGCGCATCCGCCAGCGCCAGCGGACGGGCATGTGCGGCGATATCGCCGATCAGGCCCTCGCCCACCCGCAGGCGGGTCTGGTGGACGGCGCCCTGCTGCAGACCCTCGGTGGCGAAGAGTTCCAGCACTTCGCCGGCACGCATGACATAGCAGGAACAGACCTCGGCCACCATGTCGGCGGCGATCAGCTTGACGACATTGTTCAGCCGTTCCTGCGCCGAGCCGCCCCCGGCCATGACGTCACGCAGGCGCCCTAGAAGCCGACGCGACACCGAAGCCGAGGTCAACATGTCACTCCCCTGTTACATTCAGGCAAAGACGGATGCGGAATCACGCGCCGCCAGGGCCGAAAGCGCCTGATCGACGAGTTCCCGCAGGATTTCCGCCGTCGGTTGTTCGCGTGTCACCATACCAACACTCTGCCCGGCCATCACCGAGCCATTCTCGACATCACCCTCGATCACCGCGCGGCGCAAGGCACCGGCCCAGAAATGCTCGATTTCCAGCTGAGCCTTCTTCTGGTCCAGTTCCCCGGCCTTGAAGCGCGCCAGCACCTCGTGCTGGTATTCAATGAAACGGCGTGTGCCCTGATTGGCAAGCGCCCTGACAGGAATCACCGGAAATTGCGGGTCTACCTGGACGGTCGGCACCGCATCGCGCGCGGCGGCGCGGATGAAGGCCTGCTTGAAATTGGGATGAGCGATGCATTCGGTGGCGCAGACGAAGCGGGTGCCCAACTGGCAGCCGGCGGCGCCCATCTCGAGATAGGACAGCATCGCTTCGCCCCGGCCGATGCCGCCCGCAACGAAGACCGGAACCTCGGACACGGCGGGCAGGATTTCCTGCACCAGCACGCTGGTCGAAACCGGACCGATATGGCCGCCCGCCTCGGTTCCCTCGATGATCAGGGCATCGGCGCCGCTGCGCACCAGCTTGCGGGCGAAGGCCACGGCGGGAGCGAAGCACAGCACCTTGGCACCATGCTCCTTGATGCGCTTGATCGACGAGGCGCTCGGCAATCCGCCGGCCAGGACGACATGCCCGACCCCCAATTCACCGCAGATGTCGATCAATTCGTCGAGCAGCGGATGCATGGTGATCAGGTTGACGCCGAAAGGCTTGTCGGTCAGGGCCTGGGTGCCCAGGATCTCGGCCTTCAGCAGCTCCGGCGTCATCGAACCGCAGGCAATGACGCCGAAACCGCCACCGTTGGAAATGGCCGCGACCAGATTCCGTTCGGAAATCCAGGACATGGCCCCGCCCATGATGGCGAATTCGGTGCCGAGAAATTCCCGGCCCCGTTGCCACAAGGACTCAAGACGAGCTTGCGCGGAACTCATGGTCACTTCAGGCGGCATCCAGACCGTAGGCGGTGTGCAGGGCACGCAGCGCCAACTCGGTGTATTCCTCGGCGATCAGGACGCTGACCTTGATCTCGGAGGTAGAGATGACCTGGATGTTGATGCCCTTTTCCGCCAGGGTCTGGAACATGGTCTTGGCGACACCGGCATGGCTGCGCATGCCCACGCCGATGACCGAAACCTTGACCACGTTGCTGTCCTGGGTCAGGCGCTCGTAGTTCAGTTCCGACTTGCGCTCTTCCAGCACCTTGACGGCGCGGCTGAGGTCGGCATTGGTGACGGTGAAGGTCATGTCGGTGGTCGCGCCGTCTTCCGACACGTTCTGCACGATCATGTCCACGTTGATATTGGCATCGGCCAGCGGGCCGAAGATGGTCGCAGCGACGCCGGGGCGGTCCTGCACATTGACCAGGGTGATCTTCGCCTCGTCGCGGCTATAGGCGATGCCGCTCACCAGTTCCTGTTCCACGATCTCATCCTCATCACAAACCAAAGTGCCGGGGGCGTCGATGAAGCTCGACAGGACCTGGACGCGCACGCGGTGCTTCATCGCCATCTCGACCGAACGGGTCTGCAGCACCTTGGCACCAACCGAGGCCAGTTCCAGCATTTCCTCATAAGTGATCTTATCCAGCTTGCGCGCCTTGGCAACGATACGAGGATCGGTGGTGTAGACCCCATCCACATCCGTGTAGATATCGCAGCGGTCGGCCTGCAGGGCGGCGGCTAGGGCGACGGCGCTGGTATCCGATCCGCCGCGGCCCAAAGTGGCGATGCGGTTGTCCGGGCCGATGCCCTGGAAGCCCGCGACCACGGCCACCTGGCCGCGCTGCATGCGGCTGACCAGTTCGTCGCATTCGATGGACTGGATACGCGCCTTGCCATGGGCGCCGTCGGTGCGCAGCGGAATCTGCCAGCCGGTCCAGGAGCGGGCATCGACGCCCAGTTCCTGCAAGGCCATCGCCAGCAGGCCGGTGGTCACCTGCTCGCCGGTCGAGACCACTGCGTCATATTCGCGGGCGTCGTAGACCGGCGAAATCTGGGTGCAGTAATCGACCAGCTGGTTGGTCACGCCGGACATGGCCGAAACCACCACGGCGACTTCGTTGCCCCGGTCCACCTCGGCCTTGACGCGGCGGGCGACGTTCTTGATGCGCTCGATGTCGCCGACAGAGGTGCCACCGAACTTCATCACGATGCGAGCCATTGGGAATTTCCCCTGAATCCTGCTGTCGGACCTGCGCGGCCCGACTATCTTTAATCTCTAGAGACCGTCGCCGCGGCGACTCCGCCCACGGCAAACATTCCTGGGTTGCCGCCCAGAAGGCGCCCATACATACTCTGTCGGCGCGAGGGAAGCAAGACCGGGCCAGCGCAGCCCCAAAGGAGCCTAGACATGGCGAAAATCGCCGCTGAAACCACTTCAGCCCCCCAGGTCAAGCCCGCCTTGGGCAGCACCGCAGCACCGGAAGAGATCGCCCATTTCGCAGCGATCGCCGAGCAATGGTGGGACCCGACCGGAGACTTCAAGCCGCTGCACAAATTCAATCCCGCCCGCCTGGCCTTCCTGCGCGACCGCCTTGCCGCCCATTTCGGCCGCGACCCCAAGGCGGAACGTCCCTTCGAGGGCCTGACCCTGATCGACATCGGCTGCGGCGGCGGGCTCATCGCAGAACCCATGGCACGGCTCGGCTTCACCGTCACCGGCATCGATGCGGGCGAAAAGAATATCGGCGTCGCCAAGGTCCATGCCGCTGCGGGTGGGCTCGACATCGACTACCGCGTCGCCACGCCCGAACAATTGAACGGCGAAAGCTTCGACGTGGTCCTCGCCATGGAAGTGATCGAGCATGTCGCCGATCCCGAAACCTTCATGAATGCCGTCGCCGCACTCGCCAAACCGGGCGCGCCGGTCTTCGCCGCCACCATCAACCGCAGCGTCAAGGGCTTCGCGCTTGCCATCATCGGGGCTGAATACATCCTGCGCTGGCTGCCGCGCGGAACCCATGACTGGCGGAAGTTCTTCAAACCGGCGGAACTGGCGCGCCTGATGCGCAATAGCGGCATCGTCGTGCGCGACATGCGCGGCTTCTCCTACAGCCTGACCACCGACGAATGGCGGGTGACCGACGACCTGGACGTCAATTACGCCATCTTCGGCGTGAAGGAATGAAAAAGGCGGGCCTTGTGGGCCCGCCTTTTCTTTTCTTCAGCCCGCCCTCTCTTATTCAGAAGGGCAGCCGCAACTTGGCATCCAGCGAGTAGCGCCCGCCGCCGCGCATGAAGATGGCGAGCGCGATCAGGCCCCACATCAAGGGAAATTCATAGCCGCCATTGCTGGCGAAGAAGCCATTGGGCAGGTGGACGGCGAAGACCGCCACGGCCATCAGGATCGCCACGCCAAGCGCGGCCGGCCGCGTGAGCAATCCCAGCACCAGGGCCAGCCCGCCGAAGAACTCCACGAAACCGGCGAGACCGGCGAACAGAAGACCGGGCTGCAAGCCGAGCTGCGTGGCGAAGAACTGGCCGGTACCGGCCAGGCCGTGACCGCCGAACCAGCCGAACAGCTTTTGCGCGCCATGGGGGATCAGCAGCAGGCCCGCCGTGATGCGCACCAGCGGATAGGCCAGCGGCGCCAGCTTCTCATCGAAGAAGGGAAGAGCCGAAGGCGTGGAAGCCTCCGAAAGTGCCTGGCGTGTCATATCTGTCTCCTGTTCTCGGGGATGATGGGCGCCACAGCACGCCCTGCCTTTTCCTTCCCTCAACATGCAGGGATTTCCCTTTGTTCAGAAGACGGCTGGAATGGAACATATTGTTGAAGAATCGGAAACCGTCATCGGCGCGACGCTCCTGCCCTCGCCTCTTGTTTTACGCCGAACGAGACCGACCTATCCTCTCTTGAGCCTTCCTTCGTCCAGTATCTGAAAGCCCCTTCCCGTGACGTCTCATTTTCCCTTCGACAACAGCTATGCCCGTCTTCCCGACCGCTTCTATGCCCGTATCGCCCCCACTCCGGTGGCAGAACCGGCACTGATCCGGGTGAACAGGGACCTGGCGCTGCATCTGCGCCTCGATCCCGACTGGCTCGCCAGCCCCGAAGGAGTCGCGGTCCTGGCGGGCGCGCGGGTTCCGGAAGGGGCCGAACCCATCGCCATGGCCTATGCCGGCCATCAATTCGGCCAGTTCGTGCCGCAACTGGGCGACGGGCGCGCCATCCTGCTGGGCGAAGTGATCGACCGGGACGGCCAGCGGCGGGACATCCACCTCAAGGGATCGGGCCGCACTCCCTTCTCCCGCCGGGGTGACGGGCGCGCCGCCCTGGGGCCCGTCCTGCGCGAATATATCGTCAGCGAGGCCATGGCCGCCTTCGGCATCCCGACCACCCGCGCCCTGGCCGCCGTGACCACCGGCGAGGCGGTTATGCGCGAGACGCTGCTGCCGGGCGCCGTGCTGACCCGCGTCGCCTCCAGCCATATCCGCGTCGGCACCTTCCAGTTCTTTGCCGCGCGCGGTGACGAGGAAGCGCTGCGCCTGCTGGCCGATCACGTCATCGCCCGGCATTACCCGCAGCTGGCCGACGGCGACCGGCCCTATCATGCCCTGCTGGAACAGGTAACCGCGCGCCAAGCCGCGCTGGTCGCGCAATGGATGCTGGTCGGCTTCATCCATGGCGTGATGAATACCGACAACACCTCCATCTCCGGCGAGACCATCGATTACGGCCCCTGCGCCTTCATGGATGCCTACCATCCCGGAACGGTGTTCAGTTCCATCGACCATGCCGGGCGCTACGCCTATGCCAACCAGCCGAAGATCGCCCAGTGGAACCTGACGCGGCTGGCCGAAACCCTGCTGCCGCTTTTCTCGCAGGACCAGGACACGGCCATCGCCGAGGCGCAGGACATCCTTCGCGGCTTCGCGGAGAAGTTCGAAAAGGCCTTCCACGGCGGGCTGCGGCGCAAGCTGGGCCTGTTCACGGAACGGGAAGAAGATATCGACCTCGCCCGCGAACTACTGGCCGCCATGAGCGAGGCCAAGGCCGACTTCACCCTCACCTTCCGCCATTTGGTCAAAGCCGCCGCCGGGCCGGAGGGAAACGAGGCGCTGCGGAAGCTGTTCGCCACCAATCCCGCCGCCTTCGACGACTGGATCGCATCCTGGCGCAAGCGGTTGAGCCAGGAACCCCAGGACGCCGCCACGCGCCAGGAGATGATGCGCAAGGTCAACCCCGCCTTCATCCCGCGTAACCACCGCATCGAAGCCGTCATTTCGGCCGCCGTGGAAAGGCACGATTTCGCGCCCTTCGAGGAATTGCTGACCGTCCTGTCGAAGCCCTATGACGACCAGCCGGACTTCGCCCATTACGCCGAACCGCCCCAGCCGCACGAGCGCGTCTTGCAGACCTTCTGCGGGACGTAAAGAGAGAGAGAGAGTTTGGAGGACGCGGCCCCATAGCCGCTATGGTTAAGGGCAATCCCCTGGAAATAAAGAGGACTTCATGGGCTCCGCCCAAACCCGCTGGGGCCTTGGGCCCCAGGCCCCGGAAGTTTGTCCTTTGGCCCGCCTCTCCCTGTGGGGAGGTGATCATTTTTGGAATCACGGGGAAGGGCCTGGAATAGGCCGAGAGGCGCAGAAAGGCTGACGTTTCGGGCGTTAGTAGGGCGGCAGCCTTTTGGACGAAAAATGCGCAAAAATGGGCTATGCGGTGAGAGCTTTTGGATAAAATCTGAGGGAGAGTGGCTGCCTTGGGACAAAGTCTGCCGTCGCTATTTCAACTCTCGCCGAATGAGGCTTTCAGCTAACCCCACCTTTTCAGCCCCATCGCGATTATGTGAATATCCAACCTTAGTTAAAGAGGTTCTCCAGAAGCTCTCTTTTATGTAGTCACAGTACATAACCTGTTCCTCTCCTTTTTCTGAGAGCCATAGAGAGACAGAGATTTTTTTCGGGTAATAGCGATCATTCATGTGGTGGCTTATGTCTGTGATTTTTCTTTCTCCTGGCCATACCTCATTGAGAGCTTCTCGGCATAATCTAACCTCTTTGCTTTCGAATAACTCCTTCGCTCCACCCAAAGCTACGCCGACTAAAAGTACGGCACATATACCAGCGAGCAGGCCGAAGAGGCGCACGAAGACGCCCTTCACTGCGGCAGCACCGAACAACAGGATGCAGACGATCAGTATCAGCAGGATCGTTATCAACATTGCTTGGCTCCATCAGGTCTTGCGTATCGAGCCAACTACGCGGCCAAAAATCTGTAAGCCTGAAGCTGCGTCACGACGGTCAATTTCCCATGCGGGATAGGCGGAGTTGTCGCTAGCGACTAGCAATTTATGCCCTCGCAGCTGAAGTCTTTTAATATACCCCTCATCAGCCAAGCGGAATGCATAAACATCATCTCGAAGTTCTTGTGATGACGTGTCTATAATTGCTATGTCTCCATCAAATAAAGTTGGCTCCATGCTGTCTCCTCGCATGTATACACCAACGACACTAGATGAAGACGCTTTGAGGTGGTCTCTGAGGTAAGACTCAGGCACATCAAATTCATCAAGAATTTTGGCACTTCCATTTGTATTGCCAAAACCCAATGACAGTGCGGCATCATAAATCGGAAGCTTCACGGTAGAACCGAGTGGCTGAACGTGGCCGCGTGCAGTTTCACCAGATCCTTCCATTTCCCCTAATCCAGTCAAAAGCCAAACAGGATTGATTCCTAGCTGGCAAAGACGGGCAAGGGCGCTGCTTTTCGGCTCTGAGACGCCCGCCTCGTAGGACTGCCATGTAGTGACGCTAACCCCTACCAGGTCAGCGGCCGCCTTTTGCGAACCAAGTTTTTCGCGAACTGCACGCAGCCGATCCCGGAATTCCATGTCCTGCAACACCCAATTTTCAAGGTGTTTCCGTGTTCTCGACAGTGGTGTGGAGCAGGAAACACCAGTTTAATTCAACTAAATCAATCACTTACTGGATCGGCTGCCCGTGACGGGCTTTTCCTGGTGTTACCAAGATTTCTTGTTGATAGAACCAAGAAATCTTTGTATGTTCATTCTAGAACCTGAACATGAACACCGCGAAAAAACCGGCCTGGCAGGGCCGGTTAGGAGAGCCGATGAAGCGAGCGGCCAAAGGCATGCACCCGGAAGATATCAAGGCAGCCCTGCGCCAGCGCGAGGGTTCGCTCGAAAAGCTTTCCGAACGTTGGGGCTACCACTACACCGCCATCAGCGTCTGCCTGCGGAAGCAGTGGCCGGCGGTCGAGAGACGTATCGCCAAGATGCTGGATAAGCATCCCTCGGAAATCTGGCCCGACCGCTATAACCCCGACGGCACACCAAAGACCCGTCGTTCCAAGGCCAATCGTAGCAGCCAAAAACCGGAGAGCAATATGCAACTCCGCGAGGCCGCATAACCATGGCCGGCTGGGATGCATATTACGCAGCCCTGCATTCGGCGCTGATCAAGCGCCGTGAAGCGCTGGGCCTGACCCAGGATGCCCTGGCGGCACGGTTGGGGTGGTCGCGGCGCAAGCTGCAGCGCATAGAGGCCGAGGGGCAGGTCTGCACGGCACCTGAACTGTTCCAGTGGGCCGCGATGCTGGGTGTGACAGTCAACTTTGCGCCAGATGTGGCGCTTTGCACCCTGACTACCCCCCGTCCGGCCCTGAGCGCAGAGGCCAAGGCCAAGCGCGAAGCGGACACCCGCAAACGCATCGAGGAGCGCCGCCAGCGCATGGCGACGGCCAGAGGCTTGGCGTCACATCTGACGCCTGCGGCGGGTGACCAATGAATACCGTCATTTTCTCCCCCTGGGCCAGTTGGCCTGGGCTCCTGGCCGGGCGCATCAGCGCGCAAAACGGTGCGTCCGGCCTTTTTTCCTCCTCCATCAAGAAGCAGAAAGCGGAGGGATTGATGACCATGAAGAAGGGACGGCGCCGGGCGGAAGACCCGCGCCAGATGGCCTTTCTGGATCTACTGGGCCAGAAAGAAGACCTGATCGAAGTGCCTGTTCAGCCGGAGCCCGAACCGGGCGCCCTCGATTACGACCAGCGTCTGCGTGCTCTGCTGAACAAGGCGATCCGCGCCTGCCCGTTCGACCGCGACCAGATCGCCTCTCTCGTTTCCGGCTTGGTAGGCCGCGAGGTCACCAAGGCCCAGATCGACAGCTGGACCGGCGCCACCCGGCCCAACCGCTTCCCCGCTGAACTGGTTCCGGCTTTCTGCCAAGCCTTGGGGAACACGATCCTTTTGGCCGGTCTGGCCGAAGCGTCTGGCTGCCGCCTGATCGAAGGTCGCGAATTGCAGTTCGCCCGGCTGGGCCAGTTGTGGCTGTTCATCCAGAAGGCGGAAAACGAACAGAAGCGCCTGGTCGCCGAACTGCCGCTGTTCGGAGGTGCGGCATGATCAAGAGTTTCGCGCTAGGCAATCGAGTGCCACCCGCCACACATGGGTCCAATCCGGAGGGAGAACCTCGTCCGGATTGTAAGCCGGAACCTCTTCTTGCAGGCGTTGGTATTCCAGCCCTGCAAGGCCGGCCATATCTCGATACGACGCCCCAAGATGCTGCTGCAATCTGTCGGCCCGACGCAGAAGAGCTGCCGCTTC
>NZ_SBHN01000033.1:25703-26231 GCF_006980715.1 Telmatospirillum sp. J64-1
TGGAGTTGCAGCGGCAAAAGCAGCTACAGCGGGCTGCTGAGTTGCTCGCCACTCATCCCACTTCGGAAGGGTCATCTTGTGGAAGGCTTCCCGGAGCGCCCGATAATCCTCTTCGGACCACCCGGCGGAAAGTTCCTCTGTCAGAGCAATGGCCTTGCTGGCATATCCGGCAAACGACATGGCGTCTCCGCGCATTGGTTGTGAAAGCAATCAGGATATGCGGCTTCAAGGGAGGGCGCCATGACTGAGGCTTGGTACAGCGCCACAGCGTTAGTGGAGGCCGCTAGAGCTGGCATCCTTGATCTGCCCACCTCCAAAAGTGGGCTGACACGCAAGGCTGCTCGAGACGGCTGGAAAGTCCGAGAAGTCAAAGGGGATGGTGGGCTGCAGTACCACTATCATGTTTCCAGCCTCCCCCCGAAGGCCCGGAGAGCGCTGGAGCGCAAGCTGCTGGCGGACGCGGCCGAGCAGGCCCCGGCCGTGCCGGCGCCGGTGGTGGCGCCGTCGCAGTTGCTTGCCTATCAGCGC
>NZ_SBHN01000034.1 GCF_006980715.1 Telmatospirillum sp. J64-1
GTCTTCACTTGTCAAAGAACGTGGCGCTCAAAGCGCCGCCCCCGGAACCGGGAGCCTTTCGAAAACTCTGGCCCGCCGTACCAACCGGTCACCCGGTCCGTCCGGCGAGGTGGCTATGTTGTCCTTCCCACCGCCCCCTGTCAACGGGTTTTTCAGAAAATTGTCACATGCCCGAAAATCACTCGAGGCTGCCCGGTTCGCAGAATTGCCGCCGCTGCCTGAACTCGCGGCACAAGGTCTCGGCCTGGGCCGCCGTGACCGGTCCGGCCATGACGCGATGGAAGACGCCCTTCCCGTCCCCGAGATCGACCCGCGCCACCGTCAAGTGCAGCGGGTCCAGCAATTCGGGGAAACGTTTCTTCAGCGATTCCCATTCCCGGCGCGCCTGGCTTTCTGACCGCAAGGAGGCGAGATGCAGGGCCGTCACGGCCGCGGGCGTTCTGGCCGGTGCCGGCCGGGCGGTAGCCGCGGGTTTCGACGGC
Organism: Telmatospirillum sp. J64-1; assembly: GCF_006980715.1. Classification (GTDB taxonomy): domain Bacteria; phylum Pseudomonadota; class Alphaproteobacteria; order Rhodospirillales; family Magnetospirillaceae; genus Oleiliquidispirillum; species Oleiliquidispirillum nitrogeniifigens. The sequence continues at coordinate 483 of NZ_SBHN01000034.1, forward strand.
GGCGGCGCCGGAGACGTGGCCGAGGCGGGCGGAGCGCCGTTCGGCAGGATGGAAGTCGGCAACAGGACGACCCCGGCTTCTTCCGGCGTCGGTTCCCCGGCCAATTGCATCTGTATCCCTTCGAGGGCGACCTTTTCGCGCAGATATTCCGGATCGGTGATCAGATCGTCCTCGCGCAGGCGCTCGAGCCGCCCCATCGCCTGGGCAACCTCGAGCACGTCCCTCGGCCTCGGCGGCGGGGCCGCCTGTTCCCGCGCCTGTGCCGGCATCAGCGCATCGAGAATGACATTCCGTTCCGCCCCATGTTCGCGCGGCGTCACCGCGCCGCGTTCCAGCGCCTGCCCGATGGCGCGCAGGCGCTGGGCCACTTCGTCGCCACCCGGCACGGGCCGGTCGAGCCCCGCCGCCGGAGGAAGCGAGGAATAGGGCAGCAGCGCACCGATATTGGCATTGCGGCGGCGGTCGTATTCGTCCCGCGTCATCAGCCCTTCATCAAGCAGCCGGGCCATGATCAGGAAGCGCTGGACCACCGGGTCCTGGCCGGGGATTTCCGCCCGATGGGCCGCCGCGACCGCGCGGGGAGAAGCCGGACTATTCTGCGGCAATGCCGCCCCATGACGCGGCAGGGCCTCGAGAGCCGCCAGGCGTTCCCCGGCGACATCGACGATCGGGCGCGGCCCCGCCCCCGTTCCGATGGCGACATTGCCGCTCGGCTGCAGGGCCAGGATCGTCTCGTAATATTGCCGGGCGAGATTGGGGCGGCCGCTCTGGTCGAAGGAGATGGCCGCAGCCAGCAAGGCATAAGGATCGTTGGGGTGGTCGCGCAGAGCCTGCGCGGCCTGGCGCTCGGCTTCAGCATAATCGCCCTTGGCCACGGCCACGATGGCCCGGTCGGAATGACCGCCGCTCCAATAGGCGGAATCGCTCCAGAAGGCATCGGGATCCTGAGCCGCGACACATCCCGCGAGCAGCGCCGCGCCCCCCATCCCCGCGATCACCTGCCGCGCCCGGCGCATCATAACCATAGCCTTGGACACCTCGTCCCCCATTCCTTGGCCCCATTGCCCGGACAAGCCGGGCGGGCCCGAGAAGCCTGAGGGATTTGATACAACGTCGAGGCGGAAAGGGAAAGCGGAAGAGGCCGCCCGGATCTGTCGGGCGGCCTCTTCTTTCTTCACTCGATACGAGTGTCGTCGTCGACTACCTTGTCGTCCAATTGCTTTTCACGCAGATCGTTTTCCCGTCGCTGCTTGTCGCGCTCGGCCTTGCTGCGCCCGAAGCGGACCCGGTTCTCTTCGGCCTTGCGGGCCTCCTCGGCTCGCCGCCGGGCCTTGCGATAACGGTTCAGATTGACGATCTCGGCCATCTTCGTCTCCTTACGCCGGATCGCCGAATCCTACACGATCTGCCTTGCGGGAAACACCTGATCAGAAGCGCCAGCGCACGCCCACCTCGATGGCATGGCTGTCGAGGTCGTCGACATTGACGCTGCCGAGCGCCGTATTGGCCGAACTGTCGGGCACATTGAAGTAGCGCCAGCCGCCATAGAGGTCGGTGCGTTCATTCACGCTCCAGGACGCCCCCGCCATGGCCTGCCAGGCGAAATCGCTGGAATCGCCGGTCATGTATTCGCCACCCGGCCCGGTGACGCCGCGATAATCCACCCGCGCGATGCCGACGCCCCCGCCCACATAGGGACGGATCGGCATGCCGAAATCGAAATCCCAATAGGCATTGGCCATGCCGCTCCAGATGTCGACATCGCCGCCGTCGCTGACGCCGTTGCGGCGGAAGGCGACTTCGGCCTCGACGCGGGGACCGCTGCCGGGGCGGCCGAAATCCCAACCCAAGGCGGCATTGGCGTTGATGCCGTTATCCATGCCCAGGCTGCCCGTCGCCATGTCGCCGTTCTGCGGGAAGGTATAGCCCAGGCTGCCCGAGAAATAGGGCGTGCCGGCCATGACGGCGCCGGCGGAAACCCGTTCACTTTGTTGTTGTGCCACCGCATCGGTGGCCCCGGCGGCGGCCAGGGCGAAGCCGGCAATTGCTAGTCCGGGCAGGCGAAGCAGGTGAGATTTCATCGAAGTCCTCCTGACATCTTTCCGTTCGGTGTGCTGGGCCATATCCTGCATGCCATACGGGTTCGTTCAAACCGGCCAATGGTGTTATCCTGCCTTTGCAGGATGCATGGCGCATCCGGCCAATTTTTCCTCTTGCCTTGGAACCAAAGCATTGATAGAAGAGGCGCCCTGACGCTGCGGGGGTGTAGCTCAGTTGGTTAGAGCGCTGGCCTGTCACGCCAGAGGTCGCGGGTTCGAGCCCCGTCACTTCCGCCATTCATTCCCAATTCACGATCCCGCAGGTATAATGCCCGGTCCAGGACCGCGCCTCATTCGGCGGGACTTGCGCCATGTTGCGTGCCGCGCTTTTGCGGAAGACGCGCCTTCGGATTGCGATGGCATGAACGAGACCAGGATCTCCTCCGCCGATTACGGCAACCAAGCCCTTCGCGAATTGTGCCGCCTGGGCGGCTCGACCCGCCAGAGCATCTTCGCCCAGGGCAGCGCCCTGCCGCCCGAACGGATCGGTCCGGTTCTTGCCGGTCTGCACCACAACCGCTATATCGCCCGCGATTTCTCGGAACAGGATCCGGTCATCAGCTTGACCGACCAGGGCCGTGACTGGGCGCGCCGCCGCGGCCTCGACGTGCCCGACGCCCCTGCCCCGCAGGCCGGCCAGCCGGCCGCGCTGCGCCAGCAGGCGCGCCAGGAAGCCCCGGCCCGTCCTGCGCCCCAGCAGACGCCGCCCGCTCCGCAGCCGCCTGCGAAGAAGGTCAGCGACGCGGTTAAGGCCGGACTGGGACCGCGCCGCACCGCCAAGGCGGTGCCGCAGGACACCCAGCCTCCCGCCGTCACGCCCGCTCCCGCCCCGGCCGAGACTCCGGCACCGGAAGCCGCCCAGCCGGAATTCCAGCTGGAGCCGCCCCCGGCCGAGACCCCTGCCCCGGAGGAAGGCAAGAAGCCGGCGCGCAAGGCGCCCGCCCGCCGCCCGCGCAAGAAAGCCTCCGCCGAGGAAGAAAAGAAGGGCGAAGTGGAAACCGACGAATCGGGCTTCGTCACCCGGATCGGCGGAAAAAACATCCACTAAAACCTTTTGTTACTTGGCGAAAAGCCAACCTCTTCTTAGAGCGTGACACAGTAAATCTGCGTCGCGCTCTAATTTTATATGCTGGCCCTCTGCCCTTGGCGCGCGCCTCAACGGCCGCTGATCGCTGCTTGCGTCACATGTGACGCCTGCTGCCATAGGCGGGCTTTTTCTTTTGCAGGAACGACCGCGATGGCCGCAGACCAGCCCCAGATCCGCCCCGCCACCGAAGCCGACGCCCCCGCCCTTTTCGCCATCCGCACCAGCGTCCGCGAGAACCACCAATCCATCGAGGAATTGGCCGCCATCGGCGTCACCCTGCAAAGCGTCGCGGAAATGCTGCGCGCCGGCACGGCCCGCGCCTGGATCGCGGAAAGCGGCAGCGAGCCCGTGGCCTTCGCCATGGCGCGGGGGAATGCGGTCTTCGCTCTCTTCGTCCATCCCGCCCATGAGGGCCGAGGCCTGGGCAAGGCCCTGCTGCACAGGGCGGAGGACTGGCTGTTCCGGCAGAACGAGGAAATCTGGCTCGCCACCGGCGGCGATCCCGCCTTGCGCGCCCATGACTTCTACCGCCGCCAGGGCTGGCAGGAGGCGGGACGCCTGGCGGACGGACAGATCAGATATGTGAAGGCAAGGCCCACGCAGGGAAGCGTATAAAACGGGAAGCGCATAAAAAAAGCCCCCATCCGGGGGCTCTGGCCAGCACGGGCGCCGTACAGGAATGCGCGGCGCCCGTCGCTTGGAAGCGTCACTCGTTGACGGCGTCCTTGAGCTGCGTGCCGGCCTTGAACTTGACGGCCTTGGCAGCGGGGATCTCAATGGTCTCGCCGGTGCGGGGATTCTTCCCCTGGCGCGCCTCACGTTCGGCCACGCTGAAGCTGCCGAAACCGACCAGGCGTACTTCTTCGCCGTTCTTCAGGCTGTCGGAAATGGCAGCGAAGACGGCATCGACGGCCTTGGTGCTGTCGCTGACGGTCAGACCGGACGACAGGGCAACGGCAGCGGCAAGTTCACTCTTGTTCATGTGTGCATCCTTGAACGGGAACAGAAAGGCCCTGTTACCGTGTAGCGCCTCTTTCGTCCAGTGCTTTCCGTGCGGCAAAGCGCAGAAATGCTAGGAAAAGGGCCGGACAGGGGGGTGGAAGGGGTCAGCTTTCCGTTTCGGCGGGAACGGAAGAGGGACAAGAAAGGATGAAGGCCGCCGGCATGGACATGAAAGCGGCGATGACGGCAGGCAGTATCCAGCTCTCGGCGACGAAGAAGCTGACATAGGTCAGACTGGCCACCATGGCGGCCAAGGCGGTCAGCTTGGCGCGGGCGGGAATGACCCGATGCCGCCGCCAGGCCCGCAGGGTCGGCCCGAAGCGGGGATGATGGTAGAGCCAGTCATGGAAGCGCTGGGAAGAGCGGGAAAAGGCCCACAGGGCCACCAGCAGGAAAGGCGTGGTGGGCATGACCGGCAATACCGCCCCGATCACGCCCAGGCCAACGCACAGCCAGCCCAGGCAGAGATACAGCAAACGGAAGCGCCGGGGCGCCGCCCCCTGCGGGGCAACGTCGGCGGGCGCAACGGCTGTGGGGGAAGTCTCCATCGCTTTGTCCATGCCGCCAGTCTACCCCGGAATCTGGCGACGACCTTGCGCGGGATCAAGTTTCCAGGCGGTTCTTCCCGCTCCCGTTGCGCACCCGTCCTCTCCGATATCGCGGATCAGCAATCGGGCCTGGGTAGGGCCTCCAGGCTTTCCAGCCGTCCGCGCAGGGAGAAATTGCCGAAATTCTGGACCAGCTCCTGCGCCACGCCATTCTCGTGATAGCGCAGCGAGACTTCGTAATCGGGCTGTTCCGCGTTGTCCTCGGCCGGGAAGAAGGCCATGACCATGCGCCAGGAGGGCGCGGCCAGCAGCGGATGGGACAAGACCCCTGATGCCGAGGCGGTACCGCCGGGCTCTGCGGGCTGGCGGCCGGCTATGGCTGTGCCGACGAAGAACGGATTGTCCTCGCTCGACCCGTCGAAGACGACGTCCGAGAGGAAACGCCCGTCCCCCGCCGCCGCCTTGAGCAGGCCGGTGGTGTGCTGGGTCGGGAAGAGCGTTCCCGGCGGCAGTTCCATGCGCATTTCGGGCTGTTCGAAGATGGCCTCGCCGCCCTGGTTGGGGCCGTCCAGGCGCGCCGTGCCGCTGACCTGTTCAGTCAGCACGCCGTCGCGGGTGGAGCGGACCCGGAAACGGTAGTTCAGCCCGTCCTTGGCTTCCCAGGTGGCGAAGTCCCAGGTACTTTCGACCTGCCCGCCCTCGGTATAGGCCAGCAGCAGGGTGGTCCGGTTCTGGACCGTCCAGCCGTCGCAGCTGTCGCTGAATTCATAGCTCATGGTGCCGGTGGCGGCGGAGATGCCGCTCGACGTCTGGGTCGAAGCCAGGCTCATCTGATAGACGGCGCGATGAGGGGTCAGATTGGCAGCCTGCGCCGCGCCCAGACCGGCCAGCAAGGCCATCGCCACAGCCCCGCCCATAACCCCGGTCCTTGCCAAGATCACACCCGTCATGTCCGCTCCTTCAGATCACTATCCTCCAATATAGCGCCACCGCAGCGCTCCACCAGCCCCCTTGCATGGCTGCGTGTGGGAAACGGTCAGGACGGCGCGACCTTGGGCTGGGCGAGGATGGCGGCCCCCAATCCGCCGCCGCCATAGATCAGGTCGAGCACCGGGAAGGAGATCACCTTGTGATCCATCATCGCCGAGACGACGGCGTCATAGGCCATGTCGTCGCGCCCGTCCTCGAAGGCGGGAAGCAGGATGATGCCGTCGCCGACGAAGCAATTGGCATAGCTCAACGGCAGCGGCGTACCGTCGGGGGCGGTCTCGCGGCGTTTGGGCTGAACCACCTCCACGACCTCGATCCGCCTTCCCCGGGCATCGTAAGCCCGGCGGAGACGCCGGAGGTTTTCGGTATAAACCGGATGCTCCTCCTCGCCCGTGCCGTTCGCCATGGGCAGCATGACCAGCCCCGGCGCCAGGAAACGCCCGAGCGTCGGGCCGAGATCGGGGGTATGGCCCACCAATCCCCCCCTCAGCCACAGGACGCATTCGATGCCGGCGGAATGGGCCAGGATCTCTTCGGCCTCCTCCTTGCCCAGGCCGGTCGCGGCCAGGACGTCCTCGGTGACCAGGCATGTCCCCTGCCCGTCCACATCCAGGATGCCGGGCCGCAGCTCGGCCTGGCAGGGAAAGGACGGCAGACGCAGATGACCCAGCACCTCGCCGGCCACCAATCCGCTGCCCCAATCGACGCCGCCGGCCAGCCTGCCCTCCTCGTCGACGAGGAAACCCGGCCCAATCAGCCGCATGGAGCAGGCATCATGATCGACCGGCATGGCGCCCACCCCGGCGCCGCAGCGCAGCGATACCTCGGCGGCTTCGGAAGGATTGGCCAGCATCGTCACCGGGCCCATTTCGGCGACATGCCGCGCCAGGTCGGCGACGGCGCTGCGGGCATCGGCCAGCCGGTCGCCCGAACGGTCGGGGCCTGCGGGCGGCCAGGCCATCCAGAAACGCCCCGGCGGAGTCCAGTCCGGCGCCAGGACATACCTCTTCTCTCTTGGCGTCATCTTCGCTCCTTCAGCCGAAGCCTATTGTTGAATCAGCAGGTGGGAGTCCACCCCATCCGATGCAATCCGGCGTCCGGAGGAAGCCCCTCCGCATGAGAACCCCCCGCAAGAAAAAAGGGGAACCTTCCGGTTCCCCTTCCTTCCGTCGTCTTACGAACCCTGCGGCGCCGAGCCCGCATCGGGCCCGGTCTTCTTGGCCTGGGGCAGGTGCAGCTTCAGGTGAAGCTCCCGCAGCCTTTCCGGGGCCACCTCGGCGGGCGAGCCCATCAGCAGGTCCTGGGCCTGCTGGTTCATCGGGAACAGGATGACTTCGCGGATATTGGGCTCGTCGGCCAGCAGCATGACGATGCGGTCCACGCCGGGAGCCGAACCGCCATGGGGCGGCGCGCCGAACTTGAAGGCATTCAGCATGCCGCCGAAATGCTCTTCCACATGCTCCTTGTCATAGCCCGCGATCTCGAAGGCCTTGTACATGATGTCGGGGCGGTGGTTACGGATGGCGCCCGAGGACAGCTCCACGCCGTTGCAGACGATGTCGTACTGGAACGCCTTGATCTCCAGCGGGTTCATCGTCTCCAGCGCTTCCAGCCCGCCCTGGGGCATGGAGAACGGGTTGTGCGAGAACTCGATCTGGTTGGTCTCTTCGTTCAGCTCGTACATCGGGAAATCGACGGTCCAGCAGAACTTGAAGACGTCTTTTTCCAGCAGGTCCAGTTCGTTGCAGATGCGGGTACGCACGGTACCGGCGAACTTCTCGGCCACCGGCTTGCGGTCGCAGACGAAGAAGACGGCATCGCCCGGCTTGGCGCCGGTCGCCTGGGCGATCATGGCGATGCGGTCGGCATCCAGGTTCTTGGCGATCGGGCCCTTGGCCTCACCCTCGGCGAAGATGATGTAGCCCAGGCCCGCCGCGCCTTCCGAACGCGCCCAGTCGTTCAGCTTGTCGAAGAAGCTGCGCGGGCGGTCACCGGCGCCCGGCGCCGGAATGGCGCGGACGATGGCGCCCTTGTCGATATTCTTGGCGAAGATACCGAAATTCGAGCCGCGGAAGGCTTCGGTGACGTCGGAAATGATCAGCGGGTTGCGCAGATCGGGCTTGTCCGAGCCGTATTTCAGCATGGCATCGTCATAGGCGATGCGCGGGAAGGGATAGGGCGTGACGGCACGGCCGCCGCCGAATTCCTCGAACACGCCATGCAGCACCGGCTCGATGGCGTTGAACACGTCGTCCTGGGTGACGAAGCTCATCTCGAAGTCGAGCTGGTAGAACTCGCCGGGGCTGCGGTCGGCGCGGCCGGCTTCGTCACGGAAGCAGGGGGCGATCTGGAAATAGCGGTCGAACCCGGCCACCATCAGCAATTGCTTGAACTGCTGGGGCGCCTGGGGCAGCGCGTAGAACTTGCCCGGATGCAGGCGCGAGGGAACCAGATAGTCACGCGCGCCTTCGGGGCTCGACGCGGTCAGGATCGGCGTCTGGTATTCGACGAAACCCTGGTCGATCATGCGCTGGCGCAGCGACTGGATGACCTTCGAGCGCAGCAGCATATTGGCATGCACCTTCTCGCGGCGCAGGTCCAGATAGCGGTAACGCAGGCGCATGTCCTCGGGATATTCCTGGTCGCCGGCCACCTGCATGGGCAGCACATCGGCAGTCGACAGGATCTCCACTTCCTGGATCTGCACTTCGATCTCGCCGGTGGGCAGCTTGGAATTCACCGTTTCGGGGCTGCGGCCCACCACTTTGCCGGTGACGCGGATGACGCTTTCCGGGCGGGCCGCTTCCAGGGTCTGGAAGACGGGGCTGGAGACGTCCACCACGCACTGGGTCACCCCGTAATGGTCGCGCAGGTCGACGAACAGCAGATTGCCATGGTCGCGCTTGCGATGGACCCAGCCCGAAAGGCGGGCGGCGGAACCGGCATCGGAGAGCCGGAGCTGGCCGCAATTGTGGGTGCGGTACTGGTGCATGGAGAACCCTTCTTCCTTCGGTTCATTCGGCAGGGAAATAGGGCGGTAAGAGCACATGCCCCCCCGCTTTTGTCAAGGCTTCGAAGGGCAGACCTTACTCGTCGCCAGGGGCGGCGCGCGCCGCCCGGCGCTTCTCGATCAGGCCGGCCAACGAAGATTTCAGCGCCGCCCCTTTCAGCCGGACCACTTCGCGGAACTGCTCGGGCTCCACGTCCAGGCCCGCAAAGGATTGGACGATCGACGGCAAGGCATGCCGCCCGAAACCCGGCTCGTTCATCAGAAGCACGAAATCCGGGCCGATCTCCACCGCCAGCCCGCTCAGCAGCAGCTTCATCTTCTCGGGCGAGACGCGGTCGAAGGCACGGATCGATTCAGCGGCGATGGTCGCCATAAGCGGCCCCAGGACCTGTATCCGCTCCGGTTCCAGATCGGCGCAGAAATCCAGGAAGTCTATGTCGCGGGCATAGAAATCCCACACCTTCGCGCCCAGCGCCTCGACCATCAGCGGATATTTCTGCGGGTCCCAATAGGCGATGCCGCGCATGGCCTGGGGCTTGGCGGCAAGCATGGCCGAGAAGTCCTGGCGCAGCACCTGGCGGACCTTGCGCATCTGGTTCACGTCGCAGGTCGCCACTGCCTCCAGGCTTTCCGGCGTGCGCAGCAGAAGAAGGTCCCGCCCCAATTCCGCCAATTGCTGTCGGTCGAAGAAGACGTAATAGAGACGCAGCAGCGGCAATTGCCAGTCGAAGGCCAGCAAGGGGCGCAGATCCGCCAAACGGCGTTCGGCATCGGTGACGCCGCTCTTGACCGGTGCCGGTTCGGCTTTGCGGCGGAACAGCCCGCCGCCGCCGGATTTGGCCGCAGACTGAGTCTGTTTCGCCGCGATCTTGGTATCGACTTCGGTGAACAGCCGCTTGGCGCAGGTGAAGATCAGCATCTGCATGACCTGGGCCAGGGTGGCCCCGCAGACCAGCGGCGTATCGGCGTCGCGCACCGGCCGCCCCTTGGCATCCACCACCAGATCCTCGGCCAGTTCCGGATTCTGGCGGTAGGCGGTAATGAAAGCGTGAAGCAGAGTCGGCCTGCCGATGACCTTCGTATAGTCCGCCTCGCGGACGAAACCGGCCTCATGCAGACGAGTCAGCACCGTTTTGACGGCCGCGATCAGGCGACGCTTCTGTTGCGCGTCCAGTTCGATGCTGTCGGGCAGCTCCGGATAGGTCACTGCAGGAAATTTTAACTTGTCCGCCATTTTGATTTTATTGCCGCCTTTTGCGCCGCGTTGCCCCCGCCGGGGCGCCAAGACTACAGGGAGAGGGTAAAGTGAAGCGGCAGACTTGCCTTTGTCAACAGTCGAGCCGCTTGCGCCGGGCTGGCGGTTGCGTATATTGCATTCATGACTCTCATTTCCGACTCCATCGCCCTCGCCGATTTTTGCGCCCGCCACGCGCAGGTGGAATTCATTACAGTCGATACTGAATTCATGCGCGAAAAGACCTTCTGGCCCCAGCTCTGCCTGGTCCAGGTGGCGGGACCTGAAGAAGCGGTGGCCATCGACCCTTTGGCGCCCGACATGGATCTGGCGCCGCTCTTCGCGTTGATGGCCAATCCCAAGGTGCTGAAGGTATTTCATGCCGCGCGCCAGGACGTGGAAATCTTCCTGCATCTGGCCAATGCCATCCCCCATCCGCTGTTCGACACGCAGGTGGCGGCCATGGTCTGCGGCTTCGGCGATTCGGTGGGGTATGAAACGCTGGCCACGCAACTGGCCCGCGCCCGCATCGACAAGACCATGCGTTTCACCGACTGGTCGGCCCGTCCGCTGACCGACCGCCAGCTGGATTACGCGCTGTCGGACGTCACCCATCTGCGCGTGGTCTACGAGAAGCTGAAGCGCAAGCTGGACAAGAACGGCCGCATTTCTTGGCTGGAAGAGGAAATGGCGGTCCTGACCGATCCCGCCACCTACCAGACCCATCCCGAATCCGCCTGGCGCCGCCTCAAGCCGCGTTCGACCAGCCCGCGCTTCCTGAACGTGCTGCGTGAACTGGCCGCTTGGCGCGAGCGCGAGGCCCAGGAACGCGACCTGCCGCGCCAGCGCGTCCTGCGCGACGAGGCCCTGATGGAAATCGCGGCCCACGCCCCCAACAACGCCGCCGACCTGTCGCGCACTCGCGGCATGTCCCGCGCCTTCGCCGAAGGACGCCAGGGGACGGCGGTGCTGGAAGCCGTGATGCGGGGCGTCGCCCGGCCCGACAGCGAATGCCCGACGGTCGAGCAGCGCGTCGACCTGCCCAAGGGCATGGCGCCGGTGGTGGATCTGCTGAAAGTCCTGCTGAAGATGAAATGCGACGAGCATGGCGTCGCCCAGCGTCTTGTCGCCTCGGCTTCGGACCTGGAACTCATCGCCGCCGACGACAAGGCCGAGGTCCCCGCCCTGCAGGGCTGGCGCCGCCAGCTCTTCGGCGAGGACGCGCTGAAGCTCAAGCATGGCCGCGTCGCGCTGGGCCTGTCGGAAGACGGGCGCCGCCTGCGTCTCGTTCCCATGAATGAAGCCGCTCCGGCCTGAAGAGCGGACGTTAACAGGCTGCGGAAAACACCTGCTCTCATCGTCATTCCCGCGAAAGCGGGAATCCATACTGCCGCAGCATCAGTATTGAGCGGTTCGCATCTCCACAAGCCCCCACATGGCCCCCCGCTTTCGCGGGGGTGACGATGCGGTGCAGAACAGACTTTATTCTCAGCAGACCCCCATCCGGAAAGGCTGGTCGTGGTCGGCCAGGAAGCGGCAGATGCTTTCCATATCCTTGACCCAGAAGGCGGGCTGCCCCTCGTAGGACACCGAGCGCAGGCCGCCATAGCCGTCGATGATCGCCCGCACCCGCTCGGCCACCTGCCCGGCCATGCAAAGCTCCGCCGGCAGCGCCGCATCCCCATAGGACTTGACCCGCCCCTCGTCGGGCACCGCCACGATCAAGTCATAAGCCCGGCCGGCAAGATCGGCCTGAAGACCGAACAGCCTGCCGAAGATGGACAGGGTGTGATGGCTCAAATATTTCCGCAGGAAATCCAGCCGCGCCCGTCCCAGGCCGACGGGCGAGGAAATTCCCCTTGGCGCGCCGTCGCAGAAGCAGTTCCACTGGCCTACCGCATCGATCTCGACGCTGTCATGGATGCTCCTGCTATCGATCACGATGAAGCCGAAGCGGTGCAGGACCAGATGGTCGATCTCGACCGCCTCTCCCCCGCAATCCAGGCGCAAGTCGTTGAACACGAAGACATTTCCAGCATCTTCAAAGGCATGCCGCAAAGTGGTGGCGATCCGCTCCTCGGCAGAGTGAGCGGCATGCATATGCGTGTTCTGAAACTGGCAGGCTCCGAGTTCCTTAACGATCATTCACCCCTCCTGCGCCTATAACCCGAAAAATATTATCAGTATTCCTCAGGAACGCCAACAAGCAAAGGGGGCAGAAGGGGAGCGTGAAGTCTTGTCCGGACCTAAGGAAAACTCAGTGAAGCGGCGAAAACAGCCTGCGGGTGGCGGGGCGGGAATGGGAAATCCGGGGCGAACGCGGAGGAAGCGGTCTTCGTTTCCGCACCCGTGCCGACTTGAGCTTGTCCTGGGGCAGCAACCGGAAAACGGCGGCCCAGAAGCGCCAATCGGCGAGGTCCCCGCAGGACAGGGCGGCCGAGGCCTTGCAGGCGGCGACGGAGCGGGCGGCGGGGCCATGGCGCTGCGTCAGGCCCACGGCTTCACGCTGCGCCCTCACCTTGCCGTCCGAATATACGCTTTTCATTCCCCGGCTCCCTGCCGTGGCCAGCAAAGCTGTCCTCTCTTTGCAAATGATTGAAGCGCAATTACCGCCATGACGCAAGGCATCTACCGTAACGGGATTTGATCTGGATCATGGATGTCTATGGTTAAGCACGCTTAACATCTTGCAAAGCAGCAAAATAAAAACCGGCGCCGGTCGCCGTGAGGGGAACCGAATATGGACATCAGGGCCCTAAACGAGCAGCGGCATTTAGAACAGATGTCGCGCATGATTGACCTGACGGCGCTGACTTACATGGTCATCGACGACAGTCGATATGCCCGCAGCTTCATCAAGAACGCCCTCTTTACTTATGACCTGCGCCAGGTGGTCGAGGCTCCCGACGGCGCGGCTGGGCTGGAGATTCTGCGCGAACAGCGCGTGGACGTGATCCTGCTCGACAACGAGATGCCCATCCTCAACGGCATCGATTTCACCCTGCTGGTCCGCAAGGGCGAAGCCGGGCGCCAGAACGAGGAAATCCCCATCATCATGGTGTCGGGGCAGAACGACTCCCGTTCGGTCATCGATGCCCGCAATGCCGGCATCCACGATTTCCTGATCAAGCCGGTCTCGGCCGAGGGGTTGTTCCGGCGGATCCACCAGAACATCTACCACCCCCGCCCCTTCATCCGCATGCCCGGCTATATCGGCCCCTGCCGCCGCCAGATGCATCTCACCCCGCCGGGCGGCGTCGACCGCCGCAGGACGGCCGCCCCGAGGGGCCTGCCGCAGCCCTCTCCTGCCTCGCTGAAGCCCTCCTCCCCATGAAAAAAGCGGCCCCTTTCCGGGGCCGCCCGATCGCTCGTCAGTCCGTCCTTGCAGGCCGGCCGTTGAGCGGTTCAGTTAGTTGGGCAGGGTCAAGTTTCCCGCCGCAACCTTGCCACGGTCCTTGATCAGTTCGTATTCGACCTTCTGGCCTTCATCGAGCTTGTCCATTCCGGCGCGCTGGACGGCGGTGACATGGACGAAGACGTCCTTCCCTCCATCCTCTGGCACAATGAAGCCATAACCCTTGGTGGCATTGAACCACTTGACGGTACCGGTCGCCATGCAAGTCTCTCCATGTCGTTCAGCATAGACACCCGCAAATAAGGCTTGCGGGGACCGGCAGGATGGCCGAGTTGACCATCCCGCCTCAACGTCCCGTCCGTGACATCCTACCACCGGGGCAGGCCCTACCCAGGATGCGGCTCTTCCCTACTCCCCTGCTTCCAGATAGATTTCTGCCCCCTTGGCGCGGAATTCCGCCGATTTCTCCGCCATGCCCTCGGCGGCCTTGGCCGCGTCGCGCACTTCCTGGCTGATCTTCATCGAGCAGAATTTCGGTCCGCACATGGAACAGAAATGCGCCACCTTGGCGCCCTCGGCGGGCAGCGTCTGGTCGTGGAATTCCTCGGCCTTCTCGGGATCCAGCGACAGGTTGAACTGGTCCCGCCAGCGGAAGGAGAAGCGGGCCCGCGACAAGGCGTCATCGCGCTGGCGGGCGGCCGGATGCCCCTTCGCCAGGTCCGCGGCATGGGCCGCCAGCTTGTAGGTCACCACGCCGACGCGCACGTCTTCGCGATCCGGCAGGCCCAGATGCTCCTTGGGCGTGACATAGCAAAGCATGGCGGTGCCGAACCAGCCGATCATCGCCGCCCCGATGGCGCTGGTGATGTGGTCGTAGCCGGGCGCGATATCCGTGGTGAGCGGGCCAAGCGTGTAGAACGGCGCCTCGTCGCAGACTTCCAGCTGCTTGGTCATGTTCTCCTGGATCTTGTGCATCGGCACGTGACCCGGCCCTTCGATCATCACCTGCACGTCGTGGCGCCAGGCGATCTTGGTCAGCTCGCCCAGCGTTTCCAGCTCGGCGAACTGGGCGGCATCATTGGCATCCGCGATCGAGCCGGGACGCAAGCCGTCGCCCAGCGAGAAGGACACGTCATAGGCCTTCATGATCTCGCAGATTTCCTCGAAATGATCGTAGAGGAAATTCTCCTTGTGATGGGCGAGGCACCATTTCGCCATGATCGACCCGCCCCGCGAGACGATGCCGGTCACGCGGTTGGCCGTCAGCGGGATATGGGCCAGACGCACACCGGCATGGATGGTGAAGTAATCCACACCCTGCTCGGCCTGTTCGATCAGCGTGTCGCGGAACAGCTCCCAGGTCAGTTCCTCGGCCTTGCCGTTGACCTTTTCCAGCGCCTGATAGATCGGCACGGTGCCGATGGGCACGGGCGAGTTGCGCAGGATCCATTCGCGGATGGTATGGATGTCGCGGCCCGTGGACAGGTCCATCACGGTATCGGCCCCCCAGCGGGTGGCCCAGACCATCTTCTCCACTTCCTCGGCCACCGAGGAGGTGACGGCGGAATTGCCGATATTGGCGTTGATCTTCACCAGGAAGTTACGGCCGATGATCATCGGCTCGGCTTCCGGATGGTTGATGTTGGCCGGGATGATGGCGCGGCCGGCGGCGATCTCGTCGCGCACGAATTCCGGCGTCACCACGGCAGGAATCTTGGCGCCGAAGGGCTGGCCCTTGTCCTGGGCCTCCTCGCGGGCCAGGGTCTCGCGGATGGCGATATATTCCATCTCGGCGGTGATGATGCCCTTCCGGGCGTAATGCAGCTGCGAGACGTTGCGGCCGGGCTTGGCGCGCAGCGGGCGGCGGCCGGCGCGGTCGAAGACCGGAACCGGGCTTTCCTCGCCCGCCTTGCGGCCGTTGTCCTCGGGCTTCACCGCGCGGCCTTCGACTTCCTCGACATCACCGCGCGCCTCGATCCAGGAACGGCGCAGTTCCGGCAGGCCCTTGGCGATGTCGATACTGGCTGCGGGATCGGTATAGGGACCGGAAGGATCGTAGACCGCCAGCGGCGCTTCATTGGCCGAAGGGTCCAGGTCGATCTCACGCATGGCGACGCGCAGATCCGGGAACAGGCGCCCCGGACGATAGACCTTGCGCGAGGAGGGCAGCGGCCCGGTGGTGACGGAAAATGGGATATTGCTCACAGAATCCTCCCTGTTTTGGGCTAGGATCCGGGAGTCTGCGGAGGCAGGAAACGCCATGATGGGCGGGCTGGTTCCATCCCTTCGCCGGCATGACCCGGATCAGGTTCTAAGGGTCACCGCGCCGCGTTTCCGCCTGTCGGTATCTCAGCCCCTTGCCGGGACCCCCCTTGGAATAGCCGACAGCTTGGCTCAACCAGACGGAAAGTTCAAGCCCGAGCCGGCCGCACGAACCAGCGATGAAGCATATCGTCGGGCATGGCATGGACGATTCGGGCCAGCAGGATCATCACCAGGATGGAAAACACGACCCGTCCGATCAGGATTCCGCTCCAATGGCCGCCCAGGGCCATGATGAACAGGGTATCCTCGATCAGGCTGTGGCAGATCGCCATGAAGGAGACGGAGAGGAAGATGTCGCGCGAGTTCATATGCCCGGCCTGGGCCTCGCGGATGATCAGCGCGCCGCCATAGGACAGGCCCAGCAGCACCCCGGCCAGGGTCAGCGAGGTCGCCGCCGAACCGATTCCCATCAGCCGCAGCAGCGGCGCCAGGGCCTTCGACAACAGCCGCGTCACGCCCAGCAGGTCGAACAGTCGCAGCAGGGTAATCAGCGCCAGGATGATGAAGAAGATGGTCCCCAGCGAGATCAGGCTGTTGATCCCCCATTCCACCCATCCGGCATCGGCGGGTGTGCTGGGCAGCCAAGCGATCTGCACCGGCTGCTGCAACAGATCGAAACTGGAATAGAACAGGTTCAACAAGGCGCCATAGACGATGGCGGCGGCGAAGCGCAGGGCCGTGGTGAAGACGATGCTCGCACCCGCCTTCTGGCAGACCCGCTGCTCGATGGGCAGGGAATGGGCCGCAAGGATCATGCTGCCCAGGACCGTCGCCTGGGCCACCGTCAGCGGCACTTCGGGCAACACCCCCAACAACGCCGCGGCCCCGCCGTAAATGTTGACGAGACAGGCAGTCGCCCAGACCAGCCCGTATTCCGCCGGCAGCCCGACCATCAGCATCAGGGGCTCGAAAACCACCGCCAGGACCGAGACCAGCCCCAGACTGACCGCCACTTTCACGACGATCATCACCGGCACCATGATCTTGACCAGGGTCCAGTAGAGGCTGAGGGTGTCGCGGAAGATGCCGGTCAGGAACGCCATGGGCGCAGCTCGTCTCAGGGTTGGAAGGCCTAAGAGGAATAGCGCGGAAGGAGCGGAATAGGTGGTCAAACTTTGTTCTTTTATGGCATAAATCGCCATAGAAGAGGCTGAAGTGGTGAAATCTTGCAGATGGATCGAATCGACCGCCGCATCCTGGCGGAATTGCAGGAAGATGCCTCGCTGACCAATGCCGAACTGGCCCAGCGCGTGGCCCTTTCCCCCTCCTCCTGCCTGCGCCGGGTCCAGCGCCTGCGGGAGAGCGGTGCCTTACGCAAGATCGTCGCCCTGGCCGATGCCGACCAATTGGGACGCGGCCTGACGGCCATCGTCGAGGTGATCCTCGACCACCACGGCGCTGCCCAGCGCCAGGACATCGTCACCCGCCTGCGCCAGGAACCCGCCGTCCTTCAGGCCTGGTCCGTCACCGGCGAGCCGGATCTCGTGGTGGTGATGCAATTGAAGGACATGAAGGAATACCGCGCCCTCTGCGACCGCCTCTTCCACCACGACCCCACCGTCAGCCGGTTCCGCACCCATTTCGCCATGGATTGCTATAAGAACGAGACGGCGATTGCGGTGGATGTGGATTAAGAGTGGGGTGCGTCCCTTCCGACGCGCAGCCCTCTGAGCAGAAGGCTAGTATGAAGATAGGCGAGGAGGGAGCCTGCGCCCTGGCCCATGCTTCGAGACGCCCCTGCGGGGCTCCTCAGCATGAGATTTATCTTGTTGATGAAAGCAATGCATTAGCCTCGTCCTGAGGAGCCGCGTCAGCGGCGTCTCGAAGGGCGGGGCGGACCCGGAAGTTTAGTCGCAGATTCTTTCCTGACGGGCATGGGCCGTGCCTATCTTCCCTTCAGAACCGCCGATGATCCTCGACCACCGGCATGTCCGGTGTCGCGAGGGGGCGCTGGAGGCGGTCTGCGGGGCGTTCGGCTTCGATACGGAAGGCGACGCCCGGGGGCTGGTCCGGGCGGGGGATGACGAAAAGGCGGTGCAGGCGCTGCATCAGCACCGGTTCCAGGTCCAGCCTGTCCCGTTCCGCCTCGGCCTGGGCGGCGGGCAGTTCCGCGTCCAGGCGCCGGGCCAGATAGTCCAGCCCTTCCGCAAGATGTTCGGGATCGAGGCCGAAGATGCGGATACCGAAAGGGGCGGCATCCAGGCCCAGGGAAGAGCCGCTGCGGTGCCAGGTGAAGGGCTCCTCCAGCCCGGCCATCAGGCGCAGCAGGGCCACGCCGTCCGGATCCTGCCAGCCGTCTTCGAGCAAGCTGCCCGCCTCGCCCGCCGCCAGCGAAGCGGGGGCAAGGCTTTCCACGATCTTGAGCCAGTTCGTCATGGAGGCAGTCTAGCGAGAGACGCGGAGCGCTTCTAGCTTCTCCTGCCGCTCCGCCGGGTGACCATCCGGTAGACCCAGAGCAGGAACATCGCCCCCAGGATCGAAGCGATGAAGCCTGCCGCCTCGCCTTCCGCATACCAGCCGATGGCACGTCCGGCCATGGTCGCCACCACCGAGCCGGCGATACCGATCAGGATGGTGATGATGAAGCCGCCGGGATCACGGCCCGGCATCAGGAATTTGGCAATGATGCCAACGATCAGGCCAATGATAATGGCGCCAATAATCTGCATGCTTCCCTCCTGTATGCGCTTCTGCGCTAACTGTCGCGACGAGCGAGGAGAGCCAGCGAGCGCCCCTGCAATTGGAAAACGGCGCCGCCGTCATACCGCCTCATGCCTCCCAACCCGTCCTCGGCGAAGGTATCGATGAACAATTCCCATCCGGGTGCGGCGGGCAAGGCGAATTCCATCGGCTCGTGATGGGCGTTGAGCAGCAGCAGGAAGGCCCGGTCCCATTCCCGTTGTCCGGCCGGCGTGGTGTAGTAATCGCCCGGATCGCCGGTCAGCAGCATTCCCAATGTCCGCGCCTCGCCATATTGCCAATCCTCCTCCGACATCTCGGAACCATCGGGGCGCAACCACAGGATATCGGCATATCCGCCTTCCGAACGCCCCCGGAAGAAACGCGAGCGGTGGAAGACCGGGTGGGCGTGGCGGATGGCCGCCACTTCGCGGGCGAAGGTCAGCATCGTTTCATCGACCTCCTCCCATTTGATCCAACTGGTCTCGTTGTCCTGGCAGTAGGTGTTGTTGTTGCCACCCTGGCTGTTGCCGATCTCATCTCCCGCCAGCAGCATGGGCACCCCCTGTGACAACAGCAAAGTCGCCAGCATGTTTCGCTTCTGACGTGCCCGCAGCTTCAGGATTTCCGGATCATCCGTCCGTCCCTCGACGCCGCAATTCCAGCTATCGTTCTCGTTGATGCCGTCGCGGTTGTCCTCGAGATTGGCTTCGTTGTGCTTATGGTTGTAGGACACGAGGTCGTGAAGAGTGAAGCCGTCATGGGCGGTGACGAAATTGACGCTGGCCCAGGGGCGGCGGCCGCGATGGTTGAACAGGTCGCTCGACCCGGCCAGGCGCGAGGCCATTTCCGGAATCAGCCCGGCATCTCCCTTCCAGAAACGCCGCACGGCGTCGCGATACTTGCCGTTCCATTCCGACCAGCCGGGGGGATAGCCGCCGACCTGATAGCCCCCCGCCCCCAAGTCCCAGGGCTCGGCGATCAACTTGACCGCCGACAGGATCGGGTCCTGGCGGATGGCGTCGAAGAAGGCCGCACCGGGATCATAGGACAGCCCCTCGCGCGCCAGGGACGAGGTCAGGTCGAAGCGAAAGCCGTCCACATGCATTTCCTGGACCCAATAGCGCAGGGAATCCAGGACCAGTTGCAGGACGCGCGGATGGCCGACATCCAGGGTATTGCCGCAGCCGGTGGAATCCCAGTAATAGCGCCGGTCATTGGGCACCAGCTTGTAATAGGAGGCATTGTCGATGCCCCGGAAGCTCAAGGTCGGGCCGAGATGGTTGCCTTCGGCGGTATGGTTGTAGACCACGTCCAGCAGCACCTCGATCCCGGCGTCGTGCAGACGCCGCACCATCGCCTTGAACTCGCTGGGCCGTCCCGTCGCCAGATAACGCGGGTCGAGCGCGAAATAGCCGATGGAATTGTATCCCCAGTAATTGCGCAGCCCCTTCTCCACCAGAGTGCGGTCGTCCAGGAAGGCATGGACGGGCAGCAATTCCAGCCCGGTGACGCCCAGGCTCTTCATATGATCGACCATGCTGGGCCAGGCCAGTCCGGCCACGGTGCCGCGCAAGGGCTGGGGGATGTCGGGATGCAGGCAGGTCAGGCCCTTGACATGGGCCTCGTAGAAGATGGAGCGGTTCCATTCTACATTGGGCCGCCGTTCCTCGCCCCAGGTGAAGGCCGTGTCGACCACCTGGCATTTAGGCATGCCGCGCGCATTGTCCCGCCGGTCGAAGGACAGGTCCTCGCGGGGATGACCAATGCGATAGCCGAAATGGGCGTCCGACCAGCGCAGACTGCCGATGATCGACTTGGCATAGGGGTCGAGCAGTAGCTTGTTCGGATTGAAGCGATGGCCGGATCGCGGATCATAGGGGCCGTAGACGCGATAGCCGTAAAGCTGTCCCGGCATGGCCTGGGGCAGATAGCCATGCCAGACTTCATCGGTATATTCGGGCAGGACGATCCGTTCGATCTCGCGCTGGCCATGGGCATCGAACAGGCACAATTCGACTTTTTCGGCATGGGCCGAGAAGAGTGCGAAATTGACACCCGCACCATCCCAAGTCGCGCCGAGCGGATGCGGCAAGCCCGGCCACACCCGGGCGCGGGGGTTCTGCATGAGCGACAATCCTCCTGTTTTCACATGGGTTTGCCGCCATCCTCCGCCAAGTCATAAGCCCTCCCCTCCCTTTTGCGCTACCCCCATCTCTGCCCGCACCACTCAGCCTGCGGTTCATCCCGACGCGCCTGCACCTGCCCTTTTGCCTTGCAGGGAAGAGAGGGAAACATAATATTTCCCTCATGGCCGTTCAGCGGCCATGAGGGCGTGAAGCGCTTTTCCCACGCATGCTTCCGCCCCTGCCCCCGGATCCGGGCCCCTCTGGCAGCGAAGGCGTTCGCTGCGATGTCGGATCCAATCTCCCCTGCGCCTCCGCAGCGCATCGATCATGCGGGTTCTAGCAATGCTGACCCTTTATTCCGCCTTGGACAACCCAATGCTGGGCACGCCCCTTTGGGCGTGGCTGCTGTTCTTCTCCGTGGTGATCACCCTTCTGTTCCTCGATCTCGGCCTTCTTCACCGACGCCAGCGCGAGATCGGGGTGCGCGAAAGCCTGCTGCTTTCCGCCTTCTACATCGCCGTCGCCTGTATCTTCGGCCTCTGGGTCTGGTGGAGCATCGGCGCCACTTCCGGCATGGAATTCTTCACCGGCTACCTGGTCGAGAAGAGCCTGTCGCTGGACAATGTCTTCGTCATCTCCCTGGTCTTCGCCTCCTTCGCCATCCCCCGTCAATATCAGCACCGGGTGTTGTTCTGGGGCATCCTGGGCGTCATCCTCCTGCGCGGCATCATGATCGGCCTGGGGACGGCCCTGGTCCATGAGTTCCACTGGGTGCTGTGGCTGTTCGGGGGCTTCCTGGTCGTCACCGGCATCAAGATGCTGTTCACCGACGAAACCCCCGACGACCCCAGCCAAAGCCGCCTCGTCCGCGCCTTGCGGCGGGTCGTGCCGGTGACGGACAGCCTGCACGGCAACCACTTCTTCCATCGCCAGGCGACGGAACAGGGGGCGAGCAAGCTCTACGTCACGCCGCTTTTCCTGGCGCTGATCGTGGTCGAGATCTCCGACCTGATCTTCGCGGTGGACAGCATCCCGGCGGTCTTCGCCATCACCACCGACCCCTTCATCGTCTATACCAGCAACATCTTCGCCATCCTCGGCCTGCGCGCGCTCTATTTCGCCTTGGCCGCCATCGTGGCCCGGTTCGAATATCTGCGATACGCCCTGGCCGCCGTGCTGGTCTTCGTCGGTGGCAAGATCTTCTGGGCCCAGTTCTTCGGCAAGGTCGATCCCCTGCTGTCGCTGGGCGTCACCGCCGGCCTGCTGGCCCTCGGCATCATCGTGTCGCTGATCAAGACACGCGAAACCTTGGCGGCGAAAAGCAAATAACCCAAAGCAAAAGGGGCGAGGAAAAACCTCGCCCCTTCAGGCTTCAAAAAGAAAAAGGCCTCTATTCGACCGTCACCGACTTCGCCAGGTTGCGCGGCTGGTCGACATCGGTGCCCTTCGCCACGGCGACGTGATAGGCCAGAAGCTGGACCGGGATGGCGTAGAGGATCGGAGCGACGAAGCTGTCCACCGGCGGCAGTTCCACGGTGAAGACGGAATGGTCGCGCATCTTCTCGATGCCTTCGGCATCGGAGATGAAGATCACCTTGCCGCCGCGCGCCACCACTTCCTGCACATTCGAGGCCGTCTTGTCGAACAATTCGTCGGACGGCGCGATGACGATGACCGGGACGGTTTCGTCGATCAGGGCGATGGGGCCGTGCTTCATCTCGCCGGCGGCATAGCCCTCGGCATGGATATAGCTGATTTCCTTGAGCTTCAGCGCCCCTTCCATGGCGATGGGATAGGCCGTGCCGCGCCCCAGATAAAGCACGTCGCGGGCTTCCATCACCTGCTGGGCGATCTCGCGCAGGCGGCTGTCATTGGCCAGCACCTCGACGGCGCGCGAGGGCACTTCGGCCAGGGCCTGGGACAGGCGGGCCTCCACATCGTGCTTGACCGCCCCGCGGGCGCAGCCCAGGGCGAGGCTGAAGCAGGCCAGCACCACCAATTGCGTGGTGAAGGCCTTGGTCGAGGCCACGCCGATTTCCGGCCCGGCGACGGTGAACAGGGCGGCATCGGCCTCGCGGGCGATGGTGCTTTCCGGCACGTTGACCAGGGCCATCACATGCTGCCCCTGCTCGCGGCAATAGCGCAAGGCGGCCAGGGTGTCCGCCGTCTCACCCGATTGCGAGATGAACAGCGCCAGCCCGCCTTCCGGCATGTCGGGGCCGCGATAACGGAATTCCGAGGCGATATCCACTTCCACCGGCACGCGGGCGATGCGTTCCAGCCAGTATTTCGCCACCATCCCGGCATAATAGGAGGTGCCGCAGGCGATGATCGTCACCTTCGTCACCTTGCCCAGTTCGAAGGGCAGGTCCGGCAGGGTGATGGTGCGCGTCACCGGATTGAACATGGTGTTCAGCGTGTCGCCGATGACCTGCGGCTGCTCGTAGATTTCCTTGAGCATGAAGTGGCGGTGTTCGCCCTTGCCGATCATCGCGCCCGAGAAGGCAGTCTGGCGGACCTGGCGGTTGACCACGCGGCCTTCGCCGTCGCGGATGGTCACGCCGTCGGCGCGCAGCACCGCCCAATCGCCGTCTTCCAGATAGGTGATGCGCTGGGTCAGCGGGGCCAAAGCCAGGGCGTCGGAGCCCAGATACATCTCGCCGTCACCCCAGCCGATGGCCAGCGGCGAGCCGCGCCTTGCGGCGATCAGCAGGTCGTCGCGCCCGGCGAACAGGATGCCCAGCGCGAAGGCCCCTTCCAGACGCGGCAAGGCGGCGGCCACGGCATCTTCGGGCGACAAGCCCTGATAGAGATATTCGTCAATCAGATGCACGACGGCTTCGGTATCCGTGTCGCTGTCGAAGCGATGGCCCTTGTCCTGAAGCTCGCGGCGCAAGTCCTGGAAGTTCTCGATGATGCCGTTATGCACCACGGCCACGCGCGCAGAGGCATGGGGATGGGCATTGACTTCGTTCGGCACGCCGTGAGTGGCCCAGCGGGTATGGCCGATGCCGATCTTGCCCGCCACCGGCGCGTCACTCAGGCGCTGGGACAGATTGGACAGCTTGCCCTCGGCGCGGCGGCGCTCGATCTCGCCGCCGACCAGCGTCGCGATGCCCGCCGAATCATAGCCACGATATTCCAGCCGCCGCAGCCCTTCGACCAGAAGGGGCGCCACTTCGGATTTGCCGATGATGCCGACGATGCCGCACATGGCTCAACCTTCCTTTTTCTGTTGCTGGGCCTTCTCGGCACGCTTGCGCTCGCGGAACCGTTCGGCCCAGCCGGGAATATCCTTCTGGCTGCCGCGTGCCACCGCCAGGGCGCCGGACGGCACATCCGCCGTGACCACCGAACCGGCCCCGACGATGGCGCCGTCGCCGATGCTCACCGGCGCCACCAGGGCGGAATTGGAGCCGATGAAGGCGCCCGCCCCGATATCGGTGTGATACTTGCCGAAGCCGTCGTAATTGCAGGTGATGGTCCCCGCGCCGATATTCGCCCCGGCGCCCACTCGGGCGTCCCCGATATAGGTCAGGTGATTGACCTTCGCACCCGGTTCAACCACGGCTTTTTTGACTTCCACGAAATTCCCGAGATGGGCACCCTCCCGGATATCGGCACCGGGGCGCAAGCGCGCATAGGGTCCGACCACGGCGTCCGAGGCGATCCTGGCCTCGGTGAAA
>NZ_SBHN01000035.1:0-405 GCF_006980715.1 Telmatospirillum sp. J64-1
AAGTCGTAGGAAGACAGCAGCTCGCGCACTTCCAGCTCGACCAGGTCCAGCAGTTCCGGATCGTCGACCATGTCGACCTTGTTCATGAACACCACCAGGGCCGGCACGCCGACCTGACGGGCCAGCAGGATGTGCTCGCGGGTCTGGGGCATCGGGCCATCGGCGGCCGAAACCACCAGGATGCCGCCGTCCATCTGGGCCGCGCCGGTGATCATGTTCTTCACGTAGTCGGCGTGGCCGGGGCAGTCCACGTGGGCGTAGTGGCGGTTCTCGGTCTCATACTCGACATGGGCGGTCGAGATGGTGATGCCGCGAGCCTTTTCTTCCGGGGCCTTGTCGATCTGGTCATAGGCGGTGAAGGTCGCACCACCCGTTTCGGCCAAAACCTTGGTAATCGCAGCGGTC
>NZ_SBHN01000035.1:415-23905 GCF_006980715.1 Telmatospirillum sp. J64-1
AAACTTTGCCTTCGCCATTTTTGATCAAACCCGTATCCGTTAATGCCGGCTCACAAAAAGGTCCATTGCGTCGCAATGGAGCGGGTGAGGGGAATCGAACCCCCGTCTTCAGCTTGGAAGGCTGTTGCTCTACCATTGAGCTACACCCGCCGAGGCCCGCCTGCAATTGCGACTCTCTGTCGTTCCGGCCCTCGAGGGGAAGTGGTGGAGGGGGTTGGATTCGAACCAACGTAGACGTACGTCGGCAGATTTACAGTCTGCTGCCTTTGACCGCTCGGCCACCCCTCCACAGTCGTGCGGCTCTTACGCCGGAGCGACGGGAGCCCGGAAGAAATAGGATTTAGCCCTTCGTGTCAACGGCAAAAATCACTCGGCCCCTCAAAATCGCAAAAATTCTTTCCGCCCCCTCTCCTGCGCGGCAGATTCCCCTTGTCAGTCCCCCACGCCCGAGGCATCAGCAAGGCATGAGCAGACAGCGCAACGACCGTTCCCGCCCCTCCCGCCCGTCCGGCCGCCGGGGGGCCTCTTCCGACCATCTCCAGGCCGGCAAGGGCGGCCTGTGGCTGTGGGGCACCCATCCGGTGCTGGCCGCGCTGGCCAACCCGCAGCGCCCGATCCGCCGCTTCCTCGCCACCGCCGATTCCCTACGCGACCTTTCGGGCGCCCTGGATGACATCGCTGCCAAGCGCGCCTTCCCCCAGGCCGAGACGGTCGCCCGCGACCAGATCGACGCCCTGCTGCCGCCGGGCGCGGTCCATCAGGGCATCGCCTGCCAGGTCGAGCCCCTGCCCGCTCTCGCCATCGAGGATGTCGCCCGCCTTGCCGAGGGACGCGAACAGGCGGTGGTCGTCGTGCTCGACCAGGTCACCGATCCCCATAACGTCGGCGCCATCCTGCGCTCGGCGGCAGCCTTCGGCGCCCTGGCCGTGATCGTTCCCGACCGCCACGCCCCCGACGAGACCGGCACGCTCGCCAAATCCGCCTCGGGCGCGCTGGAGCGCCTGCCGCTGGTGCGCGTGACCAACCTCGCCCGCGCCCTCGACGACTTGAAGCAATCCGGCTTCTGGATCGCCGGTCTCGCCGGCGAGGCGACGCAGACCCTGGCCGAGGCCAAGCTGTCGGGCCGCATCGCCCTGGTGCTGGGCAGCGAGGGCGAAGGCCTGCGCCGCCTGACCCGCGAGCATTGCGACTATCTGGTCCGCCTGCCGATGACCGACGCGGTGGAAAGCCTCAACGTCTCCAACGCCGCCGCCGTCGCCCTCTACGAAACCGCACGCGGACGCTGAGCCCTCTTGCAGTTGTCCGCCGATCCTTCTACTTTCCCCACCAGGCGCCGGCTTAGCTCAGCTGGTAGAGCACCTGATTTGTAATCAGGGGGTCACGGGTTCGAACCCTGTAGCCGGCACCACTCCTTGCCAAGGGGCTGCGGCAGAGATGCCGCAGCCCCTTTCGCCTTTCCCCTCCGCCGGCAATACCCCTCTTGCATTTGTGGCCATGAGGCGTCAGTCTCCGCCGCTTTGGCACAAGCAGGGGAGAGACCATCATGGCTCTGATCGAGTGGAACGATTCCTGGCGCATCGGCCATCCGGTGATCGACAACGACCACATGATGCTGGTCAACCTGACCAACCGCCTCTACGAAGTGCGCATGTCCCCGTCGAATGCCGAGATCGGCATCGCCCTCAACGGCCTGATCGAGTATGTGGACCGGCATTTCACCCGCGAGGAGGAGATCTTCGGCGCCAGCGACTATCCGGACAAGGAAGCCCATGCCCAGCGCCACCGCGACCTGGCGCAGACGGTGCGCGACATCGCCGCGCTGTGGCGCAAGGAACCCGATCTGCTGAATCTCGACGAAGTGATGATCTTCCTGCGCGACTGGCTGATGAAGCATATCCTGAAGCAGGATATGTCCTACCGGGATTATGTCGTCGGCAAGCAGAAGAGAGCCGCCGCCTAACCGATAGCGGGAACGAAAGTTAGGGATTTTCTCCGAAGAAGGCGCGGCGCCCACATTTGCTCCGCCGCGCCCCATGCGGGGCTTCGTCTAACCTGATCGCCTTGCTTGGCGAAAAGGTGGACTCATGAACCTGACGGACTTCAACACCTCCCGGTTGCTCCAGGCCAAGGCCCATGCCCTGATCCCCGGCGGCAGCCATACCTACGCCAAAGGCGACGACCAATTCCCCGAGGAGGCGCCGGGCTTCATCCGGCGTGGCGCCGGCTGCCATGTCTGGGACGTGGACGGCAACGAATTCATCGAATACGGCATGGGGCTGCGCTCGGTGACTCTGGGCCATGCCTACAAGCCGGTGCTCGATGCCGCCATGCGCGAGATGGTCATGGGGCAGAATTTCAACCGTCCCTCGCCGATCGAGGTGGAATGCGCCGAAGCCCTGCTGAGCATGGTTCCGGGCGGCGAAATGGTGAAATTCGCCAAGGACGGATCGACCGTGACCACCGCCGCCCTCACCCTGGCCCGCGCCTATACCGGCCGCGACATGGTGGCGTTGTGCAGCGACCATCCCTTCTTCTCCTACAACGACTGGTTCATCGGCACCACCGCGGTCTCGTCGGGCATTCCCGAGGCCATCAAGGCGCTGACCGCCACCTTCCGCTATAACGACATCGCCAGCCTGGAGGACGTCTTCGCCGCCCATCCCGGCCGCATCGCCTGCGTCATCCTGGAGGCCGCCCGCGTCGAGGAACCGAAGGACGGCTTCCTGCACAAGGTTCAGGCCCTGTGCCGCCGGAATGGCGCCCTGTTCATCCTGGACGAGATGATCACCGGCTTCCGCTGGGCCAATGGCGGCGCCCAGGAAGTCTACGGCATCACCCCCGACCTCAGCGCCTTCGGCAAGGCCATGGCCAACGGCTTTTCCCTCTCGGCCCTGGTCGGGCGGCGCGAGATCATGGAACTGGGCGGCCTGACCAGCAGCCGCCCGCGCGTCTTCCTGCTTTCCACCACCCATGGCGCCGAGACCCATGCCATGGCCGCCGCCATCGCCACCATGGAGGTCTATCGCAGCGAAGACGTGATCAGCCATCTGCACCGCGCCGGCGAGCGCCTGCGCCAGGGCATCGAGCAAGCCATCACCGCCCATGGCGTGGCCGGCAAATTCTCCATCGCCGGCCCGCCCTGCAACCTGCTCTATTCCACCCTGGACGCCGAAGGCCGCCCGTCGCAGGATTTCCGCACCCTGTTCCTGCAGGAAACCATCCGCAAGGGCCTGCTCGCCCCCTCCTTCATCGTCAGCTATTCCCACAGCGACGAGGACATCGACCGCAGCATCGAAGCGGTGGATGCCGCTCTGGCCGTCTATCGCCGCGCCCTGGACGACGGGATCGAACATTACCTGCGCGGCCGCCCGGTTAAGCCCGTCTATCGCAAATTCAACTGATCCCGCACGGAACCGCATCTCCTCTGCCCGTGTTCACGCCCGAGAGGACCAAAGAGAGGAGATGCGCCATGCAGGCACTGAACGGACGCAAGGTCGCCATTCTGGCCACCGACGGCTTCGAGCAGGTGGAACTGACCGAACCGCGCGACAAGCTGGCCCAGGCCGGGGCCCAGGTCGAGATCATCTCGCCCAAGACCGGCGAGATCAAAGCCTGGAAATTCACCGATTGGGGGGAAAGCGTTCCCGTCGACCGCAGCCTGGACGAGGCTAGGCCCGAAGATTACGACCTGCTGGTCCTGCCCGGCGGCCAGATCAATCCCGACAAGCTGCGCACCGAGCCCAAGGCCGTGGATTTCGTGCGCAATTTCTGCGGTTCCGGAAAGCCGGTAGCCGCGATCTGCCATGGCCCCTGGATGCTGGTCGAGGCCGGGGTGGTTCAGGGCCGCAGGGTGACATCCTGGCCGTCCCTGCGCACCGACCTGTCCAATGCCGGGGCGCAATGGGTGGACGAACAGGTGGTGGAGGACGGCAACATCGTCACCAGCCGCAAACCCGACGACCTGCCCGCCTTCATCGAGAAGGCCGCCGAAAAGACGATGCATGCCGCCTCGCGGGCGGCCTGACCGGAAGGCCGTCACGGCCGGGGCAGTTCTCCTGCTCCGGCCGTTATTCCCAGAGCAGCCTACGGAAAAAGCCGGTTCTGTCCGTACCGAATCGTCACCCCCGCGAAAGCGGGGGTCCATATGGCGGCTTGCAGAGATATGAACCGCTCAATGCTGAAGCTGCGGCAGCATGGATTCCCGCTTTCGCGGGAATGACGAGGAAAACAGGAATCTTTCAGCAGCCTGCTAAGGGACGATCAGGCCCAGCCGCACGGCCTTGACGACCCCGACCACGCGGTTGGAACAGCCCAGCTTGTTCAGGGCGTTTTTCATGTGGAAATTCACCGTATGCTCGGACACGCCCAGGATCAGGCCGATATCCCACGAGCTCTTGCCCCGGGCTGACCACAACAGGCATTCCTTTTCCCGGTCGCTCAAGGCGAAGGGAACGGCGATCCCGCCCCCGGGCAGCAGCTTGTCGACGAAATCGGCATGGAATTGCAGGGTCAGCGCCTGCATTTCCCGCAGATGATCCTTGGGGTCCACCTCGGTGAATTCCGAGGCGAGCGAGACCACCAACAACTCGCCCTGGGGCCCGTGCAGCGGCACGATCAGGCCCTGATGCAGGCCCGCTTCCCGCGCCTCGGCGAAGAAGGCGCGCTGGATGTCGCTGCGTTCCGGCGCGGCGGCCATGTCCTCCCACAGGACCGGCCCCCGGCTCGTGGCCGCGTAAGGAATGACCGGGTCGATCCGGTAATAATCCTGCTCGTCGTAATACGCGACCCAATCCTGGGGATAGGTCGTCGCCAGGATGGGCGGGTGTCCTTCCCGAACCAGCGGCCCGGACAGGCAGGACACGACGATGCGGTCGTAGCCATAGCCGCGCATGGCCCCGTGATACAGCTCGAAGAGATCCTGAGCCGTCTGAGCCTGCGCCGTACGCTCTATGTAATCCAGAAGTCGCATCCGTGCGACCGAGCCTCCGCAACCAGGCACCGGATCCGCGGGCCAACATGGCCGCAAGATCAGGTCAAGAGAAGAAGAACGCGGGAGCCCAGGCTAACCTTCCGATGGCCTCTCTCCGACCCTTCGGCATCCGGCACCCGCTCCGCGCCCTCCTGAAATTTTTCACATACTGATTATACCCCCTGCGGAAGCAGGGGGCTATCGCCATAGACCGCCATTTCGCCAAATTCCTCGAAAAACCGGTGACATTTTCTCTCCTCTTGCCCAAGCGCATGACGAGGCGCACTCTGTTCGGCCCTCTTGCTTCCGAGACGTCCGCCCAATGTCCCCCGTTTTTCCTGGCCTGAACATTTCCCTCTCCCGGGTCCCGGATAGGAGCGGCATCGCCTTTCTTCGCCTTCTGGTCGGATAACATGCTGGACCGCATCGCCCCCGCCTTGTTCGTCATCCTGTGGAGCACCGGCTTCATCGGCGCCAAATACGGCCTGCCCTATGCCGAGCCGCTGACCTTCCTGCTGCTGCGCTTCCTGCTGGTGGTGGCGCTGATGGCGCCGCTGGCCCTGCTCCTGCGCGCGCCCTGGCCCCGCCGCCCCGCCGAGATCGGCCATACCGCGATCGCCGGGCTGCTGGTCCATGCGGGCTATCTGTCGGGAATCTTCGCCGCCATCGCGATGGGGCTGCCCGCCGGACTGGCCGCCCTGGTCGCGGGCTTGCAGCCGCTGCTGACGGCCATCGCCGCCGGCTGGCTGCTGGGCGAGACGGTGCGCCTGCGCCAATGGGGCGGGCTGGGCTTGGGCCTGGCCGGGGTGGTGATGGTGGTGTGGAACAAGATCGACCTGGGCACCGACCTGAGCGGCCTGCCGCTGGCCGTCTTCGCCCTCTTCTCCATCACCGCCGGCACGCTCTACCAGAAGCGCTTCTGCTCGGCCATGGACCTGCGCAGCGGAACAGTGGTGCAATACGGCGCCGCCGCCCTGGCCCTGGCCGTCCTCATCCCGTTCTTCGAGACCATGGAGGTCGCCTGGACCGGGGAATTCATCTTCGCCCTGGGATGGCTGGTGATCGTGCTGTCGGTCGGTGCCATCACCCTGCTCTACCGCCTGATCCGCAGCGGTTCGGCCAGCAAGGTCGCCAGCCTGTTCTACCTAGTCCCGCCGGTCACCGCCGTCATGGCCTGGGCCCTGTTCGGCGAGGCCCTGACCGGCCTTGCCCTGGCCGGCATGGCGGTCACGGCGGCCGGCGTCATCCTGGCCTCGCGGACATGAGACGAAAGCATAAAAAAACGGCCTCCTTTCGGAGGCCGCCGGAGTTGACCCAGTTCAGCAGCTGCTACTGCTTGGTACTGCAAGGACGAATATAGGGCCACTCCGGTAGAACGGACAACCGGGCCGAAGACGGAAGACTTTCGGCCTATCGCCCAACCTTGGGCATCCTGAAGAGAGCGCATCGCCATGTTGGATCATCATAAAGGCCTTGCCGCCGTCTACGCCTCTATCCTGTTGATGGCGACGAATGGCATCTTCGCCAAGGGCCTCGACCTGCCCGCCCTGGACATCACCCTGTACCGCTCCTGGGTCGCCGCCTTGGCCTTGCTGATCCTCGCCCCGCTGCTGCGGGTGTCCCTGCGGCTGCATGGCCTGCGCGATTTCTGGATCATGTGGGGGCTGGGCACCCTGTTGGTCGTGCATTGGGCCACCTTCTTCCTGGCGATGCAGGTTTCCACCGTCGCCATCGGCATGACCGCCCTCTTCACCTTCCCCCTCTTCACCGTCTTCATCGAAGGCCTGGTGAACCGCCGGCCGATCGCCTTGCAGGATATCGTCCTATCGTTCTGCGTGCTGGTCGGCATCTACATCATCTCGCCCCTGCATCTGGGGACCAGCGATGCCCTGGCGGGAGTCGGCTGGGGCGTGCTGTCGGCCATCATCTTCTCGATCCGCAACGTGGCCCAGCGTCACCTGCTGTCCCATCAGGCCCCCATCTCCATCATCTTCTACCAGGCCGGCCTGGGGACCCTGGTGCTGCTGCCCTTCCTGTCCGTCAGCCCCGGCGAGATTTCCCTGGAAGAGACAGGATGGATCGTCCTGCTCGGCATCCTGTTCACGGCCATTCCCCATTCCCTGCTGGCGCTCGCCCTGCGCCACCTCAAGGCCAAGACCGTGGCCTTCCTCAGCTGCACTCAGCCGGTGCTCGGCGCGGCCATGGCCGCCGCCCTGCTCAACGAATGGCCGAGCTGGAACGTCATGCTCGGCGCCGCCTTCATCCTGGGCGCCGCCGCTTATGAAACCATGCATGCCGGGAAAGCCATGCCGAAAGAGGCCCCAGCGGAGTGAACGGGAATTCCGGGCTCTGCCCGGACCCGGCAGGAGGCTCGCCTCCTGCACCTCACAAAGCGTCCTTCGAGACGGCTGCTTTGCGGCCTCCTCAGGACGAGGAGAAACTTGTTTTCTATAGAATTAGCCTCACCCTGAGGAGCCGCCTTGGCGGCGTCTCGAAGGGTGAGGCGCCCCTCAGGTTCAAAGGGCCTTGTGGCCCTTTGCGGGTGCAGGGCGGCGCCCTGCATCCCCCCTTTTACGCCGCTTGGCGCAGACCGCCCGCCTTGACGATGAAGGCGATGATGTCGTCCACGCCCTGGCCGCTTTTCAGGTTCGAGAAGAGGAAGGGCCGCTCGCCGCGCATCTTCTTGGCGTCACGGTCCATCACTTCCAGGCTGGCGCCGACCAGCGGGGCGAGGTCGATCTTGTTGATGATCAGCAAGTCGGACCGGGTGATGCCGGGCCCGCCCTTGCGCGGGATCTTGTCGCCCGCCGACACAT
This sequence comes from Telmatospirillum sp. J64-1, assembly GCF_006980715.1. GTDB lineage: Bacteria > Pseudomonadota > Alphaproteobacteria > Rhodospirillales > Magnetospirillaceae > Oleiliquidispirillum > Oleiliquidispirillum nitrogeniifigens. Next base: position 8,201 of record NZ_SBHN01000035.1, read on the forward strand.
CGATCACGTAAAGCGTGATATCGGCCAGTTCCGGCGAGAAGGTGGCCGACAGGTTATCGCCGCCCGATTCGACGAAGATCACTTCCAAATCGGGGAAACGCTGGCTCATTTCCTCGACGGCGGCCAAGTTGATCGAGGCATCCTCGCGGATCGCCGTATGCGGGCAGCCGCCGGTTTCCACCCCCATGATGCGGTCGGGCGACAAGGCCCCCGACCGGGTCAGGAACTGGGCGTCTTCCTTGGTATAGATGTCGTTGGTGATGGCCGCGACGCGCCAGGTGTCGCGCATGCGCTTGCACAGGGTATCCAGCAGCGCCGTCTTGCCCGAGCCGACCGGCCCGCCGATGCCAACGCGCAGAGGGGAAGTCATGATCTGAAAAGCCTCGTATATTGGGTTTCGTGCCTGCAACTTGTCCAATCGACCATGGGCGCGGACGAGCCCAGGTCGTCGAGCGGGCGCCGCAGGGCCGCTTCCATGGCCGCCAGGACCGGCGCTTCCAGGGCCGCCATGGCCCTTTGCCCGTCGGTCTGGCCCAGCGGCACCAGCCGCACCGCCGCCGAAACCAGATTGGCGGCGAAGGCATGGAGAAAGGCCGCCAGGGCCGCACGCTCGGTAATTCCCGCCAGGGCCGACGCCACGCCGACCGCGACCGGATAGGCCGGGGGATGCCCCATCTCCTTCAGCCGTTTCGCCCAATCCTCCAGGAAAGGATGGGGCCAGGCCGCCCGGACCGTATTGAGGAAGGCCTGTCCCTGGGCGCTGCTTTCCAGGCCCAGTTCCGCCGTCGGGCGCAGCACCGCGCCACGCTCCGCCGCCCAATCCAGTCCTTCCCGGTCGCTGGCGAGGACGGCGCGATGGGCAGCCAACAACAAGGCCGCGTCCGACCGGCCCGCCCCCAAGGCTACCACACCCTCGACCCACCGGGCCAAGGCCGCGCCGTCCTTCACCAGCCCGTCCTCCACCGCCCATTCCAGGCCATGCGAATAACTGAACGCCCCGACTGGGAAACTGGGCGACAGCCAGGCCATCAGACGGCAGAGGCCGGTTTCGTCAATGCTCATGTGAATGGGGCTCATGCGAATGGGCCCCATGGGAATGGGCGTGGGAATGCCCCTCCCCGGCATAAGCGCCTTTCTCCGGCTGGAAAGGCGCTCGCAGGCTTTCCACATGGGCGCCCAGCCCTTCCAGCATATGGACCAGCACATGGTCGTCGGGCAGCCGCAACCGCCCCCCGGCCAGCACCTGTACCGGCATGTGACGGTTGCCGATATGCCAGGCGATACGGGCCAACTGCTCGGCCCCGTGGCAATGAACCTCGATCACGTCTTCCACGGCGGCCCGCACCGCGATGAAGCCGCCGCTTTCCAGCCCCAGCCCGTCGCCATCGGACAATTGCGTCGCATGGGGCAGGTCCAGCAGGAATTCCGCCCCCGCGTCATCGACCATCAGCACCCGGCGCTTGTGCCGGTCCTCATACGCCAGCGTCACCGTCGCCCGCTGCTCCGCCTGCGGCCAGTGACCGGCGGGATGATGGGAGACGGCTCTCAGCATTTGTTTCTCGGACACAGGTGAGCCTCAGAACAGGAAGTAACGCTGCGCCATCGGCAGTTCGGTGGCGGGTTCGCAGGTCAGGAGCTGGCCGTCGGCGCGGACTTCATAGGTTTCGGGGTCCACTTCCATCTTCGGGCAGTAATCGTTGAGGATCATGTCCTTCTTGCCGATGTCGCGGGTATGCTCGACCGGCAGCATCTGGCGGCGCAGGCCCAGGCCGTTGCCGAGATGATCCTGAAGGGCGGCCTTCGAGACGAAGGTGACCGAGGAATTGACCAGCGAACGGCCATAGGCGCCGAACATCGGGCGGTAATGGACCGGCTGGGGCGTCGGGATCGAGGCATTGGGGTCGCCCATCGCCGCTGCCGCGATGGTGCCGCTTTTCAGCACCAGGTCGGGCTTCACGCCGAAGAACATGGGCTTCCACAGCACCAGGTCGGCCAGCTTGCCCACTTCCACCGACCCCACATGGCGCGAGATGCCGTGCGAGATGGCGGGATTGATGGTGTATTTGGCGATATAGCGCTTGGCGCGGAAATTGTCGTTGTCACCCTTTTCCTCGGGCAGCGAACCGCGCTGGCGCTTCATCTTGTCGGCGGTCTGCCAGGTGCGGATGACCACTTCCCCGACGCGGCCCATGGCCTGGCTGTCCGAGGCGATCATGCTGATGGCGCCCAGATCGTGCAGGATGTCCTCGGCAGCGATGGTCTCGCGGCGGATGCGGCTTTCGGCGAAGGCCACATCCTCGGGGATGCGCGGGTCCAGGTGGTGGCAGACCATCAGCATGTCGAGATGCTCGTCGATGGTATTCACCGTGAAGGGGCGCGTGGGGTTGGTGGAAGACGGCAGCACATTCGGCTCGCCCACCAGCTTGATGATGTCCGGGGCATGGCCGCCGCCCGCGCCCTCGGTGTGATAGGCGTGGATGGTGCGGCCCTTGAAGGCGGCCACGGTATTCTCGACGAAGCCCGATTCGTTCAGCGTGTCGGTATGGATCGCCACCTGGACGTCATACTGATCGGCGACGCTCAGGCAATTGTCGATGGCAGCAGGGGTGGTCCCCCAATCCTCGTGCAGCTTCATGCCCAGCACCCCGGCACGGACCTGTTCGACCAGGGCGGCGGGACGGGTGGCGTTGCCCTTGCCCAGGAAACCGAGATTCATCGGCAGCCCTTCGGCGGCCTGCAACATGCGGGCGATATGCCAGGGACCGGGGGTGCAGGTGGTGGCGTTGGTGCCTTCCGCCGGGCCGGTGCCGCCGCCGATCATGGTGGTGACGCCGGAATAGAGCGCTTCCTCGATCTGCTGCGGGCAGATGAAATGGATATGGGCGTCGATGCCGCCCGCCGTCAGGATGCGGCCCTCGCCGGCAATGGCTTCGGTGCCCGGGCCGACGATGATGTCCACGCCCGGCTGGACATCTGGATTACCCGCCTTGCCGATGGCAACGATGCGCCCGTCGCGGATGCCCACATCGGCCTTCACGATGCCCCAGTAATCCAGGATCAGGGCATTGGTGATGACGGTATCCACCGCCCCCTGCCCCCGGCTGGCCTGGCTTTGGCCCATGCCGTCGCGCAGCACCTTGCCGCCGCCGAACTTGACCTCTTCACCGTAAATGGTGCGGTCTTCCTCGACCTCGATGAACAATTCGGTATCGGCGAGGCGGATCTTGTCGCCGACGGTGGGGCCGAACATGGCGGCATAGGCGCCGCGCCCGATGGTATTGGCCATGCCTTAGCCCTCCAGCTTGCCGTTGACTTTGCCGTTGAAGCCCCAGGCTTCACGAAAGCCGCCGAAGGCGACCAGTTGCACCTCGCGGGTCTGGCCCGGCTCGAAGCGCACCGCCGTCCCGGCGGGAATGTCCAGGCGGAAGCCGCGCGCCGCCTCGCGGTCGAAGGACAGGGCGAAGTTGACTTCGTAGAAGTGGAAATGCGAACCGACCTGGATCGGACGGTCGCCCGTATTGGCCACCGTGACGATGACGGTCTCGCGGCCCTCGTTCAGCGTGATCTCGCCGGGGGCGGTGATGATTTCACCAGGGATCATGGCTGCCTCAGCGGATAGGATTATGGACGGTGACGAGCTTGGTGCCGTCGGGGAAAGTGGCTTCCACCTGGATCTCGTGGATCATCTCGGGGATGCCTTCCATCACCTGATCCCGCGTCAGCACGGTGGCCCCATCGCGCATCAGTTCGGCGACGCTGCGCCCGTCGCGGGCGCCCTCGACCACGTAATCGGTGATCAGCGCGACCGCCTCGGGATAGTTCAGCTTCACGCCCCGCTCCAGCCGCTTCCGCGCCACGATGGCAGCCATCGCCACCAGCAGCTTGTCCTTCTCGCGCGGTGTCAGGTTCATATGGACCTCGTCCTCTTCCCAGAAAAAATATTGGGACACAGATGAACACAGATAGACACGGATAAAAGACCCTTTCTATCTGCGGGTCTGTGCCTAACAGGCTGCGGAAACACTCCTGTTTTCATCGTCATTCCCGCGAAAGCGGGAATCCATGCCGCCGCAGCATCGGTATTAAGCGTTTCGCGTCTCCACAAGCCCCCACATGGACCCCCGCCTTCGCGGGGGTGACGCTTCGGTGCAGACAGAGGCAACGTTCTCCGCAACCTGCTAAATCTCCCAAATCCTCGGCAGACGCTCGGGCAGGTCGGCAATCCGCGCCCGCAACCCGGTCCAGACCCGGCCGTAATCCTTGCGCAGGGCCAGGGCGTCGGGCGACAGGAAGCGGATGACCAATTGACCGTTGACGCAGCTCGCCCCCGCCCGCACGGCGCAGCCTTCCAGCAATTCGCGCGCCGGTTCCAGCCATTGCGCCGCGTCCTCGGCGGAATAGAGGATAGTGGCGCAGGCGATGGCGCCGCCGAAACCGGCGGGCTGGGCGATGGCGGCGGCGATGTCGCCGTCCAGATGCAGGGCATCGGCCCAGACCAGCCGCCCGTCCACCCGCACTTCCCAGGCATCGCGCAACAGGCCATGGGTCACCGTCTCGCCACGTGCCGTGCGGCCCAGCACGATCATTTCGCCCGCCAGGACGCGGGCCGAGGCGGCGCGCTGGACGCGGGTGATGCGGCGCAGCCGCGCGCCCTCGAACAGGATGGTTTCCTGCGGCAGATATTCCAGCCAGGCCCCGTCCCGTGCCTCCAGGTCCAGCGACAGCAGGCAATCGGCCCCCGTCGAGCGATAGACCTTTTCCGCCGCCGAGGCGACGACCTGCGCCTGCGCGCCCTCGCCCGCCTGGATCGAGATATCCAGCCGGTCGCCGCCGACCAGCCCGCCGGAGGTGGTGACCAGCACCGCCTGGGGCGGCTCGCCCGGCGCGGGCGCGGGAAAGAGCACGCGCAGAGGATTGCTGTGATAGAGATGGGACAGGCGCGAGGCGCCGTCTTCCGACAGCTTGTACCCAAGTTCGACGCGGCCCTGCAGGGCCGCCATGGCGGCGGGCTGCGCGGGTCTAGACCGTGAGATAGCGGCGGACATCTTCCTCGACCATTTCAGCGGCGCGTCCGGCAAGAACCACCTCGCCACGTTCCAACACCGCGAAATCATCGGCCAATTCGCGCGCGAAGTCGAAATATTGTTCGACCAGCAAAATCGCCATATCCCCCCTATCCGCCAGCAGGCGGATCACCCGGCCGATATCCCGGATGATCGAGGGCTGGATGCCCTCGGTCGGCTCGTCCAGGATCAGAAGCCGCGGACGGGTGACCAGAGCGCGCGCAATGGCGAGTTGCTGCTGCTGCCCCCCCGAGAGGTCCCCGCCGCGCCGGTGCTGCATGTCCTTCAGCACCGGAAAGAGTTCGAAGATCTCGTCCTGGATGAAACGGTCGCCGCGCTTCAGCGGCGCGAAGCCGGTTTCCAGATTCTCCTTCACCGTCAGGCGGGCGAATATCTCGCGCCCCTGGGGAACGAAGGCGATTCCTTTCCGCGCGCGCTGATGGGGGGCAAGACCGGTGATATCGCCGTCTTCCCAGAGGATGCGGCCCGACTTGACCGATTGCAGCCCCATGATGGCGCGCAGGGTGCTGGTCTTGCCCACGCCGTTGCGGCCCAGCAGGCAGGTCACCCTGCCCTTTTCGGCGGTCAGCGAGACACCGCGCAGGCAATGGCTGGCGCCGTAGAAAAGATTGATCGTCTCGACATTCAGCATGGTTGAGCCCCATGGCCGCACACCCTTCGAGACGGGCCTGCGGCCCTCCTCAGGGTGAGATAATGAACGAACTCCTCATGCCGAGGAGCGAAGCGTCTCGAAGCATGAAGCCGCATCCCTAGCGCCCCAGATAGACTTCGATGACGCGCGGGTCGGCCTGCACCTTGTCGATGCTGCCCTCGGCCAGGACCGAGCCTTCATGCAGCACGGTGACCTTCGAGCCCAGGGCGCGGACGAATTCCATGTCGTGCTCGACCACCACCAGCGAGCGGGAGCGGTCGGCGGCGAGCGACAGGAAAAGCTGGGCCGTCTGCTCGGTTTCGGCATCGGTCATGCCGGCCACCGGCTCGTCGAGCAGCAGCACGCGCTGGTCCTGCATCAGCAGCATGCCGATCTCCAGCCATTGCTTCTGGCCATGACTGAGCGCACCGGCCAGTTGCCCCGACTTCTCGGCCAAGCCGACGGTTTCCATGACTTCGTGGATACGGTCGCGCTGCTCGCCCATCAGGCGGAAGAACAGGGTGGCGAAGGTGCCGCGCGCGGTCTTCAGCGCCAGTTCCAGATTCTCGAACACCGTCAGCATCTCGAAGACCGTCGGCTTCTGGAACTTGCGGCCGATGCCCAGATTGGCGATGGCCGCTTCGTCCAGCTTGGTCAGGTCCACATGGCCGTCGAACAGCACGTCGCCCTTATCGGGCTTGGTCTTGCCGGTGATGATGTCCATCATCGTGGTCTTACCCGCCCCGTTGGGACCGATGATGGTCCGCATCTCGCCCGGCTCCAGCACCAGGCTCAGATTGTTGATGGCGCGGAAGCCGTCGAAGGTGACCGTCACCCCGTCGAGATAGAGGATCGAACCGGCCGCCAGCTTGCCCTGCGGATCGGGATGGACTTCCGGGACGTGATCAAGCATGGCGCTTTTCCTCCGCCTTCACGCTCGCGAAACGGGCCCGCAGGCTGGCATAGAGGCCGAGCAGCCCCTTGGGCAGCAGCAGCGTGACGATGATGAACAGGCCGCCCAGGAAGAACAGCCAGACTTCCGGGGCGACGCCGGTCAGCCAGGTCTTGGCACCGTTGACGGCGAAGGCCCCCAGGATGGCTCCGACCAGGGTGCCACGACCGCCGACCGCCACCCAGACGGCCACCTCGATGGATTGCGCGGGCGAGAATTCCGACGGATTGATGATGCCCACCTGCGGCACGTAAAGCGCGCCCGCCAGTCCTGCCAGCATGGCCGAGACGGTGAAGACGAACAGCTTCACATTGGTCACCGAATAGCCCAGGAAGCGCACCCGGCTTTCCGCGTCGCGCACCGCCACCAGGACGCGGCCCAGCTTGGACGAGACGATGAAGCGGCAGAGCAGGAAGGCCAGCCCCAGCGCGATGACGCTGGAGACATAAAGGCCGACGCGGGTGCTGCGGGCCGAAAGCTCGAAGCCCAGGATGTCCTTGAAGTCGGTCAGGCCGTTATTGCCGCCGAAGCCCATCTCGTTGCGGAAGAAGGCCAGCATCAGGGCATAGGTCATGGCCTGGGTGATGATCGACAGATAGACCCCGGTGATACGCGAGCGGAAGGCCAGCCAGCCGAAGACGAAGGCCAGCAGGCCCGGCACCGCGAAAACCATCAGCACGGCGAACCAGAACTGATCGAAGCCCAGCCAGTACCAGGGCAGTTCCGTCCAGTTCAGGAAGACCATGAAATCGGGCAGCAGGGGATTACCGTAGACGCCGCGCTCGCCGATCGAGCGCATCATGTACATGCCCATGGCATAGCCGCCCAGGGCGAAGAACGCCCCCTGCCCCAGGCTGAGCACGCCGCAATAGCCCCAGATCAGATCCAGGCTGAGCGCCAGGATGGCGTAGCACAGATACTTGCCCATCAGGGCGACCACGTAATCGGGCACGTGGAAGGCCGAGCTGGGCGGAACCATCAGGTTCAGCACCGGCACCAGCACCGCCATCACGAGGCCGAAAGCGGCGAAGGCGATCCAGCCCTGGGTGGAGTTGAGCGCGACAAGGCGCGAGGTGATGGGACCCATGGTCTCAGTTCTCCACCGAGCGGCCCTTGAGCGCGAACAGGCCGCGCGGGCGTTTTTGAATGAACAGGATGATGGCGACGAGGACCAGGATCTTGCCCAGCATGGCGCCGGCATAGGGTTCCAGGAACTTGTTGACCATGCCCAGCGACATCGCGCCGACCAGCGTGCCCCACAGCGACCCCACGCCGCCGAAGACCACGACCATGAAGGAATCGACGATATAGGCCTGGCCGAGATTGGGGCTGACATTGCCGATCTGGCTCAGCGCCACGCCGGCGATCCCGGCGATGCCCGATCCCAGGCCGAAGGTCATGGCGTCGACGCGGCCGGTGCGGATGCCCATGGCCGAGGCCATTGGGCGGTTCTGGGTGACGGCGCGCATATGCAGCCCGAAGCTGGACCAGCGCAGCAGCGCCGCCAGACCGGCCAGGACGGCCAGGGCGAAGAGAACGATGACGATGCGGTTGTAGGTCAGCATCAGGCCGCCGACCACTTCCACGCCGCCGGTCATCCAGCTCGGATTGGCGACTTCCTTGTTGGTGGCGCCGAAGATCGAGCGCACCACCTGTTGCAGCGCGAGCGAGATACCCCAGGTTGCCAGCAGGGTTTCCAGCGGGCGGCCGTAGAGGAAGCGGATGATGCCGCGCTCCAGCCCGACGCCGACCAGGAAGGTGACGGCGAAGGCCACCGGCAGCGCCACCACCAGATAGAGGTCGAAAGCGGCGGTGGGCAAAGCGGCGCGGAAGATTTCCTGGACCACGAAGGTGGTGTAGGCGCCCAGCATGATCATTTCGCCATGGGCCATGTTGATGACGCCCATGACGCCGAAGGTCACGGCCAGGCCGATGGCCGCCAGCAGCAGCACCGATCCCAGGCTGAGACCCTGGAACAGGTTCGAGACGAAATTGATGACCTTGACCTGGGTCTGGATGCTTTCCAGCGCGTCCTCGACGGCGGCGCGGACCTCGGCATCCTCTTCCTGGGCCAGCCGCCCCTGAAGCATCGAGCGCACGCGGCGGTCCAGCGAGCCGGACAGCACCTCGATGGCTTCCAGGCGCTGGGTCTTGTCCTCGGCGACCAGATCCATCGCCGCGAGGCTGAATTCCATGGCCGAGCGGACCCGGCGCTCGCTTTCATTGGCCAGCGCCTCGCGCAGCATGGCCGCGCTTTCCTGGCTGGGCTGGGTATTGAGCAGAGCCTCGGCCGCGGCTTGGCGGCGCGCCGGTTCGGCGGCGAACAGTCCCAGCCGCCCCAGCGATTCGCGGATGGCGCGGCGCAGGCTGTTGTTGACGGTGATGCGGTTGAGCGGGCCGGGCTCGGCCAGGACCTCGCCGGTGGCGGCATCGACGGCGGTGCCGCCCCGGACCATCACTACGCGATCGTCGGCGGTGGTCTGCAAGGCACCCTCGCTCAGGGCCTCGAGAATGGCGACGGCACGGGCGTCACCGGTGGCCGCCAGGGCCTCGACCGCCTCGGTGCGCTCCCGGAAGCCCTTGGCGGACAGCGCCTGAACGGCGTCGGCGAAAGGCTCGGCACGCGCGGGGCCAGGCAGGCAGACCAAGGCAAGAAAGGCGAGCAGCAGGACTCTGCGGATCATGGGAAAAGACCCTTTGCGCGCAAATAGGGGAAAAGAACGTTGGCAGAAATGAGCTTTGGGCCCGCCTCGTCTTTCGAGACGCCGCCAAGGCGGCTCCTCAAAATGAGGCTATTTGAACAGAACCTGTCCTCATCCTGAGGAGGCCCGCAGGGCCGTCTCGAAGGATGCCAAGGCCCGGCCCCGCCGTCGAAAGCGGGGCCGGAACCGGGAAAGGTCTTAGTTGGTCTTGGCACCGAAGCGCGGCTCGACGCAGTTGCCGCAGACCCAGGGATAGGTCCAGTCGGCGGTCAGCTTGGCGCTTTCGGGGATGAAGGGGCTCCAGGCGTCGGCCTTGATCGGGCCTTCGGTCTGCCACACCACCTCGAACTGGCCGTTGCTCTGGATTTCACCGATCATCACCGGCTTGGACAGGTGGTGGTTGGTGTTCATCACGGCTTCGAAGCCCGAGGGAGCCATGACCTTCTGGCCGTACATCGCCTGACGGACGGCGTCGACATTGGTGGTGCCGGCCTGCTGGACGGCCTGGGTCCACATCTGGAAGCCGATGGCGGTGGCTTCCATCGGGTCGTTGGTCACGCGCTTCTCGTCCTTGATGAAGGCGTGCCACTGCTTGATGAACTGCGCGTTGACCGGGTTGTCCACCGACTGGAAGTAGTTCCAGGCGGCCAGATGGCCGACCAGGTCGCTGGTGTCGATACCGGCCAGTTCTTCCTCGCCCACCGAGAAGGCGACGACCGGGATGTCCTCGGCGCGGATGCCCTGGTTAGCCAGTTCCTTGTAGAAGGGCACGTTGGCGTCGCCGTTGATGGTCGAGACGACGGCGGTCTTCTTGCCCGCGGCGGCGAACTTCTTGATGTCGCCGACGATGGTCTGCCAGTCGTTATGACCGAAGGGCGTGTAGCTGATCATGATGTCCTCGGAGCTGACGCCCTTGGACTTCAGGAAGGCTTCCAGGATGCGGTTGGTCGTGCGCGGATAGACGTAGTCGGTGCCCGCCAGGACCCAGCGCTCGACGCCTTCCTCGTTCATCAGGTATTCCACGGCGGGAATCGCCTGCTGGTTCGGGGCGGCACCGGTGTAGAAGACGTTGCGGGAGGATTCCTCGCCCTCGTACTGGACGGGATAGAACAGCAGGCCGTTCAGTTCCTCGACCACCGGCAGGACCGACTTGCGCGACACCGAGGTCCAGCAGCCGAAGATCACATCCACCTGGTCCTTGGACAGCAGCTCGCGGGCCTTTTCGGCGAAAAGCGGCCAGTCGGAAGCGGGATCGACGACCACCGCCTCGACCTTCTTGCCCAGCAGGCCGCCATTCTTGTTCAACTCGTCCACCATCATCAGGACGGTGTCCTTCAGCGTGGTCTCGCTGATGGCCATGGTCCCGGACAGGGAATGCAGCACGCCCACCTTGATCGTATCGGCTGCATGTGCGGCGGTGGTCAGGAAGGAAGCGGCGGTGAGAACGCCGACACCCGCAAGGGCCCGCAAAGTCTTCATGGGTAGCACTCCAGGCAGGATGTGTTGTTGTACCGGAGGCCTGTTATTCAAAAGATGTGCCAACCCTGGGGCGCCTTGTCAGAACAATGACATTTTGCCCCCCTTGATGTCGGTCTTGTGACACCCGGCGAGAGGTTCCTCCCGCTGCTGCTGCTCATGCGAGCAGAACATGCCTAGTTTTTCATCCCCCACCGGGAAGAAGCACTTTCCGCATAGAGACCGGGCATGAAACGCATATATAACAAGCGGCAGGCCTATACCGACATGCCGGTCCATCCCCAGCCGAGCGAAGGGTTCCTCAGACACCGTGCCTCCAACGCCCCGTCCCCATGCGGCCCTGGTCCTGGTGGGCCATGGCTCGGCCCGCAATGCCGACAGTTCGGCGCCGACCCGGCGTCTGGCCGCCGAGATCGCGGCGCGCGGCCTGTTCGGCGAGGTCCTGGCGGTCTTCCACAAGGAAGCGCCATTCATGGCCGATGCCTTCGATCTGGTCTCGGCGCACGAGGTCTTCGTCGTGCCCAATTTCGCAGGCGAGGGCTATTATACCCGCGAGATGATCCCCGCCCGCATGGGGCTGACCGGGCGTTTGACCCGGCGCGAGGACGGGCGGCGCATCCTCTATACCGATCCCGTCGGCACCCATCCGCGCATCGCCGCCCTGCTGCGCCGCCGCGCCGACGACGTGGTCGCCGCCCATGGCCTGGACCCGGCCGAAACCTGCCTTCTGCTGGTCGGGCACGGCTCCTCCCGCCCTGGCGGATCGGGCGGCACCGCCGAAGCGCTGGCCGCCCGCATCCGCGCCGACGGCCGCTACGGACAGGTCGCCACCGCCTTCCTGGAACAGGCGCCCTTCGTTGCCGACTGGCCCGCCCTGGTAAACAGGCGCGACGTGATCGGCGTGCCGCTGCTGATCGCCCAGGGCCTGCACGGCAGCGAGGACCTGCCGCCGCTGTTCGGCCTGACGGCGGGCGAGACAGGCCCAGCCGACATCCACGGTCACCGGGTCTGGTACTGCCGGGGCATCGGCCATGATCCCGAGATCCTGGACATCGTCCTCGACCAGGTCGCCGCCTGCGAGGCCCTGGCCGGGGCGGCATAAGACCGCCATCGCGATTGTGGCCTTCTCCCTCGCGGTGCTAGACTCCGGCCCGCTTGAGGCCATCCACCAGAAGCCGCCCTTCCAGACACCGACGAAAGAGCAGCCATGACCGAGCATCCTTTCGCCCAATATGTCCGCATCCTTGGAAAGGGGCCGAACCTGTCCCGCCCGCTGACGCGCGAGGAATGCCGCGAGGCCGCCGGAATGGTGCTGCGCGGCGAGGTCGAGCCGGTGCAGCTTGGCGCCTTCCTCTGCCTGCTGCGGGTCAAGACCGAGACGCCGGAGGAAATCGCCGGTTTCGTCGAGGCCGTGCGCGAGACGCTGGACAAGCCCGCCGACGCTCCCGCCGTCGACCTCGACTGGCCTTCCTATGCCGGTAAGTCGCGCCAGTTGCCGTGGTTCGTGCTCTCGGCCCTGATGCTGGCCCAGGGCGGCGTCAAGGTCTTCATGCACGGCACCGAAGGCCATACGGCAGGCCGCGTCTATACGCGCGAGACCCTGCAGGCCCTGGGCATCGCCCCTGCTTCCTCGCTGGCCGAGGCCGCCGGGCAGATCAAGGCGCGCAACTTCGCCTATCTGCCGCTGGAATTCCTCTCGCCGCGCCTGTTCGAGATCATGGGACTGCGGTCGCTGCTGGGCGTGCGCTCGCCGATCCACACCATCGCCCGCAGCCTCGATCCCTTCAGCGCCCATTGCGTGCTGACCAGCGTGTCCCATCCCAGCTATCGCGACGTCCACCAGCAGGCCGCCCAAATGCTGGGCCGCCGCCACATGGCCGTGTTCAAGGGCGAAGGCGGCGAGATCGAACGCCGCCCGGAAAAGCCCTGCATGGTCTTCAGCCTGCATGACGGCGAGATGGGCCAGGAGGAATGGCCGCCGATCCTGTCCACACCCACCAAATGGGACGAGGCCATGGACCTGTCGCGCCTGAAGGCCGTGTGGAGCGGGGAAGAGGAAGACGAATACGCCGTCGCCACCATCACCGGCACCGCCGCCGTGGCGCTGAAATCCATGGGCCGGGCGGCCTCCATCGCCGAGGCCGAGGACATGGCCCGCAGCCTGTGGCAGGCCCGCCACCGCGAAAGGCTGCTGGCGGCCTGACGCCCCCTTCTCTTCTCCGCCGCGCCCGCCCCCGTGGCGCGGCAAATCCGCCCGCAAAAGATATTCCCGAATAAAATATTATCGGCCAGCGTTGTTCCGGACGCTGGCCGATAATATAAAGGCGGCGGTCTGACAAAGGAATGGCACAGGAATGAAACAGAGACTCCCGACGATTTTCATCATGTCCGCCCGCCTGTTCGGCACCGTCGCCCTCATTCTGGGCATCGTGTATTGGGCGACCTACAGCATTCCCCTTCACGTCCACATGGCCTTCGGCGCCTTGTTCGTGCTTGCCGCCGCCGGGCTGGCGGGCCTGGCTCTCGGCCGCGCTCCCAAGCAGGCCATCCTGACCCTTCTCCTCGCCCTTCTGGTGCCGGTGATCGGCATGGCGCAGCTTCAGGGAGGCGAGTCCCGCTGGCTCCTGCAGGTCCTTCACGTCGCCATCGCGCTGGGCGCCATCGCCTATAGCGAAATCATCGCCAAGCGCCTCAGGCAGGCCTGAGCCTTCGGCGGACTGCCCACAAAGCGCAGGCCGTAAAGCTTGCGCTTTGGATATTACAGCGACCATATTCCTGCCCGCCGCTTTACCTGAAGGCTGGTCTATGGAATAAACCCCTTTTCCAGCCGCCCCGTGCCGGACTTCTTATATGATATCTATCCGTGACCTGACCCACATCTATCCCGGCTCTCGCCGGCAAGCACCACGCACGGCCATCTCCGGCCTGACGCTGGATGTGGGCGACGGCGAATTCTGCATCCTGTCCGGCCCCAATGGCAGCGGCAAATCCACCCTGTTCCGCATCCTCTGCGGCATGAGCCTGCCCAGCGCGGGCAGCATCACCATCGCCGGGGCCGACCTGATCAAGGACCCCGCCGCCGCGCGCCGGGCCATGGCCGTGGTGTTCCAAAGCCCGGCGGTGGACAAGCATCTGACGGTGATCGAGAACATCCGCATCCATGCCGATCTCTACGGCCTGCGCGGCGCCGTGCTGGACACGCGGATGGAAGAAGCTCTGGGCTGGAGCGACCTGGGCGGCCGCATGGACGAGAAGGTCGATACCTTGTCGGGCGGCTTGGCGCGCCAGGTGGAGCTGGCGAAATGCCTGCTGACCCGGCCGCGCCTCCTGCTGCTGGACGAGCCGACCACCGGCCTCGACCCCAACAGCCGCCGCAACTTCCTGACCGCCCTGCGCCGCCTCCAGCGCGAGCGGGGCATGACCGTGCTGATGACCAGCCATATCTTCTCGGAAGCCGAGGATGCCGACCGCGTCGCCATCATGCGCGGCGGCGAGCTGCTGGCCTATGACACGCCCCAGGCCCTGCGCGCCATGATCGGCACCGAGATGGTGGTGGTCCAGCCGCGCGACCCGGCGGCGCTCGAACTCGCCCTGCGCGACGGCATGGGCCTGACGGTGCGCCGCTATGGCGACGAATTGCGCCTGGAGGAAACCGACAACGGCAAGAGCCTGCCGCTGCTGGAAGCCATCCTGGAACGCCACCGCCCCGATATCGTCAGCATCTCGATCAAGCAGCCGGCGCTGGAGGACGTCTTCGTCCATGTCACCGCAAGGCGCGAGACGCCCGCCGCCGAACCCCGAGTCGAGCCCGTGAAAAGGACCGGCACATGATCCGCGTCGCCCTGTCCCTCGCCAAGCGGGAATTCACCCGCTTCCTGCGCCAGCCCCAGCGCGTGATCGGCAGCGTCGCCCAGCCCGTCCTGTTCTGGCTGTTCCTGGGCGCCGGTTTCACCGCCTCCTTCCGCGCGCCCGGCATGGAAGAGATCAGCTATCTCGAATATTTCTATCCCGGCGTGATGCTGATGATGATGCTGTTCGCCAGCATCTTCTCCTCCATCACCATCATCGAGGACCGCGACGCGGGCTTCCTGCAAAGCGTGCTGGTCGCCCCCGTCTCCCGCCTCGCCATCGTGCTGGGCAAGGTGTTGGGCGGTGTCGCCATTGCGATGGTGCAGGTGCTGCTGTTCCTGGTGGCCGCGCCCTTCCTCGGCATCTCCATGGGGCTGGGCAGCCTAGTCATGCTGCTGGTCGCCATGGTCGTCAGCTCCATCGGCTTCGCCGCCCTCGGCTTCCTGCTGGCCTGGCCCATGCGCTCGACCTCGGGCTTCCACGCTATCATGATGGTCTTCCTGATGCCGCTCTGGCTGCTTTCGGGCGCGCTGTTCCCCATCACCAACGCACCGGGCTGGCTGCAAGCCCTGATGATGGTCAATCCCGTCCATCACGCCCTGAACCTGCTGCGCATGCCCTTCTACACCGAACCGGCCCAGATGCTGGCCAGCACGCCCTATCTGGCCTCGGCCGCCGTCACCATCGCCTGGGCGGGCGGCTGCCTGTTCCTATCCATGCTGCGGGTGCAGAAGCGCGACAAGGGCATCGCCACGGCGTGAGTAAACCGGGCCCTGCCCGGACCCGCCAGGAGGCGCGGCCTCCTGGACCTCGGAAACTTTTCCAAGGGTCCTTCGAGACGGCTGCTGCGCAGCCTCCTCAGGACGAGGAGAGATCACAGAATTAGCCTCACCCTGGAGACCTTTGCACGGAAGGCATGATTGTGATTCGATAGCGGCCTGTTCGATCAACAGGAGAGGCCGTCATGGCACGCAAGCGGATTGGTCAGTTAGGCTGGGCCGATGCGGCAGT
>NZ_SBHN01000036.1 GCF_006980715.1 Telmatospirillum sp. J64-1
AACGTAGACCGCCGCCAGAGATCAAGCTCTGGCGGCGGTTTTTTTAAGGGCAAAGCAGCCTCGATTTGCCACCTAAAAGGCCGATCCTCCCCCGCGCAAAGGTCTCCATGCTGAGGAGCTGCGAAGCGGCGTCTCGAAGCATGAGGCGGACCCGGTGAGGGCTATATGAAGTCAGGTCGTGATGCACATTAAAGGCCCACAACTTTAATATCTTTCTTGGTGCCTTGGTGGCTAAAAAACCCGTTGCCGCCGCATCCCCCGCCTAAGCGGCCAAATCCTGGAGCCAATAGCGCATCACCGCGCTGGTGGCATGGGGGCGTTCCATCGGCGGCAGGTGGCCGCAATCCTCGATCACGATCATCCGCGCATGAGGGATGCGCTCCGCCATCTCGTCATGAACCTTGGGCGGCGTCAGGGCGTCCTGGCGGCCGCACAGGATCAGGGTCGGACAGGTGATGGCGCGCAGGTCTTCCAGGCCTTCCTTGCGCCCCATGATCGCCGTCTGCTGACGCACGAAGGCTTCCTGCCCCACATTCTCGGCCATGCGCATGACGGCGGCCGTCAGGTGCTGGTCACTCAGGCGGTCGTGATGGATCAGCGCGGGCAGCAGGCGCGGCGTGACTCCCTTGAACCGGCCGCGCGTGGTCAGGTCGATCAGGGCGCGGCGCTGTTCGCTCTGCTCGGGCCGGTCGGCACGGGCATTGGTGTCGAGCAGGGCCAGGCCCAATACCCGCTCGGGCGCCTGGCGCAGGATTTCCTGGGCGACATAGCCGCCCATGGACAGCCCCGCCAGGGCAAAGCGCGGCGGCGCCGTCTCCAGCACGCGCCGGGCCATGGCGGCGATGGACTCATCCTGGGTCAGATCGGCGACGATGGGCGAAGCCAGATCGGTCAGGGTTTCGGTCTGGTGCCGCCACAAAGTGGCATCGCAAAGCAGGCCGGGCAGAAGAATCAGGGGAATCGGAGACATTCTTGGGATCACATGGCCTTGATATGGGGGATGAGGTCCTTGAAGGCTTGCGTATCGGCGCGGTTCAGCCATTCGAACACGGCCATTTCCGCCGTCATGGTGGTCACGCCGTTCATGCGCATGCGCTCATAGGCCGCCTGGGCATTGGCCGGGTTGCGCGAACCGCAGGCATCGGTGACGCAATAGACGTCGAAGCCTTCCGCCTTCAGCCCCAAGGCCGATTGCAGCACGCAGACATGGGCCTCGGTACCGCAGAGCACGATCTGGCGCTTGCCCAAGGCATTCAGATGTTCCAGCACCGCCGGTTCATGGGCGCAGGAGAAATGGCATTTGGAGACGAAGGAATCGGGCGGCGCCAATTCGCGCAGGTCGAACATCGTGGGGCCGATCTTTTCCGGCAGATGTTCGCTGACGACGATGCTCACATCCAGGCGCCGGGCGGCGCGCATCAGGAAGGCGCCGGTCTTCAGCACGGCACGCGGGTCGGACATGACCGGCACCAGCCGTTCCTGGACGTCGACGACAAGCAGGCAGGAGTCCTCGGCTCGCAACAGCATCACGATCCCTTCTTTCTTGTCTACGGGCGAGAGAGGGTAACGAAAATTCGCCTGGGCCGCCACCCAAACCCCTGGAATGATTGACAGCCGCGCTTGAACTTCTATTATCCGCCTTCACATGGGGTGGAAATCCCATGATTCCCGCTCGAGCACGGTTTCCGTTGAAAAAGATCGCATGAATTTCTCCGAACTCGGCCTCGGCGCCGAACTCCTGAAGGCAATCGAGGAAGTGGGCTACACCACTCCCACGCCCATTCAATCCCAAGCGATCCCCGTCATCCTGATGGGACGCGACGTTTTGGGCGTGGCCCAGACCGGGACAGGCAAGACGGCGTCCTTCACGCTGCCGATGATCGAGATCCTGGCCTCCGGCCGGGCTAAGGCGCGCATGCCGCGCTCTCTCATCCTCGCCCCAACCCGCGAACTCGCCGCCCAGGTGGCCGAGAATTTCGAGCTCTACGGCAAATACCACCGCCTGAGCATGGCCTTGCTGATCGGCGGTGAATCCTTCTCCGACCAGGAACGGGCGCTCGACCGGGGCGTGGACGTGCTGATCGCGACGCCGGGCCGCCTGATCGACCTGTTCGAGCGCGGCCGCATCCTGCTCAACGACGTCAAGATCCTGGTGATCGACGAAGCCGACCGCATGCTCGACATGGGCTTCATCCCCGATGTCGAACGCATCGTCTCGCTGCTGCCGTCGATCCGCCAGACCCTGTTCTTCTCGGCCACCATGGCGCCCGAGATCAAGCGCCTGGCTGATGCCTTCCTGATGAACCCGAAGGAAATCTCGGTCGCCCCGCCCTCCTCCACGGCGGCGACGGTGAGCCAGCACCTGCTGGTGGTCGACGAGATGGACAAGCGCGAGGCGCTGCGCCAGCTGCTGCGCCACGAGGATGTGAAGAACGCGCTGATCTTCTGCAATCGCAAGCGCGACGTCGAAATCGTCTACAAGTCCTTGACCAAGCACGGCTTCAGCGTGGTGCGGCTGCATGGCGACATGCCCCAGTCCTCGCGTACCGAGACGCTGGAGCTGTTCAAGAAGGGCGAGGCCTCGATGATGGTCTGCTCGGATGTGGCAGCCCGCGGCATCGACATTTCCGCCCTGTCTCACGTCTTCAATTTCGACGTGCCGATCCATTCCGAGGATTACGTCCATCGCATCGGCCGCACCGGACGCGCCGGACGCGAAGGCCGTGCCTACACCATTGCCACGCCCGATGACGGTCGCTTCGTCGCTGCCATCGAAAAGCTGATTGGCAAGCCCATCCCGCGTGTGGAACTCGAAGGTATGCCTCAGCTGGAATTGGATATGGAAGGCGGCGCCCGCAAGCGGCGCGGCAAGAAGGGCAAGGACAGCCGCAGCGAGAGCCGCCGTCCCGAACGCACCGAACAACGCGCCGCCCCGGCGGAAGCCCCGGCCCAGCCGGAACGGCGCGAGCCCGAGCGGCGGGAAGAACGCCGCGACTTCGACCGCAATCGCAGCCGCGACCAGCGCCCCGCCCAGGGACAGCAGAACGGCCAGAGCGCCCCGCAGGGCCGCGACCGCCGCGACCGCCGCCGCCGCGAATACGACGAATTCGGCATCGGCGAGATGAAGCATCCCGACAACGTGCTCGGCTTCGGCGAACACGTCCCCGACTTCATCAAGATCGAGATCGTGCTGCCCCCCGTCCGTTCGGCGGAGGAATATGACGAGCTCGACGAAGTCGAACTGGAACAGCCCGAAGAGGCGGTGACCGAGCAGGAAGAAACGCCTGCCGAGAAGCCCGAACGCACCCGCCGTCCGCGCCGCCAACGCCGCCGTGCCGAGGAAAAGGCGGCCGAGGAAACGGCCGCCGAAGAGCCGGCCGTCCAGGAAGAGGCAGCGGAAGAGAGCGTTTCCGCGGAACCTGCCGCCACGGAAGAACCCGTCCTGGTGGAAGAGCCCGCGACCGTGGCCGAAGCCGCCCCGGTGGAAGCCGTCGAGGCCGAGAAGGCTGCCGAGGCCGCTCCGGCGGAGGAAACGCCCTCCGTCACCGAAGCGCCTGCCGCCGAGGCGGTGGAACCGCAGCCGACCGAGGAAGCCGCTCCCGAGAAGCCCAAGCGCACCCGCCGCAAGGCCGCGCCCAAGGAGCAGCCTGCCGAGGGCGAGGAGCAGAAGCCGGTCCGCAAGCGCGCCGCGCCGAAGAAGGCCGCCGCCAAGAAGACGGATGAAAACGCCGATGAAAAGGCGGTGAGCGAGAAGAAGACCGCGGCGAAGAAGCCTGCCGCCAAGAAGGCCACCACGCCGCGCCGCCGCAAGAAGGCGGAGGAAGGCACCGAAGCGGCTACGCCCGCCGACGCCACGCCCGTGGAAGCGGCCGAGGCCGCCGCCGCAACGACCGAAGCCCCCAGCACGGAAGAATAAGGTCCGGCCATGCAGACCATCTTCGTGATGATCAAATGCGAACTCGGCCACGCTTATGACGTGGCCGACAGGGCCGTCGAGGTCGAGCAGGTCTCGGAGGTGCATTCCATCTCCGGCCAGTACGACCTGCTTCTCAAATGCTATCTGGACGACGGACAGGATGCCGGTCATTTCGTGACCGGCAGCCTGCAAACCCTGCCCGGCGTCCGCGACACCTTCACCCTGATCGCCTTCAAGGCCTTCGGCTGAGGTTTCTCGCTGTCCCATGCTTCGAGACGGGCCTTCGGCCCTCCTCAGCATGAGGGTTATCTTATTGATCCCAATAAAGAAATAACCTCACCCTGAGGAGCCGCGTCTGCGGCGTCCCGAAGGGCGAGGCGGTCCACGGGCTTTGCCGCAGCGAATCCCGGCAGGGCCTTTCTGCCCCCAACGCCATCTTGCAGGCCGTCGCGGCCCGGCATATAGTCCCGCGCCATGACCAAAGAATACTTCAGCCACAAGCACCTTCTGGGCATCCAGGGGCTGCATCCGCCCGAGATCCAGGAAATCCTGGATCTGTCGGACCGTTACGTCGAACAGAATCGCGGTGGCGACAAGAAGCAGTCGTCCTTGCGCGGCCGCACCGTCATCAATCTGTTCTACGAAAGCTCGACCCGCACGCGCACGTCCTTCGAACTGGCCGGCAAGCGGCTGGGCGCGGATGTGATCAACATGCAGGTGTCGGCCAGTTCGGTGAACAAGGGCGAGACGCTGATCGACACGGCGATGACGCTGAACGCCATGCATGCCGATATCCTCTGCGTGCGTCATCCCGATTCCGGGGCGGTCAAGCTGCTGTCGCAAAAGGTCAATTGCGCGGTCATCAATGGCGGTGACGGCAGCCACGAACACCCCACCCAGGCCCTGCTCGACGCTTTGACCATCCGCCGCCGCAAGGGTCGGCTGGGCGGTCTGACGGTCGCCATTTGCGGGGACGTGCTGCATTCCCGCGTGGCGCGCTCGAACATCTATCTGCTCAACACCATGGGCGCACGGGTGCGCCTGGTGGCGCCGCGCACCCTGCTGCCCGCGCAGGCGCAGCGCCTGGGTGTCGAGGTCTTCCACGACATGCGCGAAGGCCTGGCCGATTGCGACGTGGTGATGATGCTGCGCGTGCAGAACGAACGCATGAAGGGCAGCTTCATTCCTTCGATCCGCGAATACTTCCGCTTCTTCGGTCTGGATTACGAAAAGCTGGCCTGCGCGAAGCCCGATGCCATGGTCATGCATCCGGGTCCCATGAACCGGGGCGTGGAGATCGATTCTGATCTGGCCGACGACGTGGAACGCAGCGTGATCCGTGAACAGGTCGAAATGGGTGTGGCCGTGCGCATGGCCTGTTTCGATATCCTGGCCCGCAATCTGGCAGGAGCGTAAGGCGATGCCCCATAGCACTCCGGCCCGCGTGGCCTATGTGAATGCCCGCCTGCTCGACCCGGCTTCCGGCATGGATGCCAAGGGCGTGCTGGTGACCGAAGGCGAAGTGATCGCCGAATTCGGCCCCGATGTCTCCATCCCCGAAGGCGCCACCGTCATCGACTGCGCCGGCCAGTGCCTGGCCCCCGGTCTGGTGGACATGCGCGTGCAGCTGCGCGAACCGGGCGAGGAGCATAAGGAAACGCTGAAAAGCGCCGCCGAGGCGGCCGTCGCGGGCGGCGTCACCTCGATGGTCTGCCTGCCCAACACCCATCCGGTGATCGATGACGTGGCGACGGTGGAATTCGTCGCCCGCCGTGCCCGCAAGAACGGTCTGGCCAAGGTCTATCCCTATGCCGCCGCCACCAAGGGCCTGAAGGGCGAGGAACTGGCCGAGATGGGCATGCTGGCCGAAGCCGGCGCCCTGGCCTTCACCGACGGCTGCAAGGCCATCGGCGACGCCAAGACCATGCGCCGCGCTCTGTCTTACGCCGCCACCTTCGGCCTGCTGGTCGTGCAGCATCCGGAAGATCCCTCCCTGGCCCGTGACGGCCTGATGAACGAGGGCGAGATCGCCACCCGCATGGGCCTGGCGGGCATTCCCAGCTGCGCCGAAGCGATGATGCTGGAGCGCGACATGCATCTGGTCGCCCTGACCGGTGCCCGCTACCATGCCGGCCATGTCTCGACCGCCGAGGGCCTGAACGTCCTGCGCAAGGCCAAGGCGCGCGGCCTGAACGTCACCTGCGACACCGCGCCGCCCTATTTCGCCCTAAACGAGCTGGCGGTCGGCGACTACCGCAGCTTCGCCAAGCTGTCCCCGCCCCTGCGCTCGGAAGCGGACCGTCAGGCCGTGGTGGCCGCGCTGAAGGAAGGGCTGATCACCGCCATCGCCTCGGACCATGCGCCGCAGGACCAGGACTCGAAGCGCCTGCCCTTCGCCGTGGCGGCCTTCGGCGGCGTCGGCCTGGAAACCCTGCTGCCGGTCTCGCTCGAGCTCTACCACAACGGCCATCTGTCGCTGCTCGAGGTCCTGCGCCTCGTCACCTGCGGCCCGGCCGACCTGCTGGGACTGAAGGCCGGACGTCTGGCCAAGGGTGCCCCGGCCGACTTGGTGATGTTCGACC
This sequence comes from Telmatospirillum sp. J64-1, assembly GCF_006980715.1. Taxonomy (GTDB): domain Bacteria; phylum Pseudomonadota; class Alphaproteobacteria; order Rhodospirillales; family Magnetospirillaceae; genus Oleiliquidispirillum; species Oleiliquidispirillum nitrogeniifigens. The sequence continues at coordinate 6,499 of NZ_SBHN01000036.1, forward strand.
CCGAGCGGGGCTGGCAGATCAAGGCCGAGAAATTCCGCAGCAAGTCCAAGAACTCTCCCTTCGATGGCCGCCCGGTCCAGGGCCTCGTGCTCCGCACGGTGATCGACGGACGCACGGTCTTCGAACGGCATGACTGAGATCGTCTCGGCCCTGCTGGGCTATCTGCTGGGCTCGGTACCCTTCGGGCTGGTGCTGGTGCGCTTGGCGGGGCTGGGCGATATCCGAGCCATTGGCTCGGGTAATATCGGCGCCACCAATGTCCTGCGCACCGGCCGCAAGGATCTGGCGCTGGCGACGCTGATCCTCGATTCCGGCAAGGGGGCGATCGCCGCCCTGGCCGCCCTCTACGCCACCGGCAGCACCGAAGCCATGCTGGCGGCCGCCTTTTTCGCCGTTCTGGGCCATAATTTCCCGGTCTGGCTGGGCTTCAAGGGCGGCAAGGGCGTCGCCACCACCCTGGGAGCGCTGCTCGCCACTTCCTGGCCGGTGGGCTTGGCGGCCGCCCTTACCTGGCTGGTGACGGCGCTCCTGTTCCGCATCTCCTCCCTTTCGGCCCTGGTGGCGCTAGCCCTCAGCCCTGCCTTCGCCTGGTATTTCGCCACGCCCGCCCATGCCGCCATGGCCGCCGGTCTGGCTGTGATCGGCTTCATCCGCCACCGCGCCAACATCGCCCGCCTGCTCAAGGGCGAGGAACCCCGAATCGGCTCGAAGAAGAAGGGCTGAGGCCTGCCTCCGTCCCGCCGCTTCCGCGAAAGCGGGAGGCCGGGTTTTCCACATCTTATGGAACCCCCGTCCGCTCCTCTTGTTCATGTAGGCAAGAGGGAGGTGTCGATGCGGGCAAGTTCAGTGGCAGGGGTAACGCTGGCCGGGGCGGCGGCCGCGGCCTTGGGATGGCATGCCGTCCAACGCACGCGCCGGGCGGAGGAACAGTATCCGCCGCAAGGACGGTTCATCTCCGTGGACGGCGTGCGGCTGCATTATCTGGATCGGGGCGAAGGCCCGCCGCTCGTGACGATCCACGGCGCGGGCAGCATGATCCCCGATATCGCCGGAAGCCCGGTCTATCAGGAACTCGTCAAGAGCCACCGCATCCTCTCCTTCGACCGCCCCGGCTACGGCTATAGCGAGCGGAGCAAGGACCGGCGCTGGACCGCCAGGGCCCAGGCCCGGCTGCTGCACGAAGCGATGGACAAGCTGGGCGTGAAGCGCCCGCTGGTCCTGGCCCATTCCTGGGGCTGCATGCCCGCTTTGGCGCTGGCCCTCACCCGGCCCGCACCGGTCGCCGGGCTGATCCTGATGGGAGGCTATTACTATCCCACCTTCCATCCCGCCGTGCCGCTTGTCGGGCTGTTCCGGGGCGGCCCCTTCTCCCATGTCCTGTCTGGAGCATTGGGCCGCAGGATGGCGTGGAACGGGGTGCGCAGCAGCTTCTGGCCCGACAAGCCCTGCAACTTCGATCACTTTCCCCTCGATATCGCCGCCGCGCCTTCGCGCATGGGGGCGCTGGGCGAGGATTTCCGCCTGCTGATGAGTTCGGCTGCCTCGCTGGCGCCGCACTATCCCGAGATCAACCTGCCCATGGTCATCCTGGCCGGCACCGCCGATAAGGTCGTGGACTACCGCGTCCATGCCCTGCGCCTGCACCGCGACATCCCGCATGCGCAGCTATGCCTTCTGCCGGGAACGGGCCACCATATTCATTATGTTTGCCCCGATCAGGTGCTGGGGGCGGTCGAACGGACAGGACGCTGGGCTAGGCAAAGCTGGTAGTTGACGAGCGGAAGGCAATCGCTCACCTTCGCGTGCATGAACCTGCAGCGCCCTTCTCTTTCGATCTCCGAGCGACTGGATTGGCTGCGCCTGATCCGCAGCGAGAATGTCGGCCCGATCACCTTCTACCGGCTGCTCGACCGCTTCGGCGATGCCGCTTCGGCCCTGGCCGCCATTCCCGAACTGGCCCGCAAGGGCGGGCGCAAGCGCCCCATTGTCGTCTGCTCCAAGGCCGCCGCCCTGCGCGAACTGGAAGCCCACGAGAAGCTGGGGGCGCAACTGGTGGCGCGCGGCGAGCCTTCCTATCCCCCTGCCCTGGCGGCGGTCGAGGATGCCCCGCCGCTGCTGTCGGTGCGCGGCAATACGCATCTTCTGCCCAGGCCCGCCGTGGCGATGGTGGGCGCGCGCAATGCCTCGATCAACGGCCGCAACTTCGCCCGCAAGCTGGCCTTCGAGCTGGGCCGGGGCGGCTTCGTCGTCGCCTCGGGGCTGGCGCGCGGCATCGATACTGCCGCCCATGAAGGCGCCCTGGACGGCGGCACGGTCGCGGTCATGGCGGGCGGCGTGGATGTGGTCTATCCGCCGGAGAACAAGCGCCTCTATGAGGAGATCGTGGCCCGGGGCGCGGTGGTCTGCGAGATGCCGCCCGGCACCCAGCCCCAGGCCAGCCATTTCCCCCGGCGCAACCGCATCATCTCGGGCATCTCTCTGGGCGTGGTGGTGGTCGAGGCCTCGCCCCGTTCGGGTTCGCTGATCACCGCCCGCTTCGCCTTGGAACAGGGACGCGAGGTCTTCGCCGTGCCCGGCTCGCCGATGGATCCGCGCTGCCAGGGTCCCAACGGCCTGATCCGCCAGGGCGCAACCCTGGTTCAGTCGGCCGCCGACATCTTCGAGGCGCTGGACTTGCTGCTGCGCCGTCCGCTGGCGGAACCGCCGAAAGGCTCCTTCACCCCTGGCGCCGCGCCGATTCCCGACGATTCCGAGGTCGAAAAGGCACGAAAAGAGGTGGGGGAAGCCCTGGGCTCGTCCCCAGTGACGGTTGACGAAATCATCCGGCAATGCCAATTGTCAGCATCCGTGGTGTCCATGGTGTTGCTCGAGCTGGAACTTGCCGGCCGCCTTGAAAGACATCCGGGCAATCGCGTGTCGCTGCTGCACGGCCTGTAAGCCCTGCCCGCGCGGCCAGATTTTCCCTTCTCCGGCATGATTTGGGTTCTATGAAAGTCGTCGTCGTCGAATCGCCCGCCAAGGCCAAGACCATCAACAAGTATCTGGGAAAGGACTTCACCGTCCTTGCCAGCTACGGCCATATCCGGGATCTGCCGGCGAAGGACGGTTCGGTTCGTCCCGAAGACGGCTTCGCCATGGATTGGGAGACCGATCCCAAATCCGATCGCCATATCAAGGAAATCGCCCAGGCGCTGAAGGGGGCCGAGGGGCTGTACCTGGCCACCGACCCCGATCGCGAGGGCGAGGCCATTTCCTGGCATGTCAAGCGCGTGCTGGAGGACCGCAAGGCGCTGAAGGGAATCGACGTCAAGCGCGTGGTCTTCAACGAGATCACCAAGTCGGCGATCCTGGACGCCATGAAGAATCCGCGCGACGTCCATCAGGACCTGGTGGATGCCTATCTGGCCCGCCGCGCGCTGGACTATCTTGTCGGCTTCACGCTGTCGCCGGTGCTGTGGCGCAAGCTGCCGGGCTCGCGCTCGGCCGGGCGCGTGCAATCGGTGGCGCTGCGCCTGATCTGCGAACGCGAATCCGAGATCGAACGCTTCCGCGCGCAGGAATACTGGACCATCTCGGCCGACTTCCTGACCAGCGGCGGCTCGGCGGTGACGGCCAGCCTGACCCATCTGGAGGGCCGCAAGCTCGACAAGTTCGACCTGCCCAACGAAGAAGCCGCGATGGCCGCCAAGGCCGCCATCGAAAAGGCCAGCTTCTCGGTCGCCTCGGTCGAGCGCAAGAAAGCCAAGCGCAATCCCTATCCGCCCTTCACCACCTCGACCCTGCAACAGGAAGCTTCGCGCAAGCTCTATCTGTCGGCCAGTCGCACCATGCAGCTCGCCCAGCGCCTGTATGAAGGGGTCGATATCGGCGGCGAGACGGTCGGCCTGATCACCTATATGCGTACCGACGGCGTGCAGATGGCCGCCGAGGCGATCTCCGCCTGCCGCTCGCTGATCGGCAAGCAGTTCGGCGACCGTTTCCTGCCCTCCTCGCCGCGCATCTACAAGACCAAGGCCAAGAACGCCCAGGAAGCCCACGAAGCCATCCGTCCCACCGATGTCTTCCGCCGCCCCGAGGACGTGGCCCCCTATCTCGACCGCGACCAACTGCGCCTCTACGAACTGATCTGGAAGCGCACCGTGGCCAGCCAGATGGAAAGCGCCGAACTGGACCAGGTGGCGGTGGACATCGCCAGCCAGAACCGGCAGATCGTGCTGCGCGCCACCGGCTCGGTGGTGGTCTTCGACGGCTTCCTCAAACTCTACCGCGAAAGCCGCGACGATAGCGGCGACGGCGAGGACGAAACCGACCGCCTGCTGCCCGACGTCAAGGAAGGCGAGGCCATGCAGGGCCGCGCCCTGCGCCCCGAGCAGCACTTCACCCAGCCGCCGCCGCGCTTCACCGAAGCCAGTCTGGTGAAGAAGATGGAAGAGCTGGGCATCGGCCGTCCCTCGACCTATGCCTCGATCCTGTCGGTGCTGCAGGAACGCAACTACGTCAAGCTGGACAACCGCCGCTTCGTGCCAGAAGACCGCGGCCGTCTGGTCACCGCCTTCCTGGAAGCCTTCTTCAACCGCTACGTCCAGTACAACTTCACCGCCGAGCTGGAAGACAAGCTCGACGAAATTTCGGGCGGCAACATCGACTGGAAGAAGGTGCTGGAGGATTTCTGGCGCGACTTCAGCAATTCCGTCGAGGAAACCAAGGAACTGCGCGTCTCCCATGTGCTGGACGTACTGGACCAGGAATTGGGGCCGCATTTCTTCCCCGAACAGGAAGACGGCCATGATCCGCGCAAATGCCCGACCTGCGGCGAGGGACGGCTCAGCCTGAAGCTGGGCAAGTTCGGCGCCTTCATCGGCTGCAGCAATTATCCCGAATGCCGCTACACCCGCCCGCTTGCCGTGGCCGAAGCCGGTGCCGCGCCCGAGGAAGCCGCCGAAGGGCCGAAGCTTCTGGGCATCGATCCCGAGACCGGCAAGGAAGTGACCCTGCGCAAGGGCCCCTACGGCCATTACGTGCAGTTGGGCGAGGCCGAGCCGGGCAGTAAGGAAAAGCCCAAGCGCGTCTCGCTGTTCCGTGGCCTGGAACCGGCCGATGTGACGCTGGAAGTGGCGCTGAAGCTGCTGGCCCTGCCCCGCGTCATCGGCAAACATCCCGAAACCGGCGAGGAAATCAGCGCCGGCATCGGCAAGTTCGGCCCCTATCTCAAGCATGACGGCAAGTACAAGTCGCTGGGCAAGGATGACGACATCCTCAGCATCGGCCTGAACCGCGCCGTGGATCTGCTCGCCTCCAGCCCGGCGGGCGGACGCAAGAAGGCCGAGGGCAAGGTGATCGGCACCCATCCCGAAGACGGCCAGCCCGTGACCTTGCACGAAGGCCGCTACGGCCCCTATGTCTCTCATAACGGCGTCCACGCCACCCTGCCCCGCGACCGCGAGGAAGGCAGCGAGCCCAGCCTTCAGGAAGCCATTGCCCTGATCGCCGCCAAGGCGGCCAAGGGCGGCGGCGCCAAGAAGAAGGCTCCGGCCAAGAAGGCGGCGGCGGCTGCGCCGAAGAAGACGGCGGCCAAGACGACGGCGAAGAAAGCCCCCGCCAAGAAGGCCACACCCAAGAAAGCCGGCGCGACGGCGACGGCTGGCGAGGATTGACGGTGAAGAAGGTCGGCAAGGGAAAAACGCCTCTCCCCAGCAAGCAGGAACTGCTCGACTTCATCCGCAACTCCCCCGGCCATGTGGGTAAGCGCGAGATCGCCCGCGCCTTTCACATGACCGGCGATCTCCGCGTCGAACTCAAGCGCATGCTGCGCGAGCTGGAAGCCGAGGGCGCCGTCGAAAAAGGCGGCAAGCGCCGCTTCGGCCGTCCCGGCACCTTGCCCGAAGTGGCGGTGGTCGAGCTGTTCGGCACCGACACCGACGGCGAATTGCTGGCCCGCCCGCTGGTCTGGCGCGAGGAGGGCAAGCCGCCGACCATCTACATGGCGCCGGAACGCATCGCCGGCGTGGCCCTGGGCGTCGGCGACCGCGTCCTGGCGCGGCTGCGCCGCCTGCGCGACGATGCCTATGAAGGCCGGACCATCCGCCGCATCTCGACCGGCCCCGCCGCCGTGCTGGGCATCTTCCAAATCGGGCCGGAGGGCGGCTTCCGCATCCATCCGACGGACCGGCGCGAGAAGGCCGATTACATCGTTCCCCCCGACGGCTCGAACGGCGCCGAGAATGGCGAACTGGTGCTGGCCGAGCTTCTGCCCGGCCGCGCCTGGGGCCTGCGCCAGGCGCGCGTGACCGAACGCCTGGGCAGCATGGCCAGCCCCCGCGCCATCAGCCTAGTCGCCATCCACACCCACGGCATCCCCACCGAATTCTCGCCCGAATCCATCCAGCAGGCCGAACAGGCCGAGGCCGCGCCGCTGGGCGAGCGGGAAGACCTGCGTGACGTGCCGCTGGTGACCATCGACGGCGAGGATGCGCGGGATTTCGACGATGCCGTCTTCGCCGAGCCCGATTCCTCGCCCGACAATCCCGGCGGCTGGCACATCATCGTCGCCATCGCCGATGTCGCCTGGTATGTGCGCCCCAACGACGCGCTGGACCGCGACGCCTTTGAACGCGGCAATTCGGTCTATTTCCCCGACCGCGTCGTTCCTATGCTGCCCGAGGCCCTGTCCAACGGCTGGTGCTCGCTGCGCCCCGACGAGGAACGCCCCTGCCTCGCCGTCCATATGTGGCTGGACGCGGACGGCAACAAACTGCGCCACCGCTTCGTGCGCGGCCTGATGCGGTCCAAGGCGCGGCTGACCTATACCCAGGTGCAGAATGCCCGCGACGGCCAGCCCGACGAGAAGACCGCGCCGCTGGTCGAACCGATCATCGCCCCCCTCTACGGCGCCTGGGAGGCCCTGTTCACCGCCCGCCGCCGCCGGGGCGTGCTGGAACTGAACCTGCCCGAGCGCAAGGTCGTGATCGACGAGAACGGCAAGGTGGCCCGGGTCGAACCGCGCCCGCAATGGGACAGCCACCGCCTGATCGAAGACTTCATGATCCAGGCCAACGTGGCCGCCGCCGAGGAACTGGAACGCCTGCGCCAGCCCTGCATGTATCGCGTCCACGACCAGCCGACGCTGGAGAAGATGGAATCCCTGCGGGAATTCCTCGGCACGCTGGACATCAATATCAGCAAGGGCCAGCGCCCCAAGGCCGAGCAGTTCAACCGCATCCTGGAGCGCGTGGCCGACACCCCCCATTCCGAGATGGTCAACCAGGTGATCCTGCGCAGCCAGGCCCAGGCCGTCTACAGTCCCGACAATCTGGGCCATTTCGGGCTGGGACTGGAACGCTATGCCCATTTCACCTCGCCCATCCGCCGCTATGCCGACCTGCTGGTCCATCGCGCCCTGATCGCCGGACTGAAGCTGGGCGAAGGCGGCCTGCCCGCCGATGCCGCCGCCAAATTCGGGGAGATCGGCGAACATATCTCGGACACCGAGCGCCGCGCCGCCCTGGCCGAACGCGACTCGATCGACCGCTACACCGCCTCCTTCCTCGCCGACCGCGTGGGCGCCACCTTCGCCGGCCGGGTCAACGGCGTCACCCGCTTCGGCCTGTTCGTCACCCTGACGGAAACCGGTGCCGACGGGCTGGTGCCGATCAGCACCCTGCCCGAGGATTACTACGTCCATGACGAGCGCAAGCATTGCCTCACCGGCCGCCGCCGTGGAAAGGTCTACCGCCTTGGAGACATGGTCGAGGTAATGCTTTCCGAGGCCGATCCCATCACCGGATCGATGGTCTTTACTCTTCTGGATGAAAAAGGCCAACCGACGAGCGAAAACCGGACCCGAGGAAAGATCAGCCTTCGGCCCCGACGGTCGAAACCATTTGGGAAACGCCGCCGTTAAATAAGCAACCCAGCGTCATTGCTACCAAAGAGGTACAATAAAAGTCTGTACCTCGGAGGTATCCCTTGGTCATACTGCGCCCTGTACTTCTTAGGACATACCACGGGTGACAGTCGTGACGCAGAAAGCACTAACTCGCTGGATCATTGTCGGTACTTTGCTGGTGGCAGGCGCTTGCGCCCCCACGAGCGAGGCATCGGTAACGGGCCAGAGCGCTTCCCTTAGCGTTCCCGAAGCTACACGGGTTCTGTCTTTCGGTTTCGACAACATTCGTAACCGTCATATCGAAGCGATGGCCGTCCGCGCCATGGCGCAGGAAGGGCTGCAGGGGCTTTCCACCATCGATCCGGCCATTTCCGGCCGCATCGAAGGCAATCAGGTGATCCTGACCCATAACGGCGCCACCATCGCCACCTATGCCGCCCCGGCGGAGAACGACAGCGGCGCCTGGGCGCGTATCCTGGTCGCCGCCTTCCAGGACGGTCAGAAGGTTTCCGCCCCGCTGGCCGCCGCCGACGCGGAAGGCCTGTACGAAGCCGTCTTCGTCCCGACCCTGGCCAAGCTGGACCGCTTCTCGCGCTATTCCGGCGTGGAAAAGGCCAAGCAGCTGCGTTCGAACCGCACCGGCTTCGGCGGCGTCGGCATCCGCTTCGAGGTGGAAGAGCATGGCGTCTCCGTCCTGGAAGCCACCGAGGACGGCCCTGCCGCCAAGGCGGGCCTGACCAGCGGCGACATCATCACCCATATCGACGGCGCCCCCACTGCCGGTCTGGACGCCCAGCAGGTGGCCGACCGCCTGCGCGGCGCCATCGGCAGCAATGTCTCGCTCACCGTCACCCGTGCCGACCAGAACCGCACCGTCGCCCTGCGCCGCTCGCTGGTGGTCCCCAACACGGTGACCATGAAGATCGAGGATGACACCGCCGTCATCCGCATCACCAGCTTCAACCAGCGCACCGGCGCCCAGACCACCGAGGCGGTGCGCGAGGCCCGGGAACAGCTGGGCGACCGCCTGAAGGGCGTGGTGCTGGACCTGCGCGGCAATCCCGGCGGCCTGCTCGATCAGGCGGTCCATGTGGCCGACCTGTTCATGAAGGAAGGCCCCATCGTCTCGACCCGCGGCCGCCACACCCAGGCCAACCAGTTCTATTCCGCCCGTCCCGGCGATATCGGCGAGGACCTGTCGGTGGTGGTCCTGGTGGACGGCCGTTCCGCCTCCTCTTCCGAGATCGTCACCTCGGCGCTGCAGGATTCCGGCCGGGCCGTGGTCATCGGCACCAATTCCTACGGCAAGGGCACCGTGCAGACCGTGCTGCGCATGCCCAACGAGGGCGAGATGACCATCACCTGGTCGCGCTATTACAGCCCCGCCGGCTATGCCCTGCATAATCTGGGCGTGCTGCCCAATATCTGCACCAGCGACGAGACGGCCAACCCGGTCGGCCTGATCAATGCGGTGATGACTGGCACCACCACCGTCAGCAGCGAACTGGCCCAGTGGCGCGCCACCAGCTTCGAGCAGACCGACCTGCGCGAACAGTTGCGCACCCACTGCCCCTCGCAGCAGCATGCCGATTACAAGATGGACCTTGAACTGGCGAAGCAGGTGCTGAGCAACAAGGATCTCTATCGCCGTGCCGTCAACCTCAGCACGCCGGGCGCCACCATCCAGGCCGCCATGCACCACGACTGAGTTCGATTACCCTTGACAGCGGCGGAAAATCGCGTATTTTCCGCCGCCTGACTTCGCAGCAAACGAAATTTCGGGATTTTCCGCCATGGCCAAGCCCAATACCATTCTCATCAAGCTGCTCAGCACCGCTGACACCGGGTTTTTCTACGTGGCGAAGAAGAATCCGCGCAAGACCACCGAGAAGCTTGAGTTCCGCAAGTACGATCCGGTTGTGCGCAAGCACGTCCTCTTCCGCGAAGCCAAGATCAAGTAAGATCGCTTCCGGCAAGATCATTGCCTGAAACGCCCGCGCAGCCACTGCGCGGGCGTTTCGCTTTCCGGCGCCGTTCCGATGCCCTATCTGCTGCTCATTGCCGCCATCATCGCCGAAGTCACGGCCACCACCGCGCTGAAGGCCTCTGCGGGCTTCAGCAAGCTGGGTCCTTCCCTGCTGGTGGTGTCGGGCTACGGCATCGCCTTCTGGCTGCTGTCGCTCACCCTGGAGCGCCTGCCGCTGGCGGCGGTCTACGCCATCTGGTCGGGCGTGGGAATGGCCGGGGTGGCCATGACCGGCTGGCTGCTGTTCCGCGAATCCCTGGGGCCCGTCACGCTGGCGGGCATCGGCATCATCGTGCTGGGGGTGGCCGTGCTGGCCTGGGGAATGCAGACGGGGCGGTAGAAATTTCCCCTGCCCGCCCCATGCTTCGAGACGCCCCCGCGGGCCTCCTCGGCATGAGGATTATCTTATTGAAAATAAGGTAAGGAAATAGCCTCACCCTGAGGAGCCGCGAAGCGGCGTCTCGAAGGGTGTGGCGGCCCGGGTTGCTACTTCAGGAAAGTAGCAACCGTCTGCAGGAAGTTCGCCACCGAAATGGGCTTGGCGATATAGCCTTCGCAGCCGCCTTCGCGGATCTTCTCTTCATCGCCCTTCATGGCGAAGGCGGTCACGGCGATCACCGGGATCGCCTTCAGCTCGTTGTCTTCCTTGAGCATCTTGGTGATCTCGAGGCCCGAGATCTCAGGCAACTGGATGTCCATCAGGATCAGGTCCGGCCGGTGCTCGCGCGCCAGCTTCAAGGCCTCCCGCCCATCCTTGGTCTGCAAGGTGCCATAGCCGTGCGCCTGAAGCAGATCGTTGAACAACTTCATATTCAGGTCGTTGTCTTCAACGATGAGAATGGTCTTGGACATGTACAATCCTTAAAACGAACGCCCGGCCGGTTCCGGTGGGTGTAAAGTAGAAAACGAATAGGCTTAGCCGCCCATCATCTTCAATTCCTGGACTCGTGTCAAACCGGCCCACGCGTTTTGTGACGCAATCTCAGAGCGTGGACCGCAAGAAGCATCCACCCGAGGATGAAGGCGGACCCGCCGAAGGGAGCCACCATGCCCGCACGCAGGCCGCCCAGGCCGATGGCGTAGAGGGCGCCGCAGAACAGCAGCGTTCCCGCCACGAAGGCCAGCCCCGCCGCCGTCACCAGCCGTCCCGGCCAGGCCTGGGACAGCCAAGCCACCGCGACCAGGGCCAAGGCGTGATACATCTGGTAGCGCGCGGCCTTGTCCACCAGACCGGCGGCATAGGGATCGTCGCCCAGGCCATGGGCGGCAAAGGCGCCCAGGGCCACCGAGACCGCGCCGCTGAAGGCGCCGATTGCCAGCCACACCTTCATCTAGCGGAACACCACCGTCTTGTTGCCGTTCTGCAGCACGCGGTGTTCCACGTGCAGCCGCACTGCGCGGGCGAGGACGCGGTTCTCGATATCGCGGCCCACCGCCACCATGTCCTCGGGCGTATGGGTATGGTCCACGCGCTCGACCTCCTGCTCGATGATCGGGCCCTCGTCGAGGTCGGTGGTGACGTAATGGGCGGTGGCGCCGATGATCTTCACGCCGCGCGCATGGGCCTGGTGATAGGGCTTGGCCCCCTTGAAGCTAGGCAGGAAGGAATGGTGGATGTTGATGGCCTTGCCCGACAGGCGCTCGCACAATTCCGGCGACAGGATCTGCATGTAGCGCGCCAGCACCACCAGGTCGGGATCGAGATCGTCGAGCAGCCCGATCAGCTGGGCTTCCTGCTGGGCCTTGGTCTCGCGGGTCACCGGCAGATGGTGGTAGGGAATATTGTGCCATTCCACCAGGTCGCGCATGTCGCCGTGGTTCGAGATCACCGCCGGAATCTCCACCGGCAGGGTGCCCGTATGGTAGCGGTGCAGAAGGTCGTTCAGGCAATGGCCGAATTTCGACACCAGGATGACCACCTTGGCCTTGCGGTCGGCATCATGCAGATGCCAGATCATCTGGAAGCGCTGCGCCACCAGGGAGAACTTCTTGGCCATCTCGGCCTTGGGCGGCATCAGCGCCCCGGCGGTAAAGACGATCCGCATGAAGAAGCGCCGCGTCAGCGGGTCGCCATATTGCGCCGCCTCGGTGATGAAGGCGTCGTGCTCGGTCAGGAAACCCGAAACGGCGGCGACGATGCCGACCGTGTCGGGGCAGGTGATGGTAAGGATGTAGCTGCGCTTTTCGGCCATTGGAACATACTGCCTGAACGATGGTTTCAGGCTGTGATACCGGACGGGCCGCGCGAGGCCAAGGGGCTTTCGTCCCACCCGCTTGCGCATACCCGGATCGTCTTGCTTTTTTTCCCGATTCCGCCCATGGTCCCGCCACCGGGCGTTCCGCGACAGACGCCCGGCCCAGCCGATTGGAGTGCCCCATGAAGACCGTCTATTACAAGGCCGGCGACGCCGAGTGGAAATACGAGCTCGAGGACGAAGAGCACGACAACATCATCAATAACCTGCTCCAGGAAAACGCCGACCTGGAAGAGATGGTGAACGATTCCTTCGAGATCCTGCGCGACCTCTCCTCGCTCGACGACGACGAGTTGGACGAGGACGACATCATCGACCAGACCATCTCGATCGCCGTTCTCTGGCACTACTTCAACACCGTCCCGCCGGAAGGCGAGCGGCTGGAAGGCGATATCGTCGTCATCGAGAATGAAGACGGCGACGGCGTCAGCATCGTGGCCGCAAGCGATGTGATCGAGGAAGACGAAGAGTAAGCTTCCCGCTGGCGAAGAAAAGCGCCCGTCGCCCGACGGGCGCCTGCCATTGTCCTTGCTCCTCCGCTTTGACCACAATAATATTGTGGTCATTGTCCATGTTCATGCCAAGGAGCGATGATGGCGACCTACAAGATAAAACTGGCCGGTGAAGGCCTCGTGGCCCCGGCCCACCGCCTGGCCGATCCCGGCCCGACCAGCGGCTCGGCCCGCATCTATGAAATCACCTGTCCCGACGGCGTGACCGTCGACGAGGTGATCACCGCCTTCAAGGCCCGCATCCCCCAGGGCGACCGCTACGAACTGGACTGGGCCGACCTGCAAGGCTGAGCCTTCGCGGCAGGCGGGAATCGCAACGCGGGCCGGCCTCGCCCGTTCCCCCATTCCCCTCCGGCTGTTCCGTCCTCCCCGCCCCCGGCGGTCGCGCTGTTTCCCCAGCCTGAACAAGGTTATGCTGTCCCCATCGCTGGAGCGGAAGGAGACACGAAAGGGATGACCGACCTGCCCATCATTCTGGTGGTGGATGACGAAATCCGCTCACAGGAAACGCTGGAACGTGTCCTGTCCGAGGAATTCGAAGTCCTGCGGGCCTCGAATGCGGAAGAAGCCGAGGCGCATCTGGAAAACGAGATGGTGCATGTCATCCTGTGCGACCAGCGCATGCCGGGAAAGCTGGGGGTGGATTTCCTGAAGGAGGTGCGCGACCGCTGGCCCGACCCGGTGCGCATGATCATCTCGGGCTATACCGAATCCGAAGACATCATCGCCGGCATCAACGAGGCCGGAATCTACCAATACATCACCAAGCCCTGGGACCCCGACGAATTGCTGTCGCTGGTGCGCGGGGCGGTGCAGCTCTACCGCCTGCAGCACGAGAACCAAGCCGCCAGCATCGAGATGAAGCTGACGGCGGAACGCCTGGAACAGGTGGTCGCGGAAAAGAAACGGGCCCTCAAGCACCACCATCACTTCGAGCGCATCCTGCACGCCCCCTCCTCGCCCCTGGCCGAAGCGGTGGACTTGGCACGGCGCATCGCAGGCTACGACATTTCGGTCCTGGTCACCGGGGAATCGGGCACCGGCAAGGAATTGCTGGCCCGTGCCATCCACTACAATTCCCCCCGCGCCGAGAAGCCCTTCGTCATCGAGAATTGCGGCGCCCTGCCCGACCAATTGTTGGAATCCGAACTCTTCGGCTGCAAGAAGGGCGCCTTCACCGGCGCCTACGAGGACCGCATCGGCCTGTTCGAGCAGGCCAATGGCGGCACCATCTTCCTCGACGAGATCGGCGAGACGTCCCCGGCCTTCCAGGTCAAGCTGCTGCGCGTCCTGCAGGAAGGGGAAATCCGCCCGCTGGGGGCCCGCCTGACGCGGAAGGTCAATGTGCGCGTCATCTCGGCCACCAACCGCACTCTCGAGGACGAAGTGGCCGCCGGGCGTTTCCGCCGCGACCTGTTCTATCGCCTTGCCGCCTTCCCCATCCATCTGCCGCCCCTGCGCGAGCGCCCCATGGACGTGCCGCTGCTGGCCCAGCTTCTGCTGCAGGACGCCGTCAAGGCCTTCGGAAAGAAGCTGAAAGGCTTCACCCCCGCCGCCATGGCCCGCCTCTGCGCCCATGACTGGCCCGGCAATGTACGCGAGTTGCAGAACGAGGTCAGCCGCATGGTCGCCCTGGCCGAGACCGACTGGCTGGACGAGGACCTGCTTTCGTCCCGCCTCGGCCGTCCCCATTCCTCTCCCACCACCGGCGGCACGCTGAAGGATCAGGTCGAGGCCCTGGAAGAACGCATCCTGCGCGAAGCCCTGGCCCGCCATCGCTGGAATATCAGCCGCGTGGCCGAGGAGCTTGGCCTGTCGCGGGTCGGCCTGCGCGGCAAGCTGCAACGTTACGGCCTTGAACGCGCCGAGAGCCTGCCATGAGCGACGACCAGTCCCCAAAACAGCCGCCCTTCCCCGGCGACGTTCCGGAAACCGCCTGGATCGAGGTGATCCAGAAGATGGAAGAGGTCTATTCCGACCTCATCCGCTACGAAGTGGATCTGGAACAGAAGAATGCGGCGCTTGAGGAAGCGCAGCAATTCATCACCAGCGTCGTCTCCTCGGTATCGGACATACTGATCGTCTGCGACCAGAAGGGCCGGGTGCAGCAGGTCAACCGCGCCCTGGTCGAACTGACCGGCTTCGACGAGTCGGCTTTCCTGGACCGCCCGGTGCGCGACCTCTTCGTCGACGACGCCACCCTGCCCGCCGGTTTCTGCGAGCAGATGGCCGAGTTGCAGCAGGACGGCGTGACCGACCTGGAAGTCCGCCTGCATTGCCGCGAGGGCACGCCCAGCGACCCGGTCGCCATCAACTGCTCCACCCGTTTCGACACCAGGGGACGGCCCGCCGGGCTGGTTCTGATCGGGCGGCCCGTGGGCGAGCTGCGCCGGGCCTATCAGGCCCTGAACGCCGCCCATGCCGAACTGAAACAGGCTCAGCAGCAACTGGTGCAGTCGGAAAAGATGGCCTCGCTCGGCCGCCTGGTGGCCGGGGTGGCGCACGAACTGAACAATCCCATCAGCTTCGTCTACGGCAATGTCCACAGCCTGGCCCGCTACCGCGAACGCCTCACCACCTATCTTGAGGCCATCCATGCCGGAATCCCCGAAGAAGAACGCGAGGACCTGCGCCGGAAATTGCGCATCGACCGCCTGCTCTCCGATCTCGGGCCGCTGATCGAAGGAACGCTCGAAGGGGCGGTGCGGGTGGCGGATATCGTCAAGAATCTGCGCCGTCTGTCCTTTTCCAGCCAGGGCGAGCCGGAACGGCTGGACGTCTCCGCCGTCATCGGCACCGCCGTGCAATGGGCCGCCAAGGGCCGCCCCCAGGCCATCCCCATCCATTGCCGCCTGCCCCCCGGCCTGTCCGCCAGGGGCCATGCCGGGCAGCTGCATCAGGTCATGGTCAACCTGATCGAGAATGCCCTCGACGCCGTGGCGGGGCAGCCCTCCCCGGAAATCAGGGTAATGGCGGAAAGCGGGCCGGATTGGGTCTGGGTCACGGTGGAAGACAACGGCCCCGGCATCCCGCCCGAGAATGTCCTGAAGGTCTTCGATCCCTTCTTCACCACCAAGCCCGTCGGGCACGGCACCGGGCTGGGGCTGTGGATCAGCTATGGCATCATCAAGGACCATGGCGGCATGATCGAGGCCGGAAACATCCAAAGCCCCGACGGCACCCCCGGCGGCGCCCGCTTCCGCTTCTCGCTGCCCGCGGCATGAACAAAAACGCGGCCCCCGATGAGAGGCCGCGTTTTTTGAAGACTGGATGGGCTTCCGCCCATGCCCGACCGGGGCGATGCCTCGGGCGTCTTTTTCTTCTCAGAATTACCTGGGAAGATAGGCCTTTGGCCCGCCTCGCCTTTCGAGACGGTCGCTTCGCGACCTCCTCAAGGTGAGGCTACCCCCTCATCCTGGAGACCTTTGCACGGAAGGCATGATTGTGATTCGATAGCGGCCTGTTCGATCAACAGGAGAGGCCGTCATGGCACGCAAGCGGATTGGTCAGTTAGGCTGGGCCGATGCGGCAGT
>NZ_SBHN01000037.1 GCF_006980715.1 Telmatospirillum sp. J64-1
CGCATCGGCCCAGCCTAACTGACCAATCCGCTTGCGTGCCATGACGGCCTCTCCTGCTGATCGAACAGGCCGCTATCGAATCACAATCATGCCTTCCGTGCAAAGGTCTCCAGCATGAGATTTATGTTATTGAAATAGCATAAGGAAATTAGCCTCGCCCTGAGGAGCCGCGCAGCGGCGTCTCGAAGGGCGAGACGGGCCAAAGGCATCAAAGTTCCGGGGTCAGGGCGGAGCCTATGGAGTCTCAAGGGATTGTTCTGGACCAAACGCCTCCGAGGCAGAGCCCCGAGACATCACTCTCTCAGGCGCCCGCTTCCGGCGGGGCTCCGCCCATGGCACGGGTGATACGGTGCGCCGTCTCCACGACGACCGGGGCCAGGGCCGCGAGGCGGTCCATGTCCATGCGGAAAATCGGGGCCGTCACGCTGATACTGGCAGCCACCCGGCGGCGATGGTCGAAAACCGGCGCGGACAGGCAGCGCACCCCCAATTCATGTTCCTCAAGGTCGTAGGCATAGCCACGGGCACGGATCTCCTGCAATTCGCGGCGGAAAAGCCGGGGATCGGTGAAGGTGTTGGGAGTGAAATGGGTCATGGGCAACTGCGGAATCAGCGCCTCGCATTCCGCCCGATCGGCAAAGGCCAGAAGCACCTTGCCGACCCCGGTGCAATGCAGGGGGCCGCGCCGTCCGATGCGCGAGAACATGCGGATGCTTTCCTGGCTGTCCACCTTGTCGATATAGACGACTTCCGTGCCGTCCCGCACCCCCAGATGGACCGTTTCGCCGGTCACTTCCGCCAGATGGGCGATCTCGGCGGCGGCGATCTGCCGCAGATCCATCCCTTCCCAGAAACGCCGTGCCACGTCGAGGGTGCGCAGGCCCACGGAATAGGTGTGGGTCTCCTGGTTCAGCTGCACCAGGCCATGGTCCATCAGGGTCTGCAGCAAACGGTGCAAGGTCGATTTGGGCAGGCCGCTTTGAGCCACCAGATCCACGAAACGCGGCGGCTTTTCGGCATCCGCGATCAGATCGAATACATGCAGCCCTTTCTTGAGGGCTGCCGCGCCCTGGCGCGTCGTCTCTACCGACATCCCTTATCCTTCAGTCATCAGGTCCCCGACATCAAGGAACCTGCACCATCATATGGAACCGAGTTCCATATTTCCACAAGGGGTTCGGGCATCCCAAGGGAAGGCTCCGGAAAGCTCCCTTCGTAACCTGCATATTTGTTTGACAAATTGTCAAGGGCGGAAGAGGCTGACGGCCTTAGCGTCCACCCGAGCCAAGGCAAGACGTCATGCATTCATCCAATGACCAAACCGCCTCTTCCCGCCCTCTGGCCAATCTCATCGACGGCGAATGGGTGAGCAGCGGCGAGCTGTTCCAGAACATCAACCCCTCCGACCTGTCCGATAAGATCGGGGATTACGCGCTGGCCGATGCCGACCAGGCCCATCAGGCCATCGCCGCCGCCAATCGCGCCTTCCCCGCCTGGGCCTCGACCACGCCGCAGCAACGCGCCGACATCCTGGACGCCGCCGGCACCACCATCCTGGCCCGCAAGGAAGAACTGGGCCGCTTGCTGGCGCGGGAGGAAGGCAAGACCCTGCCCGAGGCCATCGGCGAAGTCGTCCGCGCCGGGCAGATCTTCAAGTTCTTCGCCGGCGAGGCCCTGCGCATCGCGGGCGAGAAGCTGGCCTCTGTCCGCCCGGATGTGGAGATCGAAATCCGGCGGGAGCCGGTGGGCGTGATCGGGCTGATCACCCCGTGGAACTTCCCCATCGCCATTCCCGCCTGGAAGATCGCCCCCGCCCTGGCCTATGGCAATTGCGTGATCCTGAAACCCGCCGAACTGGTTCCCGGCTGCGCCTGGGAACTGGCGCGCATCCTGGTCGATGCGGGCCTGCCGCCCGGCGTCTTCTCCCTGCTGATGGGCCATGGCCGCGTCCTGGGCGAGGTCCTGACCTCCTCGCCGGGCGTCCATGCGATCAGCTTCACCGGCTCCGTCGCCACGGGCAGGCGGGTCGCCGCCAAGGCCGTGGAAACCGGCAAGAAGATCCAGCTGGAAATGGGCGGCAAGAACCCCCTGGTGGTGCTGGACGATGCCGACCTCAAGATTGCCGTCGAGGCCGCCGCCAACGGTGCCTTCTTCTCGACCGGCCAGCGCTGCACCGCCTCGTCGCGCCTGATCGTCACCGAGGGCATCCACGACCGTTTCGTCGCCGCTTTGGTCGAGCGCATGAAGGGCCTGACCGTCGACCATGCCCTGAAGCCCGGCACCGCCATCGGCCCGGTCGTCTCGCAAGAGCAGCTGGACCAGGACCTGCGCTATCTCCGCATCGGCCAGGAAGAAGGCGCCCGCCTGGTGACCGGCGGCGAGAGACTGAGCCGCGAGACCGAAGGCTACTTCCTCTCGCCCGCGCTGTTCACCGAGACCACCGCCTCCATGCGCATCAATCGCGAGGAAATCTTCGGCCCGGTCGCCAGCGTCATCCGCGCCAAGGATTACGACGAGGCCCTGGCCCTGGCCAACGACACCGAATTCGGCCTCGCCGCCGGCATCTGCACCACTTCGCTGAAGCTGGCCAGCCATTTCAAGCGCCACGCCCAGGCGGGCATGGTGATGGTCAACCTGCCCACGGCGGGGGTGGACTATCATGTGCCCTTCGGCGGGCGCAAAGCCTCGAGCTACGGCCCGCGCGAACAAGGCCGTCATGCGGTGGAGTTCTACACCACCATCAAGACCGCCTATCAGTTCTCCGGCTGAACCGCCTCCCCACCGGCACCCGTTCAGGCGGGTGCCGGTCCCCTCACTTATCCCGCTGGTGGTCGGTGACGCGCTGGCGCGCCCGGCCGAGATGCAGGCGCATCGCCAGCCGCGCCGCCTCGGAATCCCCGGCGGCGATGGCGTCATAGATAGCGCGATGCTCTTCGAAGACCCGCTTGGCCCTTTCTTCCGACCCTTCGCGGGTGAGGTTGAGGGCAACAGCCATCGCCCCCTCGACGATCTTGTGAATGCTGTCGAGCATCAGACCGAACATCTGGTTGCCACTGGCATCGGCGATGGCGCGGTGAAAGGCGAGATCGGCCCGGTTCGGCGCATTGCCCGCCTTGAACTGCACCACGAAATCTTCCATGGCCGCCTGGATGGCCGCCAGTTGCTGCGGCGTGCGGCGCTGCGCCGCCAGGGCCGCCGCCTCCCCCTCCAGGGCGAGGCGGATTTCCACGCAACGCAGCAGGCCGGCCACGTCGGACGCATCGGCGAAGCGGATCAGACCCTCGGGCGGACGGCGCTGCACGAAGGATCCCGCCCCTTGGCGCGACACCACCAGGCCGTCGGCCTGAAGCCGCATCAAGGCCTCGCGCACCACCGGCCGCGATACCTGAAAGGACTGACAAATTTCCTTCTCCGACGGAAGGCGCTGCCCTTCCTTCAAGGCGCCGGAAACGATCTGTTCGAGGATCTGCCCGTAGAGCTGGTCTCCCAACCGCTCTCTTTTCCGCGGCTGCAATTTGAGCTCAGCCATCCGCTTCTCCTCCAGAACCTGCCATGTTGTCAGCCTAACCTGTTCTAGAGCGCTCCCGGCGGGAGATCAAGCCATGAGCGACCTCCGCCGGTCCCCACCCCGGTGCGCCGGTCAGAGAGGCTGCCAAGCCGGACGCGCCCGGATGCGGTCCAGCCATGCGCCGACCGCCGGATAAGCCGAGAGATCCTGGCCGCCTTCCGGCGCCAGATGCACATAGACGTGGCAAGCCAGGTCCGCAAGCGTGTACTCCGCGCCCGTCAGGTAAGGCCGCCCGGCCAGCCAGTTCTCCAGGAAGGAGAGATGACGCGCGCCCTCCTGACGCAGGGCGGCGATCTCCGCCGCCCGCGCCTGCTCCCATCCCATCCGCCGGAAGAAGCGGGGAAGCGCCAGCGGTTTCGACAGATCCGCCTGCTCCCAGAACAGCCAGGACAGGATTTCCGCCTGAAGCGAGGGCGTCTCGGGCAAGAGAGACGAACCACGCGCCAGATAGACCAGGATCGCCGCCGATTCGACGATGGGCCTGCCGTCGGCGGCGATCAGGACCGGTACCCGCCGATGCCGCGACAGCCCGGCCAGCCGCTCGCGGTCCGTCAGGTCCAGCGTCACCCGCTCATGGGGAAGACCCAGTTCCGCGAGGCAAAGCCGCACCTTCCAGCAATTGCCGGAAGGTGCCGTTTCATAAAGCCGGTAGGGCGCCGCTGCCTTCATGCTCATTCCCCGGCGGCGGCCCCGGCGATCGCGGCATCGATGGAGCGGAGATGGCGTGCGATTTCCTCCTGCGGCAGGAAGGAGGCGGTGAAGCTGTTCTTCGCCAGTTGGACCAGTTCCGCATCGGTCAGATCCAGGGCCTCGCGGCAAGCGACGTAATTGTCGTTCACATAGCCGCCGAAATAAGGCGGATCGTCGGAATTGGCGGTCACGGCGAGACCCGCCCGCAACAGGCGCGCGATATTATGCTCGGCCATGTCCTGGAACACCTTCAGCCGGACATTGGATAGCGGGCAGACCGTCAGCGGAATTTGCCGCTCTGCCAGCAGATGCACCAGATCGTCGTCATCCTCGCAGCGGACGCCGTGATCGATGCGATCGACCTTCAGGATCTCGACGGCCTCGCGCACATAATCCGCCCCGCCCTCTTCCCCGGCATGGGCCATCGTCTTCCAGCCGCGCGCCCGCGCGGCGGCGAAGACACGCTCGAACTTGCTGGGAGGATTGCCCAGCTCGGGACCGCCCAGCCCCAGGCCCACCACCCGGTCCTCATAGGCCCGCGCCTGCTCCAGCACTTCGAAGCCCTCGGCCTCGGGGAACTGGCGCTGCAAGCCCAGGATCAGGCCCGAGGTGATGCCGAAATCCTGCCTGGCGGCCTCCATCGCCTCCAGGATGCCGTCCATCATCGTCGGAAAGGTGATGCCGCGCCGCAGATGGGCCTGCGGACTGATGAACATTTCGGCATGCTTCACCGCATCCTCATGCGCCTTCCTGAGATAGGCATAGGTGACATCGGTGAAATCCTCGCGCCCGCACATCACCGTCAGGCCGGCATAATAAAGGTCCAGGAATGTCTGGAGGTTCTGGAACTCACAGGCCGCCTCGACCTCCGCCTGGGTCGCGAAGGGAATGGCCACGCCATTCCGCGCGGCGAGTTCCAGCAGCATCGCCGGTTCCAGCGAGCCCTCGATATGCATGTGAAGTTCGGCCTTGGGCAAGGCAAGGATATCGATCATCTGTTTTTTCTCCTGAGGTCCCGCAGGCCCCGCATTTTCTGCGCATTGAGCAATCATTGGTCACAAGAGCCTTTTTATTAGGCAAATTGTCGCATTTCCGACAAAGCCTCCCGGCCCGAAGCGGCTTTCCAGCCTTCCGGTGCCGAGGAAGCAGCTCTTTGATTCTTCATTCCTTTTTCCTTCCTCTCCGGCTCCTCCCGGCTTTGGCACAGCCCTTGCTCAAACTGTTTTCATACGAATCGCAAACCTTTCGCCTCGCCTCTGAAAACGTTTGCAAGCTCTGGACCATTCGGGCGTCCGCTCCCCTAGAAGAAGGTCTTTGCAGGAATGTCTCTCACGAAATCCGCAGCCCTTTCCGCCCTTCTTGCCACCGGCACGGTCCTGATAGCCCCCCAGGCTCAGGCCCAGGACCTGAAACCCGTGACCATCGCGGTCGGCACCTCCGTCCTGAATGTCGGCTATCCGATGCTGACCCTCCCCCTCACCCTCGGCTATTGGGAGAGCGAAGGCTATAAGGTCGCCGTCGAGCCGGTGGGCGCCTCGCTGCAGGCCGTCCAGCAGATGGTCGCCGGCAACGCGGATTTCGCGCAGGTCAATGCCAGTGTGATCGTCCAGTCGAACGTCACCAACAACCTTCCCGTCCGCGTCGCCATGGCCAATGGCGTCGTCGACTGGTCGATCGCCGTTCCCGCCGAGTCCGACATCCAGGGCCCCGCCGACCTGAAGGGCAAGACGATCGGCGTCTTCAGCCTGGCGACGGGCGGCATTCCCTTGATGAAGAGCTATCTGACGGAAAACGGCCTGAATCCCGACAGCGACATCTCGATGATCCCGCTGGGGCTGGGCGCGGCGCCGGTTCAGGCGTTGCGCCGGGGTCAGGTCGACGCCCTTCTCTACTGGGCCTCGGCGACGGCGGGCTTCGAGAATGCCGGGCTCGAACTGCGCGAGATCATCCCCCCCGATTGGCGCCAGTATCCCGATTACTCCCTGTCCGTCATGCAGGCCAAGGCGGATTCCGATCCCGACATGGTGGTCGCCATCGCCAAGGGCATCGCCAAGGCCACGGTCTATGCGCTGGAAAATCCCGAATGCGCGGTGAAGCTGCACTGGGAACGCTATCCCGAAACCAAGCCCTCGGGCGCCGATGAAGCGACGCTGCTGCAATGGGACCTCAACAACATCAACGCCCAGCTCGCCACGCTGCAAGACGGCTTCAAGCTGAATGGCGGCACGCATTGGGGCGCGGTCGATCCCGCCGGCTTCCAGCGTCTGCAGGCCTTCCTCCAGGAGGCCGGGATCATCAAGGGCGAAATCCCACCCCAGAATTATCTCCTCTCCATCCCCGACTTCGAACAGCGGGTGAACGATTTCGACGCCGAGGAGATCCGGGCGAAGGCGCAGACATGCGAGGTCGGGTGATGGGCGCCCTATCCCAGGCTCCGGCCACGGAATCCTCGCCGCTCGTCCGCATTTCCCATCTCGAAAAGCTCTACCCCACCCGTGACAACGGCAATGTCCACGCCCTCAGCGACATCCAGCTGAGCATCCCCGACGGGGCCTTCGTCACCATCGTCGGGCCGAGCGGCTGCGGGAAGAGCACGCTGCTGAAGATCCTGGCGGGCATCCTCGACCGCAGCTCCGGCACCGTCGAGATCGCCGGGCGCAACCTGGAAGGCCCCAGCAAGGAACTCGGCGTCGTCTTCCAGGCCCCGGTCCTGCTGCCCTGGCGGACCGTCCTGGCCAATGTCCTGGTCCCGGCCGAGATCCAGGGGCTCGATCCCGCCCAGTCCCGCGAACGGGCCCGCGACCTGCTCTCCATGGTCGGCCTCTCCGGCTTCGAGAACAAATATCCGGGCGAGCTTTCGGGCGGAATGCAGCAGCGCGTGGGCATCTGCCGCGCCCTGATCAACGAACCTGCCTTCCTGCTGATGGACGAACCCTTCGGCGCCCTCGACGCCATGACGCGGGAGACGATGAATCTCGAACTCCTGCGCATCTGGCAGGAAAAGCGCACGACGGTCCTGCTTGTCACCCACAGCATTCCCGAAGCCGTCTTCCTGGCCGACAAGGTGGTGGTCATGACCCCGCGCCCCGGCCGGATCGCGGAGGTCATCGATATCGACCTGCCCCGGCCCCGGACCCTGCCCATGTTCAACACCCCGGAATTCGGCCGCCATGTCGATGCCATCCGCCGTCATTTCAACAGCGGGGGAGCGCTGGACTGATGACCGAGATTGCCGCCCGCGAGGCTTCGCCCCCAACCGTCCCGGCCCCGGCCCTGCCCGCTGGGAAGAAAAAAGCCAGCTGGAAGGAAAGCCGCCTCGTCTCCCCTTCCCTGCTCGTTATCGTGCTCTTCCTCTGGGAAGCACTGGTCCATCTGCTGGGCATTCCCGCCATCGTCCTGCCGCCGCCCAGCGCGGTGCTGGTCTCCCTGTGGGACGGCATCGCCTCCGGCCTGTTCCTGCCCCACTTCCTCGTGACCGTCACCGAGATCCTGTCCGGCTTCGCCCTGGGCGGCGGCATCGGCATCATCCTCGGCATCCTGATCGGGCAGTCGGCCTTCCTGGAACGCGTCATCTATCCTTACGTCGTCGCCTTCCAGACCGTCCCGAAGGTCGCCATCGCGCCGATCATCGTGGTGTGGTTCGGTTACGGCCTGTCCTCGAAGATCATCATCACCGCCACCATCGCCTTCTTCCCGGTACTCGCCAACACCATCGTCGGCCTGCAATCGGTGCCGCGCGAACAGCTCGACATGCTGCGCGCCTGCACCGCCTCGAACTGGCAGATCTTCCGCATGGCCCGGCTGCCCCAGGCCCTGCCCTTCATCTTCGTCGGGCTGGACATCGCCATCGTGCTGTCGGTGATTGGCGCCATCGTCGGGGAGTTCGTCGGCGCCAGGGCGGGGTTGGGCTATCTCATCCTGCAGAAGAACTTCACCTTCGACATGGCGGGCGTCTTCGCGATCCTGATCATCCTGTCGCTGATCGGCGTCGGCCTGCATTTCTGCGTGATGTTCGTCCAGCGCCGCGTCCTGTTCTGGGCCGACAGCAACAAGAACCGGATCACCGGCGCCTGACCCGGCGCCGGTTTCCGCCTTTCGCCATTATTCCGCCTCCCTCCGTCATTCCTCTCTCTCAGCCGAAAGGGATTTCCATGATCAGCCCTGTCCGCACAGCCAGCCGGGAAGAGGTTCCCGTCCTCGACCTTGCCCCCTTGACCCATGGCGGCCCGATCGACGACCTCGCCAAACAGCTGGATCGCGCCTGCCGGGAGATCGGCTTCTTCTACGTCTATAACCACGGCGTGGATGAAAGCGTTTTCAACAACGTCTTCGAGGCCACCCGCCGCTATTTTGCCCTGCCCGAGGACGTGCGCCAGGGCCATCTGATGCACCCCATCCATCGCCGCGGCTTCATGCCCCAAGGCATCAACCAGCATCCCGGCTATGTCGCCGACCTGAAGGAAAGCTACGAGATCGGCGTCGACCTGCCGCCGGACGATCCGGATGTGCTGGCGGGCCTGCCGCTGCATGCTCCCAATCAATGGCCCGACGACCTGCCCTGGCTGCGGGACGCCAGCGAAGCCTATTTCGACCAGACCAAGGCCCTGGGCGAGCGGCTGCTCAAGCTGATCGCCAAGGCGCTCGATCTCGACGAAGGCTTCTTCCTGCAATACACCAAGAAGCCCATGGTGCAGATGCGCCTGTTCCACTATCCGCCGCAGCCCGCCGTCTCGCCCGACAACGCCTTCGGCGTCGCGCCGCATACCGATTACGGCATGATCACCCTGCTGGCCCAGGATCCCATCGGCGGCCTGGAACTGCGCAAGCGCGACGGGGAATGGATCGCTGCGCCTTATATCGAGGGCACGCTGGTGGTCAATATCGGCGACCTGTTCCAGCGCTGGACCAACGACCTCTACGTGTCGAACCCGCACCGCGTGGTCAACCGCACCGGCAAGGAACGCTATTCGATCCCGATGTTCTACAATCTCGACTACGACGCCCCGGTGTCCTGCCTGCCGACCTGCTGCTCGGCCGACAACCCGCCGCGCCACGCGCCGATCAAGTCCGGCGACTATCTTGTCCAGCGCTTCCGGACGGTGCAGAAATACAAGGCGGAAGAAGAGGTCGCCTGATCCCGGTGGCGCGGGGCGGTGGCCCGGAAAACGCAAGGAAAAGGCTTGAGACGATGGAGGGGCCGTGACGATTGATGACCTCGCCGGCCCCACTGCCGACGATCTCCCGCCGGGCGCAGAGGTGACGCTCAAGGATATCGCCCGGCTCGCCGGCGTCTCCGTCGCCACCGCCTCGCGGGTGATCAACCGCACCGGCCTCGTCGCCCCGGCCAAGCTGCAGGCCGTCGAGGCGGTGCTGGCGAAATTCTCCTATATCCCCAACAACGCCGCCCGCGCTTTGATCAAGCGGCGCTCGATGACCGTCGGGCTGATCGTGCCGACCATGGCCAATCCGGTCTTCGCCCCGGCCATCGAAGGCATCGAGGCCAGGCTCCAGGCCGCCGGCTACGGCCTGCTGATCGCCTGCTCTCAGCGCGACCCGGACAAGGAACTGGCGCAGGCGCGCACCATGCTCGAACGGGGCGTCGACGGCCTCATCCTCACCGGCTCGCATCACCGCGACGAATTGCTGCCGCTCGTCCATTCCCGCGGGATCGCCACAATCATCCAGGACGATCCGGTAGGGGCGGAGGGCGTGCGCTCGCTGGCCATGCAGGATGCGGCGGCCATGGCGACCGCCATCGACGCCCTGGTCGAAGCCGGGCATCGGCGGATCGCCATCCTGACCGGCCCCACCGGCAATACCCGGCCCATCGCCGAACGCCTGCGCGGCGCGGTGGAACGCCTGCGTCATCACGGTATCGCGGTAAGCCCCGAGGATATCGCCGAGACTCCCGATTACGAAGCCGCCACCGCGCGCCCCGCCGTCAGGCGCCTGCTGGCCCGACGGCCCGCCTATACCGCCATCGCCTGCACCGGCGACATCCTGGCGATCAGCGTGATGATCGAATGCCGCCGCGCCGGCCTGCGCGTCCCCGACGACCTCTCCCTCATCGGCTGCGGCGACACCGTCATGGCCCAGTTCGTCGACCCGCCTTTGACCACCGTCCACCTCCCCTTCCGCGGCATGGGCGAAGCCGCCGCCACCCTCCTGCTGGCGGAAATCGACCGGCAGCCCTCCGACACGCCGCGCGCCATGGACTTCCATCTGGTCGAACGCGAAACCGTGCGGAGGCTGTAATTGAGTTCACAGTCGATTGGAGGAATGGACATACCGAATTTTAATCACAACCCCTCACTCAGCCTTTTCGTGCCCGCACTACTATTACCGAGTAAAAGAAGATAAACTCTTTATTCTCGACATAGATTTTTGAGCCTCGGCACACCATGTTCGACATTGTTGGCGACGATATCTCACAGCTTTCCGATGCAGACCTCCGCAAACTGGTCGCACGGCTATGCATCGCTGACCTTATCTGTAAGGGTTTGCCGGCCTCAGCCGTGACGGCAGGCGGTCATCAGGATGCCCCCGATGGCGGCCTTGATGTTCGAGTAGAATTCACTTCTGACGCCCCATCGCCCGATTTCATCCCTCGGAGCAGCACTGGGTTCCAGGTGAAGGTACCCGATATGCCGCCTGCCGCTATCCGAAAGGAGATGCGGCCAAAGGGGGCATTGCGCCCGGTTATCCAAGAATTGGCCGATGAAGCGGGCGCGTACATTATTGTGAGTTCTTCTGGATCGACGGCCGACAAGGCCCTCCGAGACAGGCGGAAGGCCATGAAAGACGCTATCGCAGATATGGCCAGTTCAGAAAACCTCCATGTCGATTTCTACGACCGTGAAAGACTTGCCCATTGGGTTAATCTACATCCCGGCATTGTCTCATGGGTAAGGAAGAAGATAGGGAAACCGCTCAAAGGCTGGCAGCCTTATGGAAATTGGTCGGCCCCCACGGAACCAGAGGATAGCGAGTACCTGACCGACTTGCATTGCCGCCTGCGTGACAGCAGATTTCCTCGTGAAGGCAGCTTAACAATCGAAGTTGGTATCCAGCGTATCCGCGAAGTGCTTTCCCAGCCGTCTGCAGCCGTTCGCCTGATCGGCTTATCTGGTTTAGGGAAAACAAGGCTCGTTCAGGCCCTCTTTGATGAACGAATTGGAAAAGAAGCGCTAAATCCGGCCCGTGTTATTTACACCGATATGAGCGATGGTCCGACGCCTTCGCCGCAGGACGTCATACGGGAGCTCATCCAGACTCGCAATCGCGCCATTGTCATCGTGGATAACTGCTTACCGGAGACACATCGCTCTCTTGCCAAGGCCTGCAGAAACCCCGCTGGCATGGTTAGCATCCTGACCATTGAATACGACGTTGGCGAAGATATTCCAGAGAATACGGAGGTTTTCAGGCTAGAGCCAGCTTCGGACGAAGTCATCGAAAAGCTGATTGCACACCGGGAGCCGCATATTTCGCAGGTCAACCGAAGGAGAATCACTCAATTCTCCAGTGGCAATGCTCGCGTCGCCCTTGTTTTAGCTCGGACCGTGAAGCACGGTGACACTGTCTCTAACCTTTCAGACCGTGAGCTTTTTACCCGCTTATTTCACCAAGGCCGAACAGAGGATGCTCAACTTCTACTGGTGGCGGAAATCTGCTCCCTTGTCTACTCCTTTGATAGCGAGACGATCTCAGGAGAAAACGCAGAGCTCCCGCTTCTTGCTGAACTCGCTGACATGTCCGCTGACAGTCTCTATCGACGTGCCGCTGAGCTAAAGGCTCGTGATCTCTTACAGCAGAGAGGACAATGGCGAGCCATCTTGCCGCATGCCCTAGCCAATAAGCTAGCGCGGCAAGCTTTAGAATATATAAGGCCTGAGCGCGTTACATCCCTCCTTCTCGAGAAGGCACCCGCTCGGCTGATAAAGTCATTTTCGCGCCGCCTCGGTTATCTACACGACTCCGAGATCGCGAAGAAGATTGTTGACGACTGGCTGCGCCCAGAAGGGATTCTCGCAGACATAAACAAACTCTCCCCGCTTGGCATGGACATGCTTCGGAATGTCGCTCCAGTCTCTCCCGAAGCCACCCTTTCGGTCCTTGAGAGAGGTCTAAACAGTGGAAACAGCGCGATTGTCAATGATCTGCATTATACCCACCGCTACAATGTAGCTTTACTCGCCAAGTCCCTGGCCTATGGAGAAGAATTATTCGATAGATCCGCGTTCTTGCTCGCCCTCTTGGCAAATGCTGAACCCGAGAACAGAAAACATAACTCTACGAGAGACATATTTAGTGGCTTGTTTCAGATTTATCTATCCGGAACCCACGCAAGGGCAACGCAGCGCATTGCTTTTATCTATACTCTTTTAAGTGGAAATAATCAGCATTTTTCAGAGTGCGGTCTTCTGGCTCTAGATATAATGCTAAAAACAGGCCGTTTCTCTTCCTCCACCACCTTCGAATTCGGAGCTCGTCCTCGAAACTTTGGCTGGCAGCCTGCAACAAGAGAGGAAGTGCAGAATTGGTATTCGTCTGCCCTTAATTACATAGGGGTCTTGCTCAAAAATGACAGCCCATTCAGCGACCGTCTTTGTCTGATGCTGGCGTCGAATTTCCGTGGCCTGTGGACGAGAGCGGATATTTGCGAGGTCTTGGAAGAAGTAGTCGAGAAGATCGCAGCACGACAGCCGTGGATTGAGGGCTGGATTAGCGTCAGAACGACAATTCGCTTTGACGCGGAGGCAATGAATGATCCGCTTCTGGAACGGCTACGCGCGCTCGAAGAACGGTTGAACCCGCCGGACTTACCCCACCAAGTCCGGGCATATGCCCTCAGCCGACAGTGGGACGCCCTTGACCTAGCTGACAGCGAAGGGAACGACAGTGACAACCCTTCTGTTCAGTACAAGCGAACAGAAGAAAAAACGAAAAACCTTGGGCGCGCAGTAGCACAAGATGAGGGGGTACTATCAACACTCCTTCCAGAACTACTCTCTCATGAAGACTCTGGCAGACTCTGGTGGTTCGGCTTCGGTCTCGCGGAAGGCACGAATGACCCGGTAAAACTTTGGAAAACGCTGAGAGAAAGCCTCTCAACGGTGGCCGAAAATCGGCGAAACGTTCAAACCTTACGTGGCTTTTTGTCGCAGGCCGGAAAGGCGTCCCCCGCCTGCACAGCTAGATTGCTGGACGAAGCCGTTTCTGACCCGGTGCTTGGGCCGTGGCTCCCTATCTTGCAGAGTTCGGTGGAGATCGACGAAAGGGGTGTTGATCGTCTTTTAACCTCAATCAATATTGGGCTGTCTCCCATATGGCGTTTTGGCCAACTCGCCCTTGGACGCATGACCGATCCTATTCCGCTAGACAAGCTAAGTTCTCTGCTGACCATCATTTTGTAACCCGACAGATAGTGTTGGAACGAGGCGGGATATGCCGGGATTAGGCGGGATGTGACGGGATGGCGCAGGAATACTGAGGTTTGACGGGGACAGTTGGCTCCGAGCGATCCAGGTTCATCTGCACGCCATAATGGACATCAGCGTCACCTAACTCTGGATCGCTCACTCTTGATGTCTAGCCAGCGGCCTTTAGCGAACAAGCCCCCATACCAGACGACTTGGTCCATGACGCCCAGTTGGTCTGCAGCATGTGGCAGCACCTCTTCAGAGTTCCGACTTCTTCCAAGGAAGTTGGAACAAATTCATCCTTAGGGGGTGCTTGTTCCAGACCATGCCAACAAGTTGATATTAAAAGTTTTTTTCACACCTCTCTCCCATTCCTGTAGGAATGGAAGGCGGAACTCAGGTTTTGCGAATCGAACCAGCTACCCTTCCAATAATGGTAAGCCGGTTAATGTCTTGCTTGTCAATGTGCCATGGGCTGTAAGCCTGGTTGTCACTATTGACCAGGAGACGGGGCCCTGCCCACTGAAGACGCTTAATGTAACATCCACCGTCAAAGCAAAAGGCGTAAACATCGTCCTTTTCGGCATCGTTTACAGAGCAGTCTACGATAGCAATATCCCCACCAAATAAAGTTGGCTCCATGCTATCACCCTGCATATGGACACCAACAACTGATGTGGGAGAGGCCTTCAAGTGTACGCGGATATATTCATCTGGGATGTCAATGAACTCATTGACAGGGCTTTCTTCATTGAAGCTGCCATGCCCCATTGACAGGACGGCTTGGTAAACAGGAATACGTCGCACCGAACCAATCGGCTGCACCGTCATGCGAGCCTCCAACCGTTGCGGTCCTCCCCTCCCTGTAGCTAGCCAGTCAAGAGAAACATCGCAGACCTCAGCGATCTGAGCGGCCTTGTCTAAGCCTGGTTGAGCCCCACTCAGATACTTCCTCATTAAACTCTCACCGATCCCGCACTTTCGTGCGAATTCGCTAACAGACATCGCACCCTGGAGAGCTTTCAGCCGCTCCTGGAAACTGTCAGAGTTTCCTGCATTATCTCTGACATTCTCAGGCTCTGTGCCGTTTGATGTCAGAGTTTTGTTAAGCTCTTGATCTTTCGCCATTTTCTTCGAAGCCACGCCCTATAGTGCGAAAAACGAACTCTGACGCGCCCAGGGTTCGAACTTTAGTGTTGATCGGCTCGCACTATGCGGCTATGTTCATTCTAGAACCTGAACATGAACACCGCGAAAAAACCGGCCTGCCAGGGCCGGTTAGGAGAGCCGATGAAGCGAGCGGCCAAAGGCATGCACCCGGAAGATATCAAGGCAGCCCTGCGCCAGCGCGAGGGTTCGCTTGAAAAGCTGTCCGAGCGTTGGGGCTACCACTACACCGCCATCAGCGTCTGCCTGCGGAAGCAGTGGCCGGCGGTCGAGAGACGTATCGCCAAGATGCTGGATAAGCATCCCTCGGCGATCTGGCCCGACCGCTACAACCCCGACGGCACGCCTAAGTCCCGTCGCTCCAAGGCCAATCGTAGCAGCCAAAAGCCGGAGAGCAATATGCAACTCCGCGAGGCTGCATAACCATGGTCGCCTCAAGCATGAACACGCCCTGGAAAAGCGACCTTCTGGTCTTGCAGGCTCGCATCCACAAGGCGCGCAAAGCACAGAAGATCACCCAGGCCCAAGCCGGCGCCATTATCGGCATGACCGAGCGCAGCTACCGCGACTTCGAGAACGGTCACAAGGACCTGAGCGCCCCCAACCTGTTCCAGCTGGCCGCTGCCTTGGGCATCCGCGTATTCGACCCGACACCCGAAAAGAAAAACCGGAAGAAATCTTCCGGTTTCAAGGAGGTGGCATGAGCGAAGCAATCAAGAATGTTAGCTCGACCAACATGGAAGCAGCCCTGCGCACCCTGGAACCGACTGGTCTGTCACAGGCGGTTTCAAAGCAGATCATAGCGGAAGACTACAAAGGCGCCTTCCTGATCTGGGCCGACGAAGCGGGCATGCAGGGTGATGACTGGTTGGCCCTGATCATCACCCTGCAGCTTCTGCCTTTCATTCCTCCGTCGTCTACCAAGAAGGCGGAAGCGCCTGGGATTAAGAACCGCTTTGTTTCTTTCTCCGTCGCTGAAGAAGCTCACGCTGCAAGACGTGTAAATCTCCTTGGGCGTATATCTCGAATTCTTTCGCAAAGGCATCAACCGTAAACCTGACGAAATCAGCCTCATATCGGTCTGACACATCACTAACGGCGGTTGATATCATGTCCCTTACTTCGTCAATCGACACGACGTCTTTGGCAATAAGAAGTTCCACTAAGCGCATGTGCAGCAGCGAGCTTCCTTCAACAATGTCGTACAGCGATTGGCAAATGAAAGGTGAATGCCTAAGCCGTTCCTCGAATTCTTCGTCGTCCACGCTGTTTTCCCCTCTGGGTTGTTTGTTCACTTTCACCTTAGGGGAAAAGCGGCCGGTCGTCATGGTGCTTCGGCGCCGGGCGCCCGGCCGCCCCTCGGGCCACAGATCGGCCCTTTCTCTCCCTAACTTGGCCGGGCGCACCAGCGCGCAAAACGTGCGTCCGGTCCTTTTTCCTCCATTCAGCATCACTCCACGGAGGGACCAATGACCATGAAGAAGGTGAGGAGACGGGCGGAAGACCCGCGCCAGATGGCCTTTCTGGACCTGCTTGGCAGCCGGAAAGAAGACCTGATCGAAGTGCCCGAGATGCCGGCTCCTGCCCCCGGCGCCCTGGACTACGACAAACGTATGCGGGATCTGCTGAATCGGGCGATCAAGGCCAGCCCCTTTGACCGCGAGCAGATCGCGGCGATGGTCACTACCCTGGTCGGGCGCGAAGTGACCAAGCCGATGATCGACAGCTGGACCGGCGCCACACGCCTTAACCGCTTCCCCGCTGAATTGGTCCCGGCTTTTTGCCAGGCGCTGGGCAACACTGTCCTACTGGCCGGACTGGTCGAAGCCTGCGGGTGCCGTTTGGTCGAGGGCCAAGAGTTGCAGTTCGCCCGATTGGGGCAGTTGTGGCTGTTCATCCAGCAAGCCTCGGCCGAACAACAGCGCTTAGTTGAGGCCCTCCCGTTGTTTGGGGGCAAACATGACTGAGCGCTACATGACGGCGGCCGAACTGGCTGCTGCTAAGCTGCCTGAACTGCCTTCAACTGAAAGCGCCATGATCCGACGCGCAAAGCGGGAGGAATGGCCCTGCCAGAAGCGTGAAGGACGGGGCGGTGGCTGGGAGTATCCCATCTCTGCCTTGCCTGAGGCCGCCCGTCTGGTTCTGGCCCGTGCCCTGGCTGCCGAAGCCGTGGCGACAGGCGTTGTGGAGCCGCCGGTCAAGACGCCTTCAAAGGCGCGTTTAACACCTGTCAAAGAACCGATTGCCACCAGCATCCTGGAACTGCCCGAGGATATCCGCACATTGTGCGAAGCCCGTGTGGCGGCGGTACGAGCCTATCATGCCTTCCGGCTTGCCGTCGGACAAGCAGACCGCAAGGCCCGCCCGGCTTTCTGCGCCGCCTGGGCTGCGCGGGAAATCCCCGTGGAACCCTGGGTCTATCAGGCGGTCCGGAAATTCTCAAAGAACACCCTGCGAGAATGGGAAGACCGCTGGCGCGCCCACGGCCTGACCGGCTTGGCTCCGCACTGGGGTAGCCGCAAGGGCAGCGGTATCCTGGACACGGACCAGGATCTGCGCAGCTTCGTGCTGGGGATGCTGGCCGAATGGCCGCATTCCGACGCAGCCCGCATCATGCAGGGCTTAGTTGCCCGCTTTCCCGACCGCGCCCTACCTTCTTCGCGCACATTGCAGCGCTTCCTGGCCGAGTGGAAGACGCAAAACGAACAATTGTTCCTGAAGCTGACCAACCCAGACGCTTGGCGATCCAAGTTCAAGGCCGCTGGTGGATCGCGATCAGAAGGTGTGAATGCTCCTAACGCCCTGTGGGAGATGGATAGCACACCGGGGGACTTGCTGCTGGCCGACAACACCCGCCACAAGCTGATCGGTACCATTGATGTCCATACCCGCCGCCTGCGTTTGCATGTCAGCCGTCAGTCTTCCTCAGCCGCAGTCTTGAGCGCCTTGCGCGGGGCCATCCTGGCTTGGGGCAAGCCGGCACGCCTGCGGATCGACAACGGTGCGGACTATGTCAGCCGCAGAGCGCGGATGGCTTATGACGACCTGCATATCGATCTGGATATCTGCCCGCCCTTCACTCCAGAGGCCAAGCCACATATCGAGCGTGCTTTCCGCACGTTCTCCCACGACCTGCTCGAACTGCTGCCCGGCTATGTCGGCCACAACGTAGCCGAGCGCAAGGATATCGAAGCGCGAAAGTCCTTCGCTGATCGGCTGATGCGTAAAGACGAGTTGGTCGAGCTGCGCATGACGCCCGAAGAATTGCAGGCATTCTGCGACCGCTGGTGCGAGGACCTGTATGCCCACCGCCCGCATGGCGGCCTCAACGGCAAGACGCCATGGCAGGTTGCGTCGGAGTATCGCGGCGCCATCACACGGATTGAGAATCCACGCGCCCTGGACGTGCTGCTGATGCCCACGGATGGCGAAGGCCGCCGCATGGTTTCCAAGGATGGTATTCGCATCGACAACGCACGATACGACGATCCCGCTCTGGGCGGTTGGGAAGGTCAGTGGGTCAAGGTTCTCTTCGACGATGCCGATTTCGGCTACGTGTTCGTCTTTAGCGAGGATGGTGAATTCATCTGCCGCGCCTGCTGCCCCGAACGCACCGGCGCGTCCCGTGCGGAAGTATCTGCCGCTCGCAAGGCCCGTCAGGCCAAGGTGTTGAGCGAAGGCATGAAGGAGCTGAAGGCAGCTCAGAAAGCCATCCGCCCCGAAGAACTTGTTTCGGACATCCTGGCGAAGGCCGCCGAGAAGGCGGGCAAATTGGTACGCCTGCCTCAGGCGGCGGCCCCCTACACCACACCAGCCTTGGAGGGCGCGGCCCTAGCGGTGAAAGCCGACTTACCCGCCGCGCCAGCGCCGCGTCGTGCTGCCGAGGAAGCCGCCCGGACGGCGCTGATTGCCGACTTCCAGGCGGAACGTGCGGAGCGCCGCCCGCCCACCGCCGAGGAGAAATATGACCGCTGGCTGGCGCTGGAGACTCGCGCACAGGCGGGCGAAACGCTGGCCGGGGAGGATGAACAATTCCACCGCCTGTTCCGCCAGTCGCGGGACTGGAGTGCAGAACGTGACCGCAGGGAGATGGTCAGCGCGTTCTACAAGACGCTGAACGCCGCTGGCTGATGAAGAAAGCCCGCACGCAGCGGCAACTGCGCACGGGCCGAAACGACAAAATTTATCAAGAGGAATTGCATGACCCATATCGCTGCACCTGTCAACACCATCGCACCGCTGCGCAACGTGGCCATCGCCATGGCGGCCATGAAATGTGCAGTCGAGCGGCCTCGACACCTGCCGGGGATGGTGACCTTCTCCGGCCCCAGCGGGTTCGGGAAGTCGATGGCGGCGGCCTATGTCGCCAACAAGTTCCGTGCTTATTACGTCGAGGCGAAAAGCTCCTGGACCAAGAAGACCCTGTTGCAGGCCATCCTGCGCGAGATGGGCAAGGTCCCGGCCAAGAACGCCTCGGACATGACCGACCAGATCTGCGAAGAGCTGATCTTGTCCGGCCGGCCGCTGATCATCGACGAGATGGACCACATCGTCGAGAAGAAAGCGGTTGAGGGCGTGCGTGACATCTATCTGGGCTGCAATGCGCCAATCCTACTGATCGGCGAGGAACTGCTGCCCATCAAGCTCAGGCAATGGGAACGGTTCCATGGCCGCATCCTCGACTGCTTCCAGGCCGAACCCATGGATATCGGCGATGCCCGGCATCTGCGCGGCCTATACTGCCAGCAGATTGAGGTGGCCGACGACCTGCTGGAACTGATCCTGGCGGCATCCCACGGCTCGGCCCGGCGCGTCTGTATCAATCTGGAGCGGGTACGGACCGAGGCGCTGTCGGACGGCATCGCCCTTGCCGACCGCGCTTGGTGGGGCGACCGCGCTTTGCATACCGGCGAACCGCCGAAGCGGAGGGTCTTCTGATGCCGCGCCGCCCGGTGACCGAAATGACCGGCCAGACGTTGCGCGGCATTGACGCCTATTGGTCAATCATCCTCGACCTGCACAAGACCCAGGGAGGCTTCACCTTGACCGAGGTGGAGATGCGCACCAACGCCCTGCGCGCCACGGTGGGCGACTACATCCGCCGTCTGGTCAAGGCGGGGTATCTGGAGGTTGCCGCGTCAGATGGTGGCGAGACGGGACAGGCGAAGGTCTATGTCCTGGCCAAGCCGCAGAGCGAAGCGCCGCGCCCGCGCCGCGACGGCACCCTTGCCGAACAAGGCCGTGCGCGAGAGCAGATGTGGCGAACCGCCCGCATCATCAAGGAATTCACCTACAGGGATCTGGCCATCCAGGCGTCGACCGAGGAATGTCCGGTCGCGCCCATCGATGCTCAGGATTACTGCAAGCATCTGGCCAAGGCGGGATATCTGGCCGTCAGGCAAGAGGCCCGGCCCGGCCATCTGGCGATCTACCGCTTCCTGGCCACTCGCTACACCGGCCCGAAGGCGCCGATGGTTCAGCGCGTCAAATCTGTGTTCGACCCCAATCTCAATAAGGTCATGTGGACCGCCAAGGAGGGCACATGACCTCTACCCGCGAATCCGTCCCCGCCGTCCAACGCGCCCGTGTTGCCTGGGGCGAAGCATTACCCCAATGGGTACAGGTGCTAGCCGAGCATTGCGATGCCACCAGTCAGGCCAGAACGGCCAAACGGATCGGTTATTCTGGCGCAGTCGTCTCCCACGTCCTCAAGAACGTCTATCCCGGCGATATCGCAAAGGTCGAACTGGCCGTGCGCGGCGCCCTCATGGCAGCAACGGTGAATTGCCCTGTGCTGGGCGACCTTCCCACCAACGAGTGCCTTGAGCATCAGCGCCGCAAGTTTGCCGCCACCAATCATGTCCGGGTGCGGCTCTATCGCTCTTGCCATGGCGGATGCCCGCACAGTCAGAAAGGAAAAGAAGGCCATGCTGAGTAACGACCTCGACAGTCTATCCCGCACCCTCGCCCAGGCCGTGGAGAAAGGCCTCGTGAGCGATGCCTTGGTGACCAACGCAGCGCTGCTGCTGCGCAGCCGGGCCGAGGATGCCCGCGCCCTTGAGGCGGTGGCCATGCCGGACCGCGCACGGATCACTCAGGCCGAGCTGCCCGACAACGTGATCGAAATCGCCAGCATCCTGCATCGCAAGGGCGTCCGCACCGCCCGGCGACTGCCCACCGGAGGTGACGCCGCATGATGCTGCTACGCCGCCTATTGCAGGCCCTTGGATGGCATGCGCACCGGCCCGCGACTGCCCCCCCGCCAATCCCCCACCCCGAGCGCCTGCTGCTCAGCAAATCCATAACGCCGTGAGGAAGGAAAAGAGATGATGAGCGAAATCACGAACAGCCTGCCCGAGATCCCCGAGGGCTACATGAAAGACGCCAAGGGGCGCTTGGTGCCCGA
>NZ_SBHN01000038.1 GCF_006980715.1 Telmatospirillum sp. J64-1
AAACTGCCGCATCGGCCCAGCCTAACTGACCAATCCGCTTGCGTGCCATGACGGCCTCTCCTGCTGATCGAACAGGCCGCTATCGAATCACAATCATGCCTTCCGTGCAAAGGTCTCCATTATTGAGGATACTAGGCGGTAAACTCATAAAAGGCTTCCCTCTGGTCCGCCGGGGTGATTCAAGAATCTCCTCAGGGATGGAGGGGATTGATGGCGCGGCGGCGGTACGAATTGACGGATCACGAATGGTCGATCGTCGAGCCCTTGCTCCCGAACAAGCCCCGTGACGTTCCCCGTGCCGATGGCTGTCGGGGCCTGAACGGCATCCTGTGACGTTTCCGCACGGGCTTGCCCTGGGCGGAAATCCCCGAGCGCTACGGCCCGCCGACCACCTGCTACAACCGGTTCGTCCGTTGGCGTAAGGCGGGCGTCTGGGATCGGCTCCAGGAGGAAGTCTCCAAGGCCTACGATGGCGACATCATCATGATCGACTCGACCTGTGTCCGCGTTCACCAGCACGGGGCCAAGGGAAAAAAAGGGGCTCTCGATGATGGCGGCACGGGACGTTCCCGTGGGGGCCTCACCAGCAAAATCCACGCGCTCGTCGATGCGGAAGGCCGCCCCGTCACCCTGCGTCTGACCGCCGGGCAGGTTCACGACAGCGTCGAGGCCGAAGCCTTGCTAGATGGAGTATTGGGCGACGGCTCGACCCTGCTGGCCGACAAGGGCTATGACAGCAACGCCATTCGGGCCTTGGCCGAGAAGAACAAAAGCTGGGCCAACATCCCGGTCAGGACCAACCGCAAGGGCATCTTCGCCTTTTCCGCCTGGGACTATCGCCAGCGCAATCTCATTGAACGGTTCTTCAACAGGATCAAACAGTTCCGGGGGATCGCCACCCGCTACGACAAAGACCCGCGAAACTTCCTCGCCGCCGTCAAGCTGGTCGCCCTGCGCATCTGGTGCGCCGCGTAATGAGTGTACGGCCTAGATCGTTTTTCGTGCCCTGTTTCTAGCCTTTTCTCATAGTGCACATAGAAGGGGCGAAAATGGATTGACCCTGCTGCATCAATGTGGACTAATATATTGGATATCGTATCAACTCGGCGGGAGCGCAGTTCCTGCCCCGAGGAGAGGGGGACAAGAGATGGCGTTAAAATCTCTTCGCAGGCTCGGTACCGTACTGGGCTGTGCCGGTATGTTGGCCATGGCCGCTGTCGGGGAAGCCCGAGCTGCCTATCCCGGAAAACCCATCGAATGGATCGTGATGTGGAGCGCAGGCGGTGGCGCGGATACGGCGACGCGCGTTTTCGCGAAGTATCTCGAAGCGGAACTGGGCCAATCCGTCGTCGTCAAGAATGTAACGGGGGCCGGGGGAACGATCGGCTACCTGACGGCCAAGACGGCGCGGGCCGATGGCTATACCCTCGTCAGCGCCCTCAGCGATCTGCCCAAATACAAGCCGCTCGGGACGCAGGGCATCGAGGTGGACGATTTCGAAATCCTGGGTGGATTTGCGCTAGAAGCGCCGATCATTGTGGCGCGGGCCGATGCGCCCTGGTCCAATATTCGGGAATTCGCCGAGGACGCCAAGAACAATCCCGGCAAGTATTCGATCGGCGTCTCGAATGTCGGGGGAGTGCATCACCAGCCCGTCGTCCTGTGGATGGAAGAAGCCGAGTTCGAGGCTCAGGTCGTTTCCCATCCTGGCTCTCCCCAGATGAACGCGGCACTTCTGGGGGGGCATGTGGACTTGATCAGTTCCTGGGTGAAGCCCTCGCTGCCTGGTGTGCAGGACGGCCAGCTTAAATATCTCGCCTATTTCGCCACCGAGGCGCCTCCGGGTTTTGATAGCGTCCCGACCTTCCAGGACGAAGGCTATCAGGTCGTGTGGCCGCATTCCTATGGCATGGGCGCGCCCAAGGGGATTCCGGACGAAGCTAAGCAGGTGCTGGTCGGGGCAATGGAAAAGGTCTGGGAAAACCCAGATTTCGAGGCGGAGCTGAATAATCTCGGCCTGCTGCTGCACAAGAAGAATGCTGCGGAATATCGCCAGGAGCTTTTAGAAACCGAAGAAAGCATGGGCCGGATCGTCGAGTTGCTGAACGACTAAGCCATGCTGCGGAGAGCAGTTCCGGCAGGTGCTGCTCTCCGCGATCTTTCTTTTCGTCTGCCCCAGGGGGGAGTCCCCATGTTCTTCAGGCTCGTGGTTTCCTCAGGCGCGCTTTTCCTGTGTGTCGTCTTTTTAGTCGATAGCTTTTCCCTGCGCACGATGTCGGGCTCCGATCCCGGCGGGCCGGCCATGTTCCCGCGCATCCTGATCGCCCTGACAGGGCTCTGCGCCTTGATCGAATTGTTTCAGATCCTGCGCTCAGGGAATATGGCGGAAATCCGGGCTGGTGCCAGCGCTTTATTCTCCTTCCGCCCGGAAGGCGGGCCGAATGCGGTGCAGCGCGTTGCTCTGACTATTGTGCTCAGTGTCCTTTATCCACTGGTGCTTCTGAAAGTCGGCTTCATCCTGGCGA
The DNA here is from genome assembly GCF_006980715.1 of Telmatospirillum sp. J64-1. Lineage (GTDB taxonomy): Bacteria > Pseudomonadota > Alphaproteobacteria > Rhodospirillales > Magnetospirillaceae > Oleiliquidispirillum > Oleiliquidispirillum nitrogeniifigens. The sequence continues at coordinate 2,526 of NZ_SBHN01000038.1, forward strand.
CCACCCTGTTCGTCGGGGCGCTGGCCATGATGCTGCGCGTCGCCCCTTTGAAGGCCCTTGGAATGGGCGTGGTTATGTCGCTGGGAATCTTCTTTCTTTTCGCGCAGGGCCTGGATGTGCGGATCCCGCCCGGTCAGTGGTTCGATCTGCAAGACCTTTTCCTTCCCTAGAGCCAAGGAGAACCCGTTATGGAAAACATCCTTCAGGCGCTGGCCGTCCTTCTGACTCCGGGGAATTTCGGGCTCCTGACCCTTGCCGTCCTGGGCGGCATCATCATTGGCGCCATTCCCGGCCTGACACCGGCCGTGGCTATCGGCTTGCTGATTCCCTTTACCTTTTCCTTCGAAGCCTATTCGGCCTTTATCCTGCTGCTCGGTATCTATGTCGGCTCGATGTATGGCGGCTCAATCCCGGCGATCCTGATGAACCTGCCGGGAACTCCGGCTTCCGCCGTCACCGCTCTGGATGGCTATCAGCTTGCCAAGAAGGGCCGTGCCGGCGAGGCCCTGGGGGTATCTATCCTGTCCGGGACCTTAGGCGGGATCGTCAGCTGCGTCTTCCTGATCTTTCTGTCCCTTGAATTGTCTACGGTAGCGCTGCGCTTCGGGGGCCCGGAATATTTCGCCCTTTGCGTTTTCGCGGTGGTGGTGGTCCTGGCCCTGGCTTCGGATTCCCTGCTGAAGGGGGCGATGGGGGCCGGGCTGGGCCTGTTGATCTCGACCATCGGCATCGACCCGGTGACACCTTATCCCCGCTTCACCTTCGGAATGCCCGAACTGATGATCGGCATCCCGATCGTGCCAGCGACCATCGGCCTGTTCTGCGTGGCCGAAGGTTTCCGGATGATGGAGAATACCGGGGCGGGCCATATGCAGCAGCGGGCCTTGTCGGGAATGTGGACGGCCTGCCGCCAGCTCAACCGGCTGTGGGGCAACATCACCCGGTCCGGCATCATAGGCACCTTCATCGGCATTCTGCCCGGGATCGGAGCGACAGTCGGATCGTACATGGCCTATGTCGCCGCCCGGGGCCGCGCCCGTAAGGAAGAAAAGGCGGAATTCGGCAAAGGCTCGATCTCCGGCGTTGCCGCCAGTGAATCGGCGAATAACGCGGTGGTCGGCGGAACCATGATCCCGCTGATGACGCTGGGAATTCCAGGTGACATTAACACGCTTCTGATGGTCGGAGCCATGCAGATCCATGGCTTGGTCCCTGGACCCAGCCTGTTCCGCGACCAACTCGTCCTCGTCTACGTGATCTTCGGGGCCGTCGTTTTCGCCAATCTGCTGATCCTGGTTCTCGGCTTCGGCCTGACCGGCCCGGTAGCCCGGCTGGCTAGCACGCCGAAGAAATACCTGATCCCGATTGTCCTGGTGGTGGCGATCACCGGCCCGGCGATCAGCTACGGCCACGTCTATTATTTCTGGGTCGCCATTGTCTTCGGCCTTGTCGGCTATGTGTGCGAGAAAGGGGGATATCCTGTGCTGGCGATTGCCATGGGGCTGATTCTCGGTCCGATCTTGGAAGAAAACCTGCGCTCTTCGCTGATGCTGCCCGGCGCCAACTTGCAGATGTTCTTCCTCCGTCCGATCTCTGCGGCTTTCCTGCTGCTCTCTATCTTCGTCCTTGCCTATGCCGTCTATCGGGCGGTGAAACAGCGCCGTAGCTTGGCGGGTCGCATTGCCGCGGAGTCGGTCCAATGAGCGTGACCCCTCTGATGACCCTCGACCTCCCGCGCGGTGCTCCGCGTCTGGCGCTGGGCGTGCGGGCTGGCGACTGGATCTTCGGTACAGGCCTGCTGGCGATGGATGGTTCCGCCGGGATTTCCCAGCAGATCCTGGGGGGCGGACGCCCTTATTCCGGCCTCCCGGCGGCGCAGAAGGAAGCCGAGGCGATCTTTGCGAAGGTGAAGGAAATCCTTGCCGAGGGAGGTAGCCTGCCGTCGCGGGTCGTGCGCCTGGATCAATATTATTCAAGCTGGAAAGCGGTGCCGCATTACCATGTGGCCCGTCACAAGGCCTTCCTGGGCGCACGTTCCATTCCTGCCAGCACCTCCATCCTCATGCCCGGTCTGCTGCTGCCGGATGCGCAGATCGAAGTGGAGATGATCGCCCTGGCCGAGGATGCCGGGATCCGCATCGAGCCCATGACGCCTGATGGGCTGGACGTGCCGTCGGTCATGGGCTTCGCCCCTGTCGTGCGGGCAGGGGATTTCGTTTTCCTGGCCGGGCAGATGGCCGAGGAAGAGGGGCATGCGGGCATCGCTGCCGCAGCACGGGTGCCCGAGACGCATCTCTGGAAAGGACATGCGGTGGCGCTGGAAACCCGCTTCATCCTGGAGCGGAAGTTCAAGCCTGCCTTGACGGCGGCTCGCTCCAGCCTTGAACAGGCGGTCAAGGCCCAGGCCTATCTGTCGGATATGCGTGAGGCCCCGGCTTTCCTGCGCACCTGGCTGGAGATGTTCGGCAGCGACGGCCCGGCCCTGACCGTCATTCCCACCGCGCGGCTGGGTTTCAATTGCCGCGAGGCTAGCCTGGAAATCAATCTGGTGGCGCTGACCGAAGAGGCGGCGCCCCGCCGCAAGGTGCTGCGTCCGAAAGGGGTGAGCACGCCCTTCGACGGCGTGCCGCCGGGGGTGCTGGCCGGGGATTTACTATTTTGTTCCGGCTTGGTTGCGGCCGATGAAAACGGCCCGCTTCCCGGTATCGTGCGCGACCCGTCCCGCCCCTGGTTCGGCAGCCCGGCCGAAATCCAGATGGAATACATCCTAGACATGGTCCAGCGGCTTTGCGACGAAGCCGGGACTAGCCTGGAAAACGTGGTGCGGATCCAGCTTTACCACACCGATCTTTCTGAGTTCCATGACTGCTGCCGCGTCTGGAAACGCCGGCTGGGGGACCGTCCGCTGCCGCTTTCCGTAATGCTGGTGCCCGCTCCGCTGCCGATTCCTGGCACTACCATCCTGGCCGACATGTGGATACATGTACCCCAGCTCAGCATATCAGCGGGAAGTCCAAGATAATGATATTCGATCAAGAGGATCGGGCAACCATCTCTGGCCATCTCAGCCGCAAGGACGCCGTTCTTCGCGTCCTTTCCCGAGCCATCTGCGATGGGCGGATGCCGGCCGGGATGCGGCTCAATCAGGATGAAATCGCCTCGCAGCTCAATGTCAGCCGGATGCCGGTGCGCGAGGCGCTGAAGGATCTCGAAGCGCAGGGCTTGGTGACCTTCTATCCCTATCGCGGGGTCGAGGTGAGCCATCTGTCGGCGGACGATATCGAGGAATTGTTCGCCATGCGGGCTTCGCTCGAACGCCTGTCCCTGCAGCGTGCCGTACCGAACCTGACGGAGCGGGATTTCATCGAGATGCGGCAGGTCCTCGAACACATGGATGAATTGCTGCAATCGGGAGAACAGATCGACCGCCAGTGGACGCCTCTCAACGACAGATTCCACGGCATTATCAATCGCGCCTGCGGCTGGCCGAGGCTGAACGAGGAAATCGCCAATCTGCGTGCCAATGTCGGTCGCTACGTCATCATGTACATGTCCCTGCAAGGTTCCGACGAGCCGCAGCGCCAGCATTGGGATCTTTATGAAGCCTGCAAGGCAGGCGATATCCCACGTGCTCAGGACATCATCGAAAGTCATGTGATGGACACGGCGCATCTTCTTATCGCCGCTCTTAAGAAGAAGGAAGAGAATTCGGCCATTCCCTTGCAAGAATATTCGAAAGGAGCCTGATTTATGCCTACTGTCGCGGATTATTTTCTAGAGGGTGTCGTTGAGCAGGGATGTGAGGCCATCTTCCTGAATCCTGGCACCGACACGCCTCCATTGCAGGAGGCCTGGGCGCGCCGCCAGCGTAACGGTCTTCCCGTTCCGAAACTGGTCGTCTGTCCCCATGAAATCGTCGCCGTGACCGCCGCGCAAGGCTATTACGTCGCTTCCGGGAAGCCGCAGATCGCCTTCGTCCATGTGGATGTCGGTACCGCCAATGCCGCCGGCGGCCTCAATGATGCCCGCGCCTCGCGCATTCCTGTGCTGCTATGTGCCGGTCTCAGCCCGTCGACTCTGGATTCCCGCATTCCCGGTTCGCGCACGAAATTCGTCAATTGGCAGCAGGATGTGCCTGATCAGGCAGCCCTGGTGCGTAATTACGCGAAATGGATATTCAACGTGACTCATGCCGGAGCCATCGGCCCGGCCGTCGATCGCGCCTTTCAGATCGCCCAGTCCGAGCCCGAGGGGCCGGTTTATATGAGCTTCCCCCGCGAAGTTCTGATGCAAGAGATCGACAGCGCGATGATGCTGGGGCCACAGCGCTGCCTGCCGGTGAAGCTGCCCGGCCTGTCCGCCGATGTCGCCCGGAGCGTGGCCGAGGAATTGGCGCGCGCCGACTTCCCGCTGATCATTACGGGATATGGCGGCCGGACCCGCGCCTCGCGGGAAGCACTGGTGGAATTTGCCGAGGCCCTGGCGGTGCCGATCACCGAATATCGCGGTCGTTTCAGCGCACCGCTGGAACATCCCCTGCATCTGGGCTTCAATCCGGAAAAATGGGTCGAAAAGGCCGATGTGATCCTGGTCGTCGATCATGACGTGCCCTGGGTTCCCGCCGATCGTCCGCTTCGTCCCGGCGTCCGGGTGATTCATATGGGGCCCGATCCGATCAAGCAGGAAATGGTGATCTGGGGCTTTCCCACTGATCAGGTGCTGGCTTGCGGCCTGGAGCCGGGGCTTCAGTCGCTGGCGCAGGCCGCGCGGGAGCTTTCCGCTTCGTTGGCCAAGGAGGAACAGCAAGCTCTGGAGGCACGCCGCGCCAAGGTCGGCGGTCATCATGAAGAGATGTTCGCCGATCTTGAAAAGGGAGCTTCGCGCAAAGGAAGCAATGCCATCACGCCCTTCCAGATTGGCCGCGCCCTGACCCGGCTGTGCCCGGAGGCCAATGTGATCGAAGAGGCCGTGACCTCGGGCAATCCATTCGCCTATGGCTTCCTGCCCAATGAAGAAGGAACCTATTCCCGCAATGGTGGCACTTTCCTGGGCTGGGGTCTGGGTGCTTCGATCGGGGCGAAGATGGCGGCCCCCGAGAAGACGGTGGTGACCGTTCTTGGTGACGGCAGCTTCATGTTCGGCGTTCCCTCGGCGTCGCTGTGGGTGTCGAAACATTACAAGCTGCCTATGTTGATCCTGATCCTGAACAACAATGCCTATAACTCGGTTCGCCTTGCCTCCCGCGACAGTTATCCCGAAGGCGTCATGGCCGAAACGGGCTGGGTCGGCTCCGAACTTCCCGACTTGCCCAATTTCGCCCGTCTGGCGGAAGCCTGCGGGGTCTGGGGCAAGCAGGTCGATCAGCCCGGCGAACTCGATGCCGTTCTCGAAGAAGCCCTGGCCATCGTGCGAGGGGGAACCACGGCCGTCGTTGAGATCAAGATCGAGGCGGCGAACAAGCCGCTTTAAGTAGGATCCAGATGGCAGCGGGCATGGCAAAGGATTTCCCGGGCTGTGGCGTCTTTTGCCGATATCGTGACCTCCGGCGCTGCTGAAACGCCTCTGAAGGTTTGATCGGAACCCTTTCGCGGAAGCGGGCAAGTCAGCAGCTCACGTTAGTAAAGGATTAAATTCCTATGAATAAAGAGATGACAGGACGTTCATGGGGTATGTGGGTTGATGGAAAGGAAGTACTGGCTTCATCCGGGAAAACCTTCTCTGTTCAAAATCCGAAGAATGAAGAGGTCATCGCCCAGGTTGCCGAAGGCGACGCGGCGGATGTCGATCACGCCGTCGCCGTGGCGCAGCGTGCCTTCCAGCAATGGGGGCAGGCATCAGCCGAGTCCCGCGGCCATATCATGGCGCGTGTCGCCGAGATCTTGCGTCGCCGATTGGATGAATTCATCGACATTGAGGTCGAGCAGACGGGGCGGGCTCGCCGCGAAATGGCGGCACAGCTTGCACGGTTGCCGGAATGGTATGATTATTTCGGCGCCCTGGCGCGCACTCATGAAGACACGGTGCCGCCCTTTGGCGGCCAATTCCTCAATTACACGCGGCGGGTTCCGCTGGGCGTGGTGGGGCATATTACGCCCTGGAACCATCCCCTTCTGATCCTGACGAAGAAAGTCGCGCCCTCGCTTGCGGCAGGCAATACCATGGTGGTCAAGCCCAGCGAACTGGCCCCGCTGACGCCGCTTCTGCTGGGCGAGGTGATGCGCGAAGCCGGAGTGCCCGATGGCGTTTACAATGTCGTGCCCGGTTTCGGGGCTGGCGCCGGGGCGGCGTTGACCACCCATCCCGGTATCCGCAAGATCGACCTGACCGGCGGCACGGAAACCGGAAAAACCGTGGCCTCGCTGGCCGGCCGGAACCTGACGCGCTTTGCCGGCGAATTGGGCGGCAAAGCTTCGGTGGTGACTTTTCCCGACATTTCCCCGCGCGCCGTTGTCAGTGCGGTCATGTTCGCCTCCTTCGTGGCGACCGGGCAGACCTGCGTGCAGGGGGCGAGGCTGCTCGTCCACCGCTCAATCCATGACGAGGTGGTGAACGAATTGGTCACCCGCACCCAAGCCTTGCGCCTGGGCGATCCGCAGGACCTGAAGACCCAGGTCGGCCCCCTGATTTCTGAGCGTCAGCGTGCAGTGGTCGAGAAATATGTCCGCATCGGCATAGAGGAAGGGGCGACGCTGGCAGCTGGCGGGCGCCGGCCCGAGGGAGCGCCTTACGAACGGGGATATTGGTATCTGCCGACCATCTTCACCGATGTCCGGAACGACATGCGGATCGCCCAGGAAGAAATCTTCGGGCCGGTCGTCTGCGTGCTGCCATTCGATGACGAGGACGAAGCCGTGGCGCTCGCCAATGGCACCGAATTCGGCTTGGCAGCTAGCGTCTGGACCAGCGATGTGCGCCGGGCGCACCGCGTCGCCCATCAAATCGAGGCGGGCATTGTGTGGATCAATGACCACCACCGCATCGATCCGGCCTCCCCCTGGGGCGGCTTCAAGATGAGCGGCATCGGCCGCGAGAACGGCATTGCCGCTTACCATGATTACACGCAGATCCAGAACGTGATCGTGAACCTGTCCAAGGAACCCTTCGATTGGTTCTCCGACGACGGCGAGGCAAAAAGGTACAGCTAAATCATGCGTATTGATCTTCACAGTCACGTCATCCCGCCCCGCATCGTCCAGGCGATCACGGAAAATCCCCTGGACTTCGCGGCGCGTATTGAAGGCGAGGGGGCAAGCCGGCGGGTCGTGCACGACCAAGGCTATGTCTATCCGCTGTTTCAGGAATTCTTCGATGCCGAGGCCAAACTGGAATCGATGGACCGCAAGGGCATCGATGTCTCGGTGATCTCGCCCGCCCCGCCGATGTTCTATTATTGGGCCGATGCCGATCTGGCCCTCAAGGTTGCGGGGCTGGTGAATGACGGTGTGGCCGACATGGTGGCGGCCAAGCCGGGCCGACTGCGCGGCATGGCCAGCGTGCCGATGCAGCATCCCGATGCCGCCGTGGCCGAACTGGAGCGTGTGGTCCGGGAATACGGCTTCAAGGCGATCGAGATCGGCACCTCGGTCGAGGGGGCGCAACTGGCAGAGGAACGTTTCCGTCCCCTGTTGCGGCGTGCCTCGGAACTGGGCGTCTTCGTCTTCGCCCATCCCTACTATGTCGGCGCCAAGGCAGGGCTTGAGGATTACTACCTGACCAATCTTCTCGGCAACCCACTGGATACGGCCGTATGCGCGGCGAATCTGATGTTCAGCGGCGTGCTTGACGAATTGCCCGATCTCAAGGTCCTGCTGGCCCATGGCGGCGGCTTCACGCCTTACCAGATCGGCCGGTTGATGCATGGCCACAAGGTGCGCGCGGAAACTCATGCCTGCACCAAGTCCGATCCCAAGGACCTGCTGCGCCGCTTTTATTTCGACAGTCTGGTCTTCGAGCCCCAGGCCCTGCGCTATCTGATCGATCTGGTCGGCGCCGACCGCATCGTCATCGGCACTGATTCGCCTTTCGACATGGCCGACCAGGAGCCGCTGAAGACCCTCGACGCGGTACCCGGCATTACACATGACGAACATCATCATATGTGCTGCGGCACGGCCCTGCGACTGTTGGGCGAAGGACGGTGAGGCCGGAGGAACCAAGAATGTCAAAGCCTAAAGTCGCCGTCCTTTCCCTGGGCGGTACGATCGCGATGACCCAAAGCGGCCAGGGCGGAGTCGTGCCCACCCTGACCGGCGAAATGCTGGTTGCGGCCGTTCCGGCTTTGCAGGATCTGGCCGATATCCAGGCCCTTTCCTTCCGCCAGAAGCCGGGGGCGCATCTTTCCTTCGACGATCTCGAAGCCCTGGCCCAAGAAATCGGGAAACAGCTTGCCGCGGGGGCCTGCGGCGTTGTGGTGACGCAGGGTACCGATACCCTGGAGGAGACCGCCTTCACGCTGGACCGCCTGCTCGGCGGCGAGGCGCCGGTGGTCGTCACCGGCGCCATGCGCAATCCGACCCTGCCCGGGGCGGATGGTCCGGCGAATCTTCTGGCTGCCGTCCAGGTCGTCCTCAGCGAGGCGGCGCGCGGCCTGGGATGCCTGGTCGTGATGAACGATGAAATCCATGCCGCGCGTTTCGTGCGTAAGGCCCATACGGGAAGTCCAGCCGCCTTCTCCTCTCCCGTGGCAGGCCCCATCGGCTGGGTCGCGGAGGGGAGGGTGCGGATTCCCCTGCGGCTGGAGCCGATTCCTTCCCTCCCCTGGGAGCCGGATGGGGAAGAAGCGCCGGTGGCCCTGATCACGGTTGGGTTGGGGGATGACGGCGCCCTCATCGATGCGGCTTGTAATGCGGGTTTCAAGGGAATCGTGGCCGAGGCGACCGGCGGCGGGCATGTCGCTCCCGCCGTGGCGGAGGCGCTGGAGCGGGCGGCAAGGCAAATGCCGGTCATCCTGGCGTCGCGCACGGGGGCGGGGGAGGTCCTGTGCCGCACTTATGGCTTTCCGGGCAGTGAAATCGACTTGCAGCGGCGCGGCCTGATCCGTGCCGGCTGGCTTGACGGGCTCAAGGCGAAAGTCCTGCTGACACTTCTGCTGCGCCATGCTGACGGCAGCCCGCAGTCGGTTTCTGCTGCCTTCCAGCCATGGGGCGGCGGTGCCCAGGGCATGTGAACCAGGGCGGCATGAGAAATAATTTTGTTGGAACGAGGTGAATAGCATGACCAGCGATCCAGGAACTTCCGTGCGCGCTCGTGTTCCTTACGAGCCGATCCATAAGCGTCGTGCGCTGCGCTTGCCGGGGGATGCCCGGGTGGCGGTGTGGACGATCGTTAATGTCGAGAATTGGAGCCCGCAGGCCCCCATGCCCCGGACGGTCCTGCCGCCGCCGATGGGACAGCCTTTGCTGCCGGATGTGCCCAACTGGGCTTGGCATGAATACGGAATGCGGATCGGTTTCTGGCGTTTCCTCGACGTCTTGGGCGAGCGTGGCCTGAAGGCCAGCTTCGCGGTCAACGGGACGGCCTGCGAGGTATATCGCGAGGCCTGCGCCGCCGCCCGGGATGCGGGCTGGGATTTCATGGGACATGGCTTCGTGCAGAAGCCGATGCACAGGGTGGAAGATCAGCGTGCTGCCATCGCGGACACGATCAAGGCCATCAGCGACTTCACCGGCCGTCCCCCCCGGGGCTGGGAAAGCCCGGGCCTGACCGAGACCGACGAGACGGTGGATTTGCTTGCGGAAGCGGGAATCGAATATGTCGCCGATTGGGTGCTTGACGAACAGCCGGTTCCCATCAAGACGCGGGCGGGCGACCTGATTTCCATTCCCTATACGGTAGAGATCAACGACGTGGTGATGAGCGCCGTCCAGCAGCAGCCGTCGGACGAGATCTTGAGGCGCGGGCGCGACCAGTTCGACCGTCTGTATCAGGATGGCGCCAAGGCGCCCCGGGTCATGGCTATCTCGATCCATCCTTACCTGACGGGGGTGCCGCACCGCATCAAATACCTGGAAGCCCTTTATGACCATATTCTCGGCCATGAGGGCGTGGTGATGTGGACAGGGGCCGAGATTCTTGACTGGTATCGCGCCGAAACCCAAGGCTGAGGGGGCGGAATCGCACGGCAATGAAAAAGGCAAGGAGATGTCCAGGCCCCAGATTACTGACAAAGCCCTCGCCTCTGGCGGGGGCTTTTGATTCAATGGGACATGCTGAAAAAACGTATCCCTCTGTTGAAGGCCGCCTTGGCCTGATAAGCGGCCGAGGGCGAAGATGCCGACCTAGCACTACAGTTGCACGGTTTTGGCTGCTGAACTGTTCACCGGATATCAGAGGAGGCTCGAATGTCCGGTGTACCCGTCGAAGAATCCCTGGATCTGTGGTCGACAGAGCTGCGTGAGACCTAGGCGCGGATTGCGCCGCTTTTTTCCCATCTCAGCGTTGCCTCGTCGGCCGCTTCGTTTCTGGATGTATTGCTTTGCTCAGAGCGCCGCAAAACCGGCTGGATTCGAGCCGAGGCGTCGGGCGATGCCAAGCCATGGCGGCAACAAAGTGTGCTAGGCCGTAGCCGCTGGAACGCCGATGCTCTGCGGGATGTCGTACGTGACTATGTGCTCGCAACGCTGGCGGAGACCGAGGGGGTGCTAGTCATTGACGAGACCGGTTTTCTCAAGCAGGACGCTACGCAACGGGCGGCTCCGGGGCGAGTGCCTGATGAAGTACTGCCTGCGAATTTGGCTCTGCGACATGACGGACCACATCCAGGAAGTCCCGCACGGCAGCCGTCAGACTTGTGCCGCTGCGCTGTAACAGGCAGATCGTTCTGTGGGGCGGTGTGAAATCCAGATTGATCGGTACAATCTTTTCATCGGGATATTCAGAAGCAAACTCCCTCATTGAGCGGAATGCAATGTGATTTGAACCCAGCAAGAGATTGCGCACGACGGAATAGGAACTCGTTTCAGCCCTGCCGCGGGGAAGTGTGCCACCGGTCTTCAGGAAGAAATCCTCCAGCAGCTTGCGGGTCATGCTTCCGGCGGGCGGCAGAATGAAAGGGAAATCCAGCATCGCCTTTGCCGGGAGGTGGTTTTTACCGGCCAAAGGATGATCCCGCGATACAAAAAATCCCATGGGATCCAGGGCTATCGGTTCGACTTTTATTCCTTCGAGCAAGGTTCTGTCGGGGTAGGCGCAGATGATCACGTCGACTTCACCGCCATGCAGGGACGCGAGCAGCGTCTCGATGGGGCCTTCCACAGTTCGGACAATGATTTGCGGATGCTGCGTCAAGGTCCGCTTGATGGCTTCGGGCAGGACTGCACTGCGTGAATAGGCCAAGCCACCCACACAAACCAGACCCGTCGAGACACCCTGGGCAGATTGTACGTCGTCGAACATTTTCGACATCTCCGCCAGTATCCGGCGCGCAGTGACGCTGAATGTGATGCCTGCTGGCGTGGCGATCATTCCCTTGGGCATGCGCGAGAAAAGCTCTATTCCAAGATCCCTCTCGAGAAGGCGGATGGAATAGGAAACAGCAGGCTGAGAAACCGACAGATAATACGCTGCCCTTTGCACAGATCGGAAGTCATGGACCGCGATCATTGCGCGTAAATGGGAAATATCCACTTGCATCGAAAATATTGCAGCATTGTCCCTTGGTGGGACACGTGAAGAGCGGGCAAGAAGATCCCGGCAGCTATTAAGTTCTGCCAAGATGATGCTGCAGCGTGCAGCAACCAGCCGTCCTTCTTGTGTCAGGGTGATTCCTGGGTTCGACCGGATCAGCAGAGGGCAGGCGAAGGCTTTTTCCAATATGGCAATAGAACGCGAAATCGCTGACGGACTGCGCCGAACCTGCTGGCTTGCTCCGGATAGACGACCAGCTTCCAATGTCGCGACGAAGGCACCGAAATGCCGCAGTGAGATGGTCGCCAACTGTGCCTGTCTCATCCGCTTCTTCCCTTGAAGGATCTCCCGGTTCTGTCCGGTCTTGCCACGCTTAAAAGAAAGAACCGAAAGCGAAGGGAAGAACGATGGCCGGAATTATGAATGGGTGAATCCATATCCTGTTGTTTTTTCTTATATAAAAGAGGTGTTCTTTCTCCCGTCACAACTGGGCAAGGACCACCCTCCCTCCCTGCCATAAAGAGATTCGCAGGGACATCGCGAGATTGTCATGGCTGGTCAGCCTCCTCCTATGGTCCACTGTTTCACAAAAGGGAGGAAAAAATGCTTAGAAAAATTTGCGGGCTGGCGCTCGCCGCCCTTACTGCCTCTGTCGTATCCACAGTTGGCGCTTCCGCCCAGTATCCTGAACGGTCCGTGACCATCGTTGTGCCATTCTCTGCTGGAGGCAACACCGACGTGATCGCCAGGGTGATCGCCGATCACCTGACTGAAGAACTGGGACAACCTGTCGTGATCGAAAATCGCGGCGGCGGTGGAGGCACCATCGGGACACGTGTCGTCGCGAAAGCCAAGCCAGACGGCTACACTTTGCTGTTTGGCGTGACGGGCACGCATTCCGTCAACCCAAACCTGCGTGAAGTTGGCTATGACCCGCTCCAGGATTTCGCTCCCGTCAGCGTTGCGGTAATCTCATCCGTCCTGATGGTGGTGCATCCTTCCGTAGAAGCGCAGAATCTGGAGGAGCTGATTGCTCTGACGTCCTCGTCCTCTGGCTCACGCCTCAATTTTGCCTCGGGCGGGGTCGGAACGGTGGCTCATGTCGCCGGGGAATTGTTCAACGAACGTACCGGATCGTCCCTCGCCCATATTCCTTACAAAGGCGCCGGCGATGCGCTGAATGATGTCGTGGCAGGCCGTATCCAGGTCTACATGAATAACATTCCTGCAATCTTGCCCCATGTGACTTCAGGAACTTTGCGTCCCCTTGCCCTTGCTTCCGCCACGAGGAGCAAGCTTCTGCCTGACGTTCCCACCACTCAGGAAGCCGGTCTCGAAGATTTCGAGATGGGGTCGTGGTACGGCCTGCTGGCGCCGGCGGGTACGCCCGACGATGTCATTGCGCGCCTGCACGAGGCAATGACGACGATGGTGGATTCTGAAAAGGTGAACGAACGACTGGCGGCCTTGGGATCTGAACCCACCGTGTCGGAATCACCCGAAGCCTTCGGCGAATACATCAAAGGACAACTTGATTGGTGGAAAGAGGTCCTCGACAGACCCGCCTTCCATTAGCAGCGCTGCCTCTTTCCACGCTTGTCCTTCTGGGACGAAACAAGATCATTCAAGCCCGAGGTGGATGATGACGAGGAACGCAACTTGGCTCCTTCTGGGCATTTGCGGTGCTGCTGCTTTCTTCATGGCATTGGGCTATCAGGCAGGCGGCGGATCGGGGATCGATTCCGCTACCGTGCCGTTGATATTGTCTGGCGGCATCGTGCTGATTTCACTGCTGGGCCTTACATTCAAGCAAGATACCGAGACATCAGGCATTGAGCTTCGCCCGTTGCTTGCAATCTCTGCAGCAGTCTTGCTTTTCATTCTCTCCGTTGAACGCTTTGGCCTCATCCCCGCCACCTTGGCATCGATGGTGGCCGCTTATCTCGGGCAGTCCGAACGCCGCATCGCACCCTTCCTCGTCTATGCACTTATATTCGCTTTCGCTGTCTGGTCGCTCTTCTCAATGGGATTGGGTCTGCCGGTCAAGGCCATCAGGGGATTCTGACCATGGAGAATCTCTTGCTTGGCCTGTCCACGGCCATGATGATCGAGAACCTGATTGCCTGCTTTGCGGGGGTTTTTCTAGGAACCGCAATCGGCGTCATTCCCGGTATTGGTGCGATGGCGGCAATTTCGCTGCTCCTGCCACTGACCTTCGCACTGGATCCGCTCACTGGGATCGTGATGCTGGCAGGAGTGTATTACGGCGCAGAATATGGCGGTTCGACCGCTTCGATATTGCTCAACCTACCAGGCACGCCTTCCAACGCGATTACCTGCATCGACGGCTATCCGATGGCGCAGCAGGGCCGTGCCGGCGTTGCACTTTTCGTGACGACCATCGCCTCTTTTGTTGGCGGCAGTATTGGAATTCTGGTGCTGTCCAACCTCACGCCGCTCATTGTCGATGTCGCTCTCGCTTTCGGGCCGGCCGAATATTTCGCGTTGATCGTGCTGTGTTTCGTGGCTGTCTCTGCGATAGGGGGCGCGGATCCGAAAAAGAACTTCGCAATGATTCTGCTTGGCGGGCTGATCGGCACGATCGGGATCGACATTTATGATGGTGTGGAACGCTACACTTTCGGTTCCGCACACCTGCTCGACGGCCTTTCGCTGGTGCCGGTGGCGATGGGGTTGTTCGGAGTTTCCGAAATCATCCTGTCCGTGAAGACCGCCGGGGCAAAGGTTCGCCAGAGTATCTCGTTCCGGTCGATGATACCCAGCCGTAGCGATTGGCGGCGGATATTTTGGCCGATGTTGCGCGGCTCGGCCGCCGGATGCCTGTTTGGCCCGCTGCCCGGCACTGGCCCTTCGGTTGCAGCATTGTTCAGCTACGCCAACGAGAAAAAGCTGTCTCGGCAGCCGGAACGCTTCGGCAAGGGTGCCATAGAAGGCGTGGCTTCTCCCGAAGCGTCGAATAATGCCGCTGTTCAGACGGCGTTCATACCGACATTGGCCCTTGGCATTCCGGGGACGCCGACAATGGCGATCATGATCGGCGCGCTGATGATCCATGGCGTTGTGCCAGGCCCGCTGATGATTGAAAATGAACCACGCCTGTTCTGGGGCTTGGTGGCGAGCTTCTGGATCGGCAACCTGCTGTTGCTGGTTCTGAATATTCCTTTGATCGGTCTGTGGGTGTCGCTTCTGAACATCCCCTATCGATATCTCTATCCCTCTATTGTTGTGCTGATCTGTGTCGGCTCCTACAGCATTGCCAACAGTGTCCAGGATATCGTGGTGGTGCTTCTGTTCGGCCTGATTGGCTACGTCCTCAGGCGGCAGGGCTTTATGCCGGCGCCGTTGCTGATCGGTTTCGTGCTCTGCCCGATGTTGGAGGAAAATCTGCGCCGGGCCATGCTGATGGGGCGAGGGGATATCTCGTACTTCTTCAGCAGCACGATCAGCGTCGTTGCGCTGGCCATCAGCATTCTGCTCCTGGCATCCGCCCTGTTTGGCCCTCTTTTGAAATCCGTACTGATCAGACGGCGGCGAGTCTCGTCCTGAGCGCTGTCCAGTCCGTCAGACCACGAAGCCATCTGCATGGAAGGTTCTCATGATCATTGACTGTCACGGTCACTACACCACTGCTCCGGCCGCACTCGAAGAATGGCGCAGGCAACAGATAGATGTGAAAGGTGACCTGTCGAAACTCTCTGATCCCGCCGGTCCGGTAATCACTGATGACGAGATACGCGAAAGCCTTGAGAAGACGCAGTTGCGGCTGCAACGCGAGCGCGGCATCGACATGACCATATTTTCGCCGCGCGCTGGCGGCATGGGGCATCATATTGGTGATGAAAGGATGAGCCGACAATGGTCGCGGATATGCAACGACCTCATAGGGCGAATCTGTGATCTCTACCCCGACAACTTCGCGGCCGTATGCCAATTGCCGCAATCGCCTGGCTGCCCCCCGGAGAATGTGATCCCAGAACTCGTCCGTTGCGTCGAGGAAATGGGCTTTATCGGCTGTAACCTTAACCCCGATCCTAGCGGCGGCTATTGGACTGACCCGCCGCTGACTGATCCCTGGTGGTTCAAGCTTTACGAGAAGCTGGAGGAACTTCAGGTGCCGGCAATGATCCATGTCAGCCAGTCCTGCAATCCTAACTTTCACTTCACCGGGGCCCATTACATCAACGCCGATACTTCTGCCTTCATGCAGCTTCTTGAGTCTGACATTTTCAAGCTCTTCCCCGGCCTGCGCTTCATCATTCCCCATGGCGGAGGGGCCGTGCCTTATCATTGGGGGCGTTACCGCGGCTTGGCCATCGACCGGAAACGGCCCGAACCTGCGGAGATGATGGGAGACAACCTTTATTTCGATACCTGCGTCTATCATCAGCCGGGAATAAACCTGCTTTCCCAAGTGGTGCCCGTCCGGAATGTGCTGTTTGCTTCGGAAATGCACGGCGCGGTCCGCTGTGTGGACCCTGAGACCGGGCACTTCTTCGACGATACCCGACGCTATATCGAAGCCAGTCCCTATCTGAGCGCGGAAGACCGCAAGATGATCTTCTCGGGCAATGCCTTGAAACTTTTTAAACGCCTGAAGAAGAAGCCGGAAACCGTAGGGATGATGCCAGAAGATCATCACGGATCAGTCCTATGATCCTACAGAAGACGGGACATTCCAAATGAGCGAAGGTTTCCGTATTAAGAAGAGCTGGACCAGGGTGGAAAGCAGCTTGGTGGAGGCTTTCCGCAGCCTTCCTGTTGCCAATGTCAGCGATTCCATGCAGCGGCTGAACGGTGTCGGCAATCATTTGCAGCCCATGCATCGCGAGGGTGTTCTGGCTGGACCGGCCCTGACGGTGCGTAGCCGGCCGGGGGACAATCTCATGCTCCACAAGGCGATCGACATGGCTCAGCCGGGCGATGTCATCGTGCATGATGCTGGCGGAGATTTGACCAATTCGCTGATCGGCGAACTGATGTTGGTTCATGCCAAGGTCTGCGGCGTGGCGGGCATCGTGATTTATGGTGCTCTGCGCGATCGCGAGGCGTTCCTGCGTCTCAACCTGCCAGTCTACGCCTTGGGTGTGACTCACAGAGGGCCCTATCGTGACGGGCCCGGAGAAATCGGTTTTCCGATCAGCATAGAAGGAATGCTGATCGCTCCGGGCGATTTGATGCTGGGCGATGCAGACGGCTTGTTGGCGGTTCCGCGCCTATCGGCGGAGGCGATTCTTGAGAAGGCGCGCGCAAAGAATCAGGCAGAACAGCGACAGCTTGAAGCAACTTTGGCAGGCAAGCTGGATCGGAGCTGGGTGGATCGGGTCCTTGCCGAAAAAGGCTGTGAAATCATCGAATGACCCTATTCGGCAGAGGGGGCGGAGACAGGCCTTGCCTGCTTCCGCCCTTGGTAAGGATTAACGATCTTCCACCACGGCGCCCGTAGCTACGCTCGTGGGGGCAACTGTCCCGCCAAGAGATATTTTATAGGTCTGATCATAACTTGGGGACTATTATGTAAACAAAGAACACAAGAATAGACGGCAAAAACCACCTTGAGCCCCTATGCTTCCGTCCTCTGCCTTCAGTCGCTTCTCAGGGCAGTTTTTATTCTGTACCCTCTGGCCAGGGATGATTTTTGATAGGACAATGATGTGTGTTCTAATTATTTCCCCCGGTGCTGGTGGTTGAGTGAGTAATTTTTCTTCCCTATAATTTTCCTCAGTTTTGTGCATGCCCAAGCCGGTGGGCTCGAGGAAATGGCAAATAGTCAAATGACGCGTGCGTTTCTATACAGACTGCTTGAACCAAGTGCTTGGCCAAAAACCGGCTTGTCACCTGTCAACAAAGCGATAGCCCTTCTTATCCTTGCGGCAACGGCTGTTGCCGTCCTGGAGAGCGAGCCGACCATATATGGGCATTATCAAAACGTCTTCTTTGTCGCCGAAATTATTTTCACCGCGGCTTTTGTCATTGAATACTTCGCCCGGTTGTGGATTGCCGCCGAGAACCCAGCCTATCGCGGGGTGACGGGCCGGCTTCGCTATGCCCTGTCTCCGGCAGCGATAATCGACCTGCTTGCCCTCTTGCCTCTCTTTCTTGCTTTTCTTGGAAGTGAAGCCTTCCTGCTCCGCCTCTTTCGGCTGATGCGGATTCTACGTGTGGCGCGGCTCGGGCGTTTTTCGAAAGCTTTTGACGCAATCAGTATCGCTCTGCGTTCCCGCCGCTATGAATTGGCAATGAGTGTC
The DNA here is from genome assembly GCF_006980715.1 of Telmatospirillum sp. J64-1. Lineage (GTDB taxonomy): Bacteria > Pseudomonadota > Alphaproteobacteria > Rhodospirillales > Magnetospirillaceae > Oleiliquidispirillum > Oleiliquidispirillum nitrogeniifigens. The sequence continues at coordinate 20,417 of NZ_SBHN01000038.1, forward strand.
GGAATTGCTGGTGTCTTGCTGCTTGTTTCCTCGACAATGCTTTATCTGATCGAGGGGGCGATCCAGCCCGAGACCTTTGGCAGCATTCCCCGTGCGATGTGGTGGTCGATTGCGACATTGACGACCGTCGGCTACGGAGATGTGTATCCTTTGACGGCTCTAGAGCGGATTTCGAGCGTTTCGAATCGCCAGGGATTCCCAAAGGAGCGAAAATCTGATTCATCATGCTGGCTGGAGTGAGGAGGCCAGCATGAATGGGACAGCCTCTATCAATGGA
>NZ_SBHN01000039.1:0-390 GCF_006980715.1 Telmatospirillum sp. J64-1
GTGACCGGCCGTATCGAGCGCGGCGTGATCAAGGTGGGCGAGGAAGTCGAGATCGTCGGCCTGAAGGACACCGTCAAGACCACGGTCACCGGTGTGGAAATGTTCCGCAAGCTGCTCGATTCGGGTGAAGCCGGCGACAACATCGGCGCCCTGCTGCGCGGCACCAAGCGTGAAGATGTCGAGCGCGGCCAGGTTCTGGCGGCTCCGGGCACCATCACCCCGCACACCGAGTTCAAGGCCGAGGCCTACATCCTGACCAAGGAAGAAGGTGGCCGTCACACGCCGTTCTTCTCCAACTACCGTCCGCAGTTCTACTTCCGGACGACCGACGTCACCGGCACCATCAAGCTGCCCGAAGGCACCGAGATGGTCATGCCCGGCGACAACATC
>NZ_SBHN01000039.1:400-16123 GCF_006980715.1 Telmatospirillum sp. J64-1
GTATATAAGGCGTGGCTCCGCCGCGCGGTGCCTGCCGGCCGGCATCCCCTTCCGGGGTGCCGGCCTGGCTCTAGGAGTGTAGCTCAACTGGTAGAGCACCGGTCTCCAAAACCGGGGGTTGGGGGTTCGAGCCCCTCCACTCCTGCCATTTCACGGGCAGTCATACGCGCAACGGCGCACAGGGCGAAGATATAACGACGATGGCTAAGACCACACCAGGACAGTTCGTCCGTCAGGTTCGTCAGGAAATGACGAAGGTAACCTGGCCGACCCGCAAGGAAACCACCGTTTCGACCATCATGGTCTTCATCATGGTGTTCCTGGCTTCCGTGTTCTTCCTGGCTGTGGATGGCATTTTCGCCTGGGGTGTGCGCATGATCTTTGGTCTTGGGAGCTGAGAATGGCCGCCCGCTGGTACGTCATTCACGTCTATTCCGGCTTCGAGAAGAAAGTCGCCCAGTCGATCCGCGAGCAGGCGGAACAGAAGGGCATGGCTGAACGGTTCCACGAAATTCTGGTGCCGGTCGAAGAGGTCGTCGAGGTCCGCCGCGGCAACAAGGTCAATGCCGAGCGCAAGTTCTTCCCCGGTTATGTCCTGATCAAGATGGAGATGACCGACGAGACTTGGCACTTGGTCAAGGACACGCCGAAGGTGACGGGGTTCCTGGGTGGCAAGGGCCGTCCGGTGCCGATCTCCGGCCGTGAGGCCGAGCAAATCATGCATCAGGTGCAGGAAGGCGTTGAGCGCCCCAAACCCTCCGTCACCTTCGAGGTGGGCGAGCAGGTTCGGGTTTGCGACGGCCCCTTCACCTCGTTCAACGGTCTGGTCGAGGAAGTGGACGAAGAGAAGGCCCGCCTCAAGGTCGCGGTGTCGATCTTCGGTCGCTCCACCCCCGTCGAACTCGAATATTCGCAAGTCGAAAAGGTTTGAGGTCTCGCGGCTGCTCCGGCGGCCGCATTCCCATGCAAGGACCTGTGCCGCGCCCTGCGGCCAGGATCGTGAAGCCGGCGGGAGGCCAGCCATGGTCGGACCGCCGCTTGGTTTTTCAGCCGAGGTAAGAAATGGCAAAGAAAATCGTCGGGTACATCAAGCTGCAGGTCCCGGCCGGCAAGGCGAATCCTTCGCCGCCGATCGGTCCGGCTCTGGGTCAGCGCGGCTTGAACATCATGGAATTCTGCAAGGCTTTCAATGCCCAGACCCAGGGCCTGGAGCCGGGCATGCCGATTCCCGTGGTCATCACCGCTTACGGCGACCGCACCTTCACCTTCGTCACCAAGACCCCGCCGGTCAGCTACTTCCTGAAGAAGGCTGCCGGGATCCAGAAGGGTTCGCAGACCACGGGCCGTTCCGGTCCGGTGGGCCAGGTGACCATGGCCCAGATCCGCGAGATCGCCGAAAAGAAGATGCAGGACCTCAACGCCAACGACGTCGACGCCGCCGCCAGCATGCTGGTCGGTTCGGCGCGCTCGATGGGCCTGCAGGTGGTGGAGTAAGACCATGGCTAAGACCCCGAAGCGCCTCAAGGCCGCCTATGAAGGCATCAACCGCGACACCTTCTACGCCCTCGACGAGGCAGTGAAGGCGATCAAGTCGCGTGCGACCGCCAAGTTCGACGAAACCATCGAGCTGTCGATGAACCTGGGCATCGATCCCCGTCACGCCGACCAGATGGTCCGTGGCGTGGTGGAACTGCCCAACGGCACCGGCAAGACCGTGCGCGTCGCCGTCTTCGCCAAGGGCGAGAAGGCCGCCGAGGCCCAGGCCGCCGGCGCCGACGTGGTGGGCGCCGAAGACCTGATGGAAATCGTCCAGGGCGGCACCATCGACTTCGACCGCTGCATCGCCACCCCGGACATGATGGGCCTGGTCGGCCGTCTCGGTAAGGTTCTCGGCCCGCGCGGCCTGATGCCGAACCCGAAGCTGGGCACCGTGACCATGAACGTCGCCGAGGCCGTGCGCGCCGCCAAGGGCGGTCAGGTGCAGTTCCGCGCCGAGAAGGCCGGCATCGTGCATGCTGGCGTCGGCAAGGCGAGCTTCAGCGAAGACGCCCTGGTGGAAAACATCAAGGCTTTCGTTGACGCCATCAATCGTGCTAAGCCGACGGGCGCCAAGGGCACCTACGTCAAGAAGGTGTCGCTCAGCTCGACCATGGGTCCCGGCGTGAAGCTGGACCTGGCCAGCCTGGCGTAAGGAATTTTCCCGCCTTCGGGCGGGAAGCGCGGGGGCTGCAAGGCCCCCAACCTGTCCGAGACTGTAGGTGCCGCGAACGGTCAGGCCGCGTGGTCTTAAAGGGAGCTCTCCCGCCTGCACAGACAGTGGTGCAAGCCGATTTCTCAATCCGCCGACAGGCGGAAGGCTTGGATCTCTGGGACAGGCCATCGGTTCCGGCTATCGGCCGGAACTAGGGCAAGGACGGCTCCTCTCCTGCAAAGGGTGGGGCCAAACACTATCGGAGACGAAAGTGGACCGAGCACAAAAGAAGGAGTGGGTCGGCTCGCTTCATCAGGCGCTCGAAGCAACCAGCCTCGTCGTCGTCACCCATAACCAGGGTCTGACGGTCGCCGAGGTCACGGCTCTTCGACGCAAGGTGCGCGATGCTGGTGCCAGCTTCAAAGTGACCAAGAATCGGCTCACGCGTCTTGCTCTTGCGGGCACGAATTTCGAAGGCATTGACGACCTGTTCACCGGCCCGACTGCGATCGCCTATTCGCAGGACCCGGTGGCGGCCGCCAAGGTTGTCGTCGATTTCGCCAAGGGGAACGAGAAGCTGGTCATTCTTGGCGGCTCGCTCGGCACCCAGCGTATGGACGTGGAGGGCATCAAGGCCCTGGCCACCCTGCCGTCGCTGGACGAGCTGCGCGCCAAGCTGGTCGGCATGATCCAGACCCCGGCCACCCGCATCGCCGGTGTGCTGCAGGCCCCGGGCGGCCAGATCGCCCGTGTGCTTGCCGCCAAGGCGGAAAAAGGCGAAGCCGCTTAAAGCCACGTTACCATCCCAGAATACAAGCCTTAGTTGGAGTAGTTACAAATGGCCGATCTCGCCAAACTGGTTGACGACCTGTCCTCCCTGACCGTTCTGGAAGCTGCCGAGCTGAGCAAGCTGCTGGAAGAAAAGTGGGGCGTTTCCGCCGCCGCTCCGGTGGCCGTTGCCGCCGCTGCTCCGGGCGGCGCCGCCGCTCCGGCCGCTGAAGAGAAGACCGAGTTCGACGTTGTCCTGGCCGATGCCGGCGACAAGAAGATCAACGTCATCAAGGAAGTCCGCGCCATCACCGGCCTGGGCCTGAAGGAAGCCAAGGACCTGGTCGAAGGCGCTCCCCAGAAGGTCAAGGAAGGCGTGACCAAGGAAGAAGCCGACAAGATCAAGAAGCAGCTTGAAGAGGCTGGTGCTAAGGTCGAAGTCAAGTAAGTTCCCTTCTCCGGGAAGCTTGACCGAGGGCCGGACAGCGGCGCGCCGAAAGGTGCCCGCTGCCCGGCCCGTCGGCGCTTGTGTACTAGGAATGCCTTCCCTTTGAAGGGTTTCTGGTGCACACCGGCTCCATAAGGGGCCGATAATCAAGCCCTGCAAGGGGCGCGCGGGATGATCCCGTGCATCTGATCGTTTCGCGGCGCGCTCCCGGCCATCAACGGGGAGCATGGGCACGCGGCTGCCCGAGGTGAGGGGGGTGTTTCGGTTCACCCTGCCGACGCCCGGGAAAGCGGGGCCGCGGGTCCGGAACCGACGAGCTTATGAGGAGCGGCAATGGCTAAGTCCTATACGGGTCGGAAACGTGTTCGCAAAAGCTTCGGCCGAATTCCCACTGTCGCGCCGATGCCAAACCTGATCGAGGTGCAGAAGAGCTCTTACGACAGCTTCCTGCAGATGGACACGCCGCCCGAGGCTCGCATCAATGTAGGGCTTCAAGAGGTCTTCAGGTCCGTTTTCCCGATCAAGGACTTCTCCGAGCGTGGCACCCTTGAGTTCGTCCGCTACGAACTGGAGCAGCCGAAATACGACGTCGAGGAATGCCAGCAGCGCGGCATGACTTTCGCCGCGCCGCTGAAGGTGACCCTGCGCCTGGTGGTGTGGGATGTCGACGAGGATACCGGCGCCCGTTCGATCCGGGACATCAAGGAACAGGACGTCTACATGGGCGACATGCCCCTGATGACGGCCAACGGCACCTTCGTCATCAACGGCACCGAGCGCGTCATCGTCAGCCAGATGCACCGCAGCCCGGGCGTCTTCTTCGACCATGACAAGGGCAAGACCCATTCCTCGGGCAAGTATCTGTTCGCTGCCCGCGTGATCCCCTATCGCGGTTCCTGGCTCGATTTCGAATTCGACGCCAAGGACCTGGTCTATGTGCGCATCGACCGTCGCCGCAAGCTGCCGGTGACGACCCTGCTCTATGCCCTGGACAGCGCCGAGACGGCCGCCCTGCGCGCCCAGCGCGTGGCCGAGGGCAAGACGCTCGATCCGACCGAAGCGCGCGGCATGACCGCCGAGGAAATCCTCAACTACTTCTACGACACCGTGACCTATGCGCGCGGCCCGCAGGGCTGGAAGACGGCGTTCGACGCCGAGCGCATGAAGGGCATGAAGCTGCTCTCCGATCTGGTCGATGCCGGAACCGGCGACGTGGTGGCCGAGGCCGGCACCAAGCTGACCCCGCGCCTGACCCGCAAGCTGAAGGAGCAGGGCGTCGAGGAGATCCTGGTTCCCGTCGAGGAACTAATCGGCCGCTACATCGCCGAGGACCTGGTCAACGAACAGACCGGGGAAATCTTCGCCGAAGCCGGTGACGAGATCACCGCGACCCTGCTCGAGGAGCTGGAGCGCGCGGGCATCGTCGACCTGCCGACCCTGTCCGTCGACCATGTGAATGTGGGTGCCTATATCCGCAACACCCTGGCGCTGGACAAGAACACCTCGCGCGAAGAAGCCCTGATCGACATCTACCGCGTGATGCGTCCGGGCGAGCCGCCGACCCTGGAAACGGCCGAAATCCTGTTCCACGGCCTGTTCTTCGACGAAGAACGCTACGACCTGTCCGCCGTCGGCCGCGTGAAGATGAATTCGCGCCTGGGCCTGACCGACGTGCCCGACACCCAGCGCGTGCTGCGCAAGGAAGACATCCTTGCCATCATCAAGCTGCTGGTCGAGCTGAAGGACGGCAAGGGCGAGATCGACGATATCGACCATCTGGGCAACCGCCGCGTCCGCTCGGTCGGCGAGTTGATGGAAAACCAGTATCGCGTCGGCCTGCTGCGCATGGAGCGTGCCATCCGCGAGCGCATGTCCTCGGTGGACATCGACTCGGTGATGCCGCACGACCTGATCAACGCCAAGCCCGCCGCGGCCGCGGTGCGTGAATTCTTCGGCTCGTCGCAGCTGTCGCAGTTCATGGACCAGACCAACCCGCTTTCGGAGATCACCCACAAGCGCCGTCTCTCGGCCCTTGGCCCGGGCGGTCTGACCCGCGAGCGCGCCGGCTTCGAAGTCCGCGACGTCCATCCCACCCATTACGGCCGTATCTGCCCGATCGAAACGCCGGAAGGCCCGAATATCGGTCTGATCAACTCGCTGGCGACCTATGCCCGCGTGAACCAGTACGGCTTCATCGAAAGCCCCTACCGCAAGGTGGTGGACGGCCGCGTCACCGACGAAGTCGTCTATCTGTCGGCGATGGAGGAAGGGCGCTACATCATCGCCCAGGCCAATGCCGAGCTGGACGAGAACGGCCAGTTCGTCTCCGACCTAGTGTCCTGCCGCAAGGCCGGCGACTTCGTGATGGTGCATCCGACCGAGATCAACATGATCGACGTCTCGCCCAAGCAGCTGGTCTCCGTCGCCGCCGCGCTGATTCCGTTCCTCGAGAACGATGACGCCAACCGCGCGCTGATGGGCTCGAACATGCAGCGTCAGGCCGTGCCGCTGATCCGTGCCGAGGCGCCGCTGGTCGGCACCGGCATGGAGCAAGCCGTGGCCCGCGACTCGGGCGCCGCGATCACGGCGAAGCGTTCGGGCGTGGTCGACCAGGTCGACGCCACCCGTATCGTCATCCGCGCCACCGAGGAAACCTCGACCACGGCGCCGGGCGTCGATATCTACAACCTGCTGAAGTTCCAGCGTTCGAACCAGAACACCTGCATCACCCAGCGTCCGCTGGTGAAGGTGGGCGACATGATCCGCGCCGGCGACATCATCGCCGACGGTCCGTCGACGCAGCTGGGCGAACTGGCGCTGGGCCGTAACGTGCTCGTCGCCTTCATGCCCTGGAACGGCTACAACTTCGAGGACTCCATCCTCATCTCCGAGCGCATCGTGCGCGATGACGTCTTCACCTCGATCCATATCGAGGAATTCGAGGTCATGGCCCGCGACACCAAGCTCGGCCAGGAGGAAATCACCCGCGACATTCCGAACGTGGGTGAGGAAGCCCTCAAGAACCTCGACGAAGCCGGCATCGTCTATATCGGCGCCGAGATCAAGCCGGGCGACATCCTGGTCGGCAAGGTCACGCCGAAGGGCGAAAGCCCGATGACGCCGGAAGAGAAGCTGCTGCGCGCCATCTTCGGTGAAAAGGCCTCGGACGTCCGCGACACCTCGCTGCGCCTGCCGCCGGGCGTGTCCGGTACGGTGGTCGAAGTGCGCGTCTTCTCCCGCCGCGGCGTGGAGAAGGACGAACGTGCGCTGGCCATCGAGCGGGCCGAAATCGACCGTCTGGCCAAGGACCGCGACGACGAACGCGCGATCCTGGAACGCAGCTTCTATGCCCGCCTGAAGAACCTGCTGATCGGCCAGAAGGTGGTCAGCGGTCCCAAGGGCCTGCGTGCCGGTTCGGTGGTGACGGAAGAAGCCCTGGATCAGCATCATGCCAGCGCCTGGCGCAGCATCAACGTCGAAGACGACGCGGTGATGGCCGATATCGAGGCGTTGAAGCGTTCCTTCGAGCAGGGCGTGCAGCGTCTGCAGGACCGCTTCGAGAACAAGGTCGAGAAGCTGCAGCGCGGCGACGAGCTGCCGCCCGGCGTGATGAAGATGGTCAAGGTCTTCGTCGCGGTGAAGCGCAAGCTGCAGCCGGGCGACAAGATGGCCGGCCGTCACGGCAACAAGGGTGTGATCTCGCGCATCACCCCGGTCGAGGACATGCCCTATCTTGAAGACGGCACCTCGGTCGATATCGTGCTGAACCCGCTGGGCGTGCCCTCGCGCATGAATGTCGGTCAGATCCTGGAAACCCATCTGGGCTGGGCCTGTGCCGGGCTTGGCCGCCAGATCGGCGACATGCTCGACCAGTACAAGCGCAATGGTGCGGTCATCGATTCGATGCGGGAGCGCTTGAAAGAGGTCTACGGCGATAAGATCTATGGCGAGGAGATCGCCGATCTGGGCGATGACGAAATCGTCGAGCTCGCCGAGAACCTGCGCAATGGCGTGCCGATCGCCACGCCGGTCTTCGACGGTGCCCGCGAAAGCGACATCTGCGAGATGCTGGAAAAGGCCGGCTTGGACCGTTCCGGCCAGTCGACCCTGATCGACGGCCGCACGGGCGAACCCTTCGACCGCAAGGTCACGGTGGGCTACATCTACATGCTGAAGCTCCACCACCTGGTCGACGACAAGATCCACGCCCGTTCGATCGGCCCGTACTCGCTGGTGACTCAGCAGCCTCTGGGCGGCAAGGCCCAGTTCGGCGGCCAGCGCTTCGGGGAAATGGAGGTCTGGGCGCTGGAAGCTTACGGCGCTGCCTATACGCTGCAGGAAATGCTGACGGTCAAGTCGGACGACGTCTCCGGCCGTACGAAGGTCTACGAGGCCATCGTGCGCGGCGACGACACCTTCGAAGCCGGCATTCCCGAATCCTTCAACGTGTTGGTCAAGGAACTCCGCTCGCTGGGCCTCAATGTCGAACTGAACCAGCGCCCTTACTAAAAATATGCATCGCGGGAGGGCCGCCGCCTCGGCCCTCCCGATGCCGCCACCGCGAAGCGGGAGAAGTTAGGCATGAACGAGCTTATGAAGATCTTCGGTCAGGCTCAGGGCACCCAGAGCTTCGACCAGATCCAGATTTCCATCGCCAGCCCCGAGCGCATCCGCTCCTGGTCCTTCGGCGAGATCAAGAAGCCCGAAACCATCAACTACCGGACCTTCAAGCCGGAGCGCGACGGCCTGTTCTGCGCCCGCATCTTCGGTCCGATCAAGGATTACGAATGCTTGTGCGGCAAGTACAAGCGCATGAAGTATCGCGGCATCATCTGCGAAAAGTGCGGCGTCGAGGTCACCCTGGCCAAGGTGCGGCGCGAGCGCATGGGCCATATCGAGCTGGCCAGCCCGGTCGCTCATATCTGGTTCCTGAAGTCGCTGCCCTCGCGCATCGGCCTGCTGCTGGACATGACGCTCAAGGATCTTGAGCGCATCCTCTATTTCGAGAATTACGTGGTCATCGAGCCGGGCCTGACCCCGCTCAAGATGCATGAGCTGCTCACCGAAGAGCAGTATATGCGCGCCCAGGAAGAATATGGCGAAGACGCCTTCACTGCCGGCATCGGCGCGGAAGCGCTGCGCATCATGCTGTCTGCCATCGATCTCGAAAGCGAGAACGAGACGCTGAAGACCGAGCTGCGCGAGACGACCTCGGAAGCCAAGCGCAAGAAGCTGGTCAAGCGCCTGAAGCTGGTCGAGGCCTTCCTGGCCTCGGAATCGCGTCCGGAATGGATGATCCTGGAAGTGATCCCGGTCATTCCGCCGGAACTGCGTCCGCTGGTTCCGCTCGATGGCGGCCGCTTCGCCACCTCCGACCTGAACGACCTGTACCGCCGCGTCATCAACCGCAACAACCGCCTGAAGCGCCTGATCGAGCTGCGTGCGCCCGATATCATCGTGCGTAACGAAAAGCGCATGCTGCAGGAAGCGGTGGATGCCCTGTTCGACAACGGCCGCCGCGGCCGTGCCATCACGGGTGCCAACAAGCGTCCGCTGAAGTCGCTGTCCGACATGCTGAAGGGCAAGCAGGGCCGCTTCCGTCAGAACCTGCTGGGCAAGCGCGTCGACTATTCCGGCCGTTCGGTCATCGTCGTCGGTCCCGAGCTGAAGCTGCATCAATGCGGCCTGCCCAAGAAGATGGCGCTGGAGCTGTTCAAGCCCTTCGTCTATTCAAAGCTCGAACTCTACGGCATGGCGACCACCATCAAGGCCGCCAAGCGCATGGTCGAGAAGGAGCGTCCCGAGGTCTGGGACATCCTGGAAGAGGTCATCCGCGAGCATCCGGTGATGCTGAACCGTGCGCCCACCCTGCACCGTCTCGGCATCCAGGCTTTCGAGCCGGTGCTGATCGAGGGTAAGGCCATCCAGCTTCATCCGCTGGTCTGCACCGCCTTCAACGCCGACTTCGACGGCGACCAGATGGCGGTCCACGTGCCGCTGTCGCTGGAAGCCCAGCTCGAAGCGCGCGTGCTGATGATGTCGACCAACAACATCCTCAGCCCCGCCAACGGCAAGCCGATCATTGTTCCCAGCCAGGACATCGTGCTGGGGATCTACTACATCACCATGGAGCGCGAAGGCGAAAAGGGCGAAGGCATGACCTTCTCCGGCGTCGGCGAAATCCAGCAGGCGCTGGATGCCGGCGTGCTCAGCCTCCATGCGAAGATCAAGAGCCGCTACCACACCGTGGACAAGGAGGGCAACCCGACCGTTGTCCGTGTCGAGACCACGGCGGGCCGCATGCTGCTGTCCGAATTGCTGCCACGTCATCCGAACCTGCCCTTCTCGCTGATCAACCGTCTGCTGACCAAGAAGGACATCCAGAACGTCATCGATTCCGTCTACCGCCATTGCGGCCAGAAGGAGACGGTGATCTTCGCCGACCGCATCATGGCTCTCGGCTTCGGCCATGCCTGCCGCGCCGGCATCTCCTTCGGCAAGGACGACATGGTCATCCCGGCCTCGAAGGAGCGTCTGGTCAAGGAGACCGAGGATCAGGTCAAGGAATTCGAGCAGCAGTACCAGGATGGTCTGATTACCCAGGGCGAGAAGTACAACAAGGTGGTCGATGCCTGGTCGCATTGTACCGACCTGGTTGCCGACGAGATGATGAAGGAAATCTCGAAGGTCGAGCCCGGCCGTCAGATCAACTCGGTCTACATGATGGCTCATTCCGGCGCCCGTGGTTCGGCCGCCCAGATGAAGCAGCTGGCCGGGATGCGCGGCCTGATGGCCAAGCCCTCGGGCGAGATCATCGAGACGCCGATCATCTCGAACTTCAAGGAAGGCTTGACCGTGCTGGAGTACTTCAACTCCACCCACGGTGCCCGTAAGGGTCTGGCCGACACCGCCCTGAAGACCGCCAACTCGGGTTACCTGACCCGCCGTCTGGTGGACGTGGCCCAGGACGCCATCATCACCGTCGAGGATTGCGGCACCGATCGCGGCCTGACCGTCACCGCCATGGTCGAGGGCGGCGAAGTGGTGGCCTCGCTGGCCGAACGTATCCTCGGCCGCACGGCGGCCCGCGACGTGGTTCATCCGGTCACCGAAGAGGTCATCGTTGCCGCCGGCACGCTGATCGACGAGGAACTGGTGGATCGCATCGATGCCGCCGGCGTCGAAGAGGTGATGATCCGTTCGGTGCTGACCTGCGAAACCCGCGAAGGCATCTGCGGCAAGTGCTACGGCCGCGATCTGGCGCGCGGGACCGAGGTCAACATGGGTGAAGCCGTGGGCGTTATCGCCGCCCAGTCGATCGGCGAGCCCGGCACCCAGCTGACCATGCGTACCTTCCACATCGGCGGTGCCGCCCAGCGTGGCGCCGAGCAGTCGAGCATCGAGGCGGCCTTCGAAGGCACGATCACGATCCTCAACCGCAACGTGGTCACCAACTCCTCCGGCGTTCTGGTGGTCATGTCGCGCAATTGCGAACTGGTCATCAAGGACGACCAGGGCCGCGAGAAGGCCCGCCACCGCGTGCCCTATGGCGCCAAGCTCCTCACCGACGAGGGCACCCGCGTCACCAAGGGCACCAAGATGGCGGAATGGGACCCCTATACCCTGCCGATCATCACCGAGCGCGAGGGTATCGCCCATTACGTGGACCTGATCGAAGGCCTGTCGATGCGCGAAGTGGTGGACGAAGCCACCGGTATCGCGTCGAAGGTCGTGGTCGACTGGAAGCAGATGCCGCGCAGCTCGGAACTGCGTCCGCGCATCACGCTGCGCGACGAGAAGGGCGAGGTGGTCAACCTGCCCAACGGCATGGAAGCCCGCTACTTCATGTCGGTGGACGCCATTCTCTCGGTGGCCAACGGCCAGAAGGTCTATGCCGGTGACATCCTGGCGCGTATCCCGCGCGAATCCTCGAAGACCCGCGACATCACCGGCGGTCTGCCGCGTGTTGCCGAACTCTTCGAAGCGCGCAAGCCCAAGGATCACGCCATCATCTCCGAGATCGACGGCCGCGTGGAATTCGGCAAGGACTACAAGTCCAAGCGCCGCATCCTCGTGGTGCCCGAGGAGGGAGATCCGGTCGAATACCTGATCCCGAAGGGCAAGCACATCTCGGTCCAGGAAGGCGACTACGTCCGCCGTGGCGACCCGCTGATGGACGGCAACCCGGTGCCCCATGACATCCTGCGCGTGCTGGGTGTCGAGGCCCTGGCGAGCTACCTGACCAACGAAATCCAGGAGGTCTATCGTCTGCAGGGCGTGAAGATCAACGATAAGCATATCGAAGTGATCGTCCGCCAGATGCTGCAGAAGATCGAAATCACCGATGGCGGCGACACCACGCTGCTGGTCGGCGAACAAATCGACCGCATGGAGTTCGAGGCGGAGAACGAGAAGGTGATCGCCGAGGGTGGACGTCCGGCAGCCGGTGTCCCGGTCCTGCAGGGCATTACCAAGGCCAGCCTGCAGACGCATTCCTTCATCTCGGCCGCGTCCTTCCAGGAGACCACCCGCGTCCTGACCGAAGCCTCGGTCTCGGGCAAGGTGGATACCCTGAACGGCCTGAAGGAAAACGTCATCGTCGGCCGTCTGATCCCGGCCGGCACCGGCTCGGTGATGAACCGCCTGAAGGCCATCGCCGCCCGCCGCGATCGCGAGATGGAGCCGCCGGAAGGGGGCGACGTCCAGTCGATCCAGGGCGATGGCGAACGGCCCTCGCCGCCGCCCGCCGAGTAAACCGGCGGGTCCGGTTCGGTCCGGTCCTTCCCAGCCCCCTTCGTGCCCGTCGCGAAGGGGGCTTTTTCTTTGACGGCGGGGAAAGGAATCGGCGTGTGGGAGACTCTTGACCGCGTGAGTCCTGGCGCGCTAGGGTGTGGGTCTTCCGAAAATCCCGCATGTTCCGCCTTGGATTCCGGCGGAATATGCGTATGCCCATGCCCCGCGGACTGAAATTCCACAGTTTCGCTTGACGGGTCGCGGGGGCATGACTAGGATGCGGCCCTCCTCGGGGAACTGGTGGTAGGACGGCATCCTAAACGCTGTTGTCCCCGGCTTTAAGCGAACCAAGCGTAAGAACGCCGCCCGGGTCGGCGATATCGAACCCGTCGCAGGCCCCGAAGCCTTGGGCTCCGGAGCGCGTTTTTTATGGTCGCAGCAGATTTGTGCGAAGGGAATGACTGTATATGCCGACGATTAACCAGCTGATCCGCAAGCCGCGCGAGATGCCCGTCGCGCGCAATAAGGTTCCGGCTCTTGAAGCCTGTCCGCAGAAGCGCGGTGTGTGCACCCGTGTCTACACCACGACCCCGAAGAAGCCGAACTCGGCCCTTCGTAAGGTGGCTCGTGTGCGTCTGACCAACGGCTTCGAAGTCACCAGCTACATTCCCGGCGAAGGCCATAATCTGCAGGAGCACTCTGTGGTGCTGATCCGCGGCGGCCGCGTCAAGGACTTGCCCGGTGTCCGCTACCACATCATCCGTGGCACGCTGGATACCCAGGGCGTCAAGGATCGTAAGCAGCGTCGTTCCAAGTACGGCGCCAAGCGTCCGAAGTGAGGATATAGAGAATGTCCCGTCGTCACGCCGCTGAGAAGCGCGAAGTTCTGCCCGACGCCAAGTATGGCGATGTCGTGGTCACCAAGTTCATGAACAGCCTGATGCTGGACGGCAAGAAGAACGTTGCCGAAACCATCGTCTACGGCGCGCTGGAAAAGGTTGAGAAGCGCATCGGTCAGGACGCCATCGAGGCGTTCCACACCGCGCTGGACAACGTCAAGCCGGCCGTCGAAGTGCGTTCCCGCCGCGTCGGTGGTGCCACCTACCAGGTGCCCGTCGAAGTGCGTGCCGAGCGTCGTCAGGCCCTGGCCATCCGTTGGCTGATCGCGGCTGCGCGCAAGCGTTCCGAGACCACCATGGTTGACCGTCTCTCCGGCGAATTGCTGGATGCCGCCAACAACCGTGGCACCGCCGTCAAGAAGCGTGAAGACACGCATCGCATGGCGGAGGCTAACAAGGCCTTCTCGCACTACCGCTGGTAACCCCTCGTCGCAAGGGTTCCAATGGCACGCGTAACGCCCCTCGATCGGTATCGCAATATCGGCATCATGGCTCACATCGATGCCGGTAAAACCACGACGACCGAGCGAATCCTCTACTACACCGGAAAATCCTACAAGATCGGCGAGGTCCATGAGGGCACCGCCACCATGGATTGGATGGAGCAGGAGCAGGAGAGGGGCATCACCATCACCTCGGCCGCGACCACGACCTTCTGGCGCGACCATCGGGTGAACATCATCGACACCCCCGGCCACGTCGACTTCACCATCGAGGTCGAGCGCTCGCTGCGCGTGCTGGACGGGGCCGTGGCGGTGTTCGATTCGGTTGCGGGCGTCGAGCCCCAATCGGAAACGGTGTGGCGCCAAGCCGACAAGTACCGCGTGCCGCGCATCTGCTTCGTCAACAAGATGGACCGGATGGGCGCCAACTTCCCGCGCTGCGTGGACATGATCCGGGACCGCCTTGGGGCGCGTCCCCTTGTCCTGCAGCTGCCGGTTGGCGTCGAGGCCGATTTCGTCGGCGTCGTCGACCTCGTGGCCGACAAGGCCATCCTCTGGCGGGAAGAGACGTTGGGCGCCAAGTTCGACGTCGTCGATATTCCCGATTCCCTCAAGGACGAGGCGGCGCAGGCGCGCCTGGCCCTGATCGAGGCCGTCATCGAGGATGACGAGGCGGCCACCGAGGCCTATCTCGAAGGCAAGCTGCCCGATGCCGATACCTTGCGGCGCTTCATCCGCAAGGGCGTGCTGTCGCGCAGCTTCGTGCCGGTGCTCTGCGGTTCGGCCTTCAAGAACAAGGGCATCCAGCCGCTGCTCGATGCCGTCGTCGATTACCTGCCCAGCCCCACCGATGTTGAAGCCATCAAGGGCGTGCTGGCGGACGATCCGGCGGTCGAGATCGCGCGCCACAATACCGACGAAGAGCCCTTCGCCGGTCTTGCCTTCAAGATCATGAACGATCCCTTCGTGGGAACGCTGACCTTCGTGCGCATCTATTCCGGCGTGCTGGAATCGGGGGCATCGGTCCAGAACACGGTCAAGGGCAGCCGCGAACGGATCGGCCGCATGCTGCTGATGCATGCCAATACGCGCGAGGAGATCCGCGAGGCCCGGGCCGGCGATATCGTCGCCCTGGCGGGGCTCAAGGAGACCACCACCGGCGACACGCTGTGCGACCCCGCCGCCCAGGTGATCCTCGAGCGCATGGAATTCCCCGAGCCGGTGATCGAGGTGGCGGTCGAGCCGCGCACCCAGGCCGACCAGGAGAAGATGGCTTTGGCCTTGGCCCGTCTGGCTGCCGAGGACCCGTCCTTCCGCGTGTCCAGCGACGCCGAGAGCGGCCAGACCGTGATCAAGGGCATGGGCGAGCTGCATCTCGAAATCCTCGTCGACCGCATGCGGCGCGAGTTCAAGGTCGAGGCCAATGTGGGTGCCCCCCAAGTGGCCTATCGCGAAACCATCGCCAAGGCCTACGAGATCGATTATACCCACCGGAAGCAGACCGGCGGCTCGGGCCAGTTCGCCCGGGTCAAGCTGCGCTTCGAGCCGGGTGAGGCGGGGACGGGCTACCAGTTCGTCAACGCGATCACCGGCGGTGCGGTGCCCAAGGAATACATCCCCGGCGTCATCAAGGGACTTGAGGGCGCCAAGGAGACCGGTGTCCTCACCGGGTTTCCCATGACCGACTTCAAGGCGACGTTGATCGACGGCGCCTATCACGATGTTGACTCCAGCGTTCTTGCCTTCGAGATCGCCGCCCGCGCCGCCTTCCGCGAAGGCATCGCGAAGGCCGACCCAAGGCTGCTCGAGCCCGTGATGAAAGTCGAGATCGTTACGCCCGACGACTATATGGGCGACATCATCGGCGACCTGAACAGCCGCCGTGGTCAGATCAAGGACATGGACCAGCAGGGCAATGCCCGCTTGCTGATCGCCATGGTCCCCCTGGCTAATATGTTCGGCTACGTGAATACCCTGCGCAGCATGAGCCAGGGACGAGCCCAATACACGATGCACTTCGATCACTACGCCGAAGTGCCGCAACACGTGTCTGACGAGATCCGCGCCAAGCTGGCCGGCTGATACTTGACGGAGAAGCATAGAAATGGCGAAGGCAAAGTTCGAGCGGAACAAGCCGCATTGCAATATCGGCACGATTGGTCACGTCGACCACGGCAAGACCTCGCTGACCGCTGCGATTACCAAGGTTTTGGCCGAAACGGGTGGTGCGACCTTCACCGC
>NZ_SBHN01000004.1:0-1342 GCF_006980715.1 Telmatospirillum sp. J64-1
GAGCAGTTGCGGCAGACCGATGCGGAGACGCTGACCGATCTGGAGCGGGCGGCGCGCTTTCTTTACCTGCAGAAACTGGCCTATGGCGGCAAGGTCGCCGGTCGCACCTTCGGCGTTGACCCGTCCCGACCCGGGCGCTTCAACCTCAACACCCTGGGACCGCGCCTGGAAGAGCTACATGAACGTCTTGCCGGGGTGGTGATCGAATGTCTCGACTTCGAGGCTTTCCTCATCCGTTACGACCGGCCGGGCACGCTCTTCTACCTGGACCCACCCTATTGGGGCTCCGAGGGCTACTATGGAAAAGAGCTGTTCAGTCGCGCCGATTTCGAGCGCCTCTCGGCCTGCCTCCAGCGCCTATCGGGCCGGTTCATCCTCTCGATTAATGATACGCCCCAGGTACGCGAAATCTTCGACTGGGCGGAGATGGAGCCCGTGTCAACCACCTATACTGTGGGCGGCAAAGGCAGGTCTAAGCCAGTTGGCGAACTGATCATAACTAGCGGAAATTGAAGCAAATTAGAGCCGGCCCCTTTAAGGCAAGGCTTAAGCTCTTTTACAAAGTGAAAAGAATAATATCTAGATAGGTTGGTAATAAAATACTTGCCTATCTAGATAGAATGCAGAACACGCTCGCCCGAGCGGAGTTTGTGTTGTGAAAATCCCAACACGTCTCCTTGTATGAAATGAGGCCATACGGCATCCTACACATCATACAATTCCAGCATCATGAAATTGGATACACCGCCCGTCTCCACTGTTTTGGATACGCGCCAAAAATACTATTGAAGTGTCGTAAATGGGCGGCTAGCTTGAATGAGCCGGGGGTCCGATCCCGGCTCATTCAGCGGGATGCGCGACTGCATCCCGAAGTACAACCAGACCAAAAGCTGCAGTCCAGTTGAGAGGAACTCCATAACAACACTCTGTAGCTTTGTGGTCAACAGAGGAGGTTAAGCGGATGGTGTACTATCACCTCGCCGCTGCCGCTTATCACCTGTGGCAGGTTATAAGGCTGTTGAGACAATAGCATGATGCCACCCCCTACAGCGGCTCAACGCTGTAGGGGGATTACAAGGGAATAGCGGCCAGCGCTACTCCGCCACTCCACTGCCGGGCCTCTGCCGCCCATCGCAGCCCCTCTGCCGTAGTCGGCTTCCTGGCCACCATTTTCGTCATCTCTGCCTTGAGATCGATCTGCGGCGGCGTGTGGTCATTGTCTGCATGCCGGTCGGCCAACAACTTGATCATCGGTGCAGAGTTGCGCACTGCCGATGCCGCATCCTTGGCAAGGATCAAGGCAAAGGGCTGGTCGTCGTGGTCGACGGCAAAGAGCTTCAGC
>NZ_SBHN01000004.1:1352-236125 GCF_006980715.1 Telmatospirillum sp. J64-1
ATAGATGGGCTCGTCATACTCGCCCAGCACGTCGTCCGCTGTCTGTTCGACTACATCCACTCCAACGATGCCTTGCATCTCAAGGAGACGATCCGCCCGGCGCAGGGCTGCGTCCTTGGTCGATGGCGTAATCGCTACTCCGGGCTTTAGCTTCTCGGTCTTGCCCATCTCCAGGAGATAGGGCTGGCAGATATAGAGGGTCTTCCTGGCCATGGCGATGCTCCGCAACAGAACAAAATGTTCCCTTAATGTTCTACTGCGTGCGGGGCGTCAAGAGGGTAGCGGTGGCGACATGAGAATGCCGTTAGAAGAGGCGGTCAAACCTCGCTTCTAACGGCATCGGCAGGAGTCCAAAAACTCTGTCGGAGAAGTCCAAAATCGGAAACCGCGCTACACCCGCCCTTCGAGATGCCGCCACGGCGGCTCCTCAGGACGAGGCTAATTCCTTATTTCCTATCAATAAGATAGACCTCATGCTGAGGAGGGCCGAAGGCCCGTCTCGAAGCATGGAGTAGCGCTCATCCCCGCGCCAACGAGCAGCCCGCCGGATTGCCGTCGACGCAGGCCTGTTCCAGGTTGATGACGGCGGCGCCGAAGCTGCCGTGGGCCACGAAGCGGACCGGCAGCAGATAGCGGCTGTCGAGCTGCGCCTCGATCACCATGTTCTGCCAGTTCTTGATCTGCTTTTCCTTGAAACCGCCCCGGGGCGTCAGAGTCAGGCGCAGCCTGATCGTTTCCATGGCGCGGTGACGGCCGGGCCCCAGGATTTCCGCATTCAGGTCGAAGCGCCGCCGGCCGTCATAGGACGGCACGGTGAAACGGGCCGGACCATTGCCGTAAACGGCCGCCGCCGTCTGATCACGCAGGGCGACGATCATGCTCAAGGGATCGAGCACATTGGTCAGCAATTCATCGGGCAGCAATTCGTCTTCGGACTCATCCTCGTCCCGGTCGGTCCGCTGGTCCAGGGTCTTGACCGCGAGGCCGCTCTGCGGATCGAATTCGACCTGCACCTCGTGCTGCTTGCGCTTGTCGACCGACACCATCTGGAAGCGCAAGGGTTCGCCGGGAATCTGGCCCGGAGCGGGCGTCGTATCACGGACCCCCCTGGTCTCCGCCTCGACGCGCAACGGCGAGAGGCGGTGCATCAGGCCGTCGCTCTGAAGCTCCATCTGCGCCACATATCCATTCGGATCTTCCTGGATGATCAGGCTCATGCTGCCGACCCTGAAGCCGCTCCAATGTCCGCTATAGCGCAGGCCGACCGTGTCGCTGGGCGAGACCCATTCGGTCCCGGACAGGGAAGCGAGCTGGGGCTGTTCCGCCGTCGCCAGAACCGGCAGAAGGCCTAGCAGGCCGAGAGCGAGGGGCGCGAACCACCGGCGCCGGGCATGAGTACGATCCATGTTGAGCAATATAGTTTCCCTACAGCTTGGATCATCCACAGGAAGACCGGGTGGGTTCCGGGTGGGGAAACTCTACCCGAATGCCCACACTTTAGTATATGACGCATATGATTATTAGCCCTTTGTAGCTCTTAACCTTATCCTAAAGAGCTTGGCAAAAGCCATTATACGCGGCATCTTGTCGCAACGCAGAATCATAAGTCCGCGACAAAAGAGGGACACTTTAATGAAAATCGCCATACCGAAGGAGAGGCGCCCCGGCGAGGCTCGGGTCGCCGCTTCCCCGGATACGGTCAAAAAGCTGCTCGGCCTCGGCTTTGAGGTGGTGGTCGAGAAAGGCGCCGGGTTGGGCTCGTCCATTCTTGATCAGCATTACACGGATGCCGGCGCCACCATCGCCGAAGACGCTGCCGCCACCCTGAAGGACGCCGACATCGTCCTGAAGGTGCAGCGTCCGATGACCGCCGAAGAAGGCAATGACGAACTCGCACTGCTGAAATCGGGGGCGATCCTGATCAGCCATCTGGCGGCGCTGCAGAACCGGGAACAGGTGAAGGCCTATGCCCAGGCCGGCGTGACCGCCTTCGCCATGGAATTGATGCCGCGCATCACCCGCGCGCAGAGCATGGACATCCTGTCCAGCCAGGCCAACCTGGCCGGCTATCGCGCGGTGATCGAGGCCAGCAACGCCTTCGGCCGCGCCTTCCCGATGATGATGACCGCCGCCGGCACCGTCGCCCCGGCCCGCGTCCTGGTGCTGGGCGCCGGCGTCGCCGGGCTTCAGGCCATCGCCACCGCCAAGCGCCTGGGCGCCGTGGTCTATGCCTTCGACGTGCGCCCCGCCGTCAAGGAGCAGGTGGAATCGCTGGGCGGCAAGTTCGTCGAGGTGGACGAGACCGCGACCAAGAACGCCGAGACCGCAGGCGGCTACGCCAAGGAAATGGACGAGGATTACAAGCGCAAGCAATCGGCCAAGATTCACGAGACGCTGAAGAAGACCGATATCGCCATCTCCACCGCGCTGATCCCCGGCAAGCCCGCCCCCGTCCTGATCACCGAAGAGATGGTCAAGGACATGAAGCCGGGCTCCGTGATCGTCGATCTGGCGGTGGAAGCCGGCGGCAACTGCCCGCTTTCCGAATTGGACAAGGTGGTCGTCAAGCATGACGTCACCCTGATCGGCTGGGCCAACATGCCCTCGCGCATCGCCGTGGACAGCAGCGCCCTCTACGCCAAGAACCTGCTGAACTTCATCACGCCGCTGGTCGACAAGGAGACCAAGGCGCTGAACATCAACTGGGAAGACGAAATCATCAAAGGCACCTGCCTGACCCGCGAGGGCAAGGTGGTGCATGCCGCCTTCGCCGGTGAAGGAGGAGCATAATGGACCAACAGCAGATCATCGATCAGGCCACCCGCCTGGCCAATCAGGCCCAGGACCTGGCCCAGGATGCCGCCCGTCTTGCCCATGACACGACGCAGCTGGCCATCGCCTCGGGCACGACCGAGGGCTTCAGCTTCGTCGCCCTGCTGACCGTCTTCGTGCTGGCCTGCTTCGTCGGCTATTACGTCGTCTGGCGCGTCACCCCCGCGTTGCATTCGCCGCTGATGGCGGTCACCAACGCCGTTTCGTCCGTCATCATCGTCGGCGCGCTGATCGCCGCCGGCCCGGCTGAAATCAATCTCTCGAGCATTCTCGGCTTCTTCGCCGTGACGCTGGCCGCCGTCAACATCTTCGGCGGCTTCATCGTCACCCAGCGCATGCTGAGCATGTTCAAGAAAAAGCAGCAGCCGCAGAAGTAAGGGGGGCGCTCAAGTGACTGAGAATTTCGCGGCCTTCGCCTATCTGATCGCCTCCATCTGCTTCATCATGGCGCTGCGCGGGCTGTCCTCGCCCGAAAGCTCGCGCCAGGGCAACTGGTTCGGCATCGTCGGTATGGCGATCGCCATCATCACCACGCTGATGATGCCTTCGGTCGTCAGCTATCCGCTGATCATCGTCGGCATCGTCATCGGCGGCGCCATCGGCACCGTCGTCGCCCGCAAGATCCAGATGACGGCCCTGCCGCAGCTGGTCGCCGCCTTCCACTCGCTGGTCGGTCTGGCCGCCGTGCTGGTCGCGGGCGCCGCCTTGTTCAACCCGCAGGCCTACGGCATCGGCATGCCCGGCCAGATCGGCGCCGGTTCGCTGATCGAAATGGCGCTCGGCACCGCCATCGGCGCCATCACCTTCACCGGCTCGCTGGTCGCCTTCGCCAAGCTCCAGGGCCTGGTCAGCGGCAAGCCGCTGGTCTTCCCGATGCAGCATCCCCTGAATGCCGGCCTTGCCATCCTGATGGTCATCCTGATCATCTGGCTGGCCAGCACCGGCTCCTACAGCGCCTGGGTGCTGCTGGTCCTGCTGTCGCTGGCCTTGGGCCTGCTGCTGATCCTGCCCATCGGCGGCGCCGACATGCCGGTCATCGTGTCGATGCTGAACTCCTATTCGGGCTGGGCGGCGGCCGGTATCGGCTTCACCCTGGGCAACCCGCTGCTGATCGTCACCGGCGCGCTGGTCGGTGCCTCGGGCGCGATCCTGTCCTACATCATGTGCAAGGGCATGAACCGCTCGATCATCAACGTGATCCTGGGCGGCTTCGGCGGTGACTCGGCGGCAGCCGGCGCGGCCGGTGGCCCCGGCGGCGACCGTCCGGTCAAGGCCGGCAGCTCGGAAGACGCCGCCTTCATCATGAAGAACGCCAGCAAGGTCATCATCGTCCCCGGCTACGGCATGGCCGTCGCCCAGGCCCAGCATGCCCTGCGCGAAATGGCCGACCTTCTGAAGGCCGAGGGCGTGGACGTGCGTTACGCCATCCATCCCGTCGCGGGCCGTATGCCCGGCCACATGAACGTGCTGCTGGCCGAGGCCAACGTGCCCTATGACGAAGTCTTCGAACTGGAAGAGATCAACCACGAATTCGGCACCGCCGACGTGGCCTTCGTCATCGGCGCCAACGACGTGACCAACCCCGCCGCCAAGACCGATCCGCAGAGCCCGATCTTCGGGATGCCGATCCTCGACGTGGAAAAGGCCAAGACGGTGCTGTTCATCAAGCGCTCGATGGCTTCGGGTTACGCCGGCGTGGACAACGAATTGTTCTTCCGTGACAACACCATGATGCTCTTCGGCGACGCCAAGAAGGTCACCGAGGAAATCGTGACCTCGCTGGGCTGATCCTTCGGCACGGCACATGAAAAAGGCGGGGCCTGCGGGCTCCGCCTTATTTTTTGACCGGCGCTTCAGGGCGTGGGGCCGGACGCGACCAGCCCGCACGCTTCCGACAGACGGTGCGCGGTGTCCAGAAAACCGGGCAGGCAGGGATTGGCGTTCCGGTCGTTCCAATACAGGCCCTGCTCGATCTGCGCCGAGGCCTCGATCGTCCGGAAGACCGCTCCCGCCAATTGCATCCGCCTCATGGAATCCGGCACCAGGGACACCCCCAACCCCTCGGCGACGAGATTGACGATGGTCTGCTGCAGATGCGTCTCCAGCCGGATCACTGGCTCGAAGCCATGCTGGCGGCAGCAGGACATCACCGCCTCGTGCAGGACCGGCGCGGTCGTGCGGGGAAAGGTCACGAAGGGCTCTGCGGCCAGGTCCCCCACCGAGATGGATTCCTTTCCGGCAAGCGGATGAGTCTGCGGCAGCACGGCGCACAGGGGCTCGCGGGACAAAGGGTGGTAACGAAGGACATTGGGGAAGTCGCCGGGGAAACGGATGGTGATTCCGATATCCGCCTCCCCCGCCATGAGGGCCTGATGCAGGTCGCGCGGCAGGGTCTCGTTGAGGATCAGCGAGACATCGGGATGAGCCTCGCTGAACGCCTTGATCAGACGGGGCAGGACGTTCCAGGCGGCATACATGGTGAAGCCGATCCGCACCTCCCCGCGCTCGCCCTGGGCGGTGGCACGGGCCGAGCGCACGGCGAAATCGAGATCGGCAAGCAGCCGCTTGGCATTCCGGTAGAAATCCTCTCCCGCCGGGGTCAAGGAGACCGACCGCGAGGTGCGGCGGAACAGCGCCACCCCCAGGCTTTCCTCCAACGCCGCGATCTGGCGGCTGAGGGGCGGCTGCGTCATATGCAGGCGTTCGGCCGCTTGGCCGAAATGCTTCGTTTCAGCCAAGACGATGAAATAGCGGAGCTGGCGGATATCCAAGATTGATGCCCCCTCGGTATCGATCAGCGTCATAAATAGCATTAGACGGTATGGATCGACAGAACTAGGCTGAACCTTCCGCCGCGTTTTCTTCCATGGCCCCGCCAACCAATGCTGTCCGTCCTCAGTGTCGTCCTGCCGATCTTCGCCTTGATCCTGGCGGGCTATCTCTGTCGCCGCACCGGACGCCTGGGCGAAACCGCCGCCTCGGAGCTCAACCGCTTCGTCATCTGGCTATGCCTTCCGGCCCTGCTGTTCCGGGCCACGGCGCTGGCGAGCTGGGAGGAATTCTGGCACCCGGACTTCATCATGGTGACGAGCCTCAGCATGCTGGCCGTGTTCGCCGTCACCCTGCTCTACCGCCTCAGATCGCCCCGCCATCTGGCGGATGCCAGCATCGACGGATTGAGCGCCGCCTATGCCAATACCGGCTATATCGGCATCCCGCTTTGCCTGCTGGTCCTCGGCGACGACGGCTTGCGGCCGGCCCTGATCGCCACCCTGCTGGTGGTCTGCGTGCTGTTCGCTGTGGCGGTGATCTTCATCGAGGTCGGGCTGCAGGTGGAAAAATCCCTGCACCACGCGGCGATGAAGGTATTGGTCGCCCTGGGCAAGAACCCGCTCGTCCTCTCCCCCTTGCTGGGCGCCTGCTGGGCGGGAACCGGCGTGGACCTGCCCGAACCGGTCGACAAGTTCCTGTTCCTGCTGGGAGAGGCGACGACGCCCTGCGCTCTCGTCTCACTGGGCCTGTTCCTGGCGCAAAAGCAGCAAGGCCCCAAGGAAGGCGCCATGGGGCTAGTCGCCATCAAGCTCTTCGTCCACCCGCTGATTACTTGGCTGCTGGCCTATTACGTCTTCCGCCTGCCGCCCCTCTGGGCCCATGCCGCCTTGCTGCTCAGCGCCCTGCCGACCGGAACCGGGCCCTTCATGCTGGCGGAATTCTATCGGCGGGAAGCCTCCGTGGTCTCGCGCACCATCCTGCTCTCGACCATCGGATCGCTGATCACGGTTTCGCTCTGCCTGTACTGGATCAAGGCCTGAGCGCGGAAGGCTCCCTCGCCTCCGACAAGGAGGCAGTGCAAACGCCAAACACGCCGCTGCCCTTCGGGCAGCAGCGCGCTTGGTGACTTGCAGGAATAACGCGTCTAGGCTCTGCGGCCCGAACGCGGCAGGCTTTAGAAGCCTTCGCGCTCCAGGCGCTTGCGCTCGAGCTTGCGGGCGCGACGCACCGCTTCAGCCCGTTCGCGAGCCTTCTTCTCAGAGGGCTTCTCGAAGTTACGGCGAAGCTTCATTTCGCGGAAAATCCCTTCGCGCTGCATCTTCTTCTTGAGCGCCTTCAGGGCTTGATCGACATTGTTGTCACGAACGAGAACCTGCACGTTTCGTCACCGCTCCTCTGCAAGTATGCGAAAAACAATCAGATCGGCGGACATCCGCCGTCCGGAAGGCCGTGTTGATAACACAGCCGTCATCACTTGTGAAGGGGGCAGCGGGCGAAATCGACTTTTGTCCGTCGCCGCCACTCCAAACATATGATGTTTCGGCATAAAAACTCAAGATCGCAGGCAGCACCTATTTACGGCCAGCGCACCGCACCGCATATTATCCCCCACTATGGCCATATTGAAGATCGCCCGTATGGGCCACCCTGTCCTGAAGCGCCGCGCCGACGAGGTGCCCGACCCGACCGCGCCCGAAATCCAGCGCCTGGTCCAGGACATGACGGAAACCATGGAAGATGCCGGAGGCGCCGGACTGGCCGCCCCGCAGGTGCATGTGCCCTTGCGCGTGGTCATCTTCCACGTCCCCGCCCTGCGCTCGGATACCGGCGAGGACCTGCCCCTGACGGCGCTGGTCAATCCCGAGATCGAACCCTTGGGCGAGGAGACTGCCCTGGGATACGAGGGCTGCCTGTCCCTGCCCGGCCTGACCGGGCAGGTGCCGCGCTTCACCCGTATCCGTTATCGCGGCTGGACTCCCCAGGGGGAGCGCATCGAGCGCGAGGCCGAGGGCTTCCATGCCCGCGTGGTCCAGCATGAATGCGACCATCTTGACGGTATTCTTTATCCCCGGCGCATGACGGACCTGACCAGCTTCGGCTTTACCGAGGAAGTCCGCCGCGCCCTGCAGGAGGAGGGGAAATGATGGACGTGAAGGATTTGAGAGAAGCCCGCGACGAATTGCTGCTGGCGACCCTGCCCCATGTTCCCTTCGACGGCTGGACGCCCAAGGCCATGCGCGAGGGCGCGCGCAGCCTGGGCCAGGACCGCACCCTGCCCGAACGCCTGTTCCCCGGCGGCGTAGTCGAGATGGTGGATCATTTCAGCGATTACGCCGACCGCCTGATGGTCGAGGACCTGGCGCTGGAAACGGCCGAGGAAATGCGTCTGCGCGACCGCATCAAGACGGTGATCCGCCTGCGCCTGGAACGCTGGGCGCCCGAACGCGAGGCGGTGCGCCGTGCCGCGACCCTGCTGGCCCTGCCGCAGAACGCGCCCGTCGCCCTGCGCGCCACCTACCGGACCGTCGATACCATGTGGTATGCGGTCGGCGACCGTTCCGTCGATTTCAGCTTCTATACCAAGCGCGCCAGCCTGGCCGCCGTGTTCAGCAGCACGCTGCTGTACTGGATGGAGGATCAGTCCGAAGGCTTCGAGGAGACCTGGGGCTTCCTCGACCGTCGCCTGGAAGACATCATGCGCATCCCGAAGATCAAGGCGAAGATCAACCAGGGCCTGTCCTATCTGCCCAATCCCTTGCGCCTGATGCCCGGCTTCTCGCCCGCTCCCCGGCCGCGCCGCTTCGGCATCGACGGGCGTTTCTAGTTCCTTACCGCACGATTCCCGCGAAAGCGGGAATCGATGGCGCCGCCACACTCGCCTTCAGCGCTGCGACTTGCGTAATCGGCTTCATGATCACCCTCCGGGAAGCATGAAGGCCAAGATCGTTATCTTATAACACAAACACCTCAGTAATCCTTCTTGACAGCCGGAGCGGCCTTTCGCGAGAATCCGGGCGGGTTTGGTTGGACCCGCCACGTCCGCGGAAAGGGCTGCGCCCTCAACCCTTGAAAATGGGTTGCCTCGATTCTCCCTTTTCTGTCTGACGGCGGACACGGACATGGATGAAAAGGGATTGCCATGACCGACCAGGCCAAGCGGCGCTACACGCCATTCCGCCTCAATCTCGAACAGCAGAAAAAGCGGGCAAAAGAGCTTCTGCGGGGCCTTCGCGAGGAAGACCCCTCGGCCCTGGCGCGCCTTGCCGCCCATCACCCCCAAGCTGCCATCCGCGCTCCCGCGACGATGCTGCTTGCGGATGCGCAGCTCGTCATCGCGCGCGAATTGGGCAGCCCAAGCTGGCCCCGGCTCCGCGCCCATGTCACCGAGATGGAGCGGATGCGCGCCGCCATCGACCGCAAGCCTTCCGCCCCGGACGGCGCCTTGCGGACGCTCCACATCCGCTGCGGCTCCGACATCCGCCAGACCTTGACCGAGGCCGGTTTTGTCGGCGACTTCCTGGAACATTCCGATCCCTATTGCCAGGGACCGCTGCCCGAGGAAGGGGATTTCCTGTCCATCCGGGCGCGCTTCATCGCCGCCGCCTATGGCGAGGTGATGGATCTTCCGGAAGCATCCGTGGCGGCGAAGCTGCGCCGGGAGGCGGAAACCCTGGCGCAGGCCGCCGGCATCTACGACCGGGTGGTCCTGTGGTGCGAGCATGACAGCTACGACCAGCTGACCCTGGCGCGTTGCCTCGCACAATTCGCGCAGACGGGAAAACCCGCCGTCCTTGAACTCGTCTCGATCAACCATTTTCCGGGGGCCGCGCGCTTCATCGGTCTTGGGCAACTGCCGCCCGAAGCGCTGCGGATGTTGTGGGAGAGGCGGCATCCTCTCTCGCCAAGCGACCTGGAGACTGGCCGTCAGGTCTGGGAGGCGCTGCGCCGGGCCGATCCAAGCGCCTTGGCAGCCATTGCATGCTCGTCCCTGGACAGCCTGCCCGACCTGCCGCACGCCCTGCTGCGGCATCTGCGGGAACTGCCCTGGACCACGGACGGTCTTTCCCTGACGGCACGCCTGACCCTTCAGTTGATCGAGTCCGAAAGCCTGACCGTCGAGCAGGCCTTCTCGCGGCTGATGCGCGAGCGCGAGCCGCTGCCCTGGCTGGGGGATGTCATGTTCCTGGCCGTGATTCGGGCCATGGCCCGGGCGCAGGAGCCGCCCTTTGTCCTTCCCGATCCGGCAGCGGCGGACAAGCCCTGGCCGCAATGGCGGCTGGAGATCACCGAGGCGGGACTCGCGGTGCTGCGGGGTGAACGGGACTGGCTGTCCCTGGGACCGCCGGAACGCTGGGTGGGGGGCGTCCGTATCCTTCCGGGGGCGACACACTGGCGCTGGGACGAAAGCGGGAAGCGCCCCCTGCGCATGTGAGACGCAAGCGGCGGCACATCCGCTGTCGCAAATATTTCACGGAACCATCCACGCGGCTTCTGGCGGCACCGGGGCGATAGCGGTTATTGTCCCGCCTCGACAGGCACTTCCAGGTGATGCGAGTTCCGTTCGGATGGATATCGTAGTTGAGATCTTGGGCGGGCTCGGCCTGTTCTTTATCGGCGTCAAGCTGATCGGGGCCAATCTGCAGCAGATGAGCGGACGGCGGCTGCGCAGCGCCGTCGCCCGCACGACCCGGCGTCCGGCCGCCGCCGCCCTGATCGGCACCGCTGCCGGTGCCCTGACCCAAAGCACCAGTGCCGTCACCTTCGTCGCCGTCAACATGGTCACGGCGGGGCTGATCGAAGCCCGGCGGTCGGTCCCGCTGGTGATCTGGGCCAATGTCGGTACCGCCGCCCTGGTGATGCTGGCGACGCTGAACATCCATCTGATGATCCTCGCCTTGCTGGGCATCGTCGGCGCCCTTTACTATTTCGGCCTGGACCGCTCGGCCCGCTGGCGCCATGCCGTCGGCGCCCTGCTCGGCCTCGCCCTGCTGTTCCTCGGCCTGGACATGGTCAAGGCCAGCGCCGCGCCCCTGCGCGAGATGGAAGAGGTGCGCGACGTCATCGCCTTCACCGCCGGTTCGGGCCTGCTGGCCTTCCTGGCCGGGGCGGTGCTGACGCTGATTGCGCAATCCTCGGCCACCGTGTCGGTGGTCGCCGTCGCCATGGTCTCGGTGGGCCTGCTGACGAGCGAACAGACCGTCCTGCTGATCTATGGCGCCGGTGTCGGTTCCGGCCTCTCCATCCGGCTGCTGGGCTCCAATCTCAGCGGCACCGCGCGGCAGTTGGTCGAATTGCAACTGATCAACAAGCTGATCGGCGCGGCCATCCTGGTGCCGCTCTTCCTGATCGAGCATTCCTTCGGCCTGCCCCTGCTCCAGACAGCCGTCGCCACGCTGGCCGACAATTCTGCCGCCCAGGCGGCATGGCATTACCTGATCTATCAGCTTGTCGCCGCACTGGCCGTGTCCGCCATCACGGGGCCGCTGTTCCGCATGGTCGAACGCTGGCGTCCACCGACCGCCGCCGAGGAATTGTCGCGGCCGCAGTATCTGTATGAAGCCGCGCTGGCCGAACCGGAAACGGCCCTCGACCTCGTCCTGCGCGAACAAGGCCGGTTGCTGGGCTATCTCTCCGATTCCCTCGACACCATCCGCCCCGAAATGGCGGGACGGACGGCCACGCCGCATGCCGCCCTCGACAAGGCCGGACGGGCACTGGGGGCGGAGATCCATGCCTTCATCGGCGCTGCCTTAGCCGGGGGCCTCGTCGGCCACGGCCTAGACAAGGCGATCCGGGCGCAGAACAGGATGACCCTGCTGTCGGAATTGCAGGAAAGCGTCGGCGAATTGGTGATGGTGCTGGACCGGGCCGACATCCCGAAAGATTTGTCCCCGCTGGCCCATGGCCTAGTGGAAAGCGCCCATCTGGTGGTCGAAACGCTACGCGACGAGGCCCGGGCCTTCGATCCGGTGGGGCATTCCCTGCTGCTTTCCCTGACTGCCGACCGCAGCGACATGATGGACCGCATCCGCAAGTCGATGACGACCCGTACCGCCGCGCTGTCACCCCGGGACCAGGACCTGCTGTTCACCATCACCACCCTTTTCGAGCGTGTGGTCTGGCTGGTGCGCCGCTACGCCATGCAGATGGATGCCAATGACGGCATGGTGGACGAAACGGTCCCCCAGGCGGCCCCTGCGCAGGAGGATGCGCTCAAGGCCGGGGCGTTCAACTGAAGGCTTTCAGCCTCGGAATGCTGGCAAACCTCTCTTTCCTCGTCACTCCCGCGAAAGCGGGAGTCCATGGAGCCGCTTCATCCATATTAAGCGGCTGATATCTTCACGATTCCCAGCATGGACCCCCGCCTTCGCGGGGGTGACGTTTTTCTGCGGACGGCATCGGCTTTGTCAGCAGTCTGAGGCTTTCAGCCCTCGGCGTTGGCCGAAGCCGTTTCGGCGGTTTCCGCCATGTCCGCTTGCTCTTCTTGCCGCCGCTTGCGGGCCTTGTAGCGGTTGCGCAGCCAGGACAGCCCCCCTGCGACGAGGGCCAGTCCGCCCAGGCCGAACAGCACGTCGGTCTGATGCTCGCCCAGGAATTTCTCCAGGGCATGCCCGAAATAATAGCCGCCGAAGGCGAAAGCCGCCGCCCAGACCATTGCCGCAAGGAGGTTCAGTCCCCCGAACCGCAGCCGCGAGACGCCGCTCATGCCGATCACGAAGGGGCTGACATTACGCACGCCGTAAAGGAAGCGGAAGGACAGGATGAAGGCCGTCTCGTATTTCCGCAGGATGCGGAAGACCCAATCCACGCGCTTGCGCATGTTCGGCCAGCGTTCCAGCAAGGGCGTGCCGTAGCGCCGGCCGATGTAATAATAAAGCTGGTCGCCGCAGAAGGTGCCGGCGATGGCGCTCGCCATCACCAGGGAAATGTCCATGTATCCCTGATAAGCCGCGATCCCGGCCAGGATCACCACCGTCTCGCCTTCCAGGAAGGTCAGGCCGATAATGCCCAGGTAGCCCCAAGTACTGAGAAATTCCTGCACCCTGCTACCCAGCCCGGTGGTTTGCGTGAAGACAGTGGAGAGTCAATCCGCTAACTCGGTCGCCGTCAACAGCGGATGCGGCCAAGTCCCGCCCTCCCGTATTCAGGTAATGGGGAACAGCCGGTTGACGTGGCCCATCTTGCGGCCGGGCCGGGCTTCGGCCTTGCCGTAAAGATGCAGTTTGGCCCCCGGTTCCTGCAACAGGGCGGGCCAGGACTCCACTTCGTCGCCGATCAGATTCTTCATGATGGCGTTGGAATGGCGTTCGGGCGAACCCAGCGGCAGGCCGCAGACAGCGCGGACGAATTGCTCGAACTGGTCGGTCAGGCAGGCATCCATGGTCCAATGGCCGGAATTGTGCGGCCGCGGGGCCATCTCGTTGACCAGCAGATGCCCGCTCTTCGTCACGAACATCTCGACCGCCAGCAGCCCCACCAGTTCCAGCGATTCGGCGGCCTTGCGGGCGATGCCGATGGCCTGCTCGGCCAAGGACTCGGAAATGGGCGCGGGCGCCAGGGTGGTATCGAGGATGTGGTTGACGTGGCGGTTCTCGACCGGATCGAAACAGGCCCAGGCGCCGTCCAGGCCGCGCGCCACGATCACCGAGACCTCGCGCTCGAAATGGATGAAGCCTTCCAGCACCGCCACATCGGTCTTGAGCGAGGCCCAGGCTTCCGCCAGATCGGTGCCGTCGGTGATCTTCACCTGCCCCTTGCCGTCATAGCCCAGCCGCGTCGTCTTCAGCACGCTGGGGCGGCCCAGGTCGGCAACGGCGGCTGCCAGGGAGTCGGGGCCGGTGACTTCGCGCCAAGGGGCGGTCTCGATCCCCAAACCGTTGAAGAAGCGTTTCTCGGCCAGCCGGTCCTGGGCCGTCTCCAGCACGTTCCAGCCGGGCCGCACGGCCACGTGCTCGGCCAGCAGGCGCACGCTCTCGGCGGGAATATTCTCGAATTCGAAGGTCACCACATCGACGGAGGAGGCGAAGGCCTCCAGCGCGGCGCGGTCGGTATACTCGGCCACGGTACAGGCGTGTGAAACCTGCTCGGCGGGGCCCTCCCTCTCGGGGGTGAAGATATGGCAGCGATAGCCCAGGCGGGCGGCAGCCAAGGCGGTCATGCGGCCCAACTGGCCGCCGCCGATGATGCCGATGGTGCTGCCCGGCGGCAGCATGGTCACAGGAGTGTTCACTTGTCTTCCGGGGTTTCGGCCACGGCGGCGGTCTGCCGCTCGCGCCATTCATCCAGTTTCAGGGCCACCGCCGGGTCGTTCAGGGCGATCACCGAACCGGCCAGCAAGGCGGCGTTGATGGCCCCGGCCTTGCCGATCGCCAGCGTTCCCACCGGCACGCCGCCCGGCATCTGGACGATGGAAAGCAGGCTGTCCATGCCCTTCAGGGCCTTGCTTTCGACCGGCACGCCGAAGACCGGCAGCGGCGTCATCGAAGCGCACATGCCCGGCAGATGGGCGGCCCCGCCGGCCCCGGCGATGATCACCTTGAGGCCGCGCCCGCGGGCGCTGGTGGCGTAATCGTAAAGCCGCTGGGGCGTACGGTGGGCCGAAACGATCTTGGTTTCGAAGGCGACGCCGAGCTGTTGCAGCGTCTCGGCGGCATGGCGCATGGTTTCCCAGTCGGATTGACTGCCCATGATGATGCCGACGACCGGGTTTTCCATGCTAATTCGCCCCTTCCTGCGGAGAAGGCTCGGGATTATAGGCCGGGTGCGTCACCACGCAAGAAAAACCCCTCTGCGGCGGCAGAAACAGGCACTATATTCCGGAAGATAGGGATCAAGGATCGCCCTCAGGCGATGATATCGGGTACCAGTTGGTCCTCGATGCGTGCGATCAGGTCCTTCAGTGCCAGCTTGCGCTTTTTCAGACGCTGAATCTGAAGCTGGTCGATAGGGTGGGTCTCGACCAGGCGCGAGATCACGTCGTCGAGATCCCGGTGCTCCATACGCAACTCGGCAAGTTTGCGTCGCAATTCTTCGGTGTTGTTGTCGATCATCGCCGCACTGTCGGATGTTTGTGCGATTGACATTATCAGAAACCGTTCCAAAACGGTATGACTGATGGCAGGGGGCGCCCCAAAGGCCGTAAAACTGTAACAGCGGAAGGGATTGTCATGGCGGATAAAAAGCGCATAGGCATTCTGACGAGCGGCGGCGATTGCGCCGGCCTGAACGCGGCGATACGCGCCGTCGTGCATCGGGCGATCCGCACCTACGGCTGGGAAGTCTATGGCATCCGGGACGGTTCCCTGGGCCTGATGCGCCGCCCCCTGGAATTCGAGAAGCTGGACCTGCGGCTGTTCACCGGCAATATCCTGCGCATGGGCGGCACCATCCTGGGCACCACCAACAAGGGCGATCCCTTCGCCTTTCCCATGCCCGACGGCACCCGCAAGGACATGTCCCAGGATTTCGTGGACGGCGTGAAGGAATTGGGGCTGGACGCGCTGATCGTCATCGGCGGCGACGGCAGCATGCGCATCCTGCGCCAACTTTGCCAGCGCGGCGGCATCCAGATGGTCGGCATCCCCAAGACCATCGATAACGACGTCCACCTGACCGAATATTCCATCGGCTTCACCACCGCCGTGAACGTGGCGGTCGAGGCGCTGGACCGCTTGCAGCCCACGGCGGCCAGCCATCACCGCGTCATGATCCTGGAAGTGATGGGCCGCGACGCCGGGCACATCGCCCTGAATTCCGGCATCGCCGGCGGCGCCGACGTGGTGCTGATCCCCGAGATCCCCTACACCCTGGACGGCATCGTCAAGAAGCTGAACGAGGTCCGCGACGAGGGCCGCAACCATGCCCTGGTGGTGGTCGCCGAGGGCGTGAAGACCGAGGACGGGCAGAAGGTGACGCTGACCTGGAAAGGCGGCGAATCCCGCTATGGCGGCATCGGACACTGGCTGTCGGACCGCCTCGCCACGCTGGTCCAGGCCGAAACCCGCGTCACCGTACTGGGCCATGTGCAGCGCGGCGGCATGCCCTCGATGCGCGACCGCCTGATCGGCTCGGCCTTCGGCGTTCATGCCGTCGATCTGCTGGCCGCGGGCAAGGTGGACCGCATGGTGGCTTGGCAGAATCGCGGCGTGGTGGACGTGCCCATCGACGACGTGGTCGGCGTCTATCGCTGCGTTGATCCCGACGGGCCGCTGGTCACCACCGCCGAAGGGGTCGGCATCTATGTCGGCGACCGCCAGGCCGCGCAAAGCCACCGCCAGCGGCCGGACGTGAAGGTCGGGGAATAAGGGCAGGAGGCGGGAACAGGGGGCCCGCCGTCTTCCTACGCCTTGCCGCAGGCGACGAAATGGGGATTGCGGAAGCCGTCCTTGCCATAGAGCAGGGGCGCCCCGCCCAGCTCGACCACGGTGCCCCCGGCCGCGGCCAGCACGGCATGACCGGCGGCGGTGTCCCATTCCATGGTCGGCCCGAAACGCGGATAGAGGTCCGCCTCTCCCGCCGCCAGCAGACAGAATTTCAGCGACGACCCCGCCGCCACCTGGCGAGCCACCGGACGTCCGGCCAGGAAGCGTTCCATGGCCTGCGGATCGCCATGCGAGCGCGAGCCCACCACCGTCAGCCCTTCCGGCGGTACCGCGCGCACCGAAATGCCGCGCCGCCCCTGCCCGTCCTCGGCGAAGGCCGCACCATTCGCCCCGGCGAACAGCCGCCCCAGGGCGGGGGCGAAGACCACCCCCAGGACCGGACGGCCCTGTTCGATCAGGGCGATGTTGACGGTGAACTCGCCGTTGCGGGAGATGAATTCCTTTGTGCCGTCCAGCGGATCGACCAGCCAAAAGCGCCCGCCCGAGATATCGGGGCGAGCCCCCGCCGCCATCGCTTCCTCGGCGACCGCCGGAATATCCGGGGCCAGTTCCGCCAGCCCGGCCAGGATCACCGCCTCGGCGCGCTGGTCGGCCTCGGTCACCGGCGAATCGTCGCCCTTGCGTTCGACGGAGAAGTCCTGGGCGTAGATTTCCATGATCTCGTCCCCTGCGCGGCGGGCGAGGGCGCAAAGCTTGTTTAAGGAAAGGGCGGCAGCGGTGGTGGTCGTCATGATGGCTCGGCTCCTGATTGGCGCCACCATACCCAGCTTGGAAGGATGAGGCGAGCCTTTACGTCCCGAAACGCCCCGCCCTCTGCTGCTGGATCGCCTTCCACACGCGATGGGGCGTGGCGGGCATGTCGACGTGACGGATGCCCAAGGGGGAAAGGGCATCGACCACGGCATTGATCACGGCGGGCGCCGCGCCGATCGTGCCTGCCTCCCCCGCCCCTTTCACGCCCAGGGGATGGGTCCTGCAGGGAATGGATTCGTCGGTCGCGGAGTCGATGCGGGGCAGGAAATCGGCGCGGGGAACGGCATAATCCATGAAGCTTCCCGCGAGCAGCTGGCCGCTTTCCGGATCATAGGCCGCCATTTCCCACAGGGCTTGGCCGATGCCCTGGACGGTGCCACCATGGACCTGACCTTGCAGCAGAAGCGGGTTCAGCACCACGCCGAAATCGTCGACGATGGTATAGCGCAGGATGCTGGTTTCCCCCGTTTCCGGGTCCACCTCCACTTCGCAGATATGGCAGCCATTGGGATAGGTGCCAGCGGCGGGCTTGAAGCTTTCCGTCGCATCCAGGCAAGGCGTCATGCCCTCGGGCAGATGGTCGGGATCGCGGGAGGCGCGGGCCAGTTCATCCAGCGTGATCGAGCGCTCGCTGCCCGGAAGGGTGAAGCGGCCATCGGCGAAGGAAAGGTCTTCTTCCGGCGCTTGCAGCAGATGGGCGGCCAGCCGCTTCGCCTTGGCCTGTACCGCCTCGATGGCCTGGGCCAGGGCCGCCCCGCCGACGGGGATGGAGCGCGATCCGCCGGTGCCGCTGCCGGTGGCGACCACATCCGTATCGCCCTGGTGGACCTTGATGCGCGACAAAGGCAGGGACAGCCCGTCGGCCACCATCTGGGCATAGGCGGTCTCATGGCCTTGGCCGGTGGATTGGGTGCCGATCAGCACGGTGGCATCGCCCTCGGGGGACAGCATGATCCGCGCCGTTTCCGGTCCTCCGCCGCCACAGGCTTCGATGTAATAGGCCAGCCCGATGCCGCGCAGCCTGCCGTTCTTCGCAGATTGCTCGCGCCGGGCGGGAAAGCCGGACCAGTCGGCGCGCGCCATGGCCTGGTCCATCAGACGGGCGAAATCGCCGGAATCATAGGTCTTGCCGCCCGAGGTGGTGAAGGGCATCTGCTCAGGCGCGATGAAGTTCCGCCGCCTGATCTCGTCGGGCGCCAGTCCCGTCTCGCGCGCCGCCGCATCCACCAGCCGCTCGATCAGATAGGCCGCCTCCGGCCGCCCCGCCCCGCGATAGGCATCGACCGGGGCGGTATTGGTCAGGGCGCAGCGCACATGGACATGGAGATGAGGCGTGCGATAGACGCCGGACAGCATGCCGCTGCCGCCCAAGGTCGGGATGAAGGCCCCCATCTGCGAGACATAAGCTCCCAGATTGGCCACCGTCTCGACCTTCAGCGCCAGGAAATGGCCGTCCTCGTCCAGGGCCAGCCGGGCATGGCTATGATGGTCGCGGCCATGGGTATCGGTAAGGAAGGCCTCGGAGCGGTCGCCGACCCATTTCACCGGGCGTCCCAGCTTGCGCGCGGCATAGAGCACCAGCGCATGCTCGGGAAACAGGAAAATGCGCATGCCGAAACCGCCGCCCACATCCCCGGCCACCACGCGCATCTTTTCTTCCGGAATGCCGAAGACATGGCGGCACAGCCATGTGCGCAGGCTGTGCGAGCCCTGGCTGCCGGTATAGAGGGTGAAACGGTCCTCCGCCTCGTCCCACTGGCCCAAAGCGGCACGGGGCTCCATGGCGATGGGGGCGACACGGTTGTTGATGAGGTCCAGGCTGACGATGCGGGCGGCCGATTGGAAGGCCTCGGCCACGGCGGCCTCGTCGCCCATTTCCCAATCCACGATCAGATTGTCCGGATGACTGTCATGGACAGCGGGCGCGCCGGCCTCCAGCGCATCCATCGCCTCGGCCACGGCAGGCAGGGGATCGTAGTCCACCTGTACCAGTTCGGCGGCATCCCGGGCCTGGGCCTGGGTTTCGGCGATCACGATCGCCACTGCCTCGCCGACATGGCGCACCACGCCCTGGGCCAGCGGGCGGCGGCGGGGGGCCGTCATCCGGCTGCCGTCGCGATTCTGGGGCAGGAAGATGGTGGGCACGTCGCCGATGCCGTCCGCATCCAGGTCGGCGCAGGTGAAGATGTCGATCACGCCCGGCATGGCGCGGGCGGCCTCCAACGCGATGGCTTCGATGCGCGCATGGGCATAGACCGAGCGCACCACCACCATATGGGCCTGATTGGGCAGGCTGCGGTCATCCGTATAGGTGCCCTGCCCCGTCAGGAAGCGCCGGTCTTCGACGCGACGGATGGGCTGGCCTGCGCCGAAACGTCCCATATCCCTGCTCCCCTGGTTGTCGTTCCTCCGCCGATAGAATGGGCATGGCAGCGTCTCTCGCCAAGGGTTCGTCTATCGGGGGTGGAAAAGAAGTTAACAATAGTGCAGCATCAAGAAATGTTGCATTTCTTCGCCACGCTTTTCGGCAGGGATCGACGCCTGCAACCACGCCACCCCTGCCGCCTGCGGGTGACGCTGGGTGTGCCCGGCCGGCGCAGCCCCATCGGTGGCACGATCCGCAACATCAGCACCGAAGGCTTCCTTTTCACCCCCCATGGGCAAATGGGCTTCGTTCCCGCCCATGCGGTGCGCCTGACCGTGGGCGAGCAGAGCTTCGCCGCGCAGGTCCAGCAACGTTCCGCCCATGGCCTGCATTGCCGCTTCGTCCGCCCGCTCTCGCAGGAGCAATTGGCCGCCCTGCTGCGCCTATCCGGCGCGGAAGCGGCAGAGGAAGTGGAACCGGCCTGAAGGTCAGTCCCCGGTCGGCGAGATGCGGAATTCCAGGATGTCGTCCCTGGCCCGCAGATCCGCCGCCAGCGTCTCGACATTTTCCTTCCGCACCGTCTTGATGACCATGCGGTATTCGAAGACGGCCCCGCTTTCGCTCAGGCGGTAGCTCATGTTCGAGATGCTGAAGTCGTGATCCTCGATCAGCTTCCGCACGTCGGGTTCCGCCAGCACCTGTTCCTTGCGGAAACGGATCAGGTGCTGGGCATAGAATTGCGTCGGCATGCGGTATTCGATCAGGCGGAATACGGCGAGCGTCAGCAAGGTTCCCGCCGTCGCCACGATAGCCGGGAAATAGAAGCCGATGCCGAACAGGATCCCCAGGGCCGAGGTGATCCAGATCGAGGCGGCGGTGGTCAGGCCGCGCACCGACAGGCCTTCCTTGAAGATGACCCCGGCCCCCAGGAAGCCGATACCGGTCATGATGCCTTGGGCCATGCGGGTGGGATCGGTGCGGATGGTTTCCATGGGGGCCGCGCCGATCCATTGCCATTGATAGGTGGTCACCATCATCAGCAGGGCCGAGGCGAGGCAGACCAGGGCATGGGTGCGGAAACCCGCCGGACGGCCATGGAAGCTGCGTTCCAGCCCGATCAGGCTGCCGGCCGCCCAGGCGGCAGCAAGGTGCAGCGCCATCTCCACATAGTCTTGGGGCATTTACGGGTGCTCTCTTGGAGGAACCAGTCATGCGGACCAAGAAGATGTGACACTTCCATGACAGGGGAACAATCACCCCTGAGGGCCATAAGCCCTCAAATGGTTAGAGCAAAAACATATGGAGGAAAATCATATGGCCGCCGGCAGGTCCACTGCCCGCAACGCCTCGGTCTGGCGGCGGGTCAGTTCCTCCACGTCGAAATCGCCGATCATGTCGTGGAAAAGCCGGTACCAGTTGATCTCGGCCTTCAGGTGCAGGAAGACCGATCCCAGGCCGATGGCGGCGCGGTCCATCAGCACGAATTCCCGGGGCGGACTGACGCCGCCGACGCGGCGCAATTCGCGATGGACCCGCTCGGCCACCTCGCGGCCATAAAGCCCGCTATTGGTTTCCTGGATCATGCGCTTGCGGTCTTCCAGCAGCGGCGCATAGACGAAACCGGCCCAGATGTTCAGGACCTCCATCACCTCGGGCTTGAGGTCGTTGAACCCCCAGCTGCGATAGGCTTCCGCCGCCAGTTCCTTGTCCTCGGTCTGCAGGGCGCGGTACAGGTCGATGACGCCCTTGACGAAGCTGGGCGGGAAGACGCGGATGGCGCCGAAATCCAGCAGATTGATGCCGAGGTCCGGACGCACGGTGTAATTGCCCAGATGCGGGTCGCCGTGGATGACACCGTAATAGTAGAACGGCACATACCAGGCGCGGAACATGTTGTAGGCTAGTGTGTCGCGCGTTTCCTGGTCGGCCTCGCTGAAATCCAGGATGCGGCTTCCTTCCAGCCAGGTCATGGTCAGCAGGCGCTTCGTCGTCAGCTCCGGCACCACCTCGGGCACATGCACGCCGTCCTCGTCGCGCAGCATATGGGCGTAGAGCCGCATCTGCTTCGATTCCCGCAGGTAATCCAACTCCTCGCGCAGGCGGTCGCTGATTTCCGCGTGGATATTGCTGGTATCGATGGACGGGTCATAGCGCTTGTAGATGCCGAAGATCAGCCGCAGCTGCCGCAGGTCGGCTTCGACCACCGAGGTCATGTCGGGATATTGCAGCTTGCAGGCCAGCAGCCGCCCGTCATGGCCGGTGGCACGGTGGACCTGCCCCAGCGAGGCGGCCGCCGAGGCCTCCTGCCCGAAGCTGGCGAAGCGCTTCTGCCAGTCCGGACCAAGCTCGGCGGCCATGCGGCGCTTGACGAAGGCCCAGCCCATCTGCGGCGCATTGGCCTGCAACTGGGCCAGTTCGATGGCATATTCCTGGGGCAGCGCATCGGGGATGGTGGACATGATCTGTGCCACCTTCATGAGCGGGCCCTTCAGCCCGCCCAAGGCCGCCTTCAGTTCCCCGGCATGACGGCCGCGGTCCAGCTTGATGCCGAACACCCGCTCGCCCGCCAGCCGGGCCGCCAGTCCGCCGACGGCGGTCGAGACCTGCGCATAACGCTTGACCCGCCCGCCGATGCTGTTTTCCTCGCCGTTGCTCAGCTCAAGCTCTCCAGTTCGTCGATGAAGCCGCCAATGACGTTCAGCCCCCGGCGCCAGAAGGCCGGGTCGCTGGCATCCAGCCCGAAGGGGGCCAGAAGCTCCTTGTGCCGCTTGGTGCCGCCCGCCTGCAGCATCTCCAGGTACTTCGACTGGAATTGCGGCGCGCCCTGCTGATAGACGTCGTAGAGCGAGTTCACCAGGCAGTCGCCGAAGGCATAGGCATAGACGTAGAAGGGCGAGTGGATAAAGTGCGGAATATAGGCCCAGAAGTTCCTGTATTCCTCGCCGAAGCGGAAGACCGGCCCCAGGCTTTCATACTGCACCGACATCCAGATCTCGCCCAGGCGCTCGGCGCTCAGTTCACCATTGCGGCGTTCCTCGTGAACCTGGCGCTCGAACTCGTAGAAGGCGACCTGGCGCACCACCGTGTTCAGCATGTCCTCGACCTTCGAGGCCAGCATGATGCGCTTGCGCTTCGGGTCCTGTTCCTTGCGCAGCATGGCCTGGAAGGTCAGCATCTCGCCGAAGACCGAGGCCGTCTCGGCCAGGGTCAGCGGGGTATGGGACAGCAGCGGCCCCTGCTTGCCCGCCAGCACCTGATGGACGCCATGGCCCAGTTCATGGGCCAGCGTCATCACATCGCGGCTCTTGCCCAGGTAGTTGAGCAGCAGATAGGGATGCGCCGACGGCACGGTGGGATGGGCGAAGGCGCCCGAAGCCTTGCCCGGACGGGCCGGGGCATCGATCCAGGCATTGTCGAAGAAGCGCTTGCCGACTTCCGCCAGATCCGGCGAGAACTCGCCATAGGCTTGCAGCACGCAGTCGCGCGCCTCGTCCCAGCGCCACAGCTTGTCGTCGTCATCGGGCAGCGGGGCGTTGCGGTCCCAGTAATCCATCTGCTCGACACCGAACCACTTCGCCTTCAGGCGGTAGTAGCGGTGCGACAGGTTGCCGTAGGAGCCCTTGACCGCCGCCACCAGGGCGTCCACCACCTCGTCCTCGACCTGGTTGGCAAGGTTGCGCGACGAGGTCGGGCGGGCATAGTTGCGCCACTTGTCCTCGATCTCCTTGTCCTTGGCCAAGGTGTTGGTGACCAGCGCGAACAGGCGGATATTCTCGCCCAGCACCTTGCCCAGGGACTTCGCCGCTTCCTCGCGCTTGGCGCTGTCCTTGTCGGAAAGCTGGTTCAGCGTCTCGGTCAGGGTCTTCTCGGTGCCACCCAGCGGGAAGCGCAGATTGGCCAGCGTTTCGTCGAACAGGCGGTTCCAGGCGGAACTGCCCGTGACGTCCTTCTCGTGCAGCAAGCGCTCCAGGTCGTCGGAAAGCTGGTGCGGGCGGAAGACGCGCAGGTCGCGCAGCCAGGAACGGTAATGGGCCAGGCGGGGCGAGGCCAGCTTCTCTTCCAGCGCCGCATCCTCCAGCCGGTTCAGCTCCAGCGTGAAGAACAGGGTATGGGTCGAGATATCGTTCACCCTTTCCTGCATCACCTGATAGAAGCGGCCGCGCTCGGGATCGGCCACATTGCCGGCATAATGCAGGTAGGCGAAGCTCATGATCCGGCCGAGGATTTCGCTGATGGCCTCGTATTCCTCGACGGCGCCCCCCAGCTCGTCGCCCGACATCTCGGCCAGGCGGCCCTGATAAGTGTTGCTGAAATCCTGGGATTTCCGCTCGACCATCTCCAGATCATTCTTAAGTTCCGGTCCATCAACCGAAGGATAGAGGTCTCGCAAATCCCATTCGGGCAGATTTCCAAGCTCTTCACGTTCCGCCGAAACTGCCGCTATTGCTTCACTCATCCAGATGCTCCTTGCGCCAGACAGCCATATGGGTATCCACTCGAAATTCGCCAACCGCGCCCGAGAATGATCCCTATGTAGGAAACGAGGCGCGGCGAGGAAACCATAAGGGGAGAAATTCCAGGCATGGACTATGCTTCCGTCCGCAACCTGACCGCCATGTTTTTTGATCAGGCCAAGCGCCTGGGAGACAAGCCTTTTCTGTGGGAAAAACAGAATGGTGTCTATGTCTCCCGCAGCTGGCGCCGCGTGGCGGAACAAATCCGCGAACTCGCCCGCGGCCTGCGCGCCCTGGGCATCGGGCGCGGCGACCGGGTCCTGCTGGTCTCGGAAAACCGCCCGGAATGGCTGATCGCGGATATCGCCATCATGGCCGCGGGCGGTATCACCGTTCCCGCC
Organism: Telmatospirillum sp. J64-1; assembly: GCF_006980715.1. Lineage (GTDB taxonomy): Bacteria > Pseudomonadota > Alphaproteobacteria > Rhodospirillales > Magnetospirillaceae > Oleiliquidispirillum > Oleiliquidispirillum nitrogeniifigens. The sequence goes on from NZ_SBHN01000004.1 coordinate 25,312, forward strand.
TTCACCACCAACACCTGTCCCGACCATCAGCACCTGCTGAACAATTCCGGCGCCAAGGCGGTGATCGTCTCGAGCCGGAATCTGCTGGAAAAGGTTCTTCCGGCCGCCTGGCAGGTGCCGCAGAACCCGCTGATCATCGTCATGGAGCCCTTGCCGCCGCGCCAGCAGAGCGGCGTGACCGTCCTGCCCTGGGAACAGGCCGTCGCGGCGGGACGGGAAGCCCCCGACGAGATCGACCGCATCATCGCCGAAACGGCGCGCGACGACACCGCCTGCCTGATCTACACCTCGGGCACCGGCGGCGCCCCCAAGGGCGTGATGACCCATCACGGCGCCATCATCCATAATTGCATGGGCGCCTATGACGTGCTGTGCGAACTGGGGCTGGCCGACGAGGTCTTCCTGTCCTTCCTGCCTCTGTCCCATTCCTACGAGCATACGGCGGGGCAATTCTTCCCGATCTCGCTGGGGGCGCAGATCTATTACGCCGAAGGCGCCGACACGCTGGCGGCCAATATGCTGGAAGCCCGCCCGACCATCATGACCGCCGTGCCGCGCCTCTACGAGATGATGCGGCTGCGCATCCTGCGCGGCATCGAGCGCGGCGACGAGCGCAAGCGGCGATTCTTCATGCGGGCGCTGGAACTGGGCGGCAAGGCCTATGAGCGCCAGCGCATGTCCCTGCGCGAGCGGCTGGAGAATTGGGCCCTGGACTTCCTGGTCCGGCGCAAGGTCAAGCAACGCTTCGGCGGCCGCCTGAAGGCGATGGTTTCGGGCGGCGCACCGCTGAATTACGAGGTGGGCCTGTTCTTCACCGCGCTGGGGGTGCGCATCCTGCAAGGCTACGGCCAGACCGAAACCGGCCCGGTCATCGCCGTCAACCGGCCCGGCAAGGTCAAGCTTCACGCCGTCGGCCCGCCGATGAAGGAGGTGGACCTGCGGATCGCCCCGGACGGCGAGATCCTGGTGCGCGGTGAGCTGGTGATGCAGGGCTATTGGGGCAATCCCGAAGCCACCGCCCAGACCATCACCGACGGACGCTGGCTGCATACCGGCGACATGGGCGAACTGGACGAGGACGGCCATCTGGTCATCACCGACCGCAAGAAGGACATCATCGTCAATTCCGGCGGCGACAACATCTCACCGCAGCGCATCGAAGGCTTCCTGACCCTCCAGCCGGAAATCGCCCAGGCCATGGCCTATGGCGACCGCCGCCCCCATCTGGTGGCCCTGCTGGTGCCCGATGCCGAATGGGCGCAATCCTGGGCGCGCCAGAACGACAAGCCGCAGGAGCTGGAACAGCTGATCGAAGACGCCGACTTCCGCCGGGTCATCGCCAATGCCGTCGAGCGGGTCAACACCAACCTGTCGCCGCTGGAGAAGATCCGCCGCTTCACGATGATTCCCGAGCCCTTCTCGGTGGCGAACGAGATGATGACCCCCACCCTGAAGATCCGCCGCCATATCATCCGCCAGCATTACGGCGACAGGCTGGAAGCCCTGTATAACGAACGACGCCGCCGCTCTCGCGGGGGTGAAGAGGAAGCGGCGGCGGGGGAATGAAGACTGGCGGGCTGCTTTCGGCCCGCCCCACCCTTCGAGACGGCCCTTCGCGGCTCCTCAGGGTGAGGCTGGTTTCTTGTTCTTTCTCAACAAGATCACCCTCATGCCGAGGAGTCCGGAGGGCCGTCTCGAAGCATGGGCGACGGCCCATTCAGAGTGCTGCCGAACCCTTTTTTCTTCGTCGCTCCCGCTTGCGCGGGGGCGAGGATGCATTGCGGGCGAGATCGGCCTTGTCAGCAGCCTGCAGGACGGCCGCCCATCCCCTACCCCTCCGCCTGGAGCAGCTTCTCGATCTCGGCGCGGGTTTCCGGCGGCAGGTGCTGGATCAGGTCCCTGATGCGGTGCAGGCTGGTGCGGGCGGCGTAGAGCTGGTCGAGCAGCGACAGGATGACGGGGACGGCCTCGTCGTTGACGGCCATGTCGCGTTTCAGCTCGCAGATCAGTTGAAGGCGGGCCACGTCGCTTTCATCGAAGAACCAGTCGTCCTCCTGCCGGGTCGGCTTGACCCAGCTCTGCTCCACCCACAGGGTCAGGTCGGCCCGCTCCAGGCTGAAGGTGACCAAGACTTCCTCGAAGGTCATTGCGGCCCCCGTCGTTATTCCGTCCCTACCTATTCCATGCCGGCCTTGCGGCGCAGATCGGCACCGCTATTACCTTGCCAACGTTTCAGAAACGCTTCCAGTTCCTTGTCCGGGGGATCGGGCAGCATGACCTTCAGGCGCACGAACTGGTCGCCCCCGGCAATGCCCTTGCCGCGCAGGCGCAGCACGGTTCCGCTGTTGGAATGCGGCGGAACGGTGAGCGCCACCTTGCCGTCCACGGTGGGCACGGTGATCTTGCCGCCCATGACCGCTTCCTGCAGCGTCACCGGCACCTCCACATGGATGTCGTTGTCGCGGCGCTCGAAGAAGGGATGGGGCTCGACGGTGATTTCCACCAGGGCGTCGCCGGCCGGGCCGCCGCCGCTGCCGGGGCTGCCCTGGCCCTTCAGACGCAGGGTCTGCTTGTCATGGGTGCCCGGCGGGATGCGCACATCCAGCGTCTTGCCGTTGGGCAGGCTGATACGCTTGGTCGCGCCGACGGCGGCATCGACGAACGAGACCTTCAGGGTATAGCGGGCGTCGCGGCCCTTAGCCCGGGTTTCCCAGGACTCTCCGCCGCCGAAGCCGAAATTCCATTGCTGGCGCCCCTTTTCCTTGCGGCGCATCATCTCGGCGAAAATATCGTCAGGATCGAAGCCGTAATCCGCGCCTTCGCGGTATTTGGCGCCCCCGGAGCCCTCGCCATAGCTGCGCCACGAGCCCCGGCGCATCCGTTCGGCGCCCGAGGCGTCGATCTCGCCGCGGTCGAAGCGCGCCCGCTTGTCGGGATCGGAGAGCAGGTCATAGGCGGCCGAGGCGGCCTTGAAGCGATCCTCGGCCTTGCGGTCGCCAGGATGCAGGTCGGGGTGCAGTTCGCGGGCGAGCTTGCGGTAGGCTTTCTTGATTTCGTCCTGACTCGCCGTCTTGGCGATTCCGAGAATCTTGTAAGGATCTTCCACGAGTCAGTCCCTTCGACAGAAAAAGGACGAGCGCATTTCGCCCGTCCTTTCCCTTTCCTAGCCGATCATTGAACGATCTTCCAGCTTCCATCGGGCTGACGGCAGGCCGTGCCATAGCCTTGTTCGGTCTGGCCGCCCACGGTGATGGTCGTTTGGTATTCACGGCAATATGCGCCGGTCGAGCTGGTGCCGTCGCGCACCGGCGTGAAGGTGCCGGAATTGCCGCTATTCGGGTTGTTCCAGGCGATGGTTTCGCGCATCGGGGCGGTATAGGCGCGCTGCTGCGCGGCCATGGCCGCCTGGCGGTCTGCGGCATCGAGCGAACGGCCGACTTCGCTGCCCACATAGGCACCGATCAGCGTACCGAGTGCCGTGGCGGCAAGCTGGCCTCTGCCGCTGCCGAATTGGGCACCGGCAAGGGCGCCGCCGACACCCCCCAGCACGGCACCACCGGTCTGCTTGGTTCCCATACCGTCCGTGGCGCAGCCGGTCAGCAGGGCCGCGACAAGAGTAAGGGGGATAAATTTGCGAGCAAAGTTCATCGCCTGTTCCATATCACTCGATGGGTTGGTCCCGTTGCCCAAAATGGGGCAGTCAAAACGCCGACACAAGGCCGCCATTCTTGCCTAGGTGCGGAATTGGGCTTTTGTATGGCGTCCCGGGGGATTAAAAACTTCCGAGTCTCATACAGCCATCTCCACGACGCCACAAGGTTGCCCATGACCAGCGCGAACGCCGCCCCCTTCGATACCTTCGCCCAATGGATGGCCGAAGCCGAAGAGAAAGAGGTCAACGATCCCAATGCCATGGCGGTGGCGACCAGCACGCCTGACGGCCATCCTTCGATCCGCATGGTCCTTCTCAAGGACTGGGACGAAAGCGGCTTTGTCTTTTATACCAATTTTGAGAGCCGGAAGGGCACACAGATTCTGGGCAATCCGAACGTGGCGCTGCTGTTCCACTGGAAGTCTCTGCGCCGTCAAGTGAGGATCGAGGGTCCGGCCCTGCCGGTTTCCGACGAAGAGGCCGATGCCTATTTCGCCACCCGGCCGCGCGCCAGCCAGATCGGCGCCTGGGCCTCGCAGCAATCCCGTCCTTTGTCGGGACGCTTCGAGCTGGAACGGCGGATCGGCGAATATGCCGCCAAATTCGGCCTAGGCAAGGTGCCGCGCCCGCCCCATTGGTCGGGTTTCCGGGTGCGCCCCGATTATCTGGAATTCTGGCAGGACCGCCCCTTCCGCCTGCATGAGCGCACCGTCTACCGGCGCGACGGCGAAGGCTGGCAGGTCGAGCACCTGTTTCCCTAGGGGCGGGGATGGAAAGCAGCTCCCCCCAATTGGCGCAGCCCCCGGGCCGCAAGGACGACGAAAGGCTGATGCGGCTGGCGACCTATGCCGCCGTCGGCACCGCTTTGATTCTGGTGGGCGTGAAATTCGCCGCCTATATCGCCACCGGCTCGGTCGCCATGCTGTCCACGCTGGTGGATTCCGCGCTGGATGCGGCGGCCTCGATCGTCAATCTGTTCGCCGTGCGCCACGCCCTGCAACCCGCCGACCGCGAACACCGTTTCGGCCACGGCAAGGCAGAACCCCTGGCCGGGCTGGGCCAGGCCGCCTTCATCACCGGATCGAGCATCTTGCTGCTGTTCGAGGCAAGCTCCCGCCTGCTCGACCCGCAGCCCATCGCGCGCGGGGAATGGGGCATCGCCGTGATGGTCTTCTCGATCCTTGCCACCCTCGCTCTGGTGCGCTTCCAGAAGCATGTGGTGGCGCGCACCCGCTCGGTCGCCATCGACGCCGATTCGCTCCATTATACCGGCGACCTCCTGATCAACGGCAGCGTCATCCTCTCGCTGCTGCTCGCCATGTATCTGGGCTGGACCTTCCTGGACCCGCTCTTCGCGCTGGGGATCGCCGCCTTCCTGCTCTACAACGCCTTCACCATCGCGCGCACTTCGCTGAACCTGCTGATGGACCGGGAATTCCCCGACGAGGACCGCGAGCGCATCCGCCGCATCTGCACGGAGCATCCCGGCGTGATCTCGATGCACGACCTGCGCACCCGTTCCTCCGGTCCGCAGGATTTCATCCAGCTTCACCTGGAAGTGGACGGCGAGATGAGCCTGCGCGCCGCCCATGACATCGCCGTTGCGGTGGAGACGCGCATCCTGGAAGCCTTCCCCAATGCGGAAGTGATCATCCACCAGGACCCCGCGGGCGTCCGCGAGGAACGGCCGGAATTCGGGTGAAGAGGGATGCACAGGAAGGGGGCAAGAACTTGGCCCGCCGGGCTGGCTATAAGAGTCAGCCCTCCGGCCCCTTGAGCACGCCCATGCAGGCGGGCGCGAGGATGCCGTCCTTGTAGCGCCAGGCGGCGTTCTTGCCCTTGCGCTTGGATTCCATCATGGCGAAGAAGGCCTTGCGGATCAGTGTATCGACATCGGTGCCGTCGTCCGGGGCGATGCCGATGCCGATGGACAGGCCCAGGGGCTGGAAGCGGCCACCGATCTCGATGGCGGGGCGGAAGGCCGCCAGGATCTTGCGGGCCACCACCACCGCCCCTTCGGCATCCTCGACCTCGGGCAGCAGCACGACGAATTCGTCCGGGCCCACGCGCGCCACGGTATCCATCTGCCGCACCGCCTTGCTCAGACGATGGGCCGCCGCCGCAAGCAGCCGGTCGCTCTCGCGCTGGTCGAACGTCTCCTTCACGCGGCGGAAATCGTCGATATCCAGATAAAGCGCGGCCACGCAGCCGCCGCAGCGCTGCGCCCGCAGCAAGGCGCGCTCGACGCGATCGTCCAGCAGGGTCTTGTTGGCCAGCCCGGTCAGCGGATCACGCAGGAAGAGATTGCAGATGCGCAAATGGCCGCGCAGGGACTGCCAGGCGATGTACCCCGCCGCCACGGCACTCCCGGCAACCACGATTCCCATGAGATTTTCGTTCTGAGCCTGCAGGATCGCCAGCCCGGTTGCGGCCGTCCCTGCTGCCGCTCCCAGCGCGGCAAAGGCTGCTCCCATATTTCTTTTTAGAGCCATCCCCGTCCCCTTGTGCACGCGCAGGATGAACTCCTTGGACCTTTCCGGAAAGTCATACAAAAGGCCTGCACTATATATGACTTTTGGCTTGGTCTCGCATCCTTGCCCCCACGCTCAATACGGGTACCCTGACAGCCGCAACAAGGAGGGCCTGCGATGATCCCCGAAAGCCAGCGCGACATCGTCCGCCTGCTGTCCCGCGAGGATGGCTTCGGCGGTGGCGCGCTTTCCTGCCAGGAGACTCATATCTCGGCCATTTTCATTTCCGGCGACGAGGTCCTGAAGCTGAAGAAGGCCGTCACCCTCCCCTTCCTCGACTTCGCGCCGCCCGAGAACCGCCGCGCCGCCTGCGAGGCGGAACTGGCCCTGAACCGCCGCACCGCGCCCGACCTCTATCTCGGCATCACCACCGTGACGCGGGAAGCCGACAGCAGCCTGGCCCTGGACGGCGCGGGCGAGGCGGTGGAATGGCTGGTGCACATGCGCCGTTTCGACCAGTCCACCCTGTTCGACAGATTGGCCCAAGAGGGACGCCTCGACCGTCATCTGCTGATGGACCTGGCCGAGGACATCGCGCGCTTCCACCGGAATGCCCAGCCGCGCCCGGACCAGGGCGGCCTGTCGGGCATGGCCTGGATCATCGACAACAACCTCGCCGCCTCGCGCCCCTTCTCCCCTTCGGTCTTCCCCGCCGAGGCGCTGGAAAACCTGGCCGCGGCCTCGCAACGCTGGTTGCGGCGCCTGACGCCGCTGCTGGAGGAGCGCCGCGCGGAAGGCTGGGTGCGGCTGTGCCATGGCGATCTGCATCTGGGCAATATCTGTCTGTTCCAGGGCCGTCCGACCCTGTTCGACGCCATCGAATTCAGCGAGATGATCGCCTGCATCGACACCCTTTACGACCTCGCCTTCCTGCTGATGGACCTGGAACAGCGGGGCCTGCGGCGCGAGACGTCCTGGGTGCTGAACCATTACCTGGACGTGACCGGCGACCGCGGGGCGCTAGCCGCCCTGCCCTTCTTCCTATCCTGCCGGGCCGCCATCCGCGCCCATGTCAATGCCGCCATCGCGGCAGGCGAGGAAGGCGAGGCGAAAGCCGCGCGCGAGAAGCTGGCCCGGGACTATCTGGACCTCGCCACCCGTTACCTGCATCCGCCCACCCCCCGCCTGGTCGCCGCCGGCGGCCTGTCGGGCAGCGGCAAGTCGCGGCTGGCGCGCGAGATCGCGCCCTATCTCGGCGGCAAGGATGCCTGCGGCCCGGGTGCGGTGGTGATCCGCAGCGACGTGTTGCGCAAGCAGCTGGCGGGCATCCCCCTCGACCAGCGCCTGGGGCCGGAGGGCTATACCCCCGAAATGAGCAGCCGCACCTATGACGCCCTGATGACGGCGGCGCGCAAGGCCCTGGCGGACGGCCAGATGGTGATCGCCGACGCCGTCTTCGCCCGGCCCGAGGAACGCGAAGCCATCGCGGCGGTGGCGCGCGAGGCCGGGGTGCCCTTCGACGGCTTCTGGCTGCACGCCGATCCCGAGGTGGCGGCCCAGCGCATCCGCAAGCGCCGCCGCAATGTCTCGGATGCCACGCCGGACGTGCTGGAACGCCAGCTTTCCTACGACATCGGACCAATGCGCTGGCAGGTGATTCCCAGCTCGGGGCCCAAGGACAAGACCGTCAGGACCGTTCGCGCCTCATTAGGCATATAAAATCAAAGGTCTTTTGCATTCCGCCCCGAAGGGGCGCATACTTCAAGAACCGAATCCATTCGAAGGAGGAAGGCCATGTCAGGTTTCAAGAAGATCCTGGTCCCGCTCAGCGATGCCGAGACCGGTGAAACGCCGCTGACGGCAGCCTTCACAGTAGGACGCGACTTCGCATCCCACGTCACCGCCCTGCATGTGCGCAACGACCCGGCCAATGCCATTCCGCTGGTTGGCGAGGGCATGTCGGGGGCCATGGTCGACGAGATGATGGACATGGCCGAGCGCCAGGCCGCCGAACGCGCCGCCCGCACCCGGAAGATGTTCGAGCATCTGCGTGAAAGCCTGGGCGTGCCGCTGGCCGAGACGCCCCCTGCCCCCGACCATCTGTCGGTGGCATGGAGCGAGGAGACGGGCCGCGAAGAGGATCTGGTCGCCCGGCGCGGCCGCCTCTGCGACCTGCTGGTCATGGCCCGCGCCTTGCCCGACCGCGACCTGCCCTCGCTGCTGACGATCAACGCCGCGCTGATGGAAAGCGGCCGTCCGCTGCTGCTGACCCCGCCGGAACTGGGCAACGGGATCGGCCGGCGCATCGCCATCGCCTGGAACGGCAGCGTCGAAGCCAGCCGCTCCGTCCATTTCGCCCTTCCTTTCCTGCACCGCGCCGACGAGATCGTCATCCTGTCCGAGCGCAGCGACGCCGGAGAGGAAACCCAGGGACCGGGTGAAATGGCCCGCTACCTGGCGTGGCACGGCCTGCAGGCCAAGGCCCATGCCTTTACCGCACGGGAAAGCAGCACCGGCGCCACCCTGCTGGCCGAAGCCAAGGCGATGGATGCCGACCTGCTGGTGATGGGGGCCTATACCCATTCCCGCCTGCGCCAGCTGATCCTGGGCGGCGTGACCCGCCACGTGTTGCACAACGCCACCATTCCGGTTCTGCTGTCGCATTGAGCCAGGAGGAGAAGACGCAAGGAAGCGTGCGGGAAACAGGCCCCATGAGAGTGCTTCCCGCCCTTCCGAGCAATGGAAAAACCTCAGAATTTATGGTACTAATAAACTGTATCCTCCGGTAATTCCCGGAGTGACGCGAGCCGAGGCCCCCTACGCTACGGCACGAGACCCCGGCTGCTTTTGCGATACCGAGGGAGGATGTCATGCTGACGCTCCAGGATTGCATCGGCTATTGCGGCCTTACCCCCGAACAGCTGCATGCCATCGCCGATCACGAACACATCCCCGACATGGTGGCGGTCGAATGGGCTGAAACCATGCTCGCCAAGCCCAATGGCGAGGTCATCGTCGAAAGCATCATCGCCGATGAGATCGCCATCCTTTGCGCGCATGGGGACATCGTTTGCGCCGAACGCTACCGCCAGGCCCTCGAAGAATTCATGAGGGAACATCCGCGCTAGCGCGGCCTGGGACGGGATGGACCGGAAGGGACCGGCAGCTCTCCATCGGCCGGGAATTCCCTTACCGTCCGAGCCTCATGCCGCCCCGCGCGAACGGATCTCCTCATAAGCGTTGAGGGCACGCCGCCGCGCCGCGCCATGATCCACGATGGGCCGGGGATAGGTCCTGCCCAGCGCCACGCCGGCCTCGGCCAGGATCATCGACGGTGCGTTCCAGGGGCGATGGATGTGCAGATCGGGCAGCTTCGCCAGTTCCGGCAGCCATTGCCGCACATAGCGTCCGCGGGGATCGAATTTCTCGCCCTGCAACACGGGATTGAAGACGCGGAAATAAGGCGCGGCATCGGCGCCGCAGCCGGCCACCCATTGCCAGCTTGCCGCATTGTTGGCGAGGTCGGCATCGACCAGACTGTCCCAGAACCATGCCTCGCCCTTGGACCAGGGCAACAGCAGGTCCTTGACCAGGAAGGAGGCGACGATCATGCGCACCCGGTTATGCATCCAGCCGGTCTGCCGCAGCTGGCGCATCCCCGCATCGACGATGGGGAAGCCGGTCCGCCCACCGGTCCAGGCGCGATAGGCCTCTTCGTCCTCGGCCCAGGGAAAGGCGGCGAATTCCCGCCGCAAGGGACGGTCGGGCAGATCGGGGAACGCCATCAGCAGATGATGGCTGAACTCCCGCCAGCCGAGCTCGCGCAGAAAGGCCTCCGGGCCCGCCCCCGACTGCCGCCGCCCGCGCACCGCATGCCAGATCTGGCGGGGCGAGATTTCCCCGAAATGCAGATAGGGCGAAAGCCGTGACGTCCCGGGCAATTCCGGACGGTCGCGGGTGACGTGATAGCGGTCCACGCCATCGGCCAGGAAATCCTGCAACTGCTCCTGGGCCGCCGCCTCGCCGGGCTGCCATGACTCGGCCAGTCCGTCCGACCAGTCGGAGCGGCCGGGATGCAGGCGCAGATCCTCCAGGGCCAATCCTGGGGGCGCCGCCGCAAGAGCTTGGATCCGCTCCGGCGCGGGCAACGGCCGGGTGAGGTGCAATGCCTCGTTCGCCGCCCGCCAGAAGGGGGTGAAGACCTGGAAATAGGTACCGGAGCGCGTGCGGACAGTTTCGGGCTCGTGCAGCAGATAGCCGGAGAAACGTCGCGCCCGGATGCCCGCCGCCTGCAACCGCCCCGTCAGTTCCGCATCCTCGGCCTCGGTGGCCGGTTCGTAAAGGCGGGACCACAGCACCGCCTTCGCCCCCGTCTCGATAGCCAAATCCGCCACCGTCTCGGCCCAAGGGCCATGGCGCAGCAGCAAGGATGCTCCCCGCTCTTTCAGGCTGTCGGACAGGGCGTCCAGGCTGTGATGCAGCCACCAGCGGCTGGCACGGCCCGGACGCCAGGGACGTTCGGGCCGGTCGTCCAGCACATAGACCGGCAGGACCGGCCCCTCCTCGGCCACGGCGGCATGCAACGCCGCATTATCCGACACGCGTAGGTCACGACGAAAGACGACGAGATTGGGCCCGGACGTCATGAGTCTCGCAATACGACTAGAGGATGGGATTACCCTTCCATTTGGGGTGGGCGGCGCGGCCGTTCAATCGGCTACGGACGCTCCGCCTCCAGTCGTGCGCGCGGCAGGGCACGGATCTTGCTGTCGCCCAGCATGAAGACGTGGAAGCTCCGGCGGAACAACGGCTTGAAGCTGGGATCGAGCACGTTCACCCCGCCGCCATAGGCGCCGAAAGCGGGCAGGATCAAACGTGCACCATCGGTGACGAAGCAGGGCCGGGTCAGCACCTGCCCAGCCAGATTCGTGCTGGCCTTGGGATGTAGGAAGGCCGAGACCTCGCCGGGCGCGGCATCGGGCTTGGGCTTGCGGCGGAAGACCAGGGATCCGAGCGGCAATTCCTCGACCGCCTCGCCGCCGCAAGGCGGAGGAACGGCATCCGCCCGCCCCGTCACCCAGATCCAGCGCTGGGCGCCGACCAGCTTGGACAGGTCGCGCGCCTCCTTCGCCTCCAGGGTCTGGCCCTGCGGCCCGAACAGGCTGTCATCCAGGCAGACGACGCTGCGCGGACGGAACAGGCGCAGGACTCCGGCCAGCCGGTCCAGCGTATAGCGGATGTCGAAAGGCGCCTCCGCCTGACGCGCCCGGGCCGTCCGGCCGCTGACCAGGGCGGGCTTGTCCAGATGCAGATCGGCCAGTGCGATCAGCCTTTCCTTGGGCCAGACCAGCACGCCGTTCAGATCGGGCAGCAGATGGGCGTCGTTGACCAGCATGGTCGTTGGCCGTCCTTATTCGCCGAGAGGATTGAAGATGGCGTATTGCAGCCTGTTGACCATCGCCTCCATGGCCTCGGGCTCATAGGGCTTACGGTCGCTGCGCCCCCAGACGGCACCCGGCCAGGCCGGATCGCTGCGGAAACGGCCCACCACATGGACGTGCAATTGCGGCACCACATTGCCCAGGGCGGCCACGTTGACCTTGTCGGGCTGGGAAACGGCCTCGATCACCTTCGAGGCGCGGGCAATCTCCGCCATCAGCTGCCCCTGGTCGCTCACGTCGAGGTGATGGATTTCCGTGACGCCCTCGCGCTGGGGCACCAGGATCAGCCAGGGATAGGTGCTCTCGTTCATGAGCAGGATACGGCACAGATGCCAGCGCGCCACCTCGACGGTGTCGGCCGCAAGGCGCTCGTCCAATTGAAACATCAGCCTCTGCCTCGGGTGTGGGTTCATCAAGCGCCAGAGCTTAGCCCAGCCCGTCGGCGCGGTCACGTCTTGCGCGCCAAGGGAGGCGGCTTGCCGCAGGGCAAGGCTGTCATGCAGCCGCTCCTTTTGACATTCCAGTTCCTTCGGGTAGGCTATCCGCCCCTGGAACAGTCTGTGGTCCTACCCTGCTGCCGATGACGAACGCTCCGCCCCTTCGCCAGCTGCTGGCTTCGCCTTACCTGTTGCTGCTGGTGCCGCCGCTGCTCTGGGCGGGCAACACCATCCTCGGGCGCATCGCGGCGGACGCGATCCCGCCCCTGGCCCTGTCCTTCTGGCGCTGGATGCTGGCCCTGCTGATCGTCGCGCCGATAGGCCTGCCGCGCGTACTGGCCCAGCGCGAGGCGGTGCGGCGTCACTGGCTGACCCTGCTGCTGTTCGGCGCCACCAGCGTCGGCGCCTACAACACCTTCCTCTACATCGCCCTGCACAGCACCACCGCCATCAACGCCATGCTGGTGAATTCCGCCATGCCGGTGCTGATCGTCGCCTTGTCCTGGCTGTGGCTGGGCGAGGCGCTGAGCCTGCGGCAATGGGGCGGCGTCCTGCTTTCGCTGTCCGGCGTGGTGCTGGTCATCACGCAAGGGCAGTGGTCGGTGCTGATGGCGCTGGAGCTGCGCCAGGGGGATCTGGTGATGCTGCTGGCCGCAGCCGCCTGGGCGATCTATTCGGTGGCCCTGAAGCGCAAGCCGACCGGGCTCGACCCGATGGCGCTGCTGACCCTTCAGATCGCCACCGGCCTGCTGGTCCTGCTGCCTTTCTATCTCTGGGAACTGTCCTCGGGGGCGCGGTTCGAGACCAATTTGAGCAATCTTGGGATCATCGCCTATGTGGCGGTCTTCCCGTCCCTGCTGGCCTATTATTTCTGGAACAGGGGGGTCGGCGCCCTGGGCGCCAATGTGGCCGGACAATATATCTATCTTCTGCCGGTCTTCACCGCCGTCCTGGCGGTCCTGCTGCTGGGCGAGACTTTCGGCTGGTATCACGGTGCCGGATTGGGCCTGATCTTCATCGGCATCTGGATCGCCACTCTCTCGAAAAAGGCGAAAAAGGGTAAAAGCCTCAGCCCGTCAAATGCTTTGCAGGCAAAGAAGCGGGGCGTAGAATGAAGAATAGCAAAAAATCAACTGCCGGCGGGGAACCGGCATCCGGAGGAAGAATGGACTGGCCGATCATCGAGAAGAGCGGCGATTTCGCCGTTCCGCCCTATCTGACGGATTGGGAGGCCGCCCGCGCGGCCTTCGACTGGCAGACGGAGATCGACCGGCTGTCGAAACTTCCGGGGGGCGGTCTCAATCTGGCCGTGGAGGCCGTGGACCGCCATGTCGCCGAGGGCCGGGGCGAGACCGTGGCCATGCGCTGGATCAGCCGCAACCAGGACTCGCGGCGCGAGCTCACCTACGCCCAATTGAAGGAGCAGACCGACCGCTTCGCCGCCGCCTTGCGCCATCTGGGCCTGAAGCGCGGCGACACGGTGGCGGTGATGCTGAACAACCTGGCCGAGCTCCCCATCGCCGCGCTGGGCACGATCAAGGCCGGCTGCGTCTTCTGCCCGCTTTTCGCCGCCTTCGGTCCCGAACCCGTGCGCGCCCGCCTGATCTTGGGCCGCGCCCGCCTGCTGGTCACCACCGAAGCGCTGTATCTGCGCAAGATCGCCGACCTGCGCGAGGACCTGACGGAGCTGGACCATGTGCTGCTGATCGGCGGCAGCGGCCAGCCGCCCCAGGGCTGCCTGGACTTCCAGGCGACCCTGAATGCCGCCTCGCCCGAGGACGGTACGGTCGAGGCCACGTCGCCCGACGATCCGGCCATGCTGCATTTCACCAGCGGCACCACCGGCGAGCCCAAGGGCGCCCTGCACCCGCAGCGCAGCGCCGCAGGCATCCATGCCACCGCCCGCATGGTCCTGGACCTGCGTCCGGGCGACATCTTCTGGTGCACGGCCGATACCGGCTGGGTCACCGGCAGCATCTACAAGCTTCTGGCGCCGCTGCTGGCCGGGGCGACGGGCATCCTTTACGAAGGCGAGTTCGATCCTGGCGCCTGGTATGGCGTGCTGCGCAACGAGAAGGTGACCGTCTGGTACACCACGCCGACGGCGGTGCGGATGCTGATGCGCTTCGGCGCCGCCCTGCCCCGCACCTATCGCCCGCTCTCCTTGCGTCTGGCCTTCAGCGTCGGTGAGCCGCTGAACCCCGAGGCGGTGATCTGGGCGCGGGACGCCCTGGGCCTGCCCTTCCACGACACCTGGTGGCAGACCGAGACCGGCTGCATCGCCCTGGCCAATTTCGCCGTCACCACCATCAAGCCGGGCAGCATGGGCCGCCCCGTCCCCGGCTTCGAGGTCGCCCTGGTCGAGCGCCGCCCCGAGGGAGGGCTGCGCTTCATCGAGGATGCCGGCATCCCGGGCGAAATCGCCTTAAAGGCCGGCTGGCCGAGCATGTTCAGCGATTATATCGGCGCCCATACCCGCTACGAGGAATGCTTCATCGACGGCTGGTATCTGACCGGCGACTTGGCCAAGCGCGATGCCGACGGCTATTTCTGGTTCCTCGGGCGTGCCGACGACGTGATCAAGGCCTCGGGTCACCTGATCGGGCCGTTCGAGGTGGAAAGCGCGCTGATGGACCATCCCGCCGTGGCCGAGGCCGGGGTGATCGGCAAGCCGGACCCCGTGGCCCATGAACGGGTCAAGGCCTATGTCTCGCTCAGCCACGGCTTCGCGGCCGGGGAAGCCTTGCGGCGCGAGCTCATCGCCTTCGCCCGCCTGCGCCTGGGCTCGGCCCTCGCCCCCAAGGAACTCGTCTTCATCGACGAATTGCCCAAGACGCGCAGCGGCAAGATCATGCGGCGCGTGCTGAAGGCCCGGGAACTGGGCCTTCCCACGGGCGACCTCTCCGGCATGGATTCCGACATCCGCGGAACCGGGGTCTGACCGCCGCCATGATGAGGACCATCACCGAGGCCCTATGCGCCGTCGCTCCCGAATGCGATCCGGAACGGCTCGACCCCGACCGTCCCCTGCGCGAGCAGTTGGACCTGGATTCCGTGGACCTTCTGCACTTCATCATGGAAGTCGAAGACCATCTGGGGGTTTCGCTGTTGGATCATGCCTTTGACGAATTGGCTACGCTGAACGGTTTCTTGCGTTCCATTTCCGGTCAGCCGATAAAGACCTGAAAGCCGGACGCCGCCTTGCCAGGCCGCTGCGCACTTCCTGCAACGGTGGATGCAGGGCGCAACGACAGGAAGGAGGAAGCAAGATGAACAATCCGTACATGTTCATGCTGGCATGGCAGATGACGCTGGCCCAGGGCTGGCTTTCCTGCATGCAGGCCATGGTCCAGAGCTGCGGTCAGATCGCGCAGCATAATGCCGAACTGTTCAAGCAGATGCCCCGTTACCAGCGCCATCAGAACGGCATTCCGCCCTGGGGCGCCTCCTGGTCCGACTTTTACGGGCGCCGCCATACCGACGTGGATGTGGAACATATGCGCTGAGGCCCGTCAGGAGACGGCGCCAAAAGGACTGGACTGGGCGGCGTGATGAAATGGCGAGACGGGTGCGGTTCGACCCGAAGGAATGGCGACAGGAGACCTTCTCCCCACGGCCTTCTGTCGCTTTTCTAGAACAGGTTGCTCACATAGACCGCCAGCAGGACCACCAGCGCCCAGGCGCCGGTCGCGGCACCGATCGCGAACAGCAGGCGCGTGCGGGGCGTCCACTTGCCATCGGAGAGAAGTCCGGCCTGGTCCTGTGATTGCGTCTTCTGCAATTCGTCTTCGATAAAGCCCATGACCCCAATCCCTATTTTAAACGGTTGGCACCCCTTTTTGGTGTAATCCAGAGTCCCGCTCCTGACAAACCCTCATATGGGGTAGCCTATAACCTTCGTCATACCTCGCTGGTTTCCCCTCTTCGACCTCCGCCAGAGCGGGGGAGGAAGGAGGCGCTACCGCAATCAAGGATAGAGCCGAGCCATAAAAGGATAGCGCGAGCATACGCGATAGCACGTCCGTCCGGTTGTGTTCGACGGGGTGGCTATGGCTCTGCCCTGTCCGTATGCGTCCGATGCAGCCTTTCCGGCAAACATCCTCGTGACGCAAAAAGCCTTCCTGACGTTTCCTGGAACCCGGGCGCCGGAGCGCGAAGCGGCAAACCGCGTCCGGCCCTCTTCCCGGGCCGGGTGGAAGCCGCCACGCGCGCACCGGACCGGCCGATGCGCCGCGCGGCTCTTCCGAGGCCATCCAAAAGCGGAGTTTCCCTCTCCGCAGGCCTGACAAGCGCTCTAACGGATATCTACGAATGCCCCCGGCCGGGGACAAGCATCCTTCTCGATATTCCCGTCACCCCCTACGAAATCTCGTGGTTCGGAAGGGGGCGCGGCGGAAACAGGCCTATTCGCGCACCACGAGCACCGAGCAATGGGCATGGCGCACCACGCGCGCGGCATTGGGGCCGAGCAGGTAGTCGCGCAGTTCCGGGCGATGGGCGGCCATGATGATCAGGTCGGCCTTGATACGCTCGGCCATATCCAGGATGGCCTCATAGACGGTCCCCTGGCTGATGATGTGCTGGACCGGGATGCCTTCGGGCACATGCTGCTTGACGAAGGCATGCAGCGCCTCCGTCACGCCCTTGACCATCTTGTCCTCATGGTCGCGGGGGAAGAACTGCCCGACGATGCTCATGCCGAAATCGGGCAGCACGGTCATCACATGCAGGCGGGACTCAAAAGCCTTGGCATATTCCACCGCCGTGGGCAGCGCACGCCGCCAGGAGCTTTCATCGCCCAGATCGACGGTAACGAGGATGTCCTTGTACATCGCTGCCTCCTTGTCGTCTTTGGCAGGGTCGTCGTCACTGGCAGGCTGCGGAGCGATCCGCAGCCTGCATAAGGATTATGCCTTTGCCGGAACCGCCTGCTGCCGCCGCAGGCGCACGCGCTGCAGCAGAATGATGAAGCCCAGCAGCAGGAAGGCCGGAATGAACAGCAATTCCTTCGGCGGGACGTCGGCGCGGACTTCCATGAACAGGATTTCGTCGTCGAATTCCAGGCCCGCCGATTGCGCCGGGCTGCCGAAACCGACGGAGTCGATCAGGATCCGGTCACCCTCGTGGTAGAGCATGAGGCCGAGCTGATCCAGCCGCTCCTCGGCGGTACCGGGCGCGCCGACGGTGAACAGGGTGGTGAATTCACGCGGTGCACCGGTGGCGCTCTGGCCGAGGATGCGCATCCGCAATTCCGTTCCCTGCTCCAGTTCGGGCAGCACTTCCTCGATCTCGCTGGCGTCGTACTGCTCCAGCGGCGGGAAGATCTGGTTCATGAAGGCGTCGGGGCGCAGCAGCATCAGGGTCACCAGCAGCAGCACCGCCGATTCCCACAGGCGCGAGCGGACGAAGAAGTATCCTTGCGTGGCCGCCGCGAAAGTCAGCATCGCCACCGTCGAGGTAAAGAAGATCAGGGTGCCGTGCCACAGCGTCACGTCGATCAGCAACAGGTCGGTGTTGAAGATGAACAGGAAGGGCAGCACCGCCGTCCGCAGGCTGTAGAAGAAGGCGACGAGGCCGGTGCGGATGGGATCGGCGCGCGACACCGCCGCCGCCGCGAAGGAAGCCAGCCCCACCGGCGGCGTCACGTCGGCCATGATGCCGAAATAGAAGACGAAGAGATGGGCGGCGATCAGCGGCACGATGACGCCGGACTGGACGGACAGCTCGACGATCACCGGCGCCATCAGCGTCGCAACGACGATGTAATTGGCCGTGGTCGGCAGGCCCATGCCCAGGATCAGGCTGATCAGGGCCGTCAGCAGCAGCACCAGGATCAGGTTGCCGCCCGACACCGCCTCGACCACATCGGCCATCACCGCGCCCAGGCCGGTCAGGGTGACCATGCCGACGATGATGCCCGCCGTGGCGGTGGCGATGGCGATGCCGATCATGTTGCGGGCACCGGTCGTCAGGCCGTCGAGCAGTTCATTGAAGCCCTGGCGGGCAGCCGCCCCCAGGTCGCCCGAACGGCGGAAGAACGCCTTCAGCGGACGCTGGGTGACCAGGATGAAGATCATGAACAGGCTGGCCCAGAAGGCCGAGAGGCCGGGCGAAAGCTGTTCGACCAGCAGCGCCCAGACCAGAACCACCACCGGCAGCAGGAAATGCAGCCCCACCTGGATGGTCGGCCAGGCTTCGGGCAGCTTGACCACCGGGGCGTTGGGATCGTCGGCCTCCAGCTCGGGATATTTGGCCGAGTGACGCAGCAGCAGCAGATAGGTGACGCCGATCAGCAGGCCGATCAGCCAATTGGCCGCGCCGCCGGCGATCGCCTGGATGCCGGTGATGACCCAATAGACCGCGCCCGCCAGGATCAGGATGCTGCACAGGATCAGCCCGGTCCGGATCAAGGCATAGGGCAGGCTGCGCTGCACGCCCGGCTTGGGCAGGGCCTTCATGTCGGCCTTCAGCGCCTCGAGATGAACGATGTAGAGCAGGCCGATATAGGAGATCAGCGCCGGCAGGAAGGCGTGCTTGACCACCTGCGAATAGGGAATGCCCACATATTCGATCATCAGGAATGCCGCGGCCCCCATCACCGGGGGCATGATCTGGCCGTTGACCGAGGACGACACCTCGACCGCGCCGGCCTTCTCGGCCGGATAGCCCACGCGCTTCATCAGCGGAATGGTGAAGGTGCCGGTGGTCACCACATTGGCGATGGACGACCCCGAGATCACGCCGGTCAGGGCGGAGGAGACGACCGCCGCCTTGGCCGGGCCGCCGCGCAGATGGCCGAGCAGCGAGAAGGCGACCTTGATGAAGTAGTTGCCCGCCCCGGCCTTGTCGAGCATCGAGCCGAACAGCACGAAGAGGAAGACGAAACTGGTCGAAACACCGAGGGCGATGCCGAAGACGCCCAGCGTGGTGGTCCAGAAATGGTTGGCGGCCAGGGCCAGAGAGGCGCCGCGATGGCTGACCACGTCAGGCATGTAGGGGCCGACGAAGACATAGATCAGGGCCAGGATGGCGATGATCATCAGCGGCGGGCCGAGGGTGCGCCGGGTGGCTTCCAGCAGCAGCACCACGCCGACGCAGCCCACCACGATGTCCATGGTGGTCGGGCGCGCCGGGCGCATGGCCAGCTCGCTATAGAATAGGAAGAGATAGGCGGCGCAGAACGCAGCCACCAGCGCCAGGATCCAGTCCGTGATCGGCACGCGGCGGCGCGGCGAGGAGCGCAGGGCCGGATAGGCGGTAAAGGCCAGGAAGATGCCGAAGGCGAGATGAACCGCGCGGGCTTCAGTGTCGTTCAGCACGCCGAAACCAAGCATGAACGGCAAAGGCGAAGCGAACCAGAGCTGGAACAGCGACCAGGCCAGCGCCACGGCGAACAGCACCTTGCCGGGCAATCCCAAGGGTGAACGGGCGCCTGTGTCGGCGGAAGCGACAAGATCCTGTAAATCGGCGGCGCTCGGTCCGTCCTGCGGAGTGTTCGGCTGAGTGTCTTTCGTCGGTGATGGCGTCATGCTGTTCCCCCTATCCGCCCCTTCGGCTGCTCGTCAGATGGTCTTGATCATCCGAAAGAAAAAGGGCGGCCGCGCGCGAGCGGCCGCCCCCATTGCGGTTATTACTCCATCCAGCCGCGTTCACGGAAGTAGCGAACGGCACCGTCATGCAGCGGAGCCGACAGACCGGCCGTCAGCATTTCCTCGGTTTCCAGCACGGCAAAGGCCGGATGCTGGCGCTTGAAGCGGTCCAGGTTGTCGAAGACGGCCTTGGTGATGTTGTAGATCACGTCTTCCGGCACGTCGGCAGAGGTCACGAAGGTCGCGCGCACGCCGAAGGTCGGGGTCGGCTCGGCGTTGCCGCGATACATTTCACCCGGGATGGTGGCGGTGGCGTAGTAGGGATACTGGTTCACCAACTGCTCGATATCCGGGCCGTCGACGCTGACCAGCACCGAATCACAGGAGGTGGTGGCTTCCTGGATCGAGCCGTTGGGATGGCCGACGACGTAGACCATGGCGTCGACCTTGTTGTCGCACAGGGCCTGGGCCTGTTCGCGGGCTTCCAGTTCCGAAGCCAGCGAGAAGTCGCGGACGGTCCAGTTCTTGGCGGCCATCACGGCTTCGATGGTGGCGCGCTGGCCCGAGCCCGGATTGCCGATATTGACGCGCTTGCCGCGCAGTTCGTCGAAGGTGCGGGCATTGGCGTCACGACGGGCGACCACGGTGAAAGATTCCGGGTGCAGCGAGAAGACCGAGCGCAGCTTTTCGTTCGGGCCGGCCTGCTGGAACTGCTCGAGGCCTTCCAGGGCGTTGTAATGCACGTCGGACTGGGCCACGCCCAGTTCGATCTCGCCGCCGGCGATGCGGGTCAGGTTGGCGACCGAGCCGCCGCCGGCCGGGGCATTGCAGCGCAGGCCGTGTTCCTGGGTGCCGCTGTTGACCAGACGGCAGATATTGGTGGCGACGGCATAATAGATGCCCGTCTCGCCGCCCGAACCGATGGTGATGAAGCGCTGCTGTTGCTGGGCCGAGGCGGGGACGCTGGCCATGGCAAGGCCGGCCGCAGCAAGAACGGCCAGGCTGGTACGACGAATGAGCATCAAAACCTCCTCATGCTTTCTATTGTGAGATTCTCTTGAAGGTGGTCACGGCAAGGAAGAAGAAGAAGCCTCCTTCTTACTTCAGTCCCACCTCTTTGAAGAATTTTTCCGCTCCGGGATGCAGCGGCGCGGTGAGACCTGCCCTATGCATCCGGTCGCGATGAATCGTACCCAATACCGGCACCATATCGGCCAAGGCGTCCAGGTTTTCCCAGACGGACTTGACGATCGTGTATGCCTCGTCCTCGGGCATATCCTCGGTAGCCACAACGGTGGCGACAGTACCGAAAGTGACCACGTCTTCGGTTTGCCCCTGGTAAGTCTCTGCAGGAATGGTCAGGGCAGAAAATTGCGCCTGATTGCTCAGCATGGCCTCCATCGGCTTACCCGTCAAGCTGACCAATTCCACTTCGCATTGATTGAGGGTTTCCTGCAAGCCCGCCGCCGGGTGGACGGCAGTGAAAAAGGCCGCGTCCATGCGGCCTTCGCAGAGAGCCTGGCCCTGCTGGGACAGTTCGATCTCCAGCACCGCCTCGAGGTCGCCATGCTGCAGGTTGTAGGTCGCCAGCACGCTTTCGGCCATGCTGCGCTGGAAGGAATCGGGCCTGCCGAGATTGACCTTCTTGCCCTTCAGGTCGGTGCCGTCCTTGATGTCGCTGTCCTTGCGCACGGCCATCACCACCGCCTCGCCATGCAACGAGAACAGCGAGCGCATTTCCTCGAAGGGGCCCAGCTCCTTGAAGGCATCCTCGCCCTTCAGGGCATAGGCCTGGCCGCGCGACTGCATCAGGGCCAGGTCCAGGTTGCCTTCGCGCAGGCCCACGACATTGGCCGCCGTGCCGCTGCTCGGCTCGACCAGGCAGCGCTTGCCCAGGACGTCGCGGTTCTTGTTGAGAATGCGGCAGATGGCGCCGGCTTCGCTGTAGAAATAGCCGCCGACCTCGCCGCCGCCCACGACCAGCAGGGGCAGGGTCACCTGTTCGACCACCGCCTCCGGCTCTTCCTCGGCAAACGCGACCCCGGTGAAGGCCACCATTCCGGCAAGAGCCATGACGGCGGGACTCAGCAAGGCCTTACCCAACGTGACGATACCTTTCCTCATACTTTCCAGCTTTCCTCGGCCATAATGGCGCGGGCGGCTCCGGCATCGGCGACCGCCCGGCCCAACAGGGGCGCGCCCCGGGCCAATTGGTCTACCAGGGCGGCGTTCTCGGGCGCCAGGCTGCCGTCCGCCAGCCAGAGATTGTTCTCGAAGCCGACCCGGGCATGACCGCCCAAGGCGGCGGCAGCCATGGCACAGGCATTCTCGTGCCGTCCGAAGGCGCAGACCGACCAGCCGGGAGGAAGCTCCCCGGCCTCGCCCGACCAGGCCGCCAGGAAAGGCAGCAGGTCGGTCGGCTGCGACACCTGCCCCGGCGTATAACGCCCGAGCACGAACAGCACCTGCCCGCCCGGGATGATACCTCGGCTGCGCAACCGAAGGAAACGGCTTACATCTTCGGCAGAGTAGAGGATGTGCTGAATAAATGTCCGGGCGCGCCATAATTCCGCCAAAAAGGCCGCCCCGTCCCTCTCGGCGGCCTCGTCGGGGATGATTTCGCGCAGGGCCAGGGATACCGCCTCGGGCCGGACCTCCCGCACCACCGCCATCTGCTCGGCGGGGGAATAGCGCCCCACCGCCTCGGTGGTGATCTGCACCACCATCTCCTCGCCCACCGCCCGGCGCACGGCGGCGATGCTCTCCTTATAGGCCTCGGCATCCAGCAGATGGGCCCCGTCGGCGTCGCGCACATGCAAATGCAGCATCGCCGCCCCCGCCTCGCGGCAACGCGCCGCCGTCTCGGCCATCTCCTTCGCCGTCAGCGGAATGGCGGGATGGTCCTGCTTCAGCCGCCGCGCCCCATTGGGCGCGACGTTGATGATCAGCTTTTGCGGGGCGGCGGTCATCGCACTTCCGCCACGGCAGTTTCGATGGCGTCGCCCAGCTTCCCGACGATCTCGTCCACATGGTCGTCGCCGATGATGAAGGGCGGCGCCAGCAGGACATGGTCGCCCAGCCGGCCGTCGATGGTGCCGCCCATGGGATAGCACATCAGCCCGCGCTCCATGGCCAGCGCCTTGATGCGGGCATTGAGCCTCAAGGCCGGATCGAAGGGCTGCTTGGTGGCACGGTCGGCCACCAGTTCGATCCCCAGGAACAGGCCGCGCCCGCGAATGTCGCCGACCGCGTCGAGCCCGCCCAGCCTTTCGCCCAGCGCCGCCCGCAACTGCGCCCCGCGCGCCCGAACATTGCTCAGGAGATCGCGCTCCACGATGGCCTTCTGCACCGCCAGGGCGGCGGCGCAGGCGGTGGCATGGCCCATATAGGTGTGGCCGTGCTGGAAGAAGCCAGAGCCCTGCGCGAAGGCCTGATAGATCTTCTCCGACACCAGCAAGGCGCCGATCGGCTGGTATCCCGCCCCCAGCCCCTTGGCGATGGTGATCAGGTCGGGGGCGATGCCGTCCTGTTCGCAGGCGAACAGCGTGCCGGTGCGGCCCATGCCGCACATCACCTCGTCGAGGATCAGCAGGATGCCGTATTTGTCGCAGATCTCGCGGATGCGCTTGAAATAGCCCGGCACCGGCGGCACCGCCCCGGCGGTGGCCCCGACCACCGGCTCGGCGATGAAGGCGGCCACGGTTTCCGGACCGCAGCGCAGGATTTCCGCTTCCAGCTCGTCGGCGACGCGGCGGCCGTATTCCTCGGCGCTCTCGCCGTCGCGGCGGTCACGGTATTCATAGCAGGGCGCGATATGCGGGACGTCCAGCAGGATCGGCCGGAACTGGGCGCGGCGCCATTCGTTGCCGCCCGCCGACAGGGCGCCGATGGTGTTGCCGTGATAGCTCTGGCGCCGGGCGATGATGCGCGACCGCTCGGGCTGCCCCGCCTCCAGGAAATACTGACGGGCCATCTTGAGGGCCGTCTCCACCGCTTCCGAACCGCCGGAGACGAAATAGACCCGGCCGATCCCTTCCGGCGCCGCCTCGACCAGCATGTCGGCCAGCCGCTCCATCGGCTCGTTGGTGAAGAAGCCGGTATGGGCGAAGGCCATGGTCTCGACCTGCGAGACGATGGCCCGGCGCACGTCGGCATCGCTGTGCCCCAGGCAGGACACCGCCGCCCCGCCGGAAGCGTCCAGATAACGCTTGCCCGTGCTGTCGATCAGGTAAGGCCCGTCACCGGCAACGGCGACAGGCAGAACCGCCTTGGTATGGCGGTGGAAGACGCGTGTCATGGGATATCTCCAGGTTCCCAATAAGCATTCAGCCCCTTGAGCTGACGTTCGGATGCGGCCAATGCGGCCAGGGTGTCCGGGCCGCTGCCGGCAGCCAGGCTGGCCGCCAGCATTTGCACCAGCGCCAGGGACGGCACCAGCGACTGAAAGAAGGACGGGCTTTCGTGGCTCACCGTCAGGACGTGGCGGGCGACCCCGGCCAAGGGCGAGTTGGCCCCGTCGGTGATGGCCACCACGGCCGCCCCCTCACCCGCCGCGAAATCGGCGGCCGAGACCGTTTCCCGCGTATAGGGCGGCAGGCTGATGGCCACCAGCACATCGCGCGGCCCGACATGGCGCAGGCTGTCGGCGAAGGTGCCGCCATGGCCGTCCAGCAGGACGGCGTTATCGCGGAACAGGGAATAGGTGTAGTGGAAGAGGAAGGCCACGGAATAGGAACTGCGCAGTCCCAGAACATAGACCCGCCGCGCCGAAAGGATGGTATCGCGGCAGGCCGCCAGCCTTTCGCTGCCGACGGTGATCAGCAGGTCGCGCAGGGCCACCGTGTCGGCCACCACCATGTCCTGGATCAGGCGCTCTTCCGTCCGCGCATCCCGGCCCTGGAGCCGGCGCGCCCGGTCGACGAAGAGCGGCTCGCCGTTGCGCATCTGCTCGCGCACCTGTTCGCGCAATTCGTTCCAGCCGGGATAGCCCAGGGCCTGGGCGAGCCGCACCATGCTGGCGGGGCTGACGCCGGACAGATCGGCCAGCCGGCGCATCGAGGCCAGGGCCGCTTCCTCGGGATGGGACAGCAGATAGCGGGCCGCCTGCTGAAGCTGGGGGCTGAGGGCATCGTAGCCCGCTCTGATACGGTCGGTAAGGGTCAGGGAATCCATCAGGCATCCCATCGAATGTGTTGGGGAATGCTAAGGGATCGCCGCCGCGCCTGCAACATTTGTTTCAGAATTCGAAATTTCTGAAACAGTCTCGGTGGCAATCTCCATGACCCATCTTGCCGTCCATACCTTACATTGTCATGACACAACGCAGGGGATAGGATGCCCCGCCGTCCCGCCAGTTGCGCGACAGGGCGGATTTTCTCAAACATTCGGACGGCCGTGATGGACCTCAAAGACCATATCCGCGAGATCCCGGATTTCCCCAAGCCCGGGATCCTGTTCTACGACATCTCCACCCTGCTGGCTCATGCGGATGCCTGGCAAGTGACCATGGGCCGCTTGGCCAATGCAGTGCGCGTCCACCAACCGGATCTGCTGGTCGGCATCGAATCGCGCGGCTTCCTGGCGGCCGCGCCGCTGGCCCTGAAACTGGGCTGCGGCTTCGTCATGTGCCGCAAGCGCGGCAAGCTGCCCGGCGCCACCGTGCGGCACGAATACCAGTTGGAATACGGCACGGACATCATCGAGATCCAGGCCGACGCCGTCCAGCCGGGCCAGCGCGTGGTCGTGCTCGACGACCTGCTCGCCACCGGCGGCACCATGGCGGCCTCCATCGAGCTTCTGCGCAAACTGGGCGCCGAAGTGACCGGCGCGGCCAGCATCATCGAACTGACCTTCCTCAACGGCCGGAAGCGCCTGGACGTTCCCTTCACCTCGCTGGTGCAATACGACCAGTAGCAAAGGGCGGGACAGGATCCACCGGGCGGATATAAACCCATCCTATTTCTGGAAATAGGTTTTCGCCCGTGCGGTGTAAGGCTAATATCTTCCGGAGGCGCCCCAAGGGCCAACCGGTAGGCGTGTCATGATCATGGACATTTCATTGCAGACGGCCCTGCTGGGGGCAGTGATGGGGTCGGCGGTACTGACCTTCGCCATGGTCTATGCACGTGCCCTGCCCGGCGCTTCCGCCGCGCTGGGCTGGTGGGCCATGGCTTTCGCCGCGCAGACTCTGGGCTATCTCGCCCTCATCGGGCCGCCCTGGCCGGGGCGGCTCTGGGCCTCGGATGCCCTGCACGGCGCGATGGCCGTCCTGGTCCTGGTCGGCGCCCTGACCTTCCTGGGCCGCCGCGTCTCGACAGTCTGGCTCCTCCTCGGCCTCGCCGCCGCGCTGGTCTGGGGGGGAGTGGCCGACCTGCCACGCCAGTTCCTGTCCCTGCACGACGACCTGCCGCTCTATGGCCTGGGCGGCTTGCCCTTCCTGTTCACCGCCTGGGCCTTCCTGCGCAACCGGGACGGCTCGAAGGCCGACGGCCATACCATCGCCGCCCTGGCCTTCACCGCCACCGCCCTGCATGAATTCAGCGCGCCCTTCGTCCATTCCGTGCCCCATCTGGCGCCCTGGAGCTTCGTCGCCGCGCAGGTGCTGGCCATCGTCACCGCCATTGCCCTGCTGGTGGTGGTGCTGCGCAGCCAGCAGATCCAGGCCGAACGCGAGACAGTGCGGGCCAACCGCGTGCAGAACCAGTTCCTGGATGCCATCGAAAGCATCTCGGAAGGCTTCATCCTTTTCGATTCCCAGGACCGGCTGGTCTTGTGCAACAGCCGCTACCGGGAAATGCTCACCCCCCTGACCGATCTTCTGGTCCCCGGCACCCCCTTCCGCGAGATCGCCGCCGCCGCCGCCCAGCGGGGCGTCGTGCCCGCCGCCATCGGCCGGGAAGAGGAATGGGTGGCCGAGCGCATGCGCCTCCACAAGATGCCCTGCGCCGAGGAGGAACAGCTTCTGGCCGACGGGCACTGGCTGCTGCTGCGGGAAAATTGCACCAGCGACGGCGGCACCGTCGGCACGCGGCGCGACATCACCGAGCGCAAGCGGAACGAACGCGCCCTGCGCGAAAGCGAGCAGCGCCTGCGCGGCATCATGGACACGGTGGTCGACGGCATCATCACCATCGACCAGACCGGCATCGTGCAAAGCTTCAACCCCGCCGCCGAACGCATCTTCGGCTATCAGGCGGCCGAGGTGCTGGGCCGCAACGTCTCGATGCTGATGCCCCACCCCCATTCCCGCGACCATGACGACTATCTGCGCCGCTATCTCGAAACCGGCGAAGCGCGCATCATCGGCCTGGGACGGCAGGTGCAGGGCCAGCGCAAGGACGGGACCATCTTCCCGCTGGAACTTGCGGTCAGCGAATTGCGTCGCGAAGGCGAGCTGACCTTCATCGGCGTGGTGCGCGACATCACCGACCGCAAGCGCGTCGAGGAAGCCCTGCTGGAAAGCGAACAGCGCTTCCGCGACCTGGCCGAGGCCGCGTCGGACTGGTTCTGGGAAACCGGGCCGGACCTGCATTTCGTCTTCGTCTCGTCGCGCGTGCGCCAGGTCCTGGGCGTCAAGACGGCCTTCTTCATCGGCCGCTCCTTCCACGACTTCGCCGAGATGTCGGACGAGAAGAAGCTGTGGGCCGATCACCTGCGGCGGCTGGAATCCCACAAGCCCTTCCGCGACTTCATCTTCCGCCAGGAACTGCCGGACGGGCGTATCAAGTATCTGAAGACCAGCGGCCGCCCCCTCTTCGACACCAGCGGCGCCTTCCGGGGCTATCGCGGCACGGGGACCGACATCACGGCCGAGGTGGAGGCCAAGGCCACCGCCGAACGCGCCCAGCAGCAGCTTGCCGCCGCCATCGAAAGCATCACCGAGGGCTTCGTGCTCTGGGACCAGGACGACCGTCTGGTCCTGTGCAACGACAAATACCGCCACTTCTTCACCCATCCCGGTATCGAGGTCCGCCCCGGCATCACCTTCGGCGACCTGTGCCGGCAGGTGGTCGAGAACCGCTGCATCATCAGCATCGACGCCAGCAGCCCCGAGAAATGGCTGGCCGAAAGGCTGCGCCAGCACCGTCAATCCTCCAGCAGCCAGGAAATGCAGATGGCGGACGGCGTCTGGGTGCTGGCCAACGAGCATGCCACGCCGGACGGCTATGTCGTCGGCGTCTATACCGACATCACCGGTCTGAAGCAGCGCGAGCGCGAGATCGCCCGCCAGACCGAGCGGCTGCAGGCGATCATCGACAACATGCCCCAGGGCATCAGCGTGTTCGACCGCGACATGCGGCTGGCCGCGCTGAACGAGCGCGCCCGCAACTATTTCGGCCTGCCCGAGGGCTTCGCCCGCCCCGGCGAGACCACCTTCGAAGATTTCATCCGCCTGATGGCCGAGAAAGGCGAGTTCGGCCCCGGCGACACCGAGGAACTGGTGCGCCAGCGCCTGGACATGGCCCGGCAGGACCCGCCCCTGCTGCTCGAAACGGAACGGTGCCGGCCCGACGGCAGCTATGTCGAGGTGCAGCGCGCCGCCATGCCCGATGGCGGCTTCCTGTCCACCTATACCGACATCACCGAGCGCATCCGCACCGAGCAGACCCTGCGCGAGGCCAAGGAAGCCGCCGAACGCGGCAACCGCGCCAAGGCCGCCTTCCTGGCCGCCATCAGCCACGAATTGCGCACGCCGCTCAACGCCATCATCGGCTTCTCGGAATGCATGGCCGCCGAATTGTTCGGCCCGATCAACAACGACAATTACCGCGACTATGTCCGGGACATCCACGACAGCGGCAACCACCTGCTGAACCTGATCAACGACATCCTGGACATGTCGAAGGCCGAAGCCGGCAAGATCGACATCCATAGCGGACCGCTGGACCTGCGCGACTGCGTCGAGGCCGCCCTGCGCATCCTGCGCAACCGCGCCGACAACGCCCATGTCAAGCTGGCGGCCCATCTGGCGCCCGACCTGCCCCTGCTCGATGCCGACGAGCGCCGCATCAAGCAGATCCTGCTCAACCTGCTGTCCAACGCCATCAAGTTCACCGAAGAAGACGGCATGGTCACGGTCTCGGCGCGTCTGGACCCGGAAGGCCGGATGGTTGTCGAGATCGCCGATACCGGCATCGGCATGCTGCCCCAGGACATCTCGGCGGCCATGGAACCCTTCGCGCAGATCGATTCCCGCCTGTCGCGCAAATATGAAGGCACCGGCCTGGGCCTGCCCCTGACCAAGGCCCTGGTGGAGGCCCATGGCGGCTTCATGTCGCTGAAATCGACCTTCGGCCAGGGCACCACCGCCATCGTCACCTTCCCCGCCTCCCGCGTCCTCCACGGCGATCCGGTCGAGGCGTAAGGGAACAGTTCATAAGACGCAGACGGACGGAGGCGGAAATGGAGCCGCCCTTCCCCAATAGAAAAAGGCCCGGCAACTGCCGGGCCTTTCCCATTTCCGAAACCGGAAGCGATCAGCGCGAATAGAATTCGATGACCAGGTTCGGTTCCATCTGCACCGGATAGGGCACATCGGCCAGCTTCGGGCCGCGGATGAACTTGCCCTTCAGGTCCTTGGCGTCGAATTCCAGGTAGTCCGGAATGTCGCGTTCGCCGCTCTGCACGGCTTCCAGGATCAGGGCCATGTCCTTGGACTTCTGGCGGACTTCGATCACGTCGCCGTCACGCACCTGATAGGAAGGGATGTTCAGGCGGCGGCCGTTGACCAGAATATGGCCGTGGTTGATGACCTGACGGGCGGCGAAGGGGGTCGGCACCAGCTTCATGCGGTAGACGACCGCGTCCAGGCGGCGCTCCAGCAGTTCGATCAGGTTCTCGGAGGTGTCGCCACGGCGGCGCACGGCCTCGTCATAGAGCTTGCGGAACTGCTTCTCGCTGATATTGCCGTAATAGCCCTTCAGCTTCTGCTTGGCCATCAGCTGGGTGCCGAAGTCGGACGGCTTCTTGCGGCGCTGGCCGTGCTGGCCCGGACCGTATTCCTTGCCGCGCGCGATCGGCGACTTGCCACGGCCCCACAGGTTGACGCCGAGGCGCCGGTTAATCTTGTACTTTGCAGCAATACGCTTGCTCATCGGATTTCCTTATCTGAGCATGTTGTCCCGATAGTCCGGTCGGCTCGCGCCGGGGCGGGGAACGGAATGGATACCGGCCCACATTCTCGGGAATGGAGCTGCGGACTATACGGATCGGGCAAGCAGAGTCAACCTTTTGAAGCCCGCCTTTCCGCAGAAAACCCGCCAAAGAAAAAGGGGCCCCGCAGGGCCCCTCCTCCATCGCTCGGAACCGCCCGATCACTCGGCGGGCTGATGACCGTGATGCTTGCCGTTCGGCACGCCGGTCACTTCCTCGACCCAGACCCCGTGATGCTCGCGGGCCCAGTTCTCGTCCACATAGCCCGTCGTCATGGCGCTGGTGGCGCCTTCCATGCCGATGGTGCCGATATAGATGTGGGCGCAGATGGCCACGATCATCAGCAGGCTGGCGACCACATGGGCAAGCTGCAGCAGCTGCATCCCCAGCAGATCGACGAACATGAAGGGGAAGAGCAGGTTCAGGCCCGTGGCCGAGACCAGGGCGCCGACCAGGATCACCATCCAGAACATGACCTTCTGGCCGAAGTTGAACTTCCGCGCCGGGGGATGGCCCAGGCCCAGCAGTCCGCCGCCCTTCAGGATCCAGTTCAGGTCATAGCGGTCCCACAGATTGTCCTTCGCCCACAGGATGAAGATCAGGGCAAGACCGGCCATGAAGGCGAAGCCGCCGACATTGTGGACCCATTTGCCGAAGACCGTCAGCCAGGAGAAGGCTTCCAACCCGATCACCGGGGCGATGATGTAGCGGCCATACAGGATGTTCAGGCCGGTCAGCGCCAGGGCGATGAAGGACCCGGCGGTCAGCCAGTGGCCCACGCGCTCGATGGTCTTGAAGCGCAGGATCTGGCGGCCCGCCAGACCGGAGGACACGCGGATCTTGCCGCGGATCAGGTAGAAGGCGGCCAGCGCCAGGATCATGCCGCCCAGCGCCAAGGCGCCATAGGGGGCGACCCAGGCATTGCGCAGGATGCGCCAGCTATTGCCTTCCGACTGGATCAGCACGGCTGCGTGATCGTTCGGGATCGACACATAGCCGGGTTCGCCCTGACGGATGTCGCGCCACATGTCGGTGGTCGCCGGCTGGGGCTGAACGTTGGTCGGCAGGTTGGGATCCAGCGCGCCTTCGGCGGCATGGACCGCCGGCATGGTGACCAGGGCCGCGCTCAGCGCCATCAGCGCCGAGAACAGAGCAGCTTTCCACGTGAAGCGGGATCGATTGCTCATGCCAATATCTCCTCTTCCGGCCGCAGGCGCAGCCGAAGCCCCTTAGAATTTCTGGTTCTTCTCGCGGCCTTGAACCACGACGCCCGCACCCGCCTCGGGCAGGCTGTCCGGCGTCAGCTGCTGGTTCAGATTGACCGGAACGCGCTGCATTTCACCCCGACGGGCCAAAGCCTGATAGGTTTCGGCGGACAGGGGGGGAGACTGGTAGCCCTTGTAGACCCCTTTTTCCAGATGCAGCACCTGGGAGCGCTCATGCTCGTTGCAGCCGGTCAGCAACGCCGCCATGGCGGCGACGCCGGCCAGGAGGACGATGCTGCGCGGACGAATGCTGGCGGTCATGGTATCGACCCTCTTCGATGAACCTTCGCATATCCCGGAGACGGGGCGGCACCATTTCCGGCGCCGCCCGATCCGGAAGCGGCCTTAGCCCTTGTAGGCGGCGTCGAAGCCCGGCGCACCGGCGCCGAAGCCACGAGCGGCCACGCGCTCGCGGTAGATCGACGAGACCTGATCGCCGTCACCGGCCAGCAGGGCCTTGGTCGAGCACATCTCGGCGCAAAGCGGCAGCTTGCCTTCGGCCAGACGGTTGCGGCCGTACTTCTCGAACTCGGCCTGGGTGTTGTCCTCTTCGGGACCACCCGCGCAGAAGGTGCACTTGTCCATCTTGCCGCGGCCGCCGAAGTTGCTTTCCTTCGGATACTGGGGCGCGCCGAAGGGGCAGGCATAGAAGCAGTAGCCGCAGCCGATGCACAGGTCCTTGTTGTGCAGGACCACGCCGTCGGCGGTCTGGTAGAAGCAATCCACCGGGCAGACGGCCATGCAGGGGGCGTCCGAGCAATGCATGCAGGCGACGGAGAGCGAGCGCTCTCCGGGCTTGCCGTCGTTGATGGTGACGACGCGGCGGCGGTTCACGCCCCACGGCACTTCATGCTCGTTCTTACAGGCGGTGACGCAGGCGTTGCATTCGATGCAGCGTTCGGAGTCACACAGGAACTTCATACGGGCCATAGTCTAACTCCTCAAGCCTTCTCGATACGGCACAGCGTCGTCTTGGTCTCCTGCATGGCAGTGACCGGATCGTAGCCGTAGGTCTGCGCGGTGTTGGTGCTTTCGCCAAGGACGTAGGGGTCCGAACCCTGCGGGTACTTCGACCGCAGGTCGTTGCCCTGGAAATGGCCGCCGAAGTGGAAGGGCATGAAGGCCACGCCGCGACCGACACGCTCGGTCACCAGCGCCTTGACCTTCACCTTGCCACCTTCCGGACCATGGACCCAGATCATGTCGCCGTTACGCACATTGGCGTTGTTGGCGTCGGCGGGATTCACTTCGCAGAACATTTCCTGCTGCAGTTCGGCCAGCCAGGGGTTGGATCGGGTCTCGTCACCACCACCTTCGTATTCAACCAGACGACCCGAGGTGAGAATGATCGGGAAGTCCTTCGAGAAGTCCTGATCCTGGACGCTCTTGTAGAGCATGGGCAGGCGGAAGTCCTGCTTGTCGTCCCAGGTCGGGTACTTGGCCACCAACTCGCGGTCGGGCGAGTAGAGAGGCTCGCGGTGCAGCGGCACGCCGTCGGGGAAGTTCCAGGCCACGCAACGGGCCTTGGCATTGCCGAACGGCGAGACGCCATGCTTGATCGCCACGCGCTGGATGCCGCCCGAGGTGTCGGTGTGCCAGGCCACCGCATCCACGTTGCCGCCGCCGATCTTCTCGATCGTCGCGCGCTCTTCGGCGGTCAGATCGGAATCCCAGCCCAGCTTCTTGAGCATGCCCATGGTCACGGCCGGATGGCCGTCCTGGATTTCCGAACCCTTCGGCCAGGCGCCTTCGGCCAGCAGGGTCTCGCCGTCGCGTTCGTTGCCGAACAGCGCGCGGAAGGCCAGGCCGCCTTCGGCGACGGGCTTGGAATTGTCATAGAGGTTCGGGGTGCCGGGATGCTTCATCTCGGCGGTGCCCCAGCACGGCCAGGGCAGGCCGTAGTAATCGCCGTCGCACGGACCGCCATTGGCCTTCAACGTGGTCTTGTCGAAGGTGTGCTGGTATTCCATGTGCAGCTTCAGGCGCTCGGGCGACTGGCCGGTATAGCCGATGGTCCAGGCCCCGCGGTTGATCTCGCGCAGGATGTCCTCGACGACCGGGATGTTGCCTTCGACCTTGATGTTCTTGCAGAGCTGCTCGGCGAAGCCGAACTTCTTGGCCATGAGATACATGATCTCGTGGTCCACCTTGCTCTCGAACAGCGGCTCGACGACCTTCTGGCCCCATTGCAGCGAGCGGTTCGACGCGGTGCGCGAGCCGTCGGTCTCGAACTGCGTGGTGGCGGGCAGCAGGTAGACGCCGTCCTGGCGGTCATGCAGCACGGCGGAAACCGTCGGGAAGGGATCGACGATGACCAGCAGGTCCAGCTTTTCCATCGCCTTCTTCAGGTCGGGCTGGCGGGTCTGCGAGTTCGGAGCATGGCCCCAGTAGATCATCGCCTTGACGGTATCGGGCTGATCGACGTTTTCCTTGGCTTCCAGCACGCCGTCGAACCAGCGCGACACCGGGATGCCCTTCTCTTCCATCAGCTTCTTGTCGCCGAAGCGGCTCAGCAGATAGTCGTATTCCAGGTCCCAGACGCCGGCCCAGTGCTTCCAGGCGGCTTCGGTCAGGCCGTAATAAGCGGGCAGCGAGGTGACGTCCAGGCCCATGTCCGTGGCGCCCTGCACGTTGTCATGGCCGCGGAAGATGTTGGTGCCGCCACCGGCCACGCCCATGTTGCCCAAAACCAGCTGCATGATGCAGTAGGCGCGGGTGTTATTGTTGCCCACGGTGTGCTGGGTACCGCCCATGCACCAGACGACGGTGCCGGGCTTGTGATGGGCCAGCAGATAGGCGACGCGGCGCAGCTGCTCGCCGGGCACGCCGGTCACGCGCTCGGTCTCTTCCGGGTTCCACTTGGCGACTTCGGCCTTGATCTGCTCAACGCCCCAGACGCGCTTGGCGATGAAGTCCTTGTCTTCCCAGCCATTCTCGAAGATGTGCCAGAGAATGCCCCAGATCAGCGGCACGTCGGTGCCCGAACGCATGCGCACATGCTCGGTGGCGCGGGCGGCGGTGCGGGTGAAGCGCGGATCGCAGACGATGAAGGGCGCGTTGTTCTCTTCCTTGGCCTTCAGCATGTGCAGCATGGCCACCGGATGGGCCTCGGCCGCGTTCGAGCCGATGAGGAAGATCAGCTTGGAATTGTGGATGTCGTTGTAGCTGTTCGTCATCGCGCCGTAGCCCCAGGTCTGGGCCACGCCGGCAACGGTGGTCGAATGGCAGATACGCGCCTGGTGGTCGATGTTGTTGGTGCCCCACAGCGCGGCGAACTTACGCAGCAGATAGGCCTGTTCGTTCGAGAACTTGGCCGAGCCCAGCCAGTAGACCGAATCGGGGCCCGACTTCTCGCGGATGTCGAGCAGCTTGTCGCCGACCTCGTTGATGGCCTGTTCCCAGCTGATGCGCTGGTACTTACCGTTGACGAGCTTCATCGGGTACTTCAGGCGGCGTTCGCCATGGGCGTGTTCGCGCACCGCCGCGCCCTTGGCGCAGTGGGAACCCAGATTGATCGGGCTGTCGAAGGCCGGTTCCTGGCCGATCCACACGCCGTTCTGCACTTCGGCATTGACGGTGCAGCCGACCGAGCAGTGGGTGCAGATATTCTTGCGGATTTCGACGGCACCACCGGCAACGGCCGGAGCGGCTTCCGACTTCTGGACCGTGGCCAGCGCGCCCGAGGCGACCAGCGCCGCACCACCGGCGGTCAGACCCGAACGGCGCAGGAAGGTACGACGGTCCATCGCACCGCCGACGACCCCGGCCAGGGATTCGCTCAGGCGTCGGCTTTTCGACGCCCCCTCAACCTTTTTGATCAGCATCTCTCAACTCTCCTGCCGGCGAATCAGAAACGAGCGGCGGCGTAGACGGCACGGACATGGTCCGTTTCGCGATAGCCCGAGCTCTCGCGGGTGTCAGCCTGAGCGGCAGCGGCCGGGCCAGCGCTCAGGGCCACGGCAGCGGCCCCTGCGGTACCGGCACCAAGACCGATGCCACGCAGGAAGGCGCGGCGGTCCATTACTTTGGCTTCGTTGTCTTTGTTCATGACACCCACCATTCTCGTTTTGCGTCTTGTTCTCTCCGGGCATGTCCCCACACCCGGTTTTTCAGATGCCGGCAATACAGGCCGCCGGCAAAAA
This sequence comes from Telmatospirillum sp. J64-1, assembly GCF_006980715.1. Lineage (GTDB taxonomy): Bacteria > Pseudomonadota > Alphaproteobacteria > Rhodospirillales > Magnetospirillaceae > Oleiliquidispirillum > Oleiliquidispirillum nitrogeniifigens. The sequence goes on from NZ_SBHN01000004.1 coordinate 60,461, forward strand.
TCACATCATTTCGAAGGCTTCACCCTCGATCTGCATCAGCAGCCGCCCGACCGCGCCCACGGGGCGGTAGAGCTTGGCCTCCCCCGCCGTCTCGAGGTCGGCGAAGAAACGGCCAGCCCAAGGCTTGAGATGCTTCTCGAAGAAGGTCTTCTGGCAGCCCAGATCGAAAGGTTCACCGAAGCTGCCCTCGATCATTCCCCGCATCATTTCCAGCAGGGAAACGATGTGGTCTTCCGATTCGGGCACGCCTTCGCGCCGGGCGATGCCAAGCTGCGCCATATCCTCGCGCAGCACCGCCAGCGGCTTTTCGTTCAGGAAACCAGTGAGATAATAGGAGGCGTAAGGCAGCACCTCGCCCCGCGTCACGCCGATGAAGAGGGCATTCCACTCTTCCACGACCTGTTCATGAGAGGCGTCGGCAGCGGCCTGGGAGAGACGGGTCAGGGCCTCGCCCATGGGGGAGTCGTCGCCTTCGAGCTGACGCAGGCGAGACAGCATTTCCGTATCGGGCGGCGAAGCCAGAAGAGCTGCGAGTAATCCATAAAACCGCGCACGCAACAAATCCTCTTCGGCCACGGGGACCGCTTTCACCATCGGAACCATTCCACTCCCTGCTCAACCGGCTGCGGGTTAATCGGTACTGTGCATCAACCGTCATGCGGCCGGCCAAAAGGCGCCCACCCCACTCACTTGGGGGAGTTACGCACTCAACGGAATATCACACCCGAAGGGATGGGCCGTCAACGAATTCTGTGGAGGGAGGGAACTTTTATATTGGGACTAATCATCCCCTTCCGCATCACAACCTATGAGACGGAAGTCTCTTCCGGATCGGGCGTCTCGCCCTCCGGATCGGCAGCCTCTTCCGGTTGCGGTGCAGCATGCTGCGGCGCGGAATCACTGGACTCTTCGTCCATCTTCTCCAGCGCCTCCTCGGCATAGCCCTGGCCGACCCGCCAAGCGCTGGCGACGATGCCCGCCGCCGGGGTCGTATAGTCAAGGTTGTGCAAATCCAGCGGGTCCGGCACCGCCCAACTGGGGTCTGACGCCCACAGCTTGCGCAGCGCCAGACGGCGCAGATCATCGGGCACGCCCTGCTGCATGAAGACCGAAAAATCCGACTCCGCAGTAAGGCTTTCCACCGGTGGCAGGTCCTCGATCCGGAACTCGGGTTCCGCCGATCCTTCCTCCGCCGCCGGGGCTTCCGTCTGAACGGTAGGCAGCGCCTCGGCTTCCGGAGCCTCCTGCGGTGCCGGCGCGGGCGCTTCGGCCTCGCTCTTCAGCCGCGACCAGCGCCGCAGAAAACCACCTTCTCCGCTCATCTTCCCTCCTCTCCGGCGCCACGGCCGAAACCGGCCTTGTCCGGGTCGTAATTCACTCTCTTGCGCTTGCGCATGGGCGGCGGCGGCGGATGGCGCAGCACGAAGCTTTCCACCCAGGCACGCAAGTCCGCAGGCATGGCGATCGTTTCCACTACATCCTCGCCGCTGTCCAGGAAAGCCTGGGCCTCGTCCGGCGCGGCGCTGACCAGCACCACCGCCGGTTTCCCGCCCTCGCCCGCACCGGGGCGCAGGCCGATCCACAAACGCGGTTGGCCGCTGGCAAGGTTATAGCGGTAGCTGGCGAGATCGGAACGGTGCAGCTCCAGCCCGAGCCCCCCGAAAAGGTAGTAGTCGCATCCCTCGCTCCGGCGCAAGAGGGTAGCCCCAGGAATAGCAGGGGCATTCAGCACCACCTCGACCGGACGCCAGACATCCTCCTGCCATTTCGTCACGCCGTCCCGGCGCTGGACGATCAGCCCCAGCGCCACCCGGTCGTGAAGCGGAGCCGCCGCCTCGGGCGCGGCCAGCACCGCTTCCAGATAGGCCAGGTCCTCGGGCGTGTTGGCATTGTAGAACGGGTCCACCCGGTCGCCCGCCCAATCCACCTGCGCCACTTTGTAGCGCGCGGTCCAGGCGTCGATCTTGCGCATGTCCTCGTCCAGCATGGCCCGGCGCAATTCCTCGGCCAGCCGCACCGGCCAAAGGGCGAAGACGGGATGGGCGCGGCCCAGCGAGGTGGCGCAGGCTATGTCGGCGCCCTGCTCAGTCACCGCCGCCAGCAGCCGCGCAACCAGATCGGTCGGGAAAAGCGGCGTGTCGGTGGCGAAGCTGGCCAGCCATCGGCATTCGGGATGTTCGCGCCGCACCCAGTCCATTCCGGTCAGGATGCCCGCCAGCGGACCGGCATGGCCGGGGACGGAATCGGCCTCGACCGGAAGGCCGAAGCGCGCATATTCCGCCGGATCGCCATTGGCATTGACCAGCAACGGCCCCACCTGCGGCCGGGCACGCTCGATCACCCGCTCGATCATGCTTTGCCCGCCGAGGGACATCAGCGCCTTGTCGCCGCCGCCCATGCGCCGCGACAATCCACCCGCCAGGATCAGCCCGGCGACCTGCTCACTCTGCGTCATCACCACGACTCCCCTTGCGCGAAAGATGGGCCGGTTCCTCCGCCTGCCCGGCGGGATCGGCATCGAAGACCAGGCGGTCTTCCCCCGACAGCACCAGGAAGCGCTTGCCCTTGGCCCGGCCGATCAGCGTCAGCCCGGCCTTGCGCGCCAGTTCCACCCCCCAGGCCGTGAAGCCCGAGCGCGAGATCAGGATCGGAATGCCCATCTGCACCGTCTTGATGACCATCTCGCTGGTCAGCCGCCCGGTGGTGTAGAAGCTCTTGCCCTCGGCGCCGAGGCCGTGCAATCGCATGTAGCCGGCGATCTTGTCGATGGCGTTATGGCGGCCGACATCCTCCATGTAGATCAGCGGCCGGTCCTCCTCGCAGAGGACGCAGCCATGGATGGCGCCGGTCTTCAGATAGAGGCTGGGCGTGGTATTGATCTTGCGCGACAGGGCATAGATCCACGAGGTGCGCAGCTTCACCGCCGGATCGAGCCTGACCGTCTCGAACTTCTCCATCACGTCGCCGAAGACCGTGCCCATGGCGCAGCCCGAGGTCTGGATGCGCTTCTTCAGCTTGTCCTCGTAATCGGTCTGGCGCGCGGTGCGCACCACCACCGTCTCGATCTCGGGATCGTAATCGACGCCGGTGATCTCGTCATCGGCATGCAGCATGTTCTGGTTCAGCAGATACCCCACCGCCAGATATTCGGGATAATCCCCGATGGTCATGGCGGTAACAATCTCGCGTGCGTTGAGAAATATGGTCAGAGGACGCTCATTGATGATTGCAGCCTCGGTCTCTCGACCATCCTGGTCGATTCCCCTGATCATTTCATAAAGACGCGCATCCTCGGAATCGGGGCGCAAGAGATACTGTTCTTCTTCCATTCCGGCCCTCCTGCCGCGTAGACTATGCGCCACGCATATTGGCCGACAAGCGCAAAGCGCCATAACGAAGCGGCCATGCGAGTGGTTTCAGGAGTAGACATGAAGGTCAGGGACAAGCGGGTTCTGGTCTGCTCGTGCGAAGGCACGATGCCGCTGGACCCGAAGAAGATCGCCTCCGCTCTGGGGGCCGAAACGCCGGTCTTGCAGAGCCATCTCTGCCGCGCGCAAATCGACAATTTCCGTCAGGCCGCCTCCGAAGGCGAGCGGCTGCTGGTCTGCTGTACGCAGGAAGCGCCGCTGTTTGCCGAAATCGCCGAGGAAACCGAAGCCGATGTCAGCTTCGTCAATATCCGCGAGACCGCCGGTTGGTCCGACGAGGCGCCCCGAGCCACGGCCAAGATCGCCGCGCTGATCGCCGAGGCGGCGCTGGACCTGGAGCCTTCTTCCTCGGTCTCCATGTCCTCGGAAGGCTCGGTGTTGGTCTGGGGCCATGACGAAGCGGCGCTGGAAGCCGCGCGCCGCCTCTCCGCCGGTCATGCCGTGACCTGCCTGCTGGGCCGTCCCGGCAACCTGATGCCCCCGGCGCGCCACGACTTCCCCTTGTTCAAGGGCGGCCTGCGCAACGTAAAGGGCCATCTGGGCGCCTTCCAGGTCAGCGTGGACAGCCTGGCCGTCGCCGCGCCGTCAAGCCGCGGCAGCCTGGCCTTCGCCGCCCCCGTCCAGGGCAGCACGCTCAATTTCGACATCATCCTCGACGTCTCGGGCGAAGCCCCGCTCTTTCCCGGGACGCGCGACGGCTATCTGCGCGTCGATCCGCGCAAGCCGGGTGCGCTGGATGCCGCGCTGCTGGAAATCAACGGCCTTATCGGCGAATTCGAGAAGCCCCGCTACGTGCGCGTGGACGCGACCATCTGCGCCCATTCGCGCAACAGCAAGGTCGGCTGCACGCGCTGCCTGGATGCCTGCCCCACCGGCTCGATCCAGCCTGCGGGCGACCATATCTCCATCGACGCCCATGCCTGTTCGGGCCATGGCGCCTGCGCCAGCGTCTGCCCGACCGGGGCCATCACCTATGACCTGCCTGCGGCGGGAGGCATCTTCAAGCGCCTAACCACCCTGCTGTCGGCCTGGCGCTCGGCGGGCGGCACGGCGCCGGTGCTGCTGGTCCACGACCTGCGCCACGGCAGCGAGATGATCTCGACCATGGCCCGTCTCGGCTCGGGGCTGCCGGCCCATGTCCTGCCCTTCGCCATCAACGAAGTCACCGCGCTGGGCTTGGACTTCCTGTTCGTGGCGCTGGCCCAGGGCGTGTCGCAGGTGGCCTTCCTGACGGGACCGGAACACCGCGACTCGCTGGCGCCGATGCAGGGCAATGCCGCCCTCGTCAATGCCGCCATGGCCGGACTGGGCCACCAGGGCGAGCGCGTCGTCATCCTCGACGAGGCCGATCCCTTCGTCCTGGCCGATATCCTGCGCCGTCCCGCGCCCAAGCCGGTCTCGCCGGCCGCCGACTTCCTGCCGGCAGGCCGCAAGCGCCAGGTCATCGGCCTCGCCCTGACCCATCTGCACGATACCGCCCCGCAGCCGGTCGAGGCCGTCTCCCTGCCCGAGGGCGCGCCCTTCGGCGGGCTGATCCTCGACCAGTCGGCCTGTACCCTCTGCCTGTCCTGCGTCAATGTCTGTCCGGTCAAGGCGCTGGGATCGAATCCGGATAAGCCGCAGCTCACCTTCCTGGAAAATGCCTGCGTGCAATGCGGCCTGTGCCGCGCCACCTGTCCGGAAAAGGCCATCACCCTGGATCCGCGCCTGGCCTTCACCGAAGCCACCCGCGTCCGTCAGGTGCTGAAGGAGGAAGAGCCCTTCGAATGCATCAAGTGCGGCAAGCCCTTCGGCACCAAGTCCTCGATCGAGCGCATGATCGGGCGTCTGTCGGGCCACTGGATGTTCAGCCAGCCGGGCAAGCTGGACCTGATCAAGATGTGCGAGGACTGTCGCGTCATCGTCCAGTTCGAAGCCGCGCAAGACCCCGAGGAACCGCCCCGCCTGCGGACCACCGAGGATTACCTGCGCGAACGCGAGAAGAACAAGAACCAGTCCTCGTAGAACATCACTGACAAAACCGGCCCCACAGCAAGATAGCCCCCCGCCCAAGCGGGGGGCTATCTCACGACTGACGGGGAGACGTAACGCCGAAGCCGGGCCAGACCCTCGCAACCGGCTCCTTGGTGCCCTTGGTGGTTTCTTCATGCCGCAGGGGCCACCAAGACACCAAGGCTTTGGAAGCCTGGAAATCCTGGCGCCGGGTGGAAGTGACGAGGAAAATGGCTTGCCGACACTTTAAGGCCCGCTGGAAAGCGGGCCTTTTTCCTGTTCCGCATTCCTTTGACAAGGGGCTTTAGGGACACAGATGAACACAGATAGACACAGATGAAAGTGATTTCTCTTCTTAACCACTAGAGCGATCACTTTCTCACAGCCCCAGACTTCCCCCCGTTTCCCAGCCCCATCTGTGTTCATCTGTGTCTTCTTCTATATCCCCCTTACCATCCCGCCGAACGCTGGGCGGCGATCATCTGGCGGGCGGTCTGGGAGAATTCCACGGCGTCGCCCAGAGTGCGGATGCCGCGTTCCTCCAGCCGGGGCAGCAGGCGGGTGAAGACTTCCGCCGTCACCAGGGCGTCGCCCAGGGCGGTATGACGGGCGGTGACGTTGACCCCCAGGCGCAGGGCGATGGATTCCAGGTTGAGGTCGGTTTCCTTGGGATCCAGGGCGGCCGAGAGCAGCAGCACGTCCAGCCAGGGCGGATCGCGCCAGGGCTGTCCGGCGGCTTTATAGGCCCGGCGCAGCATGGCGATGTCGTAACCTGCATTGTGGCCGATGAAGACCGTGTTGGTCATTAGCGCGTTCAACTGCGGCACCACATGGCCGAAAGGCGGCGCATCGGCGACCATGGCATTGGTGATGCCGTGAATGGCGGTCGAGCGGGCCGGGATGGAACGTCCCGGATTGACCAGGCAATCCATCACCACGCCGCGATAGATGCGGGTGCCATGGGTCCGCACGGCACCGATCGAGATGACGCTGTCATAGGTGACGTCCAGCCCGGTGGTTTCGGTATCCAGCACCAGGCCCGGCAATTCGGACAGCAGCGTATCGTCCAGCGGCGGCAAGGGTTCCGGTGGGCGGTCATGCATGTCCAAGGCATGCTCGACCTCGTGGAAATGCTCGACCTCTTCCGCCGAGAAAGTCAGCACGGCCCCCCGGTGCTCGCCGAAATCGGTGATGCGGGCATGGATTTCCTCGCCGTCCACGGTCAGCAGCACGGCCTCGATGGCGCGGCGATTGGCATTCCGCGCCCGTTCCATGGCCTCGCTCAGGGAGTCGTAATCCAAGGCGGCATAGATCGAGGTTCCCACCGCCGCCCGCTGCTCGCCCAGCAGGCTTTTCCCCGCCGAATTGATCAGGCTGACCTGACCGCTTTCGGTGATGACCACGACCGCATCGCCCAGGGCGCCGATGACCGAGGCCAGGCGCTGGTCGGGACGGGCTTTTTCCAGGGCGCGGCCAGATGCGATCTCGACGATCAGGCGGGCCAGATGGCCGACTTCGTCCACCTGCGGCCCCTGCCAGCGCGTCACCAGACGCTCGGGCGGCACCTCGCCGCGCAGGGTCTGGTTCAACGCCACGCCCACCAGCTTGAGGTCCTCGAAATGATCGCGGAGCAGGTCCCACAGGATCCACAGCACCAATCCGCCCAGACCGGCCGCCAGCCCCACCAGCCAAACCGGGGGAACCAGATCGGGGACCACGCGGGGCATGAAGCCGATTCCGGCCAGGGCGACGAGGCTGAAGGCCTGGATCAGGAGAAGGGACTGGAACAGGCGCCGCGCACGCGGCTTGGCCTGGGGCAGCAGGGTGCGTTGCCCTGCCGAGGCAGGAGCATCCTCCACCGAAAGCATGTCGGTGGCCAGTTCAGAACGGAGATGCATGGCGCCTTACTCCTGGCAAGCCAGGAAGACGCGGATACCGGCAGGAATCACGATGCACCGGCGCCTTGGCCGGAACGGGTCCAACAGTGCCATGATGACACTCCTCCCAAAAGTCGTGGCGTCCCTTTGTAAGAGGCATCTCGTTTCCCGGATGCCCTTCTCGCGGCTTAAGCCATATTTATACATACCAAGTCTTGGCCTGCCCTTCCCCATCCCTTGCCGGCAGACACCGGATTCGGGCGAAGACTAGGGGGCAGCCACCAATTCCTTGGCAGGTGGAAGACTTCTAGCACTTCCCCTGCCTGGAAGCCACAATTTTAGAGGGATTTTAACCGGAAGGAATCCATCGCCGGCAGGCTGCGGCACGTGCTTGCCCGCAGCCCGTCAAATCCATGCCAGCCCGGCGGCGGCCAGGGTCGTGATGCCGACCAGATACCAGCCGCGCCTTTCCGGCCTCGCCCAACGGGACAGGGCCTCGATGGCGGCATGGACGATCGCCAGCATCGCCACGAATTTGAAAAGAAGGACCATCCGCTTTCCCAGGCCAGGTGACTCTTTCCCTAACCTAGGCAATCGCAGGGGGAATTGCCAATGGCGTCGCCTTCTTGCAGGTTTGAGCCCACACCCGGCCGGACCGATGCCGGCTCCCCTTATTGATTTTGATGAGGGTGGGGTCGAGGTCCGTGACGGCCCCCGACAGGTGCGGGCAAAAACCAGTCTTGGGGGCAGCCTCAGTCGAGCGGGCCACCCTTCATCTTGATGCGGGCGACAGGCAGGCTGGGCACTTGGCGGGGGAAGGACAGCCGTACCGGCCAACCGGCGCAATGGATGGGGGCAGGCACGGCGGGCTTGGCCGCGCCGGGCCAGGACAGCCGGAACAGGATATCGTTCTTCTCGCTGGGGGTAAGGTCGAAATCGTTCTGCGCCATCAGCAGGGGGCCCTTTGAAACAAACCGGCGATGGGTTCATCCTAGCCGCCGCCGGCTACCCTTTGATGGCAGACATCTGACAATTTAGTTAAAAAGCGCTTCCGGATGAGCGGAAGCGCCTGAAGGGGGACGAGGCCTCAGCGCAGGTTGGCGGCAGCCATCCCGGTGAGCATGGAACGGCGACGGCCGGTAGGCTGGGAAAAGCGGCCTTCGCGCAGGATCGACATCAGCCGCGGCAAGGCGGCTTCTATGCCGCCATCGGTCTGCAGCCGATGATCGGCCGCCACCGGCAGGGCATCACGGTCCAACCGGGTGACGATCAGGTCCAGCGCCTCGCCGCGCGCGGCCAGACGCCGACGCCGCAAGGGGCGGCTGGTGGTGACGAGGATCACCTCGACGGAGGAGAATTTGTTGCGGGCTTCCTCGACGACGGTGCGGGAAACCATCGCTACGACGTTGCGGCCGGCATCCAGATCGTCGTGGATGCTGGCAGGAAGGGCGTAATTGGCGCCGTAGGCGCTCCAGGTCAAAGAAAAACCGTGATCCCGTCGCAAACGATCATATTGGGCGGGTGTCACGGCCTGATGTATTTCGCCCCCACCCATACTGTCCGAGCGGGTAATGATTCGTCTCGGGAAGACGAAGGCGTCGTCTTCCGCAAGCTTTCGTCGAGCCGCCTCGATAAGGTCCGCCTTACCGGCGCCGGAGGGGCCGACGATCAGATACAATACGCCTTGCGGCATCTCTCTGCTCCTCTCGTCTCTCTTACCCTCTGATCTGGCGATAAGGATACTATTACTCAATCTGTCATTGGAGCTATCATCCTTTGGTGGTCATTCTCCTGCCCCACCTACACTCCAACCGGATTGACATCCAGCGCATAGCCCGCCGCCCGGACGGTGCGGATAAGATCGGCCTCCTCGCCTGCGTTCAACGCCTTGCGCAGGCGGCGGATATGCACATCGACCGTACGCGGCTCGACATAGATGTCGGGCCCCCAGACGGCGTTGAGCAGTTCCTCGCGTGAGAAGACGCAGCCCGGATGCTGCAACAGGAATTGCAGCAGGCGGAATTCGGTGGGTCCCAGATGAATCGACCGGCCGCCGCGGGTGACACGATGGCCGGTCAGGTCCATCGAGATATCTTCATAGGTCAATTCGCCCTTGGCCTGGGCCGGCTGCACGCGGCGCAGCAGCGCCTTGATGCGGGCCAGCAGTTCAGGCAGCGAGAAGGGCTTGGTGATGTAGTCGTCGGCCCCCGTATTGAGCCCCCGGATCTTGTCGCCCTCCTCGCCCCGCGCGGTCACCATGATGATGGGCAGGTCGCGGGTACGCGGCTTGCGGCGCAGCTGGCGGCAGACTTCGATCCCCGACATGACCGGCAGCATCCAGTCCAACACCACCAGATCGGGATTGGCCTCGGCGATGACCGTCAGCGCTTCTTCGCCGTCGACGGCCTCGCAGACGCGATAGCCTTCCTTTTCGAGATTGTAGCGCAGCATGGTAGCCAGCGGCGCTTCGTCCTCGACGATCATGACCAGTGGCTTCATCTTCCAGGCCCCTTCCAGTCTTGCTGCCCACGGCGCCCCCCAGGGCCGTGGGCAAGAGTCACACAAGATCGGATATACCTCAACCGAAACGTCCAGTGATATAGCCTTGGGTCAGGCTGTGCCGAGGAGTGGTGAACATTTCCTCGGTCTCGCCCACTTCGATCAGCTCGCCCAGATGGAAGAAGGCGGTCTTCTGCGAGACGCGGGCGGCCTGCTGCATGGAATGGGTGACGATGACGATGGTGAAGTTCTGCCGCAATTCGTCGATGAGTTCCTCCACCTTGGCCGTGGCGATGGGGTCCAGCGCCGAACAGGGTTCGTCCATCAGGATCACTTCGGGGCTGACGGCGATGGCGCGGGCGATGCACAGGCGCTGCTGCTGGCCGCCCGACAGGCCGGTGCCGGATTCTTCCAGCCGGTCCTTGACCTCGGCCAGCAGGCCCGCCTTCTCCAGGCTGGTCATCACGATCTCGTCCAGCTCGTCGCGGGTGTTGGCCATGCCGTGGATACGCGGGCCGTAGGCCACATTCTCGTAGATCGACTTGGGGAAGGGATTGGGCTTCTGGAAAACCATCCCCACCCGCGCCCGCAGCAGCACCGGATCGAGTTCCCGGTCATAGATGTCCTGGCCGTCCAGCATCAGGCTGCCGGAGACCGAGGCCCCCTCGATCAGGTCGTTCATGCGGTTGATGCAGCGCAGGAAGGTGGACTTGCCGCAGCCCGACGGACCGATCAGCGCGGTCACCTGGTTGCATTCCATGTCCAGGTCCACATGCTTGAGCGCCAGCTTGTCGCCATAGCGCACACAGACATCGCGGGCGGACACCTTGACCATCCGGCGGTCGGTTTCCAACGGCTTGGAATGAGGAGTGTTGGCAAAGGAGTTCATTCTACTGTCCTACCAGCGGCGCTCGAATTTCTTGCGCAGGATGATCGCGACGATGTTCATCACCGCCAGGAAGCCCAGCAGGACGATGATGGCCGCGGACGTGCGTTCGACGAAGGCGCGTTCGGGCGCGTCGGCCCACAGGAAGATCTGCACCGGCAGCGCGGTGGCCGGGTCGAACGGACCGCCCGGGATGTCCACCACGAAGGCCACCATGCCGATCATCAGCAGCGGCGCCGTCTCGCCCAGGGCCTGGGCCAGGGCAATGATGGTGCCGGTCAGGATGCCGGGCATCGCCAGCGGCAGGACGTGATGGAGCACCACCTGCAGCTTCGAGGCGCCCAGGCCGGTGGCGGCCTGGCGGATCGACGGCGGCACCGCCTTCAGTGCAGCGCGCGAGGCGATGATGATGGTCGGCAGGCTCATCAGCGTCAGCACCAGCCCCCCGACCAGCGGCGCCGATCGTGGCAGGTTGAAGAATTGCAGGAAGACCGCCAGACCCAGCAGGCCGAAGACGATGGAAGGCACCGCCGCCAGATTGTTGATGTTGACCTCGATCAGGTCGGTCCAGCGGTTCTTGGGGGCGAATTCCTCGAGATAGATCGCCGTCGCCACGCCCAGCGGGAAGGACAGGGCCACCGTCACCAGCATGGCGTAGAACGAGCCCATCACCGCGCCCTTGATGCCCGCCAGTTCCGGCTCGCGGGAATCACCGGCGGTGAAGAAGCGTGTGTTGAATTGCAGCGCCAGCATGTCCTGGGCTTCCAGATGGGCGATCCAATCCAGCTGCTGCTGGCTGACACGGCCACCCTCGACCGCGTCGCGGCCGATATGCCCCTTGACCACCATGTCGACATCGGCGGAAGCCGGCAGGACGACGCGCTGGGTGGTACCGATGATCTCCGGATTGGCCTCGACCATGCGGCGCAATTCCAGATCGGCGCCGACGCTCAGCAGCGCGTTCATCTGGCGGCGGTCGTTGCGCGAGGTCGCCTCGGGGAAGAGGTCCTGCAGCGACTGCCGCGCCAGGGCAATGTAATTGGCCGTGGCCAATGCCTGGGGATCGCGCGTCCCGGCAGGGTCGATCTCGGCCGGATCGAAATACACCTCCAGCGTCAGATGCGACTGCATGAAGGCGGTATAGCCCTTGCCGATGATGGTGGTGAACAGCAGCCCCAGGAAGGTCAGGGCAATGATGATTGAGGCGATGCCAAGCGCGCGGAAACGGCGCTCGGCGGCATGACGCTTCCGCAGACGGGCGTCTTGCCGAGCCTTACGGGCCGCCGCATCCGTCGGCGCCGTAACGGTCTGGGACATCTCAGTCATATTTTTCCCGATATTTGCGCACGACGTGCAAGGCCACGACATTCAGCACCAGGGTCACGCAGAACAGCACCAGGCCCAGCGCAAAGGCAGCCAGGGTCTTGGGGCTGTCGAATTCCTGGTCGCCCACCAGCAGGGTGACGATCTGCACCGTGACGGTGGTCACGGCTTCGAAAGGATTGGCGGTCAGGTTGGCGGCCAGACCGGCGGCCATCACCACGATCATGGTCTCGCCGATGGCGCGCGAGGCGGCCAGCAGGACACCGCCGACGATGCCCGGCAGCGCCGCGGGGATCACCACCTGACGGATGGTCTCGGACTTCGTCGCCCCCAGGCCGTAGGACCCCTGGCGCAGGCTGTGCGGCACCGAGGTGATGACGTCGTCGGACAGGGACGAGATGAAGGGGATGATCATGATTCCCATGACCAGACCGGCGGCCAAGGCGCTTTCCGACGCCACCGACAGGCCGAGGACGGAGCCGCTGTCGCGCAGGAAGGGCGCAACGGTCAGGGCGGCAAAGAAGCCGTAAACGACGGTGGGAATGCCCGCCAGCACTTCCAGCAGCGGCTTGACCACCGCACGCACCCGCGAGGGCGCGTATTCGGCCATATAGATGGCGGAAAACAGCCCCACCGGCACGGCGACGGTCATGGCGATCAGGCTGATCAGCAGGGTGCCGGCAAACAGCGGAACGGCGCCGAAGGCACCGCTGCTGCCCACCTGGTCGGCGCGGATCGCGGTCTGCGGGCTCCAGTTCAGGCCGAACAGGAATTCCATCGGCGGCACGGCCTGGAAGAAGCGGATGCTCTCGAACAGCAGCGACATCACGATGCCGATGGTCGTGAAGACGGCGATGGTCGAACTGATGATCAGGAAGACCTTCACCGCCCGTTCCACCGAGACGCGGGCCCGCAACTGCTGATGAATGCGCTTGCGCCCCCAGGCCAGACCGGCAACGGCCAGCGACAGGGAGAAGACGATCAGCGCGGCGAAGCCGGTGGTCTTCAGGCTGGTATAATATTCGGCGGCGGCGATGACGATCTCGCTCGGCTCGCGGCCGTAGCTACGGCCCCCGGCGAACTGGCGGACCTCGTTCATCAGCAGGCGCAACTCGCCTTCGGGCAGCGCCTGGGCGCTGGGCGGCAGGCTGTTCATCACCAAGGCGCGTACCAGCGTCGGCTCGAAAGCCAGCCAGGCGGCCAGGACGAGGAAAGCGGGGATCCCGCACCACAGGGCTACGTAGAAGCCGTAATAGCCGGGCAGGGAATGCAGGTTGCGGGAGCTGCCGCCGGCCATCGTCAAAGCCCGGCCGCGGCCGAGATAATAACCGATGGATGTCAGCACCAGCAGAGCGATGACCAAGGGGAGGAGTTGCATCTGGCTCGACAAGCTTTAGGGAAGCGGGAGCCGGCGGCCCAAGGGACCGCCGGCCTGAACCGTCAGGATCCGTTCAGATCCTTTTTTACATCATCAGCGGGGCCAGCGTAGCGGCCTGTTCCGCAGCCTGCTTGCGCTCGTCGTCCGGCAGCGGGATCAGACCCTTGTCGGCCAGGTAGCCTTCGGGGCCCCAGGCGCGTTCGTTGGTGAATTCGGCGATGAATTCACGGATGCCCGGGACGGTGTCGACATGGGCCTTCTTGATGTAGATGTACATCGCACGCGAAACCGGATAGCTGGCATCGGCGATGTTCTCGAAGGTCGGCTCCACGCCGTTCATGCGAGCGCCCTGCAGCTTGTCGGCATTCTGGTCGAGGAAGCTGTAACCGAAGATGCCGACGGCCTTGGGGTTGGCATCCAGCTTCTGGACGATCAGGTTGTCGTTTTCGCCGGCTTCGATATAGGCGCCGTCTTCACGAATGGTGGCGCAGGCGGCCTTATGGGCGGCGGAGTTGTCCTTCAGGGCGGCGATTTCGGGGAACTGGTTGCACGCCTCTTCCATCACCAGCTCGACGAAGGCGTCACGGGTGCCCGAGGTCGGCGGCGGGCCCAGGACTTCGATGCGTTCGTTGGGCAGGGACGGATCGACGTCGCTCCAGTTGCGGTACGGATTGTCGACCAGCTTGCCATCCACCGGCACCTGCTTGGCCAGGGCGAGGAAGACCTGCTCGCGGCTCAGGTCCATCGGCTGGCCCTTCTTCGAGCTGGCCAGCACGATACCGTCGAAGCCGATCTTCAGTTCCACGACTTCGGCGACGCCGTTTTCGGCGCATTGCTCGACTTCGGACTTCTTGATACGACGCGAGGAATTGGTGATGTCGGGATGCTGCACGCCGACACCGGCACAGAAAAGCTTCAAGCCGCCGCCCGAACCGGTCGACTCCACCACGGGAGTCTTGAAGTTCGACCCACGGCCGAACTGCTCGGCAACCGCCGTCGAGAACGGATAGACGGTGGACGAGCCAACGATACGGATCTGGTCGCGGGCTTCAGCAGTGGCAGTGAACGCCAGGGTGGCCAGAGCTGCCACAGCCAAACTCTTCCTGATCATAGTCCCTCCGAGAGTATTTACGGCAGCAGGTCCTGCCGCGTGCCGTCGGACAATAGCTGCGTTGTGTTTCGCGGAGATGACGGATTTGTGAAAGTTATGTTACAGCGCATGCCAAGCCCTCTCCCCTCCTCTACCACAGGGATCGGGACGGCCTGCGGCACCCCCTTGATCCCCAATAAAAAAGGCCGGGGAGGCATCCCCTCCCCGGCCTTCACGGGTGCGATCACTCACGCCGCGGTAGAAGCCTTCTTCAAGGCAGCAATGTTACCGGCATAGTCCCCGCCCTTGAAGACCGCGCTACCCGCCACTACGACGCTGGCCCCGGCGGCGGCGATGCGGCCGGCATTGTCGGGCGTCACGCCGCCATCCACCTGAAGTTCGATCGGCCGGTCGCCAATCATGCGGCGGATACGGGAAATCTTCTCGACCTGGCTTTCCAGGAAGCTCTGGCCGCCGAAGCCGGGATTGACCGACATGACCAGCACCAGGTCCAGCTTGTCGAGGACATATTCGATGGCGGTTTCCGGGGTGGCAGGGTTCAGCGACACGCCCGCCTTGACGCCAAAGGAACGGATCAGCTGCAACGTGCGGTCGAGATGGCGCCCGGCCTCGGCATGGACGGTGATGATATCGCTGCCGGCCTTCACGAAGTCCTCGATATAGGGATCGACCGGGTCGATCATCAGATGGACGTCGAAGACCTTCTTGCTGTGCGGACGCAGTGCCTTCACCACCGCCGGGCCGATGGTGATGTTGGGCACGAAATGACCGTCCATCACGTCGATATGCACCCAGTCGCAACCGGCTTCATCGATCGCGCGCACTTCCTCGCCCAGGCGGGCGAAATCGGCGGACAGAATACTGGGGGCGATCTTCAAGGTCATGGCGGAGGCTCCGGCTGCGCAAGGGAAAGCCGAGCCAATAGCGCAGGTCGGGGTCGGTCTGCAACAGGAAGCGACGCCCCGGCCTTTCGCCTTCCTCGAAGAAAGACGGAACGCCGCCCTACAGCGACGCCCGGAACTTCTCCAGCCATTGCAGGCGGCGTTCGAGCTGGTCGATCTCGTGGTCGAGCCAGTCGAGCAGGGGATCGCCGGTCTGGGCGTTGGTCTCGCGCACATGATGCTGGCGCAGGTCCAGCAGGCGGGCGAGTTCGGTTTCGCTGGAATCGAGAAGCTGGTCGGCCTGGGCCTGACGGTCTTCCTCGTTCAGCAGATGCATGAAGCGGAACTTCAGGGCCACCACCAGCTTGGTCAGGTCGGTGCCCGAACGCAGCCTGGCGGTCAGCAGGGTGTGGAGTTCCTGGCGTCCGGCCTCGGTGATGGCGAGAACGGCATTGTCCTCCATCCCCTTGCCGTCCAGGGCCTCGATCAGCCCTTCATAGCGCAACAATTCGATGGAAGTGCCCATCAGGTCCAGCGACGGCCCCATGATGCGGCTGATGAAGTGCCGGACCGAACCGGCAAGCTCGCTATAATGCAAGGGCGCGGAAGCAACCGTGCCCAAAGCGCAGAGACGAACGGCTTCCTTTGGCGTCAGCGTATTGTCGGCAAACATCGCGCGCCCCCTAAATGCGAACTAATCTCATTCATATAGGGGTGGACGGGCGCAAAGTAAAGCCATACTATAGTTATGGCCTTTTGTGCCCGCCTTCTTCTCGTACAGAAGACGCCGTTCAGGCGGCGTCCTTCTTCAGGCCCAGCCGGTGCCACACATCCACCAGCGCGTTCACCAGACGGTCCATCATGGCGTCGTCATGCAGCGGCGTGGGCGTGATGCGCAGCCTTTCCGTCCCCTTGGGCACGGTGGGGTAATTGATGGGCTGGACATAGATCTTGTGGCGCGCCAGCAGGTCGTCGCTGGCCTGCTTGCACAAGGTCGCATCGCCCACCATCACCGGCACGATATGGCTGACGGAGTCGATGAGGGGCAGTCCGGCCTGGGTCAGGCGCTTCTTCAGCGTCGCCGCCCGCTCATGATGGCGATGGCGCAATTCGGGATGGCTGCGCAGATACTTGACGCTGGCCAGCGCGCCCGCCGCCACCGCCGGCGGCAAGGCGGAAGAGAAGATGAAGCCGGGGCCGAAGCTGCGGATGAAATCCACCATCGCGGCGGAACCGGCGATATAGCCGCCGACCACGCCCATGGCCTTGGCCATGGTGCCCTGAATGATGGTGATGCGGTCGGCCACGCCGTCCCGCTCGGCCACGCCCGATCCCTGCTCGCCATACATGCCCACCGCATGGACCTCATCCAGATAGGTCATGGCGTTGTAGCGTTCGGCCAGATCGCAGATTTCCGCCAGCGGGGCGATATCGCCGTCCATGGAATAGACGGATTCGAAGGCGATCAGCTTGGGCCGCTCCAGCGGCTGAGCCGCCAGCTTGCTTTCCAGGTCGGCCAGATCGTTATGGCGCCAGATGACCTTGGCGCTGCGACCGTGGCGGATGCCCTCGATCATGGAATTGTGGTTCAGTTCGTCCGACAGGATCAGCAGGTCGGGGATCTGCGTCCCCAGGGTGGACAGGGTGGTCTGGTTGGCGACATAGCCCGAGGTGAAGATCAGCGCGGCTTCCTTACCGTTCCAGGCCGCCAGCTCTTCTTCCAGCAGCACATGGTAATGGTTCGTCCCCGAGATGTTGCGCGTCCCCCCGGCCCCGGCCCCGCACATCCGCACGGCCTCGACCATGGCCTCGACCACCTCGGGATGCTGTCCCATGCCGAGATAGTCGTTGCTGCACCAGACGGTGACGTCCTCGACCTTGCCGTTACGATAATTCTTCGCCATCGGGAAGCGGCCGGCCTGACGCTCCAGATCGGCGAAGATGCGATAGCGCCCTTCGGCCTTCAATCCAGAGATCTTGTCGGCGAAGAATGTCTCGTAATCCATAAGTCCTCCTCGGACACCCGCAAGCTAGGCGATTTCACGTAATCCTAATGTCTTGTCCCTCCCAGGTGCAACACATCCAGTCAAAAAATATGGTCTCTTCAGCTATGCGTTTGCCGCGACCCAACTTTCAGCGAGGTCCAGCGCCCTCTCCAGCCGGGACAGCATGTCCCGGACCTCTTCCGCTTTGATAACCAGAGGTGGCGACATGGCGATGACATCCCCCATGGCGCGAGTGATCAGCCCCTGCTCCTGCGCGAAGGCGACCACCTTCGGCCCCAGCCCCAGGGCCGGGTCGAAGCTCTCGCGGCTGGCCTTGTCCTTCACCAGTTCCACCGCGCCGACCAGCCCCACGCCACGCGCCTCGCCCACCAGCGGATGATCCGCCAAGCGGCGCAAGCCTTGCTGGAAGACCGGGGCGACCTCGGCGACATGGCCCAGGATGTCGCGCTCCTCGTAGATCGCCAGGGTCTCCAGCGCCACCGCCGCCGAGACGGGATGGCCGGAATAGGTGTAGCCATGGCCGAACAGACCGAGGCGGTCGCTGTATTCGGCGATCACGTCATAAAGCGGCGCGGTCAGCATCAGCGCGGAAATGGGCGCATAGCCCGAGGACAGCGCCTTGGCCATGGTAAGGATGTCGGGCTTCAGGCCGAAGGTTTCCGAGCCCCAACGGGCGCCGGTGCGGCCGAAGCCGCAGATGACCTCGTCGGCGATCAGCAGCACGTCGTATTTGCGCAGGACCGCCTGGATCTTCTCGAAATAGGTGGCCGGCGGCACGATCACCCCGCCCGCCCCCATCACCGGCTCGGCGATCAGCGCCGCCACCGTGTCGGGACCTTCAGCCAGGATCAGCTTTTCCAGGTTCTCGGCCAGGCGGGTGGCGAAGTCTTCCTCGCTTTCGCCGGGCTTGCCGTGACGCCAGTAATGCGGGCAATCGGTCTGGAGATAGGGCGTGGTCGGGGCGTCGAAGCCGCGCTGGTTATGGGGCAGCGCCGTCAGTGAGGACACCGCCACGGTGACGCCGTGATAGCCCCGCAGGCGCGAGATGATCTTCTTCTTGCGCGGCCGGTCCAGGGCGTTGTTGTAGTACCACACCATCTTGATGGCGGTGTCGTTGGCTTCCGAGCCGGAATTGGCGAAGAAGACCTTGGACATGGGCACCGGCGCCAGTTCCAGCAGCTTCTCGGCCAGCCGGATCATGGGGTCGTGGCTCTTGTGGGTGAAGCCGTGATAGAAGCCCAGCCGCATCATCTGATCGGCCGCCGCCTTCGCCAGGCGCTCCTCTCCCCAGCCCAGGGCGGTGCACCACAGCCCCGCCATGCCCTCGATATAGGCGCGGCCCTGTTCGTCGAAGACATACACGCCCTCGCCCCGGGTGATGACCAGGGGGCCCACGCTCTGATGACGCACCAGATTGGTATAGGGATGAAGCAGGCTGGCCTTGTCGGCTTCGGCGATGCTGTTGGAGGTCATGGCGCAGTCCCCTCAAAAGTTGACGACATGCAGGCCCCGTCCCGCCCCCGCCGGAAAAGACCAGGTCTCCCGCACCTCAGGCCGCGATACGCGGAAAACTCGGATGAACACAGACGGGACAGAACGGGAAAAGGAAGACCGGCGGCGCCGGTCTCTTTATTTATCATAGATCTGTGTCCGCCGCCGCGTCATGAACAGGGCGTGACGCCGAAGGCTAGGGTTTGGTGTGCCGCTTCCGCAGATAGGCATAGACATAGACGGCATCCGGGTTCCCCGAGGTCGCGACGCCCCCGCAACGCCTGACCGAACGGAAATATTCCTCGACCTCGCGCGCCTGCAAATCGTCCAGGGCACGCCGGGCGATCCAGGCATCGCCGTTCTGCCGGACGCCATGGTCCGTGAACAGGCGCTTCTTCGGCGTGGCCGTATATCCCACGAACCAGTCCGTATAGATGCCGCCGTGCTTGTCGATGTGATGTTCTATTTCCGCAATGATCGCGGACCGGCTCTTGGCCGCCATGACGAAGCCCCCTTGTTATATCCGCCCACCCGGATGGCGAAGTCTAACGCCGGACGGGCATGGGAGCAACGCATTGGCAACCGCGCTTCAAGCCCAGCTTCGATAGGTGTTGCCGTCGAGGCGATATTCCAGGATGCGGTGGTTGTTGGTGTCGGACAGCAACAACCTTTCCGGCCCGTCCGCCACGATTCCCGCCGGTTCGGCGGCGGGAAAGCAGACCGGGTCGATGCATTGGGGGCCGTCCAGGTCGCTGACCGTTTCCGCCTCCAGGTCCAGCACCCGCACCACGCCGTTATAGCTGTCGGCCACGTAGAGCCGTCCATCCACCGCCGCCACGCCCAGGGCATGCTGCAATCGCGCCTGGGGGAAGGGGCCGTTGACATGGCCGAAGTCGAACAGGCCGCTGCCGACCAGGGTTTCCACCTTGCGCTCGGCCAGGGACAGGCGGCGGATGGAAGAGGTTTCGCTGTCGGCGAAGTAGAGGCTGTGGCCGTCGGGGGAGAGGGCCAGGCCGCTGGGCTGCGCCAGTTGGGCCGTCATGGCCGGTCCGTCCACGATGTTTTCCGCCCCCGATCCGGCCAGGGCCCGCAGAATGCCCGTCTCCAGGTCCAGTTCGCCGAGCTGGTGGGTGCCGGCATTGGCGAAGTAAAGGTGCCGCCCCTCGTCCAGTTCCAGATCCCAGGGAGAGGCCAGGGCCACCTCCTCGCCCGCTTCGGGCACTTTCAGCACCGTGCCGCGCATGCCCGTACCGGCCAGGGTGCTCACCATGCCGCTCGCGCGGTCGATGTGGCGGATGGCGTGGTTGCCGGTATCGGCCACATAGATGGCCTCCTCGGAACAGACCAGCCCTTGCGGCGAATCGAAGCATGCCTGGTCGGCGGGACCGTCGCCGAACCCGCGGCGGCCCGAGCCGAACCGCGCCCGCTCCTGCCCCTCGTCATCGAGCAGCACCACCTGATGATGGCCCGCATCGGCCACCGCCCACAGCTTCTCGCGCCCGGGCACCGGCTTGATCTTGCCGGGAAAGCGCAGCATGGC
The DNA here is from genome assembly GCF_006980715.1 of Telmatospirillum sp. J64-1. Taxonomy (GTDB): domain Bacteria; phylum Pseudomonadota; class Alphaproteobacteria; order Rhodospirillales; family Magnetospirillaceae; genus Oleiliquidispirillum; species Oleiliquidispirillum nitrogeniifigens. The sequence goes on from NZ_SBHN01000004.1 coordinate 80,873, forward strand.
GCCGCTTTCCTCGACGGGGGCGAAATCGAGCGGCATCGCCTTCAACTCGCCCCGCTCCCAGAATTCACGCACCATGTCGCCGATACCGTCGAGCAGGCGGTCGGGATGAGGCTCGCCCGCCAACTGGCCCATGACATAGCCGTCGGGCGAGACGAAGACCAAGGTCGGCCAGGCGCGCACCGCATATTCCTGCCAAAGCAGCATCTGCGGATCATGCGCCACCGGGTGCTGGATGTCGTAGCGCGCGATCGCCTTGGCCAGGGCCTGCGGGTCGCGCTCGGCCTCGAATTTCGGCGAATGGATGCCGATCACCGCCACTTCGTTGGGATAGGCCTCCTCGATGCGGCGCAGGGACGGCAGGACATGGATGCAGTTGATGCAGCAGGACGTCCAGAAGTCGAGAATGACGATGCGCCCCGCGACCCGGCGCAGGGACAACGGCCCCGACGTGTTGAACCAAGTCAGGCCGGGACGGTCGATTTCCGGGGCGCGGGTTATGCCAAACATGCTGCCTGCCCTGCCATTAGCCACTTCCCAGCATGTGAGGACGGCTACGCCGTATTTCCACCATGCCTCTCCGACCCGGAGGGAAGCGCAATCTCCCTTCCCCGAGTAGTGATAATTGCCTCCACCTCGGCTATACTGTCCAGGCAATCTTTGTTCCGGCGCCAATCCCCAGCGCGCCGAGGAGGAACCAAATGCCTTTCAAGGATATCCTGGTCTACGTGGACAACACCGCCCAATGCCCCGCCCGTCTCGAGGTTGCGGCCAATCTGGCGGTCGAGCACGGAGCCCATCTGGTCGGCCTGTTCGTCCATCCCCGGACCAATGTGCCGGGTTTCGTGATGGCCCAATACGGCTCCCAGATCGCCCAGTTCCAGGAAGAATTCGCCCGCGAGGCCCATGACAAGTCCAAAACCGCCTTCGAAAACCAGTGCCGCCTGTCCGGCGTGTCCTTCGAATGGCGCGAAGCCCATGGCGATCTGGTCGAGGCCGTGTCGCTGCACGGCCGCTACGCCGATCTGCTGATCACCGGTCAGATCGACCCCGAAAGTGACGACCAGGCCGCCCGCAACAACCTGACCGACCATCTGCTGCTCGAAGTCGGCCGCCCGGTCCTGGTGGTGCCCTATGCCGGCCGTTTCCCGGTGATCGGCAAGAACATCCTGGTGGCCTGGAACGGCAGCCGCGAGGCCACCCGCGCCGTCAACGACGCCCTGCCGCTCCTGACCCGCGCCACCCAGGTCAACGTACTGGCGGTCAATCCCAAGCCCGGCAAGGGCGCGCGCGGCCATGGCGAGGTTCCCGGCGCCGATATCTGCCTGCACCTGGCCCGCCACGACGTTCCCGCCGTCTGCCATCACATCGGCGGCGAGGACATGGATGTCGGCGACATGTTGCTGTCCCGTGCCGCCGAGGAAGGCGCCGACATGATGGTGATGGGCGCCTATGGACGCACCCGCCTGACCGAACTGGTTCTGGGCGGCGCCACCCGGCATATCATGCAGCACATGACCGTGCCGGTGCTGTTCTCGCACTAATTTCCGTTACCGCAGGGAAGCCCCCGCGCCGCAAGGCCGGGGGTTTGCCTGTCGCCGGCCCTTACGACCCGGCGGCGGCCAAATCGGCGGTATCGGCCATCACGCGGTTGCGGCCGTCGCGCTTGGCCAGATACAGCACCCTGTCCGCCCGCTCGATCAACTGCTCGGCCGTTTCGTCCGGGCGGTATTCCGCCACCCCCACCGACAGGCTGACCTGTCCCAGATCCTGACCTGTCCGGCGGTTGATCACCTTCTTTTCGGCCACGGCCGAACGAATCGCCTCGGCGATTTCCACCGCCTGCGACAAGCGGGCACCGGGCAGCAGGACGGCGAATTCCTCGCCGCCGAAACGGGCGGGCAGATCCCCTTCCCGTATGCAATCCACCAGGACCCGCGCCACGAGCTTCAGCACCTGATCGCCCATCTGGTGGCCCCAGCTGTCGTTGAACGCCTTGAAATGATCGATATCGACCATCAGCAGGCTGAGGCCGCCCGGCGCCGCATTTTCCTGGCGGATGGCCGAGCCCATGGCCTCGTCGAAGCTGCGGCGATTGGCGATTCCGGTCAGCGGATCGGTAGCCGCTTCACGGCGCAAGGCATCCATGTCCTGGCGCAGGCGCAAGATCTCCGCCGAGGACGCCACCAATTGCTCCTGCAAGGCGCGATTGGCCTGCACCATTTCCTCGGATTCCTCCAGGAGCGGCGCCAGATCCGGCAGGTCCTCTTCCCTCTGCGATAGGCCCCCGGTAAAGCGCGAGAGCGCGCGGCCGTAGCGCCCGGCTCCATCCGAAGCCGTGCCGATGGCGGCGAAGGCCTGCCGCAGGGCTTTCTCCATCCGCGCCGATGCCGTCCGCAATTCCTCGGCCTCGAGGCCATGCAGATGGGCTTGGTGCAGCTTGGCGCAGGCCGTGTCGGTCAAGCCGCCGGGCATCGCCATGGCCTGGTCCACCGCCTTCACCAGCGCGGCGTCAGAGCCCCCTACATAGGCGCAGAAGAGCGCGAAATTCCGCGGGGTCGGCGACAGTTCCAGCCGCAGCATGATGGCCAGGGCCCGACGCGCCGTCCGCCAGGCGCGTTCGTGATAATCCTCCGCCCATTCCACGCTTTCGCCTCTCCGCTTCTGGGGCTGTGCCGTCAATTACACTGGCCGATCGAGCCTTCGGCGCAGACACGCTCCCCATCGATCCAAGTGGCGCCCGAGAGATCGGCATACATGAAATCCGCCCCCAGCGTCCGGGCGCCCGTTAGATTGGCCTCCCGCAGATTGGTGCCGTAGAGACGGGCACGGCGGAGATCCACATTCTTCAGCGATGCCCCTTCGAGATTCGAGCGCGTGAAGTCGGCATTGCTGAAATTGCCGCCATCAAGCACGGCGCCCCGCAACTGGGTGCTGAAGAATTTCGAGCGAAAAGCGTTGGCATCGCTCATGTTGACTTCGTTCATCTGGGCCCGCTGGAACGTCGCATCCATGAGGATCGCTCCCGACAAATTCTCCGAAGAGAGATTGCGGCCGTCAAGGTAGCAACGGGTCCAATTGACCTTTGGCCCAGGCGGGGCAGTGCAATCTGACGCCTGTGCAGCCGGGACGTCGACGAAAGCGATAAGGGTGAGGGCCGCTGAGGCCGCAAGAAGGGAGCGCTGGATCATGAGATAGATTTAATGAACTGTGGGCCCCAAGGAAAGTCATAAGGCTGAAGCCTTAGAAGAGTTTAGCAGCCTTGGAGGAGTTTACCGGCGGACCGAGCGCCCCCACGTTATGACAGAGACGTCCCCAAAACAGACCTGTCACCACCGGGAAACGAGCCGAACATGCAGTCAAAACCCGACGAAGTCCTGATGGAAGCCGAGAAGCTCTGGCTCGCCGGCGACGCCGAAAAGGCGCGCGACGCCTTCGCCCGTGCCCAGCAGCTCTACCGCGAGGCCAACGACCGTGGCGGCGAGGGCCAGGCCCTGATGCTGCTCGGCGACCTGGAATTGCGGCAGGGCGACATGGACAAGGCCCAGGACTGCTATGTGAAGGCTCGCTGCTGCTTCGCCCCCGAGGGCGACCAGCACGACCAGGGCGCCATCCTGGCCCGGCTGGGCGAACTGGCCCATCGCCGGGGCGATACGGGGGAAGCGCGCAATTGCTATGAATCGGCCCGCGACCTGCTGCATGCCGCCGGAGACAATTCCGGCGAGGCCCATTGCCTGAAGCGGCTGGGGCATATCGAGCGCGACGAAGGCCATCACGACACGGCACGGGACCTCTACCGCCAGGCCCGCAACCTCTACCAGCGGGCCGGAGACGGCCTGGGCGAGGCGCATACCCTGCGCGCCCTGGCCGGCGTACTGCGCACCCTGGGCCAACCCGACCGGGCGCGGCTGGCGCTGGAACAATCGCTGGACTTGCTGCGCGGACAGGGCGACATCCTGGGCGAGGCCGGCGTTCTGACCGCGCTGGCCCAGCTTCTGCGCTCGATGAGCCAGCGCGACGAGGCCCGCATCCGCTTCGAAGAAGCCAAGGAAATGCATGTCCGCGCCGGGAACCTGCGCGGGGAAGCCGAAATCCTGCTGGAACTGGCGCGGCTAGAGGCGGCGGAAGCGCCGGATACGGCGCGGCAGCATTACGAACGCGCCGCCGAACTTCATGCCCGGATGGGCGCACAGGACATGCGCCAGAAGCTGCTCAAGGAACTGGCCGACAAGCTGGGCTGACCGGAATTCTTCCGGCCAGCCTCCTTCCTTGCTGCTTGGTTCCTATCGGCTGGACACCACGTAATGCCGGAGTTCCTGGACCTCCATGGTGGCTTCGTCGAGACGGTTCTTGACGATGTCGCCGATGGAGATGATGCCGACCATCTTGCCGTCCTCGACCACCGGCAGATGGCGGATGCGCCGGCTGGTCATGGTCGACATCAGGTCTTCCACCCTGGCATCGGGTGAGCAGGTCTGGACCTGGGTGGTCATCAGGTCCCGTACCGGCCGCTGGCCCACATCCGGCCCGGTCAAGGCCATACCGCGCACGATGTCGCGTTCCGAGATGATGCCGACGATGCGTTCGCCCTCCAGGACGACCATGGCGCCGATCTTCGCACCCCAAAGCTTGGATGCCGCTTCGGCCACGCTGGCGTCGGGCCCGATTGTTTCCACCCGTCGCCCCTTGGCTGCCAGAATCGTGTTAACCAGCATGTGATGCCTCCCCTTCCCTGACGGAAAGCCGTTGTTTTTGCGATTAAGATGATAAGGGGTGGCAAAGCGGCCTGTTCAAGACAAGCCAGGATAGATCCGGAGCTTCGACAGCGGATGCGGAAACGAAAAAGGCGCCCGCAAGGGGCGCCTTTCTACAGAACGGCCTGTCCGCCAGAAACTATTACAGCCCGTATTCCGCCTGCATTTGCGCCACCCGGCGCCGCATGACATCAAGCAGGCCGTCCATGGTGCCGCCCTGGGCGCGCAGGACGGAGGAATATTCCGAACGATAGGTGATGGCCATGCTGACGCCTTCCACCACGATATCGACCACCTGCCATTGCCCCGAGGTGCTGCGCAGGCGCCAGGTCGCCAGGATCGGCGGCTGGCCGCCGGGACGCAGGACCCGGGTCTCGACCAGCATGCCGTGCTCACCGTCGGGCGTGGTGTTGGTGACCTGGATGCTGGTGCCGCCGGCCTGGTCGGCATAATCCATGAAGCGCCGCGCCCAGGTCAGCACGGTCATTTCGCTGAACAGGGACAGGAATTCCTGCTGCTGTTCGGGCGTGGAGCCGCGCCAATAGCGGCCCAGCACAAAGCGCGAGACTTCCGGCAGATCGAAACCCTTGATGAAGAGCTGGCGGAAGTGGTTGATCTTCTGGGGCACGGGCACCGGCGCGACGACGGCCTCAAGGGCCTCGCTTGCCAGGGTTTGAATGAAATCACGCGCCTCGGCCTCGCCCTGCGCACGGGCGGGCATGACGGCGAAAGCGCTGGACAGCCCAAGGGCCAGGGCAGCCGAGAGAAACAGTCTACGAGTCAGCATCAGCGATCAGCGAGCCTTGTCAGCCGCGTCCGCCCCTTGCTCCATCTCCTGCTCCCAATCGAAATGGCCAGGGGATGAAGCGGGACCGGGCACGGCACCGTTGCGGATTTCCGCGTCGCGGCGCTGACGATACAGGCTGCGAATGGCGGAATAATAGTCCAGGGACGTCCGTTCGATGTCGTCCAGAACATCGAGCATTTCTTCGCGCGCGGCAATGACCCTTACCCCGGTTCGTGCGATCGTAAACCCTTCCGCGTCGTTATTCACGGCGATCCGGTCGACCGGATCGAGGAAGGAATCGACGGCGAAACCGACGGCATCGCGCGGATTGGACGGGCCGAGGAGAGGCAGCACCAGATAGGGACCCTCGCCGATTCCCCAGACCGCCAGGGTCTGGCCGAAATCTTCCTTCTTGGCCACCAATCCCATGGGCGTGGCCACATCCATGATGCCGAACACGCCGAAGGTGGTGTTGACCAGCAGGCGCAGCACCATCACCCCGGCATTGCGGAAATCGCCCTGCAGCAGGTTGTTGCCGGCATCCAGCGGCGCCCCCAGATTGTCCAGGGCGTCATTGACGCGGTCGCGGGCGAAGCGCGGCGTCAGGCCGCGATAGGCCTCGGCCGCCGGGCGGATGAACATGGTGTCCACGCCCTGGTTGAAGGTGAAGATGCCGCGGTTCAACGGCTCCAGCGGGTCATTGGCCTCTTCATAGGCAGCACGGGCCACCGGATCGTCTTCCGGAGGCACAGACGCACAGCCGGCCAGCAGCATTACCGAAGCCAGCGTGGCAGCAAAGCGGCCTGACAAAGAAACAAGCATCAGAGCGTCCGTCCTGTTCCATCAACTCTACGTCCCGCCTTGCCCTCTGCCGGACCGGGCGAAATAACGTTTGAGGTAACACAGCCTCGGGGCGATTACCAGCGCCCAACATGTTCCCTTCCTGGCCATAGGGGGAAAAGCGTAAGAGGCTCTTGCCGCCATCCGGATATAAAGATATGTTTATGTCCTGACTTTGCACACAAGACATGAGAGCGGCATGGAACAGCTTTTGGCGGGATTGCGGGCGGCGGCCGAACCGACCCGGCTGCGCCTGATCGCCTTGCTGGCCCAGGGCGAGCTGACGGTCACCGAGTTGACCCACATCCTGGGCCAAAGCCAGCCGCGTGTCTCGCGCCACCTGAAACTGATGGTCGAGGCCGGGCTGCTCGACCGTTTCCGCGAAGGCGCCTTCGTCTTCTACCGCCTCGCCCGCGACGGCCTGGGGGCGGCCCTGGCGCCCCGCGTGCTGGACCTGCTGCCCGCAGACGACCCGCTGCTCGCGCTTGATGCCGAACGCCTGGCCGGCATCAAGCAGGCGCGCGCCGAGGCGGCGGCGGCCTTCTTCAGCAACAATGCCGCCCAATGGGACAGCATCCGCTCGCTGCATGTGGACGAGCGCGTGGTCGAGAAGGCGATGCTCGACGCCCTGCTGTCCGGCGAGCCGATCCGCGACCTGCTGGATATCGGCACCGGCACCGGCCGCGTCCTGGAAATCCTGAGCCCGCATGTCGAACGCGCCATCGGCTTCGACCAATCCCGCGAGATGCTGTCGGTGGCGCGCGCCAATCTCGAACAGGCCGGGGCGCGCAATTGCGATATCCGCCAGGGCGACATGTACAACCTGCCTTTGCCCGGCGCGTCCTTCGATGCCGTGACCATTCACCAGGTCCTCCATTTCGCCGAAGATCCCGGCGCGGCCGTGGCCGAGGCGGCGCGGATGCTGCGCCCCGGCGGCTGCCTGGCCGTGGTGGATTTCGCCCCCCACGACCTGGAAGACCTACGCAGCCTCTATAATCATCGCCGTCTCGGCTTCTCGGACGAGGAAGTCCATCAATGGTTCCGCCGCGCCCATCTGGAGCCCGGCCAGCCCGTCCGCCTGCCCGGCAATCCCCTGACCGTCACTCTCTGGCTGGCCCGCAATCCCCTGGACGCCGCCGCCAAGACCAGCCTGCAAAAAGGAGCCGCAGCGTGAGCCTTCCCCGTCCGCTGGATGAACCCGCCATCGCCGCCCCGGTGCCGTCGGGCATCAAGGTGTCCTTCGAGTTCTTCCCGCCCAAGACCGAGAAGATGCAGCAATCCCTGTGGGACTGCGTCAAGCGCCTGGAACCGCTTGCGCCGCGCTTCGTCTCGGTGACCTATGGCGCGGGCGGCTCGACGCGCGAGCGCACCCACGAGACCGTGGCGCGCATCCGCCGCGAGACCAACCTGGAACCCGCCGCCCATCTGACCTGCGTCGGCGCCTCGAAGGCCGAGATCGACGAGGTGGCGCAGCGTTACTGGGACGAAGGCATCCGCCACATCGTCGCGCTGCGCGGCGATGCGCCCGAGGGCCAGGGCGGCTATCGCCCCCATCCCGACGGCTATGCCTATGCCGCGGATCTGGTGGAGGGGTTGAAGCGGCTGCATGATTTCGAGATTTCGGTGGCGGCCTATCCCGAGGCCCATCCCGACGCGCCCAGCGCCCAGTTCGACCTGGACAACCTGAAGCGCAAGATCGACGCGGGCGCCACCCGCGCCATCACCCAGTATTTCTTCGATGTCGACGTCTATCGCCGCTTCATGGACCGCGTGCTGGCCGCCGGCATCACCGTGCCGGTGGTGCCGGGCATCCTGCCCGTGACCAATTTCGCCCAGGTGGTGAAGTTCTCCAAGGTCTGCGGCGCGACGGTGCCCAGCTGGATGGGCACGCTGTTCGAGGGGCTGGACGACGACCCGGAAACCCGCAAGCTGGTCGCCGCCACCCTGGCCATGGAACAATGCCGCACCCTGGCCGCCGACGGGGTGGAGCATTTCCACTTCTATACCCTGAACCGTGCCGATCTGGCCTTCGCCATCTGCCATATCCTGGGCGTGCGCGCACCGCGCGATACCGCCGTGCAAACCGCCTGAGTTCCCGTCCTTCGAGACGGCCCCTTTGGGGCCTCCTCAGGACGAGGACAAAATTGAACATATGTGTAGCCTCACCCTGAGGAGCCCCGCCAGGGGCGTCTCGAAGGGTAAAGCGGACCAGCCGCCCTTTCAGCCATCGCCTGAACGTCAGGAAGAAGAATGAGCAAGATCCTCGACCATCTGTCCAACCGCGTCCTGCTGTGCGACGGCGGCATGGGCACCCAGGTGCAGTCCATGAGCCTGACCGTGGACGGCGACTTCATGGGACACGAGAACTGCACCGACATCCTGTCCCATTCGCGGCCCGACGTGATCCGGGAAATCCACCGGCGCTATTACGCCGCCGGGGCGGATATGGTCGAGACCAACACCTTCGGCGCCTCGCCCATCACGCTGGGCGAATTCGGCATCAGCGAAATGGCCTTCGAGCTGAACAAGCGTTCCGCCGAGATCGCGCGTGAAGCCGCCGAGGAATTCCGCGACGGCCGTGACCGCTTCGTGCTGGGCTCGATCGGGCCGGGCACCAAGCTGCCTTCGCTGGGCCATGTCCATTACGACGCGCTGGAGGCCTCGTTCCGCGTCCAGGCCTCGGGCCTGATCGCCGGCGGGGTGGATGCCTTCCTGATCGAGACCTGCCAGGACCCCTTGCAGATCAAGGCCGCCGTCAACGGATGCAAGATCGCCTGCAAGGAAGCGGGCGTGGATGTTCCGGTCTTCGTGCAGGTCACGGTCGAGACCACCGGCACCCTGCTGGTCGGCGCCGATATCGCCGCCGCCGCCACCGTCATTAGATCGCTGGACGTGCCGCTGATCGGCCTGAACTGCGCCACCGGCCCGCAGGAGATGAGCGAGCATGTGAAGTGGCTGGCCGAGAACTGGCCGGGCCTGATCTCGCTGCAGCCCAATGCCGGCCTGCCCGAACTGGTGGACGGCCAGACCCGCTATCCGCTGGGGCCGGACGAACTGGCGGTGTGGCAGGAACGCTATGTGGTCGAGGACGGACTGAACATGGTCGGCGGCTGCTGCGGCACCACGCCCGCCCATATCGCCGCCCAGGATGCCATGCTGCGCAAGCTGGCGGGCGGCAACCTGCGCCCCGCCCCCAAGACCCGCTCGGTCCATTGGGTGCCCGCCGTCGCCTCGCTCTACAGCCAGGTTCCCCTGCGCCAGGAAAACGCCTTCCTGGCCATCGGCGAGCGCTGCAACGCCAACGGCTCGAAGAAATTCCGCCAGTACCAGGAAAACGAGGACTGGGACGGCATCGTCGCCATGGCCCGCGAACAGGTGCGCGAGGCCTCGCACACGCTCGACGTCTGCACCGCCTTCGTCGGCCGCAACGAGATCGCCGACATGACCGAAGTGGTGACCCGCCTGCGCGGCTCGGTCACCGCGCCGCTGGTCATCGATTCCACCGAGACCCCAGTGATCGAGGCGGCGCTGAAGCTCTATGGCGGCAAGGCCATCATCAACTCGATCAATTTCGAGGATGGCGAGGCTCATGCCGAGGAGCGCCTGCTGCTGGCCCGCAAGTTCGGCGCCTCAGTGGTCGCGCTGACCATCGACGAAGTGGGCATGGCGAAGGAAGTCGAGGACAAGCTGCGCATCGCCCGCCGCCTCTACGACTTCGCGGTCAACAAGCACGGCCTGCCGCCCTCGGACCTGATGTTCGACCCGCTGACCTTCACCATCTGCACCGGCAACGAGGACGACCGCAAGCTGGCCCTCTACACGCTGGACGCCATCGAGCGCATCGCGCAGGAAATGCCCGAATGCCAGATCATCCTGGGCCTGTCCAACGTCTCGTTCGGCCTGAAGGCGGCGGCGCGCCATGTGCTGAATTCGGTCTTCCTGGACCATGCCGTGCGCCGGGGTATGACCGGGGCCATCGTGCATGTCAGCAAGATCATGCCGCTGCACAAGATCCCCGAGAACGAGGTGAAGATCGCCGAGGACCTGATCTTCGACCGCCGCGCCGAAGGCTATGATCCGCTGCAGGCCTTCATCGCCCTGTTCGAGGACCGCAAGGCCGAAGCCGCCGCCGCCAAGGCCCGCCCCGAAACGGTGGAGGAGCGGCTGAAGCTGCGCATCGTCGACGGCGACCGCACCGGCATCGAGGAGGATTTGGCCGAGGCGATGCAGAAATATCCGCCACTGGACATCATCAACACCATCCTGCTCGACGGCATGAAGGTGGTGGGCGAGCTGTTCGGCGCGGGCAAGATGCAGCTTCCCTTCGTGCTGCAATCGGCCGAGACCATGAAGACCGCCGTGGCCTATCTCGAACCCCACATGGAAAAAGTCGAAGGCCAGGAAAAAGGCATCATGGTCCTGGCGACGGTGAAAGGCGACGTCCACGACATCGGCAAGAACCTGGTGGACATCATCCTCACCAATAACGGCTACAAGGTCATCAACCTGGGTATCAAGCAGCCGGTGGCCAACATCATCGCCGCCGCCCGCGAGCACAAGGCGGATGCCATCGGCATGTCCGGCCTGCTGGTCAAGTCCACCGTCATCATGCGCGAAAACCTGGAAGAGATGACGCGCGAAGGCCTGGACATACCGGTGCTGCTGGGCGGTGCCGCCCTGACGCGCGGCTATGTCGAGGAAGACTGCACCGCCGCCTATGGCGCGGGCCGCGTCGCCTATGCACGCGATGCCTTCGACGGCCTGGACCTGATGGACAAGGCAGTGCGCGGCCAGTTCGACGCCCATCTGACGGAACTCCGCGCCAAGCGCAAGAACCGTCCCTCCAACACCCGCCGCAAGCTCGGCCAAGCCGCCCAGGCGGCCACCGACCTGCGCCCCATCGACCTAGAAGAGATCAAGACCCGCCGCGCCGAACTGGCCCGCCAGTACGAAGTGCCGACCCCGCCCTTCTGGGGCTCGCGCATCGTCGAGCATGTGCCGCTGAAGACGCTGGTGCCCTATCTCAACGAGACCATGCTGTTCCAGTTCCACTGGGGCTACCGCAAGGCAGGCCGAACCATCGACGAGTTCAAGGCCTGGGCCGCCAAGGAATTGCGCCCCATCGTCACGCGCATCCTGAAACAGGCGGAAGAAGAGAAGATCCTCCAGCCCCAGGCCGCCTATGGCTACTGGAAGGCCGCGTCCGAAGGCGACAGCGTCGTGCTGTTCGACGAGGACGGAGAAACCGAGGTCGCCCGCTTCTCCTTCCCCCGCCAGGCGCGCGAAGGCGGATTGTGCATCGCCGACTTCTTCCGCGAGGTGGATTCGGGCGAGCGCGACGTCATCGGCCTGCAAGTGGTGACCATGGGCCAGCGCGCGGCCGACGTCGCCCGCGAATGGTTCGAGGCCAACCGCTACCAGGATTACCTCTATTTGCACGGCCTGGGGGTCGAGATGGCCGAGGCCCTGGCCGAATACCAGCACAAGCGCATCCGCGCCGAATTGGGCTTCGCCGCCGAGGACGCCCGCGACATCGAGGCCATGCTGAAACAGGGCTATCGCGGCTCGCGCTATTCCTTCGGCTATCCCGCCTGCCCCCATGTCGAGGACCAGGAACAGCTTCTGCGCCTGCTGGGGGCCGAGCGCATCGGCATCGAATTGTCCGAAGGCTTCCAGCTCCACCCCGAGCAAAGCACCTCGGCCATCGTAGTCACCCATCCGCAGGCCAAGTATTTCTCGGTGTGACGGGAAAGGAATGGAGCCTTATGTCGTCCTGAGAAGCCGCTAAAGCGGCTCCTCAGGATTTGGCAGATTGCAAAAAACTCCTATTTCCCCCCATGGCCCTCGCCTTCGCGAGGGTGACGGTCTGGCGCGGACAGAGCTGACTGTTTCCGTAGCCTGTTACGAGACACAGATGGACACAGATAAACACAGATGAAATTTTGATTTTTCTCTCCCCTTCTTTTTTAAAAAGATCGGGCAAAGAACTTCGAAAAATTCATCTGTGTTCCTCTGTGTCTTAATCCTCTTCCCGCCTCAGTTCCCTGTCCTCGGCCCGAAGAGGATCACCATCGCCCCCAGCACGCACAGCGTCACGCCGATCCCGTCCCAGCGGTCGGGGCGCGTGCCTTCGACGGTCCACATCCAGGCCAGCGACGCCAGGATGTAGATGCCGCCATAGGCGGCATAGGCCCGTCCGGCGAAATCCGCATCGATGCGGGTCAGCGCCCAGGCGAAGAGGGCGAGGCTGGCCATGCCGGGAATCAGCCAGAGCGGCGTCTTGTCCAGCCGCAGCCAAGCCCAGAAAGCGAAGCAGCCGCCAATCTCGGCGAAAGCGGCCAGGATATAGGTCGGGATCGTCCACATGGGGCCGCAGCATCATGGGGATCGGCCGGATTGTCCAGCCCCGCCCGCTACCGGAACCATACCCCCGTCAGCGCCCCCATGGCCGCCGCCGCCAGGATGGAACTCAGCAGGACCAGCAGCCAGGGCGGCAGCCGCCCGATATCCGGGCCGTGCAGGTTGTCGCTGATCTTGCGGTAGCGCCAGGCGGCCATCAGGAAGGTCATGATGCCGAAGACGATCAATGCCACCGCCGAGGCGCGCAAGGCCCAGAAGGGCAGCACCTCGTGCAGGAAGCGCTCGACACCCAGGCCTGAGACCAAGGCGGCAAGGCCGGTCCTGATCCAGGCGGAATAGGTGCGCTCCGCCGCCAGCAGGGTCCGTTCCTCGGCCAGGGGAGCGCGGGGATTTTCCTGCTCGCTCAGGACGCGCCCTTCCGCTCCATCATGTCGATAAAGCTTTTCGCCAGGTCCACCGGGAAGGGGAAGACGATGGTGGAATTCTTCTCGGCGGCGATGTCATGCAAGGTGGCGAGATAGCGCAGCTGCATGGCCGCCGGAGCCCGTTCCATGATCTCGGCGGCCTCGACCAGCTTTTCGGCGGCCTGCTGCTCGCCCTCGGCATTGATGATCTTGGCGCGCCGGATACGCTCGGCCTCGGCCTGGCGGGCGATGGCGCGGACCATGCTCTCGTCGATGTCGACATGCTTGATTTCCACATTGGCGACCTTGATCCCCCAAGCATCGGTCTGGGAATCGAGGATCTCCTGGATGTCGCTGTTCAGCTTGTCGCGTTCCGACAGCATCTCGTCCAGGTCGTGCTTGCCGAGTACCGAGCGCAGCGTCGTCTGGGCCAGCTGGCTGGTCGCGACCATGAAATTCTCGACCTGGATCACCGCCTTGTCGGCATTGACCACGCGGAAATAGAGCACCGCATTGACCTTGACCGAGACGTTGTCCTTGCTGATCACGTCCTGGCTGGGCACGTCGAGGACAATGGTGCGCATGTCCACCCGCACCGCCTGCTGGATGCCCGGCAGGATGACGATCACGCCGGGCCCCTTGACCCCGCTGAACCGCCCCAGAGTGAAGACCACGGCGCGTTCGTATTCGCGCAGGATCTTGATCGCCGCGCCGATCAGCCCGATCAGAAGCAGGGCGATGATGACGTAGAATGACAAATCCAGAACCATGGTCACCTCTCGTCCGGTTTCTTGGGGTCAACCTCCAGCACCAAGCCCTCGGCTTTGCGCACCACAACCGTTTCCCCAGGCTGCAAGGGACGCGCGGCACGGGCCTGCCAGCGTTCGCCATGCACCAGGATTTCGCCCTTCCCCGCCTCGCTCCAGGTCAGCACCCTGCCCTCGGCGCCCAGCATCTCCTCGAAACCACTCAGGACGGGCCGCCTGCGCGTGCGCAGGAACAGGGTCATCACCGTCACCACCACGGCGAGCGTCAGGGCCGTGGCGCCCAGGATGACCGGCCAGGGCACCCCGAAGCCGGGCACATTCATGTCGAACATCATGATCGAGCCGAAGGCGAACAAGGCTGCCCCGCCCAGCCCCAGCAGGCCGAAGGAGGGCACGAATGCCTCGGCGATCATCAGCGCCAGCCCCAGCATCACCAGGGCCGCCCCGGCATAATCGATGGGCAGGACGTTCAGGGCGAACAGCGCCACGAGCAGGCTGGTCGCGCCGATCACCCCGGGGAAGATGGCGCCCGGATTGGACAGCTCGAAGATGATGCCGTAGATGCCGATCAGCATCAGCATATAGGCGATGGAGGGATCGGTGATGACGGCCAGCATCCGCGTCTGCCAATCCACCGCGACCTCGTCCACCACCACGCCATCGAGGTCCAGCGTGACCTGCTCGCCGCGCAGGGTGACGGTGCGGCCGTTGGCCTGTCCGACAAGCTGCTGCGGAGACGTGGCGATGAAATCCACCACGCGCTGCTCAACCGCTTGACTGGAGGTCAGGTTGACCGCCTCACGCACCGCCTGCTCGGCCCATTCGGCATTGCGGCCATGCATCTCGGCCAGTCCGCGGATATAGGCGGCGGCGTCGTTGACCACCTTGCGCTCCATGGGGCCGCGCGGCGTGGGAACGGTTTCCTCCTCCCCCTCCTCTTCCGCCGGTTCCTCCTCCGGCGGCCCGCCGGGCATGCCGCCCATCGCCACCGGCGTGGCCGAGCCCAGATTGGTGCTGGGCGCCATCGCCGCGACATGGCTGGCATAGCTGATATAGGTCCCGGCGCTGGCCGCCCGCGCGCCGGGCGGCGCCACCCACGAGGCCACCGGCACGGGCGAGGCCAGGATGGCGCGGATGATGTCGCGCATGGCCGTGTCCAGCCCGCCCGGCGTGTCCTGGCGCAGGATCACTAGGGCGATGTCGTCCTGTTCGGCGGCGCGTTCGATGTTCTGGATGACATGACGTGCGAGCGCCGGGCCGATGGGGCCCTCGATGGTCAGCATCACCGCACGGCGCTGCCCTTCGGGGCGCTGTTCCTGCGCCCCGGCCGCCAGCATCACCGCCCCGCAGAGAAAGGCGAGGACGGAAAGGAAAAAAGCCCGGACCTTCATGCCTCTGACTTGAGGCCAAGGGCCGGGCTTACAAGGGGATGGAGACCGACTCTTAAGGCTGGCGGTTCACCACCGTAAAGTCGCGCGAGCCCAGGAAACCGGGACGCGGCGTCTCGGGACCGAAGGGCGCCACCGGCAGATTCTCGACGCTGTTATAGACGAAGAAGGCGTTGCTGCGTGGATAGGGCGAGATGTTGCTGCCCGAACCATGGATGACATTGCAGTCAAAAATCAGCACCGATCCCGCAGGGCCCGTGGGCTGGACGAGGCCGTGGCGGCGCACCAGCTCGGTCATGGTCTCGTCGTCGGGCACACCGACTTCCTGGCGCACCAGGGACTGGGTGTAGTTCTGCTCGGGCGTGGCGCCGACGCAGGACACATAGGTCTTGTGCGAGCCCGGCACGACCATCAGCGGGCCATTGAAGGGATTGTTCTCGCTGAGCGCCAGCGAGCAGGAGACGGTGCGCATGCGCGGCAGGCCGTCTTCCACATGCCAGGTCTCGAAATCGGAATGCCAATAGAATTCCTTGCCCCGGAAGCCCGGCTTGTAATTGATGCGCGACTGATGGACATAGACGTCGCTGCCGAGGATCTGGGCGCTGACTCCGGCCAGCCGGTCGTCGCGGCACAAGGAAGCAAAGACGGGATCGCTCTGGTGAATGGCGAAGATCGAGCGGACATCGTCGCCGCCGGCCTCGCGGATCACTTCCGGCTCGGTCGAACCGGCCTTTTCGCGGCACAGGCGGTTGACCTCGTCCACCAGCCTGGCCGTCTCCTCCTCGTCGAAGAAGGCGGGCAGGAAGAGATAGCCGTTCTCCTCGAAGAAGGCCAACTGGTCGGCGGTCAGCGGGCCGGAACGGCCGGGATAGACCACCGGATCCTGGCGGTCGATCAGCCGAGGCCGATCATAGATGCGCGAGGGGTAGATATCGACCATCCGGTCCATTGGCTCAGTCTCCTTTTCCCATATTCTTGATTGCTCCTTCCATGGGGAAGGAGAGCTTCACCAGAACACGAGGGCGAACCAAGGAACGTTAGATTGCGATCGGCAAGCCGCCCTGGGCGCCCTGCGTTTCTGGCCGGTTATCCCCCTCCACCTTGGTAGAGGGGGAAGATGGATCAAGCGGCGTTTTCGTCTTCCTTCACCAAGGGATAGACGCCTTCGCTGTCATGGACCTCCTGGCCCGTCAGCGGAGGATTGAAGACGCAGACCATGCGCATGTCCTTGGTCGCCCGCAGCAGATGGCGGTCGTTCTTGTCCAGCGCATAGACGGTCCCGGCCGAGATCGGATAGATCTTGCCGTCGTCGGTGGTCTCGATCTCGCCCTCACCCTCGATGCAATAGACCGCTTCCAAATGGTTGCGATACCAGATCAGGGTTTCGGTGCCGGCCTTGATGATGGTGTCGTGCAGCGAGAAGCCCATGCCTTCATGCTTCAGCAGCAGGCGGCGGCTGTTCCAGGTTTCGGTATCGACGTCGTTTTCGGTGCCGATCACGTCCTGAAGCCGTTTGACGATCATTCTTCTTTCTCTCCGTATCTCTCGGAAGTCAGTGGGGGAACGCAGAACGGGCTGGAAAAGACGCCCGAGACGCTTTTGGTCCGCCTTGCACCTTTCGAGACGCCGCCAAGGCGGCTCCTCAAGGTGAGGCTTATCGAACCTCATGCTGAGGAGCCCCGCAGGGGCGTCTCGAAGCATGCCAAGCGCTCAGGCGTTTTCTTCCCCCGTTCAATCCTTACTCGGCAGCCCGAGCATTCATGCGGGTGACTTCGCGGCGGGCCACCGGGGCGATGGCTTCCTCCAGGATGTCCAGGCCCTTGACCAGGGCCTCCTCGCAGATGGTCAGCGGCGGCATCACCTTCAGCACATTCGAGGTGAAGCCCGCCGTCTCGATGATCAGCCCGCGCGAGAAGGCCTCATGCGCGACGGCCGAGGCCATGCCTTCGGCGCCGAAGACCATGCCCTGGACCAGGCCGCGGCCACGCACGCCCTCGACCAAGCCGTCGAAACGGTCGGCCATCTGCTCCAGGCGCAGGCGCACCATCTCGCCCTTTTCCTGCACGGCCTTTTCCAGGCCGTCGTCCTGCCAATAGGCCATCAGGGCCTCGGTGGCCGCGACGAAGGCCAGGTTATTGCCGCGGAAGGTGCCGTTATGCTCGCCCGGCGTCCACTTGTCGTATTCCGGCTTGAACAGGGTCAGGGCCAGCGGCAGGCCGAAGCCGCCGATCGCCTTGGACAAGCAGATGATGTCGGGCTTGATGCCGGCGGGCTCGAAGCTGAAGAACGGGCCGGTGCGGCCGCAACCCATCTGGATGTCGTCGACGATCATCAGCATGCCGTGCTTGCGGCACAGCTTTTCCAGGCGCTTCAGCCAGTCGAAGGAGGCGACATTGATCCCGCCTTCGCCCTGCACCGTCTCGACGATCACCGCCGCCGGCAGGTCCATGCCGCTGCCACGGTCGTCCAGATAGCGCGCCAGCACGTCGACCGTGTCCACGTCCTCGCCCAGATAGCCGTCGAAGGGCATGGAGAAGGCATTGGTCAGCGGGATGCCGGCGCCGCCGCGCTTGGTGCTGTTGCCGGTCACCGCCAGCGATCCCATGGTCATGCCGTGGAAGCCGTTGGTGAAGCCGATGATCATCGAACGCCCGGTGATCTTGCGGGCCAGCTTCAGCGCGCTTTCGACGCTGTTGGTGCCGGTCGGCCCGGGGAACATGACCTTGTACTTCATGTCGCGCGGGGCCAGGATCACGTCGTTCAGGGTGTTCAGCAGGTCGCGCTTGGCCTCGGTCGCCATGTCCAGACCGTGCGCGATGCCGTCGCGCGACATGTAATCGATCAGCCGCGCCTTCAGAAGCGGATTGTTGTGCCCGTAATTGAGCACGCCCGCGCCGGCGAAGAAGTCGATATAGCGCCGGCCGTTTTCATCAAAGACGGTATGGCCCGTTGCCCTGGTGAAGACGGTCGGGAAGTCACGGACATAGGAACGGACCTTGGACTCGAGTTCCTCGAAAGTTTTCATGAGAGGGTACTCCTCCTCAGCCAAATTTGAGAGGACCGATCCGGAACAGAAGCTCGGCCTCGTGGCCGGCGCCGGGAAACAGATCCTCGGGAAAACACATCTCTTCCGTCACCGATGCCGAAAAGCGCCGGGCAAAGGAGCGGAACAGGGATTGAGAGGCGGTATTGCTGGGGCTGATGGTGGTTTCCACCATCAGGGGCGCCGGATCGAGGCGCCGCACAAGACTGTCGAGCATGCGGCCGGCCAGGCCGATACCGCGATATTCGGGGGCTACGCCCACCTGCCAGACGAAGAGATGATCCGGCTGCTCGGGCAGGCGGTAGGCGGTAATCAGGCCCGCCAGGGGGCCGTTTTCGTCATCCGCCGCCTCGGCGACGATACTGGTGGCGGCATGCCACCGGGCCAGCATCAAATAGACGTAACAGGAATTGAGATCGAGCGTCCCAGCGGCACGAACCAACTCCCACATTCGGGGCCCATCTTCCTGGATGGGCGGGCGGAGAACAAGAGACGCCGAAGCGCCAGCTTGAAAGCCGTTCGACACGGAACCGGCTCCATAGCTGTTTCAGAAAAGGGTGAAAGCGCACGCGCCCAAATGGCACGCACCAGCATTCGCAAAGTATCGCGCAGTCTTTATTCAATCGCGGGAATCAGCGTTTCCGCCTGAGGCATTAACATACGATGCCTTCTCCCGCGATCAATGTCAGGATGAACAGTTATTTCCTGACGCTGATTCTGGTGAATTTCCATCAGCATGGCTGCCAATATACGGATCGAAGCCCAGGGATCAACCCCTAATATTCCAATTATGCCTACGCATCCTTCTGGTGATGTTATTTCTGCCCATTCCGTATGAGATATATCGCCTTGATCACAGACCCGTCCCGGCACATCTTGAACAGCAGCAAGCGCCTATTATTCCTTCTGCTATTCCGCCTCCCGGGAGTTCCATGCGCCAAGCCATTGCCCCCATCGCCGCTTTGCTGGTCGCAGTCGGATTAATGCTTTTGGGCAGTGGCATGCTGGGTACCCTAATCGGCATACGACTTGCCGATGCGGGCATCCCGTCTTTCCTGAACGGCCTCGTGATGTCGTCCTATTTCCTGGGGCTGGTCATCGGGTCGCTTTACGGCAACCGGCTGATCGAGGCGGTGGGGCATATCCGCGCCTTCTCGGTCTTCGCCTCGGTCTTTTCAGCGGCGACGCTGGCCCATGGCTATTACGTCGCCCCGGCGCCCTGGGCGGCGCTGCGCATGCTGGAAGGCGTCTGCATGGCCGGGCTGTTCATGGTGACGGAAAGCTGGCTCAATCAGCAGGCGGACAACCGCACGCGCGGCTTGGTGCTGTCGATGTACATGGTCACCGTCTACATGGCGCAAGGCGCCGGGCAGTTCCTGCTGAACCTGCACGACCCCAGCGGCTTCGGCCTGTTCGTGCTGGCCTCGATCCTGCTGTCGGTGGCCCTGGTGCCGGTGGCAGCGACGAAGGTGACGGCCCCGGCGACGCCCCAGCCGTCGCGCCTGAGCTTCCGCCGGCTCTACGAGATTTCGCCGCTCGGCGTCGCCGGGGCCTTCGCCTCGGGGCTGACGGTAGGGTCCTTCTACGGCATCGGCCCGATCTTCGCCCACGAGATCGGCCTGCCCGTCAGCGGCACGGCGCAATTGATGGCCGCCGCCATCATGGGCGGACTGCTGCTGCAATTTCCCATCGGCCGGGGATCGGACCTGTTCGACCGCCGCAAGGTCATCGTCGCCCTGTGCGGGGGCATCCTGCTGGTCAGCCTGGCCCTGACCCAGGTGGGGGAGAACATCACGGCGCTGCTGGTACTGGCCGCCCTGTTCGGCGGCGCCAATTTCACGCTCTATCCGCTCTGCGTCGCCCATGCCAACGACTTCATCGGGCCGGAAGACGTGGTGCCGGTCAGCGGCGGACTGCTGCTGTCCTACAGCCTCGGGGCCACCATCGGCCCCTTGAGCGCGGCCGCCTTCATGGAAGCCGTGGGGCCGTCGGGCCTGTTCCTCTTCACCGCGCTCGTCGGCGCCGCGCTGGGCATCTACGGCCTGTGGCGCATGACCCGCCGCGCCAGCCCGCCGGCCGAGGAACAAGCCCCCTTCCGCCCGCTGCCGCGCACCAGCCTGATGGCCACGGAACTGGACCCGCGCGGCACCGAGGACGAAGAGCAGCTCAGCTTCAATTTCGGCAGCTGAGCCGCCCCGTCACGCCGACGCGGTTATCCGCGCGAGACGTAATCGGTATAGACGCCGTAGTAATGGCCCTGCTCGCCCGTACCGGTGAAGCGGACACGGCGGGCGCGGTCGAAACCGGCCTGCAGATTACCTTGCGCGTGGTTTTCCTGGGCATGCTGGCGCCACATGGACAGGGCCCAGACGCCCAGAGCCATGACCATGATTCCCACGACAAAACCGACGGCACCGATTCCCAACATCTGACCCTCCTTGTCTGAGTATGACCCGACCGAAAGGATAGGACAGAGGGGTTAAGATCACCGAAAACCATTCTGTGACAAGGCTGGTTTGACCATTGCCATCGGGCGGGGCATGATCTGCTCTCCAAATTCAGCCGCAAGCTATCCCGGAGAGTAACCTTGGAGACTTTAGACCCCGTCTGGCTGGCGGGTTTCATCGCCGCTTTGCTGGCGACCGGCGTGTTTGCCGGGCTGCTGGCGGGACTTCTGGGCGTCGGCGGCGGGATCGTTGTGGTGCCGGTCCTGTTCCATCTGTTCACGCTGATCAACATCGACCCGGCGGTGAAGATGCATCTGGCGGTGGGTACCTCGCTGGCGGCCATCATTCCCACCTCGATCATTTCCGCCCGCTCGCATTACAAGCGGGGCGGCATCGACCCCGACCTGCTGAAAAGCTGGGGGCCCGCAGTGATGCTGGGCGTACTGCTGGGCGCCGTGCTGGGCGGCCTGGCCGACGGCCGGGTGCTGACCGCCATCTTCGGCAGCGTGGGCATGCTCGTCGCCCTGAACATGGTCCTGGGCAAGGAAGGCGCCGCCCTGGCCCCCAGCCTGCCGGCGCGGCCGCTGCAATGGCTGATCGCCACCATCATCGGCGGCTTCTCCACCGTCATGGGGATCGGCGGGGGAACGCTCAGCGTACCCATCCTCAGCGCCTTCAGCTATCCCATCCGCCGCGCCGTGGGCACGGCCTCGGCCATCGGCATGGTCATCGCCATTCCCGGCGCCATCGGCTTCATCATCAGCGGCTGGGACCGCGAGGGCCTGCCGCCCCTGTCGCTGGGATTCGTCAACCTTGTCGGTTTTGCGCTGATCGTTCCGGCCAGCATGCTGACCGCCCCGTTGGGGGCGAAGCTGGCGCATACCATCAACCCCAATCTTCTGCGCAAGGCCTTCGCCTTCTTCCTGTTCCTGACGGCGATACGCATGCTGATAAGCCTGTTCTGATCCGGGAACCTTCGCTCACTCCTTCGGTTAATCCTTTCAGACGTCCCATGACCAAGGAGGGAGCGATGCAGGTCAAAGACGTGATGCATTCCCAGGTAGAGGTGATCGGGCCGGATCTTTCCGTCTACGATGCCGCCCGCATGATGCGCGACATCGATACCGGCTTCCTGCCCGTGGGCGAAGGCGACCGCCTGATCGGCACCTTGACCGACCGCGACATCACCATGCGTTCGACGGCCGAGGGCAAGGACCCTAATCAGTCCAAGGTCCGCGAGGCGATGTCGGAGAAGCTGGTCTATTGCTTCGAGGATGACGACCTCAACGAAGCCGCCGCCTTGATGGGCGAAGCCCAGATCCGGCGCCTGCCTGTTCTGAACCGCGACAAGCGGCTGGTGGGCGTGCTGTCCCTGGGCGATGTCTCCGAGCATGAACAGAGACTCGCCGGTCAGGCCGAGAAGGATGTGCACCAGGATAGCGGCCAGCCGCGCAGCATAAGCTGACGCGGCGGCAGGGCCGGACGGAACCGGTCCGGCCCTGCCCTGCGTCCTCGGGCTCCTTCACGCTGACGGCGGCGTCTTTCACCGCCTCTAGTGATTATACCCGCCCGTGCCCCTGTCCACTTTCCCGGCCTGCGGCCCGTAATCGCCGAGCAGCGGCACGAAGGCCACCGGTCCCAGATCCGTTTCGCGGAAACCATGGGCGGTGCTGCGCTCGATCCTCATCAGCCTCTGGCCGCCACCGCTGCCGATGGGGATGACCAGCCGCCCACCGATCTTGAGTTGCGCGCACAAGGCCTCCGGCACCACGGATGCCGCCGCCGCCACCAGGATGGCGTCGAAGGGCGCCTGTTCCGGCCATCCTTGGCTGCCATCGCCGACACGGCTGTGTATGTTGTCGTAATGCAGGTCGTGGAACCGCTTGCGGGCGGCATCGGCCAGTTCGGGAATGCGCTCGATGGTGAAGACCTGATCGGCCAGCTGTGCCGCGACGGCCGCCCCATAGCCCGATCCGGTGCCCACGTCCAGCACATGGCATTGCGGGGTCAGCCCCGCCGCCTCGGTCATCAGCGCGACGATATAGGGCTGGGAGATGGTCTGGTCCTGGCCGATCCCCACCGCGCCGTCGGCGAAGGCCCTGTCCGCCGCCTCCTCGGGCAGGAACATCTCGCGCGGGACCTTGCGCATCGCGTCGAGGACTCGCCGGTCCTTGATGCCCCGCGCGACAATCTGCGTCTCCACCATCTCGTTTCTCAAGGCATCATTGCGGCTTTGAGGCATTTCCGTCTCCTCCCCGGCAACCGGCATATGGGGAATCAACGCCTCCTTCGTTTCTTCGTTCCCTCCTTGACGGCGGAGGACTATCCCCGGGCGGGGAAAGAATGCTTGATCCCCATCCCACCTCTTCGCATCTGAAAGAAAGGGCCTGCCGGACGATCGCGCTGAGACGAGAGGAACCATGACCGACCAGGACTTCTACCAGCTCCCCCTGCTGAGCTATCCCGACCTGATGCTGAACCTGCTGAAAGTGGCCTCCCGCCGCGCGGCCGGACTGGACGATGCCGTGGCCGAATTGAACGCCATGCTGGAGGCCGCCGGCGAACAGCCCCGTGCCTCGGCCGAGGAAGTGCGCGAGCGCCTGGATACCGCCCGGATCTATCTTCAAGAGGCCTTGCTGCTGAAGCCGGTGGATGACGGACGCTTCTGCATCACCGAACGGGGCCGCCGCATCCTGGCGGAAAATCCCCAGGGCGTGGACGATACCGTCCTGATGCAATTCCGCGAATTCCGCGATTTCCTCAACCGCCATCACGGCGAGGACCAGCCCGAAGACCCGGGCCTGAAGGAATACGACGAAGGCTACGCCGCCTTCCTGCAAGGTCTCCCCCTGACCGCCAATCCCCATCGCTTCGAAAGCGGCCGCCATCTGCATTGGGAAAACGGCTGGTTCGAGGCCCGCGACGAACACATGGCCGGAGAACGCGAAAGCGGCGCCGCCGCCGACCTCCGCGCCTCAAGCCAGATCCGATGAAAGAACAACCGCCAGGCCTTAACCGCCTAGCGAGTAAGCCTGCCGCTCGATCGTCGAGTCCATCATGACCTTGGCACCGGAGGAATGGGTGTAGACGGTATAGCCGTCCACCGGATCGGATGCTTCCGCCGCCCAATCCTCCCAATCCGCGAATTCCACGAAATTCCGTCCATCCGAAGAGGATGAGCCGATGAACAGCACGTTCTGCGAATCGGTCACCCCGATGACGGATTGGTGGTCCAGAATCAAACGGTTCTGCTCATCACGGAAGATCAGGCGCTCGATATTGTCGATGCCATAGCCATGGAGATCCGGGTCCAGCAGTGACAAGGAACCGGAAAAGGCGATGCTATCCTCGCCCTCGCCGCCATCAATGCGGCCGAAGCCTGTGCTGTCGATGATGAAGGTATCATTCCCTACCGCGCCATAGACGATATGGCCTTCCGTGCCGGACAGGTCGAAACTCTGCCCCTCGGCATTGGTACCGACATAAATCGGTTCATCTGAATATTGCGGAGGATTGGCCGAGAATTGATAGCTTCCTGCTTGCAGAAGAGTCCCTTGCTTCACCTCAGCACTGATGACCATGCCATCAAGGCTGCCATCACCGTGTTCGATCGCCAGCACCAGACCATTGCCCAGATTCAGACCTTCATAGCGATGGAAGATGTTCGATACGATCTGCCCGCCGCCCTCCAGGGTGAACAATTGGAAAGACTGCCCAGGCTCGAAGTTGCCGCCCTCCACCTCAACGGACAAGGTGCCGCCCAGATCGAGATCGCCGCTCACTACACTGACTGAATGATTGCCATTCTCCGCAATCCGGAAACACCATTCCGCGGTGGCGCTGCTGCTCAGTCTTCCTCCCACGGCGCCGAAGTCGAAAGCCAGATTGCCGATATTATCGCCCACCTTGACGATCCCGTTGTTCAGGAACTCTCCCCACGATCCGGTGGGCGAAAACCAGATACTCCCCGTGCCATCAAGGACGCCGTCATTCTGGAAACCAGTTCCTTGGATCTCCAAGACGGCGGAGTCGAGATGGATAAGGCCTTTGTTTTTCAGACCATTCCCGAAAACGACCTTTCCTTCCGCTTCGACGAACATTGCGCCCTTGTTTTCAAAATCGACAACGAAGGAGTTCTCCTCCGCGATATCCATATGTCCGTAATTGACGAGGCGCCCTTCCCCATGGAACTCGGCCCCTTCCAGGAAGGCATAAACCTCATTATCACCGTCGAGGCCAAAGAAGACCTGACCGTCTATGCTATAGCTTCCATTGCCGAAGCCCAGGTCAGTGCCGCCGCGGAAAATGACACTGCCGCCGAAACTGCCAAGTGCGGCTCCACCCGTAAGAGAAACTGCCGTTTCGCGAATTTCGATACTGCCGATGCCTCCGAGGCGTCCGCCTTCCCCGATTTCCAAGAAAGACAACGACTCGAGGCGCCCCCGCTGCGTGACGAGCAGATCCCCATTGATATTCAGGCTGCCGCCATATCCGGAGGCAAACAATGTCTCGGTGGTCAGGCTGCCTACAGCGATGTCCAAGCGTGCAGCATCGGTAAGGACGACGGACTGGGCCGTGACAAAAGGCTCCCCCTCACTTGTCGCCATAAAAATCAAATTTGTTGACGAATTGAGATGCAGCGTACCGATCTCGGCATCCATATCCAGGAAAACCGAACTTTGCATGCCATCGACCCTCACATCCTGGCCCGCGGGAGGAAGCGTCGTTGCGGCATCACCGAGGTTGGTTTTCCAGTTGTCTACATTGCTCCACCACGCTTGGCCGCCCCCGATCGTCCAAGGATCGAAGGTCAGCATCGTGCTATCCAGCCCGTCCTGAACCTCCAGGGTATACGCCTCGCCCCATCCCGTCTCCCGGGTGAAGATCTTGTAGGTGACGCCCTCGATTACCTGGGTCCCCGTGAAGTTCCAGGGATCTTCCCCTTGCCCATTGATAACCTGGCCAGCGGTTCCGGAAATCCGCAGACGCAGATCCGAGGAGATCTCCATCGTATCGCTGCCCACGACCAGGGTCACATAGCCTTCGCCTTCCAGGCTGATTTCCTCGAAATTCCGGAAGGAGGCCCATTCTCCCCTCATCATCTGGCCGAAATTGAGATTTCCTTGGACGGTTCCCTTATCCACGACCAAGGTATCCCAGCCGCTTCCACCGTCGAATTCCCGAACCCCTTCGCTGTACCAGATGCGGTCGTCTCCGGCCCCGCCATAAAGGGCTCCATCCCAGGTCATCGGCAGGACCCGCAATTCATCACTGAAATCGGAACCGACAATCCTCTGGATATTCTGCAGGATATCCGTTTCCTGACCGAAACCGCGGTCGTAGGTAACTTCTAGGTAGAGAGGATAAGAGGAGCATTCTTCTTCCCAGACAACCTCTACCTTGATACCACCAGCATTCAGCCAGCTATAGCTGACGGTATTGTTTCCTTCGACTCCATCGAAGAAATCACCGCCCCCCATGCCCTGGAACCAATCATCGCCAAAGCCGCCATAGAATCGGTCGCTATAGGAAGTCCCCCGAATGCCGTGAATGTCATGCAGATGAACAATCACGGACTCAGGGGCGTAATCGGCCGCGCCGTCATAGCCACGATAGAACTCATCGCCCAAGGCCTGATCGTATCCGACCATAACATAAGGCACTTCCGTTCCACCCATATTGACGAAGATGCCCCGGTCGGCATTGATGAACCAGGCTTCATTGTTCCATCCGCCATTGCCTTCAAAGCTGCCGCTGCCGCCTTGCCAGATGAAGATGTCATTCCCCCATTGGCTGCCTATTACATCCGCATGTTCATTGGCGCGGGGGCCGAGGAACATATGGTTGGCTGACCCTTCTTCCGCCTCATATCCCTTCGCCAAGCGGAAGTCACTGGAAGAGCCGTGTTCAGCATCATGGCCTTCGGAAAGCCACTCCACCTGACCGGCTCCGAAATGGTCCTTCACGCGAATGACGCCGCCGGCCAAAAACTCCAGCACCAGATCCTCGCCATCGCGGTACAGGCCTTTGGCGACGCGATCCAGATTCCCCAAAGCAGCGAGGTCGAGCTGGTCATTCCCCTCCGTCGCCCCCTCGATCAGGATTTCCTGCCCCATGGGCGGCATGCCCAAGATGCGGAAGATGGTCCCGTCGCCTTCGCTGCGGGGCTCCGTCGAAAGAAGCGGCTCCGACGTGACAGGCGGCGAGGCTAGGGAGACCTGGATGGAGGGGTCGACCCATAATGTCGCACCATCCTTGGTGTAGACGTTGTAGCTGGTACCGTTGAAGAGGACACTGCCGCCCTCCTGCCAGCCCAGTTCGGCATCATGAAGAAGTCCACGCCATCCCCCCGAAATGACAAGGGCGTCGGTTTCCGTCGAGAAAGCCCGCACGGAAGCGGCGTCGATGCTCAAGCTTCCCTCGCCGCTCAGGATGTTCAGATGTTCGATGTCGAACACCTTCTCCCCTGGACGGAAATACTCTTTCAGTTCGGTCCCGGAAGACAGGGAAGAAACAATCAGGGTATCGAAGCCGCGTCCGCCATCGACGATGACGTCTTCGGGGTCGTACCAGATGCGGTCATCGCCATCCCCGGCAAAGATGCTGTCGGCCCCAGCGCCACCATTGATGACATCATTGCCGTCGCTGCCGATGATCGTATCGTTGCCAGGCCCCCCATTGGCCACGCGCATATTTCCCGAGAGGACAATGGTCCGTCCCTCCTCGCCGCCACCCGCGCTGGGCGTGACCTGGATCAGGGCCTCGCCATTGGCGTCGAAGCGCCGTGACAATATCTGGGTTTCGCCGGACACACCTTCCTTGGCTTGACTCCAGGTGATGGCGAAACCGCCATCGACGGAGGGCGTGATCGAAAAATCGAATGCCCCCGCCGAAGCGACCTTCAGCGGTTCGCTTTCCGCCATACCGACCGCATCGAAGATTTGGTAATAGACGCCATCGGCATTCCCCCAGGACACCACGAAGCTGCCATTCGCCAAAACCGCCACTTCAGGCGCGGTTTCCCCGCTCACCCCATCGGCAATGACGAACTGGTCGCCCAGCCCATTGCCCGCATTGTCGAACAGGGCTCCTCTCAGGCTGTATTCGCCGGTCCCGCTCTGCCCAACCCAGACAGTCACGAAACCGCCATCGGACAAGGTGGCGATGACAGGGGGGAGTGCCGCAGCTTGGGACGCGATGACAAACTCCTCGCCGCCTGTCCCAGAGGCGTGATAGACACGGCCATACAGGTCATAGGAACCATCGGCCGATACCGAAAGCCAAGTCACAGCGAATCCGCCATAAGGCAACGCCGTCAGGGATGCCGCTTTCTGGTCACCGTCCAGGGTCTGGTTGATCCTGAATTCGCCGCCGGTCTGCTCCGTGCCGTCAGCGGCGAAGCGCTTGCCCCAGATATCATAGGCATTGTCCCCTTGGCTTTGCCAGATGATGACATAGCCGCCATCCGCCAAGCCCGCCGCCTTGGCACCTTCCTGATGACCGGCCAAGGTATCGTTGACACGGAACTGAGGACCAACGGGATTGCCGGCATCATCGAAGCGGGCGGCATAGACATCCCACTCGTTCTCGGTATAGGAGGCCTTTACCTCCCACACCACCAGGAATCCGCCATCGGCCAAGGGCGTGACGACAGGCTTTTCATGGGTGCTGTTGCTACTGTTGATCTGGAACTGCGATCCGGCGGGATTGCCGCCGATATCCAGGAAACGGCCCCAGACGGTACTTGCACCATTCTCCACCGTCTGCCAGATCACCAATTGCGTCCCATTGGCCAGCGTCGTCAGGCTGGGGGCTTCATACCAGCCCGGCAATTCGTTCAGTTCCAGCGGATCGGTACCCGAGACGCTGAGCTTGCCATCCGAAAACTGGAGTTCCTGGATCTGCTTCATGCGGGTGGCGTTCTCGCCGTCGCTGACCCACAGCCACTCGCCATCGAAGCTCACCGTGTACTGGCTCATCTCGCCGTCGAAGAGGGCGGTATTGTGCCCGCCGCCGCCGATGATGGTGTTCTGCCCGGTGCCGCCGGCCAGCAAGTCATCGCCATCGCCCCCGATCAGCGTGTCGTTGCCGGCCCCACCGTTGAAGTAGACGCCCTTTGAGCCGGTGGCGACCATCGTGTCGTCGAAGCGGCTGCCGCTGATAGCCTGGATGCCCTGCAGGCTGTCCGTGCCGTCATAATAGCCGACACTGCCAGAATAATCGTTCAGTTCGACGACGATGCCGCCGCCGCTCCAGGAATAATCGACCTCGTTCCAGCCACCTCCGCCATAGAAGACATCGCTACCCCCCATGCCCGAGAACCAGTTGTTGCCGCTATTGCCGACGAATACATCATCGTAGCGGCTGCCGAAAACCTGATCGATGCCGCTGATCGTGACGGTGATGTCGCCGATCTTGACCGTCCCTGCGGAAAGATCGGCATCGATGCCGATCTCGGCATTGCCGAAATGGATTTCATCCCTCTCGTAGAGGCTGCCACCGCCCGTGAAGGATCCGCTGCCGCCATTCCAGAAGAAAATATCGTGGAAAGCACCACCGACGACGGCAGCCGTCTCACCCGCGCCGGGGCCGACAATGATATACGATCCCTCGTCCCCGGCGACATAGCCGGTGGCCAAAAAGAACTTCTCCCAGGAAAAGTCCTCGTGTTCGATCGCCAACCATTCCACGGCATTGCCGCTGTAATGGCCGGAAACGACGATCGAGCCGCCGCTCATGAAGGTGATGACAAGATCATCCCCAACACGTGAAATGCCTTGCAGGTTTTCCTCGACCCGTCCGCCTTCCACAGGAGACGACAGAACCAGACCGTCATCGTCCCCTTCGTCGTCGAAGATGGTGAGGACTTGGCCCGGAGCGGGCAAGGAAGGAACCACATAAGTATCGTTCCCGGCCCCTCCTTCCAAACGGATGGTATCGAAACCGGCGACCAGGGTATCGTCATATCGAGAACCGATGGCGTTCTCGATGCTGATCAGGAGGTCTTCGCCCCACTGATCCGCATTCCCCCTGCCCTCGTACAGATCGATCAGGACACCGTTCGGCGCCTCGGAATAATCGATCCAGTCGTTGCCGCCCTTACCGTCGATGATGTCATTACCCGGACTTGCGAGGAAAACATCGTCGCCATCGGTGCCAACCAGAGAATCGTCACCATCCGTTCCACGGATCGGCAGCGGAGTCTCCGATGGTGCTGGCGTCTCCGTCGGTTCCGGTGTCCCGGTCGGCTCCGGCGTTCCGGTCGGCTCCGGCGTTCCGGTCGGTTCCGGTGTCCCGGTCGGTTCCGGCGTTCCGGTCGGCTCCGGCGTTCCGGTCGGTTCCGGTGTCCCGGTCGGTTCCGGCGTTCCGGTCGGCTCCGGCGTTCCGGTCGGTTCCGGTGTCCCGGTCGGTTCCGGCGTTCCGGTCGGTTCCGGCGTCCCGGTCGGTTCCGGCGTCACAGTCGGTTTCGGCGTCACAGCCGGTTCCGGCGTGCTCGTGGGGCGCAGCGTTGGGATCAGTATTGAGGTTCGTATTGGAGAAGGCGTGTACGGATACACCGTCAACACGCCTCTATACGCCAGTGATGATATTGACGAATTCTGCGCCAATGTGGTCTCTATGATTGACGGCCGCGGTGTCGGCCTCAACAGGCTCTCGAGCCACACCTGCGTCGAATCCTTTTCCGCCCCCCTCCCCAGGGCCTCCCGATAAAGTTCCGAGACTCGTTGTGCATCCGCTTCCTCTTGAAGCGGCTGCTGGGCCTGTAGCGCCGTGAGCATCGCTTGCAGAACTTCCCTGGGAAGCAGCGCCGACGATTCCCCCTCTTGTCTCTCCTGCTGCGGACGTTCTTGATCAGGCTGCTTTCCCTGTGGCCCCAGGACCGGCGGAGGCACCTGATCCACTGTCGGGGGCTGCTGCGGACGGAAGTCGATGGCGATGCCGTAGCGCGCCGCCACTTCCTCCGGTCTCATCGTAAAGACGTTTTCGCTCGGCGAGGAGAAGTAGCTCCCGATCACGGCTGTCTGACCGCTGGCGGTCAGGAGTTGGGAGCCCCCACCCGTCTGGATGATGATCGCGCCCGTGCCGCCGTCTTCATCCTGCAGCAGGGTCACATAGTTCGCCTCGCCCTCGGCGGCGGCATAGCCGGCCACCGTGGTGCCGCGGATACCGATGGTCATGACCGGCGTGCGCACCACCATGGCCTCGGGATTGGCCTTGGCGATCTGCCCCGAGACGAAGGAAAAGGCACCCTGTACCACAGAGAAAGCCGAACTGCCCTCCAGGCTGGCGGGATCGAAGACCAGTTCGTCCATGATCATGCGGCCCTTGGGGCCGAGCGAGAAGGTCGAACGGTCGACGAAAACCACCCCGATCGAGCCGTCCTCGCCGGTCTCGATCACGTCCCCCTGATAGATCGGGGCACCATCCTCCAGGACCACCAGACTGCCATCGGCGCGGCGCGCGGTGACATTGCCGGAAACATTCTGGACCACCCCGATATGGGGCTGATCGGGGGCTTCACCTGCCTGGGCATATTGTCCGGGCACCAGAGGACCGGCCAGCTTCTCGGCCATGTCGGCGGGGATCACCGCCCCCCATTCGGTCATCAGGTCCGGCGGCGGGGACATGCGGAAATAGCCGGTCACCACCACCTGGGTGCCGTCCGCCCCTTCCAGGACCAAGTTGGGCCCGACACGAATGAAGCGCGCCGTCAGAAGGAAATCGCCGCCAGGCACCACCAGCTGCGCACCGGAAGAGGCGTCGAGGACCGCGAAAGGCGCCGAATCGGGCAGCGTTTCACCCGTCAGGCCGTTGATCACACCTTCAAACGACTTCGCCATTGGCGCCCCCCTTGAGCGGCCTCATTATCCAAAAGATAAAATTATGCCAAAAAATATTCACTTCCAATACGGAGTCCCGCTCCGCTGAAAAACCATCCGCGACATCATCATCTTTCGCGGAAGGCTTCGTCCTTCAACTTGATGACCGGACGCAGGAAATAACGCGCAACTGAACGTGTTCCGGTCTTGATGTCGACGACCGTCTGCATGCCGGGAACAATCGCCAGCGGTGCCTCGGCCGTGCCGAGATAGGCCTTTTCGGTCTCCACCAGAACACGGAAATACTGCTCTCCCTCGGAGCCGCTAGTGGCGTCCGGGGCGACCAGCAAGACAGTGCCGTCCAGCGCGCCATAGCGGGTGAAATCATAGGCGCTGACCTTCACCCGTGCCGGCTGGCCCTCGCGCACATAGCCGCGATCGGACGGACTCAACTTGGCCTCCACCAGCAGGCGCTCGTCCAATGGGACGATCTCCATGATCGGCTCGCCCGCCCGCACCACGCCGCCGATGGTGTGGTAGCGCATATTCTTGACGATCCCTGCAGTGGGCGAGGTAATCAGCGCGCGCTGCTTCTGCCCGGTGGCGATGGACAGCAATTCCTCGACGCGGGCCACTTCGACTTCGGTCGCGGTCAGTTGGGCCTGGGCCTCGCTGCGGAAACGGGCCCGCTCTTCTTCAATGCGCCCCTCCATCTCGGCCAAGGCGGCACGCGCGCGTGGGATCGCCGGGCCGAACACGCTCATCTGGCCTTCCAGGGCGTCGGCCTCGCTTTCAAGCTGCACATGGTCCATCTTCGAGACGAGGCCGTCCTTGACCAGATCCCGCGACATGGCGAGTTTCTGGCGCACCAGGCGCAGGTTGGAATTCACCGCCCGCTCACGGGCCAGCAATTCCTGCACTTCCATCTCGCGCTGGCGGACCTGCTCCTGCAAAACCCGCAGCGCGCTCTCCAGTCCTTCCATCCGGGCCCGGTGATTGTTCTGCTCGGCCGCCAGCAATTGCGGGCGGCGCGCGGCCGCCTCGGGGGGAAAGACAGGCGCGACGCCCTCGGCCTCGCCCGCCAGACGGGCGCGGGCCAGCAGCAGGCCGTCCAGCCGCACCTGCAATTCCTCGCGGTTGATGCCGCCCACCGGCAGATCGAGCTGTACCAGGGGGCCGCCAGCCTCGACCGTCTGGCCTTCCTGCACATGGATTTCACGGATGATGCCGCCTTCCAGATGCTGAATGACCCGGACCTTGCCTTCCGGCACCACGCTGCCGGCAGCGAAGGAGACTTCGTCAATCTGGGCGAAGGCCGACCATGCGACGAAACCGGTCAGCAAGACCATGATGATCCGCGACGGACGCTGCCAAGCGGCGCGGCCGGGCTGGCGGGTCAGTTCCTCAAGACGGCTCATGCCGGCACCACCCGTTGCGGCTGAGCCCCATTGGCCGGGACCGGACGACGCGTTCCCATCAGGCGCGGCAGGATCTGCGCAGCGGGACCGAAAGCCGCCAGCTTGCCGCCGTCCAGCACCATGACATGCTGGCAAGCCGGTAGCAGGACGGGGCTGTGGCTGACCACCAGCACCGCCCGTTCCTTGGCGAGCGTCACCAGCGTATCGCGTAATTCCTCTTCCGCCTGATGGTCCAGGCTGCTCGAGGGCTCGTCCAGCAGCAGGACCGGTGGCTGGCCGATCAGGGCGCGGGCGATGGCAAGGCGCTGGCGCTGCCCCCCCGACAGCCTTGCGCCCGCCTCGCCGATGGCGGTGCCATAGCCGTCGGGCAGGTTCGCGATATAGTGATGAACCCCGGCCATGCGCGCGGCGCGCAGGACGTCCTCGTCCGAAGCCTCGGGCATCGCCGCGACCATATTGTCGCGGATGGTACCGTCGAACAGCACGCAATCCTGCGGCACGTAGCCGATCCAGGAGGCCAGCTCGGAACGCGAGAACTGGGCGATATCGGCGCCGTCCAGCAGCACCCTGCCTTCCGTCGGACGATAGAGACCCTGAAGCAGCTTCAGCAGGGTGGTCTTGCCGCTGCCGTTGCGCCCGACGATGGCCGTGATGCCTAGCGGAATGCGGCAGGTGATGCCCGAGAAGACCGGCTTGGCATCGGGATCATAGGCGAAGCTCAAATTCTCCAGCGCCACTTCACCCTTCGGCCGCTCATGGGCCAGGGTGCTTTCCGTACGGTCTTCGGCTTCGGCGAAGACCCGGCCCAGACGCTGCAATGACTGGCGAAAGGCATTCACCGCCCGCCACCCTCCGACCAGTTGTCCCATGGGGGCGATCAGGCGGGCGGCCAGCATGTTGCTGGCGACCAAGGCACCGATGGTCAGTTGCTGCTCGACGATGAACACGGCCCCCACGGTGGTCAGCAGCACCGTCGAAACCAGGGCCAGAACGGCGCTGAGATTGATGAAGCCATCCGACAGGCCGCCGCGCTGGATGGAGGTATTGATGGTCGCCGCCTGACGGTCTTCCCATAACGGGCGCAATGCCCGGTCCAGGGCCAGCGCCTTGACCGTGCCGCGCCCGGCGACGATCTCGGCCACCAAGGCGTCGCGCTTGGCTTGTCCCTGCTGCTCGCGCAATCCTTCATTGTGCAGCACGCGGCCCGAATACCAGGCCAGCAGCGTGAAGGCCACCGCCATGGCGACGAAGACCCAGGCCAGGGGGGGAGCAATCAGGAAGATGATCGCCAGGAACAGAAAAGCGAAGGGCAGATCCAGGGCCAGTACCGCCGTTGGCCCTGACAAGGTATTGCGCACCGTGTCCACGTCGCGGAACAGCATCTGCCAGAAACTGGCGGGACGGCCCTCCAGGCTGCGCAGCGGCAGGGCCATCAGCTTGGCGAACAGACGCTCGCCCACCTGCACGTCGATACGCAAGGCCACGCGCTGCATCAACCGCGAGCGGGCCTGGCGCAGGATGAAGTCGAAGACCAGCAGCGCCGTCATGCCGATCACCAGGCCCTGCAGGGTGGTCATGCCGGCATGGAAGACCACCCGGTCATAGACCTGCAGAACGAAGACCGGCACGGCCAGGGCCACCAGATTGACGAACAGCGACAGCAGCGCTGCTTCCCGGAAGGTGGGGCGGAGCGGTTGAAGAATCGGGGCAAGCCAGCCGAAGGCTTTCGTTTCACGCATCACGGCTTCCCTACCCCGTCCCGTTCTCGTTTCCCACCCGCCCCTCAGTTCCGGGCGCGGCGGTCGATCACGTCCAGTTCAAGCTGCCCCATGGCGTGGAGCAAATGATAGACCGCCAGCCGCAAGTCGTAGGAAGCCGTCACATAGTTGATGCGGGCCCCATAGATGGCGCTTTCGGCATCCAACACCTCCAGCAAGGTGGCATTGCCCGTCTCGCGCTGGCGGCGGCGGCTCTCGAAGACTTCGTTGGCGATATTGACTGCATTTTCCAGCAGGTCCAGGCGCTCCCGCGCCGTCTCGATGGCATGCCAGGCGATGCGCGCCTGCTCCTCGGCGCGGCGGTTCGTGTCCAGCGCGGCATCGCGGCTGGCGGCGTAATCCAGCGCCGCCTGACGGGTCGCGGCGGTGGTGCGAAAACCCGAGAACAATTCCCAGTTCAGTTCGACCAGCACCGCCTGATCACGGCGCACGCCTTGGGTGCCTTCCTTGTTGCGCTCGTAATTGGCCCGGCCGACCAGATCGACGGAGGGATAATATCCCGCTTTGGCGGTGGTGCGGCGAGTCTCGGACAGGCGGATATTCTCTTCGCCCGCAATCACGGCAGGATTGTTGGACCGCGCCAGTTCGATGGCATCGTCCAGACTGCCCGGCAGCAGGTCGACCGGCGGCTGGGGATCGAACATTGCGGCGATATTGGGCGCCACGCCGAAGACCTGGATATAACGGGCCACGGCCGCCTCGAAGCCACCGGTCACGGCCACGCGCCGTTCCATGGCGACCTGCAGGCGCTGCTTGGCCTGCAGCACGTCCACGGTCACGCCCGAGCCGCGCCGTACCCGCTCGTCTTCCAGATTGAGCTGACTGCGCACATTGTCTTCATTGTCCCGGGCCAGTCCGATCAGCGCGGCCTGGCGCAGCACTTCGACATAGGCGGCAATGCCTTCCAGGATGACATTCTGGCGCGCCGCCTGAAGATTGGATTCGGCCATGCCGCGCCCTATCTGGGCACCCTCGACCCGCGAGGTGGTGCCGAAGCCGTCGAACAGATTCTGCGTGACGACGATGCCGCTGGTCTGGCGGTCACTGTCCCGTCCGTCGATGGTCGGGCTGTCCACATGCTCGTAACCGGCATCGCCACGCAACCGGACGGTGGGCAAAAAGCCGGAACGCGCCGCACGGATATCCTCTTCCGAAGAAAGCAATCGCTTCTGCGCCACCGCGATCTGGGGATGTGCTTCGACCAGATCACGCAATTCCTGCTCCAGCTGCCGCGCTTGAGCTGTCGAAGCCAAGACCACCGCACAGCCGGAAGCCAGCGCCCAAAGGCGCATGTTCGTCAGTCCCCACCCCACGATTTTCTTCCCCCTGCTCGATCGGATGGCGGCCCTATTCCCCCTATATTACAGCTTGGACCGCGCCCATACGAACAAGAGTAATATCTCAAGAGACAGTATCGTCCTAGTAAAAAAGACAAGCCGACTTACCATAGAAGAGCAGAATTCTCCTTTCTGCCATCCTTCTCCGCCGATGTCTTGGCCGGGCGCAGGCTGCGCAGGGTCAGGCCTTCGGGCAGGCTGGGCCAGGTCACCGTCACCACCACTTCCCACAAACCGGGCGTCTCTGCCGAGGGACGGATATGGCGCACCCAGCGGAGGCCGCCTGCGGCCGCGCCCTCCTCCCTTCCCGGCCTCAAGACGCCCTCGCCGGCCGTGGCCATGACCGAACGGGCGAGCGCGATGGCCTCCTCCATCTGCGCCGCCGCCTCGGCGGCGGCGTCCTGGCCGGAGACCGAGCGGTAGACGCCGGTCAGCAACAGCGCCAGCAGGAACAGGGCCACCCCTTTTTCGGTCCAGGAAAAACTTTTTTCCTCTTCCTTTTTGCTCATGACCCGTCGTTCACTCCGAAAAGGACAAGCATAAATCCCCTCCGTCATGAGCATGGGGAGCCGGGGGAAGGATTATCAGCGCATTTTCGGGGGTCACGCCTTCGTGGTAGGGAGACGAGAAAAAGTGGTGTCCTCGCAGGGCACCGTCCCCGCTATTCCTGCCGCAGCGGCGCGCTTTCCTCTTTTTGGCCGGTGGTTTCGGGGGCCAGGGGAAGCTCCAGGATGAAGACGGTGCCCCAGTTCTTGCGGGAATGCACCTCCAGCCGGCAGCCCAGCAGGCGCGACAGCCGGGCGACCGTCGCCAGACCCAGCCCCAGGCCCTTGCTGCGGTCCCGTTCGGGATTCTCGATCTGGTAGAAATCCTCGAAAATCAGGGCCTGCTGGTCGCGGGCGATGCCCGTTCCGCTATCGAGCACCTTGACTCGCAGGATCCCCTCCGCCCTTTTCCGGCAGGACACCAGGATCCCGCCCCGGGAGGTGTATTTCACCGCATTGTCGAGCAGGTTGAGGATGATCCGCTCGAACATCAGACGATCGGTTCTGACCACCGCGCCCTCGCACAGCCGCAGGACCATGCGCAGCCCCTTGCCCTGAACGTTGGGGCGCATCGATTCGGCCGTCGCGGCCAATATCCGGGTGACATCCACTGGTTCCGCCCGCACCTCCACCTGCCCGCTTTCCAGCGCGGCGATATCCATGATGGAATTGAGCATCCGTTGCGCCGTCGCGAAGCTGTCCAGCGCGTTCCCCGCCATCTTCCCCGCCGGTCCCTGCAGGCCGACCTCGTTGAGCAGCGACAGATAGATCCCCAGCGATTGCAGGGGCTGGCGCAGGTCGTGGCTGGCAGCGGCGAGGAAACGGGACTTGGACGCATTGGCGGCTTCCGCCTGCCGCCGGGCCTGGACCAGGGCGGCATTGGTCTCCGCCAGGTCGGCCGCCCTGTTGCGGACGGCAACGGCGGCCTGGGTCAGGCCCGTCAGCAACAGGCTGATGATGAAACCCGCGGCCAGGATCAGTTCGGGATAGCCTTCCTCGATGGACCTTTCCAGCGCCGGGGTCGAGGCCACCCGCACCACCCAGATCCGGCCATAGAGCTCGATCACCTCTTCCCGCCGATAGGCCGCCTCGCCCGAGGAGGTCGAGAAGAGAAGCGTTTCCTCATGGGGGGTTTCGTCATAGAGGCTGATCTGCACCTCGTCCATCAGGTTGCCCAGAATCCCCCGCATCAGGTCGGTCATGCGGAAAGGGCTGTAGACGAAGCCCCGGATGGCCTGGCGCCGTCCCTCGACGGTGGAGAGGTCGGCATCGCTGTCATAGACCGGCAGATAGAGCAAGGCCCCGGCCTGCACGTCCTGAAAGGTTTCCTGGACCAGGGTGACCTTGCCGGTCATGGCCGGCATGTCCTGGTCGCGGGCCCGTTCCATGGCGGCGCGACGCACCGGCTCGGAGAACATGTCATAGCCGAAGGCCCGCAGATTGCGCCCCACGAAGGGTTCGAGGAAGATGATGGGATAATAGACCTCGCGCATGCCGGGCGGAGTGATGTCGAAATCGGGGAAATCCTGGCGGATCCTCTCCTCCTCCGCCTCCCGCTCTTCGGGCAGGACGCGCTCGGCGAAACCGATGCCCTGGATGCCCGGATAGCGGCGCTCGACCCCCAGCCGCTCGACATAGCGCCGCCATTCCTGGCGGGTCACGCCGTCGCTGGCGTCGAACAACCCGACTCCGCCCTGTAGAATCTGGGCGTAATCATCCATGCGGGTGGACACGGAGGTCGCCACGCGTTCGGCCAGGGCCTCGAACCGGGCCTCCGCCAGGGCGTCGCTATAGCTGCGCACCGCCCACCAGGCCGCTGCCGTGAGCATCAGCGACAACAGGAACATGGCCAGAGGCAAGCCGCGCGGGCTCCACCGCCTCAAACCGCCCCTGTCCCTCTCCCCGCTCACGACAATGCCAAAGCCATCGCCGCTTCCAACTGGGGCGGCAGAACCGGCTTTTGCAGCACCGCCAAGCCCTGTTTCCGGGCCTGGGCCAGCAATTCGCCCGAGGTGTCCCCGGTGATCAGCAAGCCCGGGATCGTCTGGCCGCACTGGCTGCGGATCTGGCGCACCGCCTGGATGCCGGTATGGCCCTGGCGCAGGCGATAATCGCTGATGATGAGATGGGGCACCGGCCCGCCGCCGCGCAGGTGAGCGAGCACCGGCGCCTCGGATTCCCCAGCGATGACGACGAAGCCCCGCAGTTCAAGCAGAAGCTGCAATGCCTGCAGGACATAGGGGTCGTCGTCAATGACCGCGACAAGCGGCGAACGGGCGGACATGGCAGTGGTTATCTTACCTTGTTCAGAGGGACAGATAGGAAGTCCGGTGGATGAAAGGAAGCATTTGCACCCGTCCCCTGTCCCTCCATATCAATCCGTGCTTGCCACTGCGGCGACGCATGTTATCTATGCCGTGGCCGGGTCGCGCGCGGCTTATTATTCGGTTGCGTGTCCCGGTATGGCCTAGAAGCAGTGGCATTCGCCGGCGAACTCATATAAAACCCCCGCCGGTGCAATAGCCATTGGCTCATGCGCCAGAGCTGATTGGATTTAACAGCCCGCACGACGGCGATGATATTCTGTCCGTCACGGCGCCCACATCCACCGCAACGGATTTAAGCAATGCCTCGCCAGACTCCTCTTTCAGACATCCGCAACATCGGTATCATTGCGCACGTCGACGCCGGCAAGACCACGACGACCGAGCGCATCCTGTATTATACCGGTCGCAAGCACACCATCATCGACGTCCACGATACCAAGGACCTCAAGTCCTCGACCACGACCGACTACCTGGAGCAGGAGCAGAAGCGCGGCATCACGATTCAGTCGGCCGCCGTTTCCGCCTTCTGGAAGGGTAAGAAGATCAACGTGATCGACACCCCCGGCCACGTGGACTTCACCATCGAGGTGAACCGTTCCCTGCGCGTGCTCGACGGTGCGGTCGTCGTGTTCGACGGCGTGGCCGGCGTTGAGCCCCAGTCGGAAACCAACTGGCGCCTGGCCGACAATTACGGTGTTCCGCGTCTCTGCTACGTCAACAAGATGGACCGTTCGGGCGCGAACTTCCGTCGTTGCGTGGACATGATCAAGAACCGCCTGGGCGCCCGCCCGCTGCCGATCTTCCTGCCCATCGGTTCGGAAGACAATCTGCGCGGCATGATCGACCTGGTCGAGTACAAGGCCCTGGTCTGGCAGTCCGACGAACGCGACGCCAAGTGGGACAGCCTGGACATCACCGACGACCTGGCCGAAAAGCTGGGCATCACCGTCCATGAAGACGTCGAGATCCTGAAGGCCGCCGCCGAATACCGCGCCGACCTGATCGACACCTGCCTCGAGCAGGACGAAGCGGCCATGGAAGCCTATCTGGAATCCGGCGAAGAGCCCTCGGCCGACGTGCTGCGCGAATGCCTGCGTCGCGGCACCCTGAACGGCTCCTTCACCCCGGTCCTCTGCGGCTCGTCCTACAAGAACAAGGGCGTGCAGCAGGTCCTGGACGCCGTGGTGTGGTACCTGCCCGCCCCGACCGACGTGCCCGCCATCAAGACCGTGGACGCCGACGGCAACCCGGTGGGCGAGCGCAAGTCCTCGGACGACGAGCCCTTCTCGGCGCTGGCCTTCAAGGTCATCAACGACGTCTATGGCGCCCTGACCTTCGTGCGCATCTATTCGGGCGTGCTGACCAAGGGCATGTCGGTGCTGAACTCGACCCGCGGCAAGCGCGAAAAGATCGGCCGTATGGTCGAAATGTTCGCCAAGGAAGCCAATGCGATCGAAGAAGCCCGCGCCGGCGACATCATCGCCCTGGTTTCGCTGACCGAAACCGATACCGGTGACACCCTCTGCGATCCCAGCGCCCCGGTCGTGCTGGAGCGCATGAACTTCCCCGAGCCGGTCATCAGCGTCTCGGTCGAGCCGAAGACCAAGGCCGAACAGGAGAAGTTCTCCACCGCTCTGGGCAAGATGGTCCGTGCCGACCCCTCGCTGCGTCTGGAAACCGACCGTGAAACCGGCCAGACCATCCTGCGCGGCATGGGCGAACTGCACCTGGAAGTGACCATGGACCGCATGCGCACCGAATTCGGTGTGGAAGGCAACATGGGCAAGCCGCAGGTGGCTTACCGCGAAACCCTGACCCAGTCGGTGGAACACACCTACACCCACAAGAAGCAGACGGGTGGTTCGGGTCAGTTCGCCGAAGTGAAGATCATCTTCGAACCGCTGGAGCGTGGCGCCGGCTTCGAATTCGTCGACGAAACCGTCGGCGGCTCGGTGCCGAAGGAATACATCCCGTCGGTCAAGAAGGGCCTGGAAATGCAGATGGAAGACGGCGTCATGGCCGGTTTCCCGACTGTCGACTTCCGCGCCCGTCTGGTGGACGGCAAGTACCACGACGTCGACTCGAACGCCCTGACCTTCGAAATCGCCGCCAAGGCCTGCTTCCGCGAAGCCATCCGCAAGGCCTCGCCGATCCTGCTCGAGCCGGTGATGAAGGTCGAAGTGGTGTCGCCGGAAGAATATCTGGGTGACATCATCGGCGACGTGAACCGCCGTCGCGGCATGATCCTGGGCCAGCTGGAACGCGGCAACAACATCGCCGTCGAAGCCACCGTGCCGCTGAACGAAATGTTCGGCTATATCGGTCATCTGCGCGGCATGACCAGCGGTCGTGCGTCCTACACGATGGAATTCTCGCATTACGAGCCGGTTCCGCGTCAGGTCGCCGACGAAATCGTCGCCGGCAAGTCCAAGGCCGCCTAATCAGGCCTTCGGCCCCGAAGCAAGCGCCCGCCATGGGAAACCATGGCGGGCGTTTCTTTTTTCGCCCCCTGACAGCGGAATGTCAGGAATATTCCCTATATTCACTCGTGCAGGATTGATGTGTCTCGTCACAGAACATCAGCCAGCATGTCACTTGGCCGTGGTCATTTGGCGGTGACCGTCCGGCCCGCTGGCCTGCACCTCCCTTTTTTGACTTGGCTCACGGTTTTCGCCGTGAGCCATTTTTTTCGCCGAGACGCCCCCCCTTCCCCGGATGGGAAAGCCGGAAGGATCGGCGGAACCTGCGGAACCTTCCCGCCCCTGCGGGGTTCGCTGAAGAGGAGTATCGCAGCGCAAGGGAAGCAGATGGCACGGACGATCAAGCAGCAATCCACCGAAGAGGAATCCTTCCTGCGGAAGAACCGCGGCTGGCTTCTTGCGGCGGCAGCGCTGGCGGCGGCGGCGGTCTACAACACGCGCCAGGCCCGCCGGACCGAACAGGAAGAAC
Organism: Telmatospirillum sp. J64-1; assembly: GCF_006980715.1. GTDB lineage: Bacteria > Pseudomonadota > Alphaproteobacteria > Rhodospirillales > Magnetospirillaceae > Oleiliquidispirillum > Oleiliquidispirillum nitrogeniifigens. The sequence continues at coordinate 122,834 of NZ_SBHN01000004.1, forward strand.
CGCCCATGGGCAAGTTCGTCGAAGTCGCGGGAATGCGCCTGCATTACCTGGAAAGCGGACGGGATCGGGGCGGACCGCCGGTGGTCCTGCTGCACGGCAACATGGTTTCGGCGGAGGATTTCCGCCTCAGCGGCATTCACGACATGATCGCCGACGACCATCGCGTCATCGCCTTCGACCGCCCCGGCTTCGGCTATAGCGACCGTCCGCGCGAGACCATCTGGTCTCCCCGCATGCAGGCAGCCCTGTTCCGCCGCGCCTTCGAAAAGATGGGATTGCGGACGCCCGTCGTCGTCGGCCATTCCTGGGGAGCCATGGTCGCCATGGCCCTGGCACTGGAGCATCCGCAATCGGTCAGCGGGCTGGTGCTGCTGGGCGGCTACTTCTATCCCACGCTCCGCGCCGATGTTCCCCTGCTTTCCGCCCCCCTGGTGCCGGTGGTGGGCGATGTGATGCGCTATACCCTGTCGCCGCTCATCGGCCGGGCCACCATGCCGTCCATGGTCAAGGCCATGTTCGCACCCCGTCCCGTCCCCATGCGCTTCACCCAGGGTTTTCCCACCTCGCTCTGCTTCCGCCCCTGGCAGATCCGCGCCGCCGCCGAGGACAGCGCCACTATGATCCCCTGGGTCGCCGAGATGCAGCACCGCTATCACGAGCTACGCATTCCCGTGACCATCATGGCCGGCGACCAGGACAAGATCGTCGACGTGAACCGCCATTCCATGCGCCTGCACCAGGACATTCCCCATAGCGAACTGAACGTCCTGCCCGATGCCGGCCATATGCTGCATTACGCCGATCCCCAGCGCATCGCCCACGCCATCCATACCGTGGCCCGCGCCCTGAGCGGCCGACCGGCCGAGGAGGAGGAATTCCTCTATGCCGTCGGCGAGGAAAGGCGGAATTACGCCGAGACACGTCCCTATTCATGAGGGAACCCGTCCGGGCCGCCCCCAGGCGGCCCGGCGGAAAAGACGCTATCGCCCGATCTCGATCTGGCGCATCTCGGTATAGAAGAAGCGCACCATCTCGTATTCGAAGGGCGAGCCGGTGCCGTGATAGCGGAAGGGCGTGCGCGACCGGGCATCGATGGGCTGCAGGCCGTATTGCGCCGTCTGATAGGCGGGATTGTCGCCGATTTCGGCCGGGGTCACCCAGGCCAGGGTCAGGAAGTCGGTGACACGCCCCACCGTATCGCGGAGATTGGACGGCCCCAGCAGGGGTAGCACGACATAGGGACCGTTGCCCACGCCCCAATAGCCCAGCGTCTGGCCGAAATCCTCGCTGTGGCGCTGCAAGCCCATTTCGCTGGCCACGTCGAAGATGCCGAACACGCCGAAGGTCGAGTTGATGATGAAGCGGAAGGCCGTCGGGAACGCCTTCTGCGGGCTGGCTTGCAGGACGGAATTGGCGAAGGTGTTGATCTCGGCAATATTGAGGAAGAAGTCCGACACCCGCTGACGCAGGAAGCTGGGCGTCACCTCTTCATACGCTCCCACCACAGGCAGGAAGATCGCCTCGTCGAAACGGGCGTTGAACTTGTAGAGCCGCCGGTTCATGCCTTCCAGGGGATCGGACACGGCGATGGGTTCGTAGACCCGTCCGATTTCCTCCACCTGATAGATAGGCGGCTCGACGCCGTTCGGGGCGCCACTCGCGCAGGCCGAAAGACCGATCGCGCAGAAGACAAGGATCAGGATGCGGCTGCGCAAGACTGGACCTCACTGAATGAAGAAATTGACCAGATGCGCAGCCACGGCGCGATGCTCCAGGCTGCCCAAATGTCCGCCCTGGGGAAAGATCCACGCCCGCTCGCCGAACAGGGCCTGAAGCTGTTCCAGATCGCCGGGGCCCAGGATGATATCATCCCTGCTGGTCAGCATGCCGATCTTTTCCGAACGGGAAAGATACTCCCCGATGCTGTTCAGGCTGCTTTGCTCGATCAGATCCAGCCCCGGCTCGCCGCCGTAATAGGCCGAGAACACGTCGTCGAAGTAATCCAGGAAGCTGACCCGAAGGCTGATGCCCAGATAGCGCCCCAGCGGCGTGGTCGAGCGGAACGGCAGGTCGCGGGGAAAGACATAGCCCATGCGCCGCATCACATCGGCGGTGAAGACCATGTTGGCCGAGGCCAGACGGAAGGACAGGCCGACCGCCGCCGCCAGCCTTTCGTCGCCGAAGGTCGTCTGCAGCAGGGACTGGAGGGCATAATCCTCGTCGCTGAAATCCATGGCATCGGTATTTTGGAAGACCAGGGCGATGCGCTGGATGGCCTGATCGAGGAAATGGTCCAGGCTGTCGATCCCGCCCGGCAGGTTGTTCAGCAGGAACTGCTCAACGGTCACCAGGGAATGGTACAGGCTGAGCGGCGGGCTGAGCAGCAGGACGCGCTGGAAGTTCAGCGCCTTCTCCTCTTCGTCCAGCTTCGCCGTGAAGGCGGCATGCCAGGCGCCCAGGCTGTAGCCGGCAAGATGCGTCTCCGTGATCTCGAGGCTCCGGCTCAACTCCCCATGGATCATGCGCATGACCCGGTACAGGTCGGCGGCGTCCTGGGGACCGTTTCCCGGCAGGTAGGTGGTCGAGGCCGTGACGATGAAATTGGAATGGGTGGGCGACGGCAGCAGCACCACGTGGAAACCGGCATGGTGGAGGATGCGTCCGAGCGAATCCATTAGGCCGGACCGGCTGTCCGCTCCGGTTCCAGCGATCATGAAGATCATCGGCGCGGGATGGGGCTGGGCGAAATAGGAATAATTCAGGCCGCGATAATACCAGAAGCCTTCCGGCACCTCCCGGTCGGGGAAGACCTGCAGGGTCGCATCCCGGCGCGGGGCCTCGGACCTGGGGGCAAGCTGCGATTCGGGCGTCCGCAGTACCGTCGCGATCCAGGGATTGTCATAGGGATAGTCGAAGGCCGGAATGTCCCGCCGGACGATCTCCCGCGCCCCCGGCTCCGGCCCGGTGGCGCATGCCGCCACCAGAAGGCAGGCGAACATCACGCTGCCGATCTTCCCCATGAGCCGCAACAGCAGCGGGCCGTCATTCTTTTGCATCATGGCCTGTTTCTTTGCCTGCCAGCCCCAAAGATGTGCAGCTTTCGCCAGATGACAACCAGCCGTCAAGAGAACAAGTTCCGCAAAACCAATCATCCGTTAAGCCTTCCGGGCTAGCCGAAGGGCCTTGCCTCTCCTATATGAGGTTTTCCTGAACTTCCGGAGACGAAGCCGTGCCCCTGCTGTCGGTCCTAGACCTTTGCCCCATCACCCAAGACAGCGACGCCTCGCAGGCTTTCCGCAACACGCTCGATCTGGCGCAGCATGCGGAACGCTGGGGCTATCACCGCTATTGGCTGGCCGAGCATCACAACATGCCCGGCATCGCCAGCGCCGCAACCTCAGTGGTCATCGGCTATGTCGCCGGGGGCACCAAGACCATCCGCGTCGGATCGGGCGGGGTCATGCTGCCCAACCACGCCCCGCTGGTCATCGCCGAGCAGTTCGGGACGCTGGACGCCCTCTATCCCGGACGCATCGACCTCGGCCTCGGCCGCGCCCCCGGCACGGACATGCGCACCGCCCAGGCCCTGCGCCGCGACCTGGAAGCCAGCGGCGACCGCTTCCCGCAGGATGTGGTCGAATTGCAGGCCCTGCTGGGCCCGATCCAGCCGGGCCAGGCCATCCGGGCGGTCCCCGGCGGCGGCTCGAACATTCCCCTCTGGCTGCTGGGGTCGAGCCTGTTCAGCGCGCAGTTGGCCGCCATGCTGGGCCTGCCTTTCGCCTTCGCCTCGCATTTCGCGCCCGATATGATGATGCAGGCCGTCGACCTCTACCGCAGCCGTTTCAAGCCTTCCGAGCAGTTGGACCGCCCTTATGTCATGGTCGGGGTGAACGTCTTCGCCGCCGAAACCGATGCCGAGGGCCAGCGGCTGTTCACCTCGCTGCAACAGCAATTCCTCAGCCTGCGCCACGGCAATCCCGGCAAGCTGCCGCCGCCGGTGGACGACATGGACCAGTTCTGGACGCCCCAGGAAAAGGCCATGGTCGCGCGCTCGCTGCTCCATTCCATGGTCGGCTCGCCCGAAACCGTGCGCCAGGGCCTGAAGGAGTTCATCGGCCTGACCCAGCCGGACGAGCTGATGGTCACCGCCCAGATCTACGACCATGCGGCAAGGCTGCGTTCCTTCGAGATCCTGGCCGGGATGCGCGACGAACTACGGTGATCCCTATTCCTCGTAGATCATCTTCACCGTCATGCCGCCGTCGAGGGTGATGTTCTGGCCGGTCATGAAGCCGGCCTGAACGAGGAACAGGCAGGCCTCGGCGACATCCTCGGGCGAGCCCACGCGGCCCACCGGATGCTGCAGGCGGTCGCGGTCGGAATGCCGGGGCGTCCTGCTGCGGGCGGAGAATTGCCAGTCGGACGTCTCGATCCAACCCGGGCTGATGCAATTGACGCGGATGCCGTACCCGCCCAGGCTGATCGCCATACCGTGAGTCAGGGCGACGATGCCGCCCTTCGAGGCGGTATAGGCTTCGGTTCCCGCTTCCGACATGAAGGCGCGGGTCGACGCGATGTTGACGATTGCGCCGCCCTTCCCCTGCCCGACCATCGCCCGGGCCACCGCCTGCGAGCACAGAAAGGTGCCGCGCAGATTGACGCCGATGACGGCATCGAAATCCTCCGGCGCGAGCTCCAGGAAGGGCTTGCCGCGCGCGATGCCGGCATTGTTGACCAGCACGTCCGGACATCCCAGTTCGGCGGTCGTCCGTTCCACCCAGCGCGCCACCTGATCGGCCTCGGCGATATTCGCGGGCTCGAACACGGCCTTGACGCCTGCCTCCCGCAGCTTGTCCAGCATTTCCCGTCCGGCATCCTCGGCGGGATCGGCGATGGATACGGCATACCCCTCGCGGGCGAAACGCAAGGCGATCGCCCGTCCGATTCCCTGGGCGCCGCCGGTGACGGCCAAGACCTTCATGCCTGCTCCTCCCTGGTAAGGTCACCGCCTCTCATGTGAGCATGCGCCGCCGTCTGCCAAGCCTCATCCCGCCATCAATTGAGGCCACAGGGCGACCAGCAGGGTCAGGCCGAACAGGCTGATGACTCCCGCGCCGGTCAGCGCAACGGCGCGGCGGGCGACATCCAGCCGGGGGCTGCCCCCGCCGAAGCGCAGGGCGAGATGGCGTAGGCCCATGCTGGCGAAGCTGACACCGGCCACCGTCAGGGCGACGCCGAAGGCCATGGCGAAGGTGGCGAGGATGCCGACGCCGAAAATGCCGTTGGCCAGGGTGAAGAGCAGCACGATCAGCGCCCCGGTGCAGGGACGCAGCCCCACCGCCAGGGCCGCCATCCACTGGCGGCGGGGCATCACCCCGTCCTGATGGTCGTGGTCGTGATGATGATGGTGGTGATGCCCGTGTTCATGATGCTCATGGGCATGATGATCGTGATGGTGGTCCGCCCCGCCATGGCAGCAGGCATGGTTGCGGATCACGCCCCAGGCGATATAGGCGCCCATCGCCGCGATCAGCGCATAGCTGGCGGCTTCCAGCCACAGGGCTTGGCGCATGATCTCGCGCGCGCCGAGATCGATCAGGCTGCCGATGACGGCGACCAGGGCGATGGCGCTCAGCGCCTGGACCAGGGCGACCGCCCCGCTGAGGGCGAAGCCGTGCAGGATGCGGGCGCGCTGGGTCAGAAACCAGGCGCTGACGACGAATTTGCCATGGCCGGGTCCGGCGGCGTGGAAGACGCCGTAGAGAAAGGACAGGGTGACGATGGCGACGACCGGCGCCCAGGATTCCGCCGCCTTGACCTGCGCCACCTGTCGCCGCAATTCCACATGCAGGCCGCGCTGCACCTCCATGATCTTGGCGGCCAGCGGCTGCAAGGGGCCGGGCAGGACCAGCGCCTCGGCCTCGGGCGACGGCGTAGCGCCGCCCCGGCCGAAATAATTGGCCGAAGCCTCGGGCGACAGGACAAGCCCCAACCCCAGAAGCAGGGCCAGCATCGACAGGAAGCGGGTCAGGTTTGGGAATGTCACGGTCATGGCGTCCCACATAATATATCGGCCTTCTGCGGTGCGATCAGGCCCAGGAAAATGAGATTGTTCCTGTCCTCGCCCAGGGCGAAGCGGCAGCCATCCATGCCCGACCCGGCAAAGCGGATCGGATCATGTTCATCGGGCATGATGTCGATGTAGTAACTTTCGTCGTAGATGGACACGCTGACCTGGCTGTTCCACGGGTCCAGAAGGCGCAGCGGGTGGAGGGTGAATTCATAGGCCAGCACGCCTTCGGCGACCGAGACGCGGAAATCCTCGACCTCCTTGAACGTCACCCTTTCGCCGTCGACCCGCAGATCGGTGAAATAATCCAATTCGTCGAGCCCCCGGAACGCCTCTTCCTTCAGGACCTCCAGTTCCTCGCCTTCGATGCGGCCGTTGCCGTCGGTATCGAAATCCCCCAGCAAGGCGCTGCTGAACATGGGATCGAAGCGCCATTGCATGCCCAAGGCGCTGATCTTCCCGTCGGTGAAGTGAAGGGTCGTCACGGTGTCAATGAAGACGTGAGGATGGGCCAAGGCCGGGCGGGCCGGGAAAAGGCCCAGCCACAGGCATGCCGCCAGTGCCGCGAGACAACGCGTCGTCCGGTCCATGATGCCGTCCGCGAAAAGGAGTAGGACGCCCTGTCTAACAGGAGCCGTGCCGCCATGTCCACCTCTCCTCCCCTCCGCGCACAAGAAGTTACGATATAACATAACTATTGTGACACTTCATAGCCTCGACATAAGCATAGGTGGAAAACGCTTCCCCTAAAGAGCGAACCAGATCATTTTATGAAAGGGGAATAAGCCACGGTTTTCACCTGGGAATCGGCGCTGAGGATGATCACACCTGAACAATGCCGTGCAGCACGGGCGCTGCTAGATTGGACGCAGATGGAATTGGCCGATGCCGCAGGCGTCGGACTCAGCACCGTACGCAATTTCGAAAAAGGCCGGCACACGCCGATCCAAGCCAACATGGCGGCCATGATGCAGGTCCTGCAGCAGGCGGGCGTCCTCTTCCTGTCGGCACAGGACGGGCTGGGCGCGGGGGTGCGCTTTGCCGCCGGAGCCGAAACGCGCGGCCCGGAAACCTTGCCGACGCCGAGTCCCTTAGCGGTGCCGGGCCCCGTCACCCAGGGGGATGCCACGGCCCTGGCGGAAGAACCGATGACCGAGGTCAAGGCCGCCGTCGCCGACCTGCAACGCATCGTGCGCCGCGCCATCGCCACCGGCGTGGCCGACGGCCTGGATTATACCAGCCGCACCCAGGCGGCGGTCCGCGCCATCCTGCTGGCCCGCCCCGACATGTCGGCAGGCGGAGCGCTCGCCGCAGTTGAAAGATGGCGCGACGACTGAACCATATAGCGCATACGACGAAAGTTTTACATATCCACACAAAAAGAAGGGGAAGTAAGCTTGAAACCCCTCGCCATCTGACCGATACTCCTTCGCCAAGTCCTGACCAGCTGTCAGGGCTGGAGTATGAAGGCTAACGAGAGGGATAAAGAGATGGCACTCAAATCCATCATGGCTGGTTTGGCCGCATCCATGCTGTTCGTCGGAGCGGCCAGCGCTGCGGAATGTAGTTTTTCCGAGACCGCCGCAGCGGGCGAACGCGTGTCGAACCAGTGCAAGGGCTGCCATGTCTTCGAGGCCGACCGCAAGTCTCGCCCGACCGGCCCCAACATCCACGCCGTCTATGGCTCGACCGTCGGTTCGGTCGCCGATTTCACCCGCTATTCCGATGCCATCAAGGCCGCCAACGCCAAGGGCGTGGAATGGACGGAAGAAAACCTGATGGAATACCTGGCCGACCCCAAGGCCTTCCTGGCCAAAGTCAACGGCGAAGACATCCGCCACAGCATGTTCTTCAGCCTGCGCGACGAAAACCGCCGCCGCGAAATGGTCGCCTATCTGCGGGAACTGAAGGCCTGCACCAACTAAAAATGGCCGCTTCCGAACGGCGCCGGAGGGGAAACCATCCGGCGCCGTTTGCATGTCAATGCATCCGGCCGCCGCTTTCCGGCAGGTCCGTGGACAGAAGCTCCCACAGGGGAATATCGAGGCTCCGGCGTTCCGCCTCGCAGGCCGCCGCCACCCTTTCCTCCAGCCTTTCGCGCCATGCGCCCCGCACGCCGTGAGTCTGCTCGGGCGCCACACCCAGGTCGAGGGCGCGCACCAGGTCATACAGCGTCACCGCGTGCAGGTCGCGCGACAGCAGATAGCGCGAGCCGCTGCCCCGCGCCACGAAGCCCTGGGCCATCAGCTTGTCCAGCACCGCGAGCAACGCCCCCTCGGCGGCGGTGGTGTGGTCCAGCAGCACCCGCCGTCCGACCCCGCCGCTGCCGCGTATCGCCGCCTTCTGCAGGATCGCCAGCACGTCCAGCGCCAAGGCGAGACGGCGCCGGGCGGGCAGCGGCCCCGGCCCGAAGGCCCTTTGCGCCCGCCATTCCGGCAAGGCGGCGGCGATCTCGGCGCCGATCAGCACCACCGTCCAGGACAGATACATCCACAACAGGAAGAAGGGGACGGCGGCGATGGCGCCATAGACGGTGCGGTAGAAATCGGTATTGGCGACATAGAGGCTGAAGCCCCAGCGCAGGATGGAGAAGGCCAACGCCGCCACCAGCGCCCCCAGCAGGGCATCGCTGACGCGGACGTTGCGGTTGGGCACCGCCACGTAAAGCACGGTGAAGGCGGCGGCGATCAGCAGCGTCGGCAGCGGGCGGGCGATGATATGGGTCATCCGCGAGAAGCCCATCCATTCCTGGAAGGCGGTCAGATAGCCCCAGATGGAGAAGCTGCTCCCGACCAGCAGCGGTCCCAGCGTCAAGGCCGTCCAGTAGACGAGAAGGCGCGAGACCGTCGAACGGGCCTGGGTGACGCGGAAGATCTGGTTCAGGCTCATCTCGATGGTGACCAGCAGCATGATCGAGACGAAGGCCAAGCCGACGATGCCCGCCGCCGTCAATTGCGCCGTATTGGCCACGAAATGCAGCACCTGTTCCTGCACTGCCAGGCCCACATCGGGGACGAACAGGTCGAACAGGGCCGTCTGCAATTGCTCGCGCGCTTCCTCGAAGGCGGGAAAGGCCGTCAGTACCGCAAGCCCCACGGCGAGCAGCGGCACCAGGGCCAGGAGCGAAGTATAGCTGAGCGAGGCTCCGGCCCGGGTTACCTCGTCATCGATAGAGCGTTTGGCGACAAAATAAGGAAAGCTCCACAGCGGCTCGATATGATGCCTGATCTTGGGCGGAATCCTTTCGTGCAGGCTGTGCAGCCTTTCCTTAAGCCCGCTCATGCCATGCTCCTTCCTCCTTGTCGATGTCATGGCTTGCGGCTTTGACGCTTTCTGGCTTTCGTGTAGGATGCCCGCCGCTTTTCATGACCTTACTCATACTCACTCCGAAAGAGGACCGCATGACCGCTCCCGCTTCCCTGATGGCCGGCAAGAAGGGCCTTGTCATGGGCGTCGCCAACGACCGCTCGATTGCCTGGGGCATCGCCCAGATGGCGCGGGCCCACGGTGCCGAACTGGCCTTCACCTATCAGGGCGAGGCGCTGGAAAAGCGCGTCCGTCCGCTGGCGGAATCCGTGGGTGCGGAACTGGTCCTGCCGTGCGACGTCACCGATGAAGCCAGCATGGACGCGGTTTTCGCTGCCGTGAAGGAAAAATGGGGTAAGCTGGACTTCCTGGTTCACGCCATCGGCTATTCCGACAAGAACGAGCTTAAAGGCCGTTATGTGGATACCAGCGCCGAGAATTTCAGCAACTCGCTGTTGATCTCCTGCTACTCCTTCACCGCCCTGGCGCGCCGCGCCGCCGAAATCATGCCCGATGGCGGCAGCCTGCTGACCCTGACCTATTACGGCGCCGAACGCGTCATGCCCCATTACAATGTGATGGGCGTCGCCAAGGCCGCGCTGGAAGCCAGCGTGCGCTACATGGCCGTCGATCTTGGCGGACAGAACATCCGCGTCAATGCCCTGTCGGCCGGTCCCATCAAGACGCTGGCGGCCAGCGGCATCGGCGATTTCCGCTATATCCTGAAGTGGAACCAGTACAACGCCCCGCTGAAGCGCAACGTCACGCTGGAAGACATCGCCGGCGCCGGTCTCTATCTGCTGAGCGACCTGTCCTCGGGCGTGTCGGGCGAGACCCATCACGTCGATTGCGGCTATCATGTCGTCGGCATGAAGGCCGTGGACGCCCCCGACATCTCCGTGATCTAAGGCTGACCCCATGTCGAGCAACGGCTTCGGACAGGCATTCCGCTTCACGACCTTCGGCGAAAGCCATGGTCCGGCCATCGGCTGCGTGGTGGACGGTGTGCCACCCCGCATCCCCCTGACCGAAGCCGACCTGCAAATCTGGCTCGACCGCCGCAAGCCCGGCACCTCGCGCTTCACCACCCAGCGCCGCGAGCCCGATCAGGTGAAGATCCTGTCGGGCGTGTTCGAGGGCGTCACCACCGGCACCCCGATCGGCCTGCTGATCGAGAACACCGACCAGCGCTCGAAGGATTACGGCGAGATCGCCGAACGCTTCCGCCCCGGCCATGCCGACGTGACCTATTGGCACAAATACGGCATCCGCGACTATCGCGGCGGCGGACGCTCCTCTGCGCGCGAGACGGCCATGCGCGTGGCCGCCGGCGGCGTCGCCCGCAAGGTCCTGGCCAGCCTGTTGCCGGGGCTTTCCATTCGCGGCGCCATGGTGCAGATGGGACCGCATGCCATCGACCGCAGCCGCTGGGATTGGGAGGAAGTGGAGCGCAATCCCTTCTGGTGCCCCGACGCGACGGCCGCCCAAGAATGGGAAGGCTTCCTCGATTCCGTCCGCAAGTCCGGGTCCTCGGCGGGCGGCATCATCGAAGTGGTCGCCAGCGGCGTGCCCATCGGCCTGGGAGCACCGGTCTACGACAAGCTGGATGCCGACCTCGCCAAGGCGATGATGAGCATCAATGCCGTCAAGGGCGTCGAGATCGGCGAAGGCTTCGCCGCCGCCGCCCTGTCGGGCGAGGAGAATGCCGACGAGATGCGCATGGAAGGCGACCGCGTCACCTTCCTGTCCAACAAGGCCGGCGGCATCCTGGGCGGCATCTCCACTGGTCAGGACGTGGTGGTGCGGCTGGCGGTCAAGCCCACCAGCTCCATCCTCACCCCCCGGCGCAGCGTCGATATCCACGGCCAGGAGGTGGAGGTGGTGACCAAGGGCCGCCACGACCCCTGCGTCGCCATCCGCGGCGTACCCGTGGCCGAGGCCATGATGGCCTGCACCCTTCTCGACCACCTGCTGCGCCATCGCGCGCAATGCGGCTAAGAACACGACAGGAGTAACAGATGGCCGATTTCACCGAACTGGACGCCGCCAAGGTCAAGGCCCTGGTCGAATCCGGCGACGCCTTGCTGGTGGACCTGCGCGAGCAGGAGGAATGGAATGCCGAACGCATTCCCGGCGCCATCCATGCCCCCATGTCCAGCTTCGACGCCGCCGCCTGGACCGATCCCAGCGGCGGCAAGGCCGTGCTGTTCTGCCTGGGCGGCAAGCGTTCGGAAGCCGTCGCCCAGCGCCTGATCCAGGCCGGCAAGTCCGCCACCCATATGAAGGGCGGCCTGATGGCGTGGAAACAGGCCGGTTTTCCGACCGAAGCCTAAAAAGCTCATAAAAGAATTACCTGAGCGTCGGCCCATGCTTCGAGGCAGCCCTTCGGGCTTCCTCGGCATGAGGCTTATCTCATTGAAATAATGCGTTCTCCTCGCCCCGAGGAGCCGTGAAGCGGCGCATCGAAGGACGAGGCGGGCCGAAGACAATTCCTTTGCAGCTTCCACCCCTCCTCGAAAGGAGTACCCAGGTCGCACCGTTGAACGCCGCGCGCTTTTCGGCACACTCGCGCCCGACAGCCGAGTACAAGGAGCGTTCATGAGTGCAAGACCGACTATCCATCCGGGCGAGATTCTCCGCGAGGAATTCTTGAACCGGTATGGCCTGACGATCACCGATGTGGCACGGGACCTGAAGGTCCCGACCAGCCGCCTAGCCGCGATCGTCGAAGGCCGAGATCGCGTCTGTGTCGACCTGGGCCTGCGGCTGGCCCATTATTTCGGCACCTCCGACCGTTTCTGGCTTCAGGCTCAGCTGGATTACGACATGAGCCACGCCGAAAGCCGTGCCGCTCAAATCCAGGCCGAAATCATCCCTTTGGCCGCATGAGCAGTGATTGACGCTCTTCCCGGCGGGCAGTATCAACCACAGCGAAGAAACCCACCGCCTTTTCCCGCCGGGAGTTTTCCCCCATGTTGCGCTTTCTCGGCCGAACGATCCTTTTCATTCTCGCCGCCACGGGCTCCCTGGTCATCCTGCTGCTGATCGGCGCGTTTTTCGCCTTCGGCGACCGGACCCCGCGACTGCCCGAGCGCATGATCCTGGCCCTGGACCTGGACCGGGGGGTAACGGAACAGCCCGATCCCTCGCCTTTGGCCCTGTTGCGCGCCGACCCGCCGCTGACCATGCCCGATTTGCTGATGGCACTGGAACGGGCGGCGGAAGACGACCGCGTCACCGGAGTCTTCGCCACGCTCAGCAGCGGCGGCTTCGGGCTGGCCGAGGCCCAAGAACTGCGCGACGCTGTCCTGCGCTTCCGCCAATCGGGCAAGCCTGCGGTCCTGTTCTCGGAAAGCATCGGCGAATTCGGCTCGGCCACGGTGGAATATTACCTGGCCAGCGCCTTCTCGGAGATCTGGCTCCAGCCCTCGGGCACCGTCTCGACCACCGGCTTCCTCGCCGAGGCCCCCTTCCTGCGCGGTACGCTGGAAAAGCTGGAGATCCGTCCCGCCTTCTCGACCCGGCATGAATACAAATCGGCCCCCGAGACCTTCACCCGCGGCGAATTGTCCACGGAAGCGCGCGAGAACCTGACGGCCCTGGTGGATTCGCTGTTCGAGCAGACGGTGGACGGCATCGCCGCCTCCCGCGACATGGAGCCGCAGGCGGTGCGTGCCCTGATCGACCGCTCGCCGCTGCTGGCGGAAGAGGCCTTGCAGGCCGGGCTGGTCGACAAGCTGGGCTATCGCGACCAGGCGGAAAGCAGCATGGGCGGCCATGTCCAGCCCCGCATCCGCCTATCGCGCTATCTGCGTGCCCTGCCCGAAGTGGATGACCGCGCCGGCAAGATCGCCGTCATCATCGCCAGCGGCGCCATCATGCCCGGCGACAGCGACGAGAATCCCCTCTCGGGCGCGTCCAATGTCGGCGCGAACACCATACGCAACGCCTTCCGCGAGGCGGTGAACGACAGCAGCGTCCGCGCCATCGTCTTCCGCATCGACAGCCCCGGCGGCTCCTATACCGCCTCGGACGCCATCTGGCGCGAGGTGCAGCGCGCCCGCGAGCTGGGCAAGCCGGTCATCGTCTCGATGGGCCGTGCGGCTGCCTCGGGCGGCTATTTCGTCGCCATGCCCGCCGACCGCATCATCGCCCAGCCCGGCACCATCACCGGCTCCATCGGCGTCTTCGCCGGCAAGATGGTCCTGGCCGATTTCTGGGACAAGATCGGCGTCTCCTGGGACGGCGTGGCGCGCGGCCAGAATGCCGCGATGTGGAGCCCCAACCGCGACTTCTCGCCCGAGGCCCAGCAGCGCTTCGAGACCATGCTGGATGCCGTCTATGCCGATTTCACCGGCAAGGCCCGCGAGGCTCGCAACCTGACCGACGAACAGATCGACCGCGCGGCACGCGGCCGCATCTTCTCGGGCGCACAGGCCCTGGAACTGGGCTTGGTGGACGAACTGGGGGGCTACCCCGCCGCCCTGGCCGCCGCCCGCCGTGCCGCCGGCATCGCCGAGGACGCGCCGCTGGGCCTGAAGATCCTGCCCAGCCCGCAAGACCCGATGGACTTGCTGTTCGAGCTGATCGGCGGCAATGGCGGCCTGCGCATCCTCGCCCAGGACCCGGCCATCGCCCACCTTCTCGCCCCACTGCGCCCCCTTGCGGCGTTGCTGGAACAGGGCGCGGCCCAGCCGGGCGACCTGCGGATGCCGCCCATGGAGATACGTTAGAGAGGAAGGATTTGCAGGGCGCCGCCCTGCACCCGCCGGGGACTCGGTCCCCAGCCCCCATTGATCTTAAACGTCATTCCCGCGAAAGCCGGAATCCATGCCGGCGCTTCATCTTCCTGGATTGACATGGGCTCCCGCTTTCGCGGGAGCGACAAACCGAGGAGTGGAATCAAAGGCCCCTGCTCTAATCCAGTTTCCGCAGCAGGAATTCGCGGCCCAGCTTGACCATGGGCTGGCCGTCATAGGCGATGATGTCGGAAGTGGCGTAGGTTTCCGACCATTTGTCCGGCAAGTAGGAGCCGGTGCCGACCACGTCGAGCGGGGCCTCGGCATAGGCCATCACCTTGCATTTCGCCGGGCTGAAGCCCGAGGAGCCGATGATGCGGACATTGGGGAAACCGGCTTCGTCCAGGGCTTCGCGCATGGCCCACAGGGCGGCGGCGGAAACGCCGGTACCGACCAGATAGCGCAATTCCGTCTCGGTGCGGTAGCCCCGGATGGATTTGGGCGCACGGCGCTCCAGCACGGCATAGGAGGCCTGGGGGTCGAGACCTTCCAGGAAGCGCCCGCCATGGGTATCCAGGCGCACGCCGATGCGCCCCGCCGCCGCCAGTTCGGGGAAGCGGCGGCAGACTTCCAGCGTATCCGTCACCTCGCGCCCGAAATAATCGGGCAGGATGATCAGGTCATCGTCGGGGAAGGTTTCGTGGAACATCTCGGCGGCACGCAAGGTGCTGCCGGCATAGCCGATCAGGGCGTGGGGCATGGTGCCCTTGCCGCTGATCTGGCCGAAATAATGGGCGGTGGCGGCGCTGGCATTGCCAATGAAGCCCTTGGCCCCGGCCTGCTTGCGCGCGGCCTCCGACCCCACCGAAGCGGCATAGGCCATGATCTCGGCCATGTCGGGACCGGCGCAATGGCGCGCATCCATGGCAAGGAAGGCGACATGGGGCAAGTCCACGCACATGGTGAAGGCGTTGTAGCCCGCCAGGCAGGCCGCCCCCAGCTTCTGCAGATACAGGGTTTCCAGGTCGACGAGATGATAGAACGAGCCGGTGATGTAGAGGATCGGCTCGCCCGCTCCCACCCACTCGCCTTCGGGATAGTTCAGCTCGATCTCGAACTTGGTGCCGCGCGCCTCCGCCATGGCATGCAGCCAGTCGATGGCCAGACGCGGGCAGGACAGGACCGGGCGGCGCATGAAGACCGCATAGGTGACGCGCTTGTCGCCGAAGCGCCCCACGATCTCCTTGCTGCGCAGGAAATAGTGGTCGGTCAGGCTGGAGACATCCGCCTCGGCGGGAAGAGGCCCCGACGCGCCGGGGCCTCCCATCTGACGCGACCCTTTCGTCACGATGCGACTGCCCGCTGATGGGTCACCGAACGCTCTTCCTTCAGCCCTTCGGCGATCAGGAAGGCCAGTTCCAGCGCCTGGGCGGCGTTGAGGCGCGGGTCACAGGCGGTGTGGTAGCGGTCGCCCAAACGGGCTTCGGTGATCGCCGCGGAACCGCCGACGCATTCGGTGACGTCGCGGCCGGTCATCTCGAAATGCACGCCGCCGGCATGGGTGCCCTCGGCGCGGTGCACGGCGAAGAAGGCCCGGACCTCGTTCAGGATGTGATCGAAGATACGGGTCTTGTAGCCGCTGGACGCCTTGATGGTATTGGCATGCATGGGATCGCAGGCCCAGACCACCTTGCGGCCTTCACGCTGGATGAAGCGCACCAGGGCAGGCAGTTTCTTCTCGAGATTCTCGGCCCCCATGCGGGTGATGATGGTGATGCGGCCGGCCTCGTTCTCCGGGTTCAGCGCATCGAGCAGGCGCATCAGGTCGTCCGGCGTCGAGGACGGACCGGCCTTGAAGCCCAGCGGATTGCCCACCCCGCGCAGGAATTCCACATGCGCGCCGTCGGGCTGGCGGGTGCGCTCGCCGATCCACAGCATATGGGCCGAGCAATCGTACCAGTCGCCGGTGGTCGAATCGATGCGGGTCAGGGCCTGCTCGTAGGGCAGCAGCAGCGCCTCATGCGAGGTGAAGAAATCGGTCTCGCGGATCTGCGGCGTGGTTTCCGAGGTCAGGCCGCAAGCGGCCATGAAATTCAGCGTCTCGGACAGACGGTCGGCCATCTCGCGGTATCGCTCGCCCGATGCGCTGTCGGCCACGAAACCCAGCGTCCACTGATGCACCTTGTGCAGGTCGGCATAGCCGCCCTGGGCGAAGGCGCGCAGCAGGTTCAGCGTGGCCGCCGACTGATTGTAGGCGCGGACCATGCGCTGCGGATCGGGGATGCGGGCTTCGGGGGTGAATTCGTCGCCGTTGATGATGTCGCCGCGATAGCTGGGCAGTTCCACGCCGTTGACGGTCTCGGTCGGGGCCGAACGCGGCTTGGCGAACTGGCCGGCCATGCGGCCCACCTTGACCACCGGGCAGGCGGCGCCGAAGGTCAGCACCACCGCCATCTGCAACAGGACGCGGAAAGTATCGCGGATGTTGTTGGGATGGAATTCGGCAAAGCTTTCGGCACAGTCGCCGCCCTGCAGCAGGAAGGCCCGGCCTTCCGCCACATCAGCCAGCGACTTCTTCAGACGACGCGCCTCGCCTGCAAAAACCAGCGGCGGATAGCTGCGAAGCTGCTCCTCTGCAGCCGCCAGACCGGCGGCATCGGGATATTCCGGAACCTGCTGGATCGGTTTATTTCTCCAGCTGTCGGGGGTCCACTTCTCAGCCATAACGACCTCTGACCTAAGCAAGCCTAAAAATGCGGACGTCATGTATACGCCAAAGACGTCCAATGATTCCACCCAAAGTACAGTACTGACCGTAAGGTAGGGGGTCTATAACCCCCGAAGCAAGAGCGGTCTCAGCTTTTGTTGTCCCTGGAGGGCGGCATCGACGATTGCCAGCAACTTGTCCCGGTCCTTGGGCAGGGTTCCCGCCAAGGGCAGGCAGTTGGAGGCATGGTTGGAGCGGAAAATCACCGGATTGGGCGGGTCCAGGCGCTCCAGCAGAAGGCGCTGTTCGCGCAGGATGGCCCGATCGTCCTGCGCGGCAAAGGGCTCGCCGAAACGCTCGTGGAAGCGCGGCGAGACCTCGGGATCGAGATGGAGTTGCAGGGTGGACAGGAAATTGGGCGGTGCTTGGTTGATCAGCGCCGCCGTCTCCTCGATATGCTCTTGCCAGTGTTTCCGCCCGCCCAGGCCCAGGATCACCGTCGCCGAAACCTTCAGCCCCACCGCGCGGGCCTTTTCCAGGGCCATGCGCATCTGTTTCGCCGATCCCTTGGTAATGCGCTTCAGCATCACGTCCGAGCCCGATTCGATGCCCAGATAGACCAGGGTCAGCCGCCGTGCGATCAATTCGCGCAGTTCCTCTTCCGACTTTTTCAGGATGTTCTGCGGCGTGGCATAGCAGGTCACGCGCTGGAGATCGGAAAAGGTGGCGGCCAGCTTGTCCAGAATGGCGCGCAGGCTGTCCATGTCCAGCACCAGGGCATCGCCATCGGCCAGAAACACGCGATGGGCCTGCGGCCGGTGCCGCGCCAGGATATCGATGTCGCGGAAGACATCCTCCAGCGGGCGGGCGCGGTATTCCTTGCTCTTGTACATCGAGCAGAAGGAACACTGGTTGAAGGAACAGCCCAGCGTCGCCTGCACGATCAGATTGTCGCCCTCGCTCGGCGGGCGGTAGAGGGGCATGTCGTAGAAGGTCATTGTCGCCTGACCAGCCTTACGGTTTCTGTCGTCATTCCGGGCGTAGCGAAGCGAAGACCCGGAATCCATGCCCTGCCGACGCCATGGACTCCCGCTTTCGCGGGAGTGACGAGAATATTCAAAGGGCCTGAGGCCCCCTCAGGCCAAAAGCAGTTCCGGGCGGCAGCCCGTCCTTACTCCTCGCATTCCGGGCAGGGGTCGGGCACCGGGTCGCGCATGGTGACGAATTCCTCCGCCGCCGAGGGATGGATGCCCACGGTGGAGTCGAACTGCTTCTTGGTGGCGCCGCATTTCAGGGCGACGGCGAAGCCCTGCATGATCTCGGCGGCGTCGGGACCGACCATATGGACGCCCACGACGCGGTTACTGGGCTTGTCCACCACCAGCTTCATCATGGTGCGCTCGTCGCGGCCCGACAGGGTGTTGCGCATGGGCTTGAAGCGCGACAGGTAAATTTCCACCGCCTCGCATTGCTTGCGTGCCGCCGCTTCCGTCAGACCCACGCTGGCCAGCGGCGGCTGGCTGAACACCGCCGAAGGGATATAAGCGTAATCCATGCGCATCGGATTGTTGTTGTAGAAGGTCTCGGCGAAGCAGCGGCCTTCGTTGATGGCGACGGGGGTCAGGTTGACGCGGTCGGTCACGTCGCCCACGGCGAAGATGCTCTCGACGCTGGTGCGCGATTCCTCGTCCACGATCACCGCTCCGGCGGCGGTCATCTTCACGCCCACCTCTTCCAGGCCCAGCCCGGCGGTCTTGGGCGCGCGTCCCGTCGCATACATGACCAGATCGGCGGTGATTTCCTCTTCGCCGCCCAACCGCAGGGAATAGCTGCCGTCGGGGCATTTCTCGATGCTGCGCACCGTGGTTTCGGAAAGGATATTCACACCCTTCTTCATCATTTCCTCGGCCAGGGTCGAGCGGGCGTCCTGGTCGAAGCCGCGCAGGATGGTATCCCCGCGCACCACCTGCGTCACCTGCGATCCTAGGCTGTTGAAGATGCCTGCGAATTCCACGGCGATATAGCCGCCGCCGACGATCACGATGCGCTTGGGCAGGCTGGGCAGGTCCAGGGCCTCGTTCGAGGTGATGGCGTGTTCGATGCCCGGGATCTGCGGCAAGTTCGGCCAGCCGCCGACGGCGATCAGGATGCGCTCGGCGGTATAGATGCGGCCCGCCACCTCGACGCTATGGGCATCGACCAGACGGCCGCGCCCTTCCAAGATGGTCACGCCGTTGTCGCGCAGAATGCGCTGATAGATGCCTTCCAGCCGGTTCAGTTCGGTATTCTTGGCCTCGATCAGCTTGGCCCAGTCGAAGCTGGTCTCGCCTACGGTCCAGCCGAAACCGGCGGCGTCCTCGAAATCCTCGGCGAAATGGGATCCGTAGACCAGCAGCTTCTTCGGCACGCAGCCGCGAATGACGCAGGTCCCGCCGACGCGGCTTTCCTCGACGATGGCCACACGGGCACCATAGGACGAGGCCAAGCGACTGGCGCGCACGCCCCCCGAACCGGCACCGATGGTAATCAGGTCATAATCGTACTGGGCCATCCGCTTCTCCCGCTGCCTCTGGTTTCGCAAGCGCGCCTAAGGTGTGCGAGGCGCGCCGTCTTGACAAGCCCTGCGACTCGCAGTGAACTTTCCCTCATGAACCTGGATGCGCTCTTCCGGTTGCATCGGGACCTGCCGCGCCAGGGCCCCGGCAGCGACCGCGCCACCCTGGAAGCGCTCGGCGCCCTGCCGCCGCTGCCGCCCTCCCCTTTCGGGCTGGACCTGGGCTGCGGCCCCGGCAAGCAGACGCTGCTGCTGGCAAGGCGGCTGGGCTGCCCCATCCTGGCCGTGGACCTGCACCGTCCCTTCCTCGACGAGTTGGAAAGCCGCGCCCGTGACGCAGGCCTGAGCCATCTGGTCCAAACACGCTGCGCCGACATGGGGCGACTCGACATTGCGCCAGGCAGCGTGGACCTGATCTGGTCGGAAGGGGCGATCTACAATCTTGGCTTTGAGCAGGGTTTGCGCCTGTGGCGTCCGCTGCTGCGCGAGAACGGTTTGGTGATGGCAAGCGAACTAACCTGGCTGACGCCCACTCCGCCGGACGAGGTCGAGACCTTCTGGCAGCAGGCCTATCCTGGCATGGGCGACATCGCAGGAAACTGCGAGGCCGCCGAGCGCGCGGGCTACCGGGTGCTCGACGCCCGCCCCCTGCCTAGCGCGGAATGGTGGCCGGACTATTACGCGCCGCTGGAAGAGCGCTGCCGGATGCTGGCGGAGGATCCCATGCCCGGCCTCGCCGACGCCATCGCCGCAGCACGCGCCGAAATAGACCTGCTGCGGCGTTTCCCGGACGCCTATGGCTATGTCTATTACAGCCTCAAGGCCGCCTGAGGGGCAGCGGCCCTAGGCGTCGCCCGCCTCGCCTTCCTGATCGATGCGATAGCGGTTGATCAGCGGCGCCTGGGACAGCAGGAAGGCGAAGGTCAGGGCCATCAGGCCGAAGACCTTGAAGGTGACCCAGAAATCGGTGCTCTGGGTGCGCCAGACCACCTCGTTCAGCACCGCCATGGCGGCGAAGAACAGGCCGAAGCGCAGGGTCAGCTTGCGCCAGCCCTCGTCCTGCATGGGCAGGGCCGAGCCCAGAAGCGGCTTGAGGAAGACCCGGTTGAGGGCCAGCCCGCCCAGCAGCAGCACCGCGAACAGCGCCTGGATGATGGTCGGCTTCATCTTGATGAAGGTCTCGTCCTGCAGCCACAGGGTCAGCCCGCCGAACACGCCGACCACCGCGGCGGTGACCACCGGCATCATCGGCAGCTTGCGCAAATACCACCAGGACAGGGCCAGGCCGATGGCCGTCGTCACCATCAGGACGGCGGTGGCGATCAGCAGATCGCCCTGGAAATAGGCGAGCATGAAGGCGGCCAACGGGCCGTATTCGGTGACGGGCTTCAGCCAGTTGGGCGGAGTGCGGGTGGACATGGAATCCTTCGTATCTTTACCGGGTCCGGAAGCAGGAAATCACGCTTCGACACCGCCTATGTAATGCGTCGAAGCGTGACAGGCCAACATTTCAGCTACCAATCCCGCCCATGCAGAGATATTTGACCTCGATGAAGTCGTCGATGCCGTATTTCGAGCCCTCACGCCCGATGCCCGATTGCTTCATGCCGCCGAACGGCGCCACCTCGGTGGAGATGATGCCTTCGTTGATGCCGACGATGCCGTATTCCAGGGCTTCGGCAACGCGCCAGACGCGGCCGATATCGCGGGAATAGAAATAGGCCGCCAGGCCGAATTCCGTGTCGTTGGCCATGCGGACCGCCTCTTCCTCTTGCTTGAAGCGGATCAGCGGGGCCAGCGGGCCGAAGGTCTCTTCGCGGAAGCACAGCATGTCGGGCAAGGCGTCGGCAATGATCGTCGGCTCGAAGAAGGTGCCGCCCAGGGGATGGCGCCGCCCGCCCGCGACGACCCGCCCACCCTTGGCGACGGCATCGTCGATATGGCGTTCCACCTTTTCCACCGCCTGCATGTTGATCAGCGGCCCTTGCGTGACGCCCTCTTCCTGGCCGCGCCCGACCTTCAGGGCCGAGACGGCCTTGGACAGGCGGGCGGCGAATTCGTCATAGATGCCGTCCTGCACCAGGAAGCGGTTGGCGCAGACGCAGGTCTGCCCGGCATTACGATATTTCGACGCGATGGCTCCCTGCACCGCCGCATCGAGGTCGGCATCGTCGAAGACGATGAAAGGCGCGTTGCCGCCCAGTTCCAGCGATATCTTCTTCACCGTCGGCGCGCATTGCGCCATCAAGAGCCTGCCGACCTCGGTCGAGCCGGTGAAGGACAGCTTGCGGACGATGGGATTACCGGTGAGTTCACCGCCCACCGCCACCGGATCACCGGCGGTGACGACATTGAAGACCCCCTCGGGCAGGCCCGCGCGGTCTGCCAGCTCCGCCAGGGCCAGGGCCGAGAGCGGCGTATCCTCGGCCGGTTTGACCACCACCGTGCAGCCTGCCGCCAGGGCCGGGGCGACCTTGCGGGTGATCATGGCGATGGGGAAGTTCCAGGGGGTGATGGCGGCGACCACGCCGATGGGCTCCTTCGTCACCACCAAGCGGCGGCCCGGCGCATGCTGCGGGATCACATCGCCATAGACGCGCTTGGCCTCCTCGGCGAACCATTCCACGAAGCTGGCGCCATAGACCACCTCACCCCTAGCCTCGGCCAGCGGCTTGCCCTGTTCGGCGGTCATCAACTGCGCCAGATCCTCGCTATTGGCGATGATCAGGTCGTACCAGCGGCGCAGGATGCCCGCCCGCTCCTTGGCGGTCAGGCGCTTCCACGGCCCCCAGGCGCGATCGGCGGCAGCCACCGCCTCGCGGGTTTCCTGACGCCCCATCGCGGGCACGGAGCCGATCACACTGCCATCGGCCGGGTCGGTCACGGTGAAGGTGGAACCGTCATGGGCGGAGATCCAGGCCCCTCCCACATAGGCACGGTCCTTGAGCAAACGGGGGTCGGCGAGTTTCATGGACATCCTCTTTTCGGGCCACGGATTTACGGCAAGTATAGTCGCCCCACCCCCTGCCGCAAGGGCAGGGGGCATCGGCATTAGCTCCCCTGCCGGGACCCTTTCGGCGGAACCATCTCCCCCGCACGGCCACCAGGGCCGCCGTCTGAGCAGGAGCCCGTGATGCCCCCGCGCGCCATCATCGTCATGCTTCTGGCCGCCATCGCCCTGCCCGCCCCGGCAGAAGGAAACGACCCGTCCTGCACCGGTGCGCCCAGCATGGCCCGGCTGGACATCCCCCGCCCCGCCGATCAATGGGTCCGTGTCACCTGCGGGGTCATCGGCCATATGCTGGCCCCGCCCCCCGGTTGGGCCTGGACCCTGCCCGGCACGACGACGCCGGTCGTCCTGCCCGCTCAAGGCTTCGTGCCCATCTATGCCATGCTGGGCCACCAGGCCCATTTCGCCGAGATCGACGTCGAGGAATTGGAAGGCGAGCAGCTGTCCGAAGCCGCCGCCCGCATCGCCATGCCGGCAGAGCGGGCCCTGCGCCTGACCGCCCGCACCAACGGCAGCAGCGCCTATACCGTGCTGTTCATGGAAAGCGACGAGGACGGTCCCGCAGCCTATTGGTGCCCCAGCCCCGATTGCGCGATCGCCAATGCCTTCGAGATCAAGGCGACGCGGTGACAGGACGGCCTAGGGAATGCCGATCAGCTTGTGAGTCTGCAGGCTGAGGCGCCATTGCGGATGGGCCAGGCAATAGGCGATGGCTTCCTGCAGGGCCTGGGCACGTTGCGGGCTGTCCATCGGCTGCAGGAAGAAATTGCGGAAGTTCAGACCGGCGAAGGCCTCGGGACGGGCGTCTTCCTGGGGATAGACCAGCTTCAACTCGTCACCGCCCTCGACCGCCAGGGGTGCGGTGCCCTTGGGGCTGACGCAGACCCAGTCGATGCCGGGGGGAACGGGCTTGGTGCCGTTGGTCTCGATGGCGATCTCGAATCCCGCGTCATGGAAAGCCTGGATCAGCGGCTCGTCCAATTGCAGCAGGGGTTCGCCGCCGGTGCAGACCACATAAGGACGGCCCCCGGCCCCCTGCGGCCATTGCGCGGCAACGGCCCGGGCCAGGTCTTGAGCAGTGGCGAAGCGCCCGCCGTTCACACCGTCCATGCCGACGAAATCGGTGTCGCAGAAGCGGCAGACGGCCTCCGCCCGGTCTTCTTCCCGGCCCGTCCACAGATTGCAGCCCGAGAACCGGCAGAACACGGCGGGACGTCCCGCCTGCGCCCCTTCGCCTTGCAGGGTGTAGAAGATTTCTTTGACGGAATAGGCCAAGGCCGTGGCTCCATGATCTCACAAGGTCCTGCGAGACGGCCTTTCAGGCCGCCTCAGGACGAGGAGAGGTTTATAGTCAGTTTTCACAGTAGCCTCACCCTGGGGAGCCGCTTCAAGCGGCGTCCCGCAGGACGAGGCGGACCATTAAGGCGTCGCCAGACGCAAGCCGGGCGGCGCGGCCAGGTCGTTGATGGACATATCGGCGCGCAGCCACCAGCGGTCGCCGCCCGCCGAAAGCGGCAGCACATCCGCCGGATCGCCTTCGAAAATCACGGTATTGGTCGGCGTTTCCTCGATGCGCAGCTCCACGCATCTCAGCCGTCCGCCCTCCGCCGCCAGGAAGGCGTTGATCTTGGACATGAAGCAGGCCGCCAGGATCTCGGTGGTGGGGTCGCCCGGCGTCACCAGCAGGCGCGGCAGCAGATGCGGCTCGGTCTGGGTGAAGACGGCCAGCAGCGGGTCGGTCTCGGAAAGCTGGAACGTATGGTCCACGGCATCGTCAATCCAGCGATGCCAGGTCTTTTTCGCCTTCTCGAAGGATTCGACCATATTCGCATGCCCGTCCAGCCGCTCCGGCGCGACGGCCTGAAGGCGCACCGTCACCGTTTCGTTATGACCGTGTGGCACGGCACATTTCACCGAATTGCCGGAAAGCAAACGGTGAGCCATGGCATAGCGCCGGCTGAAGACGAGGCTGAACATGCATTCCCCTTTTGCTGTGCGCATGTGCGCTCTGCGCAGGCAGATATACGCGCCCCACCCTGCCCCACGCAATGTGATCGCGTGAATATTTACCCTTCCACGATTCCCCATGCCCGCAGCAGCGGCAAGCGCGACCGCGTGAAGACGTCGTGAAGGCGGCCTAATTCCGCCAGATTCTCCTCCGCCGTCTCCAACCATTCGCCATTGCGGCGCAGGCGCTTGCCCCGTTCCGACAGGATTGTCCAGGCGAAGGCGGCGGGCTCCCGTCCCTCCTGGCGGGCCAACAGGAACAGGCGGTCGAGCAGGTCGACCTGAAGCCCCGTTCCCAGGACCGGGGAGGCCAGTTGACGCAGATCCGGCGCATGACGGTTCTGCCGCAACACCGCATGATTGAAGCGCGCGCATCCTTCCGCCCGCCCCTCTTCCTCGGGCGGCACCGGCACCGCCACGCCCAGGCCGACCAGAGCCGTCAGGGCCGTCAGCACCGCCTCGAAGCCCTGTTCCGCCAAGGCCGGCAGCTTCAGCAGGGCGGACAATCCTTGCGGCCCCGCCGCCAGGGCATCGGCCAGGGGCGCGTAGAGGGCGGCGGGCAAGGCGATCTCGCCCTTGGGCGTGGAGACGCTTTCCGGCACCTCGTCGCGCGGAACGCAGAGGCCGAAGCGGAAATCCCGCAGCCGGGCTTCCCGTTCCGACGGCGCCAGGCGGCGGGGGCCGCGGATGAAGATGTCGCGGCGGAAACGGGTATAGGTCAGATAGTCGCGCAAGGTCTCGCGCCGCGTCGGGTCGGACGTTTCGGCCAGCAGTGCCAGGGCGTCGGGCGCCAGGCGCCAATCCTCCAGATGGTCCAGCAAAGTGGCCGAGGCGGCGAAGTTCAGCTTGGCCGCCTCCAGGTCGCGCGCCACCTCGGCATGATAGAAGGGCGCCCAGTCGCGGTTCAGATATTCATGCGCGATATAGCTGTCGCTTTTGGCCAGCAGGCTGTCGAGATGCGGCCCCGCCCCGGCCACATGGTCGAAATAGCCGCCCAGTCGCGACAGCCTCTGCCCGAAGCGCAAGGCCTCCTCGATCCGTTCGGGCAGGGGGCCGACCGAAGCGGAAACCTGGTCCAGCAGCAATTGCCGCACCGGCATGTCCGCCGCCCATCCCGGCAGGCAGTTGTAGCTGACATAGACCATGCCGCCCGGCTTGAGGCGCCGCCGCAGGATATCGACGAGGATTGCCCGGTTCTCGGCACTGACCCAGGACCACACGCCATGCAGGGCGATGATATCGAAATCCGGCCCCGGCCTTTGAGCGAAATCCTCAAAGCTGTCGTCCAGGAAGACGGCATTGACGTGGCCCGCTTCCTCGGCCAAATGCCGCGCCCCGGCGATATGCGAGGGCAGGAAGTCCACGCCCCAGAACCGCGCCCGGGGATGCATCCCCGCCAGCAGGTTGCTCGACAAGCCCTGGCCACAACCCAATTCGCAATAGGCGAAATCGCCCGAGACCCTGGGCGGCTGCACGCCCTTCAACAACAGGGCAAAGGCCAGCGAGGTCGGCGCGATCTCGGGATAGAAGGCGTGAGAATAGTCGATCTCGGCGACGTAACCGTTATAGGGCGAGGGCATGTTCTTCGCCTGAGCGTGAATGGGGAAAGCGCTCCTCTATACTGCCACTCCTTTCGCGGCAAGCCTTCTGTCCAGGGGAACCCTTGAAACGATGCGGTGTTGAGAGGAACACAACCCCCACCCGCCGTCACGAGGTCCGCCTGAAACCGCCGGTCAAAACCAGCACCATCGTCTTCGTCGCCATCATCGTCCTTGCCGTGCTGTGGTTCGGCAGTGGGGTGCTGACGCGCGACGACGCCGGACAGGCCGCCGAAGAAGGCGCCCCGGCCCGGCATGCCGTCACCTCCGTCGCCGCTTCCTGGAGCGAGGCCCAGCGCATCGAGCGGCAACTGACCCTCTATGGCGACGTGGAACCGGACCAGGTGGTGCTGGTCCGCGCCCAGACCGCCGGGCAGGTGGAGGCGCTGGAGACCGAGCTGGGCGACCTTGTCGAACCGGGCACCCCGCTCGCCCGCCTGGCCATGCAGGACCGGATGTCGCGGATGCGGCGGGCCGAGGCCCAGGTGGCGGGGGCGCAAAGCGATTACGACGCCGCCAGCCAGCTGGCCGCCCAGGGCCATGCCCCGGCCATCCGCGAGGACATGGCCCTGGCCGAACTGGAAGCCGCCCGCGCCGAGCTGGATGCCATCCGGGTCGAGATCGAGAATACGGAAATCCGCGCCCCCATCCACGGCACCGTGAACCGCATCCTGGCCGATCTGGGGGATTATGTCGGCATCGGCGGCGAAGTCGTCGAGATCGTCACCAACGACCCGCTGCGCGCCGTCGTGCAGGTGCCGCAGCATGCCATCCACCGCATCGAGCCCGGCCGCGTCGCCTATGTCACCGCCATCGGCGACGAGCCGGTCGAGGGCAAGGTCCACTTCATCGCTCCCCTGGCCGATGCCGCCACCCGCACCTTCCGGGTGGAAATCCTGGTGCCCAACCCCGACCGCCGCCTGCCCGCGGGCATCAGCGCCGAGGTCATGATTCCCACCGAGACGGTGATGGCGCACAAGGTTTCCCCCGCCCTGGTCAGCCTGGACGAACAAGGGCAGGTGGGCGTGAAGACGGTGAACGAGGACGGCATCGTGGCCTTCCACCCCATCGAACTGGTGCGCACGGAACCGGACGGCGTGTGGGTGACCGGGGTGCCGGAAAAAGCCCGCATCATCACCATCGGCCAGGGCTTCGTGCAGGCCGGGCAGCAGGTGAGCGTGCGCGACACCCCCCAACCGCAGCAGGCGAGCCAGCCGTGAACACGCTGATCGCCGCCGCCTTCGCCCGCAGCCGCGTCGCCGTCCTGATGCTGCTTCTGCTGCTGGTTTCGGGGATGTTCGCCTACATCACCATCCCCAAGGAAGCCAATCCGGAAATCGAGATCCCCATCTTCTTCGTCAACGTGGCCTATCCGGGCATCTCGGCGGAAGACAGCGACCGCCTCCTGGTGCGCCCGCTGCAACGGGAATTGCAGGGCATCACCGGGCTGCGCGAGATGCGGTCCCAGGCCGGCGAGGGCTTCGCCCTGATCCAGTTGGAATTCGATCCCGGCTATGACAACGACCAGGCCCTGAGCGATGTGCGCGAACAGGTGGACCTGGCGACGCCCGACCTGCCGCCGGGCGCCGAGGCGCCGGTGGTGCGCGAGGTCGACCTGTCCCTGTTCCCCGTCCTGACCGCGATGCTGTCGGGATCGGTGGAGGAACGCTCGCTGATTTCCATCGCCCGCAACCTGCGCGACCAGTTGGAAGGCCTGCCCGGGGTGCTGGAGGTGGATATCGTCGGCGACCGCGAGGATTTGATGGAAATCCTGGTCGATCCGCTGGCGATCGAATCCTACCGCCTGTCCTATGAAGAGGTCATGCAGGCGGTGCAGAACAACAACCAGCTCGTCGCCGCCGGGGCCTTCGACACCGGGGCGGGCCGCATCAGCGTCACCGTCCCCGGCGTCATCCAGGATATCAGCGACGTTTTGGACATCCCCGTCCATGTCACCAACGGCACCGTCGTCCGCATGCAGGACGTCGCCATGGTGCGCCAGACCTTCCACGACCCGGAAAGCTTCGCCCGCATCAACGGCCAGCCCGCCATCGCCCTGGAAATCCGCAAGACGACGGGGGCCAACATCATCGATACGGTGGCCGAGGCCCGCGCCCTGATCGACGCGGCGGCGGAAGACTGGCCTGCCGACATCACCGTCACCTATATGCAGGACCAGGCAGAGGACGTGGAGAACCTGCTGGGCGACCTGGAGAACAACGTCTTCTCGGCCATCCTTCTGGTGGTCCTGACCCTGATCCTGGTGCTGGGCATCCGCGCCTCGCTGCTTGTGGGAGTCGCCATTCCCGGTTCCTTCCTGACCGGCATCCTGACCATCTGGATACTGGGCTTCACCCTGAACATCGTGGTGCTGTTCGCCCTGATCCTGGTGATCGGCATGCTGGTGGACGGCGCCATCGTGGTGGTCGAACTGGCCGAACGCCAACGCGCCGAGGGAATGGAACGGCGGGAGGCCTATCTGAAGGCGGCGCAGCGCATGGCCTGGCCCATCACCGCCTCGACCGCCACCACCCTGGCGGTCTTCCTGCCGCTGCTGTTCTGGCCGGGGGTGGCGGGACAGTTCATGCTCTATCTGCCGGCCACGGTGCTGGTGACGCTGCTGGCCTCGCTGATCATGGCGCTGGTCTTCGTGCCGGTGCTGGGCGGCCTGTCCCGCCGCAAGGATGCCGGAGACCGCCCGGCGTCTTCCGAGGAAAGCGGCGTAGGCGGCCTCGTCGGCCCCTATCTGCGCCTGCTGCGGATGCTGATCGCCCATCCCGCCCTGACCCTGGCGGGAACGGCGGCAATCCTGTTCGTCACCTATGGCGCCTATGGCGTCCTGGGGCGCGGGGTGGACTTCTTCCCCCAGGTCGAGCCGGAATTCGCCCAGGTCCAGGTGCAGGCGCGCGGCGACCTGTCGATCTGGGAGGCCGATCAGCTGGTTCGCATGGTCGAGAACCAGCTGATCGGCCAGCCGCAGGTCACCACCGTCTATGCCCGTACCATCGGCTCGACCGAGGCCCGCCTGGAATCGGACCTGCCCGAGGACGTGATCGGCATCATCCAGCTGGAATTCACCGATTGGCGGCGGCGCGAACCGGCCTCGCGGATCATCCAGGGCCTGCGCGCCCGGCTCGACGAATTGCCCGGCCTGCTGATCCAGATCCGCGAGCAGGAACGCGGCCCCGGCGAGGGCCGCCCCATCCAGGTGGAGATCGCCGCCCGCGAGCCGGAGCGTCTTGCCCCGGCAGTGGAAGAAGTGCGCGAGACCATAGCCCAGCTCGGCGGCTTCATCGACGTGATCGACGACCGCCCCCAGCCCAGCATCGAGGTCCGCCTTTCCGTCAACCGCGAGGAAGCCGCCCGCTACGGCGCCGATGTGGCCGGATTGGGCGCGGCGGTGCAATTGCTGACCGACGGCATCCTGCTCGGCAATTACCGCCCCGACTTCACCGACGAGGAAGTGGAGATCCGCCTGCGCTTTCCCTCGGACGAACGCACTTTGGGCCAGATGGCCAATCTGCGCATCACCACGCCGCGCGGCCTGGTGCCCATCAGTAATTTCGTCGAATTCTATCCCGCCCCGGCCCCCGGCATCATCACCCGCGTCGACGGGCGCCGGGTCTATAACGTCGAAGCCGACGTGCCGCCCGGCACGCTGGTGGACGAGCGCATCTCCGCCCTGGAGGCTGCCCTGGCCCAGAGAGACATGGAGGGGATCGACATCCGCTTCCGGGGACAGGCGGAGGACCAGGCCGAGGCCGGGAACTTCCTGCTGATGGCTTTCGCCTTCGCCATCTTCCTGATGTTCATGATCCTGGTCACCCAGTTCAACAGCTTCTTCCAGTCCCTGCTGGTCCTGAGCGCCATCGTCTTTTCCACCGCAGGCGTGCTGATGGGGCTGCTGATCCGCCAGGAAGCCTTCAGCGTGGTGATGAGCGGCATCGGCGTGGTCGCGCTGGCCGGCATCATCGTCAACAACAACATCGTCCTGATCGACACCTACAACGAGATGCGGCGCAAGGGCCTAGCCCCGGCCGATGCCGCCCTGGAAACGGGGGCGCAAAGACTGCGCCCGGTGCTGCTGACCGCCATCACCACCATCATCGGGCTGATGCCGATGGTTCTGGCCCTGACGCTGGATTTCAGCGGACGCGACCTCTATTTCGGCGCGCCCTCGACCCAATACTGGGTGCAGCTTTCCACCGCCATCGTGGGCGGGCTGGTCTTCGGCACCGTCCTGACCCTGCTGTTCACCCCGGCCATGCTGTCCTGGTTCGACAACCGGCGGGTCAGGAAATGAGCCTTTTCACCCTCCCCTCCTGCGAGAAACGGCGAAGAGAAGAAACCGGAAAGATGCGTTTCCCTCATAGTTCCCTTCCTTGCCTAGCCCTATGCGCCTCGAATCACATTTCAATACCCCCTCCGATCCCTGGCGGCCTTCTGCCGCCACGACTACGTTCCAACTCTTCGAGAACTTGAAATAACTCCACATCGCCAGGGGATAAACAGAAAAACCCATGAGCGAATACGACCCTTTACTTGTTGTGGTTTCCATCCTCATCGCCGTGTTCGGTGCCTATACGGCGCTGGACATGGTCGAGCGGGCACGCGCCTCAGCAGGACGGCGGGCCATGACCTGGCTGGGCTGCGGAGCATTCGCCATGGGGGCGGCGATCTGGAGCATGCATTTCGTCGGCATGCTGGCCTTCCAGATGGCCATGCCGGTTTCCTACGACCTGGGCCTGACCTTCGCCTCCTTCGTCCTGCCCATCTTCGTTTCTGGGCTGGGGCTGTACTGCGTGATGCGGCTGGCGGGCAGCTTGAGGGCCTATGCGCTGGGTGGCGGCGTCATGGGGATAGGCATCGTCTCGATGCATTACCTGGGGATGGCGGCCATGCGCATGGAAGGCCGCATCCTTTACGATCCTTCCCTGGTCGCCCTGTCCGTGGCGATCGCCGTGACGGCCTCCACGGCCGGATTGTGGCTGGCTTTCCGCGCCTCGGGCTTCACCGAGAAAGCCCTGGGGGCCGTGGTCCTGGGCATGGCCGTCATCTCCATGCATTACTGCGGCATGGCGGCGGCGACCTTCGTGCCGATGGAGCTGGGAATATCCGCCCTGCCGGACGGCGCCCTGCACAGCGACCGCCTAGCCATGGCCGTGGCGCTGCTGATCTCCGCCCTGCTGGCCCTGCTGCTGGCCGGATCGGCGGCAGAACGGCGCGCAACGGCGAAGCGGGTCATGGCGGAACAGGCGCGCTACCGGGCCGTGGTGGACAATGCCGCCGATCCCATCGTCGTCGTCGATCAGGATGGCCGCATCGAATCCCTCAACAAGGCGGCCCAAACCGCCTTCGGCTACGACGCGGCGGAAGCCCTTTCCCAGCCCATCGACATGCTGCTGCGGAAACCCCTGTTCCGCACCATCTGTCAGGAAGGCGGGGGCAAGGAATCAGGCCGCGAGACGGAAGGCCGCTGCAAGGACGGACGCGGCTTCCCGCTTCTGCTCTCGGTGGCTTCGTGGGAGGCTGCGGGCCGGCGCCATTTCACCTGGATCATGCGCGACATCAGCGAACAGAAAGCCGCCGCCGATGCCCTGCGGCACGCGCTCGGCCAGGCGGAATATGAACAGCTCCGCGCCGAAGCCGAACGGGAACGCGCCGAGGGGGAACGGGACCGGGCGGAAAAGGCCAGCGCCTCCAAATCGCGCTTTCTGGCCGCCGCCAGCCATGACCTGCGCCAGCCGGTGCAAAGCCTGTTCTTCTTCTCCCATTCCCTCAACCAGATGATCAAGGAAGGCCCGGCGGCCCAGGTTCTGGCGAGTATGGAGGCCTCGCTCGACGCCTTGCGCATGCTGCTCGACAGCCTGCTCGACGTGTCCCGCCTCGATGCCGGCATCGTCAAGGCCAATCCCATCGGCTTCGCCCTGGGCGGATTGCTCGAACGGCTGGCGACCGAATACCGCCCCCTTGCCGCCGAACGCGGCCTGACCTTCCGCGTCGTGCCCTCGTCCCTGTGGATCGAATCCGACCCGGTACTGCTGGAACGGATGCTGCGGAACCTGATCGACAATGCCCTGCGCTATACCGAGCACGGCGCGATCCTGATCGGCGTCCGCCGCCAGCGCGACCGGGTACGGATCGACGTGGTGGATACCGGGCCGGGCATTCCCCAGGACAAGCAGGCCGAAATCTTCGACGAATTCGTCCAGCTTCATAATTCCGAACGGGACCGCCGCCAGGGTTTGGGGCTGGGCCTCGCCATCGTCAAGCGCCTGTCCGCGCTGCTGCACCACCATGTGATCGTCGCCTCCACTCCCGGCCATGGCTCGCGCTTTTCCGTCTCGGTGCCGCTTGCGGTGCCCCGCGAAATGCCCCGGCGGCGCAAGCCCGCCCCCGGTACCATGGCCTTCGGCAATCTGGTGGTGGTGATCGAGGACGACGCCCTGATCCTGCTCAGCCTGCGCGCCATGCTGGAAGCCTGGGGCTACCGGGTCGTCGCCGCCTCCTCCTCCGAGGAAGCGACGCAGCTTCTGCGTCCCCTGCACGAACATCCCGACGCCATCGTCTCGGATCTCCGCCTGCGCGACGGCAAGACCGGCATCGAGGCCATCCGGGATATCTACGGCCTGTGCGGGCTGCATATTCCGGCCATCCTGCTGACCGGCGAAACCTCGCCCGAATATCTGAACGAAGCCCGGCAAAGCGGATTCGACATCCTGCACAAGCCCGTATCCTCGGAAGAATTGCAGCGCCTGCTGGCGATGGCGGTGTCGTGAAAGACATCCGGAATCCCGGCTGGACAGGCCAGGACGGGCGGGCCGATAATCCCCGGCTTTGCAGCGCAACCACGCAGGCCCTTCCATGACCGATACCCGCCCCACCGTCTATCTCGCCGGCCCGGCGGTTTTCCTGGCCGCCTCGGCGGCCATCTTCCGCTACCTCAAGGAGGTCTGCGCCGAACAGGGCCTAGAAGGCGTGGCACCGGTCGAGGAGACCGGATATCTGAAGCATCTGCCCAAGGCCGAACAAGCCGCCGCCATCCGCCAAGGCAATATCGGGCGCATTAAGGAATGCGACATGGTGATCGCCTGCGTCACCGCCTTTCGCGGACCGGGCGCCGATGCCGGAACGGCCTGGGAAATGGGCTATGCCGAAGCCCTGGGCAAGCCGGTGATTCCCTGGACCGAGGAAACCGCCCCCTATCTGGAGCGGGTGATCCACGACAAGGACCCCGACGGCAGCGTCTGGTGCAAGCAGCACGGCATGATGGTCGAGGATTTCGGCCTGGCCGACAACCTGATGCTGGCCGCCGGTCCCGTCCCGGTCCAGCCCGATTTCCAGTCCGCCGTGATGGTCGCCGCGGAGATCTGGCGGCAAAAGACGGCAGTCCGCCCCTAGGCCCTCGCACGCTTGCGGAAAAGGGAAAGGGCAAGCGGCCCTTTCCCCTCGTGTCCTAGGTTTCGACGACCTCTGCCGGTTCAATGGTGCAGACGGCGCCGGGATCGTCCAGGCGCACCACCAGGCTTTCGGTCAGGTAGAGCGAACAGTGGATGCCGTCCTGGCTGGAATAGCCCGCCCGCAGATCCTGGCCGATGATCAGCTTGCCGACACGCGGGTCGATCACCGCCGCGCCTTTGACATTGGCCTTGTAGATGCCCTTGGTGCAGAGCCTGCTCAGATGCTCGACCTGCAGCATGTCGGTATTGTCGTAGCGGCGGAACAGGTTGTTGTAGAGCTTGGGCTCCAGCACCAGCGCATAGGGGCCGCGGAAACCGCCCTCGTCGAGCGAGGTAACGGCCGTCAGCACGTCCTTCAGGGCATGGTCCAGATTGGCCCAGTCGCCGCCCTTGCGATGGCAGCGTCCTTCGGAATTGAGGATGCCGTCCACGCCGAAGGCCTGCTGGCCGTAATAGATGAATTCCTCTTCCCGCCGGGCGATGGCTTCGGCGGCGTCTTCCACCGGCTTGAGGTTGAGCGGCTGCCCCTGCTCGTGATAGGCCGCCAAGCGGCGCAGCGACAGGCGGAACTGCTTGCGCAGCATCGGCACCGAGATCGAGCGCGACAGGACGGCGGCGGCCTCGTCGGCGGAGGGCTCGCGGCAGTAATCGTCATTGCCCACTTCGATGGCCGTCAGTCCCACGCCGAAGGGACCTTCGACCTCCAGGAAGCGGCGGCCCGTCAGCATGTCCGAAGCGGCCTCCACCGCCGCTTCGTCGATGGCCTCCCAGACTTCTGCCGGGAACGGGGCCTGGGAGCGGTTGAGCGCATCCATGAACAGCCTCCCTTGTTATTTCCTGCGCGACAACGGGCTGCCGGGCAGCTTGCCGATGGTGAAGCCGTTGGGCTTCTGGGGCTTGGCGCCACCTTCGCCCTTGCCTTCCTCTTCCTCCTCGACGTCCACCACGTTGCTTTCGGTGAACAGGTAGGTGCGCAGCTGCTCGTCGAAATCGGCATCGTTCCGGCGCAGCCATTCCAGCACCATGGCGGCGTGTTCGATCTCCTCCCGCATGTTGTGCAGCAGGATGTCCCTCAGGTGATCGTCATCGCAGTCGTCGGCGCGCTGACGGTACCAGTCCGCCGCCTCCAGCTCTTCCATCAGCGAGACGATGGCCTGGTGCATGGCCAAGGTCTTGGCGGATAGCCGCTCCCGCGGCGCGTGCAGGTTTTCGCTGCCCATATCTCCTCCGGTTTCAGGCTCCTTGAGTGCCAATATGGGGGCCGGTCCAGCAGGGTCCACCCTGATATTTCTCGAATTGGGACAGCGCATTAGCCGTACAGCCTTGGAGATTGTCCCGGCCCGGCGGAAAAGGACGGCCCATTGACGACCGTGGCGCTTCTTCACCCTATGATTTTGATTGTTATTATCAATCGCGTCTCACTGTGTTATGAAGCCTTCCCTCAGCCTTGAAGATCGAATGGCAGCACAGGAGACAGAACATGGTGCCTTGGCTCAAAGGATTCAGACGCAACAGCTTGGCCATGGCGGTCGGCGCGATTTTCCTCGCCTCGCCGGCCTGGGCGGAAACCGTCACCGACATCGCCGGGCGCACCATCGAGACCCCCGCCAAGGTGGAGCGCATCGTCGTCGGCATGGGCGCCCTTCTCCCGGCGGTCCTGGCGGCGGAAGGCGACCTGGGCTTCTCCCGCATCGTTGCCATCGGCGGCGACTTCACCAGCCGCGAGCAGAAAACCTATGAGCGCTTCGTCGCGCGCTATCCCGAAGTGGCCCAGATCCCGGCCCTGCGGCTGGGTCAGAACGGCGAAGGCTTAGGCCCGGACGAAGTCCTGGCCCTGAAGCCGGATGTCGCCATCATGCCCGGCGGCCCCCGTCCCGGCAGCCTGGGCGACAGCCTGGAAAAGGCCGGGGTGACGGTGGTCTATGTGGATTTCCGCCAGCATCCGGGCCAGAACACCATCCCCAGCGTCCGGGCGATCGGCAAGGCCCTGGGCCGCGAGGCCCAGGCGGCGGAATTCATCAGCTTCTATGAAGAGAATCTGCGCAAGGTCACGGATATCACCGCCACCCTGCCGGAAGACCAGAAGCCCCGCGTCTTCCTGGACATGCGCCCGCCTGCCCTGGAATGCTGCGGCACCCCGGGGAAGGGTAATTTCGGCGACTTCCTGACGGCGGCCGGCGCGGTCAATATCGGCGCCCTGTTGCAGGAGGAACCGCTCGGCCGGGTCGAGCCCCAGCAGATCGCGGAACAGAATCCCGACATCTACATCGCCGGCAGCGGCGGACAGGGCGGTGCCCTGCTCGGCCTCGGCGTCACCGCCGAAGAAGCCCGCGAAAGCCTGCGCGCCATGGTCCAGACCCGCGAAGGCGTCAACACCCTGAAGGCGGTGAAGGACGGCGAGATCTTCTCGATCTGGCATCCCTTCTACAACAACGCCTTCAACGTCGTCGCCATCCAGGCCTTCGCCAAGCGCTTCCATCCCGATCTTTTCGCCGATCTCGAACCGGAAAAGACCCTGGAAGTCGCCTATACCCGCTTCCTCGGCATTTCGCCCGAAGGGGTGTACTGGGCCGACGGCCGCGACTGAGGCCAAGACCGGACCGGTTTCAGCGGCCAAGGGCTTTCCCGCCCTTGGCCGCTATGCCATTTCCGCCCCGTCATAGGGGCGGGTCAGCTCGCCAGGGCGGCCCTGCGGGAGCCGATCACCTGCTGGGCCTGGCGGCCCATCACCTCCTGCAGATGGTCGAACCTCCAGGCGAAAGTGCCCACGCCCATGGTCAGCGAGCGCAGTTCGATGATCAGATCGGCCATTTCCGCCTGGGGCAGGCAGGCCGAAACGCTGTCCCAGCCCTTCCATCCCGGCTTGGCGTCATAGCCCAGGATCTGCCCGCGCCGTCCCGAGACGATGCGCTGGACCTTCGAGGTGTGCTCGGTGGGAACCGAAATCTCCACCGCCAGGATCGGCTCCAGCAGCACCGGATCACAATTGGGCATGCCCTCGGTCATGGCGATGCGCGCCGCCGTCTTGAAGGCCATGTCCGAGCTGTCGACGCTGTGAAACGACCCGTTGGTCAGAGTCACGGCGACATCCACGACGGGGAAGCCGAGCGGACCCTGGCGCAGATAATCCTTCACCCCCTCCTCCACCGAGGGAATGTATTGCCGGGGAATCACGCCGCCGACGATCTTGTCGATGAAGGCGAAGCCCTCCCCGCGCGGCAAGGGGGCGATGTCGAGATACACGTCGCCGAACTGGCCATGCCCGCCGGTCTGGCGCTTGTGGCGGCCATGCACGCTGGTGGATTTGCGGATGGTTTCCTTGTAGGGCACCTGCGGGCGGTGGCTCAGGACTTCCAGGTTGAAGCGGTTCTTCAGCCTTTCCATCGCCACCATCAGATGGATCTCGCCCTGCCCCCAGAGCAGGATTTCACCGGTTTCGGGATTCTGCTCGATGGACAGCGAGGGGTCTTCCTCGATCAGCTTGACCAGCGACGTGGTCAGCTTGACCTCGTCGGCCTTGCGCGCCGTCTGCACCGCCAATGCAAAAAGCGGCGCCAAGGGCGCCGGCCAGGACAGGCGTTCCTCGATCGCACCGACGGTATCGCCGGTGGCCACGCTGTCCAGGCGGGGGAAGGCCACCACCTCTCCGGCCTCGGCCTTTCCCTGCTTGGACAGTTGCACGCCCTGGGGCGCCAGCAAGCCCGACAGCTTGGCGCCGCCCACCGTCTCGCCCTCGACGAAGGCGCCACGCAGGACACGGGCGAAGGACAGCTTGCCGGTATGCTGAGCATGGATGGTCTTGAAGACCTGGGCCACCGACGGCCCACCCTCGCCCAGGCCCAGCCGGGCGGCCGTCACGTCATATTCCGGCACTTCGTGGCGCAGCGCCTTGAGCAGACGGCGCACGCCATGGTCCGACAGCGCCGAACCGAAGAAGACCGGCACGATCAGGTCCTGGTGAAAATCACGGGTCAGGTTCTGGTAGATCTCGTCGGTCGCCGGAATGGTGTCTTCCAGCAATTCCTCGAGCAGATGGTCGTCGAAATCGGCCAGATGCTCCAGCATCTCCTGCCGCGCCTGCATCTCGTCGCCGCGCCCGCGCTCGGGCAACTTGACTAGGTCCGAGGGCTTGCCTTCGCGCCAGCGCCAGGCCCGCTCGGACACCAGGTCGACATGGCCGACCACCTTGTCGCCCTCGAGCATGGGAATCTCGCGCAGCACCAGGGGGCGCTCGGACACCGCCTGCAAGGCCTCCAGCGTCTCGCGCAGGCGGGCCTTGCTGTCGTCCATTTTGTTGAGGAAGAGGAAGTGGGGGATCTTGTGGTCGTCGAGGAATTTCAGGAAGGGGGCCACCATCACGGCGCGGGCGGGATCGGGTTCGACCACCACCACCGCCGCATCCACCACCCTGAGGACGTTATAGCTGTCTTGCAGGAATTCCACCGAACCGGGGCAGTCGATGAAGCACCATCGGTCTTCCAGATAGGTGGTGCCGGCAATATTGGGCTCGACACTCATCTGATGCTGGCGGGCCTCGGGACTGGCGTCTCCGGCGCTGGTGCCGTCCTTGACGCCGCCCTTGCGCGCCAGGCTGCCGCTAACGAAGAGGAGACTTTCGAGAAGCGTCGTCTTTCCGCTGGAAAAGGGGCCGATCAGGGCCGCGGCCCGCGGAGCCGAAACGGGTTTGGTCATTTTGCCCTCCCATCGACATTCCCCACCATGCTTCCACCACACGCCCTCCGGAGCAACTGGGAATCCGGCGTAGGACCCCCACCCTTGCAGGCGGGCAGGCCTTGCCCCAGATCAGCCTCAGCCAGGAAGGAGCCGCCGACATGGAAGAGGTCTGCATCACGTCGCTCAGGGACTATATCGACTTCATCTCCGATTTCGTGGACCACACCGTCACCTATCGCGGCGCCAAGAATCCCGACAGCGGCATGACCCCCAGCGTGGTGCGTTCCTGGCGGCGCAACCGCCGGATCCGGCAGGATTTGCGCGACAAGCCGAAACTGGAATTATGGGATTACGAAGCCCGGCTGATCGAGGCCTTCAAGCGCCAGGCCCTGCCCTTCCTGGAGACCGTGCCCGACTGCCACCTGAACTGGCTGGCGATCGCCCAGCATTACCACCTGCCGACAAGGCTGCTGGACTGGACCCGCAATCCGCTGATCGCCCTTTATTTCGCCGCCAACAACCGGGGGGACTACATGCCGCCCGAGGAATGGCCGGACGTCTATGTCTTCATGTGGGAAATCAGCGGCGAGCTGGACGCCCAGCACCACATGCTGCCGCTGGACCGGGTCAAGAACTTGCGTCCGCGCGGACAGGGCCGGATCTCGGACGTGGAAAGCGGGGACAGCCGTGCCGAGGGCATCATCCTGTTCAACCCGCCCCTGATCTCGTCGCGCATCGCCTCTCAGGAAGGGCTGTTCAGCTTCTCGGAGCAGTTGAGCGAACGCTCCTTCCCCGAAGAAGCGGCCCGGTCTGGGCTGAAGGTGACGCAGGTTACCATTCCCGGCCCCTCCCGCTTCGAGATCCTGACCCATCTCAACATGCTGGGCGTCGAGACCGGCCGCCTTTTCCCCGACCTGACCGGCCTCACCGCCCACCGGCGCTGGGTGGCGGAATGGCTATGGTAGGCGGAAGAAGGGGAATGCCCCCCTCTTCCCGTCACAGCGGCAGGGTGATCTCGTAGCGGCAGCCCCGGGCGGGCTTCTCGACGAACAGCGACCCGTCCAATTGCCGGGTCAGGGCGCGGACGATCTTCATTCCCAGGCCCGAGCCGCCTTTCCCGTCCTCCGGCAGGCCGATGCCGTCATCGGACACGCTCAACCGGGCTTCGCCGCCCGCAGAGGCGAAGGAGACACAGATGGTGCCGCCCTGGCTGCCGACGAAGGCATGCTTGCAGGCATTCAGCACCAGCTCGGTGACGATCAGGCCGATGCTGACCACCTTGTCGGTGGCGACGCGCTCGCAGGAGGCATCCACCGTCACGGTATATTCCTCGCCGACCGAGCGGGAGAGATCGTCGCAAAGATCGCGCAGGTAAAGGCCGATATCCACCACCGCGACATCCTCGCTGCGATACAGGCGCCGGTGTACCTGGGCGACGGCATGGACCAGGCGCCCGGCATCGGCCAGCTTCTGCCCGGCTTCGCTGTCTCCCAGGTCCAGCCGGTGCATTTCCAGCAGGCTGGAGACCAGCTGCAGCGAGTTCTTGACCCGGTGATCGACCTCCTTCGCCAGCAAGTCCTTGCGGCGCAGGGCGGCTTCCTTTTCCTCCAGGGCATGGGCCAGTTCCCCCACGCGCCGGTCCAGCTCCGCGCAGAGCCAAGCGCGTTCATGGGCGCTGGCGACGTAATGGCAGATGGTTCGCAGCGCCTCGACCTCCTCCTCGGTGAAGGAGATGCGGGAGCGCGAGCCGAAGGACAGGACACCCAGAAGCCGCCCCTTGGCCCAGAGAGGCAGGCCGACATAGGCCTTCACCCCCGAGGCCTTGATGATCTCGACCAGGGGGCTGTCGGAACGCTGAACGTCTGGGATGATCATGGCGCGGCCGCGCTCGGCCACCATGCCGCATACGGTCTGGCCGTAAGCAAGGCTGGCGAGGCCCGCCTTCTCCTGCGGGTCGATGCCGGCACAGGAATGCAGGACCAATCCCTTGCCGTCTTCCGCCACCATGAAGTTGCAATAGACGTCGAGATCGAAGTCGCCCGCGATCTCGCCGAAGATCACCTGCGCTGCATCGGCGGGGTCATCATAGGAGAGCAGGACTTCCGCAGCCCGATGCAGTACGGCGAGGATGCGCGGAGCATGCCCCGCACGGGGGAGTAATTCATTCATGATACCTCCGCCATCCCTTCCGTTCACTGCCCAAAAGCTTAAGACGGTACTAACAGAATTGGGTAGATGGCGGCGACCACGCATCGGGATAGGAAAAAGGGCGCCTGGATTGCTCCAGGCGCCCTTCCGGATGGTTCCTGAACCTGAAGTTTACTTCAGCGAGGCGCAGAAGCGCTGGATGCGCGTGCAGGCTTCGGTCAGGGCCTCGGTCGAGGTGGCGTAAGAGATGCGGAAGAAGGGCGACAGGCCGAAGGCCACGCCCTGGACCACGGCCACGCCCTCGGCTTCCAGCAACGCGGTGGCGAAGTCGCTGTCTGTCTCGATCACCTTGCCCTCGGGAGTCTTCTTGCCGATCACACCCGCGCAGGAGGGATAGACGTAGAAGGCGCCTTCGGGGGTCTTGCAGGTGATGCCTTCGGCGTCGTTCAGCATCTTGACCACCAGATCGCGGCGGGCCTTGAAGACCTCGGCATTCTTCGGGATGAAGCTCTGGTCGCCGTTCAGCGCCTCGACCGCCGCCGCTTGGCTGATCGACGAGGTATGGGTGCTGGATTGGCTCTGGATCATGTTGATGGCCTTGATCAGCGGCAGCGGACCGGCGGCATAGCCGACGCGCCAGCCGGTCATGGCATAGGCCTTCGACACGCCGTTCATGGTCAGCGTGCGGTCATAGAGCTTGGGCTCGACCTGGGCGGGCGTGCAGAACTTGAAGTCGTCGTAGACCAGATGCTCGTACATGTCGTCGCTCATCACCCAGACATGGGGATGCTTGACCAGCACGTCGGTCAGGGCCTTCATCTCGTCCCAGGAATAGGCCGCACCGGTGGGGTTCGAGGGCGAGTTGAGGACCAGCCACTTGGTCTTGGGCGTGATCGCCGCTTTCAGGTCTTCCGGACGCAGCTTGAAGCCGGTCTCTTCCGGGCAGGCCACGAAGACCGGCTTGCCGCCGCACAGCAGGGTGATGTCGGGATAGGACACCCAGTAGGGGGCGGGGATGATCACCTCGTCACCCTCGTCCAGGGTGGCGACCATGGCGTTGTAGATCACCTGCTTGCCGCCGCAGCCGACCGTCACCTGGTCGGGGGTGTAGTCCAGGCCGTTCTCGCGCTTGAACTTGTCGCAGATGGCCTTGCGCAGGGCCAGGGTACCGGCCACCGCAGTGTATTTGGTCTCGCCCTTGTCGATGGCAACCTTGGCGGCAGCCTTGATATTATCGGGGGTGTCGAAGTCGGGCTCGCCGGCGCCGAGACCGATCACGTCGCGTCCCTGGGCCTTGAGTTCAGCCGCCTTCTGGGTCACCGCGATGGTCGGCGACGGCTGGATGGCGGACAGGCGCGAGGCAAGAAAAGCCATTTGATCCCTCTATTATCGTATCGATGGGGGCGTGAAGAAAAAACGCAGGCGACACTACGCCTGTGACCGCCTTCTTTCAAGGTCATACCCTGGCGCACTGGCCTTAAACGGCATATCTTTACGCCTATGAGCGCACCCCTCCTCCTCCCTCAGTACCAGCGTCCGGCCGCCGGGCCGCGCGCGGTCTTCGATCTGGTGTCGGATTACAAGCCCGCCGGCGACCAGCCCCAGGCCATTGCCGAACTGACCAAAGGCATCGAGGCGAACGAACGCGACCAGGTGCTGCTGGGCGTGACCGGGTCG
Organism: Telmatospirillum sp. J64-1; assembly: GCF_006980715.1. Lineage (GTDB taxonomy): Bacteria > Pseudomonadota > Alphaproteobacteria > Rhodospirillales > Magnetospirillaceae > Oleiliquidispirillum > Oleiliquidispirillum nitrogeniifigens. The sequence goes on from NZ_SBHN01000004.1 coordinate 164,784, forward strand.
GGCAAGACCTTCACCATGGCCCATGTGATCGCCAATACCGGGCGGCCGACGCTGATCCTGGCGCCCAACAAGACCCTGGCGGCGCAGCTTTACGCCGAGATGAAGAGCTTCTTCCCCAACAATGCGGTGGAGTACTTCGTCTCGTATTACGATTACTACCAGCCCGAAGCCTATGTGCCGCGCACGGACACCTATATCGAGAAAGATTCGGCGATCAACGAACAGATCGACCGGATGCGCCATGCCGCCACGCGGGCGCTTCTCGAACGGCGCGACGTGATCCTGGTCGCCTCGGTCTCGTGCATCTACGGCATCGGCTCGGTGGAATCCTATTCCGAGATGGTGATCCGCCTGAAGACCGGCGACACGATCTCGCGCACCGAGCTTCTGCGCCGCCTGGTCGAGCTGCAGTACAAGCGCAACGACCAGGCCTTCACCCGCGGCACCTTCCGCGTGCGCGGCGACCTGGTGGAAGTCTTCCCGGCTCACTACGAGGACCGCGCCTGGCGCATCAGCCTGTTCGGCGACGATATCGAGGCGATGAACGAATTCGATCCGCTGACCGGAGAGAAGACCTGCGGCCTGGACGAAATCGCCATCTACGCCAACAGCCACCACGTCACGCCCCGCCCGACCATCACCCAGGCCATCAAGGGCATCAAGGCCGAGCTGAAGCAGACGCTGGACCGCTTCCATGCCGACGGCAAGCTGCTGGAGGCGCAAAGGCTCGAACAGCGCACCATCTTCGACCTGGAGATGATGGAAGCGACCGGGCATTGCAAAAGCATCGAGAACTATTCCCGCTACCTGACGGGCCGCAAGCCGGGCGAGCCGCCGCCGACCCTGTTCGAATACCTGCCCGAGGACGCGCTGCTGATCGTCGATGAAAGCCACGTCACCGTGCCGCAGATCGGCGGCATGTTCCGGGGCGACTTCAACCGCAAATCCGTGCTGGCGGAATTCGGCTTCCGCCTGCCCTCCTGCGTCGACAACCGGCCGCTGAAATTCGAGGAATGGGACGCCATGCGGCCCCAGACGGTCTTCGTCTCGGCCACGCCCGGCCCATGGGAAATGGAACGCACCGGCGGCGTCTTCGTCGAACAGGTCATCCGCCCCACCGGCCTCGTCGATCCGGTCTGTATCATTCGCCCCGTGGAACATCAGGTCGACGACCTGCTGGGCGAGATCAAGATCACGACGGCGGCCGGATACCGCGTTCTGGTCACGACGCTGACCAAGCGCATGGCCGAGGATTTGACGGAGTATCTGCACGAACATGGCATCCGCGTGCGCTATCTGCATTCGGATGTGGACACGCTGGAGCGCATCGAGATCATCCGCGACCTGCGCCTGGGGGCGTTCGACGTGCTGATCGGCATCAACCTGCTGCGCGAGGGCCTGGATATCCCCGAATGCGCCCTGGTGGCGATCCTGGATGCCGACAAGGAAGGCTTTCTGCGCTCGAAGACCTCGCTGGTCCAGACCATTGGCCGCGCCGCGCGCAACGTGGAAGGCCGGGTGCTGCTCTATGCCGACAAGATGACGGCGTCGCTCGACTACGCCATCAGCGAGACCAACCGCCGCCGCGAGAAGCAGCAGGCCTACAACGCCGCCAACGGCATCACGCCGATGAGCGTGCGCAAGGGCATCAGCGACGTCCTCGACAGCGTCTACGAGCAGGATTACGTCACCGTCTCGACCAATGATGCGGGCGCCAAGCATCTGGTCGGCCACAACCTGAAGGCCCATCTGGCCGATCTGGAAAAGCGCATGCGCCAAGCCGCCGCCGACCTGGAATTCGAGGAAGCCGCCCGCCTGCGCGACGAGCTCCGCCGCCTGGAGGCCCAGGAACTGGGCCTGCCCGCCGGGCCGGACAAGGGAACGTCGGTGCCGCTCAAGCCCCAGGCGAAATCCAAGGGACGGGGGCGGCGGAAATAGGGGCTGGACGCTCAGAGGCTTCACGCCGCTTCGGATCGGAGGCCGTTGCGGCGCGACTTGCACAGCGCCCGTCCTTGCGCCATTTTCTGCGCCCATGACGACATCCATGCTTTCATCATCCACGCCCAGGGTCGCCCTGGTCACCGGCGCGGCCAAGCGCATCGGACGCGCCATCGCCCTCGACTTGGCCCGGCATGGCTGGGACGTTGCGGTCCATTACAACGGCTCGGCCCAGGATGCCGCCGAGGTCGTGAGCGCGATCGAGGCCCTGGGCCGCCGTGCCGTGGCCGTGCAGGCCGAACTCGCCCGCGAGGAAGAGGTCGCGGCCCTGCTGCCCCAGGCGGAAGCCGCGCTGGGCCCCGTGGGCTGCCTGATCAACAACGCCTCGCTGTTCGAGGAAGATTCGGTGCTGACGGCCAGCCGGGAAAGCTGGGACGCACATATGAACGTCAATCTGCGCGCGCCCTTTGTCCTGATCCAGGAGATGGCCCGCCGCCTACCCGAGAATGCCCAAGGCGCCGTGATCAACCTGATCGACGAGCGCGTATGGAACCTGACGCCCTGGTTCACCACCTACACGCTGAGCAAGGCGGGATTGTGGACGCTGACCCAGACCCTGGCCCTGGCCCTGGCGCCGCACATCCGCGTCAATGCCATCGGCCCCGGCCCGGCCCTGCCGAGCAAGCGCCAGACCCAGGAACAATTCGACCGCCAATGCGCGGACATGCCCCTGCGGCGGGGCACATCACCCCAAGAGATCTGCGAGACGGTACGGTTTATCCTTGCCGCCTCGTCCATGACCGGGCAAATGATTGCCCTGGATGGCGGCCAGCATCTGGGCTGGGCGCTCTCCGACACGCCCCCCGAGGAGTGAGCGATGAGCCAGGCGAAAGTCATACAGCCCTTGCGGGTGTCCCCCTTGCGGATCGCCGACGCGCAGGGGTCCATGCGTCACGTCTTCGTGCGTGATCTCGTGCTCGATTGCTCCATCGGCGTCTATGCGCATGAAAAGATGGCACCCCAGCGCGTGCGGGTGAACCTGGACCTGGGGGTGCGCGAACTGGACCCCGCCATGATCGGCGACGAGATCGGCAATGTCGTCTGCTACGAGAAGATCGTGACGGGCGTGCGCGCCATCGTCGCCGACGGCCATGTGAATCTGGTCGAGACCCTGGCCGAGCGCATCGCCGAGATGTGCCTGCTCGACCCCCGTGTCCGCACGGCCCGCGTGCGCGTGGAAAAGCTGGATGTGTTCGAGGATGCCGCCAGCGTCGGCGTCGAGATCGAACGCCTCAATCCCCTGCCCTGACGAAGGGATTTCCCCAGCGCCGGCCAAGACGCTGCCGCGAGTCTTTTTATCGTCTCTCGCGGCACCCGGCAAGCCTCGAAATTGCCGTCTGCCCTAATACATAGGGGTTGACATGGCCCTTGCGCACTGAAGTTTTACACAGGGCATGGGACAAGCCGAGAACGGCGGGACAAACCGGGGCTGGAACAGGGCCTCTCCCAACGAAGCCATCTTGACAAGTAATAACTATTTGATTTCTAAAGTGATTTTTATATTAGCACAAAATTTAGGCAAAGCGGTGAAAGCCAAGGACTCCCTTGGAGAGCGCCCCTTGCCACACAAGTTTCCAACAGACTTATCCACAGACGTGGTGGATATCGCGGGAAAGCGACGGGAATCCTGACTTTTTTAAGGCAGTGTGGAAAAACGGCATCGCGGATGGACCGGACAGAGCAAAAAAAGTGACCGCCCCAATGGAAGAGCAGCCGGAAACGATCACCCCCCAGGAGGCATCCCCCGAAGGTCCCTGCGCGCGCGGTGTCGCCGTCATCGAAGCCTATCTCAAGACCATGCCCTCCAGCCCCGGCGTCTACCGCATGCTCAACGCACGGGGCGACGCGCTGTATGTCGGCAAGGCGAAAAACCTGAAGAAGCGGGTGGTGGCCTATACCCGTTCGGACCGGCTGCCGCTCCGCCTGCAGCGCATGGTATCGGAAACCGTGACCATGGAAGTGGTCACCACCCATACCGAAGCCGAAGCCCTGCTGCTGGAAAGCAACCTGATCAAGCGTTTGGGGCCGCGCTACAATATCCTGCTCAAGGACGACAAGTCCTTCCCCCATATCCTGATCACCGGGGACCATGACTGGCCGCAGATCGTCAAGCATCGCGGCGCCCGCTCGGTGAAGGGGGAATATTTCGGTCCCTTCGCGTCTGCCGGGGCGGTCAACCAGACCCTGTCCCATCTGCAGAAAGCCTTCCTGCTGCGCTCCTGCTCGGATGCCGTCTTCGCCAGCCGCACCCGGCCCTGCCTGCTCTACCAGATCAAGCGCTGCTCGGCGCCTTGCGTCGAGCGCATCTCGCATCAGGATTACATGGCCCTGGTCGAGGAGGCCCGCGCCTTCCTGTCGGGCCACAGCCAGAAGATCCAGCAGGAACTTTCCCGCCGCATGGAAGACGCCGCGGAACGGCTGGATTACGAGGAAGCGGCTGCCTTCCGCGACCGCATCCGGGCGCTGGCCCGCATCCAGGCCCGCCAGGACATCAACCTGCCCTCGATCGAGGAGGCCGATGTGATCGCCCTGCATCAGGCGGGCGGGCAGTCCTGCATCCAGGTCTTCTTCTTCCGCTCGGGCTGCAATTACGGCACGCGCGCCTATTTCCCCGCCCACGCCCAGGATGCCGAGCCAGGCGAGGTGCTGGAGGCCTTCATCGGCCAGTTCTATGCCGACAAGATGCCGCCCCGCGACATCCTGCTGTCCGACGACCTGCCCCATCACGACCTGCTGGTCGAGGCCCTGGCGGTCCGTGCCGGTCGCAAGGTCGGCGTGACGGTGCCCAAGCGCGGCGACAAGCGCAAGCTGATCGACCACGCCCTGACCAATGCCCGCGAGGCCCTGGGGCGGCGGCTGGCGGAAAGCTCGTCCCAGGCCAAGCTGCTGCAGGGCGTGGCCGACATCTTCGGCCTGGACGCCCCGCCCCAGCGCATCGAGGTCTACGACAACAGCCACATCATGGGCAGCAATGCCGTCGGCGGCATGATCGTCGCCGGGCCGGAAGGGCTGATGAAGGCGGCCTACCGCAAGTTCAACATCCGCGGCGACGAACTGACGCCGGGCGACGATTATGCCATGATGCGCGAGGTGCTGACGCGGCGCTTCAAGCGCGCCCAGAAGGAAGACCCCGACCGCGATCGCGGCCTGTGGCCCGATCTGGTGCTGATCGATGGCGGCAAGGGCCAGCTTTCCGTCGCCTGCGAGGTCTTCGCCGACCTGGGCGTGGAAGACGTGGCGCTGGTCGCCATCTCCAAGGGCCCCGACCGCAATGCCGGGCGCGAACAATTCCATATGGCCGGGCGCGAGAGCTTCATGCTCGACATGAAGGATCCGGTGCTCTATTTCCTGCAAAGGCTGCGCGACGAGGCCCACCGCTTCGCGATCGGCACCCACCGCGCCCGGCGCTCGAAGGCGATCGGCCAGTCGCAGCTGGACGACGTGGCCGGAATCGGGGCCCGGCGCAAGAAAGCCCTGCTCCATCATTTCGGCTCGGCCCGCGAAGTGGCCAATGCCGGCCTGGCCGACCTGGAAGCCGTTGAAGGGATCAGTCGCACCATGGCGAAAAAAATCTATGATCACTTCCATCCCGGCGGCTAAGATCGCCGCCACGTCGCGCCCGACTTCTGGATGATCATGGTTACGAGCCTGCCCAACCTGCTGACACTCTCGCGGATCGTAGTGATCCCCCTGGTGATCGCCGCCTTCTACATTCCCGGCGACACCGCCCGCTGGGTCGCCTGCGGCCTGTTCGTGGCAGCCGCCATCACCGATTTCTTCGATGGCTACCTAGCCCGCGCCTGGGGCGAGACCTCTAATCTGGGTCGCTTCCTCGACCCTATTGCCGACAAGCTGCTGGTCGCCGCCGTGCTGCTGATGCTGGCCGCCTTCCAGCATATCGGCGAATGGAGCTACCTGCCCGCCGCCGTCATCCTGATGCGCGAGATCCTGGTTTCGGGACTGCGGGAATTCCTGGCCGAACTGCGCGTCAGCATGCCTGTCTCCAAGCTCGCCAAGTGGAAGACCACCATCCAGATGATCGCCCTGCCGGTTCTGCTGGTGGGCGATGCGGGAACCCGCCTGCTGAACCTGCCGATCCGCGAGATCGGCGAGGTCTGCCTGTGGGTGGCCGCCGTGCTGACCCTGATCACCGGCTGGGACTATCTGCGCGCCGGGCTGAAGCATATGCGCGAGCATCCCGCCCCGCCGCCCAATCTGGCCATCCAGGCCAAGGCGGCCGAGGCCGACACCCGCAAGAATGCCGGAGCCGGACAAGGCTAGAGGAGTAAGGCCGCACCGACTGCTTCTCCGTCCCCCCCCCGCGAAAGCGGGGGGCCATATTGCACCGCTCGCCGCTTTGACCGACTATAGGCGATGATTGCGGTACGAATTTCCGCTTTCGCGGGAAGGACGGGAAAGAAAAAGAACGCGCCGCCTGCAAGAGGATATCCCATGAAAGTTCTGTATTTCGCCTGGCTGCGCGCCAAGACCGGCATCGGCGAAGAAGAGATCGATCCCCCGGCCGAGGTGGCCGATGTCGCCGGACTGATCGAATGGCTGAAGGCGCGCGGACCGGGCCATCAGGAGGCCTTCAAGGATCTGGGCGTGGTGCGTTGCGCCATCAACCAGGACTACGTGCCCCTGAGCCATCCCGTGAAGCGCGGCGACGAGGTCGCCTTCTTCCCCCCCGTCACCGGAGGCTGAGGCCATGATCCGGGTACAGCGCGAGGATTTCGACGTGGGCGCCGAGATCGCCCGCCTGTCGGGCAGCGGCAAGGTCGGCGCGGTGGCCAGCTTCGTCGGCCTCGTGCGCGATCATGCGGGCGACGGCGAAACCGTGCGCGCCATGACGCTGGAACATTACCCGGGCATGACCGAGCGCCAGTTGGAAGCCATCGAGGCCGAGGCGCGCCAGCGCTGGCCGCTGGAAGACTGCCTGATCATCCATCGCCATGGCCGCCTTGAACCGGGCGAACGCATCGTCCTGGTGATCACCGCCTCGGCCCACCGCGAGGCCGCCTTCCAGTCCTGCCAGTTCCTGATGGACTGGCTGAAGACCAAGGCCCCCTTCTGGAAACTGGAAGACACGCCCGAAGGCGGTAAATGGGTCGATGCCAAAGCCGAGGACGATTCCCTGGCGGAACGCTGGCAGCAGCGCCGCGAAGATGGATGCCTGCCGACAGACCAGTGATGTCTTGGGCTCCGCCCAACCCGGTCAAGGGCCTCGGCGCTTGGAACCCGCTCCTTATTCCGTCACTCCCGCGAAGGCGGGAGTCCATCTCAGGCCCGGAATAAGGTGTCAACAGCATGGATGCCCGCTTTCGCGGGCATAACGGTATAAAGTCAATAGTGCAAAGCGGGCCATAGGCGCCCTCGAGGAACAGAAACCCTATCGTGGACGACTTCGATCTTTTCTTCCTCGCCCTCGACTATGTCGGCGTGGCGGTCTTCGCCGTTTCCGGAGGTCTGGTGGCGGCGCGCAAACGGATGGACCTAGTGGGCTTCGCGGTGCTCGGCTGCGCGGCGGGGATCGGCGGCGGGACGCTGCGCGACCTGGTGCTGGGCGTGCGCCCCGTCTTCTGGGTCTTCGAACCCGCCTATATCCTGATCTGCGTGGCGGCGTCCTGCGCCACCTTCTTCTGGGCCTCGCATATCGCCTCGCGCATGAAGGCTCTGCTCTGGGCCGATGCCATCGGGCTGGGCGTCTTCACCGTCATCGGCTGCGAAAAGGCGATGGCATTGGGCGCCCCGCCGGTCATCGCCGTGGTGACGGGCATCATGACCGCCAGCTTCGGTGGCCTGATCCGCGACATCATGGCGCGCGAGGTGCCGCTGATCTTCCGCCGGGAAATCTATGCCACGGCGGCCTTGAGCGGTGCTTTGGTCTACGTGCTGCTGCACGAATACCACCTGCCGAAGCCTTCCATCGTCGGCTCGGCCTTCCTCACGACCTTCCTGGTGCGCGCCCTGGCGATCACCAGGGGCCTCGCCCTGCCGGTCTTCAAGCCGCACAACCAGCCCAAGGCCGAGGACACACCGCCGCAGCCGTAGGAAGAAAGGATCAGGCCGCCTTCGCCCTGGCCCCCACCAAGTCCAGCACCGGCGCCCATTCCTGCGCATAAGGCTGCATCCTGCGGGAACGGTCCTCGAACAGGGTGGAGCCGGCCTCGGCAGCGGCGGGATAGGCCTGGGTGTCGCGCAGGCGGGCGATGACCGGGAAGCCCAATTCGGCGAAGAAATCGTCGAGCTGCTGGACCGCCTTGGTGCCCAGGCGCAGGCGGTTGCCGATCACGGCGACGACCCGCTTGTTCTTGCGCACCGGCTTGATCTCGGCCAGCTTGGCGAGGAAACGCGCACTGGCATCGCGGTCGAAGGCCGAAGGCAGCACCGGCACCAGCACGATATCGGCGCGCTCGACCAAATCCTTGCTCGTCTTGCCGCGCAAAGCCGCCGGGGAATCGATGACCAGCCGTTCGATCCCGGACGGAGGCACGTCAATGCTTTTCGTCCAATCCAGGCCCGTGATGGCTGGCAATGTCCCGGGACGACGGCCAAGCCAGGCAAGGCTGGAACGTTGGCGGTCGCAATCGGCAATGGCCGTGGCGAACCCAGCCCCGGCGAAGGCCGCCGCCAAATGGGTGGCGATGGTGGTCTTGCCGCAGCCGCCCTTGAGATTGGCCACCAATACCGACAGCATGTCTCCCCCCTTTCCCGTCTTCGTTACAAGGGCAGGCGTATTCTAGCCCTCAAGCCCCCCAGAGGCGATGTTTCCAGCATCAATTCCCCACCATGGCCGCGCACCACATCGCGGGCGATGGTCAAGCCCAGACCGACACCGCCGGTCTTGGGATTACGCGACCCTTCCAGGCGGTAGAAGGCCTTGAAGACATCCTCCCGCTTATCCTCGGGAATGCCGGGACCGTCATCGTCCACCAGCACCTCGATGGCATTGCCCCGCTGCCTCGCCTCCACCGCGATGCGGCCGGCATAGCGGCCGGCATTGCCGATCAGGTTGCCCAAGCAACGGGAAAAGGCATGGGGGCGCAACGGCAGGCTCAATTCCTCCGGACAGCGCAGGTCGATCTCCGTCCCATTGCGCCGGAAGCGCGACACTACGTCTTCCAGCAAGGCGCTCAGATCGGTATCGGATACCGCCTCGCGCCCCTCCCCGCGGGCGAAGGCGAGATAGCCCTCGACCATCTGTTCCATCTCGGCCACGTCTTCCTGCAACTCGGCGATCCCCTCGCCCTCGCCCATCATCGCCAGCTGCAACTTCATGCGCGTCAGCGGCGTGCGCAGATCGTGGCTGACCCCCGCCAGCATCTCCGTCCTCTGGGCGATCTGGCGCTGGATGCGGTCGCGCATCAGGAGGAAGGCAGAGGCCGCCTGACGGACTTCCGTCGCCCCTTCCGGCTTGAAATCGGTGACGTCGCGGCCCTTGCCGAAACTGTCGGCGGCAGTGGCCAGCTTACGCACCGAGCGGACCTGGTTACGCATGAAGATGGTGGCGATGCCGAAAAGAAGCAGGGAAGTGCCGACCATCCACAGCACGAAAAGATAGGTCGTATCGGTATAGAGGCGCTTGCGCGGCACGATGATCTGCAGCACGCCGTTGGTCAATTGCACCTTGATCTCGATCTCGCGCCTATGGCTGGTGACATCCAGATGGATGGGACGCCCGACATAGCCCGTCAACTCACGGATGAGAGCCTTGTAGAGGAAACCGCGCTGGGCGGGAGGGGCCACATTGGGCAGGATAGCCCCCTCGTGCAAAGTGATATCCAGACTCATCTTGTGTCTGGCCGTCTCGAAGAGGAACTCCCTCTCCTCCACTGCGGGATGGCGGCGCAGCATCTCGGTCACCATGGCAACATCACCGGCGATCCCCTGGGACAGGCGGCGGGCCAGATGCTGCCAATGCGTGGCGAAGAAGACATAGGTGGACACCAGTTGCAGGACCACCAACGGCATCACCAGGATCAGTAGCGAGCGCCCCAGCAGGCCGCGCGGCAGGAGGCGTTTCACCCCCCAGTTCCATCCCGCCGTCCGCCTCACCTGGCTCACACTGTTCATGAGAAACGCCTTTATCCGGGATCCGCGCGCAACATATAGCCGCGACCGCGGACGGTCTGGAGATAGCGGGGCTGGCGTGGATCGTCCTCGATCTTCTTGCGCAAGCGCGTGACCTGTACATCGACGCTGCGCAGATTGCCGCTGGTGCCGGTACGCCGCCCCAATTCCTCACGCGAGAGCACTTCATTCGGCGCCTCGCCGAGAACCTGCATCAAGGCCGCCTCGGCGGTGGTCAGGTGAACCACCTCGCCCTCGAAGTGCAGTTCGCTCCGTGCTACATCCCACACATAGCCGCCCAGACGCAAGGATCGCGGCGCAGGCCGGGCCTCGGCGGGAGCCTCGCGCGGCACGCGGCGCAGGATCGAACCGATGCGCAGCAGCAATTCCCGGGGCTCGAAAGGCTTGGTCAGATAATCGTCGGCACCGCTTTCCAGCCCGTCGATGCGGTCTTCCGTCTCGCTCATCGCGGTCAGCAGCAGGATCGGCACGGAATTGCGCAGGCGCAGCGAGCGGGTCAGTTCCAATCCGCTTTCACCGGGCATCATCACATCCAGGACAAGCAGATCGAAGGCCATTCCCTCCAGGCGCTGGCGGGCCTCGGCCGCATCCGGCGCGGTGGTCACGAGATAGCCGTTGTCGGACAGGTATTTGCGCAGCAACTCGCGCAGCCTCGTATCGTCATCGACCACGAGAATATGAGGCTTGTCGTCCATGGCGGGATCCGGTCGTTAGGGGCGGCGGCGGGGTGGGGCCAGCGGGCTGCCGGCGGGAAAGCGGTCGCGGTCCTGTTCGTCGATCATCCCCAGCATCACCTTGCGGAAGCCTTCCACCGCCTCGGCCCCGGCTTCGCGATAGGCCTGGGCGATGCGGGCGCGCTGCTTTTCCGTCAGCAGGCGCTCCAGCTCGATGCCCTTCTCCGTCAGTTCCAGCAGACGCTGGCGGCGGTCGCGGGCTCCCGTCCTCTGGGTGATGAAGCCCTCACGCACGAGTTGCCCCAGGACCCGCGACAGGCTCTGCTTGGTGATACGCAGGATTCCCAGCAATTCGCTGACGGTGATGCCGGGATGGCGGCCGACGAAATAGATGACACGGTGATGGGCGCGGCCGAAACGGTACTGCTCCAGCATCGCATCGGGCTCGGACGTGAAGTCGCGATAGGCGAAGAACAGCAGTTCGATGCCTTGCCGTAACTCCTCCTCGCGCAGGAAGAGGGGATTAACGCCGGTTTTTATGTCAGTCATATTGACTTATATGCCTCAAGAATGTTACGCAAAGCAACAGCCATCGGTAACATTTTGATAGCGCGAGACCGCTCCCAATGTCAGTCATTCCCTTCGACGATCGCGACGGATTCATTTGGTATGACGGCGCCCTGATTCCCTGGCGCGATGCCAAGATCCATGTGCTGTCCCATGCACTGCATTATGCCTCCTGCGTATTCGAAGGCGAACGCGTATACAACGGCAACGTCTTCAAGCTGACCGAACACAGCCAGCGCCTGATCGATTCGGGGAAGCTGCTGGGCTTCGACATTCCGTGGAGCCTGGAAGAGATCGACGCGGCGACGCGCGAGACCGTCAAGGCCAACAACATCACCGATGGCTATGTGCGCCCGGTGGCGTGGCGCGGTTCGGAAATGATGGGTGTGGCCGCGCAGGCGACCAAGATCCACCTGGCCGTCGCCACCTGGACCTGGCCGTCCTATTTCTCGCCGGAAGCGCGCATGAAGGGGATCCGCCTGCGCATCTCCGACTGGAAGCGCCCGGCCCCCGATACCGCGCCGACCAAGTCCAAGGCCGCCGGTCTGTACATGATCTGCACCATGTCCAAGCATCAGGCCGAGAAGGAAGGCTATGACGACGCCCTGATGCTCGACTATCGCGGCCAGATCGCCGAAGCCACCGGCGCCAATATCTTCCTGGTGATCGACGGCGAGATCCACACCCCGACGCCCGACTGCTTCCTCGACGGCATCACCCGCCGCACGGTGATCGACCTCGCCAAGAAGCGCGGCCTGAAGGTGGTCGAGCGGGCGATCATGCCCGAGGAACTGGCCAAGGCGCAGGAAGTCTTCCTGACCGGCACCGCCGCCGAAGTCACCCCCGTCAGCGAAATCGGCCCCTATCGCTTCACGCCCAGCGATATCAGCCGCATGCTGATCGAGGATTACGACGTCCTGGTCCGCGGCCCCGTCGCCGTCGCCTGAATCTCGTAACCCTTCCAGAAGAACGGCCGGACCCGCAAGGGCCCGGCCGTTTCTCTTTGGCGCTTGAGGCGCTCCCTAGCTCTCCAGCGCCTTCACGCGGAAGAAGACCGACATCCGCGCGCCCTCGCCCCCGGCATTGTGTTCCAGCTGCCCCTCGATCTGGCCGACCAGGGCCTGGACCAGGCGCATGCCCAGCCCTTTGCCGCGCTGGGGGTCGAAATCAACCGGCAGGCCCGGCCCCTGGTCCGAGACGGTCAGGCGATAGCCGTCGCCGTCGCGACGGAAATCGACCCGGACCAGATTGTCGCTCTCCAGCGCCCCGTATTTGCAGGCATTGGTCACCAATTCATTGGCGATCAGCGCCAGGGGCACCACCGTATCCGTCGGCAGTTCCACCGCATCGCCGGTGACGATCACGTCGATGACCTGGGTGGGGGTCGACATGGATTGCGCGACACCGGCACAAAGACGGCGCAGATATTCGCCGAATTCGATGCTGCGCATATGCTCGGTGCGGTAAAGGCGCTCATGCACCTGGGCCACGGTGCCGATGCGGCGGCAGGCCTGATTGAATTGCTGGCGCAGCACCGGATCGGCATGCTGCATGCTTTGCAGGCTGAGCAGGCTGGAGATCAGCTGAAGCGAATTCTTGATGCGGTGATTGATCTCCCGCAGCAGATGGTTCTTCTGCTCCAGCGCCTGCTGCAGATTGACCTCGTAGCGTTTCTGGAAATCGATATCGGTGGTGGTGCCGAGCCAGCGCAGGATACGCCCCTGGCCATCGCGCATGGGCAGGGCACGGGTGAGCAGCCAGCGATAATCGCCGCTGGCATGGAGCAGGCGGTGCTCGATCTCGTAGCTGCGCCCCGTCTCCACCGCCTCGCGCCATAGGCCGATGGTACGTTCGCGGTCCTCGGGATGCAGGAGATCGGCACGGGAGCGGTAGCGCGCCTCGCCGTCCTCGTCTTCCCCGATGAAATTGAACCAGCGCTTGTTGCAGTAATAGATATGGCCGTCGGGCTCGGCGGCCCAGACGATCTGGGGCAGCGCCTCGGCCAGGGTCCGGAAGCGGTCCTCGCTTTCCCGCAAGGCTTCCTGAGCCAGCTTGAGCTGGGTGATGTCCCGCCAGGCGACGATGCCCGCGATGATGCGGCCGTCGCGGTCGAACACCGGCCCGGCATTGCAGAGCAACGGCACGCGGCGGCCGTCGGGGCGCAGCATCAGCCATTCCTCGTTGAACACCACCTCGCCATTGCGGACCGCACGGGCGAGCGGCAATTCGATGCCTTCGGCGGGACTGCCGTCGGCATGAACGATATGCCAGGCGGATGAATAATCCTCGCAGGCGATGCCTTCCAACTGCCCGCGCTGCTGGCCGGCGGCGAGGATGCCGTAATCGCTGACGCGGCGGATGAAGCCGTCCGGCGCATCGGCGATGGTGATGCCTTCCGGGATATGCGCCATCAAGGCATCGAGCATGCGTTCGGCTTCCTCGGCACGGCGGGCGCGGGCCTCGGCCTCGGCATTCAGCTGCTCCATGCGCTGGCGGCTTTCCACCTTCTCGGTGACATTCGAGCCCAGGATCAGGATGCATTCGGTGACGCCGCCCTGCCCCATGAAGGGAATGAGGTCCACATCCCAAAAGCTCTGCCGGTCATCTCCGTGCAGGCAGATCGCGTATTCGTCCAGGCGCACCGTCTCGCCGGTCGCCAGCACCCGGTCGAGCGCGGCGATGGCACCGCCGCCGCTCAACGCGGGGAAAGCCTCGACAATGGATTGGCCGATCAGCGGACGGTCGCCGTCGCCGACAAGGGAACGATAGGCGGCATTGGCGAAAAGGATCGTATGCTCCGGACCATGCACCACGGCGGTCGCCACCGGCGCATGCTCGATGATGGCCGGCAGCAGGGTCAGGCCGGTGCGTTCGATACCGCTGAAACTCGTGCCCAACTGGGCCAGCAGGCCCGCGGGATCGATCGAGAGAAGGGAATCGGGGCGGGAGGGGGAATCCGGTACGACTGGCTCTTGGGCCGGCGAGGCCTTGTTGAGCATATCTCCTCCTTCTGTTCGGCCGTCAGCCTCTCCCATGAAGACGTCCCTGGGAACGCAACGCGGCCAGCCGCCGCTTGTGGCGGCGGCGACACGCGGCGGATTTGTTCCTTTCCCCACTCCTACGAGACGGCGGCAACCGGCGGCGGCGGCTTGATGGACAAGGCTTGGCCCACGGCCGTCTTCAGGGCGTCGGAGGTAAAGGGCTTGGGCACCACGAAGGCCGGTTCGGTCACTTCACCGGTCAACAGGCGTTCGGGGAAGGCGGTGACGAAGACGATGGGGCTGCCGACATGGCGGATGATCTCGCGCACGGTGACGATGCCGTCATCGCCGTCTTTCAGATTGATATCGCTGAGGATCAGGCTGGGATCGGCCTCGTCGATCAGGTTCAAGGCCTCGCGCCTGTTGGCGGCGACGCCCGCCACTTCATGGCCCATTTCCTCGATGATCCGCTGGATTTCCAGCGAGATGATGCTCTCATCCTCGATGATCAGCACACGGGCCGGGTTCTGACGGCCCAATTCCTCACGCGCCCGGCTCAGATGGTCGCGGACTTCCTGCTGGGTCAGGCCCAGCATCCAGGCCGTTTCGGCCAGGGTGAAGCCTTCGAGCGAGGTCAGCAGCAGGACCTGGCGGTTGATCGGCGGCAAGGCTTCGAGTGTGGGCAGGGGATCGCCCCCATCCTGATGTTCGCCCTCCTCCTCACTGGAATGCACGAGTGTCCAAACATCGTGGAAGAAGGAAAAGAGGCGCAGGCGCAAATCCTGGTCGGCGGAAACCAAGCTGGGATCGGCAAGCAGGGCTTCGATGCAGGCCCTGACGTAATTGTCACCCCGGATCTGCGAACCGGTCAAGGCGCGTGCATAACGGCGCAGGTATGGGAACTGCTGGACGATGCGGGGGTCAAGTCGTTCCATGAGTTTCCTGTAATCAAACGGGCGAAAATCGGTAGGCGCAGAATACAAGAAATGCCCGAGAGCGGCGTTAAGGAATATGGGATACCCAAATCGCGGTGCCGCACCATCGGTCATAGGCGGAGTCAGGTAATATGCTTAGCACCTTGCGCCAGAGCTCATGATTTCCAAGGGAATCGCGCAGTTTGTAATAAGAATGAAATATCAAAAGACGAAATTTAATAAATTGGATCGAAGCCCCTCCTCTCACTATCTTCAGGTTGAGAGAGCGGAGTCCGTCCGCTCCTGCTCCATCAGAGGAGAAGGAGAAGAGAGCCATGAACCAGACAGAGCGCGATGTCATCGAGGATCTTTTCGGCAAACTCCGGACCGTGGAAACCCAGGCCCCGGACCGTGACGCGGAAGCGGAACAGGTGATCCGGGAAAAGGTGGCGAGCCAGCCCAGCGCGCCCTATTACATGGCTCAGACCATCCTGGTGCAGGAGCACGCGCTGAAGGCCGCCAATGAGCGTGTGGCCGAGTTGGAACACGAGTTGGCCAAGCGTCCGGCCGGTGGCGGCGGCGGCTTCCTGGCCAGCCTGTTCGGCGGCGGCCAACCGGCCGGCGGCCAGGCCCGTCCCGCCCATGTTCCGCCGCCCCGCCAGTCAGCAGCCGCCGCCCCCTTCCAGAATGCCCCCAGGGGCAGCTTCCTGGGCGGGGCCATGCAGACCGCCCTGGGCGTGGCCGGGGGCGTGCTGATGGGCAATGCCATCATGTCCATGTTCTCGGGCAATGAAGCCCAGGCGGCGGAACCCGCCCCCCTGGACCAGGATACCGCCGTGGATTACGGCGCCGATGAAAGCTACTACTCCGACGGCGATTTCGGCGCCGACGACAATTTCTGATCCCTGGCGGGTCTCCCAAGGAAAAGGCGTGCAGCCGGAACCGGCCGCACGCCTTGTTTTTTGACGGAACGGGCGCGCCTTCCGCTCCACGGCGAGGTGTCAAGGATCCTGCCATGCCTCCTGCGTTCTCGCGGAATCGGCATCCAGTATTCCGTTCGCCAAAGGAACCTCGATGGTGAACACGGATCCCTTGCCCAGGTCGGAACGCACATGGATCGGATGGTTGAGGAGCAGGGACAAGCGCTTGACGATGGCTAGGCCGAGGCCAAGCCCCTGGGACCGGTCCCGCGCCTCGTTCCCCACCTGATGGAATTCCTCGAAAATACGGCTGAGATGTTCCGGCGGGATGCCGATGCCGCTGTCTTCCACCTCCAGGCAAAGCCCGTTTTCCGTCTGGCGGCAGAAGACCCGGACATAGCCCCTTTCCGTGTAGCGCAAGGCGTTCTCGATAAGGTTCCTGAGCATGCGTCCCAGCAGCAAGCGGTCGCTCCGCACCCGGATCGGGCTATCGGGATGGCCGACCCGCAGGTCCAGCCCCTTGTCCCGGGCCAGCGGCGTATAGGCGACCTCGATATCCTGCAACAGCATGTCGAGGGAAAAATCCTCGATATTGACTTCGATGACCCCGGCTTCGAGCCGCGAGATGTCAAGCAGACTGTCCAGCAGGCTTTTCAGCGTTTCCAAGCTGCGCCTCAGCACCGCCAGGACCGAACGCGCCTTTTCCCCTTCCACATATTCTTCCAGCAGGGTGGTGAACAGGAACAGGGACTGCACAGGCTGACGCAGGTCATGGCTGGCCGCGGCCAGGAAGCGTGACTTCGAGGCATTGGCCTGTTCCGCCTCCTCTTTCGCCTGCCGGAGGTTTTCCTCCATCCGGTGGCGGTCGGTCATGTCCCGCCCCGTCGCCTGGTTCTCCAGATAATTCCCGTCCGGGTCGAACACGGCGGTCCCTTCCCACATATACCACCGCTCACCGGAGGGGGTCCGCAGGCGGCATTCCACCGTCGTGCGGTGTTCGGGCTCGGTCACGGCACGCTCCATCGCCTCCCTGGTCTTCTCGTGGTCGTCGGGATGGACGTAGTCGGTCCAGTGGGCACCGATCAACTCGGCACAGTCGCGGCCCAATAGCTTGCACATGGTTTCATTGACGAAGGTGAAGCGTCCTTCATCATTGATGCGCACGACGAGGTCCCTTTGCGACTCCACCAGGCCGCGATACCGCGCCTCTCCCTCCCGCAGCGCCTCTTCCAGCTCTTTATGCTCGGTGATATCGATGCCCAGTCCCAATATACGAAACGGCTGCCCGGCCTCGTCGTAGAAGATTCGCCCGATCCCCAGGAGCCAGCGGATACTTCCGTCGGAATGTCGGACGCGATGTTCCACCCGATATTCGGGTTTCCCCATTGCCAAGGTATGGTCGACATAGGCCTGAACCATCCCCCGGTCCTCCGGAGGCAAGACCTCGAACCATTTCTCCGCACTGGGTGTAAAAGTCTCGGGATCCAGGTCGAACAGACGGTAGAGGCCCTCACTCCATTCGACGGTCCCCGTCGGGAGATCCCAATCCCACATCCCGGCATCGACGGAAGACAAAACAAGGGTGAGACGTTCCTCGCTGCGCTTCAAGGCTTCCTCGATGCGCTTGCGCTCGGTGATGTCCATGCAGAGACCCGTGACATGCACACCCTCGCCGTCCCCGATTTCCTGGGCATAGCCAGAGGAGAAGATCCACCGCACATTATGATTGGAGACTATGATGCGGTATTCCGCTTCATAGGTTTTCCGCTTTCCCTCTCTTATGTCCTGGAACAGGACATTGACGAAATCACGGTCGGCGGGATGGATCGATCCCCGCCATGTCTCATCCGAAGGCTGCTGTTTCTGCGGGTCGAAAGCAAAGATCCGATAGATCTCGTCTGACCAGTAGACCTCTCCCGTTTTCATGTTCCATTCGAAGGCCCCGGCCCGGGCAGATTTCAAAGCCAATTGAAGCCGCGCTTCCGTCTGACGCAAGGCCTGTTCGGCCTTGCTACGGACCCGCAGATATTGCCGCAGGCCCCAGGCGGCCGCACCGCCGCTGATCAGCAGAAGGCCCAGGAAGGCGATGAAGGATTGCAGGGCCGCCAAACGCACCGCGTACAAGGTCGAATGCTCGTCGAAGCCGATTGCAACCATCAACCCCAAGACGCCGGATTTCAGTGGAGAGAAGGCAAAAAGACGGGATGTCCCTTCCAGCCCCGGCATCTCGACCAGCCCGTTCTCGTCGGCCTCCAGCATGACCGAGAACCGTTCGGGAAGCTTCTGGCCCACCCAGGATTGATGATCGGGGATCCGGGCCAGGATCACGCCTTCGCCGTCAGCGATCACGATCGAGGTATTGGGGGGAAGCGCCCTTTTCGAAAGGTAACCTGCAAGCCAACCGAGCTCGAGCGAAACCGTGGCAAGACCGGCGGGCGTGCCGCCGGGTCCTTCGAGACGCAGGGAGAAAGGCAGGCGGGCAGCCTCGGTGACGGAAGGAAGCGTGAAATGCCCCACCGTGAAACGGCCTGCTTCCATTGCCCTGCGGAAATGCCCCATGTCATAGAATTGCCGTCCGATCTCGTCCGGATCGGTGGCGCACCACGTCCTGCCGTCCGGGTCGCTGATACTGAGCTGGAGATGCCTCGGGAACTCCGCCGCGATCCGCTCCATGACGTTGCGGCAGGCCGACGCATCCATCTGGCCGACACCGAATGCCCGGGCCGTCACGAGAATGTGATGGGCGTCCTCGATGATCCGCTGCTGCTCGTGGTCCAGCATATCCAGGAGCCGGTACGCTACCTGGGCGGATTCTCCCTCATAGGCTTCCTTCAGACGCAGGCTCGACAAAATCTCGAAGATCAGGAGCGAGGCCAGAAGAACGGCCAGCAGCCCGACGAACCGGCGCATCGGCCCTTTGAGGGGGGATGATTGACCACCTGGAAGCAATTTCTTCTCCGCCTGAGCCTCCAAGCATATGACTCTCTCATAAAGACGGCGCGAGATAGAATGATTTTAAATACAGGGATAAATATCGGCTCAGCAGCCAGGAAAGAGATGGGGCCTCCTCATCTGCTCAAAAAGTATATGCCCCCCGCAAAAGCGACAGGACGTTACGCATTGGTAACGTCCTGTATCAGAAAGCTTGCTCTTACGGAGAAAATCCAGACGAGATCAGATGATGGCGTGGCGCACCTTGGCCGACACCCATTCGCTGACCACCACGGTGCCCAGGATGACCAGGAAGATCAGCGTGACCTGCGGCCAGGCCAGCACGTTCAGCGAGGCCATCAGCTGCATCCCGATGCCCCCGGCCCCGACCAAGCCCAGCACCGTCGACTCGCGGATGTTGATGTCCCAGCGGAAGACGGTGATCCCCGCGAAGGCCGGCAGGATCTGAGGCACGATGCCGAAGGCCATCACCTGGGCCTGACTGGCCCCGGTGGCACTGATGGCTTCCACCTGCTTCTCGTCGATCTCCTCGATCGCTTCGTAGAGAAGCTTGGCGATGAAGCCGATGGAGCGCAGGGCGATGGAGAGAATGCCCGCCAGCAGGCCCGGCCCCAGGATCGAGACCAGCAGCAAGGCCCAGATCAGCGAGTTGATGGAACGCGAGGACACGATCACGAACAGCGCCACCGGACGGATGAAGTGGATGCTGGGCGTGGTGTTGCGCGCCGCCAGAAAGGCCACCGGCACCGCCACGACGACGGCCAGCATGGTCCCCAGCGTGGCGATGTTGAGCGTATCCCACAACGGCTTCCACAGCCGGTCCATGTATTCCCAGCGCGGCGGGAACATGCGTCGGCCGATATCGGCCGCCTGCTGAGGCGCATCCAGGACGAAGAGCCAGATGGTGTCCTGGGTCATCACCTGCCAGGACAGGACGAACAAGGCCACCAGGCCCAGCCAGCCAGCCCAGACGAGAAGCTGTTGCGGCGGCGTGCGGCGCTGCCAGATCTTGGTATCGTTCAGGGTCGTGATCGCCATTACTGCACCCATTTCCGGATATAGCTGGACGAGTATTCGCAGATCATCACGATGGCGATGATCAGCAGCAACACGGCAGCCGCGGAATCGAATTCGTAGCGGTCGATGGCGGTATTGAGGGTGGCACCGATGCCGCCCGCGCCAACGATGCCGATGACGGCGGATTCACGGAAATTGATGTCGAAGCGATAGACGCTGAGACCGATCAGGCGCGGCATCACCTGGGGCTGCACCGCCCAGGTCACCACCTGCCACCACGATGCGCCGGTGGCGCGGATGGCCTCGGCCTGGGATTCGTCCATATCCTCGATATCCTCGGCCAGCAGCTTGGCGATGAAGCCGATGGTGGCGAAGGACAGGGTCAGGAAACCGGCCAGCGGCCCGAAGCCCACCATGGCCACGAACAGGATGGCGATGATGATTTCCTGGAAGCTGCGCGACAGGGCGATGATCGAGCGGCAGACCAGATAGACCGGCGCGGGGGCCAGATTGCGCGCCGCCCCGACACCGATAGGGATCGACAGCAGTACGCCGACCACGGTCGAGGTCACCGTCATGGTCAGGCTTTCCCGCATGCCGACCACGATATCCCCCCAGCGGGAGGTGAAGTCGGGCTTCAGGAAGCCCAGGATGAACTGCCAGCCGCGGTCCAGCCCTTCATAGGCCCGCTGCCAGTTCACCTCTACGGCACCGATGCCGATCACCAGATAGACCGCAAGGCCCAGCCACAGCCCCCAGCGCAGCCAGGGATTGGCGATCAGCGACGGCCGACGCCATTGGCGCGGTGCGGCGGCAATCGCGGTCATGCCGGCCTCGCCATGAGTTCGACCTGGTCCTCGTCGGCCGCGCCGTCCTCGGCCTCGTCATTGCCGGGCTTGCGGATGGTGCGGGTCCAGTCCTCTTCGCCATAGATGCGCGTCAGGACATCCGGCGTCAGGTCGTCCGGGCTGCCGTCGAAGACCACTTCGCCCTTTTTCAGGCCGATGATCCGCTGCACGAACATCTGGGCCAGGGCGACGTCATGGATGTTGATGATGGCGGCAAGGCCGCGTTCGGCGCAGACCTCGCAGATCAGGCGCATGATCTGGCGCGAGGTCTTGGGGTCCAGGCTGGCGGTCGGTTCGTCCACCAGCAGAATATCGGGATTCTGCAGCAGGGCGCGGGCGATGCCGACACGCTGGCGCTGGCCGCCCGACAGGGCATCGGCGCGCTTGTCGGCATGGTCGGACAGGCCCACGCGTTCGAGCGTGGCGAAGGCCTGATCCACCGCCTGTTGCGGGAATTTGCGGAAATAGCTGCGCCAGAAGCCGACATAGCCGAGCTGTCCGGACAGTACGTTCTCCATCACCGTCAGGCGCTCGACCAGGGCATATTCCTGGAAGATCATGCCCATGCGGCGGCGCGCCTGGCGTAATTGGCCCTTGCCCAGGCGGGTCAGGTTCTCGTCACGCAGGAGGACCTGACCCGAACTGGGCTCGACCAGCCGGTTGATGCAGCGGATCAAGGTGGACTTGCCCGCTCCGGAGGGTCCGATCAGCCCGACCACCTGCCCCGGCTGGACCGAGACAGAGACATTGTTGAGCGCCAGATCACCCGTGCGATAGCGTTTGGTAAGGTTCTCGATCTTCAGCATCGAACCGGCTCTTTTCGTCACGGGATCAGTTGCAGGCGTAAGAGACGTTCATGGCTTCGTCGATCTTACGAACGACTTCCCAATGCTCCTTGTAGCTGATGGGCATGAACTTCTCCTGCGGGGGTTCCGAAGCCTGGAACTCCTTGAGCAGGTCCGAACCTTCCCAATCGAAGGTGAAGAAGGCTTCCTTGATCTTCTCCTGAAGCTCGGGCTTCAGGTTGTAGACATAGCCGTAGCCGGTGGTCGGGAAGGTCTGGGACTTGTAGATGCTCTTGATCTGGTCGGCCTTGACCACGTCGCGGGCGACCATACGGCCCAGCACCGAATTGGCGATGGCGGCGGCCGGATAATCCTTGTTGGCCACGCCGAGGATCGAGTTGTCGTGCTTACCCGAGAAGACGGGCTCGAAGTCCTGACCGGCCTTCATGTTGTATTCGGCTTCCAGCAGGGCGGAAGGAGCCTTGTAGCCGGAATTCGAGGTCTCGGAGGTGAAGGCCAGCTTCTTGCCCTTGATGTCCTCGATCTTCTCGATGCCGCTGCCCGGATAGGTGATGATTTCCATCTCATAGCCGTAGAGGTCATCCTTCGACGCCATCATGGCGAAGGGGACGAAACCGGCGCAGTTGACGGCCAGCGGGTTGGAACCCGTGTTGAAGCCCGCGACATGCAGGCGGCCGGCGCGCATGGCTTCGATCTGGGCGGCGTTGGACTGGACGGGGAAGAACTGCACCCGCTTGCCGGTGACCTGTTCCATATGCTTCAGGAAGCCGTCCCAGACCTTGGCATAGACCGAGGGGTCTTCCACCGGGGTATAGGCGAAGATCAGGGTCGCAGGGTCGATCTGCTGCGCCGGATCGGTCGGGGTATCCGCGACGAGGTCGCCGTCGGCATCGGTGTAACGCGGATCCATGGCGTGGGCCGAAGACATCGCCAGCACCGCACCGACCACACAACCAACAGCCTTGGCCAACACAGATGTGCTCATCTCTCTCTCCTCAAAAGCAGTCTTGCCACGCCGTACGCACCGGCGCGCTACTTCGGAGGGGATGATTAGCACCTCACGATTTTTTGCGTATGACAGTAATATGAAGTCTACATTTATGTTACAATAATATTAAATCACCCCTTCCCTTCCAAAGTCTTTGCGGGCCGTGGCATAAGCCTCCTGCATCCGCCGGGCCGTCGCCTGGATTGCCGCCTTGTCTCCACGCGCGACCAGGCCTTCATCGACCAGTTTTCCGCCGGCACCGATGCAGGCGGCCCCGGCCTTCAGCCATTCCCCGACATTATCGGCATCCAGCCCGCCGGTGGGCATGAAGGACACGCCGGGGAAGACCGAGCGCATGGCCTTGAGATGCGCCGGACCGACGGTCGAGGCGGGAAAGATCTTGACCGCCGCGGCTCCGGCGGCGAGGGCCTGATGGATCTCGGTCGGGGTCAAGGCCCCCATCAGGCAGGCGATTCCAAGCTCCCGGCAGGCTTCTCCCACCTCGGACACCACGCAGGGCGAAACGACATAACGCGCCCCGGCGGCAACGGCCTCCGCCACGGCCTCGGCCGTCATCACCGTTCCGGCACCAATCAGCCTGTCGCCGCGCGCCGAGAATTCGGCGATGAGATCCATGGCGCCGGGCGTGGTCAAAGTGATCTCGAAGGTCCCGAAACCGGCTTCGGACAGCCATTCCACGGCGGTTCGGGCATATTCGGCGGAAGACATGCGGATCACCGGCACGACGCCGAACTGGACGAGCCGGTCGAGGATGGAAAGGGCGGTGGTCATGGACAGGCCTCCCGGGGCTGCGACGGCCGATCCCGTGCGCTTTATGTTTTTATACTACATAAAACCCTCAAGACAACGCCGAACGCCCCGTTAACCCGTCCTTGTCACCGGAGTTTCTTGTAAAAATCCTACAAATCGTATTGCACGGGGCTCCACCCTGCCCTAACCTGCCCCCAATGCCGTTTACGCCGGAGAGCATGGAATGAACGACGGGACCACAACACCTTCCCCCGCCCTGCGGATCGGCCTTGCCGCCAGCAGAAGCCTAGTCACCGGCCCGGCCAGCCCGGTCATCCTGCTCCTCCGCGAGATGGCGCCCCTGCTGCGGGCGCTGGGCGCAACCATCGTCACCACGCCCGACTGCGCGGATTCCCTGCGGCGCCACGGCCTGCACCAGCGGCTGACGGCGATCGAGGTCGTTCCCGGCGGACGCCTGGAACAGATGGTCTGGCTGGTGGCCGCCGTGGTCAGCACGGACGAGACGGCCCTCGACTGGGTGATCCATCTTTCCGACCCCGACGATCCCAGCTCGTCCTATCCCGAGACGACGGCCCTGAAACGCCAATGCGTGGTCCATGGCAAGCCCTATCTGGGGACCTATGCCACGGCCTGGGAATGGCTTTGCCTGCATTGGCTCGCCCGCAAGGACGACAAGACTTTGCCCGCCCCGCCGGTCCGGCAGGATAACGAGGCGGCCATGGATTTCCTGCGCACCCGGACCGTCGCCCTGGTGGCGCATGATACCCGCAAGGGCGAGATGCTGGACTTCGCCCTCCAGCATCATGGCCTGCTGACCCTGTTCGGGCGGCGCCTTGCCACGGGAACGACGGCCTCGCTGCTCAATGGCCGGGCCCCGTCGCGGCGTCTGAGCGAGGGGACGGACGAACTGGCCTCGCGCGCCCAGGCCCTGGCCGAACGCCTGTCGCTGCAAGAGGACTGGATCGACCATGTCCAGAGCGGCCCGATGGGCGGCGACGCCGAGATCGCACGGGAAATCCTCCGTCGGCGCTGCGATCACGTCCTCTTCTTCGAGGACCCCCATGTCCCGCGCGAGCACGAGGCCGACATCCAGCTGATGGAACGCGCCGCCCGGCTGGAACGGGTCGAATGCCTGTGCCTGCATGACCCGAAGACCGCCGCCATTTGGGCCGGCCTTTGGCAGACCTGCCTGTCCGGCCCGGCGGCAGCGGCCCCCATTTCCCTGTCGGCAGCGTGGCGCCAGGCCTTCGGCGAAGAGGTGATCCTGAGCGACGATCCCGCCGCCGAGGCGGAAGCCGCTGCCCGGGCGGGCGGCGGCGCGGTCACGGCGGAAGGCGACGTGCTTTACCTGACCCTTCCGGAAACGGACCAGGCCGGGCGGCGGATCGCCTTCGCCTCCCCCGCCATCGCCCATGCCCGTCTCGCACACGCCCCCGGCGGGGAGAGCCGATGAACGGCGGCGAAGGGCCGGTCTTCGAGCGCATCCACGCCCTGCGCGGCCAGATGCGCCGCTCGGAAGCGAAAGTCGCCAATTACGTCCTCGCCCATCCCCAGGCCGCCATCTCCATGAGCATCTCCACCCTGGCCGGGCAATGCGGCGTCAGCGAACCGACGGTGCTGCGTTTCTGCCGGGCCATCGGCTGCGAAGGCTTCCAGGACTTCAAGCTGACCCTGGCGCAATCCATCGCCATCGGTGCCTCCTATATCCGCCAGGGCATCACGCCCGAGGACAGCCTTGCCACCGTCGCCACCAAGATCTGCGACCAGACCATCGCCGCCGTCACGGAACTCAAGACCCGCATGTCCTGGACGGAGGTCGAGCGCGCCGTGGACGTGCTGGCCGCCGCTCCGCGGATCGAGATCCAGGGCGTGGGAGCCTCGGGCGCCGTCGCCCTGGACGCCCAGAACAAGCTCTTCCGCCTCAACGTGCCGGTGACGGCCAGCGTCGATCCGCATATGCAGATCATGTCGGCCGCCAGCCTAGTGGCCGGAGACGTCCTCATCTCCTTCTCCTATAGCGGCCGCGCCCGGGAAATCATCACGGCGGCCCGCATGGCCCGGCAGCGGGGCGCCAGCGTCATCGCCGTCACCACCGCCGACACGCCGGTGGCGCGAACGGCCAGCCATCCGATCTGCCTGCCGGTCATCGAGGACACCGAGCATTACACGCCCATGACCTCGCGCCTGCTGCAACTGGTCGTCGTCGATATCCTGGAAATCGGCGTGGCGCTGCGGCGCGGCCCGGCCCTCTACCCCCATCTCCGCCGCCTGAAGGACGCGCTGAACCTGGTGCGGCTGGACGCCCCCACACCCAAGGAGCAGGAATAAGCAGAGGAAAGGCTCTCGCGCCTGGCCTTTGCTTTTAAAGAGGCGGAGCGCTTGCCCATGCTTCGAGACGCCGCTTCGCGGCGCCTCAGCATGGCCCCCCGCTTTCGCGGGGGTGACGATTCATTGCAGGCAGAACCTCACCAGTTCCACAGCGTTCCGTCTTCCAGGCGGGCGACGGGCAGATAGGCGGGGTTGTAGGGATATTTCGCCGCCAGCTTCTCGTCGATATCGACGCCATGGCCCGGCACCTCGCCCGGATGCATATAGCCGCCCTTGAAGCTGTAGGCGTGGGGAAAGACCTCGTCGGTCTCCGGGCAATGAGCCATGTGCTCCTGAATGCCGAAATTCGGCACCCACAGGTCGAAATGCAGGGCCGCGCCCATGCAGACCGGCGACAGGTCGGTTGCGCCATGGCTGCCGGTGCGTATCTGGTAGAGGGCGGCAAGATCGGCGATCCGGCGCAGATGGGTGATGCCCCCGGCATGAACCAGCGAGGCCCGGATATAGTCGATCAGCTGTTCCTCGATCAGCGTCTTGCAGTCCCAGATGGTGTTGAATACCTCGCCCACCGCGACCGGCGTCACCGTATGCTGGCGGATCAGGCGGAAGGCCTCCTGGTTCTCCGCCGGAGTCGGGTCCTCCATCCAGAACAGACGATAGGGCTCCAGCGCCTTGCCCAGCCGCGCCGCCTCGATGGGAGTCAGGCGGTGATGCACGTCGTGCAGCAGATGCGGCTCCATCCCGTATTTGACGCGCAGCGCCTCGAACAGGGTCGGCACGAAATCCAGGTAGCGCTCGGTCGACCAGGTCGATTCCTGGGGCAGGCCCTTGGTCGCGGGCTCGTAGAATTTCCCCTTCGCCACGCCATAGACGCCGTCCAGGCCGGGAATGCCCGACTGGGCGCGGATGGCCTTGTAGCCCTTTTCGATATATTCGCCGACGCGGTCCAGGGTCTCGCTCACATCCCGGCCGTTGGCGTGCGCATAGACCATCACCCCGGCCCGGCTGCGCCCGCCCAGAAGCTGGTAGAGCGGCAGACCGGCGACCTTGGCCTTGATATCCCACAGGGCGGTATCGACGGCGGCGATCGCCGCCATGGTCACCGGCCCGCGCCGCCAATAGGCGCCCTTGTAGAGATATTGCCAGATATCCTCGATCTGATGGGGATCACGGCCGATCAGGCAGGGAATGACGTGATCGTTGAGATAGGATGCCACGGCCAGTTCGCGGCCGTTCAGCGTGGCATCGCCAATGCCGTACACGCCGTCATCGGTCACGATCTTCAGTGTCACAAAGTTCCGCCCCGGGGACGTGACGATGACCGAGGCGCTATGGATTTTCATGAACGCGGACTCCCAGAAGGCTTGAATCAGGCGATTCGGGCGGAATGCATGGGCACCGCCGTATCGCTTTCGAACAGGTCGGGGAAACGCTGCGCCAGTTCGGGCAGCGAGGTCAGGATTTCCCGCAGATGGGTCCGCATGGCCGCTTCGGCCGCATCCGGCTTCCGCGCCTCGATGCATTCGAGCACCGCCTCGTGCTGCCCGATCAGCCGGTTCAGCGGCGTGGCATGGGGCAGGCTGAGATAGCGCACCCGGTCCATCTGGGCCTTGGTCTCCTCCACCACCCGCCAGGCATATTCCCCTTCCACCCCCAGGGCGATCAGGCGATGGAAGGCCTCGTCCAGTTCCAGGAAGCCGTCATGGCGCTGTTCCTCGGCGGCCTGCCGCTGCTCCGCGAGATTGCGGCGCAATTCGCGGATGATGTCCGAAGGCAGGCCCTGGCTGGCCTTGCGCACCACCGCCAGTTCGACGGCTTCGCGCACGAAGCGCGCATCCAGTACCTGCTTGGTGGAAATCTTGACGACGAAGGTCCCCCGTTGCGGGCGGATGGTCACCAGCCCGGCCTCGCCCAGCTTGATGAAGGCTTCGCGGACCGGCTGGCGGCTCACACCCAATTGGGTCGCCACCTCCTGTTCGGAAAGGGGCTGACCCGGGCTGAACTGCATCGTCACGATGGCTTGACGCAAGTCGCGAAACACGCGGCGCGCCACGGGCTCGGTCGAGTTCGGCTCGATCTTCGTTAGCATTTTTCGTCTCCCTGTCATTCCCGGCCGGCCTTTTACCACCCCTCGTTGGATGGATCCCCATTCTGCCCATTGCCAACCACCATTCTTCTATACTACCATACCAGTCATAGATCAAGAACGCCTTGCCATCAGAGGCAGGCACATTCGGGAGGACGAAATGAGCATCATTTCGCGCACTTGGCGGGCGGCGGCCTTGGGATTGGCCCTGACGACCATCGGCGGATACGCCATGGCTGCCGACTACACCCTTAACGTCAACACGGCCCTGACGCAGGACGATCCCCTCTACAAGGGCCTGGAAGAATTCAAGCAGAATGTGGAACAGCGCACCGACGGCAAGGTCGCCGTTCGCCTGTTCCCCGGCTCGCAGTTGGGCAAGGACGAGGACGTCCTGGAACAGGCGCGTGCAGGCGCGGGCGTTGCCGTCGTGGTCGACGGCGGGCGCCTGGCCGTCTTCGTGAAGGAATTCGGCATCCTGGGCGCGCCCTATCTGGCGCAGGGTTTCGAAGGCATCCGCAAGGTCGTCACCTCTCCCCTCTTCGACGAATGGTCCGAGAAGCTGCGTACCGCTTCGGGCCACCAGATCCTGTCCTTCAACTGGTGGCAGGGCGAACGTCACCTGCTGACCAACAAGCCGGTCACGGTCCCGGCCGACCTGAACGGCATCCGCATGCGCACCCCCGGCGCGCCGGTCTGGATGGAAACCATCCGCGCCATGGGCGCCACGCCGACGCCGCTGGGCTGGTCCGAAGTCTATACCGCCCTGCAGCAGCGGGTGATCGACGGGGTCGAGGCGCAGCATCCCGCCAGCTATGGCGCGCGCCTCTATGAAGTGACCAGCCACGTCACCAAGACCGGGCATATCAACCTGATCACCGGCATCGTCACCAGCGCCGCCTGGTTCGACAACCTGCCCGCCGACTTCCAGCAGGTCCTGAAGGAAGAAGCCCTGAAGGCCGGCGACAACGCCTCGCGCGCGACCGAGGCCGCCCTGGCGGATTACGAGCGCCAGATGCAGGAACAAGGCATGACGGTCACGGAAATCGACGTCACCCCGTTCCGCGAGGCTACGCAACCGGTCTACGAGAAGCTCGGCTATAGCGATCTCTACCAGCAGGTCGTGCAGCTTCTCCAGAACTGACGCCTCGGCGTCCCGGTTTCGTCATGTCCAAAGGATTTCTGCCATGACGTCGTGGATTCACAAGGTGGAGACGGCCATCGCCTCCCTCCTCCTCGCAATCATCGTGCTTCTCGTCTTCGCAGCGGGCGTCATGCGCTGGTTCGGGCACCCTTTGGTCTGGTCCGTGGACGTGGCGCAGCTTCTGTTCGTCTGGGTCAGTTTCCTTGGCGCCGACATGGCGCTGAGGAAACGCGCCCATATCGGCATCGATTACCTGGTCAAGCACCTGCCCGCGCGGCTTCGGGCGGTGCTCGACCTGATCCTGAGCTCCATCGTGGTCACCTTCCTGCTGACCATGACGGTGATGGGTTACCGCCTCACCATGATGAATCTCGAGCGGCAATTCGGTGACAGCGGCATCAGCTACGGCTTCGTCACCGCGGCCGTTCCGGTGGGCTGCCTGCTGCTCTCCATCACGCTGCTCGGCCAGATGCTGAAGACCCTCCAGTCCTGGAAGAAGCCCCAGCCGGTCTTCAGCCCCGCCGCAGCGCCCCAACAGTCCCAGGCCAAAGAGGTCGCGCCATGACCCTGCTCGGACTCAGCTTCTTCCTTTTGATGGCCCTGGGTGTTCCGATCGCTTTCGCCATCGGCATCGCCGGCTTTTCCTTCTTCCTCACCAACGGCATCATCCCCCCTTCCATCGGGGTCCAGCAGGTGGCGACGGCATCGCAGAGCTTTCCGCTGCTGGCCGTGCCCTTCTTCGTGCTGGCCGGCCACATGATGAACCGCACGGGGATCACCACCCGGCTGATCGCCTGTTCCAACGTGCTGGTCTCCTGGATGGCGGGCGGTCTGGCCCAGGTCTGCGTGGTGCTGTCGACGCTGATGGGCGGCGTCTCTGGCTCGGCCGTGGCCGACGCGGCCATGGAGGCCCGTATCCTCGGCCCCAGCCTGATCAAGCGCGGCTATTCCCGGGGCTTCACCTCGGCGACCATTGCCGTCAGCGCCCTGATCACCGCCACCATCCCGCCCAGCCTGGGGCTGATCCTCTACGGCTTCGTCGGCAATGTCTCGATCGGCCGCCTGTTCCTGGCCGGCGTCATTCCGGGCCTGATGATCATGGTCGGGCTGATGGTGACGGTCTGGCTCATCGCGCATAAGCGCGGCTATCGCCCCGAAACGGTCGAGCGCCCGTCCTTCCGCAGCGTCTGGCGCGCGGTATCCGATGCCAAATGGGCCCTGCTGTTCCCCGTCGCCCTGCTCTTCGCCATTCGCGGCGGCGTGTTCACGCCTTCGGAAGTGGGGGCCTTCGCCGTCATCTATGCCGCCGTCGTCGGCTTCTTCCTGCACAAGGAACTGACCCTGAACGACGTCGGCGAGGCCTTGCGCGAAGCCGTGGTCGATACCGGGCTGATCATGCTGATCATCCTGTTCTCGGGCATGGTCGGCTATGCGATCATCTTCGAGCAGGCGCCGCAATCCATCGCCTCGGCCATGACCCAGCTGACCAGCGAGCCGCTGCTGGTGACGGGGCTGATCCTGCTGTTCCTGTTCCTGGCCGGGCTGTTCATCGAAAGCACCGTGCTGGTGCTGCTGCTGACCCCGATCTTCCTGCCCATCGTCACGCCGCTGGGCATCGACCCGGTGCATTTCGGCATCCTGATGATGACCATCGTCACACTGGGCTCGGTGACGCCGCCGGTCGGCGTGGCGATGTATACGGTGTGCAGCCTGCTCGACTGTCCGGTCGAGGAATATATCGTGGAATCCCTGCCCTTCATCTTCACCATTCTGGTGGTGGTGGCCATTCTCGCCCTCTGGCCGGGTCTGGTGCTGTTCCTGCCGAATGCCCTGATGTGAGGCTGCCATGCTGAACGAAGACCGTCTCTTCCCGGCAGATCCCACGACGCGGGAGATCGCGCGCCGCCTGTACGCCGAGATCCGCAACTTGCCCATCATCAGCCCGCACGGTCATACCGATCCCGCCTGGTTCGCGAAGAACGAACCCTTCGCCGATCCGGCCAGCCTGCTGGTGGTGCCCGACCACTATCTGCTGCGGATGCTCTACAGCCAGGGCATTCCGCTCGAACTCCTGGGCGTTCCCCGGCTCGACGGCGCGCCGGTCGAGACCGATCCCCGCCGCATCTGGCGGATCGTGGCCGAGAACTGGCACCTCTATCGCGGCACGCCGACGCGCCTGTGGTGGGAACATTCGCTGGAGCATGTCTTCGGGGTGACGCAAAGCCTTTCGGCGGCGACGGCCGATGCGATCTACGACCAGATCGCGGATTGCCTGGCAAAGCCGGACTTCCGCCCCCGCGCCCTGTTCGAACGCTTCAACATCGAAGTCCTTGCCACCACCGAATCCCCGCTCGACCTGCTGGAACATCACAAATCCCTGGCGCATTCGGGCTGGCGGGGGCGGGTCATCACCACCTTCCGCCCCGATCCGGTGCTCGATCCCGAGACGCCGGGTTTCCTTGCGAACCTGGAAAGCCTGGGGCGGATCACCGGCGAGGATACCCTGCGCTGGCCGGGCTATCTGGCGGCGCTGGCGCGGCGGCGGCGCGACTTCCAGGCCCTGGGCGCCACCGCCACCGACCACGGCCATCCCAGCGCCACCACCGCCGACCTGCCGCAGGACGAAGCCGACCGCCTGTTCGAGACGATCCTCTCCGGCCGCTTCACGCCGCAACAGGCCGAGCTGTTCCGCGGCCAGATGCTGACGGAAATGGCGCGCATGAGCCTGGAGGACGGGCTGGTCATGCAGATCCATCCGGGCGTCCATCGCAGCCATAACCCACTGGTGACCGGCCGCTTCGGACCGAACCGGGGAGACGACATCCCGGTTCCCGCCGATTTCGTCCGCGCGCTGAAGCCCCTTCTCGACCGCTTCGGCAACGAACGCGGCCTGACCATCATCCTGTTCACGCTGGACGAGACGACCTATGCCCGCGAATTGGCGCCGCTGGCCGGGCATTATCCGGCCCTGCGCCTGGGCCCGGCCTGGTGGTTCCACGACAGCCCCGAGGGGATGCGCCGCTACCGCGAGATGGTCACCGAGACCGCCGGCTTCTACAATACCGTCGGCTTCAACGACGATACCCGCGCCTTTCCGTCCATTCCCGCCCGGCACGACGTCGCGCGGCGCGTCGATTGCGCCTTCCTCGCCCGCCTCGTCGCCGAACACCGGCTGGACGAGACCGAGGCCTGCGAACTGGCCGTGGACCTGACCTATACACTCGCCAAGAAGGCCTACAAACTATGATGCCCCGCCTCAATGCTGCGCTGCTGCCGTCCCTGCCGGCCGAGGTCCAACGTCCCCTTTATGACCGCGACGCCCTGGAGACCGGCATCGTCCATATCGGCCTGGGCGCCTTTCACCGTGCCCATCAGGCGGTCTATACCGAAGACGCCCTGAACCGCGCCTTCGGTCCCTGGGGCATCTGCGGGGTTTCGCTGCGCAGTCCCGAGACCCGCGACGCCCTGGCCCTGCAGGACGGCCTCTATACCGTCGTCAGCCGCGGCGCCGACGGCGAAAGGCTGCGCGTGGTGGGCGCGGTCACGGAATGCCTCGTCGCCCCCGAAGCCCCGGATACCGTGCTGGAACGCTTGGCGCGGCCCGCCGTGCGGATCGTCACCATCACGGTCACCGAGAAGGGCTATTGTCACGAACCCGCCACCGGAAGCCTGGACGAGCGCCACCCCGACATCCTGCACGACCTCGCCCATCCCGACCGGCCCAGGACGCTGCCGGGCTTCCTGGTCGAGGCGCTGGACCGCCGCCGCAAGGCAGGGCTGGACCCGTTCACGGTGCTGTCCTGCGACAACCTGCCCGGCAATGGCGACGTCGTCAGGAAGGTCCTGCACCGTTTCGCGGAAATACGCGATCCGGCCCTGGCCCGCTGGATCGGGGAAAGGCTGGCCTGCCCCAACAGCATGGTCGACCGCATCGTCCCCGCCACCACGCCCGAGGACCGCAGCGCCGTCTCCCGCCGCCTCGGCGTCAGCGATGCCTGGCCGGTGGTGACCGAGGCCTTCAGCCAGTGGGTGGTCGAAGACCACTTCCCCACCGGGCGCCCGGCCTGGGAGAAGGAAGGCGTCCAGATGGTGCGGGATGTGCGCCCCTTCGAGATGATGAAGCTGCGGCTGCTCAATGCGAGCCATTCCTGCATCGCCTATCTCGGCTCTCTCGCCGGCTATGAAACCGTCGCCCGGACCATCGCCGATCCCGCCTTCGCCGGTTTCATCCGCAAATTGATGGACCAGGAAGTCACGCCCACCCTGGACCTGCCGGAAGGCTTCGACGTGGCGGCCTACAAGGATGCCCTGCTGGAACGCTTCGCCAATCCGGCCTTGAAGCACCGCACCCTACAGATCGCCATG
This sequence comes from Telmatospirillum sp. J64-1, assembly GCF_006980715.1. Taxonomy (GTDB): domain Bacteria; phylum Pseudomonadota; class Alphaproteobacteria; order Rhodospirillales; family Magnetospirillaceae; genus Oleiliquidispirillum; species Oleiliquidispirillum nitrogeniifigens. Next base: position 198,234 of record NZ_SBHN01000004.1, read on the forward strand.
GACGGATCGCAGAAACTGCCGCAGCGGCTTCTCGGCACCATCGCCGAGCGCTTGCAGGCCGGTGCGCCCATCGACCGCCTGGCCCTTGGCGTCGCCGCCTGGATGCGTTTCGTCACCGGCCGCGACGAACAGGGTGCGCCGATCGAGATCCGCGACCCCTTGGCCGGGCGTCTGTCCGCCATCGTGGCGGAGACGGGGCCTGAACCGGCACGCCTCGTCCCCGGGCTTCTGGAGATCACGGAAGTGTTCGGCAAGAACCTGCCCGCCAATCCCGCCTTCACCGGCACAGTCACCCAAGCGCTCGAACGGCTTTATGCGAGGGGTGCGCAATCCTGCGTGGAAGAATTGGCCTGAACTCCCTCAAGAGTCCGCAAGGGCGACAAGCAGAAACCGGCATTTCTGCTTGCCGTTCGGCCTTTCCGGCAAATAACAATGTCATGAATTCTTAACGATCTGCCTGAAGGGCCGGCGCTATGATCCGGCCATGAATCACTCGCCATCCCTCGCCGGCAAAGGCATTTCCGTTGCCGGGATCAACAAGTATTTCGCGGGTTCGCCTGCCTTGCAGCAGGTGACGCTGGATATCGCCCAAGGCGAATTCGTCGCGCTGCTTGGGCCTTCGGGCTGCGGCAAGACCACCTTGCTGCGCATCCTTGCCGGCCTTGCCGCGCCGGAAACGGGGCGCGTGCTTTTCGGCGGCCAGACCATGGTCGACATGGCCAACCGCCATCTCGTCCCGGCCGAGAAACGCAATATCGGCATGGTCTTCCAGGATTACGCCCTGTGGCCGCATATGCGCGTGCGCGAGAACGTGGCCTTTCCGCTGAAGGCCCGCGGCGTCCCGCGCAGCCAGCATGCCGAACTCGTCCAGGCCGCGCTGGACAAGGTCTCGCTCGGCACGCTGGGCGAACGCTTTCCCAACCAATTGAGCGGCGGACAGCAGCAGCGTGTGGCCCTGGCGCGGGCCATCGTCGCGCAGCCGCCCATCATCCTGTTCGACGAGCCCCTGTCCAACCTGGACGCCGGGCTGCGCGACACCCTGGGCCGCGACCTCGCCGCCCTGGTGCGCGAGTTGGGCATCACCGCCGTCTACGTCACCCATGATCAAGCCGAAGCACTGAGCCTCGCCGACCGGATCGCCGTCATGCGGGCCGGGCGCATCATCCAGTGCGACCGCCCGGAAACCCTGTTCCACGACCCCGTCGATCCCTGGGTCGCCGGCTTCCTCAAGACCGGCAGCCTGATCGAAGGGCGGCTCGATGCCGGATATTTCGTCCCGGCGAGCGGCGGCCCGGCCGTCGAATTCGCCGACACCAGCCTGACCGGCGCCGTCACGCTGATGGTTCCGGGCGCGGCCGTGCGGTCCTCCTCCAACGAGGCCGATCTGCCGGTGACCGTCCAGGACATCCATTTCCGCGGCGACCGTTACGAGATTTCGGCACGCTGGGGCCAGTCCTCCCAGGCCCCGGTCCTTCAATTCTGGCATGACCGTCCGGCCGCACGCGGCGACATCCTGCCAGTGGCGCTCGACCGTCACCGGCTGCGACTCTTCCCGGCGGCAGCGGCCTGAGCTTTTCCTCCAAGGAGCAAGTAAGACGATGCGCAAGACCTTCCGCTTGGGTTTGGCGGCCATTGGCATGGCCGTCGGCCTGTCCGCCGCGGCTTCGGCCCAGGAACTGACCCTCTACACCGCCGGTCCCGCCGATCTGGCCGACCGCCTGGCCAAAGGCTTCGAAGCCAGCACCGGCACCAAGGTGAACGTTTTCCAGGCCACCACCGGTAAGGTGATGGCCCGCCTCGAGGCCGAACGCGCCAACCCGCAGGCGGACGTGGTCATCTCCGCCGCCTGGCAATCGGCCCTGGAGCTGAAGGAACGCGGCGACCTGCTGGAATATGTCTCGCCCAATGCCCAGACCGTTCCGGATTCGTTGAAGGATAGCCATTACGTCGCCCAAGGCGCCGCCGCCCTGGCCATCGTCTGGAACAGCAAGAGCGGCAAGCCCCGCCCGAGCGACTGGAGCGACCTCGCCGCCCCCGACTACAAGGATGCGGTGACCATGCCCGACCCGGCCGCTTCGGGTGCTGCCTATGGCCTGGTCTCGGCCCTCGTCACCACCCAGGCCGATGCCGCCTGGAAGACCTTCGGCGGGCTGAAGGACAACGGCATGGTGATCGCCGGTGCCAATGCCCAGGCGCTGAACCCGGTGCTGCAAGGCGCCAAGGCCGCCGTCATGGGTGCCGTGGACTACATCGCCCTGGCCGCCAAGGAAAAGGGCGAGTCCATCGACGTCATCTATCCGGCCTCGGGCACGGTGCTGGAAGCCCGCCCGGCCATGATCCTGAAGTCCACCCGTTCTCCCGACCTGGCGAAGCAGTTCATCGACTACATGCTGTCGGAAGAAGGCCAGGCCATGGTCGCCGATACCTACATGCTGCCCGCCCGCGCCGATGTCGCCGCCAAGCGTCCCGGCTGGAGCGAGCTGACCGTTCTGGAAGTGGACCATAACGAAGCCCCGGCCAAGCGCCAGGAGTTGCTGACCCGCTTCAAGACGGCCGTGGGCGCCCAGTAATGGAACGGCAAGGTGGCGGCCTGATCCTGGGCCTTTCCCTCTCCGCCTTGGCGCTGGTCGTCGCCTTGCCGATGCTGTTCGTCTTTCTGCAGGCGCTGTTCCCTTACCTGACGGAAGGGTCCTTCCGCGATCCTTTCGGCAGCATCACCCGCACCCTGTCGGAACCGCGCCTGCCCGGCCTTCTCGGCAATACCATCCTGCTCGGTATCTCGGTGGCGTTGTGCAGCCTCGTCATCGCCCTGCCGCTGGCGGTGCTGCGCGGCCTGACCAAGCTGCCCGCGGCTCCGCTGTGGGACCTGCTGCTGCTCATTCCCTTCATGGTGCCGCCCTATGTCGGCGCCTTTTCCTGGATCCTGACCCTGCAGCCGGGCGGATTCTCGACGCAATTGCTGGGCATCGACGGCGGCAGCCTGATCTTTTCCTTCACCGGCATCGTGCTGGTGATGAGCCTGCATCTGTTCCCCGTCGTCTATTTCGCCCTGTCCCGCACCATGGCGACGGTGGGCGGACGGTTCGCCTCGGTGGCGCGGGTCTGCGGGGCCTCTCCGCTCCGCGCCTTCCTGACCGTGACCCTGCCGCTGTCGACGCCCGGCCTGGCGGCCAGCCTGCTGCTCGTCTTCGCCCTCAGCATCGAGGAATTCGGCACGCCCGCCACCCTGGGTGCCCATGCCGGTTTCCATGTCCTGGTGACGGCGATCCATCTGCGCTTCACCGACTGGCCCATCGACCTGCCGGGCGCCGCCGTGCTGTCCATGCTGCTGGTGGTGCTGGCCCTCGGCGCCTTCCTGCTGCAGCACTGGATCATCACCCGCCGCACCTATGTCTCGGTCGCGGGCAAGTCGGCACGGGATGAGGCCGCGCCGCTGGGCCCCTGGCGCCTGCCGGCCGTGGCGCTGTTCTCGGCGGTGTCCCTGGTCGCGGTGGTGATTCCGGTCGGCGCGGTGATCCTGTCCGCCCTCAGCCGCACCCTGTCGGGCGGGCTGTCCCCCGACAATCTGGGGCTGGAGAATTTCGCCGCCATCTTCGCCAATCGGGGCGGCGCGCTGGATGCCTTGCGGACCAGCCTGTCCCTAGCCGTCGGCGCGGCCCTCTGCGCCGGACTGCTGGGCACGCTGACGGCCTTCATCACGGTGCGTTCCACCCTGCCCGGCCGCCGGATGATGGATTTCCTGTCCCTGCTGCCCAACGCCCTGCCGGGCATGGTCGTCGCCGTCGGCCTGATCCTGGCCTGGAACCGGGAATGGTGGCCGGTGCCCATCTACAACAGCATGGCGATCCTGCTGCTGGCCTATGTCTGCCTGCTGCTGCCCTATCCCGTGCGCTATGTCGGAGCTGGCCTGCGCCAGATCGGCGAGAGCCTGGACGCCGCCGCCCGCGTCAGCGGCGCCGGTTTCGGCATGACCCTGCGGCGCATCCTGGTGCCGCTGATCGCGCCGAACTTGATGGTCTCGATGCTGCTGGTCTTCGCCATCGCCTCGCGCGAGCTGGTCTCCTCGATCATGCTGGCCCCGCCGGGCGTCAGCACCGTGGCGACCTTCGTCTTCGGCCAGTTCGAACAGGGATCGCCCGGCCTGGGCATGGCCATGAGCGTGATCGCCATCTTCAGCTCCACCGCCCTGCTGGTGGCGCTGAACCAGATGCAAAGGCGGGTTTCCGTCTCGGCCGACTGAGCCGTCCCGCCCTCTCGAAACGCAATGGCCCCCAGCGTCCGGTGACGCTGGGGGCCATCTCATTCAGGACGGAAAGAGGTCGGTCTACTTCAGTCCCGCATGCATGAAGGACTGGACGAACTGCCGCTGGAAGATCAGGAAGGCCAGAAGCAGGGGCGCTACCGCCATCAACGTCCCCGCCGAGATCATCGACCAGTCCACGCCGGATTCCGGGGCGCCGAAAATGGCAAGGCCGACAGTCAGGGGGCGGGTTTCGACGGAATTGGTGATGATCAGCGGCCAGAGGAAGTTGTTCCAGTGATGGCTGACCGAGACGAGGCCGAAGGCGACATAGGTGGGCTTGGACAGCGGCACATAGACGCGCCACAACACACCCAGCCGACCGCAGCCTTCGATCCGGGCCGCCTCTTCCAACTCGCGCGGGATGGTCTTGAAGGTCTGGCGCAGAAGGAAGATGGCGAAGGCGCTGGCCATGTAGGGCAGACCGATGCCGAGGATGGAATCGACCAGGCCGAGCCGGGCCATGGTGCCGTAATTCTCGACGATCAGGATTTCCGGCACGATCATCAGCTGCACCAGGACCAGCAGAAAGGCGATCTCGCGCCCCGGGAATTCGAAACGGGCGAAGGCATAGGCCGCCAGGGTGCACAACACCAGCTGCGCCGCCAGGATGGACGTGACCAGGATGAAGGTGTTCAGGAAATAGCGCGCGAAGGGCGCGAAATCCCAGGCGCGGACGAAATTGTCCAGGGTCAGCGGCGCCGTCAGGACGAAGCGTACGGCATATTCCGAAGGGTGGAAGGCGGCCCAGAAAGCATAAAGCAGGGGCGCGATCCACAGCAGCGCCAGAAGCCAGGCGCCCGTGGTCTCGACGGCACGGAAAAAGCGCTCGGAAGCGTTCATCGGTAATGCACCCGCTTGTCCAGGATCAGGAATTGCCCCGCCGCCAGCAGGGCCAGGACCGCCAGCAGGACCGCCGTCAGGGTCGCGGCGTAAGGAGTGTCGAAGAACGAGAAGGCGTTCTCGTAGATGTAATAGAGCAGCAGGCTGCTGGCATTGTTGGGGCCGCCCTTAGTCAGGATGAACAGGTGGTCCACCAGCTTGAAGGAATTGAGCACCGCATTGACCAGGACGAACAAGGTGGTCGGCATCAGCAGCGGCAGCAGCACGCGGCGCAGATAGGTGAAGCGCCCGGCGCCTTCCAGCATCGCCGCCTCCTTCAGTTCCGGCGGAATCGCCTGCAAGGCGGCCAGATAGAAGATCATGAAGAAGCCGGCTTCCTTCCACACCGTCATCACGATCAGGCTGGGCAGCACGGTGGCGCTATCCCCCAGCCAGTTCCGCCCGGGCAGGCCGAACAGACCCAGCACTTGGTCGATCAGGCCGATGCCGGGCGTGTAGAAGAACAGCCAGATATTCGCCACGGCGACCATCGGCAGGATGGTTGGCGTGAAATAGGCTAGGCGCAGGAAGCCCCGGCCCGCCAGCTTGCCGTTGACCCACAAGGCCATGACCAGCGCCAGACCGATGGAGGCGGGAATGGTTCCCAGGGCGAAGATCAGGTTGTTGACCGCCACCTGCCAGAACACCGGGTCGTCCAGCAGCATGGCGTAATTGTCCAGCCCCACGAAACGCGCGGGACGGGTGGCCGTGGACTTGGAAAAGGTGCTGTCGACCAGCGTGCGGATGGTGGGGTAATGGGTAAAGGCGACCAGCAGCACCGCCGCTGGCAGCAGCAGCAGCCAACCATAGACTTGGTTGAGCCTGGAAGAGGTCATTCGCGAAACCTTGAAAGACAACGGGCGGGCCCGAAAGGCCCGCCCGTCCGGCATGATCAGCGATAGGAACGCAGCAGGCGGTCGGCCTGGGCCTGGGCTTCTTCCAGGGCGGCCTTGGGCTGCTTGGAACCGGTCAGCACGGCCTGGATGGCATCATCCAGCAGCTTGCGCACGCGGCCGGTCTCGTAGGTGGACAATTCGGCGGTGGCGAATTGCAGCTGGTCGCGGGCCACGGCGGCCGGCGGGAACTCCTTGACATAGGCCTTCAGGGCTTCGGTCTCGTAGGAGGCCGGGCTGACGCCCATATAGCCGGTTTCGATGCTCCACTTGGCGGCACGTTCCGGCGCGGTCATGAACTTGATCAGCTGCATGGCCGCCTTGCGCTCTTCGGGCGTGGTGTTCTTGAAGATGTAGAAGTTGCCGCCGCCCGTCGGCGAGCCCGGCTCCTTGTTGCCCGGCAGCATGGCGACACCGAAATCGAAGGAGGCGTCATTCTTCACGGCGGTCAGGTTGCCGGTGGAATGCCACATCATGGCCGTCTTGCCTTCCAGGAAGTTCTGGCGCAGCGTACCCCATTCGATGGTGCCTTGCGGCATGACCTTGTGCGTCACGGCCAGGTCGCGCCAGAACTGCAGCGCCTCGACCACGCCGGGATTGGAATAATAGACCTGCTTGCCGTCACGGCTCATCAGCACTTCGCCGTTCTGCTTGGCCAGGGCGCCGAACATCCAGTAGGCGTAACCGGTCGAAGGAATCATCACCCCCCAGCGCGAGCCGTCGGGCTTGGTCAGCTTCTTGCCCATCTCGACCATCTCGTCCCAGTTCTGCGGCGGACGTTCGGGATCCAGGCCGACCTCGCGGAAGGCATCCTTGTTGTAGTACATGACGATGGTCGAGCGCTGGAACGGGATGCCCCAGGTCTTGCCATCGATCACGCCGTTTTCCATCAGGCCCGGATAGAAGGAGGCCAGCCAGGCCTTGTCCTCGTCGGTCTCGACCACGTCGTCGAAGGGCAGGATGGCGTCCTGTTCCATCAGCTCGTAAGCATCGATGGAGAACAGCACCGACAATTGCGCGGCCTGGCCGGACTTCAGCGCCGCCAGCGCCTTGATGCGGGTGTCGTCATAATTGCCCGCATAGATGGCGTTGACCTTGACGCCGGGATTTTCCTTCTGGAATTCGCCCACCATGTCGTCGATGACCTTGGTCAGCGGACCGCCCACCGAGATCGGATAATACATGGTCAATTCCACGTCCTTGGCCATCGCCGGGACGGACATGACGCTGCCGCACAAGGCGGCGACCGCCGCAGCCCGGGCAGCCTTCCTCAAACCGATGAACATTTTTAGTCTCCGATAGGCTTCTTGGTAGGGGATTCGGCGTGACCGCCCTTCACGCCACGCGCGGCAGGGCGTCTTGCTCGCAGCGCCTGCCACTTTCAAAGTCGAAGAAATGCACATCCTCGGCCCGCCAGCCCAGCCGCAGCTCCGCCCCCTGCTCCAGCGCGAAGCGGCCGGGAACGCGCAGGTTGATGCGCTGGCTGCCCAGCAGGGCGGTCACCACCGTATCGGCGCCGTGATAGTCGGCGCTTTCCGCCCGCGCCGTCAGGCCGCCCTCGTCCAGCAGAACCACATGCTCGGGCCGCACGCCCAGAAGGCGTCCGTCCCCCTGCCCGGCGGCAACGACGGACGCATCCGTCATGCCCTTGATCACCGCCCCGCCGGCGCCATCGGCCAGCTCGATCAGGTTCATGGGCGGCGTACCCAGAAAGGTGGCCGTGAAGACCGTGTCGGGCCGCGCATACATCTCCTCGGGCGAGCCCTGCTGCTCGATCCGGCCATGGCGCATCAGCACGACCTTGTCGGCCATGCTCATGGCCTCGACCTGGTCATGGGTGACGTAGATCACGGTCATGCCCAGGCGCTGTTGCAAGGCCCGGATCTCGACCCGCATCTCATGGCGTAGCTTGGCGTCCAGGTTGGACAGCGGCTCGTCCATCAGGCAGACGGGATGTTCGGCGATGATGGCGCGGGCCAGGGCCACGCGCTGGCGCTGGCCGCCGGAAAGCTGCGCCGGCTTGCGCGCCAGCAGTTCGGACAGGCCGGTCATGTCGGCGACGCGCTTCAGCCGCTCGTCACGTTCGGCCCGCCCGACCTTGCGCACCTTCAGGCCGAAGAGGATGTTCTCCGCCACGTTGAGATGGGGAAACAGCGCATAGGACTGGAAGACCATGGACAGGCCGCGCCGGGCCGGGGGAGCATGGGTGACGTCGTTGCCGCCGATATGGATGCTGCCGCCGCTGACCGGCTCCAGGCCCGCGATCATCCGCAAGGTGGTGGACTTACCGCAGCCGGACGGCCCCAGGAGCACCAGGAACTGTCCGGACTCGACGGAAAACGTAACGTCCTTGACGGCCTGGGTATTGCCCCAGGACTTGCTCAACGACTCCACCTGGATGCCGCGCAGCCGCACGGTCATGCTGTCACTCCGATGCTGAAAGATTGCGGCCGCATGATGCCCAAGCAGTGTTGCGCTTTCGGGACAGCCAGATGAAAGTTTGGTGAATCAGCCCCGCAGGTCGAGGCGAAGCGGCTGGTGGTCCGAAGCATCCGTTTCCTCATTCACCCAGACCTTCTCGACCCGCCCGGCAAGGGGCTCGGACAGGAAGAAGAAATCCCGGCAATGGGGCCCCTGCGGCCATTGATCGGCATCGAAGATACCGGCCGTCGGGGCATGTTCGCGGCCCGGGAAGGCAAGCCGCCAAGCATCCAGAAGACCAGGGGTGCCATCGGCGAAGGGCGCGGTCATGGCGGCATGGTCTGGGCTGTCGGGCAAGGCGTTGAAGTCGCCGCAAACCACCAGTTCCGCCGGGCGCGGCCACAGGGCATAGGTGCCGCCCACATCGGCACCCGGCGCGCGTTGGTTGGCCCCCGCCTCCTGATGCAGGAAACGCAGCCGCTCTACCTGGGCAAGGCGCTGGGCGAGGGAATGGAATTCCAGATGGGTGGTGATCACCCGCAAGGGCCCAGCGCCGCCTTCGACCACCACCTCGACCGCCTGGCGCGGCATGTGGCGGATGCCCGGCTCGGGCGGCTGGGGCAGCGGATGATGAAAGACCTGCAGGACCGGCAGGCGCGACAGGATCATGTTGCCGAAGGCCTTGCGCCGCCCGCCGCTCCCGCCGCTGCGGTCGATGGCCGCGCCGAAGACGGGCTCGTAGCCGGGGAAGGCCTCGGCCAGGGCGCCGGCCTGATCCCTGCCGTCATCGATCTCGGGATCGAAGCGCGCCACCTCTTGCAGGCAGATGACGTCCGCCTCTCCCATCCCGCGCAGCACCTGCGCGATGCGGGCGGGATCGGTCTTGCCGTCCACGCCCCGGCAGCATTGGATGTTCCAGCACAAAAGAACGGTCATGAGACTTTCTCCCGATCAGCGGCCGACCTTGGACAGGACATCGGCACGCAGGAAGCGCTGCACCACCAGCATGAACAGGACCGACGGCACCAGCAGGATCAGCGCGGTAATCGAGGCGATCTGGTAATTGCCGGCCATGCTGGCGGTATAGAGAAGAAGCGGCAGGGTGGTGACCTCGGGCGCGCCGACGAAGAAGGTGCCGGTGAATTCGTCCAGGGATTCCAGGAAGACGAAGATGGCGCTCGCCATGATGCCCGGCAGGGCCAAGGGCAGCGTCACCGTCAGGAAGGCGCGCAAGGGTCCCGCCCCCATGCCGCGCGCGGCCTCTTCCAGCGAGCGGTCGATAGCGGCGAAGGAAGCCGTGGTGATCCATACCGAATAGACCAGGCCATGGACCGCATGGACCAGCACCACGCCGAGGATCGTGCCGTTGAGGTCGAAGCTGTAGAAGATGCGCGCCACGTTGATATAGACGGGCAGATTGGGAAAGGCCTGGGGCAGCAGGAAGGCCAGCATGATCAGCGCGCGCAGGGGCAGCTTCAGCCGCGCCAGGGCATAGCCCGCGGGCACCGACACCGCCAGGCAGACCAGCACGGTGAAACAGGCGATGGCGACCGAGGTGCCGAGCGAGGCCATGGCGTCGCCCGAGGGACGGAACACCACTTCCCAATAACGGGTGCCCCAGGTCACCGGCAGCTTGTACGGGAAATACCATTGCTCGGCGAAGGCCCAGAGCAGCAGATTGCTGATCGGCCCCAGGATGGCGAAGGCCAGGACCGCCAGGATGACGGCATGGGGCACGCGGCGCAGGGCAAGCGCGAGAGGGGTCATTTCGCACCCTCCTTGTCGATGCCGCGCCGCAGATAGATCCAGGCCACCGCGCCGGTCATCAGATAGGAGAAGAAACCGAGGGCATTGGCCGTGCCGTAATCGCCATAGGCATTGATGCGGAAAGCCATGTCCACCGTCATCATGGTGGGATGTCCGCCCGAAATCATCATGGGCACGGACAGGACCGACATCATGGTCACGAAGGACAGGATCAGCCCGACCACCAGCGTCGGCATGACCTGGGGCACGACGATCTGCACCAGCACCCGCAGACGTCCCGCGCCCAATCCGCGCGCGGCCTCGACGGTGGCGCGATCCAGGGCGGCCATGGCGCCGGCCACCAGCAATGTCACGAAAGGCGCCTGCTTCCAGACGAAGGTGATGATGATGCCCCGCCAATCCAGGAAGCTGGTGGTGTTGATGGCCTCGATCAGCCCCAACTCGGTCAGGGTATTGTTCATCAGCCCGTTCTTGGCCAGGAAGGTGCGCATGCACTGGGCCGCCACGATGAAGGGAATGAACAGCGGCCAGCGATAGAGAACCGAAAGAATTCGCACGGCCCAGCGCTGCTCGCCGAGCAGCAGATAGCCGCCGATCAGGATCGCCACCAAACCGATCAGGACCGTGGAGACCGAAACGATCACCAGGGTGAAGACCATGTCCCTGCTATAAAGCTCCAGCGCCTTGGCGAAATTTCCCAGCCCCAGGCCGCCTTCCGGCAGGGTGAAGGCCGAAATGAGGGAATAGCCCAGCGGGTAGATGAACAGCAGCAGCACCATCGCCAAAGCCGGCGCCACCAGGGCCAGGGGCAGCAGGCTTCGGACGGAAAAGCCCCGGCGCGAACCGGTCAGGCGGGAGCTTGCGCTCCCGCCCTGCCCGTGAACGGCGTCAGTTGGCGACGTGACGTTCATAAGCTTCGTTGATGTCGTTGAAGAAGGACGAGATCGGGAAGGCCTTGCCCTTGCTGGCCAGGTCTTCGGGCTTGATGTCGGTGAACAGCTTGTTCCAGGTTTCCGCGTCGAGATGCGCCTGGACATGCTGGGCATCGATGCCCGGATACCAGTTGAAGCGCTTGACGATGCCTTCGGCCTGGACTTCGGGGCTGGTCGCCATTTCGATGAACTTCTTGGCGAGGTCGGCATTGGCGGCCTTGGCCGGCACGGCGTAATACATCGGCTGGCCGGGCATGCCGGGCTCCAGGATGGTCAGCTTCAGGTTCGGCGGCAGCTTGCCTTCGGCCATCCAGCTGTAGAACATGTCCACCCAGACCGGGCCCATGGCGATCTCGCCGCGATTGAGCATGTCGAGCGTACCGGCATTGCCCGGCGTCAGGGTGACGTGGGTGTTGAATTCCTTCAGCTTGGACAGGGCATCGCCCCACTTGTCCTTGGCCGAGGCATCGTAGGGACCGGCCAGCATGGCATCCATGTCCGAGGTATTGGCGTACATCCAGCCATGGACGAAGGCGACGCCGGACATGCCGCCCTTGATGCCGTTATAGCCGAACTGGCGGGGGTTGCTCTTGGCCCAGTCGGCCAGCTCCGCATAGCTCTTGGGCGGGTTCGGGACCAGGGCCGGATTGTAGGCGATGGCCGTCTGGCTGTGGAACATGGGCAGGACATAGCCGGTGACATCGGCGCCCAGGGCGTTGCGCGCGGTGTCGCGGGTCGCCAGCTTGCCGGTAGCGATGTCGTCGCTGAACTTGCCCAGCAGCCCTTCTTCCGCCATCTGGCCGGCCATCTTCTGATGGACCACGGCCACGTCCACGTCCCAGTTGTCGCGGCCGGCGGCGGCCTGGGCCTGCAGCTTCTCGTAGATCTTCTGCGACCCGGCATCGCCCGGTCCGGTGCCGTTGGCGCGCACCGTCACGCCGGGATGCGCCGCTTCGAATTTCGGGCCGAGATAGTCGCGGATGTAATCGACCATGTTCTGGTCGCCCGCGGTGGCCACGTTCAAGACGGTTTGGGCCTGGGCCAAGCCCGGCACCGCCGCAGCCATGGCGAGGGCGGCAAAGGCAGCCTTCAAATTACGCATTGCAATGCTCTCCTCTTTCTCGCTTTTCCGGGTAAAGGTGAAGCGCCTGGACCGGGATGCTTAAGCGCACGTCGAGACCGGCCTCCAACCGGGCCTCGTCATCGACCATGATTTCACGGTCGCCCACGGCAACGGCGTAGCGGTAATGCCCGCCGGGATAGGATGTCTGGGTGATCCGCCCGCGCAGCATCAGGCTCTGCGCGGGAGCGGCCTCGTCGGGACGGTGCAGCCGCACCGAACCATTCCTGAAATGCGCCACCACCGGCCCCTTGGGCAGATCGGCCCCGGGCGGCAGCGGGGCCTGTTCGCTGAACGGCCCTGCGGCGATGACCGGACGGCCGTCCTCGGCCTCGGTGCGCAGATGCAGCACATTCTCCGCCCCCATGAAGGCCGCCACGAAAGGCGAACCGGGACGGTCGTAGATGTCTTCCGGCGTGCCCATCTGGGCCACCCGCCCCTGATCCAGGATGACGATGCGGTCGGCCATGACCATGGCCTCCTCGCGGTCATGGGTGACCAGCAGCGTGGTGATGCCGAGACGCCGCTGCAAAGCCTTGATCTCGTGGCGGACCTGAAGGCGGATGCGGGCGTCCAGGTTGGACAGGGGTTCGTCCAGCAGCAGCGTGGACGGATCGACGGCCAAGGCCCGCCCCAGGGCCACGCGCTGGCGCTGGCCGCCGGAAAGCTGCGTCACCGGGCGATCCTCGAGTCCGCCGAGATTCAGCATGGACAGGATCTCGGTGATGCGCTGGCGGCGCTCGGCGGCGGACTTGCCGCGCAGCTTCAGGCCATAGCCGATATTCTGACCCACAGTCATATGCGGCCACAAAGCGTAGGACTGGAAAACCATGGCCATGTCGCGCTTCTCGGGCGGCAGGCGGGTGACGTCCCGCTCCTTGACCCGGATGCTGCCCAGCGCCACCGGCTGGAAACCGGCGACGGCGCGCAGAAGCGTCGTCTTGCCGCAACCCGACGATCCCAGCAGGGCAATGAATTCACCCTGCTCCACCGTCAGGTCGATGCCGTGCAGGACGCGGTTGGCGCCGTAATCGACGCAAAGACCATGGATATCGAGAAAAGCCTTCATACCCTGCTGCCGTTGTCGTTGCCCCTCGTTGCCGAGGCCGCATACGTATGCAAAAATCTGCCGAAAAAAGCGCCCAAGGCGCTTCCGCTCTGCGTACGAAGCAGATCGGTGGCTTGGAGATAGCAGAAACGGGCAGAAGGTTTGGGTGAAGTTTTCGTGACTGGTTTATTCGTGACTGTTAAAGCCGGGCCGAGTTCCGCTTCACCAGGGTCACGTCCAGGATCACCTGTTCGGCCGTCCTGCCATGGTCGGACAGGCGGGCCTCCAGCAGGTCCACGGCATGGGTGACGATGCCGTCCACGTCCTGGCGCAGGGTGGTCAGTTCGTAAGCGGGCCAGGCCGCCATCGGGATATCGTCGAAGCCGACCACCGAGATCTCGCCGGGTACGTCCAGCCCCGCCGCCCGCAGGGCATCCAGCGCGCCGAGCGCCATCAGGTCGTTGGCGCAGAACAGGGCCTCGGGAAGCGGCGAACGCGCCAGCAGGCGCTGGGCGGCGGCACGCCCCCCCTCATAGCTGTAGCTTCCCTCCTCCTCGCCCGCCGGCTCCAGGCCGTGCCGCGCCAAGGCCTGGAGGAAGGCCGAGTGACGCTCGCTGTTGCTGTGGGTGTCCCGCCGCCCGGCGATGAAGGCGATGCGCCGATGCCCCGCCGCCACCAGGGCTTCGACGGCGAGACGGGCACCCCCGGCATTGTCGCTGCTCACGGTATCGACCAGTTTCTCGGCCCCTTCGTCGCCGATGCCGCGCCCGACCAGGACGACCGGCGTGCCGATGGCGAGACATTCCCGCGCCGTGGCCTCGGCAAAGCTGCCCGCCACCAGGATGATGCCGTCGATCTGGTATTGCAGCACCTCGAAGACCGCCGCATCGGCCGTCCCTTGCGGCGGCACATGGACCAGGAGCGGCCGCTTGCCGCGATCCTGCAGGCGGCTCGCCAGGCTTTCGAACAGGATCGGGTGGTAGGGGTTGCCCAGGTCGCCGACGACGACGCCGACCAGGCCGGTGGTCCGCGTGATCAGGCCGCGGGCCAGCATGTTGGGGCGATAGCCCAGGGCCTGGGCCGCCGCCAGCACCTTCTCCCGCGTCGCGACCGAAACGCTCGCCCCGGGGGTGAAGGTGCGCGAGACGGCGGACTGGGAAACCCCGGCCCGCCGCGCCACATCCACCGATGTCACCTTGCGCTCGACCATTCCACTCGCCCCGTTCCATCGCTCCGTGCGAAGAATAGCCACTGTCCCCGCCGCCGCAACAACAGGGTGGGACTGACATGGAAGTGTCACTTGTATCCGCGCGGGGAAACGACACCCTCGCCCCGCCTTTTCCCGAAGAATTCAGGATGCCGCACATGACCACCGCCCTCGACCAGCGTTTCGTCCAGGCCTGCACGCTTGCCCGCGAAGCCGGTGCCCTGGCCCGCCACTGGTTCGAAGCCCCCGACCTGGAGGTCAAGGCCAAGGGGCCGCAGGATTACGTCTCCATCGCCGACCGCGCGGTCGAGGATTTCCTGGCGGCGCGCCTGATGGACGCCTTTCCCGAAGACTCGCTGCTGGGGGAGGAAACCGGCGGCGAGATCAGCGACAGCCTGTGGGTCGTCGATCCCATCGACGGCACCGCCAATTTCGTCCGGGGCCTGCCGCATTTCTGCATTTCCATCGCCTATGTCCACAAGGGCGAGATCGAGATCGGGGTGATCTACGCCCCCATGACCGACCTGCTCTATGCCGCCCGCCGCAATGGCGGCGCCACGCGCAACGGCCAGCCCATCCGGGTCAGCGCGTGCAGCGACATGACGCAGGCCGCCATCGAGGCCGGCCATTCCAACCGCCGCCCCAACAGCGAATACATGTCCCTGGTCGGCGGCCTGTGGGAATCCGGCGCCTCCGTCCGGCGCTGCGGGTCGGGCGCCCTGGGCATGGCCGAAGTGGCCGACGGTCGCAGCGACGGCTATTGCGAATTGCACATCAATGCCTGGGACGTGCTGGCGGGCATCCTGCTGGTGCGCGAGGCCGGGGGCTGGACCAATGATTTCCTGGCCGGGGACGGCCTGCGCCGGGGCAATCCCATCCTCGCCTGTCCGCCCGGCCTGGCCGCCGAACTGCGCCGCGTCACCCGTCTTGCATAGCTATGCAAGATTAACAGAAACATCACATCGCCTTTTCCGCGTCTCGCCTATATCTGGGCGTCCGGCCAAACCGGCCGGGCGTTCAACGCGCAGATTGAGCCCAGAATGCTTGCGGAATCCATTGGCGCCCTCGCCGGTATCCTGACCACTCTCGCCTTCCTGCCGCAAGTGATCAAGGCTTGGCGCACCCGGCAGACGCGGGACATCTCCCTGACGATGTTCGTCACCTTCTGCCTGGGGGTCGCCCTGTGGCTGGTCTACGGCCTCATGCTGAATGCCTGGCCGCTGATCGCCGCCAACGGCATCACCCTCGTCCTGGCCGGAACCATCCTGGCCCTGAAACTGCGGAACGGATAGGCAAGGCCGTCACGCCTCCTGCAATGCCGACCTCTCCCGCCAGGACAAATGCAGGTCGACATAATCGCGGGCCGGCAGCGGCTTGCTGAACAGGTAGCCCTGTGCCTTCTGGCAGCCCAGATCGCGCAGGAATCCCAATTGCGCCTCGGTCTCCACGCCTTCGGCCACCACCTCGATCCCCAACCCGGAGGCCATGTTGATCATGGCCTTGACCATGGCGCAGTCGCCGGCGTCGCCGGGAATGTCGGCGATGAATTCCTTGTCCAGCTTCAAGCGATTGATAGGCAGACGCTTGAGGCGCGAGAGCGAGGAGTAGCCCTTGCCGAAATCGTCCAGCGCCACCTCGGTCCCCATGTCGTTGAGTTCCGACAGCAGGGCATAGCTATGGGCTTCGTCGGCCATGATGCTGCTTTCGGTCAGTTCGACGGAAATACGCTCCAGCGCCACCCCGGCCTCGGTCATGATGTCGCGCAGGATATGGGGCAGCGGGATGCGGTGATGTACCTGCTTGGGCGAAACGTTCACCGCCACGCGCAGCCGCCCCAGGCCCAGGGCATCCCACTGGCGGATGTCGCCGGCCACCGCGCGCATGATGTATTCGCCCAGCGGCACGATCAGATTCATCTCCTCGGCCAGGGGGATGAATTCGTCGGGCTGGATCAGGCGGCCCGACGGGTCGCGCCAGCGCACCAGCGCCTCGACTCCGACGATGTCCCCGGTGGCGATGTCGATCTGCGGCTGATAGGCCATGAACAATTCCTTCTCGGCCATGGCCCGGCGCAGATCCTTCTCGAACTCGGCCCGACGCGCCACCCGGGCATTGAGGTCGGCGGTAAAGAACTGCCAGTTGTTGCGCCCCTCGTCCTTGGCCAGATAGAGCGCCGCATCGGCATGACGGGTGATGGTCTCGGCATCGCTGCCATCGGCGGGGAATAGGGCGATGCCGATACTGACCGAGACATGGGCGTCGCCGCCCGGCACCGGCACCGTCTGCGCCACGGAATGGATGATGTTCTGACAGATGGTGTTCAGGTCCTCGAGACGGCTGACGCGGTGGAGGATGATGGTGAATTCATCCCCGCCCAGCCGGGCCACGGTGTCCGAGGCCCGCACGCAGGCGCTCAGGCGCCGTGCCACCACGCGCAGCAATTCATCCCCGGCATGATGCCCCAGCGTATCGTTGACCAGTTTGAAGCGGTCGAGATCGAGGAACAGCAGCGCCCCGCCCTCGCCGGTCCGTCCGGCCATTTCCAGCGCCTGGTGCAGGCGGTCCTTGAACAAGCGGCGGTTGGGCAGGCCGGTGACCTCGTCGAAATTGGCCTTGCGCCAATCCGCCTCCTCGCGCTTCTTGCGCTCGGACAGGTCGGTCAGGATGCCGATCTGGTGCCGCACCGTGCCGTCGGTATCCCGCACCAGGGACAGGGACAGCCCCATCGGCACCAGTTCGGCATTCTTGCGGCGGATCATGATCTCGCCGGTCCACTGTCCCTGTTCGGTGACGCTGCGGCGGATGCCGTCATGGAATCCGGGATCGTGACGGCCCGAGGAAATCTGCTGCAGGTCCAGCCCCCGGATCTCGCGAGGGATATAGCCGGTGATGCGGCAGAAGGCGGAATTCGCCTGTTCGATGGCGCCATGGGCGTCGAAGATCAGGATCGGCTCGTTGGTGGATTCGAAGACCGAGGCCGACAGGCGCACGGCATCGGCGGCGCGCCGGGCGGAGGTGATGTCCTCGACCAGCAGCAGGACCATGGCCTCCGAGAAGCGGGCCATGGAAATGCGCGAGATGGCGACGCGCGCCCAGATCATCATGCCCGAACGGCACAGGCAGCGCAGCTCGCGCAGCTTCTCCGTCTCCTTGCCATGCATGACGGCGCTGACGTCCTCCGTCAATCCCGGCAAATCCTCGGCATGGACTATCTCGGCCAAGGGCGGCAGGTGCGCCGCCCCGTTCTCCTGCTCGATCATGCGCAGGAAAGCGGGATTGGCATCGGCGATCCTGCCCGAGGGATGCAGCACCACCATGCCGAGGGCGGCATTCTCGTAGACGGCGCGGAAGCGTTCCTCGCTGGCGCGGATCTCGTTCTCAGTCCGCTTGCGTTCGGTGATGTCGCGGAAGGTCCCGATGATGAATTCGGAATTGGACGACCGGGCCAGGGTCAGCAGGGCCTCCAGTGGAAAGATGGAGCCGTCGGCGCGGCGGCCCTGCACCTCGCGGTGCCGGTCGCCGAGATCCATCGCCACCAGCATCGACGGCACCAGATCGGCCATCGTCATGTCCAGCAAACTCCGCCCAGGATAGCCGAACATGCTCTCGGCCACCGGATTGTGGAACAGCACCCGGCGGTCCACCCTATCGAAGATCAGGATCGCGTCATGGGCCGTGGCGATGATGGCCTGGATGCGCGTCATCGCGTCTTCCAGACGGTCCATCACGTAATTGTAGCGCCCGCCGATCTGCCCGACCTCGGTGAAGGGATCCTCGGGCACGCGCAATGACAGGTCGCCGGTGCGCGCCTGCTTGTTCATCACCTCGTAGAAATCATGCATTTCCGTGCGCGCGCCATGCTCGGCCACGTTCAGCCCCACCACTTCCTCTTCCGCCGTGACACGCAGCGGCATGAAGCGCGCCAGCACGCGCAGCCCGAGATAAGGCAGCACGAACGCCATCAGCGCCGTCGCCAGAATGCCCTGGACCTGGACCTGAAGCTGGCCGAACATGGACAGGCCGGTATCGAGGCGCTCGGGAATGCCGAACAGGGCGACGGCGAGAATGCCCCAGATCCCCGCCCCCAGATGCACCGGCACCGCCCCCACGGCATCGTCGATGCGCGCCCGCAGCATCAGCGCGTCCAGCGCCAGGCAAAGACAGGCACCGATGGCTCCGATCATCACGGCGGAGGCCGGGGTGACGGCATGGGCGCAGGCGGTGATGGCGACCAGTCCCGCCAGGATGCCGTTCAGCATCGGCGGCACCAGCGGCAGGCCGGACATGCGCCAGCTGATCAGCAACGCCGTCGTGCCCCCGGCGGCGGCGGCCAGCGAGGTGTTGGTGACGATCATGGCGATGCTGTCGTCCAGCTTCAGCGTGCTGCCGCCGTTGAAGCCGAGCCAGCCGAACCACAGGATCAGGACGCCGAAGGCGGTCAGAGGTAGGTTCGAACCGGCGATGTCGCGTACTTCACCATCGGGGCCGAAACGCTCGGCACGCGGCCCGATCACCAGCAGCAGCGCCAGGGCGAACCAGCCGCCGACGCTGTGCACCACCGAGGACCCCGCCCAATCGACGAAGCCCGCCGCCCCCAGCCAGCCGCCGGACGTGCCGGTGTCCAGTCCGTTCCATGCCCAATGCCCAGCCACGGGATAGATCACCGCGGCGATAATGCCCGACACCAGCACATAGGCGATGAAGCCCATGCGCTCGGCCACTGCTCCCGAGACGATGGTCACGCAGGTGCTGCAAAACATCGCCTGGAACAGGAAGAAGACCAGGGCGAAGGGCGTCTCTTGCCCCTGAAGGAAGAAACGCGAGGAGCCCACGAGACCGAACAGGCTGTCGCCGAACATGATGGCAAAGCCGATGGCCCAGAAGGCCATCATCGAGACCACGAAGTCCACGGCGTTCTTCATCGCCACGTTGATGCTGTTCTTCGACCGCGTCAGTCCTGCTTCGAGACATAAAAAACCGCCCTGCATGGTCAGCACCAGGGCGGCGGAAATCACGATCCACAAGATGTCGAGCAGGCCAGGATCGGGCATGGGCAGCACTCCCTTAGTCTCAGTGCGGGCATCGTTTCCTCTGCCTATTTTATGCACTGACTTTGCCACTGCTTAATTTGTAGGCTTCTTTGCCCTGCCTCCGCCACCCATCGAAAGACCTATATTCGCACATCGATCTATACCCAAGAGCATAAGGCGCCCCCGCCCGAACCGGACGGTTCCGTTGAAAATTTCCTTTCCTGTCTCGACATCCTGGTTCGCGGCGTCCCCGACGCCCAACCGGGACGCCACGAATTCAAGGTCTACAGCGGAACAGAGATCATGATCAGGAACGCCCTTCGCCTTGCCATCGCCGCCCCCCTTGTCGTGGTGGCCGTCACGCCGGCATGCGCCGTCGATCAGGTCATCGACAGCGAGCGGGGACCGTTGCATGTCTCGACTTTCGCCGACGGCCTCAACCATCCCTGGGGCCTGACCTTCCTGCCCGACGGCACCATGCTGGTGACGGAACGCGAAGGCAGCCTGCGCCTCGTTGCGTCCGACGGCAGCCTGTCGGCACCCATCGAGGGCGTGCCCGAGGTCGACGCGCGGGGCCAGGGCGGCCTGCTCGACGTCGCCCTGCATCCCGACTTCGCGGAAAACGGCTGGGTCTATCTCAGCTATGCCGAAGCCGGGGAAGGCGGAAACGGCACCGCCGTGGCGCGCGGACGGCTAGAACACGAGGGCACGCCGCGCCTGACCGATGTCGAGGTCATCTTCCGCCAGCAGCCCAAGCTGCGCGGTACCTCGCATTTCGGCTCGCGCCTGGTTTTCGACAATGACGGCTATCTCTGGGTCACGCTGGGCGAACGGTCCGACCGCGCCTATCGCGACATGGCCCAGGACCTGAACACCCATCTCGGCAAGGTCGTCCGCCTGCACGACGACGGCTCCGTCCCCCAGGACAATCCCTTCGTCGGTCGCGACGACGCCCGGCCGGAGATCTGGTCCTACGGCCACCGCAATCCCCAGGGCATGGCCCTGCATCCCGAAACCGGCGAGGTGTGGATCCACGAGCACGGCCCGCGCGGCGGCGACGAGATCAACATTCCCCGCCCCGGCGAGAATTTCGGCTGGCCCATCGCCACCTACGGCACCGAATATTCCGGCGCCACCATCTTCGAGGGGGATAGCTTCCCACCGGAATTCACCAGCCCGCTCTATCACTGGACGCCGTCCATCGCGCCGTCGGGCATGGCCTTCTATACCGGCGACGCCATTCCGGAATGGCGAGGCAACATGCTGGTCGGCGCCCTGGCCCACCGCATGCTGGTGCGCCTGGAACTGGACGGCACCGCCGTAACCCATGAAGAGCATCTGTTGGAAGACCTGGGCGAGCGCATCCGCGACGTGCGCGTCGGCCCGGACGGCGCGGTCTATCTGCTCACCGATTCCAGCTCCGGAGAGATCCTGCGCCTCGCCCCCACCGAGGGCCGCAGCGCAGGCGAATAAGCGCCTCCGCTTCCCTTTCGTCTCCGCAGGGGGACGGAAGGGAAGCCGCCGGGCTCAATGCAATTCCTGCCAGACCGTCGCCTCCGGCACAGCCAGAGCGCGATCCTCCGCCAGCCCCAGCCGCGCAAGGGCGCGGTGCCACAGCGGCAGGGCCTGATACCAGGCCGACATGCGGCAGAGATAATAATATCCCTTGTTGCTGAGCACCCAGCGCTCCACCGGATCATCCTGCCCGTGCAGCGGCCAGATCAGGTGGTTTCGCCGCAGGAAATCGTAGGCGAGATACGCATAGGGCGCGCCGGGAAGATGAAATAACAGGGCCACATCGCCGAATTTCTTCAATTCCTCGCCCTTCTCCAGGGCCTTCAGGCAATCCAGCACGACGATTTCGAACATGGTGGTAGCCTCGCAGCAACAGCTGCCGCCGCCATCCGGCACCTTTCTCCGGCAATTCCCGTGCCGCAGGACTTCTATATCCTTGAAAATATTTCATGCTACAGGATTTCGCGCCATCGAATTTAGTCACACCGGAAGCAGCACAACCGGACATGGATAAACAAGAAGTTCAGTACTGGCAGAAAAGTTACTTAATCACGTACTGACACAGAACAACGCTGCCCGCTTGGCGTAGGCGGCAAGACGCCCTGAACATCCGGAGTAGGTCCGGGAGAGGCAGGCAATCGTAATTGAGGCACAGGGCCGGCAAGCGAATTTCCCACCTTCCCAGAAGATAGCGGCCATATTATAAACGGTCCGGACGGTACAGTTAATTACCACTCATCGTGCCGAACAGCTATCACGGCGGGAGCCAGGGGGAAGAGAGCAAGGGAAAGGGGAATATTACAGTTGCGTGATATTTCATGCGCCGCGAATATGAGCGCCCGCTGCAAACTCGAAGACATATCCTTACTACCGGACACCATCATGACGACGAGAGACTCCCAGGGACAGCTGTTCCTGGTGATCGCCATCCTCACCTATTTTTTGATCCTCGTGCTCAACCGCACCTTGCCGCCCGAGATCATGGAAAGGATGGTCAACGAGAATGGAGAAATTGAACTGGCACAATGGCTCGTGATCACCACGGCCTTCTTCCTTGCCAGCGCCACCTATCTGACGCGCCTGCGGCGCAGCGAGGCCCGGCCGCTGCTGAAGACGTGGTTCGTTCTCCTGGCCCTGGGCAGCCTGTATATCTCGGGCGAGGAAATCAGCTGGGGGCAGTGGTTCTTCTTCTGGGACACACCGGAATCGCTGATGGCCCTCAACGACCAGGGCGAAACCAATCTCCATAATATGTCTTCCTGGTTCGACCAGAAGCCGCGCGCGCTGGTGGAAATCGGCATCATTATCGGCGGCATCATCCTGCCGCTGTGGATGCGCTTCTCTCCGCGTCTGGCACAACACGACTTGGCGATGTTCGTCCCCTCCCTGGCCCTGCTTCCGACGGCGGTCCTGGTCGAATGGTCGGCCCTACCCTCGCGCGCAGGAAGCTGGTTCGGCCCCGATGCGCCCCTCAGCTTCCTATTCCTGCACCGCTCTTCGGAAGTGCAGGAATTGTTCATCTACATGTTCATCCTGTTCTACGTGCTGGAACTGCGCCGGCGCATTCCCGGCCACGTCGCCGAGCGGGCCGTCAAGGCTTTGCACGCCTCGCCCGCGAGCGGTTCCCGCTCCTGAGTGCTGGCACAACAGGACCTGAAAACAAAAGGGGGAAGGCCGATAGCCTTCCCCCTTTCTCTTTGCCAATGCTCTCTGGCGCCTTAATGCTTGCGCTCCATGGCGTGGCGGAGCAAGGCCCCGGTGCGGTACAGGCCGTGGACGAACTTGCTGTAGGGCAGCACCACGAAGAGCGAGAGCACGAAGCCGAGATGGATCGCCAGCAGGATGCCCATCGCAGCGGTCTCGCGGAAGGCCAGCAACACGAGGCCGGTCAAACTGGTCATGAACAGCAGGACCAAAAAGGCCACGTCCATGCCCATCAGCGAGGCGGGCGCCGGGGTCTTGTCGCTTTTCGCCTTCAGCCAGAGCAGCCCGGCCGGGCCGATCAGCAAGCCGATCCCGCCCAGCGTGCCCAGGATGACGGGCAGGCTGAAATAGCCGTAGGGCGCGACCCAGCCGAAAACGTAATCATAGATGGTCGCCACGGCGGTCGCCGCGAAGGCCAGCATGAAGCCGTAGAACATGAAATGGTGATAGACCCGGCGGGCATTCGAAAAAGCCTCGTCGGGATAGGCGCAGCCTTCGCCTTTGCTGCCGCCGAGATAGCGCAGGGTCAGGGCGTCCGCGAAGGCCTGACGCAGGGATTGCGGCTTCAGCTCGGCCATCTTGCCGCCGGCATCGCGCCAGAAATTGAGGAAACCCATGATCAGGGCGATGATGGCATAGCCGAAGGTCGCCCCGCCCAGCGCCACCATGACGTTATGGGGGATGACGGCGTAGAAGGCGCCCTCGCCCTGGTGGCGGGCGAACAGCACGTCGTTGGATTGCAGCAGCATGGTCCCGATCATGATCAGGGCGATGCCGATCGCGGTGATCAGCGAGACCACCAGGCCGTTGCGGTGGAACAGACGGGCCAGCGGACGCGGCCAGGCATATTCCTCGTAGGTTTCCGCGCGCAGCTCCGCGAAGGTCTTGGGCAGGTTGATCTGGAATTCGTGGGGCGGCGCGTATTGGCAGGAATAATAGCAGCCCCGGCAATTATGACAGAGATTGGCCAGATAGCTGAGATCGCCGTTCGAGAAGGTGCGGCGCAATTCCATCGCCGGGAAAACCGCGCAATAGCCTTCGCAATAGCGGCAGGCATTGCAGATTTCCATGGCGGAACGGGCGTCTACCAAAGCCTCAGTGGTTCGCATTCTTCGCGGCCTCCTCGCCTGCGATCCGGCCGAAAACCGTACCGATGGTCATGCCAAGCCCGGCGAGATAACCCTTGCCCAGCACATTGCCGGCCATGATCTCTCCGGTGGCGAAAATATTCTTGGCGGGTTTGCCGCCTTCCATCACGACGCGCGCCTGCTCGTCGACCTTGACCCCCAGATAGGTGAAGGTGATGCCCGGACGCAGCGGATAGGCGTAGTAAGGCGCCTCGTCGATGCGCCGCGCCCAATGGGTCTTAGGCGGCGTCAGGCCTTCCGTCGCGCAATTGTCGAGGATGGAATTGTCGAAATTGCCCGGACGCACCGCCGCATTGTACTGCGCCACGGTGTTTTCCAGGGCCTGGGTGTCGAGGCCCAACTTGGCCGCCAATTCGCCGATGCTATCGGCCTGGACCGCCGGGAAGACCGACGGCATGAACAGCGTCACGGCCTTGGAATCGATGATGGCGTAAGCGATCTGGTCGGGCTGCTGGGCCACGAGACGGCCCCAGATGGCATAGCGCTTGGGCCAGAAATCCTCGCCCTCGTCATAGAAACGCTGGGCGTTCTTGTCGACGACGATGCTGAAGGGCACGCAGTCGAGGCGGGTCACGATGCCGCCGTCGAATTGCGGCGCCCGCGCGTCGATGGCCACCGCATGGCATTGGCGCGGATCGCCGACCGGCGTGGCGCCCTTGTCGAGCAGGTTGCGCAGCATCCGGCCCTTGTTGTAGGGCGTGCCGCGGATGATGAAATTGTCCGCCGCCTCGCCCCAATATTCCTTCAGCCATTCCAGATTGGCCTGGAAACCGCCCGAAGCGGCGACGACCGTCTTCGCCCGCACCTTGACCGGCTCGCCGCCCTGGCAGGAAACCGTGGCCCATTGGAAGACGCCCTTGTCGATTTCCAGGTCCAGCACCTCGGTTTCATACAGGACCTCAACGCCCAGCCGCTCGGCCGTGGCGTAATAGGCGTTCACCAGGGCCTTGCCGCCCCCCAGGAAGAAAGCATTGGTGCGCGACAGGTTCAGCGTGCCGCCTAGCGAGGGCTGGAAACGCACGCCCCGCGCCTCCATCCAGCGGCCCACGCCGTTGGAGCCGCGAATCGCCATGCGGGCCAGACGCTCGTCGGTGACGCCGTTGGTCACCCGCATCAGGTCGTCCCAGTACTCTTCTTCCAGATAGGCCTCGGTCAGTACTTCCGTCGGTTCTGTGTGCATGCAGCGCAGGTTGCGCGTGTGACGGCTGTTGCCGCCGCGAAACGGCTTGGGGGCATGTTCCAGAATGAGAACGCTGGCTCCCTTTTCCCGCGCCGTTATGGCTGCGCAAAGAGCCGCGTTCCCTCCGCCGACGACCAGCACGTCGTATGTTTTGGCCAGGTCAACCATCAGACTGCATTCCTTTGCTGGTAAATCGCCAGGGCCGGCGGAGCCGTGCCTCCGTCAGCCGCACGCAGATTGTATACATCGGGATGCAATATGCGTCAACCGGACTCCGAGCCCTGGAAAGCCACGGATTTCAGCAGGAAATCGCGGAACTGGAGGACCGCCGCAGGCAGATGCGTGCTGCGCTGGTGGACGAGGATATGGCGCCGCTGCGCCCAGCCATCGGACAGGGGCATGGCCACGATCCGCATCTGCTCGGCATATCTCTCGACGCTGCTGCGGCGCAGGAAGCCGATCCCCAGGCCCGCCTCGACCATGCGCCGCAGGGAACCGAAGCGGATGACCTTGATGGTGGGATTGACCGTGCAGCCCATCTCGCGCGCCTTCTCCATGATCAGGTCGTCGAGCGCCCCGCCCTCGTGCAGCGAGATGACCTCGTGCTGGATGGCTTCGGCGAAGGAGATGGCCTCCTCCGGCGAACGGCCGGCGGTCAGGGGATGGCCGACGGGGGTGATCAGCCAGATGGGATCGTCGCAGAAATGATGGACGGCAAGGCCGTCCACCGGCGTACTGTCGGCC
Organism: Telmatospirillum sp. J64-1; assembly: GCF_006980715.1. Taxonomy (GTDB): domain Bacteria; phylum Pseudomonadota; class Alphaproteobacteria; order Rhodospirillales; family Magnetospirillaceae; genus Oleiliquidispirillum; species Oleiliquidispirillum nitrogeniifigens. The sequence continues at coordinate 224,125 of NZ_SBHN01000004.1, forward strand.
ACCACCGCCAAGTCGATCCGCCCTTCGCGCAGGGCCTCGATCGCCTCGCGGCTATAGGATTCCTGGACCGCGACCTTCAGATGGGGCTTCTCGGCCCGGAAGCGGACGAGAAGGTCAGGCAGGCAGCCGGCGATGACGGAATTGATGGCGGCGAACCAGACTTCGCCCCTTTCTCCCCCGGCATAGCCGCGCAATTCATCGGCCAGCGACCGCATCTCGGCGAGCAGGCGCTCGCCATGGGCGGCAAAGGCCTTGCCCTCGGGCGTCGGTTCCACTCCGCGCGGCAGGCGCCGCAGCAGGCGCACCCCCAGCATGGCTTCCAGGTCGTTGATGCGCCGGCTGACGGCCGAGGTGGCGATATGTTCGCGCCGGGCCGCTTCGCCGATGCTGCCGGCACGAACGATCGCCAGGAAGAGGCGGATGGTGACGATATCAAAGGTCTGCATGGGCCGTCGCCACGCGGCCGCAGAACCAAGCTAGCTTTCCCGGCGCCGCCATTCCATCCGCCAGCAATGCAGCAGACGGTCATGGGGGGCCGTACCGAGGAGAGCCATCTTCTGCGCCACGTCAAGGAGTGTCAGAAGATTGGTGAACGAGCGGCGGAAAGAGGCAGGCATGGCCTTCAATGTCCCTGTCAGTGAACAGGGACAAGAGTAGAAGAGCCGGCCTGCCGCCACTATCAGCGTTTCACGACGCCCGGCTTCCCCATCCGCGATGGATCGGGAAGCCGGTGCCCGCTACGCGTCCGCCAGCAATTGGCACAAGGCCGCCGTGAAGGCCTTGGTGCCCAAGGTCCCGCCCAGGTCGTAGGTGCGGGTTTCGGCCTGCGCGACCAACTTGGCCACGGCCTCCGTCAGGGCCTTGCCCGCCTGCACCAGATCGTTCCGCCCGGCCCGCTCGCCGCGCCATTCCAGCAGCATGGCGGTCGAAAGCAGGAGGGAGATGGGATTGGCCCGGTCCTGACCGGCGATATCCGGGGCGGAACCATGGGCCGCCTGGGCCACCGCCGTGTCGAAACCGGCATTGAGCGAGGCCGCCATGCCCAGCCCGCCCGACAATTCGGCGGCCTGGTTGGACAGGATGTCGCCGAACATGTTGGTGGTGACGATCACGTCGAAGCGTTCGGGCGCGCGCACCAGCCAGGAGGCCGCCGCATCCACATGCATCTCGTCCACCTCCAGCCCGGGATAGCGGGCGGCGGCGGCCAGGGCCTCTTCCAGGAACATGCCGTCGCTGAGCTTCAGCACATTGGCCTTGTGGACGATGGTCAGGCGCTTGCGGCGCTTGGCCGCCAAGGCGGCGGCAGCATCGGCCACGCGGCGCGAACCCTCGCGCGTCACCTTGCGCACCGCCAGGGCCAGATCGGGCGTCGGCATGAATTCGCCATTACCGGCGAACATGGTGCGGTCGGCATAGAAGCCTTCGGTGTTTTCCCGCACGATCACCAGGTCCATGCCGGGCGCCAGCGCGGGAACACCGGCAAAGGAACGGGAGGGACGGATATTGGCGAAGAGGTCCAGCCCCTTGCGCAGACGGGCCGAAGGATTGATGCCGCCTTCCGCCGGCGGCGGGTAATTGGCGGTATCCACCGGCCCCAGGACCACCAGATCGGTCTTCCCGGCTTCCTCGACCACATCGTCGGGGATCGTGCTGCCGCTCTTTTCCAGGGAAGCGTAGCCGATATCCATCTCGCGCAGGACCAGGCCCAGGGCGAAGCGGCTGTTCAGCGCCTCGAGCGTGGCCCGGGCCGAAGCCGCCAGTTCGGGGCCGATCCCGTCACCGGGCAAAATCAGGACATTCATGTCTTTCCCTCCCATCCCATCGTTACTTCTGGATATAGAGATTACCGGCCATCAGGCGGCGCGCCGTGCGCACGACGCCACCCGACACGACAGCGAGATTGGCACCGCTGCCCTCGACGGCCAATTCGACGTCGATGCTGCCGCTGGGATGCTCGATCTTGACCCATTGCATGGGCTTGTCTTCCATCACCGTCAGGCCTTCGGCCACCGAACCCTTCAGGGCGGCGCAGCTCGCCACGCAGATGGCGCCGGTGACGGCATGCGCGGCATGGGCCTTGTGCGGGACGAAATAGCGCGAGGTGATGGACCCGCCGTCGCGGGGGGCCGCGATCAGCGCCAGCTTCGGCGTCACCTTGCCGGTGCAATCGCCCAGGCCCATGCGCTGCGAGGCTTCCTGGCGGATCTGTTCCATCCGCGCCAGCAAGGCGGTATCGGCATCCAGTTCCTGGGGCGTCTCGTAGCCGGTCTTGCCCAGATCCGCCGCCCTCATGATGACCATGGGCATGGCCACGTCGATGCAGGTCACCGGAACGCCCTGGATGACCTCCTGGGCTTGGCCGGTGGGCAGCATGCTCTTGCACTTGCTGCCCATGATGTCGCGGAAGCGCAGGACCTGCGGCGCGGCGGTACCGGGAACGCCGTCGATGCGGGCGTCCCCGGAATAGCAGACCCGGCCGCCCGGCGTCTGGATCACCGCATCCACCCGCGCGCCCACATTCAGGTTGTAGATACGCACGATGGTTTCGTCGCCGGTGATCGGCACCAGCCCCTCTTCCAGGGCGAAGGGGCCGACAGTGGCGGTCATGTTGCCGCAGGTCGGGCCGGTATCGACCTCGGCCCGGTCGACCGAGACCTGCGCGAAGAGGAATTCCACATCGGCATCCTCGCGGCTGGACGGCCCGACGATGCAGACCTTGCTGGTCAGCGTGTCGCCGCCACCGACGCCATCGATCTGGCGTCGGTCGGGCGAGCCCAGGGCCGCCAGCAGGACGCGGTCGCGTTCCGCCGGATCGCTGGGCAGGTCCTTGAAGTGGAACAAGGGTCCCTTGGACGTGCCACCCCGCATGAGGACGCTGGGAATGGCGATGAGGTCATTGGTGAGATTGGTCATGGCGCATTACCCCAAGGGCCAGGGAAGACGAAGGGCGTCCTGCAGCAACCCGCCGGGCAGGTCGAGGACGAGCGTATGGGCCAGCAGCAGCAGCCCCGAGATGGCGGCGGCGGTCAGCAGAACCGCACGGAGCCAGGAGGCACCGGCTTTCAGGCGCAGGAAGAAGAGGAAGAAGACGACGACGCTGATGAAGAAGCCGACCAGGGCGGTCCCGGCGACCAGGCCGGCGATCCACAGCACGTAATGGGACAGGCTGACGACGGTGGGGTCGTCCCGCAGCCCGGCCTCGACCTCGTGGTCGTAATTGGCGGGGTCGCTATGCTTGCCCGACAGGAACTTCCACAGCAGCAAGGCACTGACGGCCATGATCACGGCCGAGATGCTGCCGGTGAAGACGCTGCCCAGGAAGGTATGCTGCAGGGAATCCCAGAAGCCGAAGGCGGCGATCAGGAAGATCAGGCCGGTGAAGGCGATCTGGGGCATCAGGTTCTTGGCGCGCGAGCCCTCTTCCTCGGCATTCTCGACCGGGTTCTCGGGACGGCGGCGCGAGCCTAGCCAGACCGACAGAACGGTGATGGCCAGGATGATCAGCACGCCCGGACGCAGCAGGAACTCGAAGCCGTAGAACTGGACGGCCTGATAGAGATAGGTCTCGGCATTGGCCGCCAGGACGAAGCCGATCAGGAAGGCCGGACGCGACCAGCCGAAGCGCTTCATCAGCACGCCCAGGATGCCGATCACCAGCAGGGCGAGCAGATCGCCCAGGCTGCGGGTGGCCTGGAAGGCGGCGAAGCAGATCACCATCACCATGAACGGCGCCAGATAGCCGTAAGGGATGGTGGTCAGGCGCGCGACGGCGGGGGAAATCAGAAGGCTGGCACCGGCGCCCAGGACGTTGGCGATGGCCAGCGACCAGATGATGGCATAGGTGATGTCGAGGTTACGGCCGATCATGGCCGGGCCGGTTTCCAGCCCGACCAGCACCATGCCGCCCAGGAACACGGCCATGCCGCCGGAACCGGGAATGCCGAACAGCAGCGTCGGCACCAGGCCGCCGCCTTCCTTGGCGTTGTTGGCGCTTTCCGGGGCCAGCACGCCGCGGATGTCGCCCTTGCCGAATTGCGACTTGTCCTTCGAGGACTGCACCACATGGCCGTAGGCGATCCAGTCGACGACGGCGCCGCCCAGGCCCGGGATGGTCCCGACCAGGCTGCCCAGACCCGCGCAGCGCAGGCACAGCCAGCGATAACGGATCATGTCCCGTATGCCGGTGAGCCAACCGCTGCCCAGCTTGCCGGCTTCGGCAATGGAACGGTTCTGACGGCACAGATCGATGATTTCAGGGAAGGCGAAGACGCCCAGGCCGACGATGACCAGCGGGATACCGTCCATCAGATAGACGGAATCTAGGCTCATGCGCAGCTCGCCGGTGGCCGGGGCCGCGCCCAGGCCGCCCAGCAGCAGGCCCAAGCCCGCCGCCGCGATGCCCTTGGGCAGGCTGTGGCCTGCCAGGACGCCGACCATACTGAGGCCCAGGATCGAGAGCATGAACAATTCAGCCGAGCCGAAGGCCAGGATCACCGGACGGGCGATGAGGACGAAGCCCGTCAGCACCGCAGCCCCGACCAGGCCACCGAGCAACGAAGCCGAGAAAGCAGCGGCCAAGGCGCGTGCCGCCTGCCCCTTCTTGGCCAGCGGGAAGCCATCGAGCACCGTCGCCTGCGAGGCGCTGGAGCCGGGAATGCCCATCAGAACCGATGTGAAGGTATCGGAGGTGGGAATGACCGCGACCAGGCCGATCAGCATCGCCAGGGCCGAGATCTGGTCCATCCCGTAGATGAAGGGCAACAGCAGGGACAGGCCGACGATCCCGCCCAGACCGGGCAGAATGCCGACGATCAGCCCCAGGCCGACACCGATCGCCAGATACATAAGGTGCTGGATCTGAGCCAGTTGGCTCAAGCCAGAGAGCATTGCGTCGAGCATTGATGAAAAACTCCGGTCGAAAGACGCAAAGCATCCCTCTCCCGCCGCCAAGGGGTGGCAGGTGAAAAATCGGGGTGAGCCGGGGGCTCACCCCTTCGATGAGGGAGAACTAGATTGCTAAGTGAGCGTCAGAACTGGACGGAATACTTTTCCGTCAACCAGTTCCGCACCCAGTTGCGGGATTCTTCGGAGACGCTGAAGGCCTGCTCCATCATGACCTCGGCCGGCTTGCCGACCACCTGCTCGTATTCGCCCAGGGCCGCTTCGCGGTTTTCCTGGAAGGCAGGGTCGTTGATGGCCGCGGTCGCAGCGGCGCGATAGGCCTCGACGATCTCCGACGGCGTGCCCTTGGGCAGGACCAGCATCTTCTGGGCCGGGAAACCGGCGATGAAGAAGGACTTGTAGGCTTCCCAGGCCGGACCCGAGGGCTTCTCGCCGAAGGCCATTTCATAGGCTTCGGGGAAGCTGGGCAGATCGGGGAAGGAGGGATCGCGGACGATATTGCCGTTGCTGTCGAGCATGCCCCACGAGAAGAGCGGGACCGCCTGATTGGCTTCGATCAGCGGCTTCACGTTGTTGATGTAGGCCGAAGAGGTCTGGTAATCGATGTTGACCTCGCCGCGCTCGAAGGCGAGGCGGCCCGCACCGCGGCCCTGCATGCCGAAGACGGCATCCACGTTCAGGCCCATGATGTCGAAGGCGAGAAGCGGCACGAGGTCGAGCGAGGTCGCGCCCTGGCTGCCGTATTTCAGGCTCTGGCCGCGAAGCTTGCCCATATCGGCCGCCGACTGCACGCCCAGTTCAGGACGCACGAAGACCACGCCGCCGGTCGGCGAGCCCAGGATCACTTCCCAGTCCTTGGCCTCGAAACGGACGCGGCGGTCGTTCAGCAGATAGGGGAAATGGGTGGAAGCGGAGGTGCCGAGCAGGGTCAGACCGTCGGGCCGGGCACGGGCCTCGAACTGGTTGGCCCCCGTGGTGGAACCGCCACCGGGAATGTTGCGGACGACGACCGAGGGATTGCCCGGCAGGTGCTTGCTCAGATGCGGCACCCAGAAGCGGCCCCAGGTATCGGTCCCGCCGCCTTCCTGGAACGGCATGATAAGCTCGACGCGCTTACCCGAGAAATCGGCGGCAAGAGCGGGGGAAGCATAAGCCGTCACGAGGGCAGCGGTGGCAACGGCAATAGCACCGGCCTGACGGCCGACAGTCTTAATGGATTTCCAGGACATTAATGTGCCCCTCCCGAAATCTAAAATTGCGGCGAATGAAGGGAGGCGTCCTGCGGCACTGACAGGTATCCGCACACTTTTTCTGGACGTTCCCCTCTTTATGCAGATACGCGGGTCTTTTCGTTTGAACCTAGCCCAGCTAACACTGCAGGAGGCACGTTAGCTTACGAAGCTGTCGATAAGCTTACAGCGTCGAAATTTTCTGACGTATTGAGTTGGTTTCACGAAATGCCCTATGGTGCGACATGCGCTTTCTCGTCGTTGAAGATAACCGTTCCCTGGCACAGAGCATCGCCCGGACCTTGCAGCAAGTCGATCACGCCGTCGACATGCTGCACAACGCCGCCGATGCCATGGACGTGCTCGGCCGCGAAAGCTATGACCTTGTCATCCTCGACCTATCGTTGCCGGGCGGCGACGGCCTGGACGTGCTGCGCAGCCTGCGCCGGAACCAGAACGACGTACCGGTGCTGATCCTGACGGCGCGCGGCGAGTTGAACGAGCGTCTCGCCGGCCTCAATGCGGGCGCCGACGACTACATGGTCAAGCCCTTCGAACTGTCCGAACTCGAAGCCCGTGCCCGCGTCCTCTTGCGGCGCAGCAGCGGCAGCCGCAGCCCGCTGATCGAAGCCGGTCCGCTGGCCTTCGACACGGTCCAGCGGACGGTCACGCTGAATGGCAATGACGTGGCCCTGACGCCGCGTGAACGCAGCCTGCTGGAAGTCCTGATCCGCAATTACGGCAAGATCATCGCCAAGGAACGCCTGGCGGAGCATCTGTTTGGCTTCGATGAATCCGCCAGCATCGGTTCCATCGAACTCTATGTCAGCCGCCTGCGGAAGAAGATCTCGACACCCGGCATCAGCATCCGGACGGTGCGCGGACTGGGCTACATGCTGAGCGAATAGAGACCATGTTCCTGAATTCCCTGCGGCTGCGGCTGCTGGTCTGGCTGGTCGGGCCGGGCCTGCTGCTGGCCGCCAGCCTGCTGGCGACCAAATACTATTATATGCGCAATGCGGCCGAGCAGGTTCAGGACCGCCTGCTCGCGGCCCTGGCGGTCAGCATCACCAATTATACCGTCACGACCGGGGGCGATTTGCTGTCGCGCGACATGGAGATGCTGCTGCATGAGTTCACCCATGAAGACACCTACTACCATGTGACCGGCCCCGACGGCGCCTATGTCACCGGCCATGCCGACCTGCCGCGCCCGGACAAGTCGCGGGTCCTGGAGCCGGGCACACCCTTCTTCTACGAAAGCGTCTATCTGGGTGAAACAGTGCGGGCAGTCGCCCTGCGCAGCTTCGTCTCGGCCCCCTATCTGGAAGGCTGGACCACGATCTACATCACCCAGACCCGCCGGGAACGGCAGGAGCTTCTGGGCACCATCCTGGTCAATACCGGCATCGCCTTCCTCATCGTCGTCGCCATCGGCGGCATCCTCGCCTGGATCGGCATCACCCGGGGCCTGAGCCCGCTGGAGGACCTGCGCACGGCCATCCGCCGCCGCTCGCCCGACGATCTGCGGCCGATCGAGGAACAGACCCCGGCCGAGATCGCCGAAGTGGTCCATGCCCTGAACGGCCTGCTGACCAAGCTGGACCGCAGCATCACCGCCAACCAGCGCTTCATCGCCGATGCCTCGCACCAGTTGCGGACGCCGCTGGCGGCCCTGCAGGCGGAAAGCGAATGGGCCTTGCGCCATGCCCGCCACGACCATGAGAGAGAAACCCTGGAAGGGATCCTCTCCCACGCCCGCACGGCCTCGCGCCTGGCGGGGCAGCTTCTCAAGCTCGCCCGCCTCGCGCCCGAGGGCCGCAAGACCCTGGACCTCGCCTCCCTCGACCTGAAGGCATTCGCCGCCGAGGTTACCGGTGAATGGGTGGGCCGGGCGATCCGACAGGACATCGACCTGGGCTTCGAGGGCCCGGACGATCCGCAGGCCTCGGCGATGGTGCTGGGCAATTGCGTGATGCTGCGCGAGATGCTGGGCAATCTTCTCGACAACGCCCTGCGCTATTGCCCGTCCCAGTCCATCATCACCGTCCGGGTGATCCCGGCCACGGCAAGACGCGGGCCGGTCCTGGAAGTCCAGGACAACGGCCCCGGCATCCCTGTCAACCGACGGGCCGAGGCCGTCGAACGTTTCGTGCGCTTCAACGGGGAAGAGACGGAAGGCTCGGGCCTCGGCCTCGCCATCGTCAAGGAAGTGGCAGTCGCCCACGGCGCCGGCCTGGAGCTGAAGGACAGTCCGGACCGGCAGGGCCTGCTTGTCTCCATCGCCTTCCCCAGGCCGGCGGACGCCCGGCTGGCGGCTAGCCTTCCATCACCCGAATTGGCTCGCCCTTGAGGAAAGCCAGCACCGCCTCCAGGGTCTGGCCGTAGAAGACCTCGTAGGTCTCGCGGGTCACATAGCCGATATGAGGCGTCAGCAGCAGCTTCCGCGAAGCGCGCAAAGGATGATCGGCGGGCAGCGGCTCGACGTCATAGACATCCAGCGCGGCCCCGGCCAATTGCCCCGCCTCCAGGGCGTCGAGCAGGGCCTGCCAATGCACGATCTCGCCCCGCGACGTGTTCACCAGATAGGCGTCCGGCTTCATGACGGCAAAGTCCTCGGGGCCGATCAGGCCGCGCGTGCGGGACGACAGGCGTTGATGGATGGTGACGAAATCGGCGCGCTTCAGCAGGTCCTGCTTGGAAGCGGCCTTCTCCACGCCCAATTCGTCGCAACGTTCCTGGGTCAAGTTCTCGCTCCAGGCCAGCAGCTTCATGCCGAAGGCCTTGGCATAGGTGGCGACCTGCCCCCCCAGGCGGCCCAGGCCGATGATGCCCAGGGTCGCGCCACGCAGGTCGCGGCCGAGGCTCACTTGCCAGCCGCCCTCGCGCATGGAGGCGTTCTCGCTCACCAGCATCCGCGCCTGGGCCAGGATCAGCGCCATGGTCAGTTCCGCCGTGGCATGGCCGGGCGATTGCGTGCCGCAGACCGTGACGCCCTGTGCCCTGGCCGCCGCCACGTCGATGGCCGCATTTTTCTGGCCCGTGGTGACGATCAGCTTCAGATTGGGCAGTTGCCGGATCAGCGAGGCCGGAAAGGGCGTCCTTTCCCGCATCAGGCAGACGATGTTAAACGGCTCCAGACGCTCCACCAGGGCCTGCTCGTCGGCCAGGGTATCGCGGAAAACCGTCAGTTCGGCCTCGGGCGGCAGACGGCTCCAATCGGCGAAGCGTTCCGATACCCCTTGATAATCATCCAAGATCGCAATACGCATCGACCCCTCCCATTGTATACCAATGTATTTTAAGGCTAGGATACACGCATCGGCGAGACTGGCAACAGCCGGCGCCGGTGTTTAGAACGCAAAGGAAGAAAATGGCACGCGGAAAACCGAGTGGGCTCAACGCCTATGAGTTGCTGCTGGAAGCCATCGACAACGGCGTCCTGCCGCCGGGCAGCCGCCTGCGCGAAGTGGAAATCGCCGAACGCTTCCAGATCAGCCGCACGCCCGTCCGCGAGGCCCTGAAGCGGCTGGAGGCCCAGGGGCTGGTCGCCCACGAACCCCATCACGGCGCCGTGGTCGCCAAGCTGGACTACGATCAGGTGGGCGAGCTGTATTTCCTGCGCGAGGTCCTGGAAGGCACCGCCGCCCGGCTTGCCGCCGTCCATGCCTCCGAGACGGAAATCGAGATCCTGCGCGAAATGGTCGAACAGGACCGTGCTTTCGCCGACAATCCCCAGGAACTGGCCCGCCGCAACAAGGCCTTCCACCGCCAGATCCATCTGGCGGCCCAGAACCGCTACCTGAACGCCGTGCTGGAAAATATGCGGGTCTCCCTGGTCCTGCTCGCCGGCACCACCCTGGCCGCGCCGAAGCGGGGGGCGGAATCCATCGAGGAACATGCCGCCGTCGTCGACGCCATCGCCCGGCACGACCCCGACGCGGCGGAAGCCGCCGTGCGGCGGCATATCGCCAATGCCCACAAGACCCGGCTCAAGCTCCAGCTCCAGGAGGCGGCGGGCTAGGACCCGACGTGCCTTCCCGGGGCGGAGGACGCGCCGTTCAGGGCGCCCCGGGCGCATGACCGCCGGCCTTGGCATGCCTCACCAGATATTGCGTGATGAAGGGCATGGCCAGGAGGATCAGGGCGAGACGGGCCAGGTGATGCACGGTCACATAGGCGGGATCGAGTCCTAGCGACAACGCCACGATGCCCATTTCCGGCGCACCGCCGGGGACATAGGCCAGCAGGATCGGCCCCAGGGACAGGCCCGTGATCTCCTGCGTCGCAAAGGCCGCCGCCAAGCTGATCAGCAGCGTCACCAGGGCCTGCACGCCCGCCGACCACAAGGTCCGCAGCAGGCGCAGGAAGGGAAAGCCGCCGAACCGCACGCCGACCGAGACGCCGATCACCACCTGCGCCGCCACCAGCACCCAGCCCGGCGGATGGGCTTCGGTCAGGCCCGCCAGATGCAGGATCGCGCTGACCAACATCGGGCCGACGAAGATCGGCGTGGGCAGGCGCAGCAGCCTGGCCAACGGAATCCCCGCCACCACGCAGGCCGCCAGCAGCACCCCATCGGCCCAGGACAGGGCGGTCGCGGCCGCATCGACCCAGGGCTCGGGCAAGGCCGCGTCGGCCACGTCGATCCCCAGGAAGACCTCGAAGGCCAAAGGCAGGCCGACCAGCAGAGTGACCAGCCGCACGCCATGGGTCAGGGCGACGAGACGCACATCGGCGCCCAGATCCGGGGCCATGACCGTCATGGCACTGAGACCGCCCGGCAGGCCGGACAGCCAGGCCGTCGGGCGGTCATAGCCCGCGATCTTGCGGCAATACCAGATGCCGAACAGGCTCATGATCAGGGTGGTGATGAACATGCCGCCCAGGCTGATCAGCCAGGTGCCGAAATGGCCGAAGATATCCTGGGTGAAGCCGCCGCCCAGGAACACCCCGACGATCGCCAGGACCAGCGAACGCAGATGCTTCGGCCCCTGCAGCCGCGCGCCCCCCATGCTGGGGATCAGCGTCGCCATCAGGGCGCCCAGCAGCCAGGGCAAGGGCAGCGAAAGACGATAGGCCAGCCAGCCCCCGCAGAAGCCCAGGGCCAGACTGAAGCCCAACTTGGCGAGAGACAGCGGAGAGGGAAGACGAACGCCGCTTTTCGGCGGCACAAGTGTCTCTTTCATCTGGCGCCGGAAGATTCAAGAGAGGGAGGGCAGCAATGGACCCACCGCTGCCGGGGCTTTACGAGCCTGGTCAACATGGACATTCCCATAGTTCTTTCTCGGCTCTCTGGCGGAGCCCTCGTAAACCAAGCACCCTAACACCCGCATCTATCATTTAGCTGTCATCCGGAACGTTTCGCGAAGTCCTGGCGGGGAAGAAAGAAAAAGCGATGACAACCACTCCTTTCCCGCCCTTAAGGGTGGGTGTTTCTCTTCCTTTTTCGTGCGGGGATGCTATCTTCTCGCCACGAGACCCCGCCACAGCGGTCATACCAGACGATCACGGCGCTTGCCGCCCCTGTCCTGACGGCTGTATGGCGCGGTTGTGGCCAAGGAAGTAAGAAGTCTCTCCCGCAACCAAATTATCGAGAGGATCCAGTCGTGCTTGAAGCCTATCGCCAGCATGTCGCCGAGCGTGCCGCGCTCGGGATTCCGCCCCTGCCGCTGTCTGCCCCGCAGACGGAAGAGTTGGTCGGCCTGTTGAGGACGCCGCCCGCGGGCGAGGAGGATTTCCTTGTCGAGCTGCTCACCCACCGGGTGCCGGCCGGGGTCGACGATGCGGCCAAGGTCAAGGCCGACTTCCTGGCGCGGATCGCGCTGGGCGAGGAGAGCAACGGCCTGATCTCGCGCATCAAGGCGACG